>NZ_CP187511.1:0-700000 GCF_049821165.1 Marinomonas gallaica
GAGTTAAATTAATAAAAATGCGCTATTCTTTTAAATAACGCCAAAATAGATCAAAAAACACACTAAAAAAACACCTAAACGATCAAATATCAATCAACCTTGACCTATATAGTTAACTAGCCGTCGCTTTTATCACGTCATCGCTCATAACATTGCGCTAGAAACGAAAAAGCCCGCTGCTTATAAAAGCAGCGGGCTTTAGAACACCTAACCAATCCAAAGATTAGCCAAGGAACTTACGTGCATTTTGGAATAGACGTAACCAAGGGCCTTGCTCTTCCCAGCCTTCTGGCTTCCAGCTGTGTTGTACCGCACGGTAAACACGTTCTGGGTGAGGCATCATGATAGTCACACGACCATCTTCAGACGTTAGACCGGTAATGCCTTCCGCAGAACCATTCGGGTTGAATGGGTAGCGTTCAGTTGCTTGACCATAGTGATCTACATATTGCAGAGCCACTTGACCATTGGCTTGAAGAATCGCTTTGTGTGCATCATCGCGGTATTCTGTATGCCCTTCACCGTGCGCAACCGCGATCGGCATGACTGAACCCGCCATATCAGCTAGCAAGATAGAGTTAGACTCTTTCACTTCTACCTGAACAAAACGCGCCTCAAACTGAGCCGATTGGTTACGAACAAATTTAGGCCAATTTTGCGCACCTGGAATCAAGTCATGCAAGTTAGACAGCATCTGACAGCCATTGCACACTCCCAGAGAGAACGTCTCTTGGCGGTTAAAGAAGGCTTCAAACTGCTCGCGAGCACGGCTGTTGAATAAGATGGACTTCGCCCAACCTTCACCGGCACCCAATACGTCACCGTAAGAGAAACCACCACACGCCACTAGACCTTGGAACTCTTCAAGTGATGTACGGCCTGACAAGATATCACTCATGTGAACGTCAACTGGGTTAAAGCCCGCTTTATGGAAGGCTGCCGCCATTTCCACTTGTCCGTTTACACCCTGCTCACGCAAAACCGCCATACGAGGCTTCGCACCCGTATTGATGTAAGGCGCTGCAACGTCGGCATTAATATCAAAGCTTAGCTTAGCTGATAGACCTGGGTCTTTCGCATCCAGTAAGTTATCGAACTCTTGCTGAGCAGATTCTGGGTTATCACGTAGAGCTTGGATGCGGTAGCTGGTTTCAGACCAAGTACGCTGCCACGTCACACGATCTTGCGACAACACTTGCTCACCTTGGAACGCAAAGTTCAACGTATCGCTATCGTTTAGTGTTGCTACGACAGTTGCTGAAACGCCTGCGCCTTGGTAAGCCGCTAGTACGGCATCAACATCAGAGCTGGCTACCTGAATCACGGCACCTAGCTCTTCGTTGAACAAAGAAGCCGCTAGAGACGCTTTGTCTTTTGCAACATTGGTTAGATCTACATCTAGACCGATGTGGCTCGCAAACGACATTTCCGTCAAGGTTGCAAATAGACCACCGTCGGAACGGTCATGATAGGCAAGCAATTTACCTTCACCATTAAGTGCTTGAGTGGTATCAAAGAAACCAGCAAGCGCAGCTGCACTGTCTACGTCAGGTGTTGCGTTACTGACTTTGTTAAAGACTTGCGCAAGTACCGAACCACCTAAACGGTTTTGGCCAGCACCAAGATCTAGCAAGATCAATTGGCTCTCTGCTTGCTTAAGCTCAGGTGTTAGAGTCTTACGAACATCTTCTACTGGCGCAAACGCAGAAATCACCAAAGACAATGGCGAGGTAACGGCTTTTTCTTCGCCATCTTCTTTCCATACTGTCTTCATCGACATCGAGTCTTTACCCACTGGTATGGCGACATCCAATGCTGGACAAAGCTCCATACCGACTGCTCTCACAGTTTGATACAGTTTCTCATCTTCACCTGCATGGCCTGCAGCGGCCATCCAATTTGCCGACAACTTAATGTGGCTACGCTTTGTCACTTTCGCTGCGGCTAAGTTCGTTAGCGCTTCACCAACGGCCATGCGCCCTGAAGCAGGAGCATTCAATAGCGCCGCAGGCGTGCGCTCACCCATCGTCATTGCTTCACCTTTATAGGTGTCTAGCGATGACGTCGTAACCGCAACATCTGCCACAGGCACTTGCCAAGGCCCGACCATTTGATCACGCGCCACCATACCAGTAATGGTACGATCACCAATGGTAATCAAGAAACTCTTTGATGCCACCGTTGGTAGGGTTAGTACGCGTTTAGCCGCTTCCGCCAGCTCCAGTTCAGAACCATCAAAGTCATCGCCTTTCACATCAGCTTTAGTGGCTTCACGATGCATTTTTGGTGCTTTACCAAATAGAACAGACATCGGAAGATCGACAGGGCTGTTGTTGAAGTGAGGGTCTTCTACTTCTAGATGTAACTCTTCTTTCGCTTCACCCACCACAGCAAACGGACAACGCTCGCGCTCACAGATCGCTGCGAACTCATCAATGCGGTCAGCAGGGATTGCCATCACGTAGCGCTCTTGCGATTCGTTACACCAGATTTCCAGTGGTGACATACCCAGTTCATCGTTTAATACTTTACGTAGATCGAACTTACCACCACGCTCGCCATCTTTAACAAGTTCTGGCAAAGCGTTTGACAAACCACCCGCGCCCACGTCATGAATAAAGCTGATCGGATTTTTGTCGCCAAGTTGCCAACAACGGTCGATCACTTCCTGACAACGACGCTCCATTTCTGGGTTGCCACGCTGTACCGATGCAAAATCTAAGTCTTCGTTACCGTCCGCAGAAGCCATCGATGAGGCAGCACCACCCCCAAGACCAATCAACATCGCTGGACCGCCTAGCACAACCAGTTTCGAGCCAACTTGGATCTCATCTTTCTCAACGTGCTCACGACGGATGTTACCAAGACCACCGGCCAACATGATCGGCTTGTGGTAACCACGTACCTCGTCACCTGTTGGACCTTGAACTTTTTGCTCAAAGGTACGGAAGTAACCTAGCAGGTTAGGACGGCCAAACTCGTTGTTAAACGCCGCGCCACCAATAGGGCCTTCGATCATGATGTCCAATGGTGTAACGATACGACTTGGTTTGCCGTAATGACTTTCCCATGGCTGTTCAAAGCCAGGAAGCTTCAAATCCGACACCGTGTAACCAGATAAACCTGCTTTGGGTTTTGAACCAATACCCGTTGCACCTTCATCACGAATTTCACCACCTGACCCTGTTGCAGCACCAGAGAAAGGCGCAATCGCTGTTGGGTGGTTATGCGTTTCCACTTTCATCAGAATATCGATGTTCTCTTGTGAGAAGTCGTATTCTTTCGATTCTGGGTTAGGGAAGAAGCGACCTGCTTTGTGGCCTTCCATAACAGCCGCGTTGTCTTTGTATGCAGACAAGGTGCCATCTGGATTATGCTCGTGGGTATTTTTGATCATTTTAAACAAAGAACGTTCTTGCTCTTCGCCATCGATCGTCCAAGACGCATTGAAAATTTTATGACGACAGTGCTCAGAGTTTGCTTGGGCAAACATCATTAACTCAATATCGTTAGGGTTACGGCCTAGCTCTTGGAAAGATTCAACTAAGTAGTCAATCTCGTCTTCCGCCAACGCCAAACCAAGCTTCTGATTGGCGTCAGCCAATGCAGCACGACCACCACCTAAAACATCAACACTGGTCATTGGCTTTGGGGTTGCGTGAGCAAACATGTTTTGTGCAGCGTTTAAATCTAACAAAACACTTTCGGTCATGCGGTCATGCAGTAAAGCAGCAACCTCATGACGTTGGCCATCAGTCAATGCGGCATTCGTGTGAATAAAATATTGAACACCACGCTCTACTCGCTCAACTTGCTCAAGACCACAGTTATGCAAGATATCTGTTGCTTTTGAAGACCAAGGAGAGATGGTACCAAGACGTGGAACTACTAATACGTAGTGATCAGATACTTGAATCGGCGCAGACTTAGCCCCGTAAGTCAGAGCCTGTTCTAGCACGTTTTGTTGATCTGAAGTCAGCGCCTGTTCTGATTTCAATTCAACAAAATGTAGAAATTGGGCATCGATATCTGTGATAGATGGATACAGATCTTTTAGACCGGCTAAAAGCTTAGCTTTGCGAAACGCAGAAAGCGCTGCGGAACCATGCAGAGTCAGCATGTCGAGTTTTGCCTCATATGGTGGTTTTGGGGAAAAATTTGCGCACATTTTAAATCATTGAAGTGTTTTTAAGCCAGTACAGACTTTGCATTATCAACACTTTCCTCACTCATCACGTACACTTTGCTCCCTAGCCTGTTGTTTTAACCGCTTTTTTTGCTCACGACGGTACTGAAAAAAGTTTGAAAGCTGCTCACCGGCTTGATCAGCCAGCACCCCACCCAGACTTTCCACACGATGATTTAGGTAACTGCTGTCAAAAAAAGACAGCTGACTTTCCACCACACCACTCTTTGGTTCAGTCGCTCCGTAAACAACTCGCGCCACTCGACTGTGAATAATGGCTCCTGCGCACATGGAACATGGCTCTAAAGTGACGTATAACGTCGCACCGGGTAGGCGGTAGTTATTCATTTTTTGACAAGCATCACGAATAGCTTGGATCTCCGCGTGCGCCGTTGGATCGCAGGTGTGAATCGGGGAGTTAAAACCTTGACCAATGATTTCATCATTCAATACAACCAACGCACCCACTGGAATTTCGCTTTCAGCGGCCGCCTCTTGCGCTAATTCCAACGCTTTAGCCATCCAAAATTCATCTTTCTCTAGTAAGCACTGACTATTATCTATTGCGCTTGGCATTTATTATCTCCTAGACTCATAACAACTATTATACAAGGAGTTCGAAGCGTGCAAACTGTCGCCGACTTAATGATTACAAATTTAGTCACTCTAAAAGAGAGTGACTCCCTCGCCACCGCGAAGGCCTTGATGTCAGAAAAAAATATCCGCAACCTACCCGTTATTGACGATGACGGTCATTGCCTAGGTATGCTGACACAACGAGAATATCTTAAACATGCGTTTTACCTTGTCAGCCAATTTGGTACTCAGCAGCTGCATAAAAAAGAAGAGCAAACACCCGTTCGCAATGCCATGAATAAGGACACCTTGTCCATTGACCCTAGCATGACACTAAAAACCGCAGCTGAATTCTTTATTGAAAATAAATATGGCAGCCTGCCGGTAGTCGAGAACGGCAAGTTGGTCGGCATCTTAAGCCCTGTCGACTTTGTCAAACTGGCTCATAGCATGCTTTAAACAGACATAAAAAAACCAGCTGAATCAGCTGGTTTTTTATAAGAGGCTAGAGTGGCCGTTTCTCGAGTTTCACCTCGGTCGCTTGTGTCCCAAAGTCCGTCTGGATGACATCAAAACTCACCGACTGGCCTTTCTTCAACGTTTTATGCCCATCTGACAGAATGGCTTTATAGTGAACAAATACATCTGGAAAACCATCACGCTTAATAAAACCCACACCTTTGGTGTCGTTAAACCATCGCACTTTGCCAAATAACCGTTCTGCCATTGACCACCTCTTGCTACTTTAGCCAGTTGCCCCACTGGTCACAGTGAGGCAACTGTCACCTTATAGAGATTCGATGCTAGCCTTTTGCTCTTCAAGTCGAGCAACAACCAACTTCAAGTCTTCACACTTTGCTTTCTCTTTCTCTACGACCGCTTCAGGAGCTTTAGCAACAAATGACTCGTTACCTAACTTACCTTCAATGCGCTGTAGATCTTTAC
Organism: Marinomonas gallaica; assembly: GCF_049821165.1. Lineage (NCBI taxonomy): Bacteria > Pseudomonadati > Pseudomonadota > Gammaproteobacteria > Oceanospirillales > Oceanospirillaceae > Marinomonas > Marinomonas gallaica. The sequence goes on from NZ_CP187511.1 coordinate 5,708, forward strand.
TGGCTTTATCGATTTCTTTTTGTAGACGAGCAAGCTCGGCCTCTTTATCAATCAGACCAGCCATAGGCACCAACACTTCCATCTCACCGACTAAGGCTGTCGCTGACATCGGCGCCTCAGCACCGGCCTCAAGCCAAGTGACGGATTCGATTTTCGCAAGCTTCTGTAGGAACGCTAAGTTCGCTTCCATACGCACTTTGTCTTGCTCAGAACCATTACGGAAAAACACTTCTAGAGGCTTAGACGGAGCGATGTTCATTTCACCACGAATGTTACGAACACCTTCGATAACCCCTTTTAGCCATTCAACATCGGCTTCGGCTTCGGCATTTTTCTTCGCTTCATCCGTTTCAGGGTACGCCTGCGTCATAACGGTTTCGCCCGTTTGACCCGCCAATGGCGCAATACGCTGCCAAATTTCTTCGGTAATAAATGGCATCATCGGGTGCGCCAAACGCATGAAGGCTTCCAGAACGCGAACCAGTGTACGACGCGTACCGGCCAATTGTGCTGGCGTTGAGTTCTCATCCCACAGCACAGGCTTAGACAACTCTAGATACCAATCACAGTACTCGTGCCACATGAACTCATAAATAGCTTGAGCTGCTAGATCAAAACGATGCGTGTCGTACGCTTTGTTCACCGCCTCTTCTGCGTGCTGTAAGCGCGAAATGATCCATTTATCGGCTAATGAAAGCTCAACTTCTGCACCATTTTGCGCACAATCTTGGTCTTCCGTATTCATCAATACGTAACGTGTTGCGTTCCAAATTTTGTTACAGAAATTACGGTAGCCTTCCAGACGGTTCAAATCGAACTTGATATCACGACCACCAGACGCCAATGAACACAACGTAAAACGCAGTGCGTCAGTACCGTAAGAAGGCATGCCTTCTGGGTACGTTTCGCGAGTATTCTTTTCAACTTTCTCAGCCAAACGAGGCTGCATCATGCCATAAGTACGTTTAGCAACCAGCGACTCAAGGTCAATACCGTTAATCAGATCCAACGGATCGATCACATTGCCCTTAGACTTGGACATTTTGTCGCCACGCTCATCACGGATAAGACCCGTGATGTACACGGTTTTGAAAGGTACTTTATCGGTAAACTTCAGGGTCATCATGATCATACGTGCGACCCAGAAGAAGATAATATCAAAGCCTGTTACCAGAACATCTGATTCCGCAAACTGCTCAAAGTCTTCTGTTTTTTCTGGCCAGCCTTGTGTGGCAAACGTCCACAATGCGGAAGAGAACCATGTATCCAGTACGTCTTCGTCTTGAACCAGCTCTATATCCGCTGCTAAGTCGTATTTTTGGCGTACATCTTCTTCGCTTTGACCAACGTAGAACTTACCATCAGCATCATACCAAGCTGGGATTTGATGACCCCACCAAAGTTGGCGTGAGATACACCAATCTTGTAGATCACGCATCCAAGAGAAGTAAGTGTTCTCCCATTGCTTTGGTACAAATTGGATATCACCATTTTCAACGGCTTCAATCGCGGGTTTCGCCAACGTTTCAACCGCCACATACCACTGCTTGGTTAGGTACGGCTCAACGACCGTGTTACCGCGCTCACTGCGCGGTACTTTCAGTTTGTGGTCGGCAATTTTCTCTAACAGACCTAGCGCTTCGAAATCTTTCACAATCACTTTACGTGCTTCGAAGCGATCTAAGCCACGGTATTTCTCTGGTGCCTCATTGTTGATCGCCGCATCGTCTGTAAAGATGTTAAGCATTGGCAGATCGTGGCGTTTACCTACTTCATAGTCATTGAAGTCATGGGCAGGTGTGATTTTCACACAACCTGTACCAAATTCTTTATCAACGTATTCATCTACGATAATTGGAATACGGCGACCAACAAGCGGTAACACAATCTCTTTACCAACTAAGTCAGAGTAACGCTCATCATCATGCGCAACCGCCACGGCGGAGTCACCTAGCATGGTCTCAGGACGCGTCGTCGCAACAACAATGTAATCTTTGCCATCTGCGGTTTTTACGCCATCCGCTAGAGGGTAACGGAAGTGCCACATGAAGCCATTTTCTTCTTCTGACAATACCTCTAGGTCAGAAATGGCCGTGTGCAGTTTAGGGTCCCAGTTTACCAAGCGCTGACCACGGTAAATAATGCCTTCGTCATAAAGACGTACAAACACTTCTTGAACCGCAGCAGACATGCCTGGGTCCATCGTAAAACGTTCTTTAGTCCAATCGACAGAGTCACCTAATACACGCATTTGATCAGAGATCGTGCCGCCTGACTGACCTTTCCATTCCCATACTTTTTCAAGGAACTTCTCACGACCTAATTCAGTACGTGTTTGGTTTTGCGCAGCCAATTGGCGCTCAACAACCATTTGTGTCGCGATGCCCGCGTGGTCACTACCTGGCTGCCACAAAGTGCGCTTGCCTTGCATACGTGCACGACGAATCATGGCATCCATTAAACTGTGCTGGAATGCGTGCCCCATATGCAGGCTACCGGTGACGTTCGGCGGTGGAATCATGATGGAGAATGGCGTGCCATCACCGCTTGGTGCGAAATAGTTGTTTTCTTCCCAGCGAGTGTAAATAGGCTGTTCGATACTTTGAGGTTGGTAAGTCTTTTCCATTATGGTGTCTTAAAGCTCTTGGATGGCAAAATAAAGTTGAGGGGATTATAACGTTTACACAGTGGTCGAGAAAGTCACGTAACACCTAAGGATCATCGTGTCTTGAGATTTCCATCATTACTTCTGCAACCAATTCTGGCAATCTGCGCTCGAGTACACTTTTAACAGCATCCGCAATAAGTTGAGATTGATCTTTACCTGCCGTATTGGGTTGCACGGCAGTGGCCACATGCTCAACCGTTTGACTGACAGAGTCGGAGACAGTCTCAGTTATCGCTTCGGGCGGCTCGTAGTTAAACTCAGCACCTTTTTCAGGTGGTTCGTATTGGAATTTGGTCTTTTTCTCAGGCGCTTCGTACTTAAAGGTAGGCGTCGGCTTTTGCGTCTCCGCCTCATCAGAGAATAGAGATTTCTTCAGGTGCATTTCCTGACTAATGGGAGTTACTGCATCGTCTGCACCGACGATATCCATCAAGATAGGAATATCATCTTTATTGCGTAACGCAGCTGTTAGGACTGTTTCGTCCGGCTCAGACAGAAACATTTGAGCATCAGAAAGCACATCAGACATAAAAAATCACAACCAAACCTAAGTGTATCGTACTAAATCCAGACTGATTTCAGTCTAAATTTTTCCGATAGGAAACGTTCAAGTTGTACAACTTTCGCACTGAACTGGGCAAAAGTCCACCCTAACGATACGCGCCGACAATCACACTAAACTATACCCGCCAATAAAACCTAACAAGATACAGTTTGGCGATTTCATCACTTTTCATCCCTTAAGCGAAACTCAAATCAACTAACAAACAAAAAGCCCTGTAAGCAAGACGACTTACAGGGCTTTATTCACTAAGAAGCTCTAGTTCGCTTTACTTAATAAATATTGAGTCAACAGACCTACAGGGCGACCGCTCGCACCTTTCGCTGCCCCGCCTGTCCAAGCTGTGCCAGCAATATCCAAGTGCGCCCAAGGGTAACTTTCTGTAAAACGCGAAAGGAAGCAAGCCGCCGTTACCGAACCGGCCTCCGGTCCACCAATGTTCCCCATATCGGCGAAGTTGCTATCTAACTGCTGCTGATACTCTTCATCCAATGGCATCTGCCAAAGTTTGTCTGCGGCGTCGCTGCCAGCCGCTTTCAAAGCATCCGCTACGTCTTGCTTATTAGCGTACATACCTGAATTGACACTACCAAGGGCCACAATACAAGCTCCCGTCAATGTCGCAATGTCAACCACTGACTGAGGCTTGAAGCGCTCAATGTAAGTCAATGCATCACATAACACTAAGCGCCCTTCCGCATCGGTGTTCAATACTTCCACTGTTTTACCCGACATTGTACGTACTACATCGCCAGGCTTCGTAGCACGTGCACTTGGCATGTTTTCCGCTGCCGCAATCACTGCGGTAAAGTTCAATGCGGGTTTGAGTTCACAAATCGCCTTCATCGTGCCAAATACACTGGCCGCACCACACATGTCGTATTTCATTTCGTCCATTTTCGCACCAGGCTTCAATGAGATACCACCCGTATCAAAGGTAATACCTTTACCTAGCAAGACATGCGGCGCTTCATCTTCTTTGCCACCACGGTAGTGCATCACGATCAAGTAGCTTGGCTGATCACTGCCGCGTCCAACCGACAGCAAACAGTGCATACCAAGCTCATCCATTTTGGTTTCATCTAGCAATTCGATATCAATACCGAATTCTTCACCAAGATGCTGCGCTTTGGAGGCCAAGTAAGCTGGCGTACACACATTACCCGGCAAGTTACCCAATTGGCGAGTGAACGCAGAACCTGACGCTGTCGCTACGCCCACTTTCAAGGCATCTTCGTTCGTACCTTCGATTTGCAAAGTTTCCACTTTACTCACTTTCTCAGCATCCGATTGCTTAAAGCCAAGGAACTCATAAAATGCTTCATTTAGCCACTGCGCCAACAAAGTCGTCATATTGTCAGCATCACGATCTTTAACTGACAAGCCGCTCGCAGCGACCGCGACGTTAGCATATGGCAGGGACTTGATTTGAGTACCTACTGCAGCCGCCACTTTTTTAACATTCATATCCGACAACGCATCTTTACCAGTACCAACCAACAACAGAGCTGGCTGACCTTCTACAACGCTTGGCAGCAGCAACGTTTGTGCCACAGAGCCTTTGAAAACGGTTTGTTCGCGCAGCGCTGTAATCTGGCCTTGTACTTTTTCATCTGCCTGTGCGGTTGCTGCTGGTAATTCACCTTCACTCGGAACGAATACAACAAGCAGGTCAGCTTGCACATCAGCAGCATTGTTGAACAATTGTGTTTTCATATTTCCCATCCAATTCAATAATCTTTCTAAAATACTGGCTACCTGCGGCAACTATCGAGATAATATTGGCCGCTTTAAAACAGTAGCGATCGCCTGAAGTCACGCTAGAACTCCAGTAGAGGTTCCTTTGAAACTATTCAGATACTTGGCTAAAGAAGTGTTGGTGTCAACCGCAGCGGTGACGCTCATCTTACTTCTTGTCATTTTAAGTGGACGCATCGTCAATTACTTGGGACGTGTCGCAGAAGGAAAAATGAGCTTTGACTTTCTGTTCATTATCTTGGGACTCCATGTGCCAAGTTTTATTCAAGTCATTTTGCCATTAGCTTTTTTCCTTTCTTTACTCTTGGCTTACGGCCGACTGTACATCGAAAATGAAATGTCGATTCTATTCGCCAGTGGCGTCAGCAAAGTAAAGCTTGGAGTCTACACCTTAGGTATTGCACTTTTTGTGACAGCCATCTCGGCCACCATAAACTTTTGGGTGTCTCCAACGTTTGAGTATAAAGCTCAAGAAATGACTCGCTCCCAAAGCCAGCTCACCGCTTTCGACTTTTTACAGCCGGGAAAGTTTGAGGGCTCAGGACAAAAAGCCACTTACATCGAAAATTTTACCGCCGATGAAGGCTGGATGGAAAATCTGTTTATTTCAGACACGACCATCAAATCAAATCAGCGCATCCCAACTCAAACCTTAGCACGCTACGGTGAGTTAGTGCGTTTTGCTGAACACGACGGATTACAGTACTTGGTTCTTAAAGATGGCGTACGTTATGAAGGCACACCCGGCACCGGAAACTACAGCTTAACGACCTTCGATACCTATGCTATCCGCATTGAAGACCGCCCGATGCAAGATATTACGGCAGAGGAAGCTCAGCCAACGCTGTCTTTGTTGCAGTCCAGCGACCCAAAATTAATTGCAGAATTACAATGGCGCATCAGCCTCGTCATCATTGTGCCGATACTGGCCATTATTGGTTTATCGCTCAGTCAAGTGAACCCAAGACAAGGACGTTTCTTTAAAATGCTGCCCGCTATTATTCTGCTTATCACATATTTGGGCCTGCTCATCTGGGGACGCACGGCGTTAGAAAAACAGATTATTCCAGCACAATTAGGTTTATGGTGGGTGCACGCCATCTTCTTGCTGATAGGCACCTACACCTTCCTGCTCTTCAACCAAGCCTTCTCGCGCAAGTCCGCGAAACTGCCTAAGAACAAGGAGAGCCGCCATGCGTAAACTTGACCACTACGTTGGCATGAGCGTATTACTGGCCGTCTGCTTGGTGGCGTTTGTTTTACTAGGACTGGACTTTGCGATTACCTTTATCGAAGAAGTAAAAAAGATAAATGATCAATACACTGCCGGCACTTTAATCCAAGTACTTGGACTGCGTATCCCAGGAAAGCTAGCGGAATACTTACCTGTTTCCTCTCTAATTGGCACCTTAGTCGGACTCGGAGCTTTAGCGTCCACCTCTGAAATTACCGTTATGCGCGCCGCGGGCATCCCATTATGGCGTCTAGGTTTTGCCGCCTGTAAGCCCGTCTTACTACTGGCTGTACTAGGGTTATTGGTTGCGGAGTTTGTATCACCTATCGCAGAACAAAAAGCCAACCTTGTGGATAAGCTTCAAGTTGGCGTCAACCAAGATTTCGCCATCACAGGCGGTAGCTGGCTTAAAACCAATGGCGACTATATCTATATTGATGCCGCAGATCGCGAAGGTAATTTATACAACATTACCATTTACGATCGTGAAGATGATCAGCTACGTGCCATCCATGCGGCGAAGCGTGCTACTCAAGTCTCTGATGACACTTGGCAACTACAAAACATCCAGACTTCAACGTTTACCGATACTAACGTTGAAGTAAGCAACACAAAAAGCCAAGAGTGGACCTCTTCGCTAAAGGCCGATTTCTTGTACTTATCCACACAAGAACCGGACAGTCTTTCACTTACTCAGCTGTATCAGTATTCAGCCTTTTTAAAGGAACAAGGACTTAACGCGGGGAATTATGAGCTCGCCTTCTGGAGCAAAGTCTTTAGACCTTTATCATCGTTAGCACTAGTGATCGTGGCCATTTCTACGGTATTTGGACCTCTGCGTTCATCTACTATGGGGGGGCGTATTTTCTCTGGCGTATTGATTGGATTGGCCTTCCAAAACAGCCTTTACATCACGGGACGGTTTAGCCTTGTAAGCTCGTTGCCACCCCTTTTGGGTATCCTAATCCCGATCCTTATTTGCTTTATGATCGGTTTATATCTGCTCAAACGTCGCCATTAGTAATGACGCTCAGCGCAGCCATTAAGAATCTTGGCTGCGCTGCTTGTGGTCAATAAATTCCAACCGCGTCTGTGACATTTTGTCATGCCATGTTTGTTGGTTCTTATCAATTAGCGCCCACAGAAACCCTAACCCACAACATGCCCAAGACACTAACGCAAAGACATAACGTGCTGTCGCTTGACGTGCAGTAATTGGCGCGCCGCTCTCTTGTACAACACGAAATTTCCAAACCTGCATTCCCAAAGTTTGACCAGGATACCGCCAAAATTTGAAGAAAAAACCCCACGCAATCAATAGCAACAACCAAAACATCCAGAAACTCTCCACCGCTTCACCATCGTTAGACATCACCGCAATCCAACCTACGATGAAATACAACGCGATCAATAAAAGAGCATCATAAAAAGCGGCCGCCAAACGACGCCAAAGCTGAACTTTACGCATACCAACCCTATACCCAAACACACAAATTTTGATGTCAACTATAATGCAGAGTAATAACGCGCTTTAAAAGGAGGTTTTCCAAAACCTAAAAAGAACACGATTAAGGTCAATAAAAAGCACTTTAAGAGGCCATGAATCGCTCAATCCGCAGCAAGGCTTGTTCAATTCGATCACAATCACAGGTATAGGCAAAACGCACATATTTATGCGCCTCTTTGTGCCCAAAATCCGCACCTGGCGTCAGTGCAACATACTCTTGTTGCAACAAATCTAAACACCATTGCATTGCATCTGTCGTAATCGACGACACATCAACATAGACATAGAACGCGCCTTGTGGCGCTGACGCAACAGGCAATCCCAATCGCTTCAAACCATCTATTAAGGTAAGGCGACGTTTCGCTAAGGTCTGACGACGACTTTCACACTCTGCCAGCACATCTGGCTCAAAGGCTCGAAGTGCCGCATATTGCGCAACAGATGACGCAGAGATGAATAAATTTTGCGCCAGTTTTGTTGCGCCTTCGATGGCCCACTCTGGCACCACAATCCAGCCTAAGCGCCAACCCGTCATCGCGAAGTATTTTGAAAAGCTGTTCACGACAAAAATATCATCACTGATGCTTAACGCGGTAAAATCGCGCCCTTCAAATACCAATCCTTGATAAATTTCATCCACCAACAAATGGCCACCCTGTTGCTGAACAATCGACCACGCTTGCTGTACGTATTCCTGAGACAACACTGAGCCGGTTGGGTTAGCCGGAGACGCTAACCACAACCCTGTTGTCTGATCACGCCATTCGCTTTGCAACTGCTCAAGATCAATCTCGAAGTTGTTCTTACTGAAACATTCCAACATACGAGCAGTCGCACCCACTTGTAATAAAAAATGGCGATTACAAGGGTAGCAAGGGTCTGGCATGAGCACTTCTGAACCCACTTCCGCCATCAGCGAACTAAGCAATAACAAAGCGCCTGACGCGCCTGGCGTCACGACGATACGCTCTGAGCTCACGTCAACGCCATAACGCTGTAAATAAAACTCACTGATCGATTGCCTCAACTCAGGCAACCCTGTCGCAGAGGTATAACCGGTTTTGCCTGCGTTGATCGCCGCAATGCCCGCTTCATTGACCGCTTGCGGAGCACTGAAATCAGGCTCACCAACTTCTAGGTGGATAACATCCTGACCCGCGGCCTGTAATTGCTTTGCTCGCGCCATCACTGCCATCACTTGAAATGGGGCTATTTGTTCGACGCGTTTTGCTAATGTCTGCATACTAAATCTCTAACGTCCGTAAATATGCTTGGAAAAGAATAACGTTTTTTGCGCAAAAAATGTGGTTATAACTCGGATTATCTGATAACTTTCCGCCCGAAAAATTAAACCACTTTAACTTAATGTAAACAGGTTACCACAAGGAACACCTGGGAAGTGAGGCAAGACTATGCCAAGTAAAAATCCTGAATCATTGATGAAAGACTTTACACCTTACGTTGCGGCGGACGGTGAAGAGTACATGAACGAAAAACAATTGGCGCATTTCAAAAGCATCCTTCTCAACTGGAAGCAAAACCTGATGGAAGAGGTTGATCGCACCGTTCACAACTTACAAGAAGAAGCGGTGAACTACGCTGATCCAAACGATCGCGCCAGCCAAGAAGAAGAGTTTAGCCTAGAGTTACGCGCTCGAGATCGTGAGCGTAAATTGGTTAAAAAAATCAACCAAACCATCGAGCGTATCAACGAAGACGACTACGGCTTCTGTGATGAGTGTGGCATTGATATCGGCATCCGTCGACTTGAAGCTCGCCCTACTGCAAGCATGTGTATCGATTGCAAAACACTTGCTGAAATAAAAGAGAAGCAAATCGGCAACTAAACCATGCCCAATGCTTATCGCGGCCGGTTCGCACCATCGCCTACCGGCCCGCTTCATTTCGGCTCTTTGCTCAGTGCCGTTGCGAGTTACTTAGATGCTCGCCAACAACAAGGTACTTGGTTAATTCGCCTAGAAGATGTCGACGGCACTCGCTGCCAAGACTCTTTTCAGCAAGCTATTCTCGATACATTAGCCAGTTATCATCTTATTTCTGATGAGGATGTAGTGCGTCAATCCGACCGCCAAAGCCTTTATCAACACTTCTTAGAACAACTCATTACATCAAACCTAGCCTACCCTTGTCAGTGCACCCGCGCGTCTTTAAAGGCCAATAGCGGACTACACCCAAATCAATGCCAATGTGATATGAACCATCCTCACTCATGGCGCGCATTCTGTGAAGTCGGCCGCTACGAATATTGTGACCCTATACAAGGCAAACAATATTTTGATATTAGCCAACCATCGAATCACCCAGTATTAAAACGCAAAGATGGCTACTTTTCTTACCAGTTAGCGGTAGTGGTAGACGACCACCTACAACACATTAGCCATATCGTACGCGGTGCCGATTTATTAGACACCACCGGTCAACAACTCTGGCTTTACCAACAATTTGGTTGGCAAGCACCAGCTATGATGCACTTACCCCTTATTGTGAATGAATTCGGCGATAAAATAAGTAAACAAAATCATGCTAAAGCCATTCCAAATGGGGAGCGACAGGTTCTACTACGGGTATTGTATTATCTAGGTTTTAAAGACGCCCCTCGGGACTACTCGTTGCTACAATTGCTATCTTGGGCAACTGAGCACTGGCAACCTACACAACTATCCCAAGCAAACCTTGCATTGCTTGATACAGACCAACACCTCATCCAATAGCCGCACTCGCACCCCTGCTAAAAGTGAGTATAATCGTGACACCAAGTTACAAGGGGTGACAAAAATGTATCATGTTATGGTGATTTGCGGTGATCACTCACCACTAAAAGAAGTGGATCGCTGGTTAAGCCGAAATGGTTTTCACGTCAATATTAGCCAATCAATCGACCAAGCCATTAAGCATTACGAATTAGATGACTTCGAGCTACTTCTGATTGATGCAGACGTTGCCCCAGACGACGCCTTAACTAAAATAAAACATCAAACGTTTATTATTTTTGATCAACGCCCAAGCTTAAATGCCGCCATTGAATACATGTCAAAGGGCGCGAACTACTTTATTCCACTGCCTACCGATTCGGACACCGTCTTAGCGCAAGTGATCGCAGCACTGGAAAAACCTAAACAAGACAAAAGTATTCAATCGCCAACCACACCGGAGAACATCAGCTTATTCGCGTCGAGTGAAACTTCGCCTAGCACCCCTAAACTCGGCTCTCCAGAAAGCGGCATTATTGGCAACAGTCCCGCCATGCACACTTTGTTTGATGAACTTGTAAAAGTTGCCAAAACAGATGCCACAGTCCTAGTTCATGGTGAGTCTGGTACGGGTAAAGAACTGGTGGCCAAGTCGATCCATAATTTATCTAAGCGCAAAAATAACGCACTCATCAGTGTCAACTGTGCTGCCATCCCCGAAAATCTTATCGAATCAGAGCTTTTTGGTCATGAAAAGGGCGCCTTTACTGGCGCGGTATCAGCACGAGATGGGCTTATTATGGCCGCCGATGAAGGGACTCTATTCTTAGATGAAATCGGTGAGTTACCACTTGAAGCCCAAGCACGGCTATTACGAGTATTACAGGAAGGCGAAATTCGTCGAGTCGGCGCGGTAACGTCAAGCCATGTCGACATCCGCTTAGTGACCGCAACACACCGAAACCTTTTGCAGATGGTGCAAAACGGCATGTTCCGTGAAGATTTATATTACCGCCTGTACGTGATGGAGCTATCCGTGCCCGCTCTAAGGGAGCGTGGTGAAGACATTTCCCTCATCGCTAAGGTACTGCTTGAAAAAGCCTGCAAGAAGCATGACAAAGCGCTACCGCGATACACCAAAACATTTGATGCAGCAATACGTTCACATCAATGGCCCGGCAATGTACGCGAATTAGAAAACGCCTTAGAGCGTGCAGTCATTCTTAGCCCCGAGGGAAAATTGGATGCTCACAACCTCAAGTTAAAGAACAGGGAAGGTCATGCAATCGTAACAAAGACAGAGCATAATGACGCCGCTTCCGATACCCCTTCAGCGTTCGTGATCGAAGGTTCCACTCTTGATGATTACTTCAAGCATTTTGTCTTGACGCACCAACATAAAATGACCGAAACACAGCTTGCACAATCTCTGGGCATATCCCGAAAAAGTCTTTGGGAACGGCGTCAAAAACTCAAAATACCACGAAAAGTAACAGAACAAAAGTAACACTTGATACCATGCTACCCACAAAACCCGACTAAAATCGTAAACAAAGTGCACAATTTTACGAAAAAATCCTTACTTTTCAGTATATTGTAAAAAGTGGCACAACAAATGCCTTATATATGACACAACGATAACAAGATTGACGATAATAAAAATAAGTTAATCATTGTAAACGTTCCTTCAAATAAAAATAAAACATAAGGAACACCGTAGTCTCTTAAAACAAAAATAAAATTTGAGACTACGGATGGAAAAATCGCTTTGGATAATTGATTTTTTTAGATATGCAAGCCGTTTAGGCGATGAAGACATTGCAATAATAAAAATAAAACTTGAGTAGAACTGCAGAAGCAGCACGAACTTTGTTTTCGGAACTAGTATCTTCATGTATCCAAAGCGATTATTTTATTTTCGCTTTTTTCTGCAATACCCTTTCTTATTATTACCCCCTCTTATCGTATTCCTTTGTATTCCTTCTTTGTTTATCGTGTAACTTCCATCTCACCCGTGTAGAATATTCAAACCCATCAATAGTTGAATTATTTATATAATGCTTGCAGGTTTTAAGTCTTTGGTTCGTAAAGCGACTTCCCTTTTTGGCTCAGACGAGTCTCGAAAACTACCTCTGGAAATTCCCAGAGACAAACACACGTTCTCGAGAAAGAACATCAGCCCCAACGCGCTGAAAGTTCTTTACCGATTACATGAAGCAGGATTCGATGCCTACCTCGTGGGTGGCTGTATCCGAGACCATCTCATAGACATTGAGCCTAAAGATTTCGATGTGGTGACTAACGCCACCCCAGAACAAGCTCATGCATTGTTTTCGAATTCACGCCTAATTGGTCGCCGCTTTAAACTTGTCCATGTCACCTATGGACGGGAAATGATCGAAGTATCTACTTTCCGCGCCAATACTGCTGCACAACAGCCAGCAGAGATGGACCAGAAAAAGTCTTTGAAAGACAAAGATACGGCCAAATCGTCACATGGCATCATCCTAAGAGACAATGTTTACGGCAGCATCGAAGAAGATGCTGAGCGTCGTGATTTTACATTCAATGCCTTGTACTACAACATCGCAGATTTCTCGATTAACGATTACTGCGGTGGCCTAGAAGACATTGCTAATCGTCAAATACGCATCATTGGGGATCCTCGCCAGCGCTATCAAGAAGATCCCGTGCGTATGTTGCGCGCGATCCGATTTGCCGCCAAGCTAAACTTTGAGATTGAAGCGGAAACAGCCGCGCCAATCAAAGAAATGGCGCACCTATTGGATCACATCCCACCCGCTCGTTTATTTGAAGAAGTGCTGAAGTTATTAGGCAGCGGCTATGGCGCCGCTACATACACCTTGCTGCGTGAATACGGTTTATTCAAATATTTATTTCCTGACACGGATGCTCTACTCAAGAGTGGCTGGCACCGTAAAGACATCGATCCTGAAGCCTTTATCTTACAAGGTCTAAACAATACTGATCAGCGTATCCAAAGTGGTCGCAGTACGGCACCTTACTTCTTATACGCTATCCTATTATGGCCAAGTGTGTCACTTCGTCACGAAGAGTTTGAAAAGCAAGGTTTGCCTGAAATGCCTGCACTGCATCAAGCTGCCACCATGGTGTTAGATAATCAGGTGGCCTCGACGGCGATACCGCGTCGCTTTTCTACCCCGATGCGTGAAATTTGGGATTTGCAGTTCCGCTTACCTAAACGCTATGGCAAGCGTGCCTTAACACTTTTGCACCATCCTCGCTTCCGTGCCGCTTACGATTTTCTATTAATTCGCGAACAAAGCGGAACAGAAATGGGTGGATTGGGCGACTGGTGGACCAACTTTCAGCAAGCACCCGAAAATCAGCAACGCGACCTCATTAACAAAGCCGACGAACGCAAAACCGATGGTGTAAAACCGAAACGCCGTCGCCCGCGCCGTCGTAAAAATAATGCAAAGCAAACACCGGAAGAGTAAATCAGCGAAATGAACCATGTATACATCGGACTGGGAAGCAATTTAGACAACCCATTGGCGCAGCTGAAAAGCGCATTAGAGGATCTACAAAAGCACAGTGATATTCACAATTTCACATGCTCATCATTGTACTCAAGCAAGCCAGTTGGTCCCCAAGACCAACCCGATTACATTAATGCCGTCGCCTATTTCAATACGGAGCTCGATGGCATTGCTACGCTCGATTTATTGCAAAGCATAGAACAAGCACATCGCCGCATTCGCGAGCGCCATTGGGGGCCTCGTACCCTCGATTTGGATATACTACTATTCAACCAGGACGCCATAGAGCTTCCACGCCTGACCGTACCCCATCCTTTTATGCTAGAACGCGGGTTCGTGATCCGTCCCTTGCTGGATCTAGCGCCAGAGCTGCTACTGCATAATGGCAAAACTGTTGCAGAGCATGTCAGTCAACTTGATACCAGTGACTTGGTAGCAATAAAAGAAGCGTAAGTTATGTACTCAGACACGTCAGTGAAGAAACCCACTCGCCCTATCACCCTTTCTAAACTACAACGAATGAAACAGGACGGTGAAAAATTCACCTGCCTTACTTGCTACGATGCCACCTTCACCCATGCCATGAATCAAGCGGGTGTAGAAACGATTTTAGTGGGTGACTCATTAGGCATGGTAGTACAGGGCCAAGACAGCACGCTTCCGGTTTCCATTGACGACATGTGTTATCACACAGCCGCCGTAAAACGCGGTAACAGCCATGCTTTCATACTGACCGACATGCCTTTTATGAGTTATAGCTCCCCAAATCAAGCACTCGACAACGCCGCTAAACTGATGCAAGCAGGTGCTAATATGGTTAAGCTTGAAGGCGGTAGCTGGCTCGCAGATACAGTGCGCTTACTGTCTGAACGCGGCATTCCGGTTTGCTCACACCTTGGCTTAACGCCGCAAGCCGTGCACAAGCTGGGAGGCTATAAGGTTCAAGGCCAAGACCAAGCCGCTGCCGATCTTATCCTGAAAGAGTCGTTAGAATTAGTAGAGGCTGGCGCAGATATCTTGCTGTACGAATGCATCCCTGCCGCACTCGGTAAAATCCTAACGGATGCCATTAGCGTCCCCGTTATTGGCATTGGCGCAGGCGCTGATACAGATGGCCAAGTATTGGTTATGCACGATATGCTGGGGATTAATATTGGCCGTCCGGCACGTTTCGTAAAAAACTTTTTAACCAACGGTCGTACCATCGAGCAAGCTTTTTCAGCTTACGTTGAAGAGGTTAAAAACGGTTCATTCCCTGCATCTGAGCATACATTTGACGCATGAAAACATTTCACACGATTGCTGAACTTCGCACAGCTTTAAAAAGCGAACGCCTACAAGACAAACGTATTGCCTTTGTTCCTACCATGGGGAATCTTCATGAAGGGCACATGGATTTAGTTCGTCGAGCTCGTCAAGAAGGAGATGTCGTCGTCGCTTCTATCTTCGTTAACCCGATGCAATTTTCAGCGAATGAAGACCTCGAACGCTACCCTCGTACGCTAACAGAAGATCAGGCATTGCTAGAGAGCAATACTTGCGACTATTTATTCGCGCCCTCGGCATTGGAAATGTACCCTGACGGGAAACGCAGCCAAACTCAAATCGAAGTGACTGGTTTATCTGATATTCTATGTGGTGCAACACGCCCGGGACACTTTGTGGGTGTCGCTACCGTCGTCACAAAACTTTTTAACATCGTCATGCCTGATTGTGCGATATTTGGTAACAAAGATTTTCAACAATTAAAAATCATTGAAGACATGGCTCGCGACTTAAGCTCAAATGTCAAAGTCATTGGTGTAAACATTGCACGAGCTGAATCAGGTCTTGCTATGAGCTCACGCAATGGTTACTTAAGCGCTGAAGAACTCAGCATCGCGCCGACCATTTACCAAACCCTTCTATGGGCAAAGCAAAGCATCTTAGAAGGTCACGTAAGCTACGCTGACATTTGCGAACAAGCTCTACAGAAGCTTGAAGCAGTGGGATTTGAGCGTGACTACTTTGAAATACGTGCACAACACGATTTACTAACACCATCAGAGAAAGAGAAGCAACTAGTGATCCTAGTTGCCGCCTATTTGGGCAAAGCACGGTTGATCGACAATATAACTGTTGAACTGCCGTAATACTCTTACACTCAACCTAGGGAGATTGTCATGAGCTCACCAACGCAACTAACCGCGTGGCAAGCACTGGCACAACATCAGCAGGACATGGCTTCGGTACATATGACTGAGCTATTTGCTGACGACGCGACACGTGCCAAGTCTTTCAAAACATCCGCTGCAGGGTGGACATTAGACTACTCTAAAAACCGAGCAAACACCGACACCATAAAACTGCTACTACAATTGGTAGAGCAAGCAGGTATGAAACCAGCCATTGAAGGCATGTTTAATGGCGAGCCTATTAACAACACAGAGAACCGTTCTGTGTTGCATGTCGCCCTTCGTGCTAGTAAAGCTCAAGAGACTCTAATGGTTGATGGTGTGAACGTACTGGATGAAGTGCGCAGTACATTGAAACAAATGGAGACATTCGTTTCTCAGCTACACAGTGGTAAATGGCGCGGCTACAGTGACAAGAAAATCACCGACGTCGTATCCATCGGCATTGGCGGCTCCTATCTTGGACCCAAGGTCGTTGCTGAAGCGTTAACACCCTACAAACACGATGATATCGATGTACACTTTGTCGCCAATATCGATGGCTCAGACATCACAGATAAGCTCAAACGACTGAATGCTGAAACCACTGTATTCATCGTCTCATCTAAGTCTTTTGGCACGCTCGAAACCTTACACAATGCCAATGCGGCACGTGCGTGGTGTCTTGATCAGGGCGTACCTGAAACGGATATTAAAAAGCACTTTGCTGCGGTAAGTTCGAATGTCGAAAAAGCCGTTAACTTTGGTATGGCTGAAGAAAACATCTTCCCTATGTGGGACTGGGTGGGTGGACGCTACTCACTTTGGTCTGCGATCGGACTGCCAATTGCTGTCGCCGTCGGCATGGATCATTTTTATGAGTTACTGGATGGCGCTCACGCCATGGACAAGCACTTTGAAACAGCACCTTTTGATCAAAACCTTCCGGTAATCATGGGCGCATTAGGCGTTTGGTACAGTAACTTTCACAACGCTCAAACTCACGCCTTGATCCCTTATGATCATTACTTACGCGCCATGCCTGCGCATATTCAGCAGCTGGATATGGAAAGTAACGGCAAAGCGAACTTAGTCGATGGTTCAGGCGTGGCGACCGATACAGGCCCCATTATTTGGGGTGGCGCTGGTACAAATGGTCAGCATGCTTATCATCAGTTATTACATCAAGGCACACGTCTTGTTCCAGTCGATTTTATTGCGCCCTTGAAAACACATAACCCCGTTGCTGATCACCACGCACAGCTGTTTGCAAACTGCGTCAGCCAAGCGCAAGCCTTAATGGTCGGCAAAAGCTTGGAGCAGGCAAAGCAAGAGTTACGTGATGCGGGCGCAAGTGAAACTCAAGTCGAAGAGATTGCACCGCACAAAGTGATTCCGGGTAACCGCCCAAGTAACACTCTACTTACCGAGCAACTTACTCCGTTCACAACGGGTTCGTTAATAGCCCTATACGAACACCGTACCTTTGTTCAAGGTACAATTTGGGGCATTAACTCGTTCGACCAGTGGGGCGTTGAGCTAGGCAAAGTATTGGGCACAGACATCTATAATCGCCTTGTTAATGAAACTGACAATCAGCAATTAGATGCCTCCACTCAAGCCTTGATCATGGCCTTTAAAGACGCACAATAAATGTATTTAAACGCTATAAATTAAAAAGGGCCGTCATTTTATGACGGCCCTTTTCTCATCAATGTCTTCCTATAAATCAAAGTTTGTTGGCATGACAACCACATCTCGAATGGTCATTCCTCGAGGCCGCGTTAACATAAATAAAATAATCTCAGCGATCTCGCTGGCTTCAACCAAACTTCCAGACGCTTTCGCTGCCTCTAACTGCTCTTCAGGCCAATCATCCAATAAAGAGGTAATCACAGGGCCTGGTGACACAGATCCAATCCGCAAACCATCTTTAAATACCTGTCGACGCGTTGTTTGCACAAAGCAATCAATTGCCCATTTTGAAGACGCATAAACCGGCTCCCATGGTGTTGGGAAATGCGCCGCCAAGGAACTAGTAACGATAATGTCACCCGTTTTTTGAGGGGCCATATGGCGAATGACATCGCGCACGTTTTTCATGACCACATTAATGTTTAGATGCAGCATTCTGTCGATCATATCGGGATCCGAGTCCACCAGATCCCCTCCAACATATAAACCCGCATTAGCATGAAAAATATCAAGAGGCCCTTCGATCAAACTTATAATTTGGGGCATCAACGTTTTACAGGCATCTCTATCAAGCAAATCCATAACTAAAGGCTTTGCCTTATCGTAATCCTTGCAAACCCGCTCTAAAGCGCCTGCATCACGATCCACTAACACAACCGTGGCACCATACTCCAACATTGCTTTTGCACTGGCCCAGCCGATGCCAGATGCAGCGCCAGTAATCGCCGCATTTTTACCGAGAAGTGATTGGCGCATAACAGTGTCCTCTGCTTAAATTTTATTAATTTGCATTCAGACACCCATTATTGACCTTAAAAAGCACGACTTCTCACACACTAAACCGCAAGAAGTAATGCTTTTTTGCGCATATGCCTAACCTTAACGAGCGTCTCGCACCAACCGGAAGAAACGGACGTAGTTATATTCGCCAACTGAGGTTCTCTCCAAAATCCCCGTTGAAAAACTCACCGCCCAAACATAGGTATCGTCGGCATCGTAATAAGACGTTGGCGTTGAAGTAAAGAGCACCATACTATTAAGTGTTGCCGAGTCATCCGCCGCCTCAGTATTTTTTAACGGAAAAACATCTTCATTTTGAGACGGACGAGTACATTGCTCTTCGACAATACTGCGTAACTCTTTTACATTCGGCAAACGCCAGTCATCAAAACCAGCAAAGCCATCGCTCTCGTTAATCGAGTCGATATGCTCTACGGCACCAACAAAAGTCGTTTGCAAAGGACTTCCTGTGCGACAATCCGCTCCAGAAAATCCCTCCACACAACGCTTCCACATAAGCCCCGTAGCATGATCCGTCACAACACCTTGCTCTTCGTTAACCGTGAAACGCGAAGCAGGCGCTGTTGGATCGATGGTTGAGGTACTGCAAGCCGCGTAAGCACTTCCTAAAAAAAAGCTGATTAAGAGTAACGTTAACTTATTCATGGGCCGTCCTTACTAACATGACACCAACACTGGTTCCTTTAGACAAGCCATCCACTACACCAAGCAGCTGTCCATTCGAACGAAAATCTCGTAAATAAACACGCCATGCTCGACTGGAATCATCGTAATAAGGCGACGTGGTCCAAAAACTATCAACTAGTGTGTCATCCGACATTGGGAAGTAATTTGTATCTAATGCAATCGTTGAACGACGAGCAAAGTTGTGACCATAATAAACAATACTCAACAATTCATTTGAAGTAGGTAAACGCCAATCACTGAAACCACATAGATTCTCAAGATTCACGCGAGCCACAAAGTCAGAAGTATTGCAGAAGCCATCTACATCGTTATAGCCGAAACAAGTATCTGGTGAATTTAAATTACTTTGCGTCCCTTCGGTTACACCTGAGCCACTCAACGACGGCTCGTACCAAGTAAATGCATCATCGGCATCGTGTAAACCAGAGCTAAGAGTGCCACCACGAGCACTGTCTCCTGCTTCTTTCACTTCCCACATAAGACCCGTTACGTTATCCAATACGCAATGCCACTCTTCAGAATCGGCCGTTAATACGCTGCCATCATCTCCGATCTTACTGAAACTAAACCCTGCAATACCATCCTCATCACCATTTGCCATGGAGTCTACATCACGGCCAAAACTACAATCTTGACCCGATGCTAACCGATCCCCCCCTTCGCATGTCTCTTGATGAGTGTCTGAACTTACCGCAAAACGAGACCCTGTATCGTTTAACTCTCGCACCTGAGCTAAATCAGCCACATTCACGCCATTATCTTGAGGAGTAACCACCTTAATCGGACTAAAGCCGCTCACAGTCGTGGAAGCCAATGATTCCTTAGCAACCACCGCAACATAATAAGGCGTGCCATTGGATAAATACGCCTCAGGAGAGGTGTAGGTCGTCGCCTCTAGACTGTCTACGGCGATCAACAAGTCCGCCAAATTACTGTCCGCGGTAATTTCATTGGTAGAGTAATAAACCGTATAAGCGCCAGCATTCGGTGTTTCATTCCAACGCAGTACAACTTGCTGATTTGCTGCGATCGCAACCAATGACACCGGTGCTTGCAAGTCTGTATCGACGGTATAATCAACAGGATCTACAGGCTCTTCTGGCGTTGTAGGCTCTTCTGGTGTTGTAGGCTCCTCTGGTGTTGTAGGCTCCTCTGGTGTCGTAGGCTCCTCTGGTGTTGTAGGTTCTTCTGGTGTCGTTGGGGTTGTCGGTGTCGTAGGCGTTTCAACATCGCCGCCATCACCGGTATCACCACCCTCCTCTGCTTCGCCACAACCAGAGAGCGCGATCACACAAAATAAAGTTAGAAATAGTCGCTGCATAGGACGCTTCCGTATTGAGTAAATTGAGATTGCCAGTGATACAACTTAACGGCGAATCTTACGATATATTGACTTATAAAAACAAAAAAACGCTAAGAAGTCTCCCTCTTAGCGTTTTTTGATTATGCGAAAACACATCTAAATTAGATGTGTTTTACCGTTTCAATTTCATAAACCACTTCACCAGCTGGAATTTTTACAACAACTTCGTCGCCTTCCATTTTGCCAATGATCGCTTTTGCGATAGGTGATGCATAAGAAATCATCTTCGCTTTCACATCTGACTCGTCATCACCAACGATTTTGTAAGTAACGGTTTCTTCTGTATCAACGTTAAACAAGGTTACCGTTGTACCGAAAATCACTTTGCCAGTATGGGCAATCGCTTTCACATCGATGACTTGAGAATCCGATAGCTTACCTTCAATCTCAGAAATACGACCTTCACAAAAACCTTGCTCTTCACGAGCTGCGTGATATTCAGCATTTTCTTTCAAGTCGCCATGTTCACGTGCAGACGCGATGTCAGCAATCACACGTGGACGAACAACTGATTTAAGATGGTTAAGCTCAGCGCGTAAACGCGCTTCGCCTTCAACCGTCATAGGTACTTTTTTCATTATTTCCCCGTATGCAAATCTTGTAATCTTCTGACTTTGATCTCTTCGCCTTGGCTACTGATCGCCAAGCTAGTTGCTTCTGCACCCGCTAGGGTTGTGGTGTAACACACCTTACCTTGCAATGCTGTGCGACGAATAACCGAAGAGTCCGCAATCGCTTGCGTACCAGAAGTTGTATTAATGATGTAGCTGATATCGCCGTTTTTCAACATATCGACAACATGTGGGCGACCTTCATTTACCTTGTTTACTTTCTTAACTTCGACACCGTGCTCCGTTAGGTACTTAGCTGTACCACCCGTTGCAATCAGTTTGAAGCCTAATCCAACAAGGCGTTTTGCCACATCCACAGAGCCCGGCTTGTCTTGGTCACGTACTGAGATAAACGCATTCCCAGACGTCGGTAACACCGTACCGCCACCCAACACAGCTTTACCAAAGGCTTCAGCAAACGTATCGCCAACCCCCATCACTTCACCCGTAGATTTCATCTCAGGGCCAAGAATTGGGTCAACACCTTGGAACTTGTTGAATGGGAAGACTGCTTCTTTCACACTGTAGTAGCTAGGAATAATTTCTTCCGTAAAGCCTAGTTCAGCAAGTGATTTACCTGCCATAACCAATGCCGCTACTTGTGCAAGTGAACGACCGATACACTTAGAAACAAATGGAACCGTACGAGATGCACGAGGGTTCACCTCGATCACGTAGATTTCACCGTCTTGCACAGCAAGTTGTGTATTCATCAGACCAATAACGCCTAGCTCAAGCGCCATGTTCTTAATCATCGCACGAATGTCATCTTGAACATCCGCAGGCAATGAGTAAGGCGGCAATGAACAAGCTGAGTCACCAGAGTGAACACCCGCTTGCTCAATGTGCTGCATAATGCCGCCAATCACGACTTCTTTACCGTCAGAGATACAATCGATATCGATCTCGATCGCTGAGTTAAGGAAGTGATCAAGCAATACTGGGCTGTCGTTAGACACTTTCACTGCCGACGTCATGTAGCGCGTCAGCTCTTTCTCGTTATAAACGATCTCCATGGCACGACCACCCAGTACGTACGATGGACGTACAACCAGTGGGTAACCAATCTCAGCCGCTTTCACAATCGCTTGCTCCGTAGAACGAACCGTCGCGTTTTTAGGTTGCTTATAACCTAAACGCTGGATCATGCTTTGGAAGCGTTCACGGTCTTCGGCACGGTCAATCGCTTCTGGTGTGGTACCGATGATTGGCACGCCTTCGTTTTGTAGAGCACGCGCAATTTTAAGCGGCGTTTGGCCACCAAACTGTACAATCACACCTGTTGGCTTCTCTTTACGAACGATCTCAAGTACGTCTTCAAGCGTTACTGGCTCAAAGTACAAGCGATCAGACGTATCGTAGTCAGTCGATACCGTTTCAGGGTT
The DNA here is from genome assembly GCF_049821165.1 of Marinomonas gallaica. Classification (NCBI taxonomy): domain Bacteria; kingdom Pseudomonadati; phylum Pseudomonadota; class Gammaproteobacteria; order Oceanospirillales; family Oceanospirillaceae; genus Marinomonas; species Marinomonas gallaica. The sequence continues at coordinate 28,367 of NZ_CP187511.1, forward strand.
ACAGTTCACCATGATGGTCTCGAAGCCGTCTTCGCGTAAACCTAGCGCTGCGTGTACACAACAGTAGTCAAACTCGATACCTTGACCGATACGGTTTGGACCGCCACCTAGGATAATGATTTTCTCTTTATCACTCGGCGCAGCTTCACATTCGTCTTCGTATGTGGAATACATGTAAGCCGTGTTAGAGGCAAACTCTGCGGCACAAGTATCAACACGCTTGTACACTGGATGTACGTTTACAAGGTAACGACGTTCACGAAGAGACTTCTCGGTTACATCTAGCAATGCTGCTAGACGTGCATCAGAGAAACCTTTGCGCTTTAGGCGGCGCATGTAGTCGTAATCAAGCTCCGCAAGACCCGTCACTTTCAGCGCTTGCTCTTCTTTAATCAGATCTTCGATTTGCACCAAGAACCATGGATCAACACCCGTAAGCTCGTAAATCTCTTCCATGCTCATACCAGCACGGAAAGCATCACCGATGTACCAAATACGATCGGCACCTGGTGCTTTCAGCTCACGCTGCAAAATTTCTTTGCTTGCATCATCTTCAAGATCAAGCTGTGGATTGAAGCCGTCAGAGCCTGTTTCAAGACCACGCAATGCTTTCTGCATCGACTCTTGGAACGTACGGCCAATCGCCATAACCTCACCAACCGACTTCATTTGCGTCGTTAGGCGATCGTTTGCTGTTGGGAATTTTTCGAATGTGAAACGAGGAATTTTCGTTACAACGTAGTCGATTGAAGGCTCGAAGCTTGCTGGTGTAAGACCACCGGTAATATCGTTTTGCAGCTCATCAAGAGTGTAACCAATCGCCAATTTCGCAGCGATTTTTGCAATTGGGAAGCCCGTTGCTTTCGAAGCCAATGCAGATGAACGTGATACACGAGGGTTCATCTCAATCACGACAAGACGACCTGTTTCTGGGTCCATACCGAACTGTACGTTCGAACCGCCTGTTTCGACACCGATCTCACGCAATACCGCCAAAGAGGCGTTACGCATGATTTGGTATTCTTTGTCTGTCAACGTTTGTGCAGGCGCAACTGTGATCGAGTCACCGGTGTGAACACCCATGGCATCGAAGTTTTCGATGGCACAGACAATGATACAGTTGTCGTTTTTGTCACGAACAACTTCCATCTCGTACTCTTTCCAACCGATCAAAGATTCGTCGATTAGAAGTTCGTTGGTTGGCGAAAGATCCAAACCACGCGTACAGATTTCTTCAAACTCTTCCATGTTGTAAGCGATACCACCACCGGTACCACCCATGGTGAAAGAAGGACGAATAATACAAGGAAGACCGACTTCACTTTGTACTTTCAGCGCTTCTTCCATGTTGTGTGCAATGCCAGCACGTGGACATTCCAGACCAATGGCTTTCATTGCTTCATCAAAACGGTGACGGTCTTCTGCTTTATCAATCGCATCCGCTGTCGCACCAATCATCTCAACATTGTATTTTTCCAAAACACCGTGACGCTCAAGATCCAGCGCACAGTTCAATGCTGTTTGACCACCCATTGTCGGAAGAACCGCATCTGGACGCTCTTTTTCGATGATTTTCTCAACCGTTTGCCATTCAATAGGCTCGATGTACGTTGCATCCGCCATAACAGGGTCTGTCATGATGGTCGCAGGGTTCGAGTTAACTAGAATCACTCGGAAGCCTTCTTCACGAAGGGCTTTACAGGCTTGTGCACCTGAGTAGTCAAATTCACAGGCCTGACCGATAACAATCGGGCCAGCACCCAAGATTAAGACGCTTTTTATGTCAGTACGTTTTGGCATAGTCTTCTCGTTCTCGCTCAGGCTTTCGTTGCTTTGATGTTGTCAATGAACTGATCAAACAATGGTGCCACATCATGTGGACCAGGGCTCGCTTCAGGGTGACCCTGGAAGCTGAACGCTTTTTTATCAGTACGCGCAATACCTTGAAGAGAGCTGTCGAACAAAGATTTGTGAGTCGCTTCAAGATTCGCTGGCAACGTCGCTTCATCGACTGCGAAACCGTGGTTCTGGCTGGTAATCATGACACGGCCAGACTTGATGTCTTGCACCGGATGGTTTGCACCATGGTGACCAAACTTCATTTTTACGGTTTGAGCACCGCTTGCCAATGCAAGCAGTTGGTGCCCTAGACAAATACCGAAAACGGGGATTTCAGTTTCTAGGATTTCTTTGATCGTATTGATTGCGTAATCACATGGCTCTGGGTCACCTGGGCCATTTGACAAGAAAACACCATCTGGATTCATGGCTAGCACGTCGCTCGCCGGTGTTTTCGCAGGTACCACTGTCAAGCGGCAACCACGCTCAACCAGCATACGCAAAATGTTCGTTTTAACACCAAAATCATACGCCACAACGTGGAATGGGAATTCGCTAGGTGTTGTGTGACCCTTTACTAAATCCCACGTAGACTCAGTCCACTCGTAAGATTTTTCAGTGGTCACTTCTTTGGCTAAATCCATGCCTTTCAAACCAGGGAAAGCTTGTGCTTGTGCAACAGCTTCCTCTTCGTTAATGCTATCACCAGCCATAATACAGCCAGCTAGAGCACCTTTCTCACGTAGAATACGCGTAAGTTTACGTGTATCAATGTCCGCAATACCTACAACGCCTTTACGTTTAAGGTAGTCATCTAACGTCTCTTGTTGACGCCAGCTGCTAGAGCGTAGAGGTAAATCACGGATAATCAGGCCCGAACACCAAATTTGGTTAGACTCTTCGTCTTCGGCGTTAACGCCAGTGTTACCAATATGTGGGTAGGTCAACGTGACCATTTGTCGAGCATAGGAAGGGTCGGTAAGAATTTCTTGATAACCGGTCATAGAGGTGTTAAATACAACCTCTGCGGTTGAGGAGCCATCTGCCCCGATCGACACCCCTCTGAATATCGTGCCGTCTTCCAGAGCAAGAATCGCTGATGTTGCCAAAGGAACCTCCCGTTAAAGCCTATTTTAGGTTGCAAAAAAGCGAGGTAAACTCGTGGCCCACCTCGCTTTCATAAAATTTCGCTGATGTCGTCGCCATAACTACTGCTTTTTATGAGTTGCCGCGACTAAATAAATCTGATCAATTTTACTCTGATATGGTATTTTCGTCCAGACAAAACACAACCGCAAACTATAAAGTTTGTCGATATTTACGACTTTTCAATTGACCATTTAGACAAGATTAAGTGTTTTAACACAACAAGCCTTGCGCCACTTCTTGTGTTTTCTCAATTCCTTCTAAGTTCGCTAGAACCGCCAGAGAAAACGCCATTGCCATTGCGGGACCTTGCCCAGTGATCACATTACCATCCATTACCACAGGTTGGTCGGCAATGTATTCTGCCCCCGTCAAACCCTCTTCAAACCCAGGATAACAAGTCGCTTGTTTATCTACGACAAAACCATGTGTTCCAAAAACAACGGCTGGTGATGCACAGATAGCGGCTAAAAGGGCATCTTGGATATCATGTTTTTCCAGCATATCAATTAATAACTGACTGTCTCGTAGATGCTCAGCACCCGGCATACCGCCAGGCAGAACAATAGCATCAAACATTTGCTCAGCTACATCCGTCAACAACACATCAGCAACGATATTCGTTCCATTGGCGGCCTTGACCTGCTTCTCTTCATGTACGCTTGCTACGGTCAAATCGACACCACCACGACGTAGCACATCGATAATGGTGATCGCTTCAATGTCTTCGCTGCCGTTGGCAATCGGTACCAGTACTGTCGTCATGAACTATCTCTCTTCTTTCAGTTTGCATGTCATGAGCACGGCATGTTCATGACCGCCCTCAGCTAATGGGTAATAGTTTTTACGTGAACCAACCTGTTCAAAGCCAAACTGCTGATATAAAGCGATCGCGCCTTGGTTCGATTCACGCACTTCTAACAAACCTTCTACACATTCTTGTTCTCGCGCCCAAGCTAACCATTGCTGCAACAATCGTTTACCTAATCCTTGGCGGCGTCTCGAGGCATCGGTGACTACTAACTCTAGTTCAGATTGGTCAAACAGAACAGAAGCCGTTAACCAGCCCACAAGATGCGGTCTTTCAGTACACGCCAACACCCAGTTCTGTCGACTCTGGAGCGCCTCCCTAATCAAGCTATCACTCCAAGGATGCGGGTCAGATGAGCGCTCTAACGCACAAATCGCCTCAGCATCAGATAACGTTGCCTCGCGCAACACATATGAATTCGTCATATACACCTTAGCGAAAGCTCGATTGCATGATCTTCCAAGCCTCTTTACGCAACTCAGGAATGCGCAACATCTGCGGTAGACTGTCTACTTTAGCGTTTGGCATCAGTTTTAAAGCATGATCATCAGGCAAGGTCTCAAAGAACTGACTACATTGCTCACCCGCTAAAATGATCCATTGCGGGGTTTGTCCTGCAAGCTGATTACTCAAGAATTGCTCAAACCCACCAAGAGCCCAATCTTTTCGCCCAATTAGATAACGGTTTTTTAACTTCCCAGGCCAAACAAACTGTCCACTGCTCCAATCACTAATATCTTGTTTCAACAATGCCTTAGCAAGGCTTATCGCCAGTTTGTCTAATGCTTCAGGCTCGTTAAATGAGCGCGGCAAATCCGTCAACAGCAACAGTCGTCCCGCCAACAAATACCCATTTAATTGAACGGAAGTAGGCAAGCCTTGTACCGTTTCAGGCAACGCCACAGTAGGAATAGCTATCGTCTCTTCTATGGGCTGAAGATCTTCTACAATCACTTCAGGCGCCGCACCGAGCTGACGACGTAAATCTGCGACTGATGCGTCTTTCTGCTGCGGCGCAACGGCCAGTGCAGGCGGCTCAACGGCTCTAAAAGAAGCCCCATCGTCGACAGCAGGCGCAATCGTTTGCACACCGTCAGCACGCAGCCAAGGCTGCGGCGAGCGAAAAACCTCGCCATGAACAGGTGATGTGCCATGCATCCAACTCACCACTCCTAACTCATTTAGGCTGTGCGTTTGGAAGGCTTGATGATGTGACAATTCACGGGACAAGTTCATAGCACCTTAATAGATCAATAATGAAGGGAATTATACGCACTTGCAGTGAAGGGTGCCAAACAAAGAAAGCCAACATAACGTTGGCTCTTCATGCTTTATATAGGTACTAGCCGATAAGCTTAACAATACCCTGCAGCGCAAAGAACGCCATGATACCGGCCAATATGTCATCAAACATAATGCCAAAGCCACCATGAATATGCTTGTCTGCAAGTAAAATTGGCCAAGGTTTCCAAATATCAAAAATGCGGAATAAGATGAAGCCTAAAATGATGTAGCTCCACCCCTCTGGTGCCATCCACATGGTGATCCAAAAACCAACAAATTCATCCCATACAATACCGGCATGATCATGTACACCAAGATCTGAGGATGTTTTGCCACAGATATAGATGCCTGCCAATGCGGTTACCATCAGCATAATAAAGTAATCACCAACGGCCAAATCCTGCATCAACAAATACAAAGGAATGGCCGCCAACGTACCAAAGGTGCCTGGCGCTTTGTCAACAGTGCCTGAGCCACAGCCAAATGCTAAAAAATGTATGGGGTTGCGCCAAACTGTATCCGGCACAGGATGCTTATCAGCCATAACGATTCTCTGAATATTAAAAATGTTGCCAACCAGACGCTTCACCGTCAAAGCCTTCTACATCAAAACCTGATTCGGTTATTTCACCAATACGCGTGCAAGGTAAATGCAAGGTCTGCAAGATTAACTGAACCTCATCGCGTGCGCTTTGCGGTGCAGTAAAACACAGCTCGTAGTCGTCGCCGCCCGTTAAGGCTAATACGCGTGCATTCTCAGGTTGCCATGCTAACAGTACATCCGATATCGGCAACGCATTGATATCAATTCGAGCCCCTACACCTGATGCTCGCGTAATATGCTGTAGATCTTGTCCAATACCATCAGAAACATCCAGCATACTGTGCACTACTCGTTTGAGCGCCATGCCAGCAATTAAGCGTGGCGTCGGACGCCAATAATGCTCATAGAAATGATCAAAACGATCGGCATTCACATGCAGCTCCCCCGTCACAATAGGCACTGCAGCGGCCGCATCACCTAATGTTCCTGTGACGTATATATCATCGCCCACTTGAGCCTGGCTACGACGCGGCGTTAAGTCTTGTTCTACATAGCCATGCACTTGCAAGGTAATCGTTAATGGCCCTTTGGTCGTATCTCCACCGACTAATAACAAGCCGATTGGCTCCGCTAATTCCGCCATACCTTCAGCAAACCCAGCCAACCATTGAGGGTCAGATTCTGGCAAGGTTAAGCCAAGCGTAAAAAAGGCGGGTTTAGCGCCCATCGCCGCAAGGTCACTAACGCAGGTCGCGACAGCACGATAACCAATATCGACAGGGTCAGCATCAAATGGAAAATGACGCCCTTCAACCAAGGTATCCATAGAAAAAACGAGACTCTGACCTTCCGGCACCTGCACCTGAGCACAGTCATCACCTATCCCCAGAAGGATATCGTGACGCCCTTCCGTATTGGCCATCATTGAGGACTGAAAGATCGAGCGAATTAACTCAAACTCTTGCATAGCATTTCCTAGGCTATATAAAAGAAAAGCCATCAAAGGATGGCTTTTCTCGATACAGTAATTGGCTTACTTGTTAGCGTTCCGACGTGCTGCGATTTCTTCGCGGCGCACTCGTTGTGCCAATTTGTCCAAAATACCGTTTACGTACTTATGACTTTCGGTTGCACCGAACGATTTAGCTAACTCAACACCTTCGTTGATCGCTACTCGGTAAGGCACATCTAAGCGCTCAGACAATTCAAAGCTACCAATTCGCAAGGTCGCCAACTCGATGGCATCCAACTCAGAAAGAGAACGATCTAAGAACGGCTCAAATAGCTCATCCAGCGCTTTGGCTTTAGACGATACGCCGTAGACCAACTCACGGAAATACGTTTTATCGCACGTAGACATTTCATGATCCACAGCGAACTGAGCTTCGATCTCGTTCACAGGAGACTGGTTCATTTGCCACTGATAAAGCGCCTGTAAAGCAAAAGAACGAGACGCGCTACGCATTTGTGAGCGAGAAGGTTTTTTAGGCTTTTTAGCCTGTTCTTGATCACTCATTATTTCTCTTCCAAATTACGTAATACAGCAACAGTTTCTAGAGCAGACAAGGCAGCTTCACCGCCTTTGTTACCAGCTTTTGTACCAGCACGCTCAATCGCTTGTTCAATTGTATCAACCGTCAACACACCAAACGATACAGGAATACCGAATTGCAGTGCCAATTGGCCTAAACCTTTCACACATTCACCCGCAACGTATTCGAAATGAGGTGTGCCGCCGCGAATCACGGCTCCCAATGCGACGATAGCATCGTATTGATTTTGTTCTGCGACTTTCTTCACAACAACAGGAATTTCAAACGCACCAGGTGCGTAAATCACTGTGATATCTTCTTTCTTGATACCATGGCGAACTAGGGTATCGATGGCGCCTTCTTTTAAGCTTTCAACGATGAAGCTGTTAAAACGGCCAACGACAAGAGCAAACTTTGCTCCAGGTGCTGCGAAATGACCTTCGTAAGTCTTAATATCGCTCATTTTTTGCCTCTAAACTTTAAACTAGATCGGCACTAACAGGCGTGCCCTTGTATGGAATAAATTCCACGGCTTCTAAATCAAATCCTGTGACAGAGAATTTTCGTGGTGAACTAAGTAAGCGCATTTTGCCCACACCTAGATCACGTAGAATTTGAGACCCCGTCCCAACGGTCAAGTACGTACCTGAGCCGCTTTTATCCGAACCTTTGCCCGCAGGCGGGTTCAGTGTCGCCGCAAAACTCTCCGCTAAATCACTCGGGCGATCTAACGTATCGACTAATACCACGACACCTGAGCCTTCTTTGGCTACATATTCTAACGCCCCTGACATTGACCACTTTTGCTCAGTTTCATCTGAGATGATCCCAGCAATATCACGGGCAGGGTCACGCACGTGTACACGTACCACAGTCGGAGTGTCAGGAGAGATATCACCTTTCACAAAAGCCATATGGCTTAGGCCCTGTACCGTGTCACGGTAGGTGATCAGATTAAACTCGCCCACTTCCGTCTTGATCGTTTGTTCAGCTTCACGCTGGACAGTCGCTTCGTTCAGTGTGCGGTAATGAATCAGGTCGGCAATTGTACCAATTTTTATGCCATGTTTCTCGGCAAACTTTTCTAAATCTGGACGACGTGCCATGGTGCCATCATCATTGATCACTTCAATAATCACTGACGCGGCTTCATAGCCTGCCATACGCGCTAAATCACAACCTGCTTCCGTGTGACCCGCTCTCGATAATACGCCACCAGGCTTCGCCATTAACGGGAAAACGTGCCCAGGCTGGACAATATCAGACGGCTTCGCATTGGCGGCAACCGCACGCTTCACTGTCAAGGCACGATCCGCTGCGGAAATCCCCGTTGTCACACCCTCAGAGGCTTCAATAGACAATGTAAAATTGGTACTGAACGCCGCACCATTTTGGTTAACCATCAAGGGTAAGTTCAGCTGTGCACAACGCTCTGGCATTAACGTTAGGCAAATTAAACCACGGGCATGAACCGCCATGAAGTTAATGATTTCAGGAGTAATACATTCCGCTGGTACAATCAGGTCACCTTCATTTTCACGATCTTCGTCGTCCATCAGGATGACCATTTTGCCTTGACGCATGTCTGCCAAGATTTCTTCAATGGTATTGATTGCCATGCTACTTCACCTTTAAATTCGATTTAGAGCGTCCTTATCGACGCCCCATAAACCCATGTTCAGCCAAAAACGCCTCGCTCAGCGTCGATTCTTTGCTGGGCGCAGGTGCGGATTGTAGTGCAATCAATCGCTCTAAATAGCGTGCGATTTGATCCACCTCCACGTTAACCTTTGTTCCAACAGTATAAGCCGACATAATTGTTCCATCCGCGGTATGAGGCACAATACTGAGTTCAAACTCATGTGCCTCGAGCGCTGTCACAGTTAGACTGATACCGTCCACACAAATTGACCCTTTAAGTGCAATATAGCGCATTAATTCAGGCATTACTTTGACACGATAACGGATACTGCGTGCATCAGGCCAAATTGCACAAATTTCCCCAATCGTATCCACATGCCCACTCACCAAGTGACCACCTAAACGCGATATCGGCTGCAGTGCTTTTTCTAAGTTAACTGTTTGACCAACCTGCCAATGCCCTAATGTAGTATGGGCCAACGTTTCTGAGGATACGTCCGCCCAATAGCTGGCACCTTCCAAACGCGTCACCGTTAAACACACGCCATTCGTTGCAATGCTATCGCCTAGCTTCACATCACTCATGTCTAATGACTCGGCGTGAATCTTGAGCGTTAAATCACCACCTTTTCGCTGCAACTGAGCGACTCGCCCAAACCCTTCAATGATGCCTGTAAACATTACGCGTCTTCACCCTCATCACGGTATTGAGGCTGGTACACTAACTTGATGTCTTGACCAACTTTCGTCATATCTAACAAGTGTAGGTCAACAGCATCCGACATGCTTTCTAACGGCAAGCTGACCAAAGGACGAGCTTCAGAGCCCAGTAACTTTGGCGCCATATAAATGACAAGTTCGTCGACTAGACCAGCATCTAAGAATGCACCAGCCAAGACCGCACCAGTTTCAACCAGTACTTCATTGATTCCGTCATCGGCTAGTTGCCCCATCGCTTCAACAAGGTCTAAACGCCCATCGTCTGCAAGCGGCAAAAAGCGCACATCGACTTTTTTCTTTTGTAACGTTTTCAGATGATCCGGTTCAATTTCTTCTTCATCACAAAACACCAACACTTCGTTGGTTGGGTAGAGAATCTTCGATTCCGGCGGAATCGACAGCGCGGTGTCTAAAATAACGCGAAGTGGTTGACGTACTGTTTTTGTATCGGCCTCTTGGTCGTTAGGATCGATGCGTACCGTCATGCTTGGGTTATCCACAATGACCGAACCAATGCCCGTGACAATCGCAGAGCTTTGCGCTCGCAAACGTTGTACGTCTTGGCGCGCCGCAGGGCCCGTGATCCATTGACTTTCGCCGGATTCCATCGCTGTACGACCATCAACACTCATGGCCAACTTCACCCGAATAAACGGCAAGCCTTCTTCCATGCGTTTGATAAAACCTGGATTCAAGCCACGACACTCCGCTTCCATAACGGGTCCAATGACTTCGATACTGGCTTGTTCAAGCATTTTCAGTCCATTGCCTGCAACTTCAGGGTTAGGATCCTGCATGCCATACACAACAGACGTCACGCCCGCTTTAATTAACGCTTCGGCGCAAGGCGGTGTGCGACCGTGATGACTGCATGGCTCTAATGTGACATACGCTGTGGCACCTGAAGCAGATTCCGTCAGATTCGCCAACGCTTGAACTTCGGCATGCCCCTCTCCGGTTTTCAGGTGAAAGCCTTCACCGATCACTTGATCATTTTTAACAATGACGCATCCGACTCGAGGATTTGGGTGGGTCGTGTATAACCCTTTACGCGCCAATTGCACAGCACGAGCCATATACGTTTGATGATTTTGCTGTGCCATTTATTTCTCCTCAGAGGGGGTGGTGGCGCTGTTTTCTAAGCGCTCAATTTCTTCACGGAATTCACTGATATCTTTAAAACTTCGATAAACAGAAGCAAAACGCACATACGCCACTTGATCAAGGCGCTTTAACTCTTCCATTACCGCTTCACCAATAATGCGAGACGGTAATTCACGTTCGCCTGTGGCTTGTAGCTTCTCTTTGATTCGGGTGATCGCAGTTTCGATCGCTTCAACACTGACAGGGCGTTTTTCAATGGCTTTAACAATACCGGAGCGTAATTTATCTTCATCAAACGACTCACGGCTGCCATCACTTTTGATCAACCTCGGCATTTGAAGTTCGGCCACTTCAAAGGTGGTAAAACGCTCTTGGCAGTGGCCACAAGTACGACGACGGCGGACTTGTGCACCCTCAGAGACTAATCGAGAGTCTAGGACTTTGGTATCTTGAGTACCACAAAAAGGACAACGCATACTGGTTCCAATGATTGGGAAAATTTCGTACGATGGATGCCAGTTTTAAATGGCTGGTAGTGACAACAAATAATACCAATCCCGACACTTATTGGCTACTCATCGACCTGTTTAACTGACTTAGCCCACTCGCTTAATATTTTCAAAACGGAGCCTTTGAATGCCTTTTGCAGAGTTATCCGGTCTCGTTGCTGCACTCTGCTGGACCATTTCCAGTTTAATGGCCCCCCGCTTAATCGAAAGCATGGGCACGTTTCGATTTAATACCTGTCGTATCACCCTTGCCGCCATACTATTGTGCTCAATAAGTCTGTGGCGTTTTGTTTCTTGGGACACGCTGGGGGACTACCTACCACTTCTCATTTTATCCGGCGTCATTGGTATCTTCATTGGCGATAACTGCTTGTTTAGCGCCGTTAACAGAATTGGGCCGAGACGTGCGGGCATTCTCTTTGCCATGAACGCACCTTTCTCTATTTTGTTGGCGTGGCTTTTCTTAGATGAGACATTATCTATTGTCGAATTGCTCTGTTGTGGTGTCGTATTAATTGGCGTCATGATTGCCATTTTATTTGGCAAACGCGGCCAGACCCACGCGTGGGAAAGCACCAAGGGGTCACTTGGCCTAGCCGTCAGCATAGCTCTGATCGCGGCCTTGTGCCAGGCAAGTGGCGCATTACTCGCTAAACCTGCACTATTAGCTGGCGTTGATCCTGTGGTGGCATCTGCCGCTCGTGTCAGCGCCAGCGCCCTATGCCTGTTAATCGCCTATCGTTTGTACTTTTCCAAACGGATGCCTCAAGGCAACACTCCTTTGCAACAATTCCCTCTTAATCTTTGGCTACGTTTAGCGGTGGTGGCGACCATTGGCATGGTCATTGGTATGAGCGTTTTAGTATGGGGCGTCGCAAATGCGGACGTCGGCCTAGTAACAACATTATCAGCTACCGTTCCTGTCTTAATATTGCCCGGACTATGGTTGACGACCAAACAACGCCCCGCGCCGGGTGCGTGGTTAGGTGCCTTGTTAGTTGTATTTGGCGCGATGGGAATTATTCTGCATTAAGCGTTGTTGTGCTATGCTTAGCTCCAATTTTACACCACCTTCTCGGGTGTTATCGCCCCCGATCGAAGCGTTGGTAAAGCGTTCTCTTTTTCACTTAACAACTTAGGACAGACATAACCTTATGGCACAGTTTGTATACAGCATGAACCGCGTTGGCAAAGTCGTACCGCCAAAACGCGAGATTCTAAAAGACATCTCTCTGTCTTTTTTCCCTGGCGCAAAAATTGGTGTACTTGGCTTAAATGGCTCAGGTAAATCGACACTGCTTCGCATCATGGCCGGCGTTGACCAAGAATACATTGGTGAAGCACGTCCTATGCCAGGTTTGAAAGTCGGCTACTTGCCTCAAGAACCTGAGCTAGATGAGACAAAAGACGTTCGTGGTATCGTGGAAGAGTCTGTTGCAGACGTAAAAGATGCCTTGGTTCGCCTTGATGAAGTATACGCTGCCTACGCTGACCCAGATGCCGATTTTGATGCGCTGGCGGCAGAGCAAGCCGAACTTGAAAACCTGATTACAGCCAAAGACGGCCACAACCTTGAGCGCGCTTTAGAAGTGGCGGCCGATGCATTGCGTCTACCACCATGGGAATCAAGCGTAGCGCATCTATCCGGTGGTGAGCGTCGTCGTGTGGCCCTATGTCGTCTATTGCTAGACAAGCCTGACATGATCCTTCTCGACGAGCCAACCAACCACTTGGATGCCGAATCTGTGGCGTGGTTAGAACGCTTCTTGAAGGATTACCCAGGTACTGTGGTAGCGATCACCCACGACCGTTACTTCCTTGATAACGCCGCCGGCTGGATCCTTGAGCTCGACCGTGGTCACGGTATTCCATACGAAGGCAACTATTCGTCTTGGCTGGATCAAAAGAACGCGCGTCTTGAGATGGAAGCGAAGCAGCAAGCCTCGCACAACAAAGCCATCAAGTCTGAGCTTGAGTGGGTGCGCCAAAATGCGAAAGGTCGTCAGTCTAAGTCCAAAGCACGTCTAGCGCGTTTCGAAGAAATGAACTCGAAAGAATTCCAAGAGCGTAACGAAACCAACGAATTGTACATTCCGCCAGGACCTCGTCTTGGTAACAAAGTCATTGAGATCGAAAACGTCTCGAAAGGCTTTGATGGTCGCATGTTGATCGAAGACCTAAACATGACACTACCACCAGGCGCGATCGTCGGGGTTATCGGCGGTAACGGTGCAGGTAAATCAACACTGTTCAAAATGATCTCAGGCGCGGAACAACCGGATTCTGGTAGCGTGACCTTGGGTGATACCGTACAGCTGGCATACGTTGACCAAATGCGCGAACTAAACGGTGATAATACTGTGTTTGAAGAAATTTCAGACGGTCAGGACATCATCACCGTTCACAACTGGAAAGTGCCATCACGCGCTTACATCGGCCGTTTTAACTTCAAAGGCTCTGATCAACAGAAGCTTGTGAAACACTTGTCTGGTGGTGAGCGTAACCGTCTGCACTTAGCCAAACTTCTGAAAGAAGGCGGCAACGTCTTGCTATTGGACGAACCGACCAACGACTTGGACATTGAAACACTGCGCGCCCTAGAGGAAGCTCTATTGGCATTCCCAGGTGCAGCGATTGTGATTTCCCATGACCGTTGGTTCCTTGACCGTGTCGCAACACACATCTTGGCGTACGAAGGTGACTCGAAAGCCGTATTCTTCGAAGGTAACTACCAAGAATACGAAGCCGACTACAAGTCCCGTACTGGTAAAGACGCGACACCAACACGTATCAAATACAAACGTATCGACGCCTAATCTTCAGGGTTATCCGTTTAGATACCAAAAAGCCGCTTCAAACGAAGCGGCTTTTTTTATAAATATTTAAAAGATAACTTTGACACTTCTAATTCAGCACTAAGTTCACACTTATTAGCTCCTAAATACTCTAAATGAGTAGCTATCACAGCAGCCTCTTGCCCTTCCCGTATCCCTCTTATTATTAGAGTACAAGATATCTCACTTTGAAAAACCCCCTTCATATGAATCTCTGAATAATTCAAATGATTATTTTCAAATGAAATTTCTTTTCCATATTCATAACTTAGTTTTTCATAGTCTTCTTCACCCCCAAAAGCATGAAGCTCAGAACAACACTCGATCGAGAAAGATACACTATAGTTATTATTACCTAGATATTCAGATGACTTTATGAATAAATCGCCACCATTCTCAAAATACAAAATTTTAGCTTGAACGGCTTCCTCTTTAAATTCAGAAAAAACATCTTCAATTTCATAAGGAAGTTCAATCCGATCATAATAGAACTCATAATTAAGAATATCTTCTTTTTGATATTCACTAATATAATTCTCTAAACATACAGCAGATTTTGTCGTTGAAAGGAGATGCAAAATCTCATTTGTTTTTTTATCTTTACTATTTAAATCTTCTAACTTTTGGCTAAAAACAGGGTCAGAAAAAAGATCATTCAATGAATTTTTAACTGAACATTGTTCTATTTCACTACAAACACTAGCCAAATGTTTGTCTTCAGTTATCACGATAACAGGATATTCCTTTGAGACTTTTTTTATACAATCAAAAATAACTGCATCAGGAAAATCCTGTCGTCTTTTTTTCTCTTTAAACGCCCCTCTTCCAGAAAAGTAATCATCAAAAATCTCAGCAATAGATGTGTTTTCAATCTTATATAATTCAACGCCTTCAGAATTAAGAAAATTCTCTAAGCTTAACCCAATATCACTTATAGCATTTTTTATACGAATATCAGTTGAAGAAAATACGAATTCGTCCCCACACACCTTAGTATTTCTTAACTTCCTAAAATCAGACTGAATACTTTCACGCAGTGCTTCCGCCTCAAGCACCCTTTTAGTCAAATATTCTTTAGCCACTACTTCCGGAACTATTATTTTCACATCTCCCGATTTTACGAGTCTCAGCAGCATTTGCATTCTTGAGGAATCAGTCCGCTCACTATGATAAATATTAGTATCTAAAATAATTCTATAAATCATAAAAATTCCATTTCATTTGTAAGTTCAAATCAAATTCAACACTTTTTTCGATGCCTCAGCCAA
This sequence comes from Marinomonas gallaica, assembly GCF_049821165.1. NCBI lineage: Bacteria > Pseudomonadati > Pseudomonadota > Gammaproteobacteria > Oceanospirillales > Oceanospirillaceae > Marinomonas > Marinomonas gallaica. The sequence continues at coordinate 43,599 of NZ_CP187511.1, forward strand.
GAATCCTGAACGGGATTTATACTTGGGGTTGGCAGCCACGACTTTATCAATCTTGGTAATCAATAAATGTGGCAGGGTGACATTGATCTTTTCGCTTTTGCCCAGCAGTGGGGTGATATCCACATTTACAATGGCCCATACACCGTCGTGGTAATCAGGATTTTCTTTAAGAGCTGCGATAGGACTGGCGACAGGAACGTCTTCACCCTCTTCAAGCATCAGCTCTAAATGGCAAAAGATCGCTTCTTCAGCCATTTCGAGCGCCTCGTCAAAGGTATCACCCGCTGAGAAACAGCCCGGAATATCAGGCACGGTAACGCCATAACTCACGCCATTATCTGTATGCAATACAATGGGATATTTCATCGTCTTTCACCTGTTAACCTAACTGAGCTTGCTTTTTGATGCTGTTGAACGTGCCTAGCGGCAAATCTTTCTTAGGATGCGGTACAGTGACCGTACCTTTCTTTACTGGGTGCCTGAACTGCATATGACTTCCTTTTACTCGTACTTGTTGCCATCCATCATTTAGCAACATCTGAATCACTTCTCGACTCTTTATTAGATCATTCCTTTGATCCATTATATTTTAAATATAACCCCAATAACCCTAAAATTCCAGCTTAATTCTTTTACAGCTGATATTCTATTCTCAATGTATAGACAGAAAAAAGCCGCTTCATTTGAAGCGGCTTTTTTATTACACAGAAGCACGTAGGCTAACTAAGATGATTCGTCAGCGTCATGTCGTTTACGTTTTCATTGTGATGCTGCGCCTTTAAGCTTTTCAAGTTCGTCAATAGCATTGGCAATACGATTGCAGTGAAGGCAACATTTGATAACGGTACGGCCAACCATACGCCTTCGATTCCCCAAAAATGCGGCAAGATTAACAAAAACGGTAGCTGCACGATCATGTTGCCGACTGAGACAAACAAAGCTTGGGCACTTTTCCCCACGGCGACAAAGTAAATCGATGCCATAAATAAGAAGCCGTCTAGAAACAGCGCCATCAAATGCAAACGAATTCCAACTTTAGTCGCGTCAATCAATGCGTCATCGGCATTGGCAAAAAAACCAATAAAGAATTCAGGGAATAGATTTAACACCATGACGACAAGCACACCGGAGCCGACCGTCACAGAGAACGCTAACGTCACTGTTTGGATGATTCGTTGGTATTGTTTCGCCCCTAAATAAAAGCTAACAGGCGGTTGCAAGCCACTGACGAGACCTTCAGCAAAGAAGTAATAACAACCGGCCAAATAACCAACAATGGCAAACGCTGCAAGCTGAGTGGTATTGCCATACTCCAAAAACATCCAGTTATGCAGAGCGATGATAAAACTCAGATAGACGAACATAACCAAGTTCGATGAGCCAAGTTGCACTACACGCTTCGCAATAGAGAAATCAAACTGGCCAAACGATAAAACGGTTTTTGCGTTTGGCGATGTGAAATACCTTAAACACAAAACGCAGGTTGCGAACTGAGCGATCAAAGACGCGATTGCAGCGCCTTTCAATCCCATACCTAACGGCCCCAAAAAGACGTAGTCCAAGACGATATTTAAAAGCGCACCCACCACAATAAACAGCGTAGATAAATTAGGGCTGTCGTCATTGCGCACCAACATAGGCATGGCGCTGGCGCCAATCGAAATAAAAGCACCATAAGACATGATCTCAACGTACTGCCAACTGAGCGTCAAGGTGTTTCCCGTTGCTCCTTGTAGGTGCAGGCCGCGCTCACCAAAAATAATAAACAACACGCACGCTAACAGTCCTATGCCGACGACTAAATACAAAGCTGTGGTTAGCGTCGTTTGAGTGGCAAGAAGATTCTTTTCACCACGGTATTGGGACAACACACTGCCGCCACCCATACCAATCATTAGGCCAAAACCCATGATCAAGCCTAATAATGGAATCGCCATATTGATACCGGCTAGGCCTTCACTGCCGACATACTGCCCGACGAAGACGCCATCAATAACCTGATATAAACCACTGGCTAACATAGCGACGATAGAAGGTATAGCGAAGCGCCAAAAGGCTCGCGCGACTGATTTGGGCATCTCGCTTGATGTTTCTGCTGACATTACGCCCTCTCCTTTATGTAAAAGTAGGCGAATAATATGACAAATTGAGATATAAGAAAGTCAGTTACCATCCGGTTTTCGGATAGATTTAACCCTCAGAAGGCTGATTTGGAGAAGCATATGAACTGGACGCTCGATCAACTGCTGGCGTTTGTCACCGCCGCCGAATTAGGCTCTTTTTCTGCAGCAGCAAGAAAGCTAAACAAGGCACAGTCACGCATCAGCAGCGCCATTGCTAATTTAGAATTGGATTTAGGGTTTGAGCTATTTGATCGGCGCTCGAAGTTCCCCGTGCTCACGCCTTTAGGAAAGGAAATGCTCCCCGAAGCACAGGTCATTCTGATTCAATGCTTACGCTTGGAGTCAAGGGCGTTAACGGCCGCAGGCCAAGAGCCAATCTCATTGCGTATTGCCATAGACGAAGCATTGCCTTTAGAAACCATTCACACGATTTTCCCACAATTTGGAGACACCTTTCCCAACACACACCTGGTCATCACCAGTGGCTCTCAAGATGATATCGCCATCGCTATCTCACAACGTAATGCAGACATAGGCCTAATGATCAGTAACCATGCATTGCCTACTAAATTACAGCTGCACCCGCTTGGCGCGTTAAAAAAGGTACTCATTGTCGGTAAAGCGCACCCTTTAGCAGGAAGAGACACCTTGAGTTTGGCGCAATTACAGCAATACCGGCAATTCGTCTTATGTAATCGGTCAGGGGAAAATCGCGAGCAAGCCTTGAGCCCCGATCATTGGGACATCGACAGCTACTATCTGATTTGCGAGCTGGTCACACAGAATCAAGGCTGGGCCATTGTGCCGGAGCACATCGCCAGTGCGCATTGGTTTTCTGAAAAAATAAAAATGGTTACGAGCAATGCACTCCCCGAACACCATATGGACGTCGGCATTGTTACTTTGATTGAAAGTCCTACATCCAAACTCACCGACTGGATTATTGAACAAATGCGCCAACTGATGTCAACGCCCCCACAAGGCAAGGGTATGTGAGGAGAATAGTTGTCGTATATGTCATCCCTTATTATATTATTTAAGTGTTTTAGCTCTCTTGCTGGCAAAATAAAAAAGCCGTCTATTCAATAGACGGCTCTTGTTAGATCGATAAAGCATTAATGAAGGTTACACTTTGAAGCTACCAACTTGACGATCTAATTCTTCGAACAAATCACTGATTTGCTTAGATTGCGATTGAACCAAGTCAGAAACCGCCTGCACTTCATCTGTCTGCGTTTGCATAGAAGATAGGTTTTCATTGATTTCGCCAGAGACAGTGGACTGCTCTTGGGTGGCTTGCGCTGTTTGCGCTGCCATCTCTTGAACTTTAGCAAACGACTCTTCAAGGGAACCAAAGATTCGAATCACTTCGTCGAAGTTCGATACCGTAGTATCGGCATTGTTACGGCTGTTTTGGATCGCACGCGATGAATCCTGCACGTTGACTTTCAACTGATCAATCATGGATTCAATTTCATTGGTGCTGTCTTGAGTACGAGTTGCCAGTGTACGTACCTCATCGGCAACCACAGCGAATCCTCGACCTTGCTCACCTGCACGCGCCGCCTCAATCGCTGCATTCAATGCCAACAAGTTGGTTTGCTCTGCAATATTGCGAATGACTTCAAGCACCGATGCAATGGCTTCCGAGCTTTTCTCAAGTTCCGTTGCACGTGAAAGGGCTTGCTCAATATCACCGACCAAACTGTCGATCGCCGACTGGGAGTTATTTACCGCTTTAATACCCTGATTCGTCAACTCACTGGAATTCTGTGCTTCACTGGCTGTATCGTGTGCTACACCTGCCATTTGTTGGTTTGACATACTCATTTCATGAGCAGCACTGACAATAGAGTTAGACGCGTTGACAAGCGTAGTGGTTACGCTAGCGGTGCGATCTGAGGCGTGATTAAGATCCGAGGTCATGCCGCCAAGTGAATGCGCCTGCTCACGAATACTGCTAATGATGCCACGTAGTTGCTCAACAAAGGCATCAAATTCCTGCGCCAAATCACCTAATTCGTCTTTTGCTGTCGAGTTAATACGCTGTGTTAAATCACCATCACCTTCGGAAATTTCTTTGATACGAGCCGCTAAGTTCGACACGCGATAATGTAAACGTTTTGGCACAACATAACCAAAGCCCGCAGCAATCAGTAGCGCGATAATAATAAAAATCATCTCTATAAATTTAAGGCTGTCAATTTTTTCTTCGGCTTGTAATTGGGCCTCTTGTGCTCGGTTATCAACCGCTTCACCCGCCACATCTAACACATCACGAATCGCTGAAAAGCTCGCATCCGCTGTAGCCATCGCGGTACTGAAGTCTTGACCAGACTGTGCCTGATTGAGCAATGTTGCTTCATCCGCTTTCCACTTTTTAAACAGAGCATCAAAATTGGAAAACTGTTTAACAAGCTGAGGTTCACTGGCGAGCGTTTTACGATAGGCTTGGAAGCGATCCGCTACCTGTTGCGCGTTGTCTTTGAAATCCGCCAAGTTATCGGCGGCACTACCTTGACCATTGATTAGATTTTTACGTGCCACTAACGCTTGATAAATATCGCGGTCAGCATTTAACACTAAACTGCTTGCAGCAAAGTAAGCTTCAGCCTGCTTTTCCATATGATTTTTACCTATATCAATGATTGACATAGATGAGAAAAACACGGTTATCAGTATAATGGCCAGCAACGCTATCGGCGCGGTCACTTTGGTACGAATGGAGTTTAAACGCATAACGGATCCAACCTTATCTAATCACCTGAATAGCTTGATAGTAATGTAGCGCCAATTAAAGGAGCAATTCTCTTTAACAATTGCATACAGTTTACGCTTTATAAGTAACAATTCGCCAAACCGTTACACACATTGTTAGACTCCGCTGATACACATCACTAACAAAAAAGAGCCAAGTCGTGAATGCACTTGTTTGGGATATCTGTTAATGACACTGAAAAAAAGAGAACAACAGGCGATTTTGCAGAGCCTAAAGCAAAATACCTCGGCTAAGATAACAAGTACTTCTCTCTTAGAAAGCTACACTAAAGTCGTAAGTCTCGCCAATTCTTTGCAAATTGCGCTCATAGTGTTGTTTGGTTTACTCGGCGCTATGGCCGCCCCGATTGCCTTTAATAGCAACGATCAGCAACAACTCAATATTTTTTGGTTGTTACTTATACTGCTAGGGACACATTTCCTCAGCCTGTTTATTTGGCTAATCGGTTGTTTAAAAAGAACTAACGTTTCTGCGAACCACCATTGGTTCAATGTTTTATTAAGTAAACTGGGGCGGACAATGCGTCTCCCCAAAGAGGTCATTGAGGCATTTTTAACGCTGCGCTTTGGCTCCTCTGCTGGAACGTGGGGCGTCGCTCGCTTGCTGCATTGTTGCTGGACAAGCTACCTATTGGGCGGCTTACTCAGTGCTGTATTGTTCCTAATGACCCATCAAGTACATTTTATCTGGGAAACTACATTGCTGACGCAACAGGATTTTCATAGTCTAACTCAAAGCATTAGCACGCTCCCCAGTTGGCTTGGCTTCCCTGCACCAAGTGCCGCCGATATCGCTTTCAGCCAAGTAGGCATTGACCAACAACCAGAGGATACGCGAAAAACTTGGGCCATTTGGGTACTGGCCTGCGTGTTTATTTATGGCGTTTTACTTCGCCTCATGTTGGCTGTTCTTAGTCACATCCTATACCACCAAAAACGCACCGCAGTATGGCATTCATACACTTCGAATAAACCACTCACGGCTCAAGTAAGCAGCCAAATTGTCGATCCAGCACCTACAAATCAGTCTGACTCACAAATAGCGCCACCTCGACCGCTGGAGTCCGCCGAACAGCGCTTAACAACGCTTGATCAGATTTGTTATTTGTTTGAATGGAGTAAGAGTGTTCCCACTGATGCATTAAACGGATGTAATGCCGCTTCGCTTAACAATGCAGAACAACAACAGGCATACCTCCAGCATCCAAGTGATCATCGTGCCATTATCATTGATGCAGACATCAGTCCTGACCGCGGCAGTTTACGTTTTTTACGTCAGGCCAATGCGACAACTGAATCGTTTTACTTACATGGCAATGCATTCGTTCAAGTGTGGAACCAAGCATTACAAGAACGAGCAATTGCGCCACATAAGATCATTCATTTAAAGGATTAACCGATGCCTATTTCATTGCTTATCGTGGGGCACGCGAATACCGGTAAAACATCATTGATAAGGACCATGATTCGCGATCATGGTTTTGGTGATATCCAAAACTATTCCGGTACCACACGCCATGTGGAGAAAATTGCGCTGACGCTGAATCAGGCGCCAGTGTTGGATCTGATCGACACACCAGGATTTGAAGATTCCATTGGTCTTTGGATGACTCGTTCCGCCCCCAGTTATAAGACGCTTACTCCCGATCAATGGTTAACAAACGTTACACAAGACGCTGCTTTACAAGCAGACTTTGATCAAGAATTTAAAATCCTCAATCAACTGAAACAGTGTGACATCATTCTTTATGTGATAGATCTGCGCCAAGCGCCTTTAGGTAAGTATCTTGATGAACTGTCCATTCTGGCGTGTGCCAACAAGCCCATCGTACCGATATTGAATTTCTGTGACGCCGAACACAACCATGAGCAAGCTTGGCGCCAATGCTTGGCAGAGCGACAACTTCATGCCCATGTACGTTACGATACCGTGGCGTTTTACTTGGCCGATGAGCGTAAGCTCTATCAAACCCTGCAAAGCTTAGCACCCGATCATTACAACACATTACAAGCGCTAATGAAGCAACGCGAGCAGGATGCGGCACAGCGCCTACAATCGGCACAAGAGGCGCTCGCTAAAATGCTGTTGCATTGCGCGACCTCGCAATACATATGCCAAGCCCAAACACCCACCAATAAAGAAACCCAACAGTTTGAAAATAGTATTCGACAACAAGAGCAAGCGTTCATCGCCCACTGCTTAGCACTTTACGATTTTCGTGACCAAGATGTCGCATTGGATGATTTAGCGTTGCAAGAAGGCCAATGGCAACAAGATCTTTTTGATGCCGACACACTAAAAAGCTGGGGCATCAATACCGGCACAAGTGCCGTCACAGGTGCTGCGATAGGTGCGGGTATTGATATATTGAGTGCAGGACTTACCCTAGGAACGGCGACCACACTTGGGGCCATTTTAGGCGCTGGCGTGCAAACTGGGCGCTCGTTTAAAACCACCCTACTTAACAAATTACGTAAGCGTTCTGTTCTCGCTCTCACACCCAATAGTTTAACGGCCATGATGTGGCGCGGTTGTCAGCTTATTTCGCATTTGCATCATCGTGGTCATGCTGCACAGCAAGCTTACCGTGGCGAAGCCGAAACCATAGTTAATACAAAAGAAGTCGCGCGCCTAGAAAAGCTGTTTCGTCGCTTGCTTCAAAGAACCGAATGGCACCAGCAGCAACCGCTCCCAAACCACCCCCTGATCACTGAGTTACAACAAGAGATAGAACACGCTATTCCCAACGATGCAAAGGCGGATTAAAGCAGCGCTAACTCATCATCGAGCTCTTGTTGCTTTGCCTGCATAAGAGCTTCGCAACGACTGACTAGTTGAGGAATGTCCTGCTCTGTCAAGCCATCTGTATATATCGGATCCATGACCTCTACTTTGGCATGGCCGTTATCAAAGCGATTGAGTTTGACCTTATTGTGGGTGGAACTGCAAACAACAGGGATGATTGGAACGCCCGCTTGTATCGCAGCATAAAAGGCACCACGTTTAAAAGGTAACCAGCCACGACCACGACTGCGTGTTCCTTCTGGAAACATCCAAATAGATAACCCTGTGTCGCTCATTTTCTCAACGATTTGACCTATCGTCGCGATGGCTTTGTGACGATCATTGCGCTGAATTAAGAAATTACCCGTCGCCCAATACAACCAACCAAAAAATGGCAGCCATTTAAGCGAACTTTTACCGACAGTAACCGTGCCATGCGGCACCACATGAGAAAACGTAAACAAATCAAAGTTATTCTGATGATTCGCAATATAAACCCCTTGTTTCACATCTAGGGTTTTGTATGAAACATGCTTCTGAACACGCAACCCAAACAGTCGAGCAACCGGCGCAAACGCTTTGGCGATGAAATACACGCGGTCTTTTGAACGCCCTAAAAATAGACACATGATTAAACCACCTGCGGTGACCAGCAGGATTAAAAAAAACAAAACCACTAACCGGACTAATGCGATCATAAGTACACCTTTTTATCGCGCCAACCTTTTTATTTTAGTTCATAGACTGTACGTCTAACGAAACAATGAGACGATTATTTGCGCCAGCGTGTGTCACGCCAAAAATCCACTTGCGCGGGCTCTAAAAAGCTCCACGCAACAAATCGACTGATCTTCTGTCCTTGCGCCATTTCTATGGTTTTCACTTGTACCGCACCAGCTGATTCTAAGGCACGGTAGATTACGGGCAGATTTTCTTTACGAGCGACCAGGCTGGTGAACCAGAAACAACGATCTTTATAAGACATGCTCTCCTTGATCATGCGAGTGATAAAGCCGGCTTCGCCACCTTCGCACCATAATTCAGGTCCATGTCCACCAAAATTCAGCGTACTTTTATTCGACTCGCCTTTTAAACCACGCCACTTGCGCTTATTCTCAGACGCCATCGCACTTTCACTGCTGTGAAACGGCGGGTTGCATAATGTCACATCAAACAGATCTTCTGTTTGCCAAATGCCATCAAAAATCTTCTGCGCATCGATCTGCTGACGTAAAACAATGCGCTTTTTAAGGCAAGGGTTTGCAGTGACAACTGCTTGTGCGGCACTAATAGCAATCGGATTTACATCTGTACCAACAAACTGCCAGCCGTATTCTTGTGAGCCAACAATCGGATACACGCAATTAGCCCCAGCACCGACATCTAATGCTCGCACATTGCGTCCACGTGGTATTTGGCCTTCATTGCTGTCCGCTAACAAATCAGCGAGGTAATGAATGTAGTCAGCACGACCAGGGATGGGTGGGCACAAGTACCCTTCAGGAATATCCCAAAACAGAACCCCGTAAAAATGATTCAGTAATGCTCTATTTAGCGCTTTTACCGCATTCGGGTCGGCAAAGTTAATCGTCTGACTGTCGTATTGGTTTAGCTGAATATAAGGCGCAAGCTCAGGGCACGAATCAGCCAACAACGAGAAGTTGTAGCGCGCGCGGTGAGGGTTACGAGGATGTAGCTTTAGCTTATGCTCTTTTTTCGACATGCGTTATGTTAGCCAATTGGTGTATACATTGCGTTAAGAGCTCTATTTTAAAGGCTTTTCACACGAACTAACAAATACTACTGCGCAACAGGGTACGGGATCATATCTTGAACGACACCAGAACACAGGTTTCTGAGCCAAATTCCGCCAGGATCTTGGCTTTGCTCTGAAGGCCATGACAAATAATAGTTCACTGGGGGGAAATCATAAGGCAATGGCTTAATCATCAAACCAAACTGATCCTGAAAGCGCAATGCGAGTAACTGGCTAGTGCTAAACAATAGCTCAGTTTTACCAACCGCTTCTAAAGCCGACATAAAATACGGCGTGCGCAATGTATAACAACGCTCTTTTGCTCGCTCACCTAACGCCGATTCGCTGTAGACTTGGGTACTGCCACCTAAAGTGACAAGAACGTGATTATACGACAAAAACTCGTCCAAGCTGATCTGCTCTTGATCTGCTAAAGGATGATGATTAGACATAATACAGCCGAACTTTTCCTGCCCTAACACGTGCTTATCGAAGCGTGATGGCAGCTGCACATACTCACTGCACAATACCGCATCGACGGTCTGGTTTTCAGTTCGCAATAAACTGTTTTCGGTTACCAAGCTGGTTTCAAGCGACGCATTCGGCGCCAGCTGATAAAACCGCTCCGCGATGGTAGGCATGTAAGCCTGGGCTTGATAATGGGACGTCTGCAAACGAAACACACGCTCCGACTTACGCGGATCAAACTCACGTTCATTGTTTAAGCCATTCATTTGTTCGAGTATTTGACGTAATGGCATTTCTAGCGCCAGCGCTTTCGTCGTCGGCAACATGCCCTTATTGGTTCGTATGAACAAAGGGTCGTCGAATGCTTCACGCAAACGACTCAACGTACGGCTCATGGCAGGCTGACTTAGATACAGTTTGGTAGCCACTCGCCCTACATTTCGCTCTTCAAGTAAGTACAACAGAGCGGTTAGCGTTTTGATATCTAAGTGCATCATCGCGGATGACAGCATAGCATTTTCCATAAAACGAATAATAATTAAAAGTATTATGCATTGGATAAAAATCCAAAACTAGCCCACTCTTTAATCCTTATTGTTTTGCTTCACAGAAGGATCAGGTCATGCCACTCACCAGCCGCCAACAGTTTTTATACGGGCTCTTCTTTTGTAGCCTCTGCGTGCTGTTTTGGAGCACATTGCCTATTGCTCTAAAACTTTCTGGTGACTTCTCTGACCCCGTGACGCTAACGTGGCTGCGTTTCTCTGTGGCAGCTTTAGTCTTACTCGCGTGGCAAATTCAGCAAGGCAAGCTCAAAGAGTTCCTCACTCTATCCCGTAAAGACTGGGTAACACTGCTCGCCGCAGGCAGTTTATTGATCATCAACTACAGTAGCTTTGCATGGAGTTTGGACTACCTGCATCCTGGTACCGCTCAGCTTAGTTTCCAAGTAGCGCCGCTATTTTTGGCATTAGGTGGTTTGGTTTTCTTTAAAGAAAAAGTGCGTTTGCAACAATGGGCATGTTTCGCCGTGTTAGCAGTCGGTATGCTGACCTTCTTTCACCCTGTTTTAGAAGGTAAGGCCGTTGGCGACCCTAATACCATTTTGACTGGCTTCTTAATCGTTATGATGTCGGCCATGGCATGGTGTCTGTATGCGTTATTGCAAAAAGCTTTGTTCAGCAAGCTGTCGCCCACAAACATTTTATTAGGCATCTATGTCTACGCTATGTTGGTGATGTTGCCCTTTAGTCAGCCATCCGAATTACTTTCTATGAACCAGTTCGAATTCTGGGTTGCAGCATTTTGTTGTTTGAATACATTAGTGGCGTACGGGTCTCTGGCCAAAGCCATGGGCTACTGGCAAACGGTGCAAGTCAGTGCCGCCATTGCCCTAACGCCTGTGATTGCGTTTATTATCACAGAGGCATGTGTGCAGATTGGATTATGGCAAGGTGTGATCCAATCTGCCCACGCCGATGCACTAAGTTTGTTTGGTATGGCGTTAGTTGTTGGAGCGGCCATTAGTGTGCAATTTATCACCGCCGCATTGAATAAACGTCAAGCCAAACTCGAACCACTAGAAACCTCGACAGCCTAACTCGCAAAACGAAAATCCCCCACTACACTGAAGGTATAGTCATTGTTAATTGGGGGATCGCTTATGAAATTCGATGTTTTATGTGTACGCGACGTCATGTCGCGTGACACGTTTCATGTTTATTCAAACACCCGCATTGACGACTGCGCCGAACAACTGGCACGTCATAAGCTCAGCGGTGCACCGGTCACTGATCGATATGATCACGTTATTGGTTTTGTGTCAGAACAAGATCTGCTCGAACCGCTCAGCCAAGCTGTCTATTACTGCCATAGCCTTGCGGATGTGGAAAGCGTGATGCACGAACAAGTATTGTCCGTTTCACCGAGCATGCAGGTCATGCAAGTTGCCAAACTGATGATGGAAGACAAACCGAAAATTTTCCCGGTGGTGGAAGACGGTCGTCTCATCGGCGTGATCACTCGTCGGATTGTGATGCAGACTCTGCTTAAAGCTCAAAAGACCTGTATCCCTGTTTGAAAAGGTTTAGCCTGCTAAGTGTTTGCCAACATAAAAGGGAATCAAGCTCAGCGACAATACCAGCAGCAAAGCCACTAGCGTGAAAAGGAACTCTACTGGGTTTTGTCGTGCATGCGTTAAAAAACCAGCAATCCAATCACGCGCGCTAATCGGTGTCGCACGTGATGCTCGATTTGCTTGATCTTCAGCGATCAGCATTTTAGCGGTCGCGGCTTGCTCTTTGTCGCGCACCCAAATGCCCGCCATAGAGATTTGCCAACGGCCAGCACTGGTCTCGTAGAAGTCAATGCCATGCTCTTCAAGAAGCTCACGAACATCGTCCGCCTCTTGCTCAGGAACATTCTTTAAACGAAAAACCAACTGCGCCACAAGCTACCCTCAACTCAGATCCTTAAAGCGCGAAGACTAGCAGATCGTCGTTTAAAAGTCGTTATTCCAAAGTCGTTATTCCATTGCATGAGCACGTTGGCGGATACTTAGGGTTAATGACCCCACTTCAAAGCCAAACTTGGTCAAGACCGATTCATTTATCAAATGATCGGGCGTCACTAAATACATACGATCATCCACATTCAGATCAATCGTATCGCCATCGTACGGCACTCGAAGAACGTATTTCATAAACAACGCATTACCTGAGGTAACCAACTTGCCCTCACCAATCACATCGCCCGCTGTTGCGGTATAACTGCCATCGTTGTTGTGCACCAATGTCCAGATACGTTCTTGTTTTTCACCATCGTCAAAAACGAACCATTCTTCTAACGTACCGACACCGTCATCCCAACTGCCTTTTAAGTCGGCCGTAAAGTAACGCGTGACTTTGCCACCACGATCTTTCAACACCCCATGAGCAACTAAGTCACCTTGGAAAAATTCTTGCACATCGAACTCAGGTTCATTCGCTGCGTATTCCTCTACTGCGGTTGATGAACAACCACTCAATAAAACCAATGTAAACAGCATGGCAAACAGTCGTAACATGGGACCTTCCTATAAATTATTCAGCGTTTGGATATTGATAATGTATGTCTACGGTTTGATAACTGCCTGAGGCACTGGCGATGTTGCCGCGACCATTAAAGCGCAATAAATTATGGCTGTCTGGGTCGTAGGCTACTGTAATAGGATCCACCGCTAAGGAAACCCACCATGACGTTGGCGCAATTTGGAAACACACAGCAGGCTCAACGGTCCCTGCCAAGCAATCCACTTTACTGACGTCAAATCCCACTGTCGTCAGCCGACTCGGCACAAGATAATCGATCGAACGCTTCTGCTTTAAATTTACCAGCTCGTTCCAATGCTTTTTGACATAGCGATCAAAGCCCGCATCCACCAATAAGTCATCGCTCACATCAAAACGCTTATCAAACACGACCGCATCGGATGTTTCACGGTATTCGACTTTGATTTTTGAGCCTTGTTCGGTGACTCTTATCCACTCACCACGTAGATCATTGGTTTGCTCAAACTCGGGCGCTTGTTCGTAATCACCGTAGTTTAAAAGCTTCTGAGCAAACAATTTGCCTTGCGGATCGTAATACTTTACTTCGTGCTTATCACCCTGCACATAACGATGCTTTTCAACGTACAATAGCTCGTTTGATTGCGTATCAAAGGCTTCACCGATGACTGTTTTAGAGTCTTGTGCGATGACTTGCGTACAGCATAACGTCAACGCAATGACTGCGTATTGTTTAAACATGATGTGTTCGTCCATTTCGTCGTATCGTTAATCGCGTTGCAAAAACGCCTACCTGCATTAACCAGAACCAGATAAACGCCATTAATGCCCAGGTTGCGATACTAGAGCGTCCTAATGACACTTCTGCTAAATCTGCACCCAGAAAGTAACTGAGCGGGGCAAAGACAGCAGCACCAATACTCAATAGCCAAGGACGCGTAAGCCCCCAACTTAAACAATGAAAGAATAATGAGCCTACCCCCGCCCAAAGCCCCAGAAGCCATGGTGGTGGAATAGGGAATGTCCAAATCGAGGGAGGCATAACAAGCCATCCATCAAAGATCAACGCGCCGTCGATGAATACGCCTAAAACCACAAATAGCAGTATGACCCACCATTCTGATACGGACTCAACAAAGAAGTAATGATGGACGACCAAATACAACACAATGGCCGCCACAGCCCAGTTGTCGCCCCCTAATATGCAGGCAAACCATAACAACTGGAAATTAGCGGCATTCAGCAGAGACTTCATCATGGCTTTGGCCTCCGTTGAAACATCAACTAACGGCGAGGGAAGCGATAGCTAGGCTTGGCAAAAACAAACTGCCCAGTACTGATCGCACGTTCGCGGAACCCACCTTCACAGTAAGCGAAGTAGTAGTCCCACATTCGACAAAACACATCATCAAAGCCTTGCTGCTTGATACTGTCCATTGCGTTATGAAAACGCTCACGCCAATCGGCCAGAGTGTCGGCGTAATGCTCGGTGATGTCTTCAATCGCAACAATTTGCATATCGGTTTTACGGGCAATTTTATCGGCGATCACTGCATTCGACGGCAGACACCCACCAGGAAAAATATAACGCTGGATAAAATCAACGGATTTACGCGCATAGTCATAACGTTGATCGGCAATCGTAATGGCCTGAATCGCCATAAGCCCATTAGGCTTAAGTAATGAACTGCACTTTTCAAAGTAGCTGTCGTAGTACTCATGACCTACGGCTTCAATCATCTCAATAGACACTAATTTGTCGTATTGGCCAGACAGATCTCGATAGTCTTCTAACAACAGGGTTATGCGATCTTGCAGGCCTAACTGCTTCACTTTCGCATTAGCGTAGTCGTATTGCTCTTGTGAAATCGTCGTGGTCGTCACATGACAACCATAATGCTGGGCGGCGTGAATCGCCATGCCCCCCCAACCAGTACCAATCTCGAGTAGATGGTCGTCTGGACCTAGGTCTAATTTCTGACAAATACGATCTAATTTATGCACCGCTGCTTCTTCAAGCGATGCTTCTTCCGACGGGTAAATGGCTGCCGAATACATCATGGTTGGATCAAGAAACAGTTTGAAGAAGTCGTTACCCAAATCATAGTGCGCTGAAATATTCTTGCGCGAGCCTTCCTTGGTGTTGGCATTTAAGCTGTGAAACGCTTTAGTAGCCAAACGTTTCCAAATTGGGCTTTTAGCATCTGCTTCGTTAATGAGGTTCAAATTTGCGACCATTAATCGAATAACGCCAGTTAGATCTTGCGTCCCCCAATAACCTTTCATATACGCTTCTGCCGCGCCGATACTGGTGTTGGTAAACACATCTCGGTAGACCTGCGGGTCATATACTGTAATGTGAGCATGGTACTCAGCTTCAGCGAGGTTTTGACCAAAAGTGTAGCTATCTTCACCGTCTTCTAGAACAAGGTGCCCTACTTCTAGACGTTGCAGTAATTTCAGAACGGCTTTTTTCGCTGCTTTCTCAACAAAGCCTTGGCGGCTTGTAGCCTTTTTTCGTAAACCGACGCTAACTGAGTTACCCATTGAAAAC
The DNA here is from genome assembly GCF_049821165.1 of Marinomonas gallaica. Classification (NCBI taxonomy): domain Bacteria; kingdom Pseudomonadati; phylum Pseudomonadota; class Gammaproteobacteria; order Oceanospirillales; family Oceanospirillaceae; genus Marinomonas; species Marinomonas gallaica. Next base: position 59,110 of record NZ_CP187511.1, read on the forward strand.
TCCTTAATCTGAAGAATGCCCCAAGGTGTGCTTTGGGTGATCTTGTACAGGGACACGCTTTATAAACAGCTTGAGTGCTTGCCAATATATTCCCCATGCGACTTTCGCAGTCATCCATGGGTAACGATATAAATTAGCATTGAGACTGGCCTGATTAATGGGCTCTCGGCGCAAAGCTAGGGTGGCGTCAAACACACAATTCTGTTCACCGTGATGTTCTTTGTTTTGCATATGGATGGCCAGTTTCTTACCCGGAACATTACTACGCCAATCGTAAAAATGATCCATCGGGTGAAATGGCGACACATGCATTGTTTTGTCTATATGAGTACGCTGAACAGCGCGCTTCGGATCACAAGAAATAACGTAAGCCACCTTTTCTTGCCAAGGTGTGTTCGTCACTTCAAGCATCATTGCCTGTAACTTCTCTTGCTCATCAAAGCAGTAATAAACAGAAATGGGATTAATTAAATAACCGAAATAACGTGCATTAGTAAGCAAACGTACGGGGCCATCGAGCGCTAACCCCAGACGACCGTTCACTTCGTCTAACACCGCTTGCTTAAGGGGCTTTTTGGCATCACCAAAGTAATCCCTTCTGACAAAGCGAGCTGGGCGCCAACGTTTAGCCGACCACCAAGGGGTCAAAGAGAGCAATTGATCAACTTCATCAAGGTCAAAGTAAATCATGCTCACCGTGTAAGTAAATGCATGCGTTTTAGGCGAGAAGCGTCGATGACGGACTTGCCCCGTATACAGTGCACTCGCCCAATGGTCAGACATTACCAGTTTACTCCTAAGGCTTGCGCGACCCGCACACCACTCCAACAGCCATCTTCATGAAAACCATTGCGCCAATACGCGCCACAGAACCATGTGTTACCGAAGTTGATGTCTTTCCAACGCTCTTGTGCTCGAATTCCCTCTAACGTAAACGTTGGGTGAGCATATTGATAGCGACCTTTGATACTCGTTGGATCGATGGCATCCGTATGATTTAACGTCACAACGTACGTTTGGCTAGCACCTTCAATGTCTTGCAAGATATTCATGTTGTAACTTAAGGTCGCTGGTTTGCTTTGGTCTGATCCCAAATGATAGTTCCAGCTTGACCAGGCTAACTTGGCCTTCGGCAATAATCGAGTATCCGTGTGCAACACGACTTCGTTGTTGCGGTAAGGAATCGCGCCAAGAATGTCACGCTCGTTTTGCGATGCATCATCCCCTAATAACGCCAACGCTTGGTCACTATGACAAGCAAATACAACATGATCGAACGTCTCTGCACTGCCGTCTTCAAAGTGCAAGGTAACGTTGCCCGGCGTGCGCACGACTTTTTGAATATCACTGTTTAAACGGATTTTATTCTTAAACGTTTTCGTCAACGGCTCTAAATAGGCACTGGAACCGCCTTTAATCACATGCCATTGAGGGCGGTTACTGACACTTAATAAGCCATGATTTTTAAAGAAACGTACAAAGAATAACAACGGAAACTGCATCATTTCCTGCAGTGTCGCCGACCAAATAGCGCTGCCCATCGGAATCAAATAGTGACTAGCGAATGTATCGCCGTAGCCTTGACGCTTCAAATAGTCGCCCAAGGTAATACTGGCATCGATTCGACCTGACTCAAGATCTGCCACAGACTCTTTATTGAACCGCATAATGTCTTTGAGCATGCTCAGAAAAGACCAATTGATAAGGTTTTTACGTTGAGCAAACAGCGTATTTAAATTATTACCGCCATACTCTAATCCGGTGCGTTCACAGCTCACACTGAAGCTCATCTCAGTGGGTTTAGTCGCCACACCCAATTCTTTCATCAGACGAATAAAGTTTGGATAGGTCCAATCGTTGTACACAATAAAGCCGGTATCGATATGGCGCTCAATCCCTTGATCATCGACCACCTTCGTAGCCGTGTGTCCGCCAATACGGCTGTCTCGCTCGAAGACTGTAATATCATGTTCACTGCGTAACAAATAGGCGGCCGTTAAACCTGAAATACCGCTACCAATAATGGCAACCTTCATACCTTAATCCTTATTCGGAGCGCTCACGCGAATTGTACTTAAACCAAAGTTTAGGGAAGAGTCGAGCCATTGCCAGTACAGCGGATAGACGCTTCGGAAATGCATATTCATAAACGCGCTTAGCAATGGCTTTTTCAATACGTTGGGCCGCCTGTTCTGGCGACATAATAAAGGGCATATCAAAATCATTACGTTGGGTCAGAGGGGTATCAATAAAGCCCGGTAAGATACAACTAACCGCCACATCGTCAGGCGCTAAATCCAAACGCAATGATTCTAGTAAGTAACGTACCGCGGCTTTACTCGCACCATAGGCTTCAGAACGAATAAACGGAGCCTGCACCGCTTGAGAACTCACCCCAACCAGATGGGAATTTGATGTGGCTTTGAGTAGCGGCAAACACACTTGAATTGATCGCACCATGCCCATGTAATTCACTTGATTGACACGTTCAAACAAGCCCCAATCTGGCTCATCAATGTCTAAGTATTCACAAGTACCGGCATTTAAAATCGCCAAATCCAAATGCTGCGTTTTGGCCTCTAAAGCTTCTTTAACAGACTCAACATCCGACTCTTTCGTTACATCAAACGCGATGAACGATAACTCATCAGGATAGAGTCGCTCTAATTGCTTTAATGATCCTTCTCGACGTGCTGATACAATGACTTTATTGCCTGATAACAAGTAGTGTTTGGCAAGGGCGAGTCCAAGACCAGAGCTTGCGCCAGTAATCCAAATCGTTTTCTTATGTTCGTCTTGTGCGCTCATATTATCCCTCCGTGGCTAATCGCTGACGTAAGCGTTTGACGGCCCAACCGACAACCGGTACGTGCTCGTAAATCATTTGCCCCATGTCGTAGACGTCTTCATGATAGTAGATACGATCGTCAAACTGTATTTGCGACATACCACGCACGACATGGGTTTCTTTCCCCAATTTGGGATGACAAAAATACATGTTCCATTTGATATAGGCTTTATCTTGCCCAACAAGTTGGTCGAGAAATTCAAACCGACCGCTTTCCACACTTTCACACGTTTCAGAAAGATAAGCATGAAGTTCAGCAAGCCCTTGCACCTGATGGATCGGATCACGGAACTTGATATTGCTTGCATACACATCTCCAATAGCATCCAGTTTGGGATGTTTTACGTCTTTATAAAACGCCTTAAAGCGTTCGATTAAAGCTTGTTTTGAATTTGTGTCGTTTGCTTGCATACAGATGCACCTAAGAGCTTTACCATTAGTGATTGAATTGTGTCCGATATAAACAGATACGTTATGAAAAAAACTTCAGATCACTGATCCAGTACAAAGATCTAACCGTATAACAATTTTGCGAGATTCTTTCGCCACACCCAGACTGACCCACGTGCACGTTTGGAGCCCTAGGATGAACACAGTTTCAGAAACGATTAACGATAGCAAAAATGCTTTGTTAGAAGATATGACACAAGTAGCCGTCGCCCGCGATACGCGAGCTCTAGAGAGGCTATTTGATCATTATGCCCCGCGCATACGAGCTTTTTGCTTGTCAGCACAGCCGGGTGCAAACTTAATGGCGGATGATATCGCGCAAGAAGTGATGATCCGAATTTGGAACAAAGCGCATTTATACAACCCTGCGACGGCGTCATTAAATACATGGATTTTCACCATCGCCCGCAACGCACGAATTGATTACATGCGTAAAAATGGTCGCTACCAAAGCGACATTGATCCAGAAGAATTCTGGAGTGAAATGGCCGATGAAAATGCGGACCCATTTCGAGAAGCACAACAGCAACGCGACCAAGTACGAGTTCGTGACGGTTTAAAGCAGCTTCCTAATGATCAGCAACAAGTGCTTGCAAAGGTTTATTTAGAGGGGAAAAGCCACTCAGAAGCCTCTGAAGAACTCGGTCTACCTTTAGGTACTGTGAAGTCTCGTGTTCGCCTTGCGTTGAACAAGTTATCCGTAATTATTAAGAGGTAGTCGTTTATGCTTAGCTGCCACCCAACTATCGACATTTTGACCGATTATTCTTCAGGTTCACTTTCCCTAGCTCACGCTCTGGGTGTTTCCGTGCACCTTGATCAATGCCCAAAGTGTCGTGAACAAGTTAAACGCCTAAACATGGTTGGCGCCGAGTTGTTTGCTAGCCAAACTGACACGGTCAGCAAAGATCATATGGCACAGCTAAAAAGCAATGTGATGGCGGCGATCAACCAAGCCGACGTTACCCAAGCCAAGCAACAAGAAGATAAGGATGTATTTTCTCACATCCCTGCTTCATTGCGCCGCTTGATACCAAAAGGGTTCAATGCACTTAATTGGATGTATCTGACGCCCTCTTTCAAATTGGCAACGCTTAGTAACGAAGCGGGTGGGCCTCAGATTGCTTTGTCTAGAATCAAAGCAGGTGCTCGCCTGCCAAGCCACACTCATACGGGTAACGAAGTGACCATCGTATTGAAAGGCGCGTTCTCAGATGAAGATGGTTTATACCGTGAAGGCGACTTCATTAGTCGCGACCATAATCACAAGCATCAGCCTCGTGTGACCAAAGATGAAGAGTGTATCTGCTTGATTATACTTGATTCCCCCATCGAATTTACGGGTTGGGTGACACGTTTGCTAAATCCAATAATGCGCCATTTTCATCCAAATAATGCGCTAAATGGAGCCTAAGTTCGTCGAAAAAATTAACTAAAGCCTTCGTAGCTGAAATTTGATATGATTACAACTTAATCTAATTAAAAAAAGGAATACACCATGGCTGCGAAAAAGAAACAAGCCGATGTTCCAATGGAAACATCTGCGACAATCGAAAAACAAATGGAAGAGTTTTTGGCTCGTGGTGGCCACATCGAACAAATTGACCAAGGCGTAAGCGGTCAAGCGAACTACAAAGGCTCACGCCATATTACGCTTGGCAACAGTAAGCCAAAAGCGTAACACTTCTTAAAAGCCGGTCCCTGATCGGCTTTTTGCTGTTTGACTGATCACTTTGTCATCAACCAGACACAAAATCGTCACCCTGCTGTCACCATCACTCCCTAGCCTGACTAAGAGACATCAAAAGGTTAGCGGAGCTATATCGTGTTACAAGTCGAACAAATCATTTCTAACAAAGCACCCGGTTTTCTAGATAAGAGCCCTCTTATCACGAAGCCTACATTAAGCTTTTTAAAACGTCTTTTTCACGAGAATGAAGTCAACCAATTCCTTGAGCAGAACGGTAACTGCGTAGGCTTTGAGTTCATTGACCGAGTTTTGGATCACTTTAACTTTGGCTATCAAGCCAGCCAAGTTGACCGCCGCAACATTCCTGCCATTGGCCGTTCTTTAATTGTCGCGAACCACCCTCTTGGTGCATTAGACGGTTTGGCTATCTTGCGTTTAATCGGTGAAATCCGCAGTGATGTTAAAATCATTGCAAATGATCTACTGCTTGGCTTTGACGCTTTAACAGGATTAGTTCTACCGGTTGATAACATGGGTGGCAAAACGGGCCGTAAGCAACTCAAAGCCATCATGGATTGCTTACACCGAGAAGAATGCGTGATTATCTTCCCAGCTGGGGAAGTCTCGCGCTTATCGCCAAGTGGCATCAAAGATCTAAAATGGAACTCCAGCTACCTTAAGATCGCTGAAAAAACTAACAGCCCAATTCTGCCAGTCCACATCGGCGGCCGTAACTCCATGATGTTTTACACCAGTTCATGGGTATATCGTCCGTTATCTACGATGCAACTCGCAAACGAAATGTTTCGCCAGCGCAACCGTCGCATCCCTATTCAAGTAGGTGAACCGATTCCGATTCAGGAGCTCGCGAAACTCCCCCTTAGTACTAAAGAAAAAAACAAACTTGTGAAGCGACACCTGTATCGCATCGCCAAAGGCCGTAAGCCTCTGCTGAAGACAGAGAAAACCATCTCACATCCACAGAATCGTCAGCAGTTAAAACTGGAGCTAAAACGTGCCGAACACTTAGGCTCGACCAAAGACAGTAAGCAAATTTACTTGGTCGAATACGAGCATGAATCCAGCTTGATGCAAGAAATTGGCCGCCTACGTGAAATCGCTTTCCGTAAAGTAGGCGAAGGGACTGGCGAGCAAAAAGATTTAGATAAATACGATCAATACTATCGCCACTTAGTCCTATGGGACGAAGAAGCATTGGAAATTGTGGGCGCTTATCGTATTGGAGAGGTTTACCGTTACTTAAAATCAGGCACAGATCATAGCATTTACAGCAGCACTTTATTCAGCTACAGCTGTGACATGGAGCCATATTTTGAGCAAGGCATCGAACTCGGTCGCAGCTTTGTGCAGCCCAAATACTGGGGCAAACGTAGCCTCGATTACCTATGGTATGGCATTGGTGCTTATCTGGTTAAACATCCAGAAGTACGTTACATGTTTGGTCCAGTGAGCTTGAGTGGTAACTTCCCACCGCTTGCCAAAGATATGATCGTGCATTTTTACCGTACGTACTTCGCCGATAAGGAGCACCTTGCCGCGTCCTATAATCGATACACTATCCCTACTGAGCACAAGCAACTGGTAGAGAGTTATTTTAATGGTGACTGCTATGAAGAAGATTTTCGTAGTTTAAAAGAACAGTTGGGGAATCTTGGCGCAGCCGTCCCAACACTGTTCAAACAGTACAGTGAACTGTGCGAGGACGACGGCGTTCGATTCCTAGACTTTGGCGTCGATGCTAGCTTTGGCTACTGTGTTGATGGTCTTGTGTTAGTCGATCTAGAAAAAATAAAAGACAGTAAGCGTAAGCGTTATTTGGAAGCCAATAACATTGCTTAAGAGTCATGATGATTTGAATGTCGATGACTTTGACGTCGATGCTTAATGTGCCACAAGTAACCAAGTTTAATTACCAAGGCAGCGGCGAGTACCAGTAAAACAATGTGAGCGAATTCCATAAAGACCTCCTCTTATTGTTGCCTTACTCATTTAAGATTAGTCGCCAGGGCCAAAAAATTGTGCACAGTTTGAACAATATGCCCTCATTTTTAGCGCTCAAGTTATGTACAATCGGTTATAGGAGCGTAAAAACAAGGTAAGCTGGGGATAACGCCTATATTTGTCCCCATTGGCGTAAGACTTGCTTGCAAACAAGCCGGATGTGCATAAGTCACGAGAACCCTGTCGCGGACTCAAGGAGCTGAAGATGATCGAAAAAACCTATTTAAAGACCAAACCTCAATGCAAAGTAAAGTTTGCCCTGCCCGCCGAACAATTGCGCGGCGCCAAAAAAGTCTATCTTGTCGGGGACTTTAATGGTTGGGATGAATTAGCAACGCCAATGCGTAAACAAAAATCAGGTGTGTTTGCCTCCACCGTAAACCTTGAAAAAGACAAGCAATATCAATTCCGCTATTTGATAGATGGCACCATCTGGTTAAACGATGACAACGCGGATGCTTATGCACAAAGTCCTATCGGTCCAGATCATAATTGTGTATTAGACATATAATCGCACTTTCAACAGTTCCTAAGGGCCACTGTTTACAAAACAGTGGCCCTTTTTTGTGGCCTTAATCGCTTCAGAACCTTCCCTTTTGCCTATTCCCATACTTTTTTTTCTTCTATGGATTTCAAAATCACTCAATTTATGTACAATGTTTTTATTAAACGCTCATTTAATAAAAACATAGCCATACGCTATGTAACATCGAGCATCTCATTTACATCCATTTATGGACACGATTTTCAGACTTTGAGAGGTGAAACATGGCACATAAGCAACAATACATTCATGGCCGCTACGTTACTTCAACGACAGGAGAAACGTTTGACACTTACAACCCAGCAACGGGTGAGTTGCTGGCAACGGTTGATCTTGCGGGGGAAAAAGAGCTGCAGGCTGCCATTGATTCTGCCAAAGAAGGACAACGTGTTTGGGCTGCCATGAGTGGTATTGAACGTGGTCGTATCTTGAAACGTGCAGCAGATTTGTTACGCGAACAAAACGACGACATCGCCAAATTAGAAGTGTTAGACACAGGTAAGCCACTGCAAGAAGCACTTGTGGTTGATATTCAAACGGGGGCCGACGTGATCGAATATTACGCAGGTCTGGCCGATAAGATCCAAGGCGACTTCCAAGATCTTGATGCAGACAGCTTCTATTACACGCGTCGAGAACCTCTTGGCATCTGTGCAGGTATCGGTGCTTGGAACTATCCGATTCAAATCGCCTGCTGGAAATCAGGCCCCGCATTAGCAGCGGGTAATGCGATGATTTTCAAACCGTCCGAAGAAACTCCACTGACCGCTTATAAACTGGCAGAAGTGTTCACTCAAGCAGGTCTTCCTGACGGTGTATTCAATGTGGTTCAAGGCGATGCACGCACAGGCCAACTGATTACCAACCATCCGGAGATAGACAAAGTGTCTTTCACGGGTGAAGTCGGAACCGGTAAAAAAGTCATGGCTGCTGCAGCCTCTTCGCTTAAAGAAGTCACAATGGAGTTGGGCGGCAAATCACCTCTGATCGTTTTCCCTGATATGCCGGTTGATCAAGCTGTCTCAGGCGCTATGTTGGCGAACTTCTATACCCAAGGCGAAGTCTGCACCAATGGTACTCGAGTATTTGTCCATGAAGACATGTTAGAAGCCTTTAACGCTGAGCTAAAACAACGCACAGAAGCCATGATTATTGGCAATCCAATGGATATGGACACACAAGTAGGTTCATTGATTCACAAAGACCACATGGAAAAAGTATTGGGCTATGTGGCCGCTGCAAAAGAAGCTGGCGCGACCCTTTTGTGCGGCGGTGAACGCTACACTGAGAATGGCTGTGAAAACGGTGCTTTTGTAAAACCAACCGTCTTTACCGGATGTACTGACGACATGCCACAAGTACGTGACGAAATCTTCGGCCCAGTGATGTCAGTCTTGAGCTTCAAAGACGAAGAAGAAGTCATTCAACGCGCTAACAACACAAAATACGGTTTAGCCGCAGGCGTCTTCACCAAAGACATCAGCCGTGCACACCGCGTAATCAAACAGCTTGAAGCAGGTATTTGTTGGATCAACACATGGGGCGCTTCGCCGGCTGAAATGCCGGTCGGTGGTTACAAAGAGTCTGGTATCGGTCGTGAAAACGGTCTAGCGACTCTGCATGCTTATACTCAAGTCAAGAGCGTGCTGGTTTCAATGACGGATATTCCAAGCCCTTACTAACGAGCGGGAGGTAACATGAACGATTTATACGATTACATCATTGTTGGCGCCGGCTCTGCTGGTTGTGTCTTAGCAGATCGTTTGACAGAAAGCGGTGAACATAAAGTGTTGCTCGTCGAAATGGGCGGCTCAGATAAAAGCATCTTTATTCAGATGCCAACGGCTTTGTCTTACCCTATGAATACCGACAAATACGCTTGGCAGTTCCACACCGATAAAGAAACGGCTTTAGACGGGCGTGAAATGCATTGCCCTCGCGGTAAAGTGTTAGGTGGCTCATCGTCAATTAACGGCATGGTTTACGTACGTGGCCACGCTTGCGATTTCGATGAGTGGGAAGAGCACGGTGCCAAAGGCTGGAATTATCAAACCGTTCTACCGTATTTCAAGCGTGCTGAAACATGGAAAGGAGGCGCTGATACATACCGCGGTGGTGATGGCCCATTGTCGACCAACAACGGTAACGACATGTCCATGAACCCGCTGTACCAAGCCTTTATTGATGCGGGTGCAGAAGCGGGATACGGCACCACTGACGATTACAATGGTTACCGTCAAGAAGGCTTTGGCCCCATGCACATGACCGTCAAAGATGGTGTACGTGCATCGACTTCAAATGCCTACCTTCGCCGTGCTATGAAACGTCCGAACTTAACACTACTTACTGGTGTATTGACCAAGCGTGTCACATTCGAAGGTAAACGTGCTGTCGGCTTAGAGTACCGTTATAACGGCAACACCGTTCATAGCAAAGCCAGCAAAGAAGTGATTCTCAGTGCCGGTTCTGTTGGTTCACCAACCATTTTACAACGCTCTGGTATTGGTCCGAAAACTGTTCTCGACAACGCTCATGTTCCGGTTGTTCATAACCTACCGGGCGTAGGTGAAAACCTTCAGGATCACTTGGAAGTCTACTTCCAATACTGGTGTAAAGAGCCAGTGTCCCTGAACAGCAAACTCGGCTTAATCAGTAAAGGTTTAATCGGCACACGCTGGATTCTGTTTAAAGATGGCCTCGGCGCAACAAACCATTTCGAATCCTGTGGTTTTATCCGCTCTCGTGCTGGCTTGAAGTGGCCAAACATTCAATACCATTTCTTACCTGCAGCGATGCGCTACGATGGACAAGCGGCGGTGGACGGCCACGGATTCCAAGTACACGTGGGGCCAAACAAGCCAGAAAGCCGTGGTAAAATTTGGATTGAAAGCAAGGATCCTGAAGCAAACCCTCGCATTCAGTTTAATTACATCAGCACCGAGCAGGATAAACAGGACTGGCGCGATACGATTCGCTTAACGCGTGAGCTACTGCATCAACCAGCATTGGATCGTTATCGTGGTGAAGAGATTCAACCTGGCGCCCATGTTCAAACCGACGAACAGATTGATCGTTGGGTAAAAGACAACGTGGAAAGTGCTTATCACCCATCTTGTACTTGTAAGATGGGCGCGGATGACGATGCCATGGCCGTGCTGGATGACGAGTGTCGCGTGCGTGGTGTCGAGTCTTTACGCGTGGTCGACTCGTCAATCTTTCCAACCATTCCAAACGGCAACCTTAATGCACCGACCATCATGGTCGCAGAACGGGCAGCCGACATGATCTTAGGAAAAACCCTACTGCCATCAGCCAACGTGCCAGTATGGATTCACCCTGAGTACCAAACTCAACAACGCTAGTTGTTGAACCCAGCGTTACTCCTTTTTAGGCCTCCTCGGAGGCCTTTTTTTCGCCACGACTCCCATCGGCCTAACATAGTTAAACCCAACTCCGGTTGGGGATTAATGCCTAGAACTACCTCTGAGGTTTTGCCCTACAACCAAAGCCAATTTTTACTTTACGCACATACTGAAAATACTTTGGCGTCTGCTTAGAAAGCTGTAATGATTAGAACATCACTTTTAAAGGAGCCATTTGATGCAGATAAGGACATTACAGGTACAGGATTTAGAAGCCGTTAGTGCGGTCTGCATGGAAGCGTTTATGGCATCGGTTGCTGAGTCCCTGTCAGAGGAAGGCATCGCGACGTTTACCAAGGTGGCAGCGTCTGACGCTTTCTTCGAGCGGATGAGCAAAGATACCAATATGCTGGTGGCGTTGAGTGACGATGAAATAGTCGGTGTCGCGGAGTTACGCGAAGGTCATCACGTGTCCATGCTGTTTGTCAGGCCTGATCATCAAAGACATGGCATTGGCACTCAGTTACTCGATGCTTTGTTATTACTGGCCCGCAGCCCAAAAGTAACGGTCAGCGCTTCGCTCTCCTCCATCGCCGCGTATCAAAAATACGGTTTTATTCACTGCGGTGACATAAACGAAATCGCGGGGTTGGTTTACCAACCCATGGATATCACATTACCTAAATAGACAAGTGCAGAGGAATTGGGCAGTGACACTTATCTTCCATAATTCAGCGCCTTGGTAAACGCCAGAACAATAAGATATTCATCAACGCTGAAGCCACATACGTCATGGCGCAGGCCGTCAAGATACGACGTACTTTAGGAATGTCTTGGCTTGGCAAGTAGCGGCCTTTGGTCAGCATCGGTAAAGCTTTGTTAAAGCTGGCGTCCCATTCCTCTGGCAAAATTGCTAACTGTACAAAAACCGTTACAAGCCCCAACGTCACGATCACTAAACCGTGCAGCACTGGCGTGTAAGGTAGACGTAACGCGGCGCTGACAATCGGCCATGCAAACAACATAATCACGGCCAGACGCTGGATCATCATGGCATAAGGCAAATAACGTGTTCTGAGATGGGCAACGGTTTCTTGGCGATGATGGGCAATGGCATGACCGACTTCGTGCGCTGCCACCGCCACAGCAGTCAGTGATCGTTCGTTTAACACATAAGGGCTAAGGCGTACGACTTTCGCTTGGATATCGTAATGGTCTTTACCTTCTTCGGCTGCCTCGACCTTAACATCTTGTAATTCATAACGTTTTAATAAATGTCGTGCCAGCTCCCCACCTGTACCGGGGAGATCTAGACGGGGTGCCTGATGTTGTTTCAGTACTTTTTTGACCCATAGCTGGGGACCAAAAAAAATGGCGATCAACACCAGAAGTAACAGAATGTAAACTATCATTCGTATTTTAACCTCTTAATTACAAGTCTCACTTTGACCCATGCAAATGGCGTCGCCTACACTAGTAAGCAAAGCATGGAGCAACGCTATGAGAAATCCACTTATTCCCGATATTCTAGCGCTATTACGCGAGCATTCTGACGGTATCTCCGAATACGATCTGCTAAAAGCGTTAAAAAACAAACACACCATGCTGAATAAATTGGCTGACGATCCTAACTTACAGCTGTTTCGCCAGCACTTCTTGATTATGAATGCACTCTATCAGTTACAAACAAGTCTATGGCAAGAAGAGCAAGTCTCACTGATCATCACCGGCATGCGCATTAATCTACTCTATGACCCACCCGCGCAGGCCAGTTCAAACGCCACTACTCTCACTCAAAGTGCAGATGCTAAGTTAGCGGCCTATTACTCTGATTGGGACGAATACGTCAGCACCGAAAAAGAAGATGTCGAGCGTTTATTAGACAGCTTCTACAACGGCATCGTAAACGCGGATGAGCGTAAAGATGCCTTAAAGACGCTGGCATTAGACAGCGACTTGATTGATGATAAGGACGCGATTAAACGTCAATATCGTAAGCTAGCCCATGATGCTCACCCTGATCATGGCGGCGACCCCGAGCTATTTATTAGTCTGCGCCAAGCCTATGAATGCTTAATGCATTAACTTGAGTGAACTAATAACGCACTTCTTCTGTCTTATCGTTCTTACACCCAACGCGTTGTTACTATGACACCAAAATTCTTACTTTTACTGCTACCTCTGTTAATTTTATCGGCTTGTAGCAATCGTGAAATTGATTCGTCGAATGATTTCCCAAATAACGGCCGTAATGAACAGGCGCCTAAGCGTGACGAGCTGTACCTAAGCGAACGTTTACCTCCGGGCCTTCCCTACCCTGACGCCACATTTATTAATGGCCTGCAGCAACAGATTCGTTACTTAGATCGTATTTCAGCACAAAACTATGAACTGGATAATTTGACCGTTAGCCGAGATGATTTACGTGCCACCGCCGAAGAAATCGACACGTGGCTAAATCACCCGACTTACTCGCCCGCGTTAACAGCGCACCAAATTTCGGGACAAGACCAGCGTGGCAACGTGCAAATCACAGGTTATTACGTGCCCGTAATGGAAGTACGTCATCAGCCTGATGAGCATTATCGTTTCCCACTGTATCGCAAACCAAACCGAGCCAAAGGAGAGCCTCTACCCTCCCGTGAAGAGATCGACTTTGAAGGCGCGTTGGACAATCAGAATCTTGAAATCGCTTACACCTCAAGCCTAGTGGATAACTTCTTTTTGCACGTGCAGGGTTCGGGCATGGTGGAGTTCGAAGACGGTGAGCGCCGCCTATTGTCTTGGGGAGGCGTTAACGGCCATGCTTATCGCAGTATTGGCAAAGTCCTCATTGAGCGAAATGAAATAGCGCGAGAAGACATGTCCGCTCAAGCCATCCGTGATTGGCTCGCGCAACACCCAGACAAAATGCGTGAAGTCATGTCGACTAATCCAAGCTATCTTTTCTTTAGTGAAGGATTAACGCTTCCGGTAGGGGCTGCAAATGTGCCTTTAACCCCTTTATATTCAGTCGCGGTCGACCCCCGTGTAATACCTCTCGGCAGTATTCTCTTGGGCGAAGTGCCAACATTAGACGAACAAGGCGAGTTAGTCGGCCATGAGTTTCGGTTGCTGTTAGCTCAAGACAAAGGCGGTGCGATTAAAGGGCCAGGGCACATCGATTGGTATCAAGGGATCGGCGAAGCCGCTCACTTCCATGCGGGTCAACTTAAGCATTTTGGCCGAGTGTGGCTGTTACTACCACGCTCGGCCAAACACTGATTAGTCACGCAACTGGAATTGTACTGGGAGCGTGATATCAAGGGGCTCACCTCCCATTTCTAAGGTAAACGCTGGCAGAGGTTGCGAGCGTTTCACCATTTCAATGGCTGCTTTATCCAATCGTTTCGACCCTGAGCTTTGGGCAATCGCAATGCGACGCGCATCACCATTTGGAAACGCAGTAAAGGAGACGGTTACAACACCTTCTTCCCCACGACGTCTGGACGCTCGCGGGTAACGTTTATTGCTGGCAAGTTTGGCGGCCAATTTAGCGTAATAATCGGCGGTAGCACCCGCCGCGCCACCATTCGATGCGGCTTTGGCTCGACCTGTCGTGGCTTTTTGTTGCACCACCGTTTTATCTGCTGTTACTTGTTTGGCAACAACAGGCTTAGGTTCTGGTTTCGGTTCTGGTTTCGGTTTTGGTTTTGGTTTTGGTTTTGGTTTCGGTTTCGGTTTCGGTTTCGGCTCAGACTTAGGCGCGATGATCTCACTTTTTTGCTTTACCTCAACCTTAGGCTCAGGCTTTGGAAGCGGCTTGGGCTCCGGTTTAATTTCAGGCTCTGGCTCTACTTCAGGTTCAGGTTTAACTTCTGGCTCAGGCTCGACTTCTGGCTCTGGCTCAACCTCCGGTTCGGGTTCGATCTCTGGTTCTGGTGGCATTTCTGCCTGCGCTACCACAGTCTTTTGCTTAACTCCCATGTCACCTAGCATGCCGAGATCAAACTCAACCCCTTGCTCGCCTGCAGCAAGGCTACCTGACTCATCTTGGTTATGCAGGAAAACACCGTAAAAAGCCCCAGCGTGTAACGATACGGCTAAGCTGCTAGCAACGATCCAATGACTTTTCTTCATTCCTCATCTCCGTGACCAAGTTGCGTTGCAACGCTGACTTTCGTTAAGCCTGATGCACGGATTTTAGAAAAAATAGGTCGCAGTGTTTCAATACTCAGATCACCGTCGGCTTTAATTTGTACCCAAAACGAGTCTGGCGCTGGCGCGCGATCAAACAGATCCGTTAAGCGCGGTTCAATCTGATCTAGCAACACAGACTCATCATTTAAGTATATGTCACCCTCTTGACCGACCACTAACAACACATTTGGCTCGGACTCTGCGCGCTGTTCATTAATCGAATCTGGTGGGATTATTTTGATCGGATCCGATTTTTGAATTTGTCCAGCGACCATAAAAAAGATCAACATTAAAAAGACAACGTTGATTAGAGGTATGACACCATCATCCCCCCCTTGGCGGTTTCGCTGGGCAATAAATTTTTGATCGATATTCATGGTTGAGTTTCGCTAAACGCATTGGCAATGGAGAGTTTCTCTGCTCCCTGAAGCTTAAGTTGATCGGCTAATGTCATCAAAGACTGCAACGAAACGCTGTCTTCGGCTTGTAGCACAAATAAGCGGCCTTGATTATCTTGAACGATTGAACGAATACGCTCACTGTTTTCAACGGCGATAGACTGCCCATCGAACCAGACTAAACCATCGTTGGCACGCAACTCAAACATTGCAGGGTCCTGTCGATCTTGCTCGGGAATCACCTCCGCTTGGGGCGCAGAGAGTGGCGTGTCCAAGACTCGCCATGCGACAAACGAAGACGTTAACATAAAGAATAATAACAAGATAAAAACGACATCAATAAGCGGTGTCAGGCTGATCAGCTGCTTCTTACGAGGCTGATCGAGCTTAAGCGGCATGCAACACCTCGCGCGCAGCGACTGCTGCAAGGCGCTCACCTTCCTTTGATGTAAAAACCTGAGTCACGGCATCGTTCATGTTGTGCGCAACACGCTCAACTTTTCGCTCCAACCATGCATGCATTGCCACAACAGGGATCGCGACAGCAATACCGACAGCGGTTGTTAGCAAGGCTTGCCAGATACCACCTGATAACACCGATGGATCGACTTGAGCGCCTGCCCCTTCCATTTGCTGGAAGGCAGTAATCATACCCAATACCGTACCCAATAAGCCCAACAATGGGCTCAACGAGCCAATGATTTCCAATGGACGCAAAAATGAGCGCAGATCGTGCAATGTGTTCAGTGCTCGACGCTCCGCTTCTTCACGAATGGTCGCTACTTCACGGTTTGCCTGACGCATGGCGTCCATACTGTAAGCAACTATACTTTCTACTGGACGCTTGTCAGAGAGCATCGCTAACGCACCATCGATGTCACGCGCACGCCAAGCATCTAAGGCTTTATCGACCGTTTTACGACTTTCCGCGCGAAGCATGGCTAGTTGCCAAAGCTTGACGAAGAAAATCGTCACAGCGATTGTAGAGAACCCTAATAAAATCCATACAACAGGGCCGCCTACGATTAGGAAGTCTTTGATTTGTTCCATTGTGCTATTCATTGCACGCTCCAGAGAAGAAATAACAGTAATTAGACAATGATATTCATTCTCACCTACATTTACAAGAATTTACTCGATAATTTGTTGCAATCCAAATCCGCGTTTTTTGCGTACAAAAGCTATCGATAAAAGGAGAGCATTATGAGCATTGGTGTCGTTTGGTTTGGTAACGATTTACGCACTTCAGATCAAGCCATGCTATGGCAAGCCAGCCACGAAGTGGAGCAATTGATCTGTATTTATTGTAATACACCGCTGCCAGGCCACACTCCGTTAAATAACTTTGCAGCCCCTTCTCACAAGCGTCAACGCTTTCTTCAAGATGGGCTCGACGACCTCGCATCCAGTCTGGCGGAAATGGGCCACAGCCTATTTGTCAGTGAACAACAAGCCCTTAAGATTTTTCCAATACTTTTCAATGAGTTACCTATTACTCATGTATATCGCAATCATCATCCGGGCTGGTATGAACAAAAATCACTCAATCAGCTTATATTTGATTTCCCTGATATTCAATTCCAATTGCACCATGGCTTGACGTTATTTGAACCCAAGGAGCTGCCATTTACACCAAAGGAACTGCCTGATTCGTTTTCAAAATTCCGTAAAGCCGTCGAATTGAGTGAATTACTACCACCTGCCCCCGAAGTGCAATTTTTACCCCCGCAGGTGTCTTTCGTACTGCCCGGCCTCACGCCTTGGGTGGTACGCCAACGTGAAGAACAGCTTTTATTCAATGGCGGCGAGTTGGCCGCACTGACTCAGCTCAGTGATTACTTCGCCACTGAATTGGCAAGTCATTATAAAGAAACACGTAATGCGTTAGACGGCTGGGAGCATTCCACTAAATTTTCGCCATGGCTTGCCCAAGGCAGTATATCCCCCAGTCAGATCAAAGCCTGCTTAGATGTGTACGAGCGCGACCACTGCGCCAACGACTCAACCTACTGGATATTCTTTGAACTGTTATGGCGAGAATATTTTCACTGGTATGGCACGCGCTACGGTAAAGACCTGTTCCGTGGGCAAGGCATCCGCGGACAGGGATCAAAAGGCAGCTTTTACGCAGAACGGTTTCAGAAATGGTGCCAAGGTAATACCCCATATCCGATCGTGAATGCTTGCATGAAACAGCTTAATAGCACGGGCTATATGAGTAATCGTGGTCGTCAACTCGTTGCCAGCTGTTTAATCTATGATCTTGGTATCGACTGGCGCTATGGTGCTGCTTATTTTGAATCTCAATTAGTCGACTTTGATGTGGCATCCAACTGGGGAAATTGGCAATACATTGCAGGTGTAGGAGCCGACCCGCGTGGTGGTCGCCATTTCAATCTAAATAAACAAACCCAAATGTACGATCCTGAACATCACTTTATTGAGCGCTGGGGCGGTCATCAATGTGATCAACAACTCGACTCCGTTGATGCGGCGGATTGGCCCATTGCGCCGAAACAATGAGCACCTCGCCTTCTCCAGTTGTGGTCTGGTTCAAGCGTGACCTACGCTTAACCGACCACTCGCCTCTCAATCAAGCGTGTCGCAGTGGACAACCACTGATTTTGCTGTATTTGTTTGAGCCTGAACTCATTAACGATCCCCATTACGATGAACGCCATTGGCGCTTTGTATGGCAGTCACTGCAAGACCTACAAGAGCAGCTGTCAGTGTACGGGGCAAGCCTTTTGATCAAACAAGAGAATGCCTTAAACGCATTCTCTGCTTTACATAAAATTACCGGTTTCACTCAGCTCTACAGTTCACAAGAAATTGGCATTAACCTCACTTTTGAACGGGATAAAGCTGTTAATGCTTGGTGCCAAGCGCACGATGTCACATGGCATGAAAGCCCATCGGGCGCGGTGATTCGCACTTTAAACAATCGCCAACATTGGGATAAAGCTTGGCAGCAAGTGATGCGTGCACCGATAGAATCACCGGATCTTGAAAACGTAGATTGGTACCCAGTCACTTCAGACCCTATTTTTACGCCGAACAGCACATGGCAAACACCGCAAAGAGGCGTTCAAACGGGAGGCCAAACCCTCGCTTGGCAAACATTGCGCAGCTTTTATGAAGGCCGTGGACAGGATTATTACCGTCAACTATCCAGTCCTCTCACCAGTCGCAATGCCTGCACACGTTTATCCCCCTATCTCACTTGGGGCAATATCAGCTTGCGAGAGGTCTATCAGGACGTATTGGCTCGTTGGCATACCAAAGGCTGGCGACGCACATTAATTGCACTCAGTTCCAGGCTGCATTGGCATTGTCACTTTATGCAGAAATTTGAAAGCGAGCATGCTATGGAATGGCGTCCGGTAAATCGTGGTTATGATGCCTTTCCCTATCGCCAAGACGCACAGGTAGAGCAGGATTTGGTTGCTTGGCAGACAGGACAGACAGGCGTTCCTATGGTGGATGCGTGTATGCGTGCTTTACACTCTACTGGCTATATTAACTTTCGCATGCGCGCTATGCTGGTGAGCTTTTTATGCCATCATCTCAACATCGATTGGCGCCTAGGCGTACATCATTTGGCGCGATTATTTTTGGATTTTGAACCAGGGATTCATTACCCTCAGTTTCAAATGCAAGCCGGCATCACTGGCGCCAATACGATACGCATTTATAATCCAGTGAAGCAGTCGCAAGACCAAGATCCTGACGGCCTATTTTTACGCCGCTGGCTACCTGAACTTGCGCAGATTCCAAACCCGCTGATTCATACACCTTGGGAAATGACCGCAATGGAGGAAACCTTGTATCAATGCCAAATTGGCCACGATTACCCTAGCCCAATCGTCCCGTTAGCGGAGGCGGCTAAAGCAGCCCGTGATCGTTTATGGGGATTTCGTAAGTCCACATTCGTACAACAAGAGAAGCAACGCATTCTCAATACTCATGTCCGAACTTCTTCCCGTCGTAAAGGCCGTCCATCATGAGCGAATACCATACGTTACGCGTTATCTTAGGCGATCAACTCAATGCGGCTCACCGCTGGTTCCGTAAACCCGAACCCGGGGTACTGCATTTAATCGCCGAGCTGCACCCCGAAGCCACTTACGTGAAGCACCATATTCAGAAGCTATGTGCGTTCTTTTTGGCCATGGAGAACTTCGCCAATGCCCTTATGGATGCGGGCCATCATGTACAATATTTAACCCTTGATGACACACAAGGGCAAACCTTAGAGTCGCTTATCTTAGGCTTGGCTAAAGAACGAGGCGTGCGTCGAATCGAGCTTTTACGTCCTGATGAATATCGCATAATGATGCAATATCAAAGCATTGCGACTCACGCACCGATGTCAGTATCGCTGACCGATACTGAGCATTTTATGCTGCCATTTGATGAGATTCCGAAGCATTTCAAAGCCAAAAGCATCATTCGCATGGAGCACTTCTACCGCAAAATGCGCCAGCGCTTTAATGTATTGATGGACGATGATCACTCACCAGAAGGCGGCACATGGAATTATGACAACGCCAATCGACAAAAACTCAAACAAAAAGATATGGCACACATTCCAGAACCTTTGCTGTTCAGTCACGATGTCACACACCTTTTAGAACGCATTGATCGTCATAACATTGCTTACATCGGCAAGGCCCACGAAAAACTACTGTGGCCCGTGAGCCGTCATGATGCCTTGACCCTGTTGCAGTATTTCTGTGATCACTTGCTCCCAAACTTCGGCCGTTTTCAAGATGCGATGACCGACAAAACACCTCATAGTTGGAGCCTTTATCACTCCCGCTTGTCGTTTGCACTCAATACGAAAATGCTGCACCCCAATCATGTCATCAAAGCCGCCGTCTTAAGTTACCGCTATCGTAAAGACATCGACATAGCGCAAGTAGAAGGGTTTGTTCGGCAGATATTGGGATGGCGAGAATACGTACGCGGCATGTATTGGATCAACATGCCCGACTATCATGAGCAGAATGCCCTCGGCGCAGATCGAGACTTGCCAGAGTATTTCTGGACCGGTGACACCAAGATGAATTGCTTGGCTCAAGCGATTGGCCAGTCACTGGAGTATGGCTACGCCCACCATATTCAGCGATTGATGGTCACGGGCAATTTCTGCATGCTGACAGGCATCGAACCGGATCAAGTCGACGAATGGTACTTGGGCATTTATGTAGATGCCATTGAATGGGTTGAGTTACCCAATACACGCAGCATGAGTCAATTTGCCGACGGCGGCTGGGTGGCTTCTAAGCCGTATGCTGCCAGTGGTAGTTACATTCAAAAAATGAGTGATTACTGCGCTTCATGCCATTACAACGTCAAAGAAAAAGTGGGCGAACAGTCTTGTCCGCTTAATAGTCTGTACTGGCGTTTCATGCTTAAACACCGCGACCGTCTGCTTAACAACCCACGCATCGGCATGATTTACGGAAACTGGGATAAACAAGACAAAGCCCTACAAGACGACACCATGGAACGTGCTCAATGGTGTTTAGACAATATTGAGTCACTGTAATAACAGTGGCTCAATATTCATCCAGAGGTCTTAGGCCGCCTTGGCTTCACACGCGGTTTTGAACATTGACTGATAAATCCACCATGCGGTGATACCCGCAAAGACATTAGCAAGCGTAGCGCCAATGAACAGTCCCCATAAGCCACCAATCTGACCGCCGATCCACAAGCAGGGTAGGAAGAACGCGAACAAACGCAGCGCTGACATCCATAATGCCTTGTAAGGCTTACCTAAGGCATTGGAGGCTGACACCATCATCATGCAAATCCCCAATGGGCCAAGGCTGATTGGGACCCAATATAAATGCCAAGTCACAATCTCGATGACCTGCTCATCACTCGACATCAAACCTGCAATACCACTGGCCGTGAACCACACCAATAGCGCGACTAACGTTTGAAACGCCAACACATACACAACGGCAATACGGATCACCTTTTTGATTTCTTCAAACTTACCCGCACCGTAAAAACGACCGACCATTGGCGGCAATGTCATAGTCAATGCAAGTACAGTTACGATGGCAAAAAACTCAAAGCGAGAACTGACCGCCCAAGCCGCAACCGCCGCGGTACCAAAGCCCGCCAACAATTTCGTTGCCAGTACCGAGGACAGCGGTGGTAATAGCTGGCTGACCATTGCTGGCCCCATAATATGACCGATTTTAGCGAGGGTTTGCGCAATATGCAGATCATCAAACTCAAACGTAAGCCAATGACTCGACATACATTTTGGCACAATGATCAGAATGCCTATTGTAAACGAGACAATGGTAGCGATAGCTGCGCCCACAATGCCCATGTCCAACACAAAAATAAATACGGGGTCTAAGGCAATATTTAATAAGCTAGTGACCACCATGACGATCCCTGGCAACATGGTATTACCGTTAGAACGACAAATGCTGTAGAAGAAATAGATCATCGCCCCTAGCCATGTACTAAACAGCCACCAGCCCCAATAAGCATCAATAATAGGTGAAACACTTTCCGGAGCACTTAACATAGCCAAGACGGCGTCACGAAAGAACCAAACGAACAACGAGACAATGAAGATTCCTGCTGCCCCCAGCACAATCACAAGGCCGCCAAGTTGCTTCGCAAAACGTGTTTCAGAGGCACCTAACGCCCGTGCAATTAAAGAGGTTGTAGCAATGCCTAGCCCCACTTGCAGCCCGATAAAGATCATCGCAATCGGCGCGGTAAACCCCTGAGCTGCCAATGGCAACACCCCAAGCTGACCAATAAAAGCGCTGTCGACAAGCTGAAAACTCATGATCGACAAAATGCCAAACAGCATCGGCCAGGTCATTGAGAAGAGTTGTTTCGCTAAGTGCGCAGAGGATTGCATGGGACTCCTTGGAAGATGACAGGGGATCAGCGCCACATTATACGAAATAAGCGTGACACTACGACGAACTTTCCCCGCTTTTTGCTAGGTTGACTCGCTGACGGCGGCAACGCTCAGAGCAGTACTTTACATCCTCCCAGCAAGACGCCCACTTTTTACGCCAAGTGAACGGCCGCTGACAAACAGGACAAACCTTTGTAGGTAAATGAACCTTCTTATGCATAGCAATAAAAAGACGAAGCCTAGCGAATCAACGCCAAGCTTTCTTCCGCAAACCCCGTACCGGCTTCGGTGTAGAAGTTAAACACGTTATCAATACCTGCATTTAGCATGTATTCACGTTCATCTTGATAACGGGCAATCGCCGCCACTTGGCCATTAAAGCCCGTACTGCGTAGCTGTTTAACGACGTTAACGCTGTCATCCGCAGACGGCAATGCCAGCAAAATCAATCGTACATTGCTCAGATCTAAATGCTCCCATAGATCCACGTCTTCACCGTCGCCGAAGAATACGTTGTGCTCTTCACCTTGCATCTTCTTAATACGGAACTGATCCGCATCCATACCGGCAACAACACCATTTTCCATCATGCCCGTTAACGATTCATAAGCGCCGCGTCCCACTCGACCTAAACCGACAACCAGCACCTGCATATTTTTGGGCTGCGCAAAGCAATCCTCAGGCAACGGCACGGTATGTTCGAAACGACGCACGGTATCTTTATAACGACGGAAGTAGCTGTGTGCCTTGCGATAGAGCACGCTGGTAATGACAAATGAGAACGACACAGCAAGCGCTAAAATCACCAACCAATCTTTTACAATCCAGCCTGCTTCGACACTCAACGCGACAACGATCAAACCGAACTCGCTGTAGTTTGACAGCGCCAAAGCGCCAAGGAATGAGGTACGGCCGCGTAAGCGTAAACTGCTGAAAAAATAGAAGAACAAGACAAACTTTGCGAGCAGGAGAACGGTAAGGATCAAGCTTAGTCCAACCATTTCCCATGTCGGTAACGCACTGAAACCGATCGACAAAAAGAAGCCGATCAAAAATAAATCTTTGAAGTTCATCAACGATTTATTCAGCTCCGATGATTTACTGTGAGACGCTAATAAGATCCCCAAAATTAAGGCACCCAAGTCACCTTTGACACCCACCAAGTAAAATAGCTCATAACCCCCTAATGCAAAGAAAAGCCCAGTCAGTGGCAGCATTTCTCCGTGACCAGATAGATCCAGTAAGCGGCCCAATACCGGACGCAGTGGAATCAGCGCGAACAACAGAATCGCCCAAAGAGACGGCACTTGACCCGTTGCCAAGACGAGGAACACCACCGCAACGATGTCTTGCATGACCAAGATGCCCAGCGCCAGTTGCCCATGGCGTGTTTTCATCTCACCCGCGTCTTCTAACAACTTAACGATACATACCGTACTAGAGAAGCTAAGCGCAAAGCCGATCAGCGCTGCCGTTCGCAATGACAACACTTCAAACGCTTGTAAGCCAGCCAGTCCCAGTAGCGACACTAAGCCAATTAATAGAATTGTCCAAGCGCCCATATGACCTAAGGTCGATGCCCACACTTCTCGCTTCAACAAGTCCTTAACATGCAGCTTCAGACCGATACAAAACAGCATCAAGGTGATGCCTAGGTCTGACAAATGCTCCAACACACTCGAAGGCTGCACCTGCATAAAGTTCAGAATAAAACCGGCCGCCAAAAAACCAATCAGCGGTGGTAAATTGACCAGCTTAACGGCTAAGCCACATATGAACGCAAACAGTATCCAAATAAATTCCATAACGACAAACACTTTCCTACTACGAAACAGTACCCAACGTACTTTGCCGACAGCATAGCGACAAAGCGACTCGCTTTCTATATTAGAGAGATAAGAATCAGCTTACCCATCACCGCAGCAATAGCGGCATACACCAGCATCGGCACGATGGTGCGTTTAATCATAGCGCCCTCTTGATTCTTAATACCCAAGATCGTCGAGACCGCGATGATATTATTCAGACAAATCATATTGCCCATGGATGCCCCCACCGACTGTAAAGCCAGCACCAGTGTAATCGGCAAACGAGTTTGCTCGGCAATGCTGTATTGAATACCACCAAAGGTAAGATTCGATACCGTTGCTGAGCCCGAAAAGAACGAGCCCAATGCCCCCAGCAGCGCTGCAACATAACTCCAATTCGCCCCCATCGTACTGGCTAACGTATTGGCAATGATAAAAATCGGTGCTTGATCTCCTCCTTGCATCATGAAGTTCACCATCATCAGCGCGCCCATCAGTGCCAAAATGGGGAACTTGATACGCTGCCATGTTTCTTCGACGGCCTGAAATAGATGACGTTGGCTCAACGATAAGACGGGGACTAACACCAGCACCGTCAGGACAAATGGAATCAAGGCGGGCACATATAGGGTTTTATAAGACCATGACACATCCGTCCCAAGGATCGAAGACCAAGTGACGATCAACGCTTGGCTGATCTGAACATCTCCGAAAGTAAGCCATGGACTGCCCACGTTTAACCAGCCTTTCAAACCCAGCTGCTGAATGCGTGTCACCACCAAAATCACGATTAATAACAAAAACGGTGACAATGCTTTAAGAATGGCGCTTGTAGCCAAAGGCTCGGCAGAAGTTAGGGTCGATTCATTGGGTTCAGACTGCAATCCAATACGATATTTCGCCGCTATGATCGAACCGCATAACCCTATCGCGCCCCCAATTAACGACGGAAACTCATAATTCACCTGCGCCAATAAATAATAAGGCAGTGTACAACTCAACGCACTGATCAGAACAAACAGAAGATTAGCGCGAATGGTTTGCCAACTGACTAGAAAACGCAGTGCAATAACGGGAATAAACAGACTTGCTACGAGATGAATCAAAGCTGTCCACTGGGACGTTTCCAGCAGCTCTGACTCGCTCAGATTGAGCGCAGCAAAACCAAACCACGCAGGTGTTCCAACCGCACCAAAAGAGACTGGCACACTGTTCATAACCAGTGCTAACAAAGCCACAGGCATGGCGGGAAACCCCAAGCCGACTAAAATCGGCGCTGCAATGGCGGCAGGCGTTCCAAAACCCGAGGCGCCTTCAAGCATAAAAGCAAACGCCCAGCCGATGATCATAATCTGCGCCACAGCATTTTGGCTGATGCTTTCAAGCCATTGTCGCAACACATCTTCCGCCCCAGACAGCACCAATACACGGTTTAACAAAATCGCACCTGCGACAATTGAAATCGGCGTTAGCACCGCCATGCTGCCTGCCACAGCATTGGCTGCAAGCGTCAGTAACTCGGCATTAAAATAAAACGCTTGCAGTAGCGCAACAATCAACGCGGTTAATGGCAACGCCACGTGCGCCGCCAATGGGTGCTTCTTTGTCATACTCCAGACAAGGAAAACCACTGGAAAAACAGCAACCAAGGTATCCATACACGTTCTCCGAATTTACCAGGCTCGCATTATCACAGCCATACTCTTGCAATATACAGTGCACGTATCAAAGTATCAGTGAGTTTGTCATTCTAATTGTTGGCTGCGTAGCAAATGCAGCAGCACTTCCGGAATGAATTTACGCGGTAATAAGATCGCATAGAAATGTTCATAGGCCTGTGGAAGCGCCTGATACACTTGAAGTTTTTTAGCTTCGATCTCATCTTTTACCACCACAGGTGGCATGACGGATAAAAAACCACTATCGCGCGCCAACAAACGCATCATCGCCATATCGTCCACTTCCGCTTTGATGTCTGCACGGTATTGTTGAGTGGCACAAAACGACTCAAACATCGAGCGTATGCCCATATTGCGCCCAGGAAGGATCCACTTCTTATCTTCATAGCCTTGGGGAAAAGACTGTTTGGGCTGCTCACCATAAGGTCCAACAATGGCCACAGACTGGCGCGCCACCAATTGATTTTGCCACAGCACGCCGTGCACATCGTTAGCGATTGCGCGGTTGGTTAAAGCGATGTCTAGCTCGTGGTTAATTAAGCCATCCATCAAATCCCCCATGGTGCGTGCATACAATGAAAACGTCACCGTTGGGTCATCAAATAAAGGCGTTATAAACGCTTCGATAAAGTTACGCGACAAGTGGGTTTCAACCCCGATATTCAGGTGCGTGTGATGGGTATTACCACTTTTCAAAAACTGCTCTAGTTCCTCACCAGTGGAGAAAATATCTTGGGCATAAAGTTGCACCCGTTTTCCCACATCCGTTAGCACTAAACGACGTCCCTCGCGCTCAAACAACGGTTGGCCTATTTTGCTTTCCAACTGTTTGATTTGAGCAGACAAAGCGGATTGAGAAACGTGTAACTGCTCAGCGGCCTGTGTTAAATGGCCGATGCTGGCGACACGCCAAAAATAATACAGGTGATGATAATTAAGACGCGCCATGAAGCTTCCTCTTAGGCGTTGCAAATACATAACCAAAAAAGAACGTTTTATTAGAATATATGTATTTTTATTAACTTTAAACTCTCTGCATACTGACGCCAACTTTCATTTATTGGCTAGGTAAGACGAAAAAATGACCTTCATGACTTTTTTACTGCCTGCTCTGTTTGCTGTAACAGGGGTTTTATGTGGTTTACCCAAACTACGTGATCATGCGGCAAGCATTGCACTTTGGGGCGCTCGTCTTGCGCCATGTTTGCTCATCGCTATTCTTACCTCCTGGTTGTTCATTACACCAAGCCCCGACGCCCCATTTCATGGTTCACTATTAAGCGCCTTAATGCTGGTTTTAGTCGTATTTATGGCGTGGATTTTAGTGCAGTTTTCACAACATTACATGGCCGGTGAGCCCCGTGTGGCGCAATATTATCGCTGGCTGATGCTAACGTTATCGGCCGTCACGCTGACCTTAAGCAGTAACCATTTATTAACGTTTTGGGCTGGCTGGGTAGGCATTAGTTTAGGGCTGCACTTCCTACTTACCTTCTATCCAGAACGTCCTCGCGCCATTCTTGCTGCCCATAAGAAGTTTATCCTTGCGCGTATCGCTGAACTGTCCCTGTTGACGGCTTTTTCGCTACTTTATCTTGAACATGGCACTTGGTATTTAACTCAACTAATGAGTCAGGTGCAGGGAACGCTGTCACTCACAGAGCAGATCGCAGCCTGCTTAATTGCCATGGCGGCACTGATGAAATGTGCCCAGTTACCAGTGCATGGCTGGTTAATGCAAGTCGTTGAGGCCCCAACGCCCGTCAGCGCCTTGCTGCACGCAGGCATCATTAATTTAGGCGGCTACCTTGTATTAGCATTTTACCCACTGCTTCATCTAAGCAACGCTGCGATTTGGTTATTACTGATTGTTGCGGGGTTAACGACTTTATTTAGTGCCTTGATCATGACCACCCGAATCAGTGTCAAAGTGCGTCTCGCTTGGTCTACCAGTGCGCAAATGGGCTTGATGCTTTTAGAGTGCGCTCTCGGCCTGTACGAATTAGCCGTTCTACATTTAATGACGCACTCGGTCTATAAAGCTCATGCCTTTTTAAATTCAAGCAACGCGGTACACGAATATTTGTTACGCAAAATTGCGCCGGATGAAACGCCTAACGCCTTGGCTTGGGGAGCGGGGCTCGTATTTAGTGGGGTCGCTGTCGGCCTGTCTATTTGGCTTTGGGAATATCAAGGCCCCTTTAGCCCTTGGTTATTAATGGCAATAGCATTGACCTTGCTGATTGCTCAATGGCGCAGCGTACCACAGCCTTCGTCTTTATTACGCTTAGCGGGGATTGCGTTAGCACTGTCGATCTTATATGGCGGATTAAAAACAGCCACTGGCTGGCTTCTATCTGGTCACGTCGCTGAGCACACCAATCAGGCATTTAGCTTGGCAGATATCTGGGCATGCGCTTTGTTTATCATATTGTTCGTCTTAGCCGTCGGCCTTCGGTACTACGCCCATTTAGGTTGGACACGTCGCTTCTCGATCACCTTATTCGCAGGCCTTTATTTAGATGAGTGGTTTACCAAAGTCACGTTAAAAATCTGGCCTGTGACCCTCCCAGCACACTCTAAAGCCAAGCACCATGGCGTAGCGTTGCTGTTCCCTAATCTGTCAAAAGGCTGGAAAAAATAATGATGACGACGCACTCTTCTTTAACTCAGTCGCAACAAGCAGCCATTACAAAAGCGACGCAATGCTTGGCACCTAATTGGCCTCTGGATCGAATGATTGCGGTTAATCCCCTGTGGAACAACGTTGGCCAGCCATTTGATAAGGTGGCAACCGAAGTATCCACTTTGGCAGGAATTCGCTGCCATATGCCTGTCTCTACCTACTTAGAATGGTATGAGCAAGGTCGCATTCAAAATGATTGTTTACTGCAAGCAGCCAGTGAATACGGGGTCCACATGTCGGCTGAAGCGCTGATCATGTATTTGAGTAAAGAGACTGCTCGTGTTCAGAGTTGGCGTAACATTGCTGATTGGGCCGACTTGACCCGTAGCCATCATAAAATGTCATGGCACGATGAGATCACGCACCAAATCAGTCAGTTCTGTGCCGCCCATTACCAACAGCAGCGCCCCATGCTACAGCGTCAATATCGCCAGCAGTCACTCAATCTTTACCAGCATTGGTTACAGGTATCGCGCTTGGATCGTGGTTTGGCGATTATTATGTCGGAAGCCAAATTAGAACAAGAATTCGCGGCACTTCCAGAAGATCAAGAAGCACTCTTTTTTGAAGCAATTACTACACTCCATATTCCTCAAAGTACCTTAGCTGAATACGGACAAGCCTTATTGCTCGACATTAATGGCTGGGGCTCTTATTTGGCGTATCGCGCTTTTGAAGCAGAAAAAGTAGGACAACAACAGGATGATGTACGCTCCTTGCTAGCCATTAAACTCGCATGGGAATTAGTCGTTTGGCGCTATTTAGAAAAACGCAGCCCTGTAGACTTTGGCCTCCTAGCGGAACGTTGGAAACAACAAACGCACCATTTAAATGAACTGCGTGAACAACATAGCGAAGCGCTGGCGATCCCACGTATTTGGGCACGAGCATTAGAACTCAGTGAGCAACAAGCACTTCAACAGCAGTTAATCGACGTCAATGCCAACCTTCCTGATACGCCAGCTATGCAGGCGATCTTTTGCATTGATGTACGCTCAGAAGTGTATCGTCGAGCACTGGAACAACAAAGTAGCAGCATTGAAACATATGGTTTTGCTGGCTTTTTTGGTCTGCCTATCGAATACGAGCAAGCCGGCACGCAAGTCGCACGCCCACAGTTGCCAGGACTTTTACCCCCTGCTATTCGAGTCGTTGAAAGCCAGGCAGACGAAGAAAAACTGGCCCAAGACAACCGGTCTGCTAGCTGGAACCGTTGGGGCAACGCCGCCGCTGGAACGTTCTCTATGGTGGAGTCCATGGGCTGGTGGTACGCCTTTAAGTTGTTTAAGAAAAACCTAAAAGGCGATACCTCTCATGCTTTATCACCGACGCACGGCAGCCATTGGACCCTGACTCGCCAAGGTCGAACACTGGACATTCAAGACCAAGCCGAACTCGCCAAAGGTGTGCTGGATACCATGGGGTTGCGTCATTTTTCCAGTACAATTCTCCTTGTGGGCCACGGGAGTCACAGCTGTAATAACTTACAAAGTGCTGGTTTGGAATGCGGCGCATGTGGCGGTCAAACCGGTGAAATCAACGTCCGTGTTTTGGCTCAGTTACTGAACAATCTCAAAGTGCGCGAGGCGCTGAAACCGATGGGCTATTCCATTCCGGATCAAACCCAGTTTGTGGCTGCGCTGCACAATACTATTACAGATCATATTACCTGCTACAACGAGGTCAACGATCCAACGGTCGTTGACTGGCTCATGCAAGCGACTTACTTAGCGCAACAAGAACGCGCGGTAAAAGTGGATCAAGCGTTACTCAACATGGATAGAGAAGAGCGTAATGCTGCGTATTTGCGCCGTGCCAAAGACTGGTCACAAACACGCCCTGAATGGGGGTTGGCGGACAACAACGCCTTTATCATCGCACCGCGTCAGTACACTCGAAACCTGGATTTAAACGGCCGTAGCTTTTTGCATGATTATGATTTCGAACAAGACTCTGACGCTGATATCTTAGAGCGTCTTATGACAGCACCGATGCTGGTGACGCATTGGATTAATATGCAATACAACTTATCCACCACCGATAACTTTAAGTTTGGCAGTGGTAATAAAGTTCTGCATAACGCCGTGGGCGATCATATTGGTGTGTTTGAGGGCAATGGCGGCGACCTACGCGTCGGTCTTGCCATGCAGTCGTTGCACGATGGCCAACAATGGATGCATACACCGCAACGCTTAGCCGTGTACATCCGTGCCCCCAAGCCGTTCATCGAGTCCATCGTCGCCAAACATGAATTACTGCAGCAGCTGATCGACAATCAGTGGCTTTATGTATTCCAGTGGGATGAACAAAGCATCAGTCGATTCTATCAAGGGGCTTGGCAACAGGATTAGCCTGTTGCCGATTTAGGTCTAGGATCAATTCAGTTAGACCTATAAATTATTCTAATGAGAACAATTCTTGTTTTTACATTAACTTTTTCAAATAATCGTTTATAATTGGCTTGTCGGACGCATTGCTCCGATCTTACCTGTTCGATGAAGAGATTTGATCTGTAACCGATTAGGTAATACAAAACCGAGTTTGCGCGGATGCTTTGTCATCCGCTTTTTTTTGCAATATGTCAGTCTTTCTTCGTCGATCAATACAAATCCGTGTGCAAACGCGTTTCAAAATAGGTGTCTGAAAGGATCTGCTGTAACGTATGACAGACTTCATTACCAAACCCTTCACGACTGCCGCAGACATAAATATGCGCCCCCTGCGCTAACCATTGACGAACTTCTGCTTGATGCCTTTTCAAAAGTGTTTGTACATAGTCGCCATCTGATCGAGACCACGCTGAGTCCATTCGGGTGAGAACACCAGAATGCTTCAGTGCTTTAAGATCGTGGGAAAAATAGTCATCATATTGCGCGTATTGTTCACCAAAGATCAACCAACTAGGCGTCTGACTTTGCCATGCTTGTTTCTGTTTTAAAAAGCCCACGAACGGCGCTAATCCTGTTCCTGCACCAATCATGATCAAGGGCACATCATCCACCAGATGAAACGCTTCATGCTCCCGAATACTGGCCTTAACAAAATCGCCTGATTCCATGGCACTCAATCTACCGGAAACTAGACCAACGTGACCATCTGGGCGCAAATGCCGTCGTACTAATAACTCCACATAGTCTTTTTCATAAGAGGCTATCGAATAGAGGCGTTCAGGCTCATTCGTCTCATCTGCCTGTACCGCCAGCAGATCTCCTGCGCGATAGCGAGCACCTGAACAATACAGCCTAATTCGATGAACATGACGATGTGTCTGCATGGGGTTCAAGCATTCATTGCTCACCACCGTAAACGTGTCGTACTGCATTGAAACGGTATCACTCACAATCCCAAATCGGCCACAAATTTGCTGCCACCAGTGATCGACAGCCGACACATCCATTCGATCCACTTCTTGCGTCGGCAAGGCTAATTTAAAACCCTTTTGACGCAACAAGTCAGTGAGCTGGTGACCAAAGGCGCAAAACGTATTATAGGTACGATCACCCAGTGCCAATACACTGAACTCGGTGTCGATGTTGCTCTTTGTCTGTTTCTTTATGTCTCGTAAAAAGCTATGTGCGGTATCGGGCGCATCGCCATTGCCCTGAGTGCTCACCACAAAGAAGACTTTTTGATAACTCAATAACTGCTGTGTTGTTAACTGCGACACACAACGCACGTCCAACAAAGACTGAGCCGTTTCATGCAACTGCTCAGCCAAGCGTTTCGCGCTGCCGGTTTGGCTGGCATAGGCAATCAGTGCCAGTCGCTGACCTGGCCGCATTGGCAACTGCTTTTTAATATCAACGTACACGGCGAGCATCGGCATTATAATGAGAAATAATGCCCACCAAGGGTGAATGGAAGCCTGATTATCTAAGTCAAACACACGGGAATTCAATACTACAGCCGCCATAAGCACCATGGAAAAGCCATAACGTCGTATGGGGGCTGACGTTAATGCCAGCAGACCTATGACAACCACTCCCCATAACAGGCACTGACTGATTAACGAAAGTCCTTTTAACCAATACCACTCTTGCGTCGAGAAAACATACCCCAATACATCATGATCCACTTGTGCCACCAAATCATGACTAAACCGATAGACCGAGTGCTCAGCTAACGAAAAGAGCGGATGCTCGGGAATACGAGCCTCTAGCGGAACCTCAACCGTCTTGCTGGCACTGAGCACGCTCCACACATACAGCAAGATAAACAATGCTACCCCACCGGCCATATACATCATGCGATTTAACTGCTGAATAAGTTTTGTAAACCACCAAGACACCGTTCTCTCCGTAAACCTATGTAAATCTATCTGATAATTATTCGTATTATATTGCATATTATTAATGGTAGCGATTATCATTGGCGAATAATTTACAAATAAGATTACTTCCGTTTATGACACGCCCTTTTATTGCACTAAATCGCTGGGCTCGCTGGCTACATATTTACAGCGCAGCGCCTGTATTACTGCTGATGATTTTTTTTGCGTTAACGGGAGTGCTACTGAATCACGGCAATTGGAATTTAGGCGCCACAGATCAATCCAGCCAAACTCTGGACTTACCGAGCACGTTGTCAGAGTTAGAGTGGGACCATGAATCTACTTATACCGCATTGAGCGTGTTGACGTGGCTAGATCAAACATATGCGATTCATGGCGTAGACATAGAAATCACGTGGGCATTGGATGAGCAGTTATTACTACTGCATTTAGACGGACCTCAAGGCAGCTATGCCGTAGAAGTGTATCCCGAAGAGGCTGTTGCAGAGGTGTTTATACGTCACCTGCCCTTTTTGGAAATGCTCAACAATTTGCACCGCGGCAAACATGTTAATGGGTTTTGGCTTTGGTTATCCGACATTGCCGGCCTGTGTATGCTGGTCTTTTGTCTGTCTGGCCTGTGGCTTTTATTGGCCAACACCTTGCAACGAACCACCACCCTTAGTTGGGTGAGTTTGGGTTCTGTGGTCATGGTGATGGCTGTTTATTTGATGCATTAAAGGAGAGCTTTATGCGCTCATTAGTTAATAAAACACTGCTTGCGGCCACACTCGGTATGGCGAGCATCACGCACGCCACCACAGTGGATGTGACTTTCAACATTCCACAACCTGATGCCGAGCGTTACGCCAAACCTTACGTGGCGATCTGGGCCGAAAATGGTCGTAATGCTGAGCACCTATTGGTCTGGCACCTACAGGGTGAGAAAGACAAATGGTTATCCGACCTACGCCGCTGGTGGCGCAAGATCGGCCGCTACGATCATCAAATGGACGGTTTAACCGGCGCGACAAAAGGGCCAGGACAATACAGCCAAACCTTTGAGATCAACGATGAATGGGACACTTTCACCTTATATTTCGAAGCGGCCCGCGAAAACGGAGGCCGCTCTTTAATGAAAACCCAAATTGATACAACGGATGGCCACCAACAGTACCGCATTCCCGCCGAAGATGAGCTGGGCGACATTCTCATTACGATTAACTAAACACATTTAAGGAATACTTATGTTTAAAGCGACTTTATGCGCTCTAGGTTTATTAGCAGCAAGCGGTGCAATGGCTCACGAACTGATGATCATGCCATCAAAATCCATAATCACAAAAGCACCTGCGACGGTTGCAGTCGATATCTCCGCTTCCCACGGTGTGTTTCGCTTTGATAAGCCTGTTGGCGTAGATAACATCAATGTATACGGCGCAGATGGCAAACCTATTCGCAACATTGGTACCGTCGTCAAAAGTGCTTCTCGTACCTCTTTTGATTTGCCGATGCAAACCGATGGCACTTACAAAATCGTCTACGGCAGCACTGAGCCGATGTACATGACAAGCTACACCATTGGTAAACGTGACACTCACAAACGCCTACGTGGTACTCGAGCGGAAGTACAAGACCAAATTCCAGCGGATGCGAAAAACATCGAAACGGTGAAAATGAACCGTTATGGCATGTCATTCGTAACGGCAAAAATGCCTACTAATGCAGTACTAGAGCCATCAAATGAAGGGTTCGAAATCATTCCTGTGACGCATCCAGCCGATTACATCAATGGTGAAGAAATTGAGTTTCAAGCCATGTTAGATGGCAAAGCCGTAGAGGGCGTGGACATCACCATTAAAGCTGAAGCCGGTCTCTATAATGGTGAATTAGAGCCTATTACACTTAAAACTGACGCTAAAGGCATGGCCAGTGTCGAATTTGAAAACGCCGGGCGTTACGCCGCTACTTTTGGTTACCAAAGTGACGAAGCAGGCGACAACGCAGATAAAGCCTTTTACACCGTGTTTTACACCTTTGAAGTGGTATACGAATAATGACCAAAGCTACCTTACTCATGGGTAGCCTAGTGGCTTTGCTTTCGAGCAAAGCCATGGCCCACTACCCAACACTCGATTGTGTACTGCTACAGCAAGAAGTGCAATGCACCGCAGCCTACAGCGATGGTTCGCTTGCTTACGGTGAAACCGTTGAAGTACGCAGCTACGATGAAGAGCTGCTGACGCAACTCACAACCGATAAAGCAGGACAAATTCGCTTGCCACAACCTGACGGCGAATATTATCTAATGTTCGATCCAGGGCACGAAGATCCGGCAGAGTTTGACTATGCCGAGTTCTGAGATTGAAGTAATTTTGCCTGCCAATGGCCGCGGGGAAACGCGCAATTTTCTGCTGATCTGCGCGGCCATCATAGCGACAGCAATGACTCTATTGTCGCTTATTCAAAAAGTCGACGGACAAACCGTGCCTGAATTGCCCACGTCACTAAGCAATATGGCCACACAAATCAGTAATGCTATCGAAGAAATCACCCTACTTGAAGAAGCGGGCATGCTGTCAGAGCCTTATCAGCTAGGTGATCTGCCTCTGCCCGCACTCAACGGGCAACGTTTTCAGCAACAAGAAGAGCGCTGTTTCACGCTTTTACAGGGACAATACCTGTTTATCATCGAACGCCATGACGACACTTGGGATG
Source organism: Marinomonas gallaica (assembly GCF_049821165.1). Classification (NCBI taxonomy): domain Bacteria; kingdom Pseudomonadati; phylum Pseudomonadota; class Gammaproteobacteria; order Oceanospirillales; family Oceanospirillaceae; genus Marinomonas; species Marinomonas gallaica. Next base: position 94,671 of record NZ_CP187511.1, read on the forward strand.
CTCATTGGGCCGTAACAGACCAGCCCGCAGACTGTCATGCACCGCTTACTTGGCACTCGCTTAACCAATAGGACTTTCCATGCGATATTTACTGCTCAGCCTACTTGTCTTGATCAGCACACACGCAAGCGCTCGACTGCAAGTGGGCATCACTTTGCACCCTTACTATTCCTATGTTAGCCACATTCTTGGCGATCGTGGCGATGTGCTACCGTTAGTTGAAGCTGGTTTCAATCCACATAATTATCAGCTCAGTCCCGCCGATATCGAGCGCTTAAACAGCCTTGATGCGCTGGTCGTGAACGGCATTGGACATGATCTATTTGCTACCAATACCGTTGACCGTCTTCAACCTGACAATCTAACCGTAATCTATGCCAATAAAGATGTGCCCTTGATTGGTCACGGTGAAAAAGTAAACCCACATTCTTTTGTCTCTATCGACGCCGGCATTCGTCAGGTCTACACCATTGCCAAAGCCTTAGGTGAGTTGGACCCTGATAATAAAACCTACTTCCTCAAAAATGCATTGGCTTACGCCAAGACGCTGCGTGCGCTGAAAACGCCCGTGCAACAAGCCCTACTGGATAAAGACGTTAGCAATCTTCGAATTGCCAGTACCCATGGGGCGTACGCCTATTTACTGCAAGAGTTCGGGTTGACGGTATCGGCCGTCATTGAACCGGCACACGGTGTGTCACCGACAGCCTCTCAGTTAGAAGACACCATCGATACCATCCGTAAACAAAACATTGATGTGTTATTTACCGAGCTGAACATGGAAAACCGCTATGTCGATTTGATCGAACGGGAAACCGGCATAAAGGTTTATTACTTTAGCCACATGACACACGGCGACTACAGCAAAGACCAAGTCGAACGTGAGATGGGCAACAACCTCGCCAAGCTTGCCGAGGCACTGCAATGATCAAAGGCCCAAGCTTACATCTGGCTAACCTAACGGTAGCCGTAAAAGGTATGACATTACTCAGCGCTATGGACTTGTCATTAGAAGGCGGACTTTGGCATGGCATTGCGGGCCCCAACGGCGGCGGTAAAAGCACGTTACTTAAAGCCATCGCAGGTTTACACAATCATTCAGGCACTATTGAGCTGCATTGGCCAGAAGGTCGTGATGCCATTGGCTATATGCCGCAACTGTCTCCCTTTGATGCCTCGTTACCCGTGACTGCTCTCGATTTTTTACGTATGCATTGTGACAAGCGTCCAGTGTGGCTTCGCTTTAAAGGGGATCCAAAAATCGCGGCCGTAGTTGAAAAAGTACGCATTCAAGGGTTACTCGGTAAGCGTCTCGGCACCTTATCTTCAGGTGAACGACAACGCGTTTTATTGGCCTGTGCTCTGCTTAATCGCCCCCATGTTTTACTGCTCGATGAACCTCTCGCCGGTGTGGATAAATACGGTCGCGAGCAGATTTTAGAAATCCTGATGAATTTTAAAGCCGACGGCGGCACCATTATTATGATCGAACACGATTGGCAAATCTTACAACAATACTGCGATAGCTTGTCTTGGATAGATGGCACACTTCAGGCGCACGGCGAACCCAATTCCGTTTTACAGTCCCTACAAGTGCCGATGATAGGTCTTCGTCATGCTAGCTAGTATTCATTCGGCATTTTCCCATCTCGTAGACAGTGGTTTATTACCAAGCATGTTTGGCTATGGCTTCGTGGTCAATGCGTTTCTAGCTTGTCTGATGATCGGCCCGTTGCTTGGGTTATTAGGCACTTTAGTGGTGGTAAAGCGCCTTGCCTTTTTATCCGAAGCGGTCGGCCACAGCGCGTTGACTGGCGTCTCTATTGGCATCTTAATGGGAGAGCCTGTAACCGAACCTTGGATTAGCCTGTTTGCTTTTTCGATTTTATTTGCACTGACTCTTCAATGGGTGCGAGGCCGAACGACTGTACCTTATGATGCGCTCATCGGCGTATTTTTGGCGTTTGCGTTAGCGCTGGGGGCCGCTCTGCTGATGTTCGTCGCGAAAAAAATCAATGCACACTTAGTCGAGCAAGTGTTGTTTGGCTCCATTTTGACCGCTTCTGCTTACGACTTAATTATCTTATCCGTCATTACTCTGGTCGTCATGGGGTTGGCATGGTTTAGCGCCAACCATGCTTTTTTAAACGCCTTAAGCCCTGATATTGCCCAGTCTCGACGTATATCAGTCACCCTGCACGATTACGGCTTTGTTCTGTTAATTGCCTTAGTAACGGTTGCCGCTGTAAAAATCATCGGTGCGATTTTAGTGGGTGCCTTACTGTTGATACCTGCGGCCAGTGCTCGCCTCATTGCTCAGGATTTACGCGGCATGGTGGGACTCTCTGTTTTGATTGCCACCACCAGCGCGTTAGTCGGTGTGCTGCTGCCCATGCATATGAAATGGGCCATTGGCACCGGTCCTGCGATTATTTTAGTCGCTTGTGTTTGGTTCATCGTCGCTATTTCTATTTACTCTCTGCGTAAAGGAGGCTCCACCGCATGCGCGTAATACTCTCTAGTTTTTTACTGTTAATGACTCATTGGGCTGTGGCCGCTAACGTCGCAACGGTAGCGCCCATCACTCACAGCATGAGCCAAGCATTATTGCAAAATACGGAAATTGAAGTCACTTACCTACCGCCAACACGACTGCCGATTAACCGTATCCCTAGCTGGCTCAACCGTAATGAGACCGAGCCAATGCCCCACTTCGATGCCATTGTGAATATTAGTTCACTTCGACCTGAACTGGCGTTCTACAAGCCCTTACGCAGTCGTAATATACACATTGTGCCAATCGATATTGCCCAAGCTCTGATCCCCGCTGGCGAGCGCGTGGCGACTCAACAGCCTGATGAGTACTTTTGGCTAAACACGAATAATGCCCTGCTTATGCTGGGGATTTTAAAGCGCGACTTGATTGCTCTGTGGCCAGATGAAGCCGAGCAAATTAACCGTAATTTCCGAGCCACTAGCACCGCTTTGCGTCAACTGGCGTTGGATATCGACGACGCGCTACTAATGTCGGGCTTTGATGCGCTAATTGATGCTAAAGCGTCCGTCTCGCCGTTTAGCCAAGGCTTGATGCTACCAACGCTTGATTTGGATGAAGTAGACAACTTGAAAACTCTTATCATCGATACCAAAGCGGGTGAAAATACTTGGCAAATCGATGATTTTAGTCGCTATAGCAAACGCGACTTTATCCGTCGCTGGCAAGACAATTTGACTCAGCTACCGACTCCTTAACCTTACTTCCCCCCTCTTTGACAGAGGTTACTCTCGTTTCCTCTGTCAAAATCGTCTTTTTTATGCAGATTACACAAAGAAATTGTAAGAAATACCTACCAATAATAACAATTATCATTTAGCATTTGCTTCTCAATTATATATAGCCTCTATTTTTAAAACATTACTGGTGTGAATAACTCGATGAAGAACTCAAACTCTTACAATACTACGCCATTCAAAGTGGCTCCGATCGCAATCGCTGTAGGTTCCGCTCTAGCATTAATGAGCGCGCCAGCATTTGCTGCCGATAACCAAGTTGCATTGGATCGTATCCAAGTCATTGATAGCTCTGAAAAAGGCTACAAAGCAGAAGCGCCATCAAGCCCTAAGTTCACTCAAGAAATGGTCAATACACCAAAAACCATTAACGTTGTGAACGAGCAAGTATTGGAAGACCAAGGAGTCACTTCATTAGAAGACGCACTGCGTAATGTGTCTGGTGTTTCAACCTTTGGTGCAGGTGAAGGCGGTGGCGGTAACGTCAATACCTCTGACAATGTCACCATTCGTGGTTTCGATGCCAACGGCAGCATTTACTCTGATGGCATCCGTGATGTCGCGGGCTACAGCCGCGATACGTTCAACATCGAACAAGTTGAAGTAGCAAAAGGCGCTAATGGCTCGATCTATGGCAAAGGTTCTGCTGGGGGCTCGGTAAACCTAGTTTCTAAAGCCGCGCATCTTCGAGGCGACAAAAACAGCATCAACGCCTCATACGACGAAGGTGATACCAAACGCTTAACAGGTGACTTTAACAAAGTTTTGTCTGAAGACAGTGCGATTCGTTTAAACCTCATGGCAGAACAAGGTGGCGACTACTGGGATAATGGCGAAGAAGAATACAAAAGCTACGCCATTGCACCGTCTTACTTTGAACGACTGAGTGAAGATACGGATTTCACGATTAACTTTCTACACACAAAACAGGACAACACGCCTGTCATCGGCTTGCCTTTCATCACCGAACAAACCAGTGCAGCACTGGGTATTCCAGAAGGCACGTTGCCCGAAGAATACTGGAGCAACTACTACGGCGTAAAAGGTCGTGACTTTGAAGAGCTCGATGCCACCGTTGTAACCGCTATTATCAATCATAAGTTGAGCCAAGAGTGGAACCTACGCAGTCAAACACGCTTTGGCGAGACCGAAACAAAATCCATCATTCACCGCCCTTGGCCTGAGAACTTAGGCGACCGTAACAACCCAGATTATACGGGGAATTACGGCTTAGTTTTCCCAAAAACAGATTTCAGCAAAAACCAACTGTTAGTGACTCAACTTGATTTCATTGGCGAAAAATACATGGGGAATGTGCGCCATGACATCGTCATTGGCGCTGAAGCGTATCGCGAAAGCCAGAAGACACCGAACGTGGATTTATCCGGTTACAGCTACTCAAAAGAGTCGTATAACCCACTGAATCCAGGTGAGATTACAGCGACTGGTAACTACAGTATCGATGGCTACTCAAAAGATGCGACCGCCAATGGCCTAGCCGCCTACCTCCACGATACCGTTACGTTAAATGAACATTGGCAAGTTGCCGCTGGCGCGCGTCTTGAAAACTACGACGTCGACAGCACGCAAAACGTTGGTCGTGGTGACAGCGCTACCTCAGTCAGTGCGTCGTCTGATGCCAACTTATTCAGCTGGAATACATCGATCAACTTCAAACCGACACGCAATGGAAGTATCTACCTATCGGTAGCTAACAACCAAGAACCTAATGGTAACAACCTATCATTAAATGGCCGTAACGCTGAACAAGTGAGCGAATACACATCGCTTGATCCACTTGAGTCGATGACCACTGAACTGGGTACAAAATGGGAACTACTGGACGACCGCCTATTGTTGAGCGCCGCTGTGTTCAGAACAACGAAAGACGTCTATGACACCATCGACGAGCAGCTCGCTACATCAGGTGAGCAAGAAAGCAAAGGCTTCGAGCTGTCCGCCACCGGTCAACTCACGGACTCACTGGCCATTACTGCAAGTTACACGCGCCAAGATGCAAAAGTAACGGAGAACTACAGTAATCCAGAAGCCGAAGGTAACGGTCTTACGGCTGCACCAGATGACTCGGCGGCCCTATGGATGACCTATGCCTCTGGCCCACTGACACTCGGTGCAGGTGCAGAATACCAATCTGGCAACGATTTCTGGCGTCGTAACACAGTTTACTTCACCACCGGTGATATCACGCTAGTGAACGCTATGGCAGGTTATGCCTTTACAGAAAACCTGTCGGCTCAACTAAACGTCAGCAACTTAACTGACGAACGTTACGCGACCGATTACAGCGCCAAAGGGCACTTTAAACCTGGCAATCCTCGTAATGTAAAAGTGTCTGTGAAATACGACTTCTAAGTCGCATTCTCGGCATCAAATAAGAGCGAAGTCACTCCCCTTTCTTCGTTCTTGCAAAGCAGTCGTGTTACTTTTACACGGCTGTTTTGCCGTTTCTACACTTTATAACGCCTTCAATATGAGTTCGACATCATGCTATTGCACCTAAAAAATGTTCTGACACCAGAGCAAGTGAAAGACATTCGTCATGCGCTGGACCAGGCCAATTGGCAAGACGGTAAGTTGACCGCTGGCAATGCTTCACACCAGCAAAAGTCCAACTTGCAACTGAGCCAAGAGGACCCGCTCGGACGCAAGCTCGGAGATTTTATTTTACAGACGCTTGGCCAACGGGAAGATTTTATGAGCAGCGCGTTACCGGCCAAAATTTTTCCGCCCATGTTCAATCGCTACGAAGGCGGCGGCCAGTTTGGCTTTCATGTGGACAATGCCATTCGCCAGGTGCCCAATACGCCCGTCAAGATTCGCACAGATCTTTCAATGACCTTGTTTTTCAGCGATCCAGATGAATATGAAGGCGGTGAACTGATCATTGAAGACACGTTTGGCGCACAGCAAATAAAGCTTCCGGCAGGCGATATGGTGCTTTATCCATCAACCAGTATCCATCGGGTCAACCCGGTGACAAAAGGCGCCCGTGTGAGTTCGTTCTTTTGGTTACAAAGTCTGGTTGGCGATAACGAACAGCGCCGTACCTTGCATCAGTTAGACCAAACCATTCAATCACTTAGAACAGACATGCCTGACGACGAACGCATTCAAAACTTGATCTGGGTGTACCACAATTTGCTGCGTCAATGGAGCCAGACCAACTAGGGTCTGACACCACACATCATAGGAAAAGAAGTAGGCTAAAAAGGCGTGTAAAGACAGTCTTGGTTGATGTCCTGAACGGTCGCACAACCACACAACGCCATGGTTGCTTCTAGCTCATCTCGAAGAATACGCAAACAGTGAGCAACGCCCAACGGCCCAGCAACGGCTTGAGCATAAAATACTGGACGCCCTAATAAGACAGCGTCAGCCCCCAACGCGATTGCTTTAAAAATATCACTACCACGGCGAATTCCACTGTCGAGCAGCACAGGAAGCGTCGCCCCCACAGCCGCACGAATGGCGGGCAACACCTCAATGGTCGCAGGCTGACTGTCCAGAACTCGACCACCATGATTCGACACAATCAAACCGTCGATGCCAAGCTCTACAGCACGTTTCGCGTCTGCAGGATGCATGACGCCTTTCAGTAAAATCGGCAGGGTTGTTTGTTCTCGCAGCCAAGCGAGCGTTTGCCAGTCCGGTGCTTGCCCCATCCAACAGGCAAACACTGAATCGCCTTGCGCTGCCTGCGGTAAGCAATCAAGATTCACCGCACGCACTCCATCGGGCAGTTCAAATCCTGCCCTTTGTTCCGCGTTGCGTACACCATTAATCGGCGCATCGGCCGTCACAACAATGGCCTGATAACCTGACGACTCTGCGCGTCGTATGAGTGTCAGCGTGTCGTCTAAACTGGGTTGGCAGTATAACTGAAACCATCGCTTTGACTGCGGCGCCACATCGGCAACCTGTTCAATCGTCGAACTTGCCAAAGTCGATAAACAAAAGCCTACCTCTTGAGCTGCCGCTGCTTGCACACTACCTAACTCGCCCATCGAGCTGGCTAATTTTTGGTACGCTAATGGTGCGATCAGCAGTGGCATACTCAGCTCGGTGCCGAATAGGGTCTGACGACAGTCACCTTGCCCTAGACTTTCCGTCAGAATACGTTGCTGCACAAGCACTTCGTCTAACTTTGTCCGGTTACGTTGATGAGTGAAGCCATCCATCGAATACCCAGATAGATAGGCCCAAGTTGGCTCAGACAAAATGGTCTGCGCATGACGTTCGTAATCAGCAAGGCAGCACACATCTGTTGGAATTTGATTCATACTACAACTCTTGTTAACGGGACCGATGATCGATGGATGACTTTAACTCAGGCGGTGCAACCTTGTGCCCTAAGCAGGTATAGCGCCATAGCCATTTAAACCATTGTAAACGATAGCCAAACAGCGCAACCACTAACAGAGCGGATACCGTGATCAACATAAGCCAAGCCATCGAACCAATGCCGATGCCCCATATGACGACGGCACAATAAAAGGATGCCGTCATCGCCAACCAAGCAATGGCTTGCATGACCCAATATTCGCGCTGACTTAAAGGTTTGGCTTGGTACCAGCCTTTATAAATGTCCATATGATGCTTCTTAACCGACATAGCGAAATGCAGAAAGCCATAAAAGCTGAGTAAAAATGACAACGCTATCATCATGAGGTGTTCGCCTTCTGCTCTGTGATTGTCTTAGATGAAGACGTGTTAGGTGCCATGACTAACTGACTCTTTTTCCGCAAGTACGCCGCAGATGACAACAAGATCCCCCCAATTACTAGGCACATCCCATCAAAACTCAAGCGCAACACATCACCGTCTACAATGGCACCCCAAAGCCCAACAGGGGAGGTAAATTGATCTAACACTGGCAGCAAAGCAAATAGCCCACCAAAGACCCAAAGTTGCCATTGCCAAGCATTTCGATGACGGAAAATCGCCGCGTGCAACAAAGCAATCAACCAGACAATAAAAAAGCCATTAATCTCCCAGCTTTGACGCGTCAACATATCCGCCGGTAGCACACGGTTTAACCAGAAATAACTTGCGACAGCGCCACAAAGGCCAGCAATGCTGGCAATATTCAGTGTATGCACCAGCTCAAATCCAAACTGCCCTGCTTGGCGTTTAGCGCGCTTGGTTGCCCAAAGAATCGAGCCCGTGCCGACCATTAAAGTGCCAGACACGCCCGCAATGAAAAATAGCCAGCGCACAAAGGTATCGGCAAAACGCGCTTCGTGAAGTGTTCTCAGCACGCCATTGATGGCACTAACCGCACTGACGTTTGCGTCCGTCGGAGCAAACATCCCCGTCGCCTCGCGAACATTGCCATCGTAATCCAAGGCAATGGTTTGACCAAAGCGATTGCCTAAAAGAGATGTTCGCTCAGATGAGTAGAAAAGATATTCAGCGTCACGTGTCATGGGATTGTTCGCGAATAAAAAGCTTACTTTAGCGCCTAGCTCATGCTCAACGGTATCTAACATTCGAGTTAAATCCGGCAGCGGCAAACGCTCAACAGGCATCGCTTCGACAACATCGGTAGTGCGCCCTTGATTTCCACCGTTGCCACCTCGGTTTATATCGCCACCCCAAAACACCAAGGTCGACGCCAGCAAAATCAAACCAGAGAAGGTAATCATCAGGTGAAATGGTAGTGCTAATACTGCCGTGACCGCATGCGCATCCGACCAACCTAATGAACGATTTTTGGTCCGAAACATAAAGAAATCACTGAAAATCTTGCGGTGCATAATAATGCCGGAGATCAGCGCAATGAACATCGCCAAGGTAGCGATTTCAACGAGTGTTCGCGAGACCCCTCGCGGTAAGTGATACAGTTCAAAGTGAAAACGATAGAGAAAGTCACCGCCGCGGGTTTCTCTTACGTTGATCTGCTCCCCTGTACTTGCATCTAGCACCTCCATCGGACCACGACGACGCTGACTATCACCAGGGTTACGCCAACTTAAATCTAATGTATTACTGCGTTCACTCGGTAGGCTAATGTTCCAACTCTCGGCGTCAGGGGCGACTTCTGCTAAACGCTTGGCGGCAATACTCATACTCTGTTCTGATGGCACGGACATATGTGCTTCGGGTGTCATCCAGTGGCTGATTTCCATGCGAAAATAAGACAAGGTGCCCGTCAGAAAAATAGCAAACAGCAACCATCCTAATAAAATGCTGCTCCAAGTATGCAGCCACGTCATGGTTTTACGTAATGGACCTTTCACGATAAACCATCCAACGCATATAAGCTCATCCAAGCACAAGCATTTGCAATCAAAGTAGTGAGTAAAGCTTTTCGATGACTGTTAATCGAAAACAACCAAATGATAGCGATAGGATAAAGCAAGAAAAACACCAAGTAGATCAACGAGCGCAATTCACGTCCTTCTAAATTTGAGTACTTTGCTGCGACCATACTCAATATCGCCGCCAAACTATAACCGCCAACTAAAGCAATCACCACGCGCGCCACGACTAATAAACGTGGCCATGGGAGACGCCCATGCATCCAATTCGACATAACACTGTCGCCTTAATAATGATTTTCCATAAAATGAAGCACGCTCAACTGAACTGTCAAAACAGCAGATTGCACACAAAACAAGCAACTCAAAGCCAATAGATGATAATAATTACTATTTACAAAATCAATTGTAAAGCGTTACGATAGATCTTGTGTTTGAAACAGCACATCATCTCTTAAGCATTTTGCTGCGAGATTCCTGATAGACAAAAGCCTTTTACGGACGCTAATGCGTCCGTTTTTTTGTCATCTTATAAGCAAGCGCACCAGACGCCGCCCATTATTCATAAAAGCCCACTGTAAAGTACAAGATTTACATAGATTTACCAATAACCATTATCATTTGTATTTACATAATCTTGATATTTTGTAACCATACTTCGCGCTATTACTTCCTCGTCAAACACCTACTATCTGCCTAATCAAACGTGAGTGAATACTTATGATACGACTTCGCCCTTTGCTAAAACTGTGCATTTTGCTCATTGCATTTAGCATCCCTGCCGCAACGGCTTGGTGGTATTACCAAGACCAACAAGGGGAGGATCAAAACTGGTTAAAAGAGCAAGTCACCCGAGGCAATATTGAAATCAGCGTCGCAGGAACAGGAACACTAGAGCCGTCTAATTATGTCGATGTTGGCGCGCAGGTATCAGGGCAGATTGAAAAGCTGTACGTCAAAGAAGGTGACGAGGTAAAGCAGGGACAGCTCTTGGCCGAGATCGATGCCACCGTATTTGAAATTGATGTCAATCGCTCTCAAGCCAGCTTGGAAAACCAAAAAGCTCAGTTGGCCCAGCTGGAAGCACAATTAACACTGTCCAATACCCGTATCGAGCGCGACCGACGCCTTCATAATCGTGGTGCCGTCAGTGATGATGCCTTGCAATCCGCTGAAACCGACATTGTGATTTTAAAAGCACGAATCGCCGCGATTGAGGCGCAAATAAAAGCCAGCAAAGCGGCTTTAGATGGCGATATTGCCACACTGTCATACAGCCGTATTTATGCGCCCATTGATGGCACGGTGACCAGCATTAAAGTACGCGTTGGACAAACTCTGAACGCTAACCAAAGTGCGCCAACGCTCATGACCATTTCGAATTTAAAACAGATGACACTCAGAGCCGCGGTATCTGAAGCGGACATTCATAAACTCAGTGAAGAAATGCCTGTACGCTTTTCGACACTGGGTAATCCTAATAGCTACTTCCACTCTACCGTTAATACTATTTTACCAACCCCACTGGTAAACAACGATGTGGTGTTATACCAAGTGTTAGTCGACGTCGATAATCGCACAGGCAAGCTAATGGATGGCATGAGTACACAGGTGTTTTTCATTGAAGCGGCCGCCAACGATGTTCTCATGGCACCATTAGCCAGCATCGCAAAACGCCCGCACAGCGCCGTGGCATTTGTTCCAGGCCCCAAAGGGGAACGTCAGACTGTCGCCGTCAAGACTGGCATTCAAAACCGTACCCATATCGAACTCATTTCAGGCCTGCGTGAAGGTGATGACGTCATTGCCGGAAAGAGCAATAGAGCTCACCAGGGGTCTGCCTCGTCATTAACGAACAACCGTCCACGCATGGGAGGTCCGCGTGGCATCTAAACACCCATTACTTGCTGTTGAACACATCCATCGCAGCTACCACAACGGTGATGCGCAAATCAAAGCGCTAGACGACGTCTCACTTACCATTGAGGAAGGAGAGTTTGTCGCTATTATGGGCCAGTCCGGCTCTGGCAAATCCACGTTGATGAATATCATCGGTTGTCTGGACACCGCCAGCGAAGGGCGCTATTTCATCAATGGCCACGACGTCAGTCAGCTGAACGTCGATCAGCTAGCCGCCTTACGTTTGAAAACTTTCGGTTTCGTCTTTCAACGCTATCAACTGTTACCCGCACTCAGCGCCCAAGAAAACGTCGCTCTGCCTGCACTTTATGCTAATACATCAAGATCCGAGCGTTATCAGAATGCTATAGCGTTACTGCAAAAACTGGGGCTAGAAGGCCGTGAACATCATAAGCCTACTGAGCTATCAGGTGGTCAACAACAAAGAGTCTCTATTGCTCGAGCGCTCATTAATGGCGCCGAGGTTATTTTAGCTGACGAACCAACAGGCGCTCTGGACTCAAAAAGCAGTGAACAGGTATTAGAACTGCTCGGTGACCTTAACCAGCAGGGGGTGACTATTATCTTGATCACCCATGACGCCGAGGTCGCTGCTAAAGCCAAGCGTCAGATTCACATTCAGGATGGCAAAATCCTTTCTGATAATGGTTGCAGCCGTGAATACAGTACACAGACTAACAACGAAACATTAAGCGACCTGCCGTCCATTGCGATCAGCGAAGCGGTCAGCATTTCGTTTCGAGCCTTGTATGCCAACTGGTTTCGTACCCTACTAACGCTTCTAGGCGTGGTGATCGGCGTCGCGGCTGTCGTTGCCATGATGGCTATAGGTGAAGGCGGTAAACAGCAAGTCATAGACCGCATTGAATCAATGGGAACTAACTTATTACTACTACGCCCTGGCGGTGCAAACATGCGCAACTCGGGAGACATTGCGACCCTAACATTGGCAGATGTCGACGCGTTAGCGTTGCTTCCAGAGCTGGTCGGTATTGCTCCAGAACGTGAAGGACGCTCGACCATTCGTTACCTCAATCGCGACTATCGCAGTAAAATCATGGCAACCACTCCCAACTATCTACAAGTACGAGACTGGGAAATTGCTCAAGGCGTCATGTTCAACGAACAAGACAATCAAGAAAAAGCGCCTGTGATTGTCATTGGCGCGACCATTGCCGACTCTTTGTTCCCAAATGAAACCGCCATCGGTCGCTATGTCATGATGAAAAACTCGCTCTATCAAGTCATTGGCATACTCACTGAACAAGGGGCGTCTTCCGGGGGGATGAACAACGATGAAGTGGTCTTGATTCCACTCCAAACAGGTTTAACCCGTGTTTTTTCCGGACGCTACCTTGGCGGTTTAACCATAAAAGTGCAAAGCGGTGAAGACCTTTCTGCTGTAGAGGAAAGCATTCGTCAACGATTAATCCAGCGCCACGGCAAGGAAGATTTCGGTATTTTTAATACTGCCTCACTAATCGAAGCGGTGTCAGAAACACAAAATACCATGACCATGCTACTTGGTTCCATCGCGGCGATCTCCTTGTTAGTCGGTGGCATTGGGGTCATGAACATTATGTTGGTGAGCGTTACCGAACGCCGGCGTGAGATCGGCTTACGACTGGCGACGGGCGCCAAGCCCAAAGACATCTTGCGCCAGTTCAATATTGAAGCACTGGTTGTATGCTGCAGCGGCGGCATCATTGGCGTTTTACTGGGTGTTGGTGCTGCCCTACTGATCGCACGTTTTAATATTGCCATTGCACTGTCATGGCAGCCAGCAGTGTTAGCGTTCGCCTCAGCATTTTTAGTCGGCCTCATTTTTGGCCACGCCCCAGCTCGCAAGGCGTCACGCCTCAATCCTATTGATGCTCTGGCGGAGGAGTAAATGAAGTTTTTAATCTGCACCTGCTGCGCGTTGCTATTAACCGGCTGCGCCAGCCAAAAGCTCTATCAAACGCCGGAAACACCCGCGATGGCAGATACACAATATGCCTACAGTGCGTTTACCCCAGATCAGTGGCTGAGCTTTGGCTCCCCTGACTTAGCCCTTTTACTAGAACAGGCGTTTACCAATAATTGGAATCTTAAGATCGCCACACAGCGTTTACGCAGCGCCCAACTCGCCTTAGACCTTGAACGCGCTAACCAAGGCGTGAGTGCCAGTGGGAGCCTCAGTGCATCCCAATCCACATCTACTGATGATTTACCGCACTATCAAAGCTCCGAAGGGCTGTCCTTCTCGGCACGTTATGAGTGGGATCTATGGGGCAAACTACAAGCCCAAGAAGATCAGACCGCGCTCTCTGCCAAAGTCAGCCAATGGGATTTGGAGGCCGCCCAGATCAGTCTAACAGCGAACATTATTCGTCAGTATTTTAGTTACTTAGCCACCAAAGAGCGTTTGGCCATCGCGCAAAAAAACCTCGCTTCAGCTCGGGAAAGTTTAGAACTGTACACGCTACAACACGATGCAGGCGTCGTATCCAAGAGTGACCTATTACGCCAACAGAGTACCATTCTAAGTCTTGAAGAGCGCACCGAAACCTTAGTGCTACAGCAAGCGGATCAAGCTCGAACCATAGCGCTGCTGAGTGGCATCGACCAATGGATTGAGTACGCCCCCAATACATTGCTATCAGATATCAACGTACCACAAGTGGCTCTGAACCAACCAGCACAACTGATTCGTCAACGGCCTGATCTAAAAGCGGCTGAGGCCAGTGTCCGCCAAGCGTTTTTAAGCACTACCATTACCGAGCTAGATCGCTGGCCGAATCTGTCCATTAGCCTCAGTCTACGACCGTCGGATTTGTATGATTTAGCAGAGCAATGGGCGGTTGCCTTATCCGAATCCATCGGTATGACTTTGTATGATGGTGGCGCACGTTCTTTGAACGAACAGCGTGCGGCCATTAATGAGATCATCGCTCGGTTTAATTACCAAAATACTGTGCGCACAGCCCTTGAAGAGGTAAAAGATAATCTAAGCAGCTATCAACAAAGCCTGATCAGCTATCGTTACCAACAGGCGTCTTACCAGAACCTTGAGCAACAAACCGACATTATTGAATTCGAATGGCAGGAAGGTGTCAGCGATAAATCCGACCTAATCAGTGCTCAACGCAGTCTCTACAGTGCCGAAGAATCTCTCGTTGCCAATAAGCTTACGGTCTTACAGGCCATCACTGCTTTATATCAAGCAAACGGCAGTGTTCCGGTTTTGTAAACGAAGCGTTCCTTGCATTAAATGATAATGACTATCGAAAGCATTTAAATATCATTATCAATATGACATTATCTCTGCATTATGACATTTGTAAGCACTTAGCTTACAAACCACCTTGATAATGGAGATAAAACGAACATGAAACGCTCGTTGGTTGCCATCGCTGTTGCGCTTGCTTCAGGCACAATTTATGCGGATGAAAAGCTTGATACCTTAATAGTGGAAGGTAAAGCGAATACGGAAATTCAAACGACAGCTGCGCCACGAGTCACAGCCGTTGAAGGCGCTCGTACCATTACAGCCGAGGATATTCAGGCACGCCAAGCGTCAACATTGGCTGAGGCATTAGCGGGCGATGCAAGTGTTATCGTAGACGAAGTAAACGGGGCTCGAGGCAGTAGCATTACCATCCGCGGTCAGTCAGGTAACAACGTCAGTGTTCGTGTTGAAGGCGCGCCTAATAACCGCAGTCAAATCATGCACAAGCCCAGTAATGACCGCGACACCATTTGGCTAAATATGGATATGTATCAGTCCGTTACGGTTATCCCAGGTGCGGCAGGCACGACCTATGGTAACGGTTCAACCGGCGGTATTGTTCTGCTAGAAACCAAAGACCCTGAAAGCATTATTCGTGACGGTCGTGATTGGGGCGCCAATCTACGCTACCGCCACGAAACGAATGGGCAATCGGATGGCATCAGCGCCGACGTGGCTCGCCGTTTTAGTGATAAGTTCTCCGCCAATGCCACAATTTCGGCGCGCGATACGGACAATTATGAAAACGGCAACGGCATCACTGAAGCGGACACCGGTGCGGAAGATCTGAGCTATTTAATCAAAGGCGTAGCCACCCCAAATGAAGCAACGCGCATCGAAGCCAGTTTCATGGAAAACAACAAGAAATTCGACGAAACGAGCACCAGCGGTAGCGGCGAAATCACCTACCCTAACAAAAAACTCAAAGATCAAACACTTGCGACCGAGTACGCTTACAACCCAGCCAGCAATGATTTAGTCGATTTGAAAGCACGTATTAGCCGAGCAAAAAGCGATTTAAAAAGCGATCAGGGGACGGGGGATTGGCGCAATACCGGCGGCGTGACCACCACGTATGCCGAAATAGAAAACACCAGCGTTTTCTTCCCAACCTCTAATACTACCCACTCTGTCCGCTATGGCGCAGATTATACATTTGACGACATTCGCCTAGCCTATACAGATGAGCAAGGCAACCCAAATAAAGCGGAACGCACCTCAATCGGTGCCTATGCCAGCGACACCATTGAAATTGGTGACAATTTACAGCTTTCTGGCAGCCTGCGTTACGATACGTTTGAAGCCAAAATGCGCGACGATGACTTTGAATCCGAAGACTCATTCAACTCGAAAGTATCCGCCCTATGGAAACCTTTTGAAAACACCGCAGCGCGAGGTTTAGGCTTGACCGCATTAGTCGGCACAGGCTATCGCTCACCGGCCATTTATGAGGTATATGGTAAGGGCTTTCTACAAGATGTCTTTCGCGGTAACGATGCCAATGGCGACGGCATCTACGAAACAGGCAACGCCTCTGGCTGTATGATCGGCCATGGCAGCTGGTGTACGATTCCGAATACAGATCTGACGGGGGAAACCTCTTTAAATACCGAGCTCGGCGTGGTGTTTGAGCGGGCCAATGTTTTCACCGCCAACGACCACCTCACCTCGAAAGTGAACTACATTCACAACGATTTGAAAGACCAACTTTACAACAGTGATTTGGGAACTTGGTACAACGAAGTCGACGACATTAATCATCCTGTTAAACAATACATCAACAACGACGAGGCAGCAGTCTATGGCTGGGAACTCTCTGCGTCTTACAACAGTAATGTCTTGTTTGCTAATTTCTCTATGCAGGACATGGCCGGCTACTCTGTCGAAGACGATGGTTCAAAATCACAGAATAACAACCTCGTACCACGTTCTGTCAGCACAACTTTGGGTACCTATTTTGATGATCAAAAAGGCCGTGTTGGGATTGATATGCAGCACCGTAAGGGTCGCCGCTACGAATCCCAAGGACGTGGTGGCGCTAGCCGTACCGAATATAAAGGCTACACCGTGTACGGTCTATTCACTTCATACGCCTTCACTGAGAACTTTTATGTCCAAGCTCGCATCGGTAACATTACCGATAAAGCTTACAGCAAAGGCTCATACAGCACGAATTTAAGCAACGGCGAAACAACAGAGCCAAGCCTAAATACAGGCCGAAATATCAAACTAGGCCTAAACTACCGCTTCTAGATTCACTCTGGTTAGCAAACCGTTTTCTTTCTGTTTTGAGCAGCCCTGATTGGCTGCTCTTTTTTTTCTTCCTTATTCGTCCCACTGCGGCGCAAAATCAGGGTCGACCTGACGATCATCACAATCTAACGTCGCAATCTTAGCGATGTCCTCTGTATCCAGTGCAAGCAGCGGTCCAGCCAGATTATCTTGCAGGTTTTTACGTTTAGTGGAAGATGGAATCACCGTGATACCTTGTTGCAAAGCCCACGCAATGATGACTTGAGCGACACTTGCATTATGTTTATCAGCAATGGCTTGCAACGATTCATCTTTAAGCACTTTGCCTACTGCAAATGGCATATAAGCCGTCACATGAATGCCCATTTGGTTACAGTAAGACCGCAACTTATTGTTCTGTAAATAAGGATGAATCTCTACTTGGTTGTTGGCCAAAATACCATTAGGTAATAAAGCTTGTGCTTTTTCTAATAGCTCTATGGTGAAGTTAGAAACGCCAATACTTTTCGTCAAACCATGTTCTTGCGCTTTCATTAGCTCACCGAGATAGACATCCATGTTGTCGCCATTAGCCGGTGACGGCCAATGGATTAAAAGCATGTCGACATACTCTAATTGCAATTTATCTAAGCTTTCTTTAACACTTGGCAAAAAGTCTGGCTGGGCAAAGTTCTTCATATGTACTTTAGTAGTGACAAATAATTCATCGCGAGGAATACCACTGTCAGCGATTGCTCGGCCTACTTCGGCTTCATTACCATACATTTGCGCCGTATCAATGTGTCGAAAACCTTCTTCAAGCGCCATTTTTACAGAGTGATACCCTTCGTCACCTTCTAAACGAAATGTCCCCATACCTAAATTTGGCATTTTCATAAAGCTCTCCTTTTCACTGTCATTAGCTGTCTATGTCATGAATTAATAGGCTTTAATAATAACCACCATGCCCTGTCTATTTCCTGCAAGAAAGACGCAACCTTAGTGAAAGCCGACATAATCTATACTTCTTCTGTTTCTAAGGAGCGCTTAAGTTGCTGCCAATCAATGGCTTTTTGCACCAAAGAGGCTGGTTGTTCGGCCTGATAGAGAGCGATAAGCTGACCTGTGATAGAGACGGCAACTTCCATCGGACGCTTGCCAGGCACTTGCTCAAGACCTACTGGGCAGGTCATTTTGTCAATGGCTGTCTCATCAAATTGACGATGCGATAGACGCTGACGAAAACGCAACGCTTTCGTGTCAGATCCGATCACCCCCAAAAAACCTAAGTCACCGCGTCTTAACGCGGCTTCAGTCAATTCATAGTCCAGTTGATGATTATGCGTCAGCACCAGCATGTAGCTGCCTGCGGTGGCGCGCTTTAATTCTCCAACAGGGTCATCGGTAAGACATCGCTCAACATTACTCGGAATGTACTCTGGAAACTGTTCTTCACGGCTGTCCACCCAATGCACACGCAAAGGCAGCTCGGCTAATAATGGCACCATCGCTTTGGATACGTGGCCAGCGCCAAATACCCAAACATCTTTACCACGCTCAGCAAAGTGCTCGAATAACACCGTCACTTTTCCACCACAGCATTGGCCCAATGTGGCCCCAAGCGGGTACTCTTCGATATGCTGACAATCCTGTTGTGTCAATAATAGCTCTCGGGCTTTGGCAATCGATTTATACTCTAGGTGCCCGCCGCCGATAGTGTCATCACTGTGCTCAGCGGTGACCACCATTTTGCTACCTGTTTCTCTAGGGGATGATCCACGCGTGCCAATAACCGTGACGAGTACATACGCTTCTCCGGTACGCTGAAGCGTTGCAACAACGTCCGTCCAAGACTTCATCATAAGGCGCTCTCTTTTATCTCTTGCGCCTGCTGGCGTGTTGCTTCAATGGCATTAAGCATTCGCTCTGGCGTTGCTGGGGTGTCTAATGGTGGACTGATGGCGTAGTCCGACAGTGAGGATATCGCATCGCGCAAAGCCGACCAAACCGAAATCGCTAACATAAACGGCGGCTCACCTACGGCCTTAGAGTGATAGACCGTTTCTTCATCGTTGTCTCGCTCAAACAACGCTACATTAAAACGCTCTGGCGTATCACTGATAGCGGGGATTTTATACGTGGCTGGGCCATTGCTGATCAACGCGCCCTGATGGTTCCATTTCAACTCTTCCGTTGTTAGCCAGCCCATGCCTTGAATAAAACCGCCTTCAATCTGGCCTAGGTCGACTGCGGGATTTAAGCTGCGTCCTACATCGTGCAAGATGTCCACGCCTATGACGCGATACTCGCCTGTCAAGATATCGACGACAACCTCCGAGACCGCGGCGCCGTTGGCAAAATAGAAAAATGGACGACCTTTCGCGTTGTCTCGGTCATACCAAATTTTTGGGGTTTTGTAGTATCCTGTTGCTGAGAGGGAAACCCGGTTTTCATAGGCAAATAATGCCGCATCGGTAAAGCTCATGGATTCGCTTTGGTCACCCCAATACACGCGACCGTCAGCAAAGTGCACTGTATCAAGATCACATTGCTTATGCTCCGCAACGCATTCACACATACGTTGCTTCAAGGTCAAGGCCGCATTTTTAGCCGCTTGTCCATTGAGATCGGTGCCACTGGACGCGGCGGTTGGTGACGTATTGGGAACTTTGTCCGTCCGCGTCGCAGTAATGTGAATCTCGTTTGCATCGATGGCTAGCGCTTCGGCAACGATCTGAATAATCTTGGTATGCAGGCCTTGGCCCATTTCAGTACCACCATGATTCACTTGAATACTGCCATCGGTGTAAATATGAATCAGGGCGCCCGCTTGATTGAGATGCTGTAAGGTAAAAGAAATCCCGAATTTCACTGGCGTCAATGCCAAACCGCGTTTCAGAATCCGGCTGTTTTTATTCCATTCATTGATGTCTGATCGACGCGCACGATAATCACTGCTGAGCTCTAATTGTTCAATCAACTCGTTGAGCACATTGTGCTCAACGAGTTGATGATACGGCGTCGTATCACGGCCGGCATCACCGTATAAATTGAGCTTACGTACATCAAGCGGATCTTTGCCTACAGCGCGAGCGATATCGTCCATCGCTCGCTCGATGATCATCATCCCTTGTGGGCCACCAAAACCACGAAAAGCGGTGTGTGAGACGGTGTTAGTCATACAGCGATGACCCGCAATGCTGACATTGGCTAAGTAATACGCGTTGTCAGCGTGGAACATCGCGCGATCCACAATCGCGTCTGATAAGTCAGCAGAATGGCCACAGTTTCCGGCTACCATAATGTCCGCTGCTTGAATTAAGCCATCTTTATCAAAGCCAATATCATAGGTGTTATAAAACGGGTGGCGCTTACCCGTCATGGTCATGTCGTCTGTTCGAGGCAATCGTAGCTTTACTGGGCGTTTGGTTTTACTTACCAGCACCGCCGCCATACACGCCCACGCCGCCGCTTGGCTTTCTTTGCCGCCAAACCCTCCGCCCATACGGCGCATATCAACGGTAATACGGTTAGCTGGCACACCGAGCACTTCTGCGACCAACTTTTGCACTTCACTCGGATGTTGAGTCGAGCTGTACACCAACATACCGCCGTCTTCCGCCGGTATCACCAATGCTACTTGTCCCTCTAAATAAAAATGTTCTTGCCCGCCCACATGCTGTTCAGCCTTTAGACGCTTTGGCGCATTATCTAATGCGGTTTTCGCATCGCCATGAGTCATAAAGTGAGAAGGTCGAACAAACTGCTGAGTGTTTAAGGCTTCAACCACATCCAGCGTCGGTGTTTGCTCGGCAAACTCAATCTTGGCCTGCTTGACCGCGCGTCGCGCCTGCAACTCACTTTGCGCTACCACTGCAAAGATTGGCTGGCCTTGGTATTTGATTTCATCCGATGTCAGGATCGGATCTCCCCCAAATACTGCGCCAATGTCGGTATGCCCCGGAATATCCTCCAGCTGCAAGACATCCACCACTCCTTCGGCTTGACGGACAGACGACAAGTCCAAGGAGGTAATTCGACCTTTTGCGATTGGGCTGTAGCCAACCGCGCCAAAAAGAGTGCCGCGCGGCTCAAGCATGTCATCGACATAAATCGCTTCTCCAGACACATGCTTAGTCGCGCTTTCATGCTTTCGAGCCACGCCAGTCGCACTGCTTGTTTGAATAGCAGTGTTACCGCTGGCTTTTAGATTACGCATATTGCACCACCTCCAACGCTTCGTGCGTCGGGTTATCTTGTTCGAGTACCGCGCGCAGGAGAAGATTCTGTGCCACTTTTAGACGGTACGCACCACTCGCGCGTACGTCATCAATGGGGCTGAAATCTTCCGCCAACGCTTTTTGCGCCGCCAAAATGCCTTGTTCGGTAAATGACTGACCGATGAGCGCTTGCTCTGCTTTCAATGCTCGCGCTGGTGTGGCCGCCATGCCGCCAAAGCCAAGGCGTACGTCGTTCACTTTCCCGTCCTTTAATGCAATCGAAAACGCCGCGCAGACCGCAGAGATATCATCGTCTAAACGCTTAGAAATTTTATACACATAAAGCTGACATTCGGGCTGTAACGGAATTTCAATCGACTCAATAAAACCTGACGCAGGCAGCTTTGTTTGACGGTAGCCAGTAAAGAAGGTGTTGATCGGGAACGTTTCACGTCCATTTGGACTGCGCACGTGTATCGTTGCATCCAATGCTAACAATACAGGCGGCGTATCCCCTATAGGCGAAGCATTGGCCACATTGCCGCCTAACGTGCCTTGATTACGGACTTGTAACGATCCGAGGCGCTCGAGCATATCGGCAAAGCTGATAAAGTATTTATGTAATGAGGATTGCATCGCGCTGTAAGTAACCGCTGCACCAATCTTAAGGGTACTGGCGCTTTCTTCAATCTGCATGAGTTCTTGTACTCGTCCAGAATAAATAAGGGTTTCAGGCTGCTGTAGTTGCTGGGTAATGCTCAATGATAAGTCGGTACCGCCTGCAACCAGTTTCGCATCCGGAAATCGCTGTAGCTGTGCTAACAATTCGTCGCCGTTTGTAGGAATCAAAAAACGGCGTGTACCATGCTCAATAAAGCCACTTGGGTGTTGCTTTAGAATGCCTGTCAGGCGCAAATAAGTAGACGCTTCGCTCTTAGTAAAAATATCTGAAGCGCCTTTACCCGCTAGGCTGAGCGCTGCATCTATAATTGGCCTATACCCAGTACAACGACAAAGGTTACCTGCTAAGGCGTTTTCCACATCTGCACGGGTCGGCTGGTCACAGTTTTTGTATAACGCAAACAGTGACATGATAAAGCCTGGCGTACAAAAACCACACTGGGAGCCATGCAAGTCCACCATGGATTGCTGCACCGGATGTAAAGCCCCCTGCTCTTTCAAGTGCTCAACCGTCAGCAATTGTTTGCCGTGCAAGCTGCCCAGCAAAGTAATGCAGCTGTTGACCGTTTGATAGCGCAGCTGACCATTCGTTGCTTCCGCCAGCACAACAGTACACGCACCACAATCTCCAGACGCACAGCCTTCTTTCGTACCGCGTTGCTCTACTTTGGTGCGTAGATACTCTAGTACTGTTGTATCCGGTGCACAGTTCTCTTCGTTTATGTCCTGATCATTCAGCAAAAAACGGATCATAGTTTCCGCAACTCCTCATCCAGCGAGCTCAATAAGCCGAGGCTCACTATAGTAACCCATTATTTTTTATTAAATTATTTACAAGAAAAATCATGATTACGCCTCTACTTTAATGAGTGAGGCAATCAAGTGTATATCACTAATGTAGCAGGATTCCTGCCAAAACTAACCAATCGGTTAGTTTTGGCAGGAAATCATTGGAAGGGAGTCACAGAAGTGTCGAGCAGATTAGGGTTGAGACTCAACATTTTCTTCATAAAATACGCGAATCTTTTCTTCAAGTAGGTGCTGTTTCTTCTGGCCTTCTTGCATCCCCAGCTGTGCTCCTAACTGCGTCAGATGAGGCAAGCTGTCTAATACTTTTTGTCCTGTCGGAGTTTCATAAAAAGCGATCATTTTTTGCATTTCAGCTTCAGTGAAAACCTTATCGTACTCTAATGATATTTTGTTTATTAAGCTTTCTTGATCAAAATCGTTTTTAAACCAGTCGCGATAAATGCCTTTTAATGTATGCTCTTGCTCAGGCGTTAATTGCCATTGATCTGATAAGGCATCGATCATTGGTAACATTGCATCAAAGCCTGATGACATGGAGTCCTGCATGCGCATGACGCTCATCAATTCATTAACGGTAGGACTTGGAGCGTTTTCTTGTGCATACATCACCGAACTGCTTAACCCTATCCATAAAGCGGTCGTCCAAATGCGTTTTTTCATTCCCTAAGTCCTTGTAATCAGTCGTTTAGATCACGGTATCATCATAAAAAATGACAACCATTTTCATTAATTTACTATGACTGGCTCAAGGTATTCAATAGGGTTTAACCAATAGGCTTTTTGTTCGCCAAGGGTGGAATCATCAATCCGCGAGTCATCGGCAATCATGCTACGTATACCGTAATGTAAATGCGGCGGTTTGCCTTTCGCGTTACCGCTACTGCCAACCGTACCTATTTGTGTACCAGCTTCGATATACCAGCCCAGATCTTCTGCAATAGAATCTAGGTGGGCATAATAATGCAAACGCCAGTTGGGCCCTAATGCCCAAATATTCTTGCCACCACGAGGGCTATCATTTTCAGAGATAATAATATGATGGGTAGCCGCAACCACAGGTGTGCCACGTTCAGCGAAAATATCCATGCCTTTATGTACCAAAGAAGCCCCCCATGGTTCATACCAAAACGTCTCAGGGTGCCAATCTCTAGCGGTTGCCCCGACGACAGGCATGACTTTGGGTTCAGACCAATTTTGATTGGCGTGCCAAATACCGCCAGCGGCACTGGCAAGCAAGACGCCACCGATGAGTAATGTCTTCTTCATATTGGCGCAACTCCTCCATTAAGCCGAGTATTAAACATCGCAAGAGAGCTCAAGGTTCTCAAGTCGAAATAAAGAAGAACTGTGGTCTTACTTTGAAAGCGTTCACTCAGAGCACGACAACATACGACTTTGTTGGTGCTCTAAGTAAGTATTAAAAAGTTGATCGAGGCGATTACTCTAGAAATGCTAGCTGCTCGTAAGCGTTACGTAGCCATACTTTCATACGTTGACGTTCTGCAATGTTCATCAAACTGCGATTGTTAGCCACCGACCAAAAGCTACTGTTGTTAAAGTCGATTTTCTGCGTCAACTTACTTTGCAGCTTAGGTAACTCAATAATAAAGGCTTCACGAGCTTCGGCTTTTTTGTACGTTTCTGACTTTTGAAAACGCGAGAAGTCAGTACCACGCCCTAGGTTCTGTACCACAATGAATTCAAGTTCAGGTTGCTGATAACGCTCTAACAAACGATCCAGCAGCACGACTGAGTCTGCACCGTCATCCATCACGTGCCATAAGCACACTTGGTAATCCATTTCATCGAGTAGACCAAACACATCGGTTTCGTCAATCCATTCCCCTAACGGTTTAGCGGCTTGTGCCGCCAAATCAATGATTAAGTCTTTATCAGGATTTTCTTCCATCGCTTCGAGTAAACCGTCAAGACTGTCTTCTTCGCCAATCACAACGGTTGAGGCAAAGTCATTGTAAAAGCGTGAAAAAGTGCCATGCGAGGCATCGCAATCAAACCCTAAAAAAGGCAGTTCGTGATCAATGTAATATTGCGCCAATAATCGCGCTGTCATTGATTTCCCCACACCACCTTTTTCGCCACCCACAAAGTGTACCTTACCCATGTTTCGCTCCCTGTTTAAACGGTCTTTTCACGCACTATAAGCACGCTTTCATGACGGGGGAATGACCCCCAGTGAATTAACAGTACAGGCAAGTTCTTGAAATAGGAATCCACAAGCCCCGCTTACAACGCAGTTTACCCAGAGCAAAACCCATTTTTAGTAAATAGTGGAAGTTTAAAAACTAAAACAGCTTACATTGATCAAATAATCAACACCTGAAGTAGCCAATGTGTCACAATGTATCACTATCATCCCCATTAAGATTGTGACATTACCCAGTCACAACTCAACCACGCCATCTTTCTCAGTGCGAATGCTTATAAGCATTCTATCAAGGACAGACGCAACCGTAGGATACAATCATGCAACAACTCACTACCGCCGGACAACAGCTCGTCAACGATGTTTCTAACCGTTACGGACTGAGTCAAGACGCTGTCGTACACATGTTGGTCGCTGTCAATAATGGCTCAGGCAGCATGGCTCAGTTTAACTGCCCAGAGCTGGGCGGTTCCGGTCAATGGATGCGTGGCGGCATGACCATGGTTGGCGATATGTTCAACTATGGTCTAAAAAACACTGTCGACAACTTGTGCAATGAATTGGCAAACGCACTGGTCAATACGACTGTCTTTCCAGTTATTCCAGCCGGTACGCCAGGCAGTAGTCAGTGGTGGCCAGCTAATCTAGGGCAACCATTCAGCAGTGGCGCTCAAAACAACCTTCGTTACGCGGTGTTCCCTAACCGATTAGCCGTTGAAATGAACGGTGCAGTAACGGTTTACGACACCTTGAACCACAACATTGGTGGTGTCAGCCAACAACAAGGCGGCAATCAATCACTGACGTTTAGCAGCCAGTTCGGTAGCGTATCAGTAGACAGCTTGCCAGTGGTCTCTGGTAATGGCTCACAGCCGTCCAAACCCGCACCACAAACTAACTTTGCGCAGCCAAGCCAACAGCCTGCGTTTAACGCTCAGCCTGACTACAATACTTCGCAGCCAGTGAATAACCCCCAAACTTCGGCTAGCAGTGACGAAATCTTTGCTTTACTCGAAAAACTGGGTGGGTTGTTCGAAGCGGGCGTACTAACGCAAGATGAATTCAATGCTAAGAAGTCGGAATTACTAAACCGTATTTAATCTAGCCACATGGCATTTGCAGGAATCCCGCCTGCAAATGCCTCATCTATTGCTAACTTTCTTCTCTTCGCGACGACGTTTTAATTGTGGATGTATTTGCCCTACATGTACAAAGCCCACTAACTTAATAATTGGCTTGACCATCAGCTGAGCACTGCCAACGATAAACAGCCATGTACCGCTATACGTCAAAGACTCACTCAAAAAAAAGAAACTGCCAATTAAAAACCATATTGCAATAAGCAGGTCATTGATTGCACCCGCCACATCATAGCGCCGCTGTACCACAATATGATCACTACCGATTTCCACTTCTAACGAATGCTCTTGTTCCTTGGTATTAAGTTGCACAGTTTGTTCCTTATATTTAAAACGCTTTGACCTTAGCCTAACAAAACGGGTGGGGGCACATCGAGCAGGGATTGATTTAATTAAAGGGAAAAAGTGAGGAGCCCATGTTTAGAATGCAAAATGGGGTCATCGGCTTTCAACTCTCATGCGTATGTATTAGCACATCCCTAAAAATACGAGCTCATATATGTTTGGTTTATTCAAATCTGATCCATTGAAAGTGCTACAGAAGCAATACTCTGCAAAACTGGAAGAAGGGCTTCAGGCTCAGCGTAATGGCGATATTCGAGGTTACGCTATGATCACCGAAGAGGCAGAAGCGTTATACAAAGAAATCCAGAAGCTCGAAGCAGAACGAAAGAAATAAATTGTATGGGTAAAAAAAGCCTCTATCCGAAGATAGAGGCTTAGATGAGACATCACTTATCAGTGAGTCACATGACGAACAGTTAAACTTCTAAGAAATCCATAATGCCTTCCGCTGCTTTACGGCCTTCGTCGATGGCCGTCACAACAAGGTCGGAACCACGAACCATATCACCACCGGCGAAGATTTTTTCGTTGGTTGTTTGGAACATGTACTGACCCTTGTTGGGTGCAAGAACGCGACCACTTGCATCTGTTTCGATGCCGAACTTTTCAAACCAAGGTGCGGGGCTAGGTTGGAAACCAAACGCGACCAATACCACGTCAGCAGGAATGATTTGCTCACTGCCTTCGATGATCTCAGGACGGCGGCGACCATTTTCATCAGGCTCGCCCAGCTGTGTTTCCGCAACTTTGATACCTTCTACTTTGCCGTCACCTACGATTTCGATTGGCTGACGGTTAAATAGGAACTGCACACCCTCTTCACGAGCGTTTTGCACTTCTTTACGAGAACCAGGCATGTTTGCCTCATCACGACGATACGCACACGATACGGTCTTAGCACCTTGGCGAATCGATGTGCGGTTACAGTCCATCGCCGTATCACCACCCCCTAGAACCACAACTTGTTTGCCTTTCATGCTAACAAAGTCGTCTTCACTTTCTTCAAAGCCTAAACAATGGTTCACGTTCGAGATTAGGAAATCTAGAGCGTCGTGCACACCAGGTAAGTCTTCACCCGGGAAGCCACCTTTCATGTACTTGTACGTGCCCATACCGAGGAATACGGCATCATACTCTTCTAGCAGATGCTCAAACGGTACGTCGTCACCTACGCTTGTGCCAAGCACAAACTCAACGCCCATTTCTTCGAATACTTCACGACGGCGTGTCATGACAGACTTTTCAAGTTTGAACTCTGGGATACCAAACGTTAATAGACCGCCGATCTCAGGGTTTTTATCAAATACCACTGGCTTAACACCGTTACGCACAAGGATATCTGCACACGCCAGACCAGCAGGGCCGGCCCCTACAATGGCAACCGTTTTATCAACCGGTACCACATTGGACATGTCCGGACGCCAGCCTAATGCAAACGCCGTATCAGTAATGTATTTTTCGACAGAACCGATTGTTACCGCACCGAAGCCACCTTCACCCAGTGTACAAGCCCCTTCACATAAGCGGTCTTGTGGGCACACGCGACCACATACTTCCGGCAGTGAGTTGGTCTGATGACTCAACTCCGCGGCTTCTAAAATGTTACCTTCCGATACCAGTTTCAACCAGTTTGGAATGTAGTTGTGTACTGGACACTTCCACTCACAGTATGGGTTACCGCATTCAAGACAACGGTGAGACTGATGCTTCGCATTCGTTTCTTCGAATGGACGGTAAATTTCCACGAACTGAGACTTACGTGTCAGCAGTGGTTTTTTCTTTGGATCTTTACGATCTACTTCAACAAATTGAAATACGTTGTTCAAGCGCTCAGACATAAGCTGCTATCTCCTGTGGCCGCGCTCGGCGCGGCACTCTTTCAAATGGGTCAAACTGGGTTAGAGCCTTCTCTAAAACCAAGTCGCTTATTCTGGACGCTGACGAGTATTTGCCAATAGCTGTCCAAGGCTGGCCGCTTTTGGCTTCACTAACCAGAACTTACCGATGTAATCGTAGAAGTTTTCTAGGATTTCACGGCCCCACTCGCTATCAGTTTCACGAACATACTCTTCGATCACACTGCGTAGGTGTGAACGGTATTCTTCCGTAATTTCAGTGCCTACGCGCTGAATCTCAACTAACTCATGGTTGTACTTGTCTACGAAAGTACGGTCTAAATCCAACACGTAAGCGAAGCCACCGGTCATACCGGCACCGAAGTTGTAACCCGTGTTACCCAGTACCGTAATCAGACCGCCGGTCATGTATTCACAACAGTGATCGCCTGCGCCTTCAATAACCGCATGACAGCCAGAGTTACGCACACCAAAGCGCTCGCCCGCCGTGCCCGCCGCGAATAATTTACCGCCCGTTGCACCGTACAGACAGGTGTTACCAATAATCGCAGAGTCTTTTGAGTCAAACTCAGAACCTTTAGGTGGACGCACAACCAACTTACCAGCGGTCATCCCTTTACCAACGTAATCGTTCGCATCACCTTCTAAGTACATGTGAAGACCACCGACGTTCCACACACCGAACGACTGACCTGCAGTCCCGGTCAATTTCAACGTCAACGGGTTATCAACCATGCCTTGGTTGCCGTATCGTTTAGCAATTTCGCCTGACAAACGCGCACCAATCGAACGGTCTTGGTTCGTTACGTTAAACGTAAACTCACCACCCTCTTTCTCTTCTACTGCAGGTTGAACCGTTGCCCACATTTTCTCAGCCAGTAGGCCTTTATCATGCGGCGGGTTAAACGGCACTTGGCAGTACTGCGGCTTATCCGCAGGGATCGCGTCATTATTCAGAATTGGCGACAAATCTAAGTTAGCTTGTTTCTCTGTTTCACCAGGAAGCAGTTTTAACAAATCTGTACGGCCAATCAGATCGGCCATCGTGGTCACACCTAGCTTCGCCATCCACTGACGCGTGTCTTCAGCCATAAAGCGGAAGAAATTCTTAATCATTTCCACGGTACCGATGAAGTACTCTTCTCGCAGTTTTTCGTCCTGCGTTGCAACACCTGTCGCACAGTTGTTTAGATGACAGATACGCAAGAACTTACAGCCCATTGCCACCATTGGTGTGGTACCAAAACCGAAGCTTTCTGCACCTAGGATTGCTGCTTTAACAACGTCTAGGCCAGTTTTTAGACCACCGTCTGTTTGTAGACGAATTTTGCCACGAAGATCATTTGAGCGAAGCGCTTGTTGCGCTTCGGCCAAGCCAAGCTCCCAAGGAGAGCCAGCATGACGAATAGAGGTAATTGGCGAAGCCGCTGTACCACCATCGTAACCAGAGATGGTAATCAAGTCCGCGTAGGCTTTTGCAACACCCGCTGCAATCGTACCAACACCCGGTTCAGAAACCAGTTTCACTGACACTAAGGCTTCTGGGTTCACTTGTTTCAAATCGAAAATTAGCTGTGCTAAATCTTCAATCGAATAGATGTCGTGGTGCGGCGGTGGTGAAATCAGAGTCACGCCCGGAACCGCATAACGTAGACGAGCAATTAAGCCGTTCACTTTGCCGCCAGGTAGCTGACCACCTTCACCCGGTTTCGCACCTTGTGCCACTTTAATTTGCAGCACTTCCGCATTGACCAAATATTCTGCTGTCACACCAAAACGGCCAGAGGCGATTTGTTTGATTTTAGAGCGACGCTCTGTACCGTGACGCGCAGGGTCTTCACCACCCTCACCAGAGTTTGAGCGACAGCCCAATTCGTTCATCGCTTGTGCTAACGCTTCGTGTGCTTCTGGTGACAAAGCCCCCAGAGACATACCCGCAGAGTCGAAACGCGGCAGAATGCTTTCAATCGATTCAACTTTGTCTAGGCCAACCGTTTTAATATCATCTTTCAATGCAAACAGGTCACGCAGCATAGACGCTGGGCGGCTGTTTACAAGTTCAGCGTACTTGCTGAAGTCTTCAAACTTACCGCTGGTAACCGATGCTTGTAGATTACGAACCACTTCAGGGTTAAACGCATGGTACTCAGAACCATGTACGTATTTAAGATAACCGCCTTGGTTAATTGGCTTACGTGCTTTCCAAGCGTTGTCAGCAATAAGCTTCTGCTCACGCTGAAAATCGGCAAACGTAGAACCTTGAATTCGACTTGGTACGCCTTTAAAGCACAGATCAACGACTTTGCTATCTAAACCAACCGCTTCGAACAACTGTGCTCCACGGTAAGAAGCAACGGTCGAGATCCCCATCTTAGACATGATCTTCATCAGGCCTTTATTGATACCTTTACGGTATTTCTGATGGCACATGATTGGATCGCCCAATACTTCACCTTTATCGATCATGTCATTGATCAAACGGTAAGATAAGTAGGGGTAAACCGCTGTAGCACCAAAGCCTAGCAATACCGCAAATTGATGAGGATCACGGGCAAAACCCGTATCCGCAATGATGTTTGAATCACAGCGTAGACCCACTTCGACTAAGTGGTGATGCACCGCACCAACCGCCATCGGCGCGGGTACTGGCAAGTGGCCCTTTTCAATTTCTCGGTCGGTCAAGACAACAATTACCGCACCGTTACGCACCACTTCTTCCGCACTCATTTGTAGGTTACGGATCGCTTGCTCTAGACCGATTTCTTCTGGATTGTACGTTGTATTCAAACGCACCAAACGGAAGCGATGATCATCCATTGCCAACAGACGGCTGTACTTACGTGCCGACAATACTGGCGACGATAAAATAATACGGTTCGCGTGTTTTGGCGTCTCTTCGAACAAGTTACGTTCCACACCGATCAATGTCTCAAGCGACATAACAACAGACTCACGTAGTGGGTCGATGGGTGGGTTGGTCACCTGGGCGAACTTCTGACGGAAGTAATCTGTCACTGGACGCGTTTGGCTAGACATGACGGCCATCGGCGTGTCATCTCCCATAGAGCCAACGGCTTCGTGACCACTTTCCGCTAGCGGACGGAAGATTTGATCGCGCTCTTCAAAAGAAATCTGGAACATCTTTTGATACGTTGACATTTGCTCACGAGTAAATGGAACGAACTCCATTGAATGCTCTTGCAGCAACGCTTCGATACGCAAACCTTCTTGCTTCAACCATTTTTTGTATGGGTGAGCGGCCTTTAGCTTATTATCGATATCATCTGTATGCAGTACTTGGCCTGTCTGAGTATCGACTACCAACATCTTACCTGGACCCACACGGCCTTTTGATACAACGTCTTCAGGCTTGTAGTTATAAGTACCGATTTCGGAAGCAAGCGTGATGTAACCATTCTTCGTCACAACCCAACGAGCTGGACGCAAACCGTTACGGTCAAGCATACAAATCGCATGACGACCATCGGTCATTACAAGACCAGCAGGACCATCCCATGGCTCCATGTGCATCGAGTTGTA
Organism: Marinomonas gallaica; assembly: GCF_049821165.1. Taxonomy (NCBI): domain Bacteria; kingdom Pseudomonadati; phylum Pseudomonadota; class Gammaproteobacteria; order Oceanospirillales; family Oceanospirillaceae; genus Marinomonas; species Marinomonas gallaica. Next base: position 126,421 of record NZ_CP187511.1, read on the forward strand.
CTCGTAGAACGCACGCAGTTCTGGATCCATGTTTTCAACGTTTTGCCATGCTGGTGGAATAATCATACGAGCGGCACGGAAAATATCCATGCCACCGGTCACTAGCAGCTCTAACATATTGTCCATAGAAGACGAGTCAGAACCAGTGAGGTTAACAACAGGCGTTAATTCTTGTATTTCCGGTAACAATGGCGAACGCAGTTTATTACCACGTGCAATCGCCCAATTACGGTTACCTTCGATAGTGTTGATCTCGCCATTGTGCGCCAACATGCGGAATGGCTGAGCAAGCGGCCATTTCGGCAGTGTATTAGTTGAAAAGCGTTGGTGGAAAACACAGATGGCCGTTTTAAGTTTTTCGTTACCTAGGTCTTTATAAAACGTTGGCAAGTCAACGGGCATCATCAAGCCCTTGTATGCCAATACTTTGTCAGACAATGAACAGATGTAGAAGTTTTCATAGTGCGCAAGCTCGATCTCACAGCGACGGCGCGCAACAAAAAGGCGTGTCGCAAACGTGCGCGCATCCAAACGGTTGCTGTCTACAAACACTTGTTCGATACGAGGCAAGCAATCTAATGCGATAGTACCTAAGCATGAAGGATCCACTGGCACGTCACGCCAGCCCACTACATTCAACCCTTCGGTTTCTAGTGCTTTGGTTAATGAATCACGTTGTTCATGCGCCAGCGCTTCGTCTTGGTCCATAAAGACCATGCCGACACCGTACAAATCCGAAAAGACGTGATTGAAAAGTGATTGTGCTTCTTCGCGAAGAAACGCATCGGGTTTTTGAATCAACAGACCACAGCCATCACCAGTTTTGCCGTCCGCAGCGATACCGCCACGGTGTGTCATACTGGTTAAAGATTCGATGGCGGTCTTGAGAAGGTCGTGACTAGACGTGCCTTCCATGTGAGCGATTAGGCCAAACCCACAGTTGTCTTTGAACTCGCCAGGACGATAAAGACCTGCATTCATACACCAACTCCCACAGTTAAATATAGAAAACTTTCATTCGATAATTTCAAATACAGTTAGGTAGACAAGCATCAGAAGTGCTTGTGAAATGGTTGTTATAGACTCACCTAACCATTTAAACGTGGAATCATACTACTCCGCGATGGGGGGGCACTCAAATCGACCAGATCATTATTTAGACAGGAAACACAGCAAACCATGCTTAGATGAAAACCATTCTCATGGTAAAGGAGAATTATCTATGGCTTGCTGATAACGGGGCAGAAAAATCCACTGGCTTTGAGGGTTATTCAGTCAAATATGGTTTTTTTTACTTTTTTCACATTTTCTTGCGAAAAACTAGACGAAAAAACCATTATTTTGGGTATTTTTAACCTTTAACGACCATATTTTTTACTTATTGCGCGCCAGCTTTCCGAATATCCTGCTGTATACCACGCACACTGCGAGCCCAAGGATTCAAGCTACGCAGCCCATTCGGTAGATTCTCTACCGCAGCAATGGCTTCACTGCGATTACGATACTCGCCGTACACCACCACAAACCAAGCTCGACCATTATGCAGCGACTCAAAATAACTAAACGCGCCCAAACTGCCTTGATCACGAATAAAGTCCTGCACCGTGTCTTTATTGTGAGTTCCCAGTAATTGTAGGGTATAACGATTGGGGTTTCGTTCTAACCACTCTTTTGTCTTATCAAATGGATCCGCGCTGGTTACTTGCTGTAACGGTATAGACTCTGGTTCAGGCTCCACTTTAGACGCCTCTGTTTGCAAAATAGGCGTTGATAGCTGTGGCTCTGTTTGATTGGCAGGTTCTGGCGATGCTAAACGAATCGGAGCGGTGGCGATATTAGACGTCGGCGTAGAGGTATTGTTGGATTGATTAGCGTTTTTAACTTGATTCGGTTGTAACGCTTCAGCAGGAACCGGTGGTAATGACACAGGAGACTCTTGGCCAATTTGGCGCTGCATCGCTTCAATTCGGGCAATGGTTTCTGAGCTGGCTTGACGCGGAGCATTTTGTGCAATCGGCGCAATGCTGGTGGTGTTCGTAACCGGCGTATCGTCGTCTCCATCACTAAAGATCACCGCGATTAGAATACCCAACATAATAATAGACATTAAAGCCATATGGACAATCGGAAAACCAAACGACCACCCACCTTTAAACTTAAAGCCTGCGCGCTTTTCTTTGCCCAATGATTGCGCTGCAGTGGCATCGCCCATCATTGCTAAAGCGGCTTTATTGATGCCGCCAGGTTGACCTTCTGACTGCTGGAATATCTTTTTAACCTGTTTATCACTGAATGGCAGGTTGATACCGCCACCAATTGCACGAACACGGTGCAGCATATAAGCACGTGTTTGCTCCAGCGAAAATGGCTCTAATTTCAGCTCATGACTAAGTTGCTCGTAACGACTCTTTTGATAGGCGTCTAAATTACGACTTAAGGAGTGTTCTGTGAACAGTGCCACGTGTGGGACTTCTTGAGATTCTGTCGCCAATGACATCATGTCCATCAACATGGTCACAGCATCCGTGTTTAGCTCGTGGGCATTATCAATCAAGATAATGGCCTTTTGTCCTTTGACTTCCGTTTCATGTGCAAACTTCAACAGCGGGCCAAACGACGTACCAGCATTACTGCTGTCTAACACATCCGCATAGCCAGCATAAATGGCTTGCAACAATTGACCGGCGGTCATCAACATCGATGCTTTCACATGGCTAATCACAGCCGTGTCATTCTGCAGTCGAATAAACTCCTGTAAAAAGCGCGTCTTACCACTGCCACTGGCACCGCGTATTACTGACAACAAGTTGGAATATCGACTTAGATGCTCCAGCATACCTAATTGCTGGTTACGCTCTTCGCTAGAAAAGAAGACTTGAGTGTCATTTGAGCCAAACGGATTCCTCAGCATCACTTTAGGTTGCTGATCTAAGGCTTCCTCCAGATTAAACTGAAAGTTTGGCTCCGCCATAGGTGTCCTCAAGTCTTAGGGTTATTTATTGGGCACTTGCCGCTTCAATAGCATCGTCTAAACAGCCGTTGAAATCATCCATGGAAAAGGCTGATGTAACGTAGGCTTCACCCAATGACTGTAACAGTACTAGACGCAAGCTCCCATCCAATACTTTCTTATCTAGTAACATACGTGCAATAAACGCTTCCCGTGTCATGCCTTTAGGCGGCAACACTGGCAATTTCGCTTTGGCCAATAAATGGACACTGCGCTCAACATCTTGTTCAGTCAGATTGCCCATTCGCCAAGAAAGGTCGACCGCTAATACCGTACCCGCACCGACCGCCTCTCCGTGTAGCCATTGACCATAGCCCATTTCTGTTTCAATCGCGTGGCCAAATGTGTGGCCCAAATTCAAGATAGCACGAATGCCACCTTCTTTTTCATCTTGCGCTACTACTCGAGCTTTAGCGTAGCAAGACTCATAAATAGCGTGAGTGATTTTCTCACCATCTAGTGTCATTAAGTCGTCAACATTCTCTTCAAGCCATGCAAAGAATGGGGCATCACAGATCAAACCGTATTTGATGACCTCGGCCATGCCCGCTGATAACTCACGCTCTGGCAATGTTTTCAGCGTTTCCGTATCAATGATCACCGCTTGCGGCTGATAAAAAGCGCCAATCATATTCTTGCCAAGCGGATGATTGACACCAGTTTTGCCGCCTACCGAAGAATCGACTTGTGATAATAAGGTCGTCGGCACTTGGATAAATGGCACGCCACGCTGATACGTCGCCGCCGCAAAACCGGCCATGTCACCTACCACTCCACCACCCAATGCGATGATTGTTGTCGTGCGGTTATGTTTCGCTTCTAACAACGAAGACATAATGCGTTCGTACGTTTCCAGTGTTTTATACTGTTCGCCGTCAGGCAGAATGCACGTATCCACTTGGTAGTCATCACCCAATACTGCTATTACATCGGCTAAGTAAAGTTCTGCCACAGTGGTATTGGTCACAACCATGACTTGCTTACCAGCAATGGCATCACTAAACAGTTGCTTCTGCTGGCGGATACCCGCGCCTATGTATATCGGGTAAGAGCGATCTCCAAGATCAACGGTAAGTGTGCGCATGATTTAAGCCTCCGCAGCTAAATGCTTTTTAATCGCGTCCATTACTTTATTAGCAACGGTTTTAGGATGACGAGAATCGGTTTCAACAATGACAGAAGCCACTTCTCGATACAAAGGGTCTCGCACCGTAAATAGACGCGTCAGCGTATCTTTAGGGTTCCCCTGTTTTAATAATGGGCGATGATTACTTTTAGAGGTACGCTGTAATTGCTGCGTCACCGAAGCAAAAAGGTACACGACTAAGGGTTGATGTTTCAGCATATCGCGGTTTTCGTCTTTCATGACGATACCGCCACCCGTTGCTAAGACAACGGGCGTTTGGTCCGCTTCTAGCATGGTTTGTAGGGTTTGAGTTTCACGACGGCGAAAACCTTCCTCACCTTCTTTTTCAAAGATCCAAGGAATGTCTGCACCGGCATTCTCTTCAATTACCCGATCAGAGTCGTAAAATTCTCTGTCTAACTGTTGCGACAGAAGGCGTCCGATGGTGGTTTTACCCGCTCCCATTGGACCCACTAAGATAATAGTCGGGGCGTTAATCATGTTTTAGTACTTCGAAGTTAACTGTATTTCGGCTACTGCCTAGTTTACCGACATTTTTAGCAGTTTTGGCGTAATAAATACAAGTAGTTCCCTCTTTTCTTGCTGTTCAGTCCGCTGACGGAACAACGCCCCCAATAATGGCACGTCCCCTAACACGGGAACTTTGCTGACCGTTACCAACTTTTCTTCCCTAAAAATACCTCCTAATACTAGAGTTTCGCCACTGCTGACTTCCACTTGCGTCTGAACTCGATTGGTTTCTAAGCTTGGGACACCGTTCACCATATCCCCAACCGAATCTTGGTGTATCTTTAAGTTTAACAACAATGTGGTCGCATCTTTTACCTCTGGCGTTACCTCCAGCACCAGCCCCGCCTGACGAAACTCCACACTTAAGTTTTCATCATCCATGACTTGGTAAGGCACTTCGGTACCTGACTCTATGCGTGCAGGCTGCCCTTCTGAGGTCACAATTTTCGGCCGCGCAATAATGTTCGCGGAGCCATTACGTTCAAGCCAATCCAATGTCGCCGACAAGTTTAGGTTGCCACTAACGCCGGATAGCCCCACGCTGATGGGTGCCGACGCAATTCCTAAGTCCACATTAGAGATCAAACCACTGTCCACTTGATCGACTAATCGTGCTTGCCAGTTAACACCCAGCTGCTCTTGTACTGAATCACTGACTTGCGCGATTTCAGCCGCAATCTCAATCTGTCTCATAGGGCTGTCTAGCCAGACAATAGCGCTGCCTAATACCTCTTCGGTGCCGCAGTAATGGGTCATAATGGCATTGGTTCGGGCATCTACAATGACTCTTATTCCCGTGAAGAACTGCTTTACATGCTCTCCTACCAGACCAGCTTTTGCGTGTTTCAAATGCCAAATGCGATCGGCACATTCTTCGTCACTTGATTCACTTTTCATTGAGGCTAAAGACCCCTCTTGCCTCTGCGTCAAAATCGCAATCTCGTCTTGCCAACTGAGTGACAGTGTTAGCTGTTGTGCCACAGCGCTGAGTATTTGCTGCCAATTGGCGTCTCGGATAGACAGCGTAATATCCGCATCAATATTGGGGTCAATTACCACACTGGTCCCTAACTCAGCCGCAAGCTGAGGTAACACTTGTTGTAGCGGCTGTTGGCGGACAAACACGTCTAGAGCCTGAACCGTCATACTCGTAAAATAAAGCCCACAAAAACCATCCATGTTTTGAGTGACTGCATTTAGTATTCCTTTTGTGATTGCTCCAGTGTGTTTAATCCCGTCATGTACAGTTTCTGGGTGAGTCCTTGCGCGCTTTGCAAAATCACGAAGTCCTGATCGATCTGAGCAAGTGTGGCTTGGAGCTCTGGTGACCAATGCCCTTCGTGTAGCCACAGTTCTTTTTGATTCACCTTAATCAAGGCCGCGGAACTCGCACCGTGAACAGTACTGATTAATTCCCCGGAATGGGGCCGATAGGCTCGTTGCTCAAAAGGTAAGATATTTATTTCGGGTTTTAATGTGCTTGGACGAAGCAGCTGCCAGCGAATATCAGCTCGCCATTGCTCATTATGACGCTGCCATATAACCGTTTCTGGCGTTAACCAAAAACGCTGCTGTATCGCTTCTAGCACCGTCGACCACTGAGGTAATGACATGGACGCAACCATGTGCATACCAATGACGGTGTCATTTTGTTTCAGCAGTGTCACCGGAAAATCTTGCGGTAACATGTTGAGAGAATGCGCAATAGTGCGCCACTGCTGTTCTTGATGCTGATAACGATCTATCGCCACTTGGCGTTCTAATTTGTATTGCCACAGCACATTAATAAGCCAAGCCACTAGGATACACTCAACTAACAGCCACCATTTCAAATACTTAGGCGAGGAAAAAGACTGAAAGATGTTTTGTTTCATAGCACTTCCTCACTCATAGTTACTTCAAGTGGCGGTAATCTATCGGGCCAATTTTCTTGCCATACTTGAACATCACTGGAATTTCCCGTAACCGTCACATGCACCTTATCCTCAGTGACTAACATGTCGTCTAGCCGAACATTAACAGGCAGAGTACGCAATTGAGTTAAGCTATCCACCACATGGGTTTGATGATGCCCCACACTTGGCCAAGGCCACTTAAATGTGTCCACAGCTTTTGGTGTTAAATTGCGAATCACTACGCTCCCCCAAATGCCTGAAAGCGCCACCAAAGCAATACATGCGACCAGTACCATTCGTGAATTTCGTTCTGCACGACGCTCAAGATAATCTTTTTGGTAGGATGAGAACGGTCTCATAACAGAGCGAAGGACCCGCCATGAGTGAGCATTACTCACCTGAATAGCGCGCTCGCTGAATACCTTTTTAATACCAAGCTGTTGAAAAATCTCATGGTATTTTTTAAGTAACACTGCGACATACATGGATAACGATTGATCGCTTTTAGCAATCACCACATAACTGAGCGTATGCTGCTGAGCATCGTGCCGAGTGACATTGCTCGCTTGAGTATGAGCTGCCATCAGATACAGTGATTGGGGTAACTCTGTATCCAGCTCAAATTGATCGCTCTCCAACCAATGATCTGGCAACAGCACAGCCACAGGCTTAGAGGCATGCGAGGGTAACAATTCAGCCAACTGCTTTAACGCATCATCAATAGATACATTACCAACTGACAATGCATCCCTTTGGTTTGCCTGAGTATTACAGTGAAAGTAGTCTTTGCAATAATATGATTGCCAGTGGTCTTGACGCCAAACCAATAAATACGGTCGCGCGAGAAAATGCATGGTTCCCTCCATGAAAATAGTAAAGCCATCCATAGCTTTTGATGATGACGCGATTATGAACTTACTTATGCAATCAGCGCCATATCTTTACAACAAGATAACATGAAAATTCAGCCCCACAAGCCACCAAGGTCAACACAAGTCAGGTATAATCGTCAGAACACAAAATAACCAGTGACCGATCATGGCCAAAACATTCAAAATACTCTTTATCCTTGCCCTTCTTGGCGCCTTGGCAACTGTTGGCATTACCTATGGTGTTTATCAACAGGTGAAAGACAGCATTCCGACCAAGGAGGAAATGAAAGACATTGAGCTGCAGATCCCATTGCGTATTTATACGCGAGATGAAAAGCTCATTGGCGAATTTGGCGAACAACGCCGTTCACCAATCCGCTATGAAGACATTCCGCATGATTTAGAGAATGCCGTATTGGCCGCGGAAGACAGCAACTTCTATCATCATCCTGGTGTCGATATTGTTGGCTTATTGCGCGCCGCATATCAATTGGTTTCAACGGGGGAGATTCAAAGTGGTGGTAGTACCATCACCATGCAAGTAGCGCGAAACTACTTCTTGTCTTTTGAACAGACCTTCATGCGTAAGTTTACCGAGATTTTCATCTCATTGAAGTTGGAACAAGAACTGTCTAAGCATGACATTCTTGAGCTTTATATGAACAAAATCTACTTGGGTAAACGTGCATACGGCTTCGAAGCGGCGGCCCAAGTCTATTATGGTAAGCATCTTGACGAATTGACGTTAGCACAATACGCCATGATCGCAGGCTTACCGAAAGCGCCTTCACGCTATAATCCAGTTGCAAACTCTTCACGAGCCTTGATCCGCCGTAATTGGATTCTTCAGCGAATGCTAACACTGGGAATGATCGAGAAAGAGGCCTATCAAAATGCTGTTGAAGCGCCGGTGACGGCTGAGAACTACGGTATTCAACCCGATATTGAAGCCAATTACGTGGCTGAAATGGTGCGTCATGAACTGTACCAAAGCTACGGAGAAAAACTCTACACCGAAGGTTTGGTGGTCTACACCACCATCGATTCAGAACGTCAAAACAACGCCAATCAGTCCGTCTACGATGGTGTGATGGCGTACGATGAGCGCCATGGTTACCGCGGCACATTAGACACTCGTACCAATTTAGTCTCCGCGACACTAGAAGAACAGCAAGACGTCTTTAAAAACTTCAGCAATATTCCGAGCTGGACTCTTGCTCTTGTGCTTGAAACAACAGATACCAATGCGAAGCTTCGCCTAGAAGATGGCAGCACCTCCGACTTATCCTTTGATGGCATAAGCTGGGCCGCACCCTACATCAATGAAAACTACCATGGCAAAAACCCTAAAACAGTTGACGATGTATTGGTCGCTGGCGACATCATTCAACTGCGTCCAGATGACAATACAACTTGGCGTCTAGCGCAATCCCCTGCCGTACAAAGTGCCTTAATTTCTTTGGACAGCAAAGATGGAGCGATTGAATCTTTAGTGGGTGGGTTTGATTACTTCAGCAACAAGTTTAACCGTATCACGCAATCTAAGCGCCAACCGGGCTCTAACTTTAAACCGTTTATTTATGCCAGCGCGTTAGCCAACGGCTACACAGCCGCTTCGGTGATCAATGATGCGCCTGTAGTATTCCATGACAGTAACTTAGCCAGCGCTTGGCGCCCGACCAATGACGGCGGTAAATTTTATGGCCCAACACGCTTGCGCCAAGCCTTATACCGCTCTCAAAACGTCGTATCGGTTCGCTTACTTGATGAAATGGGCATCCGCCCAACGCTCGAATACGTTAAGCACTTTGGCTTTGATCCCAATGAGCTACCACGCAACTTATCATTATCTTTAGGCAGCGCAAACTTGTCACCTTTGCAAATTGCGACAGGCTACGCTGTCTTCTCAAATGGTGGCTATCGTGTCCAGCCTTACTTGATTGATCGTATTGAAGACCGTGCAGGTGAAATCGTCTTCCAAGCTGAGCCAATGACGGTGTGTAGCGACTGCACAATGCTAGAAAATGATATCGACAATCCTGATGCCCCCAACAAAGGGTTATTTGATACGGACAGCGGTGTGATCGAGCTCCCTGTTGCCCCCCGAGTCATCGACAGTGACATTGCCTATATCATGTACGACATTATGCGAGACGTGATTCGTTATGGCACTGGACGTCGTGCTCGTGTACTGGAACGTAGTGACATTGCCGGTAAAACAGGTACAACCAATGACGGACGTGATGCTTGGTTCTCTGGGTTCAACGGTGACATTGTCACGTCGGTTTGGACTGGATTTGACGATATGTCGCCACTAGGCCGTGGAGAATGGGGTGGGTCAGCGTCTTTGCCAACGTGGATTAACTACATGCGCGCGGCGTTAGCAGATACCCCCGCCAGCTACGTCAACAAGCCCTCATCACTGGTTACCGTGCGAATTGATCCGGATACAGGCGAGCGTGCATTACCGGGGCAATCAAATGCCATGTTTGAAATGTTCCGTAAAGACCATGTGCCCGAACGACGCATGAGCGCTCGCTCTGAACAAGCAGGCAGCAATACGCAGAACAATTCATCGTCTGAACAAGCCCCCTCCAGTAACATCGCTATCGAGAACTTGTTCTAATCAAATCTAGGTTTCTAGATCTATAAAAAGCGCTGCATGATGCAGCGTTTTTTTATGGACGGCTGGTGAGCACTTTTTCAGCCAACTCCGCAAACCCAGCGCCCCCAGCCCCATTGGTAATAAAACGAGGCAAATGGGTCAACGTATCCAAATGGGGGGCGATATTAGCCACCCCAACGCTTAGCGGAAACTGAGCAAACATACTTTCGTCATTAGGCGCATCGCCAACATACAGCACGCATTCTTTTGCCGCCTTCCTAGAAACACCAAAGAATTCGGTTAAAACACGCTCAGTCATCGCGTATTTATCCACCCCTTTTTGGCAAATATTAATGTGAATCGAAGAGGCTTTTGCATTTAATCCAAGAGTCAGCAAATCGGCTAGCAATGCCTCTTTTTCTTGAGTCGCCGGTGGAACGATGTCCTGCGCATAATCAATCGCTACGTCGGTTAGTCGAAACTGCTGATCTTTCGTCAATGACAGGGCAGAAAATCGTTTCAATCGAGGCTGTATCAGCGCCAGCAATTCGGCCTGCTGTGCGCGCATAGCGGCTTCATCGTTGAAATAATGGTACTGCACAGAACGCTGACTCGGCTGTAAAAACACCCCACCCCCTTCACTGATGACACCCGCAATTGGCAAGACTCGAACCATCATATCTGACCATCCGGCACAACCACCGGTAACCGGAATCACGTGTATGCCCGCCGCCTCAAGATCGTATAGTGCCTGTAACGTCACTGCAGGTAAGCGGCCATGCAGTGTTAACGTGTCATCAAAGTCAGTAAAAAGGTATCGCACCTGCCGCAATACAGAGGCGTCCAACCACTCTAACGGCTGCGGGCTGTTACTCACCTGTAGCCTCCTTTGCTGATATTAAACGCACCCCTTGTGCTTCAAGTAGCTGTTGTCGTGGGGCTGAAATATCATCCGTAAACAGCATTTCGACTTGTTCAAAACCCGCCACCCGTGCACTGGCTTTTCGCCCCCATTTGTATTGGTCCGCAACCAATAAAACATGGCGACTTTGTTCAATCAACGTTCGACTTAAATTGGCTTCGTCTGGATCAAAGTCCAGCACACCAAAACGCTCATGCAACCCACCACAGCCCAAAATACCATAGTCAAAGACATACTTACGCATACTTTCAATGGTGTCTGACCCAACTAGGTCACAATGACGATGACGCATACTTCCCGCGGTCATATGAACAGACGTTTGCGGTGTCAGCGCAAAGATAGTCGCCACCGTAAGATTATTGGTAAATACTTTTAGGTCTTGATGTTTCAGCAACGCTTTAGCGACAAATTCGACGGTGGTCCCCACGCCCAAAAATACCGAGGCACCATTTGGGATAACATCTGCTACCTGCGCTGCGATCAACTGCTTCGCATCGCTGTTCAAAAACTGACGATTGGCAAACGACAGATTCTCTGCCGTCGATACGGGGGCAATACCACCATGTTGACGACGCACTAAATGTTTTTCCGCCAACTGATTAATGTCTTTACGAATGGTTTGCGAAGACACACCAAAGCGTTCAACCATTTCTTCTACTGGTAGCAAGTCGCATTGCTGTACCCAATTTAAAATATGCTGCTGACGTTCATTTAGGTTCAAACTACGACTCCAAGTGCATGAACTGATTTGGATCATCGGTGATGATCGTGTCCATTCCCCAGTCCCAATGCCGCTCGACAAGATGCGCCTCATTGGCTGTATAGCACAACAACTTATAGCCCGCGGACTTCACGGCACGAGCCTGTTGCTCAGTGAGTACTGCGTAATAGCAATTCAAACTAAAGGCTTCAATAGCCGCCAGCTTAAGCAGCCAATCACTCGGCACGTCTTCAACTAAGTAGCCAAGATGTCGCTGTTTATCTTCGCGATAACAGATCTGTAAAGCCTCATAGTTAAAACTTGAAATCATCAATTTGTCGTTATCCTGCCAACGTTCTGACAGCACTGCTAATATAGGCGGTACAACCCGCTCCACATCGGCGTCTTCGTATTTGATTTCCAGATTCAAGCCAAGTCCGAGTACTTGGATGCAATCAATGGCTTGCTCAAGGGTTGGTACTTTTTCACCATCGTGCTCAGCCCCAAACCACGAGCCGGCATCCAGTGACAACATTGTTTCCAAGTTCGCTTCTAATGTATTTCCAAAGCCATTCGTACAGCGCTCTAAAGTATGATCGTGAAAAATGATCAAGCCACCTTGAGCAATGGGATACACATCAATCTCCACCCACTTTACCCCCGTCGCCGCCGCGGCTCGGATCGAGGCAAGGGTATTTTCAGGCGCCAATAATGCCGCACCACGATGCCCCATCACTTTGGTCAACTTCATAGTGGTTCAATCCTCTTCGTTGTTTCTGCATCAAATACATGCCACGCCTGTTGTGGCACTCTTAAACCAATGGGCTGCCCAATATCTGGTGCGTGATTACCCGACAAACGCACCACAAATGGGTATTGCTTATCTTCACTGATTTTTACCGAGCCATGAATCAATGTTTCTGCGCCCAGCGCTTCTACGGCTTTTACCTGTAGGCTCAAGTCGGCGTCCTGCAAGGGTACGATATCAACATGCTCTGGACGAATGCCCCACATGACTTTATCCGTGGAAAACTGTGGACAAGCTAGCTGACTGTCCACACCTAACTGCAAAACCCCATTTTCTATCGAACTGGGGATAAGATTCATCGACGGTGAACCAATAAACTGCGCCACAAATGTCGAGGCTGGACGTTCGTATAACGCCATGGGAGTACCCACTTGCTCTGCATGGCCTTTATTTAGCACCACCAATCGATCCGCGAGGGTCATCGCCTCCACTTGATCATGGGTCACATATAAAGTCGTCGTCCCTAATTTACGCTGTAACTCACGAATTTCAACGCGCATCTGCACTCGCAATTTAGCATCTAAGTTAGACAAAGGTTCATCGAACAGAAACACCTTAGGGTCACGTACCATCGCGCGTCCCATGGCCACACGTTGACGCTGTCCACCAGACAGCTGTCGAGGTTTACGCGTGAGTAGCTCTTCCAACCCCAGCATCTGCGCGACGGCATTCACTTTGGTTTCAATCTCTGATTTTGGCTCACCACGATTCTTTAAGCCATAGGCCATGTTGTCATAGACCGACATATGTGGGTACAAAGCGTAATTTTGGAACACCATTGCGATGTCTCGCTCTGCAGGCTCTTTGTGATTGACCTGATCACCTTTAATCAGTAAATCGCCTTGGCTGATACTTTCAAGTCCTGCAACCATGCGTAACAAGGTTGATTTACCGCAACCAGACGGACCCACTAAGACAATAAACTCCCCTTCTTCGATGGTTAAATCGATGCTTGGGATGGCTTGGTAGCCGTTGGCGTATGTTTTACCGATATTTCTAAGTACTAAATCTGACACTTTACTTCTCCGCGTCTACCAAACCTTTCACAAATAACTTCTGCATGCCAATAACGACCAGCACTGGTGGAATCATCGCCAGCAACGTCGACACCATGACTTTATTCCACTCAATATCGCCATCCGGCACGGACAGCATACGCTTCACGCTCATCACCAACGTGTAGTAAGCATCATCCGTGGTCACGATCAGCGGCCACAAATACTGGTTCCAACCATAAATAAACAAAATCACAAACAGCGCCGCAATATTGGTGCGCGACATTGGCAATAAAATATCGAAGAAGAAACGAATGGGGCCTGCGCCATCAATGCGCGCAGCTTCGACTAATTCCCCGGGAATACTCATAAAACACTGACGAAACAGAAAGGTAGCGGTGGCACTGGCAATAAGTGGCAGCGTTAGACCGGTATAGCTATTCAGTAAGTTAAGATTGGCGACGACTTCATAGGTCGGCACAATGCGGACTTCTACAGGCAGCATCAAGGTAAAAAAGATCACCCAAAACGCCAAGCCGCGAAATGGGAAGCGGAAGAATACAATCGCGTAGGCAGACAACAACGAAATCGCAATTTTGCCAAACGTAATACCAAGCGCCATGATCAATGAGTTCAAGGTCATACGCAGCACTTGCGAAGCCTGTCCCTCTTTTCCAATCAACACCTGATGCCAATTAGCGAACGCTTGATCTCCAAACCACAACGGAATATGGCCAACACCAAACGCGTTGGCAGGATGAGTAGAGGCGACAATCGCCACCCAGACCGGCAATGCGACCACTAACACGCCTAGAATCAAAACGAGATGACTGAAACCGGTCAGCCAAGGACGGTTTTCAATCATTAGTACTGCACCTTACGTTCAATATAGCGAAACTGCACCACCGTCATCAGCCCAACAATGACCATTAGCACAACAGATTGTGCCGCAGAGCTGCCCAAATCCAGGCCAACAAACCCATCGTTGAAGACTTTGTAGACCATGGTCGTGGTACTTTGCCCAGGCCCTCCTTGCGTGGTGGCGTCAATCACACCGAACGTTTCAAAAAAGGCATACACCAAATTAACCACCAATAAGAAGAAAGTCGTGGGCGATAACAATGGAAACACAATGTCCCAAAATCGTTTGGTCGGGCCTGCGCCATCGATCGCCGCGGCCTCAATCAAAGACCGAGGAATGGCCTGTAAACCAGCGAGAAAAAATAAGAAGTTGTAACTGATTTGTTTCCACGTGGCAGAAATCACCACCAATATCATCGCCTGATCGCCATTCACAAAGTGGTTCCAATCGATACCGATGGATTCTAATAGTAAGGCCATGGGCCCCATGCTTGGATCGAATAAAATCCACCACAAAACACCCGCCAATGCGGGGGCCACGGCATAAGGCCAAATCAACAAAGTTTGGTACACCATCGCGCCACGAATCACCCGATCCGCCATGACTGCGAGCCAAAGTGCCACCGCAAGGCCTAAAAAAGCCACCGAAAAGCTGAACACCATGGTGGTTTTGAGTGATGCGAAATACTCTGAGCTAGTAAGCAACTCAGTAAAGTTATCTAAGCCAACAAAATCACGGCTTAAACCGAAGGCATCTTCTTGATAAAACGCTTGCTCAACCGCTTGTCCTGCGGGCCATAAGAAGAAGATAGCCGTCACCACTAACTGCGGCATCAGCAGCAGATAGGGCAGAAGTTTTTGAGGAAAATACACCGACATAAAAAGACTCAACCAGTCACTAAACAGAAGACACGCAATAACAGCCTCCCCACTGTAGGGGAGGCTATCTCATAGAGAGGCCGTGATGACTAGTCGTTCGCTTTTTCGAACTTACGTAGCAAAGCGTTACCACGCTTAACAGCCGCGTCCAATGCAACTTGAGCGGTTTTATCGCCTGCCCATACCGCTTCTAGTTCTTCATTGATGATGTCACGGACCTGAACGAAGTTACCCAAACGTAAGCCTTTCGAGTTTTCTGTCGGCTCAACGGAAGTCATCTGTTTTACCGCGACGTCTGTACCAGGGTTTGCCGCATAAAAGCCTTGCCCTTTGGTCAGCTCATAAGCCGCTTGTGTGATAGGTAAGTAACCTGAGAATTGGTGCCAATCAGCTTGCATATCAGCACGCGATAGGAAATTCAAGAAGGTTGCGACACCTTGGTACTGCTCTTCACTTTTACCTTGTAGCACCCATAATGATGCGCCACCGATAATCGTGTTTTGTGGTGTCTCGATTTGCTCGGCATTGTAAGGCAACTGTGCTACACCAAAGTCAAACGAGGCATTGCGTTTCATACCAGCGTAACCCGCTGAAGAGCCCATAAACATTGAACATTCTTGACTATAGAATTTAGGCGCAGAGTCGCTGCGGCGGCCACCATAACTGAAAATGCCGTTTTGCTGCCATTCACGCATTTTTTCAATGTGCGCGACTTGAGCAGGACGGTTAAACACAAACTCCGTGTCCATTCCGGCAAAACCGTTGGCCTGAGTGGCAAACGGAATATTGTGACGTGCGCTGAAGTTCTCTAATTGAATCCATGATTGCCAAGACGTTGTGAAACCACACTCGACACCACTGTCTAACAGTTTTTGCGAGACGGTTTCCATTTCTTGCCACGTTTTCGGTGCGCTCACGCCAGCTTTTTCAAATTGCTCTTTGTTGTAGTACAACACTGGCGTCGAGCTGTTAAATGGCATCGACAGCATATTGCCATCTTCATCCGTATAATAACCTGTGACAGCACTTAGGTAATCGTCTTGGATGAACGGCTGCCCTGTTTCGCGCATCAGTTTGTATACTGGGTAAATCGCACCTTCTGCCGCCATCATGCTAGCAGTCCCCACTTCAAATACTTGAACCAACGCTGGCTGCTGCTTCGCGCGAAATGCGGCAATCGCAGAAGTCATGGTTTCGGTGTAGTTGCCTTTGTATACCGGCTTCACTTCATAAGCATCTTGTGCCTGATTGAACGCTTCCGCCATCTCGACAACTTTCTCACCATTAGCACCACCCATTGCGTGCCACCACTCAATTTGTGTGGCTGAAAATGCAGACCCAGACACCGCTAAACCAACGGCCGTAGAAACTAACGCTAACTTGTTCATGGTACGTAATCCTCGTATCAAAACTAAAATATGAAAGAATAAAAGCATCAAACGAGGGGTACATTACGACAAATATATGTCACTTTGATGGCAAAAACATTCAAACGAAACCTAAAAAACATTCAAATGAAACAAAGCATTTTTTTCAGACATAAAAAAACCCGCTAATTGCGGGTTTTTACTGCTCATTCAAATTATGCGAAATCTCGCAGTATCACTTCAATTTCTTGCTTTTTCTGTCGTGATTTAACGAAGTTAGCAATGACCGATGCTGCCGTAATACCAATTAAGGCTGATAACATATCGTCATTGCCATAACTGACAATAAAGCTGTAAATCAGTAATAGGCTTCCAATGATCAAAATGAGAGGTTGATACGACACTTTTAGCGCGCCCGTCTTGTCATTCTGAACGATGGTGACGCCATAGAAAGAGCCCAGCGAGCCAACATATATGCGTCGCGGAAAGGTTTTTAACTTGGCCGGATAGCCTTTTTCTTCTAGTAATTCCGTCAGTTGTTCTAATTGCATCATAATTTATTTCTTCGATTGTACGCCACCGGTTACGGCTATGCGCATGCCTTCTTCCATCGTGACATCCAGCGGCGTCAGTTTTTCACGTGAAACATAAACTGTCATTCCGCCGATCTGATAACTCAAAGGTAAATAGACCCCAACTAAGTTTTGATCACCAAACAAACGCTGCCCCATTTTCTCGCCAGTCACAAAACCAATCAATTGCATACCTTGAATCTCCAAGGACACGACACTTTGCTGCTCAGTTTTTTTTGACAAACTGAACACGGTCATCATGTCTTGTAAAGCACCATAAATGGACTTTACAAGTGGGATCTTTTCAAACAAGCGCTGGCTTAACTTCATTAGGTAACGGATACCGTAAAAGTTCACTACGAGCCCGACCACCGCCAACATCAGCAAGCTGGTTAAAACACCAAGACCTGGGAAATAATAATTTGTTGGCCATACCATTAACACCAGAGGACGCGCTAATTCTTCCGCGGTGACAAACAGCCAATAAATAAAGTAGATCGTTAGACCGATTGGTAAGACTGCCACCAGCCCTTTCAATACTAAGGAAAAGAGTTTGTTCATTGTATTCTCCAAACAATTATTGAGAGCATACAAAAGCCATTCCAACATAGATAGATAAGGGCTAAGGAAAAGCTCAGTAAAAGACTCAACTTTGTGTCAGCGACTTACTTCTTGTTGCTTAAACGTTTGCTGAGTAAGCTGACAGCAGATGCAGATATTGGAGATCAAAAAGTGAATTATAAACGTCTAGAAACCTTTATATGGGTGGCCACATTAGGCAGTTTTCGTAAAACAGCCGAGCATATGTACACCACTCAGCCAGCCATTTCGGCACGTATCTCGGCATTAGAGTCTGAGTTAGGTGTCAAACTCTTTACACGAGAAGGAGGCTCTAGTCCAATTGTTTTAACCTCAAAGGGCAAAGAGTTGTTGCCCTATGTGGAAAAAATTCTTTTCCAATCTGAACAACTTCGCAAACGGGCTGAATCCACCTCAGCCTACTCAGGGTTATTGCGTTTAGGCGTATCAGAAACCATCGTAAACACTTGGCTCCCTAAGTTTTTAGCTCGAATTCACGCCGATATGCCCAACCTGGACGTAGAGATGACTGTTGATGTAACCAGCACCTTAGCCAGTGGCGTCAAAGATCACTCCATTGATTTAGGCCTTCTAATGGGGCCTATTTCAGAGCCTAGCATCGTTAACTTGGAACTCAATACTTATCAGCTTTCTTGGTTTGCCAGCCCAGATCTAGGACTACCTAACCGATTGTTCTACCTAGAAGAGTTAGCTAAATGGCCAATCATCACCTACGCACGAAATACGAAACCCTATGCTGAAATTAACCAGAAATTTCGAGATTTAGATAACGCAACTGCACGCTTTTTTGCTTCATCTTCACTTGCGGCTTGTCGGAGTATGGCAATAGATGCCGTTGGGATTGCTACGCTTCCAGATACCCTTGTGCAAAAAGAATTGGTCTCTGGTGAACTACAAAAAGTACGTTCCATTTGGCAGCCCAATGCTTTGCGCTTTACCGCCTCCTATTCTGATGACCCATTCAACCCAATTTCAGAAAAAGCAGCTTCAATCGCTCAAGAAATTGCCTGTAGTTTCCATAAAATACAGCTTGATAAAAATAATTGATCAAAAACCTCAAAAAAACACGATTAGACTTTTCATAGGGAGTGCTTCTAATCTTGGTCTAACTCAAGTGTGACAGAAATTAGGAAGACCACATGTCTCAGTCAACATTCACCACACAATCATCAGCCTATGCATTACGTCAATCCATACGACGTAATGCCCATATTGGCTCTACAAGTGGTTTAGCTGAGGGATTTGTACAAGGCAACGTAGTGATTCTTCCGGTCGAGTTCGCGAATGAATTCTTGACATACTGCCAACTCAACCCTGTTTCCTGTCCATTAATTGCGGTCTCAGAGGCTGGGCAACACACTATGCCCACGCTAGGTCATGATATCGATATGCGCTTCGACCTTCCTGAGTACCTCATGTATGAAAATGGTAGTTTGATCGGATCTTACCAAGATATTGAGTCTTTTTGGCGGCTTGATTTAGTAACGTTTGTTCTTGGATGTTCATTTTCTTTCGAGCATGCCCTTACGGCAGAAGGTCTAATGCCTAGAAACATAGAGCAAGGCTGCAATGTCTCGATGTTCACAACAACACTGCCAACCACGACAAGCGGTCGCTTCCATGGCTATACCGTTGTAACAATGCGACCTTACACAAAAGCGAACGCGAAACGCGCTATTCAAATTACTAAACGTTTTCCTAAGGCTCATGGCGCTCCGATCCACATTGGCGACCCATCCATCATTGGTATTGCGGATTTAAGCCAGCCAGACTTCGGTGATCCGGTTCTCTTAAAAGAAGATGAAGTCCCTGTCTTTTGGGCTTGCGGAGTAACGCCACAGTTGGCAATTAAAAACGCTAAACCGCCAATTTGTTTCACTCATGCCCCTGGAAAAATGCTGGTCACAGACCTTTTGGACAGTGACTTAGCTAATTTATAACCCTGATCCATTTTTCATTTCCTCCTCCCCCTTGCTGTAGCAGTTAAGGGTGAATTGTTACAACCAAAATAACATTAAACCTAGAATATAAAGGAACATAAGATGAAAAAACTGACGACTGCTTTAATGCTCAGTAGCGTTATCGCTGCACCAGCTTTTGCTCAAACCTGGCACATGCCCACACCATACGGTGATGGCAATTTATCTACTCAACTGGCCTACAGCTTTGCTGATGAGATTAAAAACTCCACTGCTGGCAACCTCGAAATAACCGTTCATCCTGGCGGTTCACTAGTGAATCACACCGAGATACCGCGAGCGGTTCGCTCTGGGCAAGTTCAGATGGGCGAAATCTTCTTGGGTATTTTAGGTAACGAAAACGCCATTTTTAAGCATGATAATATCCCTTTCCTCGCCACCACTTACAGTGATGCTGAAGCCTTATGGAAAGCCGCTAAGCCTGAAGTGAGCAAAACATTGGAAGAGCGAGGCTTACAGCTTCTTTATACCGTTGCTTGGCCAGCCCAAAGCTTATATTCAGAAATGCCCGTCAATCAGGTAAGCGACCTAAGTGGCGCCAAAATGCGTGCTTACAGCCCAACTCAATCTCGCTTAGCGGATCTAATGGGGACTGTTCCAACAACCATTCAGACACCTGACATCCCACAAGCCTTCAGCACCGGCATTATCCAAGCAATGATCACTTCTCCCTCAACAGGGGTTGAAAGCCAAGCATGGGATTATGTAAATCACTTTACTGATGTAAAAGCTTGGATTCCTAAAAATATTGTCGTCGTTAACAAACGAGCATTCCGTCGCCTCGATAAATCCACACAGGATGCCATTCTTGCGGCAGCTGAACGAGTAGAGAAAGAAGGCTGGGAGAAAGTGGCGGAGCGCGGAGAGAGCGATAAAGCAAAACTGGCGGAAGCGGGTATGCAAGTCGCAGAGCCTAGCGAGAAGTTAATGTCTGAACTGAAAGAAATCGGTCAAACCATCATTCAAGAATGGCAAGCGGAAGACCCTAATGCGGTCGGCGCAATTCTTAACAATTACCAGCATTAATACGCTGCTATAGGCCTCCCTATTACGGGAGGCCACTACTTTAATAGTGATCCCTATGAATACATTTAAAGATAACTGCTATCGACTATCAGGTTGGTTGTCGGGCTTATTTATCGTCGCCATAACATTGCTGCTTTTGGCGCAAATCATTGGCCGATTGTTTGGTTTTATTGTGCCTTCTGCTGAAGACTTTGCAGGATTCTGTTTGGCCGCGTCTACGTTTCTTGGCTTAGCCTATACGTTTCGCGAGGGTGGACATATCAGGGTAACTCTCGTTATCCAGCGATTGAAGCATGGCAAAAGAAGAGCACAAGAAGGTGTTGTTCTAAGTCTAGGTCTCGCTCTCTCAGGGTTTGTCGCCTACTCCTGCTGCTATATGGTCTTTGAGTCTTACATCTATGACGAAACATCTTATGGCTATATTCCGGTTCCTTTATGGATTCCCCAACTCACTGTGGCGATCGGAGCCATCGCCTTAACCCTAGCAGTATTTGATGCTTGGCTAAGTGTCATACGCGGAGATTCCCCCAACTACATGAAACATGAAGACTCTTTGTCCTTGGAGGAATAACGATGGATATGACACTTATTTCAATTATCCTCGCTGCTGTAATGTTAATACTGCTCGCATTCGGTGTCTGGGTATCTTTTACGCTAATTATTGTCGGTGCCCTTGGCTTATTACTGTCTGAGAACTTTCAAATTGGATTGCTGTTCTCTACTTCCTCATGGGGGGCAAGCACATCTTGGTCGCTAACAGCCTTACCTCTGTTCATTTGGATGGGAGAAATTCTTTTTCGAACGAGATTATCTGAGGACCTTTTTAAAGGCCTTTCTCCCTGGTTAAGTGGCGTGCCTGGTAAATTGTTCCACGTTAATATTTTGAGCTGCGGTATTTTTGCAGCAGTCTCCGGATCGTCTGCTGCAACAGCGGCTACCATTGGCCGAATGACCTTACCTGAGCTTAGAAAACAAGGTTATAGTGAGCGAATGGCCGTGGGGACATTAGCCGGTTCAGGAACACTTGGGTTATTAATTCCCCCATCAATCATTTTGATTGTCTATGGAGTCGCGGCAGAAGTATCGATTGCTCGCTTATTTATTGCAGGAGCACTGCCCGGCTTATTGTTAGTGTCATTGTTTATGGGCTACACCATGATCTGGGGGTTACTGCATAAAGACGAATTACCTCAGACAAAGGCCGAACACATAAGCTGGAGCACTCGCTTTAAAGCACTAAAGCAATTATTACCGGTTATGAGTTTAATCGGCTTCGTGCTGGGGTCTATTTATGGTGGCATCACAACACCGACGGAAGCCGCCGCCATTGGTGTCACTGGCGCAATTGTTATTGCCGCTGTAACGGGTTCACTCTCCTTAAACAGCTTTATTGATAGCCTAATGGGTGCAGTAAAAAGTGCTTGTATGATCATTTTCATCTTGATCGGTGCCCACTTTTTAACCTTGTCAATGGGCTTTCTCGGTATACCAAAAGAGTTGGCAGCATGGATTGGCGGCATGGATTTATCTCCAATGATGCTGATTTTCTATTTGACCATTCTTTTTGTCGTACTAGGCTGTTTCCTAGATGGAATATCCGTTGTCGTTCTCACGGTTGCCGTGATTTTACCAATGGTAGATACTGCCGGCATTGATTTATTGTGGTTTGGTATTTTTATTGTATTAGTTGTAGAAATGTCTCAGATAACTCCACCCGTAGGATTTAATCTATTTGTTATTCAATCACTTACAGGGAAAAACATTCTTTATGTTGCTCGCGCTGCTTTGCCATTTTTTTTATTGATCGCATTAGCTATCGCTTTGGTTACCCTATTTCCTGAGATTGTCACGTACCTCCCTACGACAATGTCCAAATCTTAACTCTGGAGTAAGTAATGAAATTAAACTGTGATATGGGCGAGGCTTTTGGCGCTTGGACAATGGGGCGAGACGAGGAGATTATGCCATTCATCGACCAAGCCAATATCGCCTGTGGTTTTCATGCGTCAGATCCACTGACGATGAGTAAGACTGTTGCACTGGCGAAACAATATAATGTCACCATAGGAGCGCATCCGGCCTATCCTGATTTGGTCGGCTTTGGTCGTCGTAATATGGACATCGCCCCCGCAGAGTTAAAAGTCCTTATTCAATACCAAATAGGTGCCTTGCAAGCGATCTGTCATGCTCAAGACACACACGTCACCTATGTCAAACCGCATGGCGCGCTGTACAACACGATGATGGCGAATTTTGCTGTCTTAGAAACCGTTATGCAGGCCGTCAGCGAACTCGATAGCTCACTCTCTTTAATGGTCATGGCGGTCCCTGAAGCTGAGCATGTCAAAGAGCTAGCAAAGAAATACAACTTGGGATTGTGGTTCGAAGCTTTTTCAGACCGCCTATACACCGAGGAAGGCCGCTTAACGCCACGCAAACAAAATAATGCGGTGCATAAAAATTTTGATTTAATTGAGCGACAAGTGCTCCAGCTTAGCAAGCATGGCAGCCTTATCACTGAATCAGGCAACGCATTAGACGTTCGTGCGGATACCATTTGTGTTCATGGGGATGGCGATCATGCTGTAGAAGCAGTACAGCGCATTCGAGCTGTTATCGGTGGTCAATAATCATGGATGACGCGTTAATCTTTCCCCCTAATGTCGATATGGTCAGTGATCACGCTTGCTTACTGACCTTCTCACACACGATCAGCAATGAGGTTGCCGATGTCATCGCAGCCGTCAGTAAAGCGTTGCGCGACTCTTTGGGTATAATCGACGTAGTACCGTCTTACACAACCCTTTTAGTCGTCTTTGATACAGACCACTTTGATCGCTTTAAAATCCTAAAACACATCCATGACATGACCGCTTTTATAGACCTTGAAAAGGTTTCACAGCAGGCACGAAAGGAAGTAGAAATTCCTGTTTATTATGGTTCCGATGTTGGACCAGACCTTGAAGACGTAGCCGCTCATTGTGGCTTATCGACCAATGAAGTCATTCAGCTGCATTGCGCAACGCGCTACCGTGCCTATGCGATTGGTTTTTCACCGGGCTTTGCCTTTTTAGGCAATGTTCCTGAAGCAATTCGTATGCCTAGAAAAACCACCCCACGACTCAAAGTACCACAAGGCAGTGTCGCCATCGCCGAACAACAAACGGCCGTTTACCCAAGCGTATCGCCTGGTGGCTGGCAAATACTCGGACGCACACCCGTTTCACTGGTCGACTGGGAGAGCGATAGTTTGGCTCTGATTCAAGTGGGTGATACCGTTCGCTTCAAGCCTATTTCTCGGGAAGACTTTTTGGCGCAAGGAGGACAGTTAGATGGCGTTTAAAGTAATCAAACCGGGCATGTTAGCCTTAGTTCAAGATCTAGGGCGTCATGGTTACCAGCACTTAGGCGTCACCACAGGCGGGCCAATGGACGAACTCGCCTTTCGTTGGGGCAATGCTTTACTCGATAATGACGACAACGCCGCGCAGATTGAAATCACCTTTGGTATGTTCACCTTGGAAGCACAAGCCCAAACCAGCATTGCCATTACTGGTGCAGATTTGGCAGCGACGTTAAACGATAAAAGTATTCTGTCGTGGCAGACCTACCAAATAAACAAGGGTGATGTTTTGGCCTTTCATCAGCCAACGTTCGGCTTACGCGCCTATTTAGCCGTGAAAGGCGGCTTCTTAATCAAGCCCGTACTGGGCAGTGTCGCGACTGTCATGCGAGAAAAAATCGGCGGCCTATCGGGTAAAGGGGATAAAATAGCAGCGGGCGATAGCCTACCTTTCCAAGAGACCACCTATCACAAGGCTCGTCATGTCCCTCGCCTTGCTATCCCAAATTACGATCAGGTCGAAATCGATGTGGTCACGGGCTATCAGTATCGCTATTTTTCAGGACTTGATCGAGCACGATTCTTTAGTAGCGAATACACCCTCAGTCAACATTGCGATCGTATGGGCTACCGTCTAGACGGTACCGCTATCGGTCGGAATCTCAAGGGAATCATCTCTGAAGGTATCGCCTATGGCGCCATTCAAGTCCCCAATGATGGCCAACCTATTGTGCTATTGAAGGACCGACAAACCATCGGTGGCTACCCAAAGATCGGTTGTGTGACGCACTGTTCAGGTGCTTTATTAGCTCAAAAAAAACCAGGCGAGCGCATTGGGTTCCGCTATGTAACGGTCGACCATGCCGAGCGTGAACGCCACTTACTGATGTCACGAATCAATCAATGGCGCTAATTTCAGCGCCTGCCTCTCTTTAATCCCATCTCCTTACAATACATGACATATTAACAGCCGAGATTTACATAAATTTTTTCTAAACTAGACTTTGAGCTATCGCATGTGAAAGGAATCGCCTCTTAACGTTTACTGACATACTGCCCCCATCCTTATCTTGAGGAGTTTTTTGTGCGCGTTTATAACGCTTTGTTTGCGGCTACTTCGATCATTACACTGCTCTGTATTCCGCTTATCAGCAAAGCAGAAGATATCCGCTTAGGCTTCACTGGCCCTTTATCCGGGCCCAGCGCGCTGCTCGGCCATCAGCTAGTGAACGGAATTGAGCTTGGCTTAAAACGCTTAAATACCAACAAAGAGCTGCCTTTCACCGTCTCTCTTATTGCAAAAGACGATGGTTATGAGCCTTCTCGTACCGTTCCAATTATTGAGAAAATGGTTGAAGACGATAATATCGTAGGCTTAATCAGCAGCGTTGGAACACCAACCATTGTAGCGGCCATTCCCACGTTAGTAGAACTTCAGCTCCCTCTTATATCGCCTTTTACAGGCAGCAGTATGCTGAAAAGTAGAGGCGTGAGTTCGTTAATATTTACCCATCGCGCCAGCTATCAAAGGGAGGTTGCTTCACTGGCAAAGGTCGTTGCTCAAGAGTTCAATATTGCGCCGAGTGATATGGCCATCTTCGCGCAAAAAGACAGCTATGGAGAGATCACTGTGCGCAGCCTAATGAAAGCTCTAGCGCACTACGGTCTTGAAAATTCCAGTGATATTCTGCGAGTCGGCTATACGCGTAATAACCCATCAACGGAGGAAGCCACCGCAAAAATTTTGACCCACATCCCACAACCCAAAGTAATTTTCTTAATCAGCACCTATCCCGCTGCGGCTGACTTTATAACGTCATTAGACGAAAATGGCGTATCACCGTTATATGCGGCCCTTTCGTTTGTCAGTCATGACGCCTTAAGTCAGCGAATCAAGCATACACAGGCAAAAATTTTATCAACCCAGCTTCATCCGTGTCATAACGATCTAAGCGACCCTCTCGTTAAAGATTTCTTAGTGGATTTTGAGCGATATGGCTCCACCGAAACGCCAACGTCTGCCATTTTAGAAGGCTATATTGCGGTACGACAAGTTGAACAAGTGTTATTGTACTTCCGCCCAAGCCGAGCCCCCACTCGAGCAGAGTTCCTAAGCTATCTAACGCAATATCAACGGTTACATAAAAACACCGAAAAACACGTGGTCGAAAACACTCTGCTGAGTCAAACTGAACTACCTATTTGGTTAGAATTAAAAAACCATAAAACTGGGCACACTTATTGCGGAGACACATTACCGTATGAGTTTTTAAGAGGTAGCCTATGAGTAAATCGGGACAAGCACAGTCTTCAGTAACGCCACTTGTGTGGCTTTTGGCACTGTTTAGTCTTTTGTCGATTATCATTGGGGCCTCCATTTTAATTAGTACAGCTCAAGACCTTCGTAATCAACAACAAAACCTGCGAGCCCGACAAGCCGCCATGTTAAGTGCCGTGTCAGAACTACGTGAGGTCGTCCCCTCCCAGCGCAATCGCCTTCGTCAAGCACTGCTAGAAGACACTAATCTAGAGTATTTAGACCAAAACCTTGAATCCCGATTTAAAAGTGCCACGAGTATGCTGATTCAGTCTGCACAAGAGAATTCAGAGATCGCTAAACTAGGACGTGCTCTGCAAGCCCGTGGAAAGCAAATCGAGGAGTTAAACAGTCAAGTCAACATCTGGTTTGATGCCCAAAAACAGGTTCTAACAGACTCAGAGCGCAACAACCTACTGACGCGTGCACAAGAAAAAACTAGGGCACTTACAACGCTACTAAAAGCGCTGAATAGCCGTTCACGCCTACAAGAAGGTGTTTTACTCTTTAAATACCGCAATGCAGAACAAACGGCGGATAAAAGTGCGATTAGCAAAGAGTATATGACACTTCGCTCGAATGCGATTGAGGGCTCTTTAACGACAACAGTCGAAGACATTCTGACGTTGGAAATGGTCATCAGTAGTTTACCGTTCACAGCAACGCAATCGATGCTCTATGATCAACTTAATAACCGAGTATCGCCAACATTTGAGCGACTCGACTATGCCATTTCTCAAACCGAATTCCAGTTCCCCATGTACTATAAAGCACTCTCTAAAGAGTCGAGTGATCTTAAAAACTTACTTTATGGTGAAGGTCACTACATTAACGATTTATACAACCTTGAGCTGGGATCTGGTGGTCTGTTTGGTGAACGATTCGCGTTAATCGCACTGGAAACGCAACGCAAACAAATCAACAACCAAGTAGAAGCCATTTTTTCACCTTTAGCCCGCTTTATTGATCAAATCAGTGAATCGGTGCAATTCGAGACTCACAACCTAGAGACACAAATTGAAGAGCAGCTGACGCGTTTAAGCACCTCAATTTTATGGATCAGCGGCATCACCGTCTTCGTAATCATACTTTTATCTTGGGCCATCTCTAAGCGTGTAAAGCGCCAGCTATCCAAACTTCTAGAAAGTGAAGACCGCTTTCGTTCAATGTTTGAATCGTCCCCTGATCCTGCTTGGATTGTTAGAGACCGCGCTATTATTGAGTGTAATGATGCCGCCGCCAGCACCCTGAAATACCCTTCTACAGACATGTTATTACAGCTAAACATGAGTGACTTGTCACCTTTCTCACAGTCCGATGGGCAGCAATCACTAAATAAACTGGCGCTATTAGAAGAACAAGTGTTCGAACAAGGACACTTTTATCAAGAATGGGTATTTAAAGACTTAGACAACGAACTAGTCTATGCAGACATGACCATGATCTCCGTTGTTCTCGATGACAGTCCGGCGATCATCTGCACGTGGCGCGATATCTCTGAACGCCATAAATATCAACTGTCCTTGCAATCTTATAAACGTAAATTGGAAGAAGAAATTGCAGAGCAAACCCAAGAACTGCAAGAAGCCAAAGAAACAGCGGAGCAAGCGAGCCGAGCAAAAAGTGATTTTCTTGCCAACATGAGTCATGAGATTCGCACCCCCATGAACTCCATCATTGGCATGTCCTTCCTTGCCTTGAAATCTGGCCTAGATGATCGCCAACACCACTACATACAAAATGTTCGAAGCTCTGCAGAATCTCTGCTTGGTATCATTAATGACATCCTCGACTTTTCAAAAATAGAAGCAGGCAAAGTAGATTTAGAAACAGAGCCGTTCTATTTACAGGACGTGCTCAACGAAGTGGCCAATATTTTGACCATTAAAGTCGATGAGAAAGATCTTGAACTGGTGTTTGATATCGACACGCATTTACCACAGGTCTTCCAAGGAGACGCCACGAGACTGCGCCAAATTTTACTGAATCTGGGTAACAATGCCGTGAAATTCACCCGACAGGGGGAAATTGTCATTCGTGCTCGCTATGTAAAACACATGGCCGACAAGATGGAAGTACATTTTTCTGTCTCCGATACGGGCATCGGGATCAGTGAAAAGAACCAAAAGCATCTGTTTCACTCTTTCTCACAGGCAGATTCCTCAACCACTCGACGCTTTGGTGGCACCGGTCTTGGCTTAGCCATTTCTAAGCAACTGGCCGAATTAATGGGCGGTACAATTTGGCTGGAAAGCCAAGACGGTGGCGGTAGCACTTTCCATTTCACCGTTGTATTGGATCGAGTCGAAGACGAAATCCCATTGTGTTATGGCAACTCTTCTTTGGACATCACTAGAGTATTGATTGTTGATGACAACGACACGGCCCGCGATGTTTTAAAAAGTTGTGTTGAAGATATTGGACTGATTTGCGATGAAGCGGCTGATGGCTACGAAGCATTAGAAATGATCGCTCTCGCCGATCAAAATAAAGCGCCATATGAGCTGGTACTGGTCGATTGGAAAATGCCTGAATTAGACGGTGTCGAAACTTGCCGTAGAATCAGTCATGTACACAACCTTAAATTGCCAACCATGATTATGGTGACCGCCTATGGACTGGATAGAGTCAAACAAGCGGCTTCTAACGTGGATATTGCGGGGTTCTTAACCAAACCCATCACTATTTCTAGCTTATTTGACACCATCGCTGAGAGCCTCGGTATTGAACGCCTAACAGGGCAAGACACGCTGAGCGCTCCATCACCGGTAACGAGCTACTATAATCTGCACGGCGCCTCCATACTCCTAGTGGAAGACAATGAAATCAATCGGGAGCTGGCGGTAGAACTGCTTTCGCAACAAAACATAAAAGTAGACATTGCCGTCAACGGCCAAGATGCACTGACTAAATTAGAAAACAATACATTCGATATGATCTTGATGGACTGCCAGATGCCAGTCATGGACGGTTATCAAGCCACACGTATCATCCGACAAAAACCAGAGTATGCGACACTCCCGATCATCGCCATGACCGCAAACGTTCTGCAGCAAGACATTACTCGAGCCATTAACGCTGGCATGAACGACCACATAGCCAAACCGATAAATTTAGAGCGCATGTTTAGCACCATGGACCGCTGGATGCCTACTGAAAAAGTAAACGCTGAAATAACGGTTGTGGGCATTGAAGCGCCAACACACACGACTCACACAACTGAACTGCCGGTCTCAACTAACATCGATACAGTCACGGGGTTACAGCACACTCAAACCTTAGCCCTGTACATTCAATTGCTTAGGCGATTTAGAGTCAATCAAGCCGACTTTTCGATGCAACTAAGTCATCATTTAGAGCATCAAGAGTACGAAGATGCGACTCGTCTAGCACACACGCTAAAAGGAACAGCGGCTACGCTTGGCATGAATTCGTTAGCGACATTGGCCGCGGAACTAGAAGCCCAAATGGAACAACATGATCCATCTTCAGAGACCATTGCTGGCGTAAACGCCGAATTAAAGACTATTCTTAACACTTTGGATACGTGGCAAAACCAAGTGAGTGAGACAGTCGTCTCTGACACAAATATCGAGTTCATCAATAATGTTGATAAGCGTAAACAGCTTGGAATACTGGCAGACTATATAGAACAAAATCTGTCTGAATCACGCGAGCTTGCTGAATCGCTCGTACCACAGTTTAAAAACGTAGAAGAAAAGGACTTGATGGGTGCCATCAGCAATGCCGTCAACGTCTATGACTTTGAAAGAGCGGCAAAACACTTGGATGCTCTAAAAGCACGTATTGTAGATTGAGTGAGTTATTCATAATGGTAGAAACCGATGTAAGTCATGCCTCAAAGCAGGACTCTGAAACACGACAAAAACCCACATTATTAGTCGTGGACGATATTCCAGAAAACATTGACGTTCTGGTTGCATCGCTACGGGAAGATTACAGCATTAAAGTAGCGCTCAATGGCCCTAAAGCCCTAGCCATTGCGCAAAAATCTCCGAAACCAGACTTAATCTTGCTTGATGTAATGATGCCTGATATGGACGGCTACGAAGTCTGTCGCCTATTAAAAGCAGACCCAACTACTGCCAATATTCCGGTTATTTTTGTCACGGCCAAGCATGATGTTTCTGATGAAGAACGAGGCTTCTCGCTCGGCGCCGCCGACTACATCGTCAAGCCTATTAGTCCGCCTTTAGTCCGAGCACGTATCCGTAATCAACTAGCGTTATACAACCAAAACCGCCAGCTTCAAGAAATGGTAAGAGAACGCACGAAAGAACTGCAGGCCAGCAAGCTACGTATTATCCACCACCTAGGTCGCGCCGTTGAGTACAAAGACAACGAAACTGGCGCTCATGTCATTCGTATGAGTCATATATCGCGCTTAATCGCCGAACAATATGTTGATGATCCTGAGTGGGTCGAACGCATCTTCCATGCTTCACCGATGCATGATGTCGGCAAGATCGGTATTGCCGATGCGATTTTGCTCAAACCAGGACAGCTGGACCAGCATGAATGGGAAGAAATGAAAAAGCACACGTTATTTGGGGCTGAGATTTTGTCCGTCGAAGGCGATCCACTATTTGATATGGCTCGCTCTATTGCTCTAACACACCATGAGCGCTGGGATGGCAAAGGTTACCCTGCGGGTTTAAAAGGTGAAGACATTCCTCTCGAAGGCCGCATCGTGGCTTTAGCCGACGTGATCGATGCGCTGCTTTCAAAACGTCCTTATAAAAATGCTTGGTCCACCGAGCAAACCTTCAACTATGTTCAAGAGCAAAGCGGCAAACACTTTGACCCCAAGCTTACCGAGATTGCTTTAGATTTGAAGGTTCAGATTACGGAAGTGCGGTCGCAATATCCTGACGAATAGCTTTTATTAATTCCTAATAGTTTTTTTTTATCTTAGTTTTAGTAAAACACAATTTCATTTCGTCACATCGTCCCCATATTATAGACACTGTTGGTAACGCAAACAGCGAACACACACTTACTTAGGAGATAAACATGATTAACACTCAAATCAAGCCATTCAACGCAACAGCATTTAAAGCAGGCGAATTCGTAGAGATTTCTGAAAAGGACGTGCTAGGCAAATGGGCCGTGTTCTTCTTCTACCCAGCAGACTTCACGTTTGTTTGCCCGACTGAGCTTGAAGACCTTGCAAGCAAATACGACGAACTAAAAGGTATGGGTGTAGAAGTATTCTCTGTATCGACTGACACTCACTTCTGTCACAAAGCTTGGCACGACACGTCTGAAGCGATCGGCAAAATCAACTACTACATGGTAGGTGACCAAACTGCAACGATCACTAGCAACTTCGGCGTTCTACGTGAAGGTCAAGGCCTTGCAGACCGCGCTACATTCTTGATCGACCCAGAAGGTACGATCCAAGCAATGGAAATCACTGCAGAAGGCATCGGCCGTGACGCTGAAGACCTAATGCGTAAAGTAAAAGCAGCTCAATACGTTGCAGCGCACCCAGGCGAAGTTTGCCCAGCTAAATGGAAAGAAGGTGAAGCGACACTTGCTCCATCTCTAGACCTAGTAGGCAAAATCTAAGACGCCTCTTCCTTTGTTGGGCGCTTAGCGCCCAACATCGGGCTTTGCCTTCCAACGCAAGGCGTTAAAAGCCCACAATAATTTTCGAGCCAAGGTACCTCACACCTCCCTCTTCTCTCAAAAAGACAGGTGCTGACCTCTCTCGCCCGAAATTTATAGGCACACTGCATCAGTCAATCTCAACGATACGGATTAAAACATTATGTTAGACGCAAATATGAAACAACAGTTGGGCACTTACCTTCAAAACATCGTTAATCCGATTGAGATTACTGTGTCCGTTAATAACAGCGATAAATCAAACGAGTTGTTAGAGCTCGCTACTGAAATACAAGCATTGAACAGCGATAAAATCACGCTGTCGGTGAATGAAAATCCTCAAGGCCGCGCACCACAAATGTCAGTTGGCCCTAAAGGCGAACAAGCTCGCGTAAACTTTGCCGGCATTCCAATGGGACACGAGTTCACATCACTTGTGTTGGCGCTGCTGCAAGCAGGTGGCCACCCATCTAAAGCGGCACAAGAAACGCTTGAGCAAATTAAGAATTTAGACACTGAGCTGAACTTTGAAGTCTACATCTCATTGTCATGTCACAACTGCCCTGACGTGGTTCAAGCTATTAACTTAATGGCCGTATTAAACCCGAAAGTGACCGCTACCATGATCGACGGCGGTGTGTTCCCAGACGAAGTAGAACAACGCAATGTCATGGCGGTACCTTCTCTATACGTTAACGGTGAACATTTCGGTCAAGGCCGTATGACACTGGACGAGATCCTAAACAAAGTCGATACCGGAGCGAGCGACAAGCAAGCCGCTGCGTTATCTGAAAAAGACCCATACGATGTGCTTATCGTTGGTGGTGGCCCAGCTGGCGCAGCCGCAGCGATCTACGCGGCTCGTAAAGGCATTCGCACGGGTATTGTTGCCGAGCGCTTTGGAGGCCAAGTCGCCGACACCATGGCGATCGAAAACTTTATTTCGGTAAAAGCCACTGACGGCCCGAAAATGGTCGCAAATCTAGAGCAACACGTACTGGATTACGATGTGGACATTATGAAAACGCAACGTGCCGCCCGCATTGAGAAAAAAGAACTGGTGGAAGTAACGCTTGAAAACGGCGCTGTACTAAAAAGTAAAACCATTATTCTAGCAACGGGTGCACGCTGGAGAGAGATGAACGTACCCGGTGAACAAGAGTACAAAGGCAAAGGCGTTGCATACTGCCCTCACTGTGATGGTCCATTGTTTAAAGGTAAGAAAACCGCGGTTATTGGTGGCGGTAACTCAGGTATCGAAGCAGCGATTGACCTAGCAGGTCTCGTTGAGCACGTAACGGTATTGGAGTTCAGCGACACACTACGTGCCGATGACGTATTGGTGAAAAAAGCGAAGTCACTGCCAAACGTTACCATCATCAAAAATGCAATGACCACAGAAGTATTGGGCGATGGTGAGCGTGTAAATGGTCTGACCTACACCGATCGCACTACCGATGAATCACACACAGTAGAGCTAGCCGGAATCTTCGTGCAAATCGGTCTAGTACCGAACAGCGAATTCCTGAAAGACGCAATTGAACTAACGGAGCGTGGCGAAATCGTTATCGACCAACACGGCCGTACCTCAATGGACGGTGTGTTTGCTGCCGGTGACGTTACCAACGTACCCTACAAACAAATCATCATCTCCATGGGTGCTGGTGCAACCGCTGCTCTCGGCGCATTCGACTACTTGATCCGTAACTAACGGAGCAGCGAAAACGCCTCTAAAAACCGGATTCAGATAACTGATTCCGGTTTTTTTATGTTTTACTTTCTCGAACTCTAACCTTGCACTCAAGCATGACAAGCGTACTCTAACCTTCTACCTATGACTCAAGGACGTCCTTATGATCACTCCTATTTATGCAGCATTGCTCGCCTTCCTTTATGTGTTCCTCAGTGCACGTGTCATTAAGCTACGTATGAAATATCAAGTCGGTATTGGCGATGGTGAGCAAACGCTGTTAACTCGCGCTATTCGCGTACAGGCCAACTTTGGTGAGTACATCCCGTTGGCATTACTGCTAGTGTGGATGTATGAAAGCATGAATGGCGCGCCTGTGCTGGTACATATTTTTGGTGCCGCGCTGTGTCTTGGCCGCTTACTCCATGCCTACGGTGTGAGTCAGCAGAAAGAAACGCTAATCTTTCGTCAAAGCGGTATGATTATGACATTTGCCGTACTCATAGTGTGCGCCATCAGCATTTTGCTTAAGTATGTTGGCTAATCCTTATGACCTCATGGCTTCCGATGTCGACTCAACTACTCAGAGCCTACTTGAAGCTCCTCAGCGCAAATCGAGGTGATGTTTTGCCGTAACCATTGATGCGCCTGCGACAGGTGCGTCAATTTGTTCCAGTACAAGTTTAAGGTAAATGCACACTCAAATGGGCAATCCTGAACCAGCATCGAGCCTTTGATCAAATACGCCAAGCGCTCTGGTAAGGTGACGATTAAGTCGTTGCCTGCCATATGCGGTATAAAATTCGATGCGCAAGGCAAGCGCAGCGCAATATTAAGCTCTTCGCCTTGTAGCTCAGGTCGATTCAAATAAAGCGGTTTCCAGCCCCCTTCGTAAGTAATCTCAATATGCTTCGCATTCAAATAATCTTCTAAGCTAATTGGCCTGCCAGCTAAAACATGGCCTGAAGGCACTAAGCACACATAACGCTCCTTATATAATGAACGTTTATACAGCGACTCATAATCGTGCTCCACAGGTGACAGCAATATGTCACTCAGGCCTTGCTGCAATTGCTTATGCCCATTCACATTCGATTGACCAAACAGCAGATGAATATTCGGCGCGAGTGCTCTAAGTCGCTCAACAAGTGGCGGCATAATGACCTGAAGTTCGTAAATATTACAGCTGATACTGATGTCTAAATCGGCTTGACTGGGGGCGAACTCGGTTGGTTGAAATAGACGCGTCATGCCTCGCAGCAACTCATCGATGGTAGGCATAATCTCATGACAGCGGTTAGTCGGTGCCATGCCACGCCCTGAACGAACAAACAATGGATCCGAAAATGCCACGCGCATCTGCTCTAACGTATAACTAACGGTTGGCTGATTTTGTTGCAACGCTGTTGCTGCCGCCGTGATAGAACCTAGCTCGTAAATTAACTTAAGCGTCTTAAGATTTTTCAAACTCAACGAAGAACTATCAAAATTTTCCATACTACATATTTACTTAATCAGGTTATCTGATGCTAAAGCCTAGGCTATATTTTGGTCAACAATAAAAAAAATGGAGAACGAGATGACCGAACGCCAGTTAACCTCAGCAGAAATAGACCAGTATCAACAAGACGGTGTCGTATGCGTACGCAACGCTGTCGACACCAAATGGATTCAGCAATTGACTGAATTTGGTCAACACCAACTGGATCACCCTAGCCAATTGTGTAATGACAACAACTCAGACAAAGATAGCCAGCAAGGTCGTATGTTCACCGATCGCTACTTATGGCGCACAAATGAACTGATCTATCGCTACGCTAAAGAATCCGGCTGCGCGCGTTTAGCAGCTCAAGCGATGCAAAGTAAATCCTCACGTTTTTATTTTGATCACTTACTGATCAAAAAAGCCAACACTTCCGCACCGACACCATGGCATCAAGACGTTCCATATTGGCCATTCAGAGGCCGTCAAATCGCATCGATTTGGCTAGCATTAACCCCTGTCACAGTAAAAGGCAGTGCACTAGAATTCGTGCGCGGCTCTCATAATGATAGGGTGTTCTATTTGCCTGAAGCGTTTGGTACATCTGGCGCCAATGCTGGCTGGACAGGCAAAGGAGAAGGCGTTCCATGTCCTGATATTGAGGCCGACCGCGACAGCTTTGATGTGATTGGTTTCGACCTTGAACCTGGCGATGCGTTGATTTTTTCCGCATGGACATTACACGGCGCACAGGGCAACTCATCTTCCGATCAAGATCGCTTCGCACTGTCCACTCGCTGGCTTGGTGACGATGCGATTTGGGACCCACGTCCAGGAACAGACCCAAGTGTTAATGCTGACGAAGTCCGTGTTCAACCTGGTGAACACCCTACTGATAACGCCATCTTCCCTGAGTTCTATCGTATGGGCTAATAACACTACCTCACTCTAGTGAATTTTGCTTCCTCACTAGAGTGATTATCTACTACTATTGGGCTATCTATATTCCTCAAGTCAACCCAATCATGAAAACACTCGCTCCCTTTCTATTTATGTTGCTCTGCCTATGGCCGTTTCACAGCTATGCAGATGATGTACGCTTGCAGCAAGCGTACCAAGCTCAGCAAAGTGACCTGCAAATTCGAGGCAGTGGGACCGTCATTAACGTATTAAAAGACGACACCAAAGGCTCTCAGCATCAGCGCTTTATTTTAAAGCTAGACAGCGGGCAAACACTACTGGTAGCGCACAACATTGATCTCGCACCACGTATTCCAAATTTGCGCAGAGGCGATACTGTTGAATTTTACGGTGAATACGAATGGAACAACAAAGGGGGTGTAATGCACTGGACGCATCGTGATCCACGTGGTCATCATCCTCATGGTTGGTTGAAGCACAATGACACCACTTATGACTAACGTCGCCACCAGTCGCTTTAAGTCAATATGATCGTTATCAGATTCAAGGTCATTTGTTTAGGCATTCACAAAAATACTTAACGCACTCTAACAAACGTTACATTTCAGCCTTATCAGTAACGTTATGATGGGAACATGTCCACTACCGATGGAGACATGTATTATGTCCATCAAGCTAAAAACAATCCTTATTCTAGTCATTACAACCATCATATCTCTTGCTTTACTAACGACAGTGCTAGTAATGCAAATGAAAAAAGATGCGACGGTCGCACTAGAGCAAGCGGCGGCAGACCGACTCATTGCTATTCGCGAAGCCAAAAAATCGAGCCTTGAAGACTATCTAAATACCATTAATGATCAGCTGCTTTCTGAATCGAGTAGCCCTTTAATCATTGAAGCTACACGGGCGTTCACTCAAGCTTATAAAAACTATTCTTCGCAGACCAATGTATCAAGAGACTCGCAATTTAAAGCGGTTAAAAATTATTATCAACAATCCTTTTTAACAACTTTCAAATACAATAACCCAGGCGAAAGTCTATCCCTAGACCCTTTGTATACTTCGCTAAGTGATTCGGCTCTCGCCCTTCAACAACAGTACATCAGTACTAATAAGCACCCTCTTGGATCAAAGCATTTACTAGACGCTACAGATCAAAAAACAGATTACGATCAAGCACATAGCGCTTACCATCCCTACTTTCGTAATTTCTTAGAACACTTTGGCTTCTATGACATTTTTGTCGTCTCCGCAGAAACAAGTGATGTTGTTTACAGTGTCTATAAAGAAGCCGATTTTGCGACGTCATTGAAAGATGGACCTTACAAAAACTCTGGATTAGCGCAAGCTTATCAAGCGGCGATGTCTCTTGATCAAGGAGAGTCCGCAATCACACAATTTCAGGCTTATCTCCCATCTTATAACAGCTATGCTTCATTTATCGCTAGCCCTATCTTCGACAAAGGGCAACGTGTGGGTATATTAATCTTCCAAATGCCAATTGACGGCATTAACAACATTATGACCAGTAATCATAACTGGCAGCAGTCTGGTTTAGGGGAATCCGGCGAAACGTATTTGGTCAATCAAAAATCCAAAGCGATCACTGTAAGTCGATTTCTCATTGAAGACGCGGACGGTTTTAGCCAAGCACTACGCAATGGTGACACAAGTAATGATGTAGTAAATGCCATCGTAAAACGTAACAGTAATATTGGCTTACAAGCGATTAACACTGAAAGTGTTCGTTTAGGTTTGTCAGGACAAACCGGATATAACATTATCAACGACTATCGCAATGTGCCTGTAATTTCTGCTTTTACACCAGTTCAGTTCAAAGGTTTAAAATGGGTATTATTAAGTGAAATTGACACCGAAGAAGCCTTTGCCACAATAACCGATCTCACTCACAGTATTATTATAAGCGCCCTGATCACACTGACTATTTTCAGCTTACTCGCGGTCTTAATAGGGATTGTTTTTTCAAGAAAACTTGTACAACCCATACTGAACCTAAACCGCATCATACGGAATGTAGCAGACACAAAAGACCTTAGTATCCGAGTACCCGTTCGAGGTAAAGACGAAGTTGCTCAAATCAGTAATAATTTCAATGGCCTTATGGAGGCGTTTGATACCGTTATAAAGGAAATCAAAGGAGCGACAAATGATGTGGATGAATCAGCCAAACATCTAGGCGTCATTAGCGATCAAACTCAACAGAATATGCATCAGCAGCTAGTCGAAAGTGAACAGCTGGCGACAGCAATGAATCAAATGACGGCTACCGTCAACGACATTGCAAGTAATGCGGCGCAAGCAGCCGAGTCGGCTAAAAAAGCAGATGAAGCCACAGCAATAGGTCGTGATAAGTTAGAGCATACAGAGCAACATCTTCAAGGCTTGAACAATGAGATTAAGCAATCCGCCGATATCATTAATCAGCTAAGCAACGACAGTCAGCGCATTGCTAACATTCTTAACGTAATCAGTGACATCTCAGAGCAAACCAACTTATTGGCACTAAATGCGGCAATCGAAGCCGCGCGTGCAGGCGAACAAGGTAGAGGTTTTGCTGTCGTCGCAGATGAAGTCAGAACACTTGCAGCAAGAACTCAAGAATCAACATTACAAATTGATGATATTATTAAAGTACTACAAAGTAGCAGCGAAAAAGCGGTT
Source organism: Marinomonas gallaica (assembly GCF_049821165.1). NCBI lineage: Bacteria > Pseudomonadati > Pseudomonadota > Gammaproteobacteria > Oceanospirillales > Oceanospirillaceae > Marinomonas > Marinomonas gallaica. The sequence goes on from NZ_CP187511.1 coordinate 165,239, forward strand.
AATGCTATGACAATCAATGCTCAGCATGCTGAAGAAACAATGAGCCAAGCTCGAACAGTGTGTGAAGCGCTGGATGTTGTCGCAAGTAATGTAAGCAACATGACCGATGTTAATATACAAATAGCCAGTGCGGCGGAAGAGCAGACACTCGTTGCCAATGAGATAAACAGCAGCGTTGATCAGATTGTTCATATCGGTAAAACATCAAACGAAGGTGCAGCCCAAGTTGCTCAAACCAGTCAACAACTTGCGCAACTGAGCCATTCATTAAAGAGCCAATGCATTACCTTTAAATCTTAAACACAACTTATTTGCGTAACGGCTCGCCTAGTGGCGATCTTATATAACAGTTTGATTTTATGACTATTTTGACACTAAATTCATTTCATACATCGTACAAGACTACCTATTAAGGAGAATGCAACGTATGCAAAAAATAGCGAACACACAGTTTTCAGAGCATGCATTCTCTACTATTTTAAGTATTCTCTCTGCACCATCAGACCTTGAGAATCTTAGTTCAGAAATCATACATAGAGACATCAATTTACTGGTAGAGTCCATCCGGCATCATTTGAATATGGATGTGGCCTTTCTTTCGCGGTTTAAGAACGGCTTTCGAGAGATTACTCAAATCAATAAACGTGAAGGTTGTCAGATCAATATCGCAGCAGGGCAAAAAGACTGTGAAGAAGTAACCTATTGTAAATTGATTGCCGATAATAAATTGCCATCTTTGATCCCTAATACCCGAGAAAATTCCATCACCGCCGAAATGCCCATCACTAAACAACTCACTATTGGCAGTTACATCGGTGTGCCCATTCTCCTAAGTGATGGCTCTTGTTACGGCACGCTGTGCTGCTTCAACGAGCAACCAGACGAAACACTCTCTGAACGTGATTTATCCATATTGACGCTCTTTTCTTCTTTTGCTGCACGTAATCTCGAAAAAGATTTACAGCGTAAAAGAATGCATAAGCAGATACGAAAAGAAGTCTCATCGATGATACGCAGTGGTGCCTTATCGTCTGTTTTTCAACCTATCTACGATTACCAACAAAAAAAGACAGTTGGTTTTGAATGTTTAACGAGATTCAATATCGAGCCTTATCGCACGCCAGACTACTGGTTCAATAGAGCATCACAAGCTGGGTTTGGCGAGCTGCTTGAACTGTATGCCATTGACATTGCGTTAGCGTCTCTCGATAAAATACCCGACGATTGCTTTATAACGCTGAATATATCGCCTAAATTCGTGGGCTCACCAAAGCTTAAAGAGTTGCTTAAAGATCAACCCTTACATCGTATTGTGTTAGAAGTAACTGAACGAGAGCCGATCGACGATTACAACCAGTTCCGCAATGATCTAAAGCCCTTTCGTGAACGTGGTCTACGCTTAGCCGTCGACGATGCCGGTGCTGGTTATGCCAGTTTCCAACATATATTAGAACTGTCTGCAGATATAATTAAACTCGATCGCAGTTTAATTTGTAACGTAAACCAAGATCTCGGTCGACGCGCTTTATCCGCTGCATTGATTGGCTTCGCCAATGAGACCAATTGCTTGGTACTTGGTGAGGGTGTTGAAACCCAAGCCGAAATGGATACCTTAAACAACCTTGGAGCGCGTTACCTTCAAGGGTATTACTTAAGTCATCCATTACCGCTGCAACAGGCCGTGGATTTTTACCACTACACCAATGAGCAACAAACCACAGCCATTTACCAGCGCTAGCATTTCCTCTTCAAAATACTGCAATGCACGGCATCCGATACGTCGAATACCGTGTTATTACACCAATACCCATTGATGCTTCTTCTTTGCATTGACGCTTTTAAAATCATTAATAAGGCTGCCGTCATCAAACCTAAATAACTATTACTTATGATCAAACAGGCTCATCATTTGCACAGTAAGTCATAGGAGACTTTATGCTACGTTCAGCTTGTTTGATCTCAATGATAGGAATGTCCAGTGTTACTCTAGCCGCCGATACTGATAACGTGACAAAGTTCTCAGCGGTATTAAAGGAGCATGCACAGTTGCCTGCTGCCACGTTTGTACTTCCACCTGACTCAGCTTCAAGCTATTTTAATTATTCTGGCCGATTTACAGGCCCAGACAGTCACCGCGTTGAGCAACCGTACGCCATTAGCGATGAGCACACGGGTCTGTCTCGACCATTTCCAGGGCAACCGTTACAAGGCTTTTCTGGGATTAGAGTGATCGACCGAGATCATTACCTAGTTCTGACAGATAATGGTTTTGGCACCAAAAGTAACTCAGCAGATGCCTTACTGATGTTCCACAAAGTCAAAGTAGACTGGGAGTCAGGCCGTGTAATGCCCCAAGAAACAACTTTTCTAACCGATCCTAACCGTAAAGTTCCGTTTCCGATCATTGATGAAACCAGCCCCGAACGTTATTTAACCGGCGCAGATTTTGACCTTGAGTCCATCCAACCCGTCACTGATGGCTACTGGATTGGCGATGAATTCGGCCCTTGGTTAATCCATGTTGATAAACAAGGCGTGGTACAAGATGTTATAGCGACCGAAATAGAGGGTGTGCAATATGCTTCGCCAGACAACGCATTTAAATCCTTATCTAATCCCGGTACTAAAGCCCCTGAACTAATGAGCATGCGCTCCGGCGGGTATGAAGGCATGGCTATTTCAGCCGATGGTAAAACCCTTTACCCTCTGCTCGAAAAACCGATCTATGATGCTAAAACAGGACAGCCTGAAAACATTAATGGCACTCCTGTTTTACGCCTACTGTCATTTGATGTAGACAGTAAAACATGGCAAGACACGGTTCGCTTTTACCCATTAAACGAGAGTCACCATGCGATTGGTGATTTCAATATGATAGACGAACATAGAGCGCTGATTATTGAACGAGACGGTGGTAGTGGTGATCCACGAGAAGGTTGGTCGAAAAAACCAGCTCAATTCAAGCGTATTTACTTAGTTGATTTGAATGATACCGATGACAATGGCATGCTGCGTAAGATTGCATACATTGATTTAATGGATATCCAGGATCCTGATGCTATCGCGCCACGAGGCACTATGGACGGTACCTTTACCTTCCCATTTGTCACTATTGAAGATGTGGACCGCATCGACGAAAACCATATCATCGTCGCGAATGACAATAACTTCCCATTCTCAGTAGGACGTGAACAAGGCCGCGCAGATGATAATGAAATGATCATTTTGAATGTGGCTGACTTTTTAAAAGCCAAATAAATCAAGGCGTCTGTTGCTGGGGCTAGCGCACTAGCCCCAGCATGTCCTCTTCAAAATACTGCAATGCACGACGTTCGATACGGCGAATTCCGTATTGTTGTGCAGGCGTTAGGTGGTGGTATTTGGATGCGGCGCCAAAATCCCCAAGTAAAATATGATGGTCTTGATTAATCAATACATTGTGGGCATATAAATCACCATGGCTCACTTGTCGTGCTTCAAAATGATCCACCAAGGTCTGCATTTGCGAGATGATGTATAGCGCCTGCTGCCTACTAAAGGATTGTCCTTGGGTGAACGTGTCGCGCGTGCATGACGTCAAACTAGGGGGCTGCCCCAAGTTGTAATAGTCCGCTGGAATAAGTTCCATAACAAGCGCTGCGCAGTCTGGCTCATGAACATAGGCCAGTGGTTTTACAAGGTGTTCATGCTCCCCTACTGTTAAACAAGCATCCAATTCATCTTGTGGGTAGCCATCGCTGGTCACTTCACCTTTGTATACTTTTACCGCAACGTGCCTGTCAAAACCGTATATTGGTTTAAGCCATGAAGCGCGCGAAATTAATCCAGAAGCGCCTTGCCCCAACACTTCGTGCAATACAAAATCGTTTGTCTGCACTTGTTTAAAATCCAGATGTTCATCACCGGCGGCACAAAATGGATTACCCGAGAATGCTAACCACGCAAGCTTAGGTAATGCAAATAGCACATCGGGAAAGGCCGCCAATTGGTTAGCGGCAATGCGAAGCAGCCCAAGATTCGTCAAATTTGAAAAGGAATCCGGCAACGCGGTCAGTTGGTTACCCGCTAACGCTAATTTTTCTAACCGACTAAGTTGACCGATGCTTTCTGGCAACGCTTGGATCTGATTGTCCGTTAGGATTAACCAACGTGTTTGCTTGGGAAGGCAGTATTCAGAAAGTGTTTCGATCTTACACGACTTGAAACCAATCATCTCTAACTTGGGCATCGTCCCTAATACATCGGGCAACTGCTTGAATGGATTATTCGAGGCAAATAAGATGCTTAACCGATGCAGGCGTGACAAATCATCGGGCAGACTCGTCAATTGATTACCCGACAAGTCCAACACTTCCAAAGTGTCGGCCAGCGAGAAAATCTCCTGCGGAAATTCCGTCAGATCTTCCTTCAATGTTAGCCGTGTCGTGCCCGCTAACTCGCCACGACGCAATTGCTCTAGTGTATTCAAGACCGTCTAACGCTTAGTCTTGAAACGCTAGTGGCAATAAGAAGAAGATCAAGTAAGTGAACCAACAAAATGCGGCACCTCCACCCACCCACATCAACCAACGTAGGCCTAATGGCCTTTTGTAATTATCCTGCAGCTCATTGTTAGCTAGATATTCGCTTACCGCTTGTTCCGCTGTATCAGCGTCTTGAAAGCCAATTTCCACATAGCCACACAAGCCTAGCTGATAAATAACATCGGCGTCTTGTTCTGCTCGCATCTGATCATTTCGTTGTAATACGGTATAGGTTGGCATGGCTCTGTCTCTTGCTGTCGTACGCTATTTTTCGTGGACGCAAATGCTACCACTTCTCACCTTTCATAGGGAGTCTGTTTTGCGACCTGATGAGTGGACTGTTGGCTCTCTAAGAAGTTTCGTTTTGTTGAACGAGTATTCATGTTAGTTTCCAGCTAAACTGTCAAACATCATTGCCTTATAGGTGCACGGATGCTCATTATCTACATTTTGTTGGTTCTCATTTGGTCGACGGGGTTTATCACCGGAAAGTTCATTGTTGGCTTAATCGACCCCAATGTGTATTTGACCATTCGCTTTGCGCTAGCAGGCACGATCTTTGTCGTGCTTGCATTTGCGCTTAAGCGCGCCTTCCCTCCCAAGAGAGAATGGCCGAAGCATATCTTTGCCGGGGTACTGCTCAATAGTTTTTACCTTAGCTTTGCTTACATTGCCTTAGCACAAGGCCTCCCCGCTGGGGTGATGGCATTGATTGGTTCCATACAGCCTATTCTTGTCACACTCTTGGCGTTTCTACTGATCAAAGAAAAAACCAGTCTACTTGGCGTCATCGGAATGTTTATCGCCATTGCCGGATTGTTGCTGGTCATCAGCCCTTCGCTGAACTTGGGTGTTCAAGAAGCCACCTTTAGCCCTTGGTTAGCCTTACTCGGTGTCGCGGGGGTTTTGTGTCTGGCTTTCGGCTCAATTTATCAAAAAATGTCGATTTCAGGTTCTGACATTTTGGCCTCAATGGCGATTCAGAATCTTGCCGCAGCCGTGGTCGCCTTTGGCTTTATGATGACTTTGCAAGAAAGCCTGTTTGTGCAAAGTTGGGAGTCCTACGCATTAATAGGCTGGGGCGTATTGATTTTGTCATGTGGCGGAGTGTTTTTGTTGGTCTGGCTACTGCGTAAAGTCAAAGCCTCGCAGGTGTCGACGCTGATGCTGCTGGTACCACCGTTGGCCGCCATTGAAGGCTACTTTCTGTTCGATGAAGCACTGACTCATTTACAGCTAATCGGCGTCGCAACGACGTTAATGGGCGTGTATTTGAGTCGATTAAAGTGGCCTTTTCTCAGCCGCAAACCTCAATCACAGATTGATTAATCATTAACCTTTGATTGTGTACGATAGGCAGACGGCGTCATACCGGTAATACGTGAAAACTCACGATGGAAGTTGGACTTGGTTTGAAAACCCGAGTCCATGTAGATCTGAGTAATCGGATCGTCTGTTTGCTTTAGCAAGGTTTTCGCATGCTCGATACGAAACTGATTAACCCACTGAGAAATGTTTTGCTGCGTCAGCTTATTCACTGCTGTGGATATTTGTCGAGCAGGTATCCCCGCTTTACGGGCCAATCTTGCTAACGTTAGATTGGGGTCCAAATACAACATCTGCTCGCGCAATACAGACTCAGTTCGCGCCATGACCTCTTGTTGCTCAGCAAGGGAGCCCTCAGGCAGTGAAATCGCTTCTGACAAGACGTCCGCGCTCGAAGAGTCGGTGCGCTCTATGGCGCTATCATCGGCCATACTCACGCTGATGCACATGACCGCAAGTGCTAAAATCGGCAACATTAATCCATGGCCAAGCGATAGTATCCAGAGCGCATGTTTGCCATCTGTCAGCATAAAATCAACCGTCATAGCGCCATCGATCAAGGCCGAAAACAGCAACATAACACCTGCCACACGCTTCGACTGAATTGCCCATTGCCAATCACTGAGTCGAACATTTTCTGGCGGATGTTCAGCATCATTAGCAGCACACCACAACATCACACCATAGGCGACGTATTGCCCTGTAATAATGACGTCTAATGGCGGTAGCCATAGCGGATAGGTCAAGGAACCGACTGTCACCGCAATAGGCACTACCGCATGCCGCCACGAAGGTTTGCGACTACTCGACGCTTTCGCAAATATCCACCACGCTGCGACAGGAATAATGCTGGCAAATATCGGCTGCATTGTCCGAAACACGGCCCAATCCAATGTCCAACGTAATCCAACAACCGCGGTCGTTGCGGCACACATCAACAAAAACCAACAGGCTAAGGGGGTCGAGCGGCGTCGTTGTAGCCACAGACTTCCCGCCAAAACACACAACATTAATGACACAACAAATGGCAAAGGCACCGCCAACATATTTACATCCTTCCTCGTTTATCTGATGACATCAGTATGTCCTAAGTCGTTTTCCTTGACGTCCTATATCTTGATCTAGGACGCGCCATAGCTAGCGTTGAGCGACATTTAACATTCTTCCAACATAGGAGTCATAGGATGTATTGGTACATCGAAGCCTTTAAACACTACGCCGATTTTAAAGGCGTTGCCCATCGTCAAGCATTCTGGATGTTCATGCTGATGAGCCTGTTAGTCAGTCTTATCATAGCCACCCTCGAAATCCTAACAGATAATCCCGGCTGGCTGGATGCCCTCTATTCACTCATAACCATCGTGCCTTTTTTTGCCATTGTCGTGCGTCGAATTCGTGACACAGGCATGCCCATTTGGAGTGTACTGGTGATCTTAATTCCAATTGTCGGCATGTTATTGCTGATTTACTTTTTATGTCTACCTAGCCAGCCTAGAGCGCACCTTCTGAACCCAAGAGGAGAGCCAATATGAACAGTGTTTTGACGTACTTAATCAGCGTATTTATAGGTGCTCTGTCTTTGGGAGCACCTGCCACCAGTCTACCCGATGAGGCACTAGGGGTGGTTTATATTACCTCGGTAAAAACAGGCAGTTTACCGTTTCTACACGGTATCAAAGGGGAAGGTAACTATCTCACCACCAATGAACAAGGGGAACTTTGTCGGGTTGAACCGGTGATATTGGTGGCAGGAGGTTTCAACGGTGAGCACATTGGATTTGGTCAGGGTGACCCAATCACCTTAACCATCTATAACCCCACTGTATCTACTCGCTTGAAACAAGGTAAAAAAACCGTGAGTGCGGATTACAACGTATCAGTCGACCCAACTGCTCACCAAGATATTTATATTGAGCAAGGGTTAACACTCGCCGAAGGTTTTGTTTTGCATCCGCGCAAGGCTTGGTCCAGCTGGTTTGGCTTTCAACCATCTCAGCCTGACTGTGACACGGCAACTCTTGATAACTAGACGCTATAATCTTGTAAGCGTGACGTTTTTTGGGAACGTCACGCAGACTCATGCGATTGACGCTGTTGCGGCAGATAATATTGGCGGTAATAAAAAATGCCCAAAGCGAACGCCATTAAAGCCGAAACACCACTGATACCAATCGACCAGCGCGGACTCATACTGTCTGCGATCCAGCCGACTAATGGTGCACCAAGTGCTGTACTGCCTAACATCGTTGCCAAGGCGATGGCCATCACGCGTCCCCGATAAACACGTACCGTAGACAACTGTAGAAAGGTAAACGAAGAGATCGTCAGTAGCTGAATACTAAAGCCCAAAACCGTCATCATAATCGCAAAACTGATAAAATTGGGCGCCACCGCCAGCAGCGTACTGCTCACAGCAACACCAGCCGGTAAACACACTAAAAAGCCAAAAGTCGGTTGCTTGCGACTTGCCGTCATAAGCGCGCCAGCAATCGAACCAATCGCCATCATTGAGATCAACAAACCATATTGACCAGCATCGCCATGAAACACATGCACTGTCATCGCAGAAAGATAAACTGGGAAATTCATCACAAACGCAGTCACCATCGCGATCATGACCAATAATACCGCCATTTCACGGTGCTGATTTAGATAACCAAAGCCAGCTAAGAAACCGGCACTTTCTGCTTTCTCAGTTTTCTCCTGTTGACCGGCTAACGTGCGTTTGCCGAGCAAATACAACGCAACAAGAAGAGGAACAAACGTCACAACGTTTAATACGAACACCCAGCCAGCACCCACCCCAGCAATCAAGAGGCCCGCAATAGCAGGCCCAATCAAACGCGCAGAATGAAATGACATGGAATTCAAAGACACGGCATTGGACACTTCCTTTTCCGTCACTACATCGGATACAAACGCATGGCGAGCAGGTGCGTCAAAGGCCGCAACGATGCCTAGTCCAAGAGCACAAGCATAGACGTGCCAAAGTTCAATGACGCCCGATATCGCTAATATGCCCAACAAGAGCGCTAAAAATGCCATTGAGAGTTGCGTCACCAATAGAAGCTTACGTCGGTCAATCCGATCTGCCGCCCAGCCGGTAATAGGAAGCAATAAGATTTGGGGAATAAATTGCAGGAACACCACAACCCCCACCGCCGCGGCATTATGATCCGTCAGTTGAGAGATAACGATCCAGTCTTGTGCAGTGCGTTGTAACCAAGAACCAATATTTGAGATAAAGGCGCCGATCACCCAAAGCCTAAAGTTGGGGTTGGATAATGCTCGGAACGTGGTAGGGAGTTGCATGTGCTTAAAGATAACCTGTTTCAATGATCTTATAATCATTGAAACAGGTTCTAAAAATGCTGCAACGAATAGCACAATGTTTCCCTGAATCGCAGCAAAATTTCTTATTTACGTAGACAGTTCAGTCTTACTCAGCTAGCTCCACAACTAAGTCGCTACTAATCTGTTCGACTGCTTTCTCTAAGTCTCTGGCACTCAGGTTACTGGGCAGTGTAATTTCAAGCTCGGCTTTAAACAGCATCTCTGAACTCATCGGTGCGGGTTCACAATAGCTGTTTAAGTCAATAACGTTCGCTCCTAAGCTACTCAACGTTTTGGAGACTTCACGAATAATGCCAGTACGATCATTCCCCATCACAGATAACACCACCACTTCATCGGAATATGCTCGACGACTGGCCGCTTCAACAGAGACTTTTAACCCCACAGAAGACAATGCTTGCAGAGCTTTGATCAGACCTTGCTCATGCTCTTTTGGTACTTCAACTGTCACAATCCCAGCAAACTTATCAGCAAGGTGCGCCATGCGACTTTCACTCCAGTTGCCTTGATGTTCTGCGACAACATGAGATAACGCCTCTACCAATCCTGGGCGATCATCACCAATTACCGTTAACACTAAATGTTGTGTCATAAGGCCATCCTATTCTTTTGTTACTGCTTATTTGTAAGATCAGTATAAACCTGTAATCCCGCTGACGTCAGCAGAGAAATGGAATTTCCCTACCTCATAGTAAAATCACAATAAAAGCTAGCCTTCCCCTACGCTTACCAGTTTTAGCGAACATACCTATACGCTGTTAACACTTGGTTACTAGACTTTGCCTAAAAAATGAACGACTCTAAGTACTATCCAAGATGATGGGATCAAGATGAAAGCTTTTACTGTATTGATCGTCGACGATGTACCAGACAACATTGATGTACTGCGCAAAGTGCTAGCGCCGCTAGATTGCAAGGTATCTGTTGCTACGTCTGCTGAACGTGCGTTATCCATTCTTGAGCAACTAGAGCCTGAATTAATGTTGCTCGACGTCATGATGCCTGGCATGAGTGGCTTTGATCTATGTAGCCTACTTCGTAAAGATCCGCGTTTTAAAGAAACCCCTATTATATTTGTGACCGGTCGCACCGATGACATCAGTCAAGGCTTCGCAGTAGGGGGCAATGATTACATCACCAAACCAATCAATACCGACGAAGTGATTGCTCGCGTCACCCATCACAAAGAACGACATCAGATGATGCAGCAACTGCGTTCTTTAAATAGCGAACTGGAAGAACGTGTACGACAACGTACAGCAGAATTGGTGACCACCAACAAATTGTTGCGCGAAGAGATTAACGAACGGCGCTATATGCAAGATCGCCTCAAGTATCTCGCTGACCATGATTTTGTTAGCCGAACCCACAACCGTAAGGCCTTAGAGTATTTTGTCGTTGAGCTGATTTCCCAACCACAAGACAGCTTTCAAGAAGCCTATTATATGTCAGTTGATCTGTCTCGTTTTAGAGTCGTCAATGAAAGCTGTGGGTTAATTGCTGGCGATGAACTATTAAGTGAAGCCGCCGAGCTTATTTCACTGATTGTAGGCAGTAATGCTTTTGTCGCACGCCTAAGTGGCGATAGTTTTGCTGTCGTCTATCCAACCGATGATTGTTCCGTAGCGAGTAGTATCGCAAACCAACTACATGAGGAATTTTCGCGTTTTAGATTTTTCTGGGGAGAGCGTCATTTTGATATTGGCGCCACCCTTGCAGTCGTGAAAATTGACCAATCACTGACGTCCTTTGATCAAGTCCTGATGATGGCCGATGAGGTCATGTTCAGCGCTAAGCGCGCCGGCGGTCAGTGTGTTAGCTACTTTAGCGATGACAACGAGCAAGCAAGCAAACAGAACGCACGACAAAACTGGGCATTACGACTCATTGATGCATTAAAATACGATCACTTCCGTGTCTATTTTCAGCAGATTTGTCCTCTTAATGCACAAAGCAACGGCATACGAATGGAAACACTGGTTCGCCTTTATGCACCAGACCAAGAAAAAATCCTGTTCCCCGATAGTTTTTTATTTGCCGCAGAACGTTACCAACTGATTGCAGATATTGATCGTTGGATGATTCGCAAAGTATGTGAATTTCTTCGTGATCATCCAGTACAGCAACAACTCATTGAACAAGTCGCCCTCAACCTGTCTGCAACCACTCTGCGTGATGCGCATTTAGTCGATTATATTCAAGATGCCTTAGAGAAGTATGCGATTAACCCACGTAAGTTGTGCTTTGAAGTCACTGAGACCGAACAAATTATTCACGTACATCGAACATCATCCATTCTCGAACAAATTAAACAACTTGGTTGTAGCATCGCTATTGATGATTTTGGCAGTGGCTACTCCAGTTTTAGTTACCTGCGAGACTTTCCATTTGATCATATTAAAATCGATGGCATCTTTGCCCGTGAAATCGAACACTCAGATGCCAGCATGGCCATGGTGCAGTCCATCTTAGACGTAGCCAAAAAACTCAACAAACCATGCGTTGTGGAGTTTGTTGAAAACCAAGGATTGGCCGATCTGTATCAATCAATGGGCATTGAATGGGGGCAAGGTTATCATTTCCATAAACCTGAACCACTCAATGCGGCCAATGTTGATCTGTGCCTTACTAGGGCAAAAGTATGCGAAGAGTCGCACTAGCTCGAACCTTTATTTGCTGGATTATTAGTACTTTTTCTATTTGTGCTTCAACCTACGTGGCATCTTTTGAGCTTTCCAAAGGGGAGCTGCAATGGCTAGAACAGCATCCAGCTAAAATCGTTTTTACAGGGGACCCTAACTGGCTACCTTTTGAAGCCTTTGACGACCAAGGACACTACATTGGTATTGTGTCCTCCTTCCTAAAAAAATTTACCGACGATACGGGTATAGAATTTGAATTTCGCCCAACAGACTCTTGGAGTGAAACGTTAAAACTGGCGAATAAGCGCGAAGTGGATGTGCTATCTGATGTATTAGGCAGCCTCACGCTACGCGAGCATTACACTTTTACTAATTCCTACATCAGTAATAATCTAGTAATCATCTCCAACAAAGTTGGAGGGCAAATTACAGATGTCACTGACATCAGCCCCAGCCCAATTGGCATTATTAAAGGCTATGGCTATACATGGGACCTCTATGAACGTTATCCAGATACGTATTTTGTCGAAGTTGATAATGTTCAGGCGGGCTTAGCTGCATTAGAAGATGGAAAGTTCAATTACCTCATCACCACGTATGCATTAGGACAATTCCAGCTCAAAACGCTTGCAAAGAATCACCTCAGTATTCGAGGACAACTCCCTGTACAAGCACACTTGGCGTTTGCAATTCGCAATGACTGGCCACAACTCAATGGTATTTTTAACCGCTGGATAGATTCCCTAACCCCTGAACAACGTTACCAAATTGCAGAAAGCTGGTATTTAAACAACACCAGTTACTTCAGCAAAGATTCGATCAATTGGGTCTATGTCATTTGGTCTTCCGTGATCATCCTCCTACTCATCAGCTTTACCAGCTATGCGTGGTACAGTCGCTATCTTATCAACCGTCAAAAGCAGCATTTCAAGGCATCATTATCCGCTATTAATGCGGCGGGCTGGCGTATGGTGAAGCAGTCCTCTTTTTTCCAAATATCAAGAGCGTTTAAAGACATCCTACCGTTTGATACAGAACACCCGAAAAACCTAAACGACTTAATCAACCTAGCGCATCCACACGATCAGGAGGCTGTTTACGAAGCGTTTCGCCAAGCACGCTTAAATAGCAACAGACCCATCGATGTCGAATTTCGCTTAAACGGCGACAAGTCATGCTGGCTCGCAGTCAAAGGCAGTACGATGGACGAGCACAGCAAAAAGCCGTTGCTGATTGGTACGATTGAAAACATCACAAACCGTAAATTGATAGAGACCGAGAAGCAGCAAAGTAATGCTATTGTCACGCTGTTATTTGAAATTTTACCCGACCTCGTCGTACTGGAGTTATTTGATCAACAGGAACCTATCGCGAATCGAGCCTATCGCACTTTTTTCAATCAACAATCCCTGTTCGATAGCCTATCCAGCGATCAAAAAAACATCTGGATAAAACAAGAAGAGTCGCTCAGAAAGACACAAAACCTTTGTCATACCTCAACTTGGGTCTGTCCTGATGCAGAACGAAAAGCGTATCTCAGTATTATTCGAACTCCTTTTGTGAACAGTGATAAACAAGTCATTGGGATTTTATCTGTGGCACGAGACATCACAGACACCTTTTTGCTACAACAGGAATTACAGGAAGCTAAGCATCGCGCAGACCAAGCCAATGCGAGTAAAAGCGTATTTCTAGCCAATATGAGCCATGAGATTCGAACGCCGTTGAATGCCATCTTGGGCTATGCGCAGCTGCTTCAGCAAGAAAACTTAGGCCAAGAACCAAATCATCAAATACAACGGATCTACTCAGCAGGCCATCGTCTATTAGGCCTCATCAATGACATCCTCGATCTTTCGAAAATTGAGGCAGGACGACTGCAACTCAATGAAGCAAGCTTCCCAATCAAAAAAGAACTACAGGAACTTGCCGCCATGCATCGCCAACGAGCTGAATCCAAAGGCCTATCATTCCACAGTGACATTCAGCTAAACGATCACGACCATGCCTTCTTGGATAAAACAAAGTTCGGCCAAATAATATCCAATGCTCTGGACAATGCAGTTAAATTCACCGATCGAGGTAGCATAAAACTCATCGTCGAATACCGCCAAAAACACCTTAAAGTCCAAATTTTAGATACAGGACCGGGAATCAGCCAAGACGACTTAGATCGTTTATTCTCACCATTCAGCCAAGGCCAAAGTGGCAAAACCCATGGTGGTACCGGACTAGGTTTAATATTAGCTCGACGCTTAGCCGATGCAATGGGAGGCTCATTTACCTTACACAGTGCAGTGGATCAAGGTACCGAAGTACAAGTGGATTTACCGGTATCACTGATCGTCGAAGATCACCTAGAAAACAAAGATATCCAGTGGCGACTGCCACAAGGCAGTACTAAAACAGCCCTTATTGTCGAAGATGATGAACTCAGCCGGGAAATGCTAGAACAAATGCTAAAAAAAATAGGCTTTAGTGTGTTGCTCGCCGAAGATGGCGAGCAAGCATTGGATTACCTAAACGCCCACGTTGACGTCGTCTTCTCTGATATCCGTATGCCTAATATGGACGGTATGGCGCTAATTAAACATATCCGCACCCACTCATCGCTTCAAACACTCCCCGTTATTGCCGTCACCGCATCCAGCTTTGATCATGAAAAGCGCCACTTTTTGAACAACGGCTTTTCCGACTACATAGCTAAACCCGTCGCTTGGCAACAATTATGTCAAAGCTTACGCGACCTCATGACGCTCACACCTTGCGAGAGTTCGCTTGAAGAAACCAAGGGACACGCAGATTTGCTTCGCCCTTCTCAGACAAAAGTAAAAATCGATACAGCCACGCGCGATGAACTGCATCAGCAATTTCAGCACGCATGCGAGCTAGGAGATGCCGATGAAGCACTGATTTGTCTAAACAAACTTCAAGATTCCACTTACTCTCCCGATAAATTGGATATAATTAGGAAATACCTTGAGCGTTATAACTTTGAAGCAGCGCTATCGGTAGATCTATAACATTTAGAATTGGGTCGACATCGATACACTGGATTGTGTGTCCTGAAGAGAATAAATAATACCCTTATGCTCCCAACAAAACTCTCACAAGTCGAACAAAAAGATGCTGTCAGCCTTCTTTATAACAATCTAGGCATTGGCTTATTCATCACATTTGTAACCTCATCGACATTGATCTTTTCATTCCCTCATGCGGATGAGCAACGTTCTGTGCAATTTTTATGGTGGGGCTTGCTGTTACTCATCTGCATCTTACGCTTTGCAGATCTGTTGTATTTCTTCTTTCGCACCCGACACGCAGATAAGTTTGCCTATGGCAGAGCTTTCCGTCGATTTTCCATAGGAGCGATTTTAACAGGAAGTGCTTGGAGTACTTATGCTGTATTGGCTGTGATACAAGACCGAAGTTGGGCGGAACTTGCCATCACATGCATTATTATTGCGGCGTTTGCGGGCGGTGCTATCAGTCTGCTAGCGGGCTCACGCAAGCTGTCTATCAGTTACTGTGCTGTGATTACTTTACCGTTAGCCATAGCGCTACTGTTCTCTGATGAGCCGTTCCATGACACCCTATCTTATCTAACGTTTGCTTTCTTTATTGTCATGGCTGTGGGAGCCAATAAAGCAGCGCAGTTCACTTCGCGCTCAATACACCTAAAACATCAAAACGACCACTTCTTATCCCATATGGAGCAGGAAGTCGCGAAGCGTACTCAAGAAATTTACTCTCTCTCGAATATTGATCCACTAACCAGTCTATTCAACCGTAAAGCGTTTTCCGAAAAGTTTAACTATCGCCTACAAACTCAACCCAACAGTCAACTGGCCGTCCTTTTTATCGACCTTGATGGCTTCAAAACCATCAACGACTCATTGGGTCATGAAACTGGCGACGCCGTCATCCGAGAGGCGAGTAAACGCATACAGCAAAATATAGAACCCAGCGATCTACTGTGTCGTTGGGGGGGCGATGAATTTTTATTAGTGGTTGAACAACATGACCATCTGCTCGAAGACGCCCAAGAGTTAATTACACACATATCGTTTCCTTATCTTATCGATGGATCAAAGCTCTCCATTGGTGCAACCGTTGGCATCTCTTACTACCCGCAGCATGGCTCCCAACACGATCGTTTAATTCAACGTTCAGACATGGCCATGTACAACCAGAAACGTTCTGAGAAAGGCCGTGTCGGCGTCTTTGACGAATCGTTGCGTGAACACTTACTACGCGAGCTTCGCCTCCGAGATCATTTAGAGAATGCCGTACACCGGCACGAACTCTTTTTGGTTTATCAGCCCATTATTGCCACGGACACAGGCAAAATCGATGCCGTCGAAGCGCTCCTACGTTGGCGCTTAGACAATGAAATGATTCCACCTGATGAATTCATCGGCGTTGCCGAGCAGTACGGCTTTATTCGCGCTATTGGTTTATGGGTACTTGGTGAAGCCTGTCTCGCGGGGAAACGTATGCATGCGCAAAGCCCTGAACTGGGCATCAGTGTTAACGTCTCTATTCAACAATTGTTGGACGAGGACTTCCCTGATGAAGTCGCTGCGACGTTGAAACATACGGACTTTCCAGCTCATTGTCTTGACTTAGAAATTACTGAGTCCCTTTTTGCCCACGATAAACGTCGCCTAATTGATAACATTGCACGACTTAAGAAAACCGGTATTAAGGTCTCTATTGATGATTTCGGCACTGGCTACTCATCATTGTCTGTGATGCAAGAGTTCGATGTGGACTACGTCAAGATAGACCGTTCCTTTATCTGGTCTATGGATACTGGTGGCCGCGCCATTGTAGAAGCGGTTTCTCAAATCGCCTCCGCTTTTGACTACAAAGTTGTGGCAGAAGGCGTCGAAACGGAAGAACAGCGGCGCCTATTAACCAATATGGGTATTGAGTATCTACAGGGGTACTTATTCTTACCTCCGGTATCAGAAGAACAGCTGATGCAGCATTTACTCTGATCCTAAACCGATCATCAAGTGTGTTCGGATTATGAATCAATTCTGTAACCCTCTCGAAAAGGCGCGCTATGCGCCTTTTTTTGTCAAACTGATAATAAACTTGGAGATGGATATGAAAAAGATACTGTGCGTTGCCACCTTAGCAATGTTATTAAGCGCATGCTCTAACTCAGATTGGCGTACCGCAAGTCGTGAACCAGCAGGGATAGCGCCGGCACCAGATCAGGAGCCTGAAGCGGTCATCGAAGTGTACGGTGCTGACGCTTTCAGCTGGCGCGGCTGGTTTGCAGTGCATACTTGGATCGCCACCAAAGAAGCCGACGCATCAGAATACAAAGTCCACGAGGTGGTTGGTTGGCGTGTAAAACGCGGACAGCCGGCGCTCTACAGTTATATGACCACTACACCCGACCGATACTGGTTTGGCGCAAAGCCTGAAAAAATCTTATCGATAAAAGGCGAGAAAGCCGCCGAACTGATTCCAAAAATAGACCAAGCGGTACAGGAGTATCCTTGGAAAAACGACTACACTGTCTTCCCCGGCCCCAACAGCAACACCTTTCCAGCTTGGGTCGGTTTACAAGTGCCAGAACTTGAACTCGATTTACCCTTTAGCGCCATTGGCAGTGGCTACGCAAACTAGCGTAGCCTTTCCAACGTTTACAATGCGACCCTATTTCTACTTCTATTGACGAAAAACCGCGTTCTGTTTTACAAAACATAACGATAACCGTTACTATTCTCACCAACTTTAACAGTAACAAATAACTCTAGGTGAGGAATCCCCTATGCGCTACTCTCTCTCGATGCCGTTTGGTATCGTTGCGTTACCGTTCGCTTTAACAATTACATCAGCCGCCATCGCTGACACTCAATCCATTCAACTTGAGCCGATCGCCATTGAATCAAGTCGTATGAACACCGAAAAAGGTAATAACGTCCAAGTCGTTACCGTCATCACACGAGAACAAATCGAGCAACAGATGAGTGTTAGCTCAGACAGTTCACAAGTGCTGTCTAACTTACTTCCGGCCTATGCGCCCAATACGCAGAAACTAAATAACAGCAGCCAGACTTTCCGCGGTCGTTCTGTCCTATATATGGTCGATGGCGTGCCACAGTCCAATCCCATCCGCGAAGGAAGTCGCTCGGCGCATACCATTGACCTAGCCATGGTAGAGCGCATTGAAGTGATTCATGGTGCTAGCGCGATTCATGGTTTAGGAGCTACAGGGGGTATTATTAACTTCATCACCAAGTCGAATCGTTCCGACAGCCTAAAGCAGAACATCAATGCTCAACTGACCATGCCAACCGAAGGCCTTGACGGTGATACCCTGTCTTATAAAGTGGGCTACCAAGCACAAGGGGCAAAAGGCAACTGGGATTACTTAGTTGGCCTAACACGTGAAACACAGGGCATGTATATCGATGGTAATGGAGATTACGTAGGCTCAGCCACGGTTCGAGGTGACATCCAAGATTCCGACAGCTACGACGCGTTTGGTAAAATAGGCTACTGGTTCAATGACGATCAAAACCTAGAATTTGAACACAACCGCTACGAACTCGAAGGGCAAATGAATTACCGTGGTGTTTCGGGTGACCGCGACAATGGCATTGCGACCAGCTCCATCGAAGCTCGCCCCGAAGGAAAAGCGCCGTTTAACGAAGTTAAAACAACGAGCTTAGTGTATACCGACACAGATATAGCAGGTATGGAGCTTAAAGCGCAGGCTTTTCATCAAGACTTTAAAGGCCGTTACGGGTCCAGTACATCGGGGAGTTTCCAAGACCCAAACACCTCAGAAACCATCTATGATCAATCGCAAAATGAATCTAAAAAAATTGGCGCTAAAATTAGCTTAACCAAAGATGACCTGCTGGATAACCGCCTTAAAGTCGTGACAGGATTGGATGTACTGCAGGACACCACCAGTCAAAAGCTGATCCTAACAGATCGCACTTATGTGCCGGAGACCACTTATCAGAACTACGCTCCCTTTGCACAGTTTGAACTGCAAGCGAATGAGCGCCTTGTGTTACAAGCCGGTGCACGCTATGAAAAAGCTAAGCTCGATGTAGACACTTATCAAACCGTCGCCGCCCGTAATGGCGTCACCGTTAATGGCGGACAACCAGAATTCGAAGACGCCGTTTACAACGCGGGTGCCGTCTTTAAATTAACCCCTTCCGTCAGTGTGTTCGCAAATTATTCACAAGGCTTTGGTATGCCGGATGTCGGTCGAGTGCTACGTGGTGTAAGCGTTGCAGATCAGGACGTTGACACCCTGATTGATCTCTCGCCGATCATCACTGACAACTACGAGGCCGGTGTACGCTATAACAAGCAAAACCTTGATTTCGAAATAAGCTATTACGAAAGCAACTCTGACTTAGGCAGCCGTATTGTTGAAAACAATGGGTTGTATACGGTCAGCCGCGAGAAGAAAGAAATCCAAGGGGCTGAGGCTACTCTCGGTTTAGCCCTAACAGAGCAACATCGTCTGGAGGCAGGTTACTCTTATATCAAAGGTAAATCCGATCGTGACGACGATGGTTCAGTGGATACCAAGCTAACCGGCGCAGAGATTCCACCGAACCGCCTACGTCTTGCTTGGACGGCTAACTGGAACAATAAACTGTCCACTATGTTACAAGCCAATCATGCCTTTGACCGTGATTTCGATGACAACGAGTTAGAATTTGACGGCTACACACTCGTTGACGCATCAATGGGCTATCAGCTTCCTGTAGGCCGCTTAAATGTATCTGTCGCGAACCTCCTGAACGAGGACTACTTCACGTATTACTCGCAGAGTGCTTATAAAAATGATGACTTTTACTTCAAAGGTCGCGGTCGTACCGTTACCTTGGCGTACGGTTTAGAGTTCTAAACCTACGTCTTCAATACCTAAAAAGCGCCCATTCGCTTAACGAATAGGCGCTTTTTTATTTCGTTGCAAACGCAGAGGCAATGGACAGTTATTACAAAACTCCTGCGGTTCCGTCGCGCGATAATAATAACAACAAGTACGACGTATACGCACAGGCTCCGCCACATGCTCAAGCTGTGTAAACGCCGCATCAAACTCAGCAATTGGGTTTGTCTCTAGACCAAAAACCGCACTCGCATCGGGCGACAGCAACCACGCATAATCCGCTTGCGCCAACGCCCGCTGACTGCCTTCCAAGCCAGGCAGAACACGTCGCTCATAAATACTGAACACACGTACCGCTACATTTTCCCAAAGGATCCGCTTCGGCGAACGGGTAAGGCGGTGAAATATTTCGACCAGCGGCGTTAAATGCTCAGCAAATGCTTGCTGCAGTACGAGTGTACGCCAAGCCGAACGATCAGCACACAAGAGTGTTATGTGAATGCTTTTTAGCGGCAATGTAGACTGCCAAATACGATCTTTCAGACGATAGTCAAACTGACATAGAGAAAGGGAAACGTCCAAGCCCTTATCAAAACGGGACATGGCATAAAGTGTCGGGGCCAAAACTAGAAAGGCCAAGCGTTTAATGGTTAACGACGCCGCGACTTTAATGTTTGGCGCCCCCAAAACGGGCGCAATCTGCTCCAGCACCGCCAAGCAGTGATCATCATCGAGTAGTTGTGCCGCATCGATACGAGAGCAAAACGTCTCATCCGGCGAAGACAACGACAAGCCATAGGCCTGCAATGCTTGCCATTCTTCCGCCGTAAAGGTTCCTTTAACCAAGCTTACGCCCCTTACCAAATGGAATACACATGGGCGTTCCAAATAATGGGTCTTGCGTGATATGACATTCCATATCAAACACGCTTTTCACCATGTCGAAATTCAAAATATCTTCTGGTGCCCCTTGGCAGAATACCTTGCCCTGCTTCACAGCCACCATTTTCTGGGCATACCGACACGCTAAGTTCAAATCATGCAATACCATTAAGATCGTCGTATTTTGCGTTTGATTCAGCTCAAACAGCAAATCCAGTATCTCGATTTGGTGGGTTAAATCTAGATAAGTCGTTGGCTCATCCAGTAACAGAATTTCGGTATCTTGTGCCAAGGCCATCGCGATCCAAGCTCGCTGACGCTGACCACCAGATAAAGCTTCAATAGGACGCGCGGCAAAGTCTTGCATATTGGTGTCATGCAGCGCCTTTTGTACCAGCTGTTCGTCCTGTTCTGTCCAACTTTGCAGCCAATTTTGATGTGGGTAACGCCCTTGGCGCACCAATTGCTCCACCGTCAGCCCTTCTGGTGCGGTCGGCCCTTGAGGTAAGATCGCCAGCTTGCGAGCCACGGCTTTTCCAGACTGCTCTAACAAATTTTGATCGTACAACAATATCTCGCCAGAACTGGGTTTTAGCAAACGAGCCAACGACTTCAGTAACGTCGATTTACCACAGCCGTTCCCCCCCACTAATACTGTAATTTGATTTGGCTCAATGGCCAGGTTTAAATCATCAATGATGATGGTTTTATCGTACCCAAGCGTCAGCTTTGCGCAGCGCAATGGCGAGACATTCGACGGAGTAGTCATAACGCGTTGCTCACTTAAAATCGTTGTCGATATAGCAGAAAAATAAAAAATGGAGCGCCAATAGCAGACACAAACACACCGGCAGGAATGTCCAACGGTTGAAAGAGCGTACGCCCAATTAGATCCGCCAACATCACTAACGATGCGCCAATCATCGCGGTAGCAGGCATCAATAAGCCAAAACTACGTGTCACTAAACGGCGCGCGATGTGCGGTGCAATCAAGCCAACAAAACCCACAGCGCCCGCATACGCCACAGCCGGAGCGGCCAACAAAACACTCAAACCAAGCAAAACTAAACGCAAGCGCTGCACCGAAATACCTAGCCCAGTGGCTAACTGATCACCGAGCTCTTGTGCATTGATGCGCCGCGCTAGACACAGCGTCAACGGCATACTGACCAACAACCAAGGTGCCAATGCACGCACATCATGCCAATCGCTTCCGTACACACTGCCGGTTAGCCAAATATACGCCGTGATACTGGTTGCTGTTGAACTGACAGCAATCAACAGCGTCGTCACCGCGCCCATGGCCGCAGACACGCCAATCCCAACTAAGATCAAACGCATGGGCGTCACGCCATTGCGCCATGCCAATACGTAAATCGCCAATGCCGCGACCAGCGCACCCGCGATGGCGAAGACAGGTAACCACCCCATGCCTAACCCAGCAAACAATGATAGAAACGTCACAGCGGCGGCGGACGCACCGCTGGTAATGCCAATAATATCGGGCGATGCCAACGGATTGCGGATCATCGACTGCAACACCAAACCGGACACCGCCAAGGCCGCTCCAACCATGGCCGCCATCAACAAGCGCGGCAAGCGCAAAACTTCCACCACAAAAGCAAACTCGCTGCTAGACTCCGATAAGAATGTTGCCAAAACGTCTCTCGGCATGATCAAAGTATCCCCCAGACACAGTGATACCCACATCACCAACAACATCACCATCGTAATCAGTATCAACGCCAACAACGCTTGGTATGGCACCGAAAAGGACCCCCAACGCTGGCGAATCACCCATTGCTTAGCCATGTTTACGCCCCTTACGTGCCAAATAAATAAAGAACGGGGTACCAATCAGGGCCGTCACTACGCCAATAGGTACTTCTTCTGGTGCCAACACAAAGCGACTGACCACATCCGATAACAGCAGTAAGCTGGCGCCCCAGAGGGCCGCCAGTGGTATTAACCATTTATGATCATTCCCTACAAACGCCCTCACCATGTGCGGAACCACCAAGCCAATAAAACCGATATTCCCTGCCAACGCGACGGATATACCAGCCAAACCAATAATCAGCACGCTGAGCGCGACTTTTAGCAACAGGGTATTTTGCCCAAGCCCTTTGGCAACATCGTCCCCAGACAGCAAAATATTAATATGGGGCGACAGCAGCAACGCCACAAAAAGCCCCGCACCAAGATAAGGTAAAATGGGTAATATCGTGTCTAATTCACGACCAGAAACTGAGCCTGCCACCCAGAATAAGACGCTGTCCAAGCCTTCTTGCCCGATCACCAATAACCCCTGAGTGAAAGACATAAACAACGCACTGATCGCCGCACCGGCCAAGACAATACGCACAGGAGATAGGCCATCGTGTCCCATTGAACCTAAACCATAAACCAATGCACCGGCCAGTGAAGCCCCCACAAACGCGATCCAAATGTAGTCGTTAAGGGTTGTGACCGAAAAAACTTGAGCGAACAAAACAATGAAAAAGACAGCGCCCGCATTCACGCCAAAGATCGCAGGCGAAGCTAGAGGATTTCGCGTCAGCGTTTGCATCAATACGCCCGATACCGCCAACGCAGCCCCGACAGCACAAGCTACAACCGCCCGCGACATGCGAGTAGTATGAATGATCACATGATCAATAGAATTCGGATCGTACTGCCAGAAAGCATCCCAAACACTGTGAAGCGGAACTGAGTATTGCCCAAAGGCCACACTGACCACAAAACTTAGCAGCAGTACGAGCAATGAAAGCAGCACAAGCCCAGATCGTAAGCCAAATGCTTGATAGGAAATCAACATAATCAGCTCGCAGGCGTTAGATGATAAAGCTCAGACAACTCATCCAACATCAGGTTGGCGCCTAAAATACCGCCAGAGAGTATCCAATTCACAAAGTTAACTTGGTACACCTGACCGTTTCGAGGGGCTTTTAATACTTGCCATAAAGGGTGCTGACGCCAATCATCGTAGTTTTGCTGTACCGCCCCATCTTCTTGATCAAACAGCACAAAGAACACATCAGCGTTGATGCTCGGCAGTGCTTCTTTGGTTTTTAGTTTTATCCCCCAGCCCTTATGCTCTGGTATAGGCGATGTAAAACCAATATCTCTTAATACCGCACCAGGAAAGCTTTCGTCTAGGTATATACGCATATGATCGGCACGGGCATTTAGGATCGACGCCGTTAGCGGCCACTTTTTCTGCTGCGCGCTGAGCTGCTTACGAAAATCTGCCGTACGTGCTTGCCACGCCTGCCACCGTTTTTCGCCCTCAGCTTGATGCCCCGTCGCTTCAGCCACCAACGCTAACGAACGCTGAAAATCGTACACGGTGTCCGCCATTACTGTAGGCGCAATCTGTGACAACTGACCGTAAATTTTCTCATGACGGAGTCTAGCACCAATGATCAAATCCGGTTTGAGACGTGCGATGGCTTCCAAATTCGGCTGCGTTTCAAGACCAACGACCTCAGCGCCTTTTAAATCATCGCGCAAATAGTGGTAGATAGGTTTCTGTGCCCACGACTCCACTACCCCAACAGGCGTAATCCCTAACGCCACGACAGAATCTGTTGCGCCTTGATATAAGGTGACCACTCGCTGAGACGAGACAACTTCAGTGTCCCCCATCGCATGCGACACGACAATATTACTGGCCAACGTGTGGCCCTGAAGCCCTAACAAAAAAGAAAGAAAGACGCCCAGAATTGGACGCTCAACACAACGCTTTAGAAAGGAGCTCATACGATGGCCTAGAAAAGGTGAATTGTTACAAGAGATATTCGTTATGTTAATGATAACAAATATCATATTCAACAACTCACCCGTATATCTAGCCACTAACCCTCGAATAGAGCGTGATTAGGCAAGTTTACGCAGGGCGTGTATCAGTGTTTGGTATCACCCGGATTTGGCACAAAATTTATGACCGCTGTATCCGCTTCGGGTGCAGAACTGTGCGGCTGATTTACACGAGTTTCGAGCTCTTGTGGTTGCGCTTGGACTTTAGTCGACTGCTCGTCTTCATAGCCACAGGCCACACACTCGCGAAATTGCTTCTCAGCATCGTCATCGCGCCACGCACGAATCTTATCCATCTCACTACAACGTGGGCATACTGCCCCCGCGATAAAGCGTTTGGTTGTCATTATTAACCTCGGTTTCTAGAGTCCAGCTCAATGCATCTAAGTTTACGCCATCATGCCGCTACTAATTGAGACTTTCAGTCGTCTAAAAAGACGGCCAATAGGTTGATCTGCTTTCCTTTTGACCGCATCCATCAATGAACACGCAAGACGAAGGTGCAGGAATACACCTTCGTCGAGGTAAAAGGAAACAGATCTAGCCAGAAAACCAAAAGCTAAGCCGCAATACCGCTATGGCGTAGCAGTGCATCAACACTTGGTTCACGGCCACGGAACGCTTCAAACAGCTCGGCTGCAGGACGTGAACCACCATTCGCTAATATAGTATCACGGAAGTGAGCACCGGTTTCAGTGTTGAAAATGCCCTCTTCTTCGAATTTAGAGAAGGCATCCGCTGACAATACTTCCGCCCATTTATAGCTGTAATAGCCAGCCGCGTAACCGCCTGCAAAGATGTGCGAGAAGCTGTTTTGGAAACGATTAAACGCAGGTGGCACATTCACTGAGACCTTACTGCGTACGTCGTCCAATACATCTTGCACTTGGATGCCATCTTGGTATTCACGGTGTAAGCGGAAATCAAACAGCGAAAACTCCAGCTGACGTACCATTTGCATGCCAGACTGGAAGTTTTTCGCCGCCAGCATTTTGTCGAGCAAATCTTGCGGCAATGGTTCATTGGTTTCAAAGTGACCGGCAATGTGCGCTAGCGCTTGAGGCTCCCAACACCAGTTTTCCATAAACTGACTGGGCAATTCGACCGCATCCCACGCCACACCGTTGATGCCAGAGACCGATGACACATCCACCTGTGTCAGCATATGGTGTAGACCATGTCCGAATTCATGGAACAAAGTAGTGACTTCATCGTGCGTCAACAGTGCCGGCTGATCACCAATCGGCTGCGTAAAGTTACACACCAAGTACGCTACTGGCAGCTGTAAGCGGCCGTCCTCTAAACGACGACGCACACGACATTCGTCCATCCAAGCACCGCCACGTTTGCCTTCACGAGCGTAAGGGTCGAGGAAGAAACGCGCGATGTCTTCGCCGTTTTTAGAGATCGTAAACAGCTGCACATCGTTGTGGTACGTATCGAAGCCGGACTCTTCTCGAATGTCCACGCCAAACAACGTTTGTGCGGTATAGAACAAGCCCGATAGCACTTTGTTGATTGGGAAATAAGGGCGCAACACTTCTTGAGAGATCGAGAATTTTTGCTCACGCAGCTTTTCGGCGTAATAGCCAACGTCCCACGCATTCAGGGACTCGATACCATGCTCTTGTTTGGCAAAGGCTTTCAGGTCAGCTAAGTCTTGCTCTGCAGACGGCTTTGATTTCACGGCAAGATCGTCTAAGAAGTCGACGACTTGCTGGCCGCTTTCCGCCATTTTAGTTGCCACAGACAATTCAGCGTAATTGTCAAAGCCTAGGATCTGCGCCATTTCGTGGCGTAGCGCTAGAATTTCACTGATCAAAGGTGCGTTATCAAATTTACCTTCATTGCTAAGTTCAGAAGCGCGGGTAGCATACGCGGTGTAAACCTCTTCGCGTAACGCTTGGCTGTCCGCGTAGCTCATCACGGGCAAGTAAGATGGCAGGTCTAATGTGAACAACCAGCCCTCTTGCTCTTTGGCTTGAGCCATTTGTTTTGCCTGCGCTAAGGCTGACTCAGGCAAACCAGCAAGCTCAGCTTCATCGGTAATCAGCTTGCTCCAAGCGTGCGTCGAATCCAATACATTTTCACCAAATTGACTGCCCAGCTCAGACAAGCGCGCGCTGATCTGGCCATAGCGTTGCTTTGCCTCGCCCTCAAGACCTACACCTGATAATTCAAAGTCACGAATGGTTTGTGTCAGCGCTTCGCTTTGTGCAGGTGTCAGTGTTTTAGCCTCTTCGCTATCAGCCAAGGCTTTGTAGGCTTCATATAGCGCTTTGTTTTGCCCAAGTTCGGTGTAATATTCGCTCAGCTTAGGCAAACACGCATTGTAGGCCTCACGAATTTCTGGTGTGTTTTGCACCGAGTTTAAATGGCTTACTGGTGACCAGAACTGACCTAAACGATCATGGATTTCATCGAGTGGTGTGACCAACGTTGCCCACGTTGGCTGCTGGTTTTTTGCAACGACCGTTTCAATGTCGGTGCGATTTCTTTCAAGCAACGCCTCAAGATCAGCGGCAACCGAACTCGGATCAACTTTAGAGAATTCTGGCAAGCTGGTGGCATCCCATACGGACTGTGTCATATCGTGGTATCCTTTTTGGCGTCAGCAAGATGCTCGGCACCTTGCAAAAAATAGGTTTAGTACTGACATATAAGATATGTGGTCTTGGCGCTTTTTCAATGGGGTAACAACGATCACATCCATAGCTTTCATTAATGCTGCACCGTGTGTGCTAAGGAAGAGACAATGACTATCAAGACATTTCGTGGTCACACGCCAACATTTGGAGAACGTGTTTGGGTCGATGAGAGTGCCGTCATCATCGGTGACGTCGAGATCGGCGACGACAGCTCGGTTTGGCCCTTGGTGGCAATTCGTGGTGATATGCACCGCATTCGCATCGGTCAACGCACCAGCATCCAAGACAATTCGTGCCTACACATCACTCATGCCAGCACCTACAAGCCGGAAGGCCACCCGCTCCACATCGGTGACGATGTCACCGTCGGCCACATGGCCATGCTACACGGCTGCACCATCGGTAACAAAGTATTAGTTGGCATGGGTACCACCATTTTAGACGGTGCGGTGATTGAGGACGAAGTCATTATTGGCGCTGGCTCTTTGGTACCACCAGGCAAGCGTCTCGAATCTGGCTTTTTATACAAAGGTTCACCTGCTAAGCCAGCACGTGCCTTGACCGAACAAGAAATCGAATATTTCCAATATGCCGGGCTGAACTACGTCAAACTCAAAGACGAGTATTTAGCAGAAGCGGCCGCAGAGGAAGGGCAATCAAAATGAGCCGCTTAAGTGCGCCATTCATTGGGGTAACGCTGGTGGCGGGGGCTTTTTGGGTTGCAACTCAGTCTTACCAGAAGAACTTTGCAGACCCTGCACTGTCGCCCGAAGCGCAACAAAACTTAGGTATTCAACTGCTGGAGTTTCCTCGAAATGTACCGCCGCTGGAGCGCTTAACCGCTGGAAAGTGGCAGGCCATTAACCTACAACCCAAAGTTTGTGACGCTGTTTGCCAAGGCCAAATGGCACAGCAAGCTTCCTTTGGTGTCCATATAGTGCCTCCTTCGCAAGCGGCTTATCAGGATTTAGTCCAAGTCACGAGCGCAGACAACTATGCAATTCATCAAGGTAAGGTATTGCTTATCAATCCAGAAGGGAAATTTGCGGGTTCTATCAAGCCGCCTTACGATAAATCCCACCTCGGCAACATACTTACCGCCTTAAACCCATAATTTTTGGCTTTTTGTGTAAGAAACTCTCGGCTTGTGACGTCTACTTAGATACATTGCTAGGTAACTTCTTAATAACAAGCCGAGTTTTTCCTATGACACAGGCCTTATCTCGTTCTGACAAACAACCTAGTGGACAGCTCTTTCATAACAACGAATTTATGAATGACCTACGTTTACAGATGTTGAAATTCGCGATACTGCAAGTACGTAATGAAGCGCTCGCAGAAGACGCAGTACAAGATGCTATGCTCTCTGCCTATCAAAACATTGATCGTTTTAATCGCCAAGCCGCCTTAAAAACATGGGTATTTGCCATTCTCAAAAATAAGCTGATTGATATTTTGAGAAAGGAAAAACGTTACACCAACGCCAGTATTCTGGAAGAAGGGGCGAGTCTCAACGATGAAGCTCTGATCGATCATTTATTTACCGAGAATGGCCATTGGCAAAAAGATGAGCGTCCACAGAAATGGGACGAACCCGATCATGGTGTCGAAAGTAAACACTTTTGGCGTATTTTCGACACTTGTTTAGAGGCGTTACCGGCTAAATACAGTCGCTTTTTTATGATGCGCGAATTTCTAGAGTTGGATACCAATGAGATTTGTGACAACGAAGAGGTGACCGTAAGCAATTTAAACACGACCTTGTTTCGCGCTCGATTACGTTTACGAGAATGTCTTGAAGATAACTGGTTTCAGGGGGAGAACAACACATGATGAAGTGCACGCAAGCCACTCAGCTTTTATCTGAAAAACTCGACCGGCCTTTGTCTAACAAAGAAAAAATGAATTTAGGCATTCATACAGCGATGTGCCCAGCCTGCCGACAGTTTGGTAAACAAATGCTGTCTCTTAGAGACATCAGCCAACGTTACGTAAAACAAAGTGATCGCGAAGAGAGGGGAGATAACACTTAACAACAAAAAAGCAGCATAGCTATGTGAACTATGCTGCCGACATTCTATGACAACGAAGGATTACTTTTTCGTTGTTTTTTTCGCAGCTGACTTTTTACCAGAAGCTTTTTTAGCGGATTTGTTGGCTGGCGACTCAGATGGTTTCTTGCTTGTCGCTTTGCTTGATACTTTCTTTTCAACTTTCTTCGCTAATGATTTTTTCAACTTAGCAATCTTGTCTTTCTGCTTTGCAACTTTCTCTTTACGTTCTTTGATTTCAGATTTGATTGCTTTCACTTCTTGCTTAGACATATCCAAACTCCTTGATTCATCTTTAAGTTGTGGAAATACCATACTCGCCTCACCATCAGAACGAAACCCCGCCCCACCTCATTTCATAAAAACTTAATACTTCGATCATAAAAACATCATAAAAATATTTTTTGTGCTTTTAAAATTATTTTATTTTTTTGTGTAAGAAGTAGATAGCCGCCTGCGTCTAACGACAGTAACTAACAAAATGTTCCTTTGGAGGATCCAAATTATGTCTACTAAAAATACGTCTCTTGCTCTAGCCCTTGGTACAGCCGTGGCCCTTTCTGCAGTCGCCGTTCCAGCTCAAGCTGCGGATAAAGAAAAGTGCTACGGCGTAGCATTAGCAGGTCAAAATGACTGTGCCGCAGGCCCAGGTACTTCTTGTGCAGGCACATCAACAACTGACTACCAAAGCAACGCTTGGAAATTGGTTCCTGCAGGTACTTGTATGGATATGGAATCTCAAACATCACCAACAGGTCACGGCAAACTGGAAGCCTTCTAAGGTATCCCATGACCCGTTTAGCTTTCTCGCAAACCGAGGGTAAAACACTACCCTCGGGCTTTGCACAGCGCACCGGCGTGAGCCTTAAACCAAGCTACTACCAGCAAATCCTAGCGGAGTTGCCAAAGGTAGGCTTTTTTGAGATTCATGCAGAAAACTACCTCAGCGCCGGTGGTCCTGCCCGCTATTACCTAGAGCAAGTGCGTAACCACTATGACCTCACCGTTCATGGCGTAGGCTTGTCACTGGGTGGCGAAGAGGCTCTCGACCTTGAGCACTTAGAACGTGTCGCTAAGTTGGTCGAATGGACCAATCCAGCTGTATTCTCTGAACACCTCGCATGGTCCACTCACCAACAGTATTTCTTAAACGACTTACTGCCTGTGCCTTACACCGAAGCGCGTTTAGACCTACTGTGCCAACACGTAGATCAGGTTCAGAGCCGACTTAACCGTCAGATCTTAATTGAAAACCCGTCCACGTACTTTGAGTTTCAAAGCAGTGTCTTATGTGAAACACAGTTCATTACTGAATTAGTACAACGCACTGGATGCGGTTTATTACTGGATGTGAATAACGTAGAAGTCTCCTGCTTCAACCACCAACGCAGCCCGTATGAATACCTACAGAGCTACCCCATGCATGCGGTCAAGCAGATTCATCTGGCAGGTTATACCCTAGACGAACAAGCGTCACTCAAAATCGACTCCCATGACCAAGCGGTTGCCAATGAGGTATGGCAGTTGTATCAGCGCACATTAGAGCTGATTGGTGATTGTCCAACGCTGATTGAGCGAGACGGCAACTTTCCTGACCTATCAGAATTACTCACAGAAGCTCGCCATGCAGATCATTTGCGCACCCTTGTAAAGGAGCAAAGTCATGCAGAATCAGTTTAACGCCGCACTGTTCAAACAATCAGACGAGCTAGTGAATGACATTAAAGGCCACTCTACAGAAGAGCGTATTCAGCGACTAAATGTCTACCGCAACAATGTCCATGTGTCTTTACAAACAGCGCTTGGTGACATCTTCCCAGTGTGCAAACAGTTGGTGGGTGAAGACTTTTTCAACGCGATGGCACATGAGTACATCGAACAAAACCGACCGACTTCTCCGATCTTGTCAGAATATGGCGGCAACTTTAGTGACTTCATTGCAAACTTTCCACCTGCCCAAGCATTACCCTATTTATCAAGCTTGTGTGAACTGGAATACCGTCTTCTACAGCTGACGAATACGGCCGAACCCAAGACCCTATCGCTTCAAGCTGCTCAGCAAACACTCAGCCACGTGCAACACCCAGAAGCCTTAGCCTTACACCTTAATGCCCAGTGTCAACTCATGCACAGCCCCTTTTCCGTTGGTGCCTTGTATTTAGCGCACCAACAACCCGAACCCAATTTAAAGGGTTTGCAAATCTCGGCACCGGAATATTTATTGCTCACCAAAGCAGGTCTTTATGGCTGCTGCTACCCATTAAGTGAAGCTGAATACCACTTTATCAACGCACTAAAACAGAACCCAAGCCTTAGTCACGCGTTACCAGATGACGATGCTTTCGACTTAGGCCAAACCCTTGCTCGATTAATGACGTGGCAAGTCTTTGATGACATTAATGAATCGTAGGAGTCATGGCTATGCGCTTAATCCAAAACACGACTGAACGCCTGTTTTCAGGCTTACCTGAGTCACTTGTATTGTTCCTAGCACGCTTTGCATTAGCCGCTGCTTTTTGGCTTTCGGGACAAACCAAAATCGAGGGATTCGCATTCAACCCGTTCGCCGGCCTGTATGAATTCGGCTGGCCTACGTTAAAAGACAGCACTCTGTTTTTATTTGAGTACGAGTACGCTTTGCCTATTATTCCATTTGAATTAGCGGCGTACTTGGCAACCATTGCCGAGCATGTATTGCCCATCCTGCTACTGACAGGGTTATTTGCTCGTTTAGGCGCGTTCGGAATCTTGGCAATGACCATAGTTATTCAGATCTTTGTCTACCCAAGCGCCTATGCCTTACACGCCTCGTGGGCCGCATTGGCACTGTTAATAATGTCTCGCGGTGCAGGTAAATTCTCGCTCGATACACTGAGTCAAAAATAACGCTGAATTGCTCTCTTCAAACGAAAAAACGCGACTCAAGGTCGCGTTTTTTAGGTCTATTGTTTGATTCTAACCGCGTTTCTACGACGCCATCTTACGCGTTGGTAAGGTATATGCGATCAAGAACAACAGCGCGGCACACACTACCGAACTTTGCTCTATTGGCGTATCCCAATGATAGGACGCCCACAAACAGCCACACTGAATTACAACCAAGCATACCGATAAAGGTAGCTGAGATACTTGGCATACGGGAACACATAACAATCAGTGTCTATTTAGAGGGCGTTTCATTTTCTAGTTCTATGGCGATATCTAATTAATTTAAACAAAAAAATCAGACCGCCCCATAGAGCATATATAGCTGAGAGAATACCCATGTAAATCAACGTATAACCATGACTATAACTACTTTTAAATCCTGAATGAAACTTAAATGGATCTTGTATTCCAATCCATGAAATGAAAATCCCACTTAGAAACAACAAAACCATAAACAAAAAAATGCCAATCAAAAAAGAAAAGCTTGGTATATCATCACAATAGATATCTATAATTTCTCTTCTGAAAGAAGACCTAAAATACTTCAGAAAATAAACAAGAAAAACTGATAGAATTAGAAAAACAATATCCACTACCGATATTGGAAGCTCAGTATAAGACCTAAAAACGCCATCTAAATAAAAAATGATAGCACACACAAAGAAAGTTATTATCGTCCTTGAAATATCATAACTCCTAAAATATAAAATTCGCATGAAGTATAAAAATTAAATCATAATTCGCAAACTAAGGCTATCCCTGAATCGAAAATACTATATTGAAACCGATAGCGCTGTTAGCGCTATCATAGATAATATCGAAACTGCGGTGGTTCAGATGGATATTAATATAAAGGAGAAAACAGATGATCAACACTTGGCAATGCGAATAATTTAATTAAATCTAAACAGTACAGATTGGATAGCCATTTCTTAAAATAACTTATTTCGTCCCCTAATAAAAATCATATTTATTTAGAGGAACGCGAATTCATCCCCTAATTCTATGACGATATCTTATCTTACATCACAGAAATAAGTGGCACACTTTTACCAAATAACACTTAAGATAGACTGAGGTAAGCTAATTTCTTTCTAGATCTCAGATTAATTAGCAATTGAGTTATGTTAATTACCTTAAGCAGAAGGTAATTAAGGAGTGACGCTGTAATTGAAATTTGAAGTGGCCGCACAATCTAGTCAAATTGTGCGGCTAAACTTCAAGTCATCTTACGCGTTGGCAAGGTATATGCGATCAAGAACAACAGCGCGGCACAGACTACGACGCTTGGCCCTGTTGGCGTATCCCAATGATAGGACGCCCACAATCCGCCACACACTGACAAACAGCCAATAACACCCGCAAAAGTGGCCATTTGAACCGGTGTCTGAGATAGCTTTCGTGATGTGGCAGCAGGAATAATCATAAGCGAGGTAATCAACAACACGCCGACGATTTTCATCGCCACGGCAATGACGACTGCGACCAGCAACATCAGCAATAAACGAATGGCTTCTACTGGGTAGCCTTCGACTTTCGCCAGCTCTTCGTTCACGGTCAGCGCCAACAACGGCCGCCAAAATGCCACCAACAGCGCCATCACTAGCAAACCACCACCGTAAATCCAGTACAAATCCGTCTGGCTGATGGCCAATAGGTCGCCAAATAAATACGCCATCAAATCGATGCGCACGTTATCAAGGAAGCTGACTGCAACCAAACCTAACGACAGCGACGAATGCGCCAGAATCCCTAATAACGTATCGGTCGCAATAATGTGTTTCTTTTGTAGCGCGACCAGCACCAATGCCAAGCCGACACACAGCACCACAATGGCGAGGTTTAAATTAATGTCTAACAAAAATCCCAGCGCCACACCTAATAACGCCGAGTGCGCCAACGTATCACCGAAATAAGCCATACGACGCCACACTACAAACGCACCCAATGGCCCGGCTACGGCAGCGACCCCTAAGCCGCCCAGCAACGCGCGCATTAACAGTTCTAACATTTCAATTCTTCTCCGCGTTAATGAGCGTGATGTTTACAGCTGGCGCTGTGAACATGCCCTTCTTCGACCACTTCACCACTGTCATCGTGTACATGATCGTGTTGATGGGCATAAATCGCCAACGAAGCATCTGCCCCCGGCACACCAAACAACGCACGGTACGCCGGGTGATCTTTCACATGTTGCGGCGACCCTGAGCAACACACGTGCTGATTAATACATACCACCGTATCCGTCTGCGCCATCACCAAATGCAAATCGTGTGAGATCATAAACACACCACAATTCAATTCATCGCGGATCGCGGCAATCAAGCCATACAGCTCAATTTGGCCGTTCACATCCACACCTTGCACCGGCTCATCCAGCACTAATAAATTTGGACGATTCAATAACGCACGCGCTAACAGTAAACGTTGCGTTTCACCACCAGACAACACATGCACTTGCGAGTTTTCGAGGTGCGGAATGCCGACTTTTTTCAACGTAGGCGTAATGTCTTTTTTATTCACACCGCGTACCAAGCCCAAAAAGTGTTTCACGGTTAACGGCAAGGTCGGATCGATGTGCAGCTTTTGCGGCATATAGCCGATACGTAGGGTGTTATGACGAATCACGCTGCCAGAAGACGGCTGCTGTAGGTCCAACAAGGTACGAATTAAAGTACTTTTGCCACTGCCGTTTGGGCCAATCAAGGTGACGATTTCACCCTGATGCAGGGTAATATTGATATTGCTTAACAACTGGCGATCGCCAAAACGAATGCCAATGTCTTTTAATTCGGCTAAACGGGTACTCATGATGGTTGTGACCCTGTTTCGCGACAGTCTGCGCATAAGCCAGTCAGCTCAATCGTATCCGAACGCAGCTCAAACCCCTGCTCAGCGGCTTTCGCAATCAAGGTCTTATGAATGTCCTGGTAGTCAAACTCCATGACATTTTGGCACTCATCACAAATCAAGAAGTAACCTTTGTGCGCTTTGTCTGCATGTGCGCATCCTAGGTAAGCGTTCATCGACTCCACTTTGTGAATAAGGCCCGCAGAGATTAAAAAATCCAATGCGCGATACACCGTCGGCGGTGCAGAGTTAAAGCCTTCTTCTGCCAACTTTGCCAGCAATTGATACGCCCCTAAAGGACGATGGCTTTGCCAAATAAGCTCCAACGCACGACGACGTACTTTTGTCAGGCGCTGGCCTTGCTCAGTACACACCGCTTCGGCCGTTTCCAATGCTTGTTCAATACACACATCGTGATTGTGTACATGCTCATGAGAATGCTTGTGTTC
Source organism: Marinomonas gallaica (assembly GCF_049821165.1). Lineage (NCBI taxonomy): Bacteria > Pseudomonadati > Pseudomonadota > Gammaproteobacteria > Oceanospirillales > Oceanospirillaceae > Marinomonas > Marinomonas gallaica. Next base: position 200,596 of record NZ_CP187511.1, read on the forward strand.
GGTCATTAGAATGCCCGCCCTGTTACCTGTAGGTCACTGTAAATCATCGTGACACTGATAAATATTAATGCGCACGCAGCCAACACCCCTAAGATTTTGGTGAGACGACGACGCCATTTACTGGGGCTAAGGGCGAAACTACCGTCGCGGATCAATACACTGATCAACGCCAACGCCCCGACTGTGATACCAGTGCCCAGCGACATAATCAATGTCGCCAACACGCCCCATTTAAAAATGCCAGTACTGGTGGCAAACAACAGCACCAATACAGCCCCCGTACAAGGGCGGATACCAATCGCAGAGACCATCGCAAGGGTACTGCGCTTGGCGGTAGAAATTTCATCTTTAGGCGCTTCCAGCCGTGCATGATGGCCAGCATGTGCATGCCCACACGAATGCGAATGTTCGTGATGATGGGCTTCATGATGATTGGGCGCAGCATGATGATGTTCGCAACTATGACTATGCTGATGGGCATGTTCGTCTTGACTGTGGTCGTGACCACAGCTCGATTTCCCGCGCGCTAGACGCCACAGCATCCAGACACCAATTAAGCCAATCGCAGCGTAGGACGCCAACTCCAACACTTGTGTGGTTTCGGTAATGCTGCCTGCTAAATCCAAGACCTGCGCCAATACCCAAACTAAGCTGATAGCAACCACGCCTTGCAACAAAGCCGAGGTAAACGACAACTGAATGCCTTTACGTAATGGTGCTTTAGTGGCCAATAAATAGGAGGCAATCACCGCTTTGCCATGACCCGGCCCCGCCGCATGAAACACACCGTACAAAAAGCTCGCCACTAACAAGCTGCCGAGCAAGGCAGGATTTTCTTCTTTCGCCAGCATCTGCACCAGACGCGCCAGTTCACGATGAAAATCACGCTGCTGCTCCATGACCCAACGGCCCATTTCAAACACGATAACTTGGTCTGCTGCCAGCGCCACACCGGAAAAGAACAGACCAAATACACCTAACCATTTCGCTATGCGCACCCTCAACTCCAACAGGTCATCAACATACTGTTATACTATAACACTGGTAGCACACAGGAAACGCATTCTCTGTTTTTTATCCTGCTGCAGGGTGTAAAAAACCCATGACACCACCCATAAAGATTTGCGCGGCCATCGCAGCCAGAATCAAACCAGTGATTTTCGATAGGATATTCAGGCCCGTGCGACCAAGAATCTTCTCAATCAGCGAACTGCAGTACAAAATCACGGCTAAGGTTAATAACGCACCGGTTAAGCCCATCACACCGATAACCAGATCCCAGCCTTTAAATTCGGCACCGTAGACCAGGATCGTACCGATCGTCGCAGGCCCAATGATAGTCGGCACCGCCAGCGGCACCACGGACACATCATCACGCTCTTCATTCGGCATACCCGTCGCATGGTTACGCGTACCGTCTTTCACCAAACTGATCGCCGACATAAACAGCAAGATACCGGAGCCAATACGAAAGGAGTCCAACGTAATGCCCAGCAGCTCAAACAAACCACTGCCGAAAAACATTAATACCAACGCAATGGCCAGAGCAGCAATAATCGACTTATTGGCAACTTGACGACGCTCAGAGGAACTTTGACCACGGGTCAACGCCAAAAACATCGACATCACAAAGAAAGGAGCAAACAGGAAAAAGAACTTAATCCAAGTGGAGATCAACAGACTCATATAAGGGGATACCTAATAAGCACCGCCACGCGATCAGCGTTGGGTCAGTGCCAATTTAATGCCAAAGCCCACCAGCAATATGCCGGTTAAGCCATCCAAGACTTGCGCCACTTTTGGTCGCGCAAGCCATACTCTTGCTCGGTGAACCATCACCGCAAGAAACGTTTGCCACACCATCGCTATGATAAAGTGAAGGGCAGCCATAAACAGAGATTGCGCCACAGCCGAATACGCTGGGTCAATAAACTGTGGCAGAAACGCCATGTAGAACACGATCGTTTTCGGGTTTAAGATATTTGACAGAATGCCCTGACGGAACGCACTTTTGGCCGTCACTTGACGACCCTCGGGGACATTCAGAGTTAAACCTTTTGGGTGACACGCACTGCGCAGCGCCTGAAAGCCTAAATACGCCAAATACAAGGCACCAGCTAATTTAAACGTGGTAAACAGCGTGGCCGATCCCAGCAAAATCACCGATAAACCGAGCGCTGAAACCGTCGCGTGGGCAAACAAGCCTAGGCAAATACCCAAACTGCAGACAAAGCCAACCCGCCAGCCCGCCACAGCAGAGCTGCGCAGCACTAACAAGGTGTCCACACCGGGGCTCATGGTTAGCACCGTAATAGCCAACAAAAATGGCAACCATAGAAAATGCTCTAACATGACACGCCCTCGTACGCAGCGATTAAAAAGACATCAATGCTCTAGGCATCACACTGAAGATCGACCCAGCCTTCCATATAAAATTCTTCGGCCTTCGCTTCGACTGGCGTACAAGTCTCAGCCAGCATGCCAGTTAATTTGATTGGTCCGGCTTCCGGCACCACCATGGCAAAATAGTTTTCAGGATCACCAAAACCCAGACGCAAGGTATCACGACGTAAATCAACGTCTTCCGACAAGGTAATGCCAAGGCGAACGGTCATGGCCTGATCCACCACCCCCACGTCCACCACATCGATCTGCGCTGGCGTGATTTCACGACCATCAACTTGCAGTCGAATAAAATACTGGTATTGCGCGAGATTCGTCATCGCCGTCGCCGCATCGGCTTTTTCAGCACCGGTTAATTGGCCATCGGCGTTTTTATCAAACTCCATCAGCATGTCCACACTGGAGAACACATCAAATTGCCAATAGGCTTCAAGAATCTGCACTTTCGGCGACGATAGATTCACTTGATAGTAAGAATCGATCCAAATATGCGGATGCGCCAACGCCTGACCTGCACCAAACAGAGCAAGACCCGCGCCAACCAAGTGACTCCAGCGACCCATCAATTAATTCTCCGTCAGACTCGGCACATGACGTACGCGCGCTTCTAAAATACGCTGAAACTCCATTGGGTCGTGCTGTTGCGCCAAACGCTCTGGGTCATCTTTAGCACCGTGCCACGCTTCAAGTCGTGATAACCAGAAACGCAACGCCGCGATTTTTAACATATGTGGCCACGCCATGATTTCCGCCGCATTTGGTTGGCGTTCATGAATATAGGCATTCACCAACGCGTGGTATTTGTCCATATCCAACTCGCCCGTTGTCATGTCCGAACACCAATCGTTTACAACGATGGCAAAGTCATACATCAACCAAGAATGGCAGGCATTGTAGAAGTCGATGATCGCCGACAGCTGATCCCCTTCAAACAACGTGTTGTTGAAGAACAAATCACCGTGCACCGTACCTTTGGCCAGCTGGTCGTCGTATTGCGCAATAAAGTCATCAAATTCAGACACTTGCTCTAACAATAAGTGCGCTTGCTCAGGCTCTAATTCTGGCGCAATGGCTTTAGACGTACTGCGCCACCAGTCCATACCACGATGGCTGTCACGCTGCTCCGGAAAATCCGCACCGGCGGTATGCAACTGCGCCAACACTTTACCCATGATGCGACACGACTCAACCGTGGTGCCATCCATGATATCGCCAGGGAAGCAATCTACAATGATCGCTGGACGATCTTGAACCACGCGTAAACGCTCACCTTGCTGATCAAATAACGCGGCGGGCACATTAAAACCTTTCTCTTGCAGATGTGACACCACATCTAAGAAGTACGGCACTTCGTCAAATTCAAACTCTTCAAACAAGGTAAGAACGTATTTACCTGTCGTGGTCGTGAGGAAATAGTTGGTGTTTTCTACGCCACCTGAAATGCCTTGAAAAGACACTAATTCACCCAAGTTGTAATCGGCCACAAGGCCGCGCATGTCAGAGTCCGAGAGAGAAGTGTAAACAGCCAAAATCTGTACCTAAAATTATGTGAGATCAAGCGTAATCGCGTTAAGTCGCTTATGCTCCCTAATAAGTGCAAAAAGGTCAATTCGTTATCACAAAAACCTCAATATACAGGCATTTTTAGCGCGTTTGAGGACGATCACGGAACAGGCTGTGACATTTTCCACACACAATCCATACAGATCTTCGCGCCGTCATTGCCTACACTGAATATTGACGCTTTAAAAGAGTGCTGCAGTATCCGCTCGACCCCGTAAACAGGAATGGTTTCAATGCAACAGACTCTATTTTCGATAAAAGCAACGTATATCGCACTTCTATTGTATGGTGCTGTTGGCTTTATTATGGGAACCCTCCACCTATTCTCACCTACGGGTCATGTAATAGATCAAGTCGTGCCTTTATCATGTGGTATCGGCATCACTTTACTGTTGGCCTACTTCCATAAAGACCCCAGCAACCGACAAATCACCACGATAAAGTGCCTTTATTTAGCCAATATTATCGCTTTCGTGATACCTGTATGGTATTTCGTCCTAGGCGCTACCTGGTATGGTTGGCCCCTAATTGAAGAGTTCCCTCCGATCAGCGCTATCATCCTGATCGCCATGTCCGTGCTGATTTTTATGATCCCTAAATCATGGACACGCTACGTTATCTTAATGTGGATCTCGATCTGCGCACCTATAGTATTGTTTCTGATCACCCACCCTTTACAACTGGAAACACCACGAGGCCGAGACCTTATGGTGCTGTTTGGGCCTGGGGGTGCGTTATTATTTATCGTTTTGTCGTATCAGCGTGAACTTCATGATCGTTTTGATCGAATTGAAGGAAGCCTAAAGTATTCTAGAAAACAAGCTGATACAGATTCTCTAACGAACATATCAAACCGCCGCGGCGTACTGTATTGGTTGAGCCAATACTCTACTGACAATGCCCACTTCACTGGCTTAATCATCGACATTGATCACTTTAAAAGCATCAACGATACCTACGGCCATGAAGTTGGAGATGACATACTCAAGCAGATATCAGTGATTTTAGCGGGCAGTTTAAGCGAGCAAGATTGCCTTGCACGCTGGGGCGGAGACGAATTCATTATCTTGCTGCCCAACGCCACAGCAGCACGAGCAAAAGAAGTAGCCAACAGCTGTCTAACGCACATCCGAAAAAACACCTTCCCAACCGTAGGGCAACTCACCTGCAGCATTGGTGTTGCTCATAATATCCAGTCCAACGACATTGATACCATTATCCGTCAAGCCGACGCTTGTCTGTACATCGCCAAACGACAAGGTCGAGACCAGATGGTCAGCCGTTCATCTGAGGAATAAAGCATTAAGCCGCCACTCAGACCACTTTAACACTGTAAATTTCTGCTGAACGCCCTAGAATAGACGCCAATTACGGCGTTTTATAACAGAGGTTTTATTTTGGCTACGGACACATTAACAAGCACTTCCCCTATGGTTTTGGTAGACGGCTCGTCTTACCTATACCGTGCTTTTCACGCGATTCCACCGTTAACCACCAGCGACGGCCAACCGACCAACGCGGCGCGCGGTGTGATCAGCATGATCCGCAGCCTGATCAATAACTACCCCAATTCGCCGATCGTGGTGATCTTCGATGCCAAAGGCAAAACCTTTCGCGACGAGATGTACAGCGAATACAAAGCGCAACGCCCGCCGATGCCGGACGATCTGCGCGTACAGATCGAACCAATCCACCGCATGATCGAAGCCATGGGCTTACCGCTTGTGGTCATTGACGGCGTCGAAGCCGACGACGTGATCGGTACCATTGCCAAGCAAATTGGCGAAGAAGGCCGCGAAGTGGTCGTCTCGACGGGCGATAAAGACATGGCGCAGCTTGTCACCGACAAAGTGACCCTAGTGAACACCATGACTGACACAGTCATGGACGTGGACGGTGTGAAAGACAAATTCGGCATTCCACCGGAGCTGATCATCGATTATTTAGCGCTGATGGGCGATAAAGTCGATAACATCCCGGGCGTGCCGGGTGTGGGCGAAAAAACCGCTCTGGCTCTACTGCAAGGCATCGGCTCGATCAAAGACATCTACCAGCGCTTGGACGACATCGCCGCACTGGGCTTTCGTGGTTCCAAAACCATGAAGAAAAAGATGGAAGATAACCAAGAGATGGCCGAACTGAGCTACCTACTGGCGACCATCAAATGCGACGTCGAGCTACCGTTTGACCCACACACACTGAAAAACGAAGAAATCAACAAAGACGCTCTACGTGAGTGGTTCCAAAAGCTGGAATTCAAAACCTGGCTACGCGACATCGATAAAGCCCCTGCTCATGGCAAAGCCGACGACACCGTTAACAACGCAGATGAGCCAGTTCAAGCGGCCAACATCGACGTGGAATACGACACCGTCTTAGACCAAGACAGCTTCGACGCGTGGCTAAAGAAAATCCAAGACGCTGATCTAGTGGCCTTTGATACTGAAACCACCTCGCTCAACTACATGGCGGCCGAGCTGGTTGGGTTAAGCGTCTCGGTCGAAGTGGGCAAAGCCGCGTACATTCCCGTCGCGCACGACTACGACGGCGCGCCTGAGCAACTGGATCGTGATTGGGTACTCGAACAGCTAAAACCTTGGCTTGAAGACGACACGCAAAAGAAAGTCGGCCAACACCTAAAATACGACGCCAATGTACTGAATAACTACGGCATTACCCTGCGTGGCATTGCGTTTGACACCATGCTGGAGTCGTACATTTTCAACTCCACCGCTACCCGTCACGACATGAACAGCTTGGCGACCAAATTCCTCGGCCATACCACCGTGAGCTTTGAAGACATCGCGGGCAAAGGTGCGAAGCAAAAAACCTTCAACCAAATCGAGCTGGAACAAGCGGCCTTTTACGCCGCAGAAGACGCCGACATAACCCTACGCCTGCACGAAGCCATCATGCCCAAGCTGGAAAAAGAAGGCGACTTGGTCAACGTGCTAACCGACATCGAACTGCCTTTGGTGCCCGTGCTGGCGAAAATGGAGCAAACTGGCGCCTTGATTGACCCCGAGCTATTGCACGCACAAAGCAGCGAGATCGCGGCCAAACTGCAAGAGATCGAGATCAAAGCCCACGAAGAAGCCGGTGAAAGCTTCAACCTAAGTTCACCAAAGCAACTGCAAGTGATCTTGTTTGAGAAACAAGGCTTGCCAGTGATCAAGAAGACGCCAAAAGGCCAACCGTCGACTGCCGAGCCGATCTTGCAAGAGCTGGCCGAGCAATACGAACTGCCACGTTTGATCATGGAACACCGCAGCCTCGCCAAGCTCAAGTCGACCTACACCGACAAACTGCCAGAGATGATTCAAAAGACGGGCCGTATTCACACGTCTTACCATCAGGCTGTGACCGCAACAGGACGCTTGTCCTCGACCGATCCGAACTTACAAAACATTCCAATCCGAACCACCGAAGGTCGCCGCATTCGCCAAGCGTTCGTTGCACCCGAAGGCTACAAGCTACTGGCTGCCGACTACTCGCAGATCGAGCTACGCATCATGGCCCACCTATCACAAGATAGGGGACTATTAGACGCCTTCGCCAACGACTTGGATGTGCACAAGGCGACGGCCGCGGAAGTCTTCGACACCACCGCGGAAGAAGTCACCACCGAACAACGCCGCCGCGCCAAAGCCATCAACTTCGGCCTGATCTACGGCATGTCAGCCTTTGGCCTCGCCAAGCAGCTCGGCATCGGTCGTCCAGAGGCGCAGAAATACGTACAGCGCTACTTCGAACGCTACCCGGGCGTGCGTACTTACATGGACAACACCCGTGAGAGCGCCAAAGAGCAAGGCTACGTCGAAACCATCTTTGGCCGTCGCTTGTACCTCCCCGAGATCAAAGCGAAAAACGCCATGATGCGCCAAGCCGCCGAACGCACCGCCATCAACGCTCCGATGCAAGGCTCTGCCGCCGATATCATCAAACGCGCCATGATCAACATGCACAACTGGCTCGCCGACACCGACCTCGACGTGAAAATGATCATGCAAGTACACGATGAACTCATCTTCGAAGTCGCCGAGAAAGACCTTGATGCCGCGCAAGAGAAAATCGTCGAGATTATGCAGAATAGCAGCGAGATCGACGTGCCTCTATTGGTGGAAGCTGGGGTTGGGGATAACTGGGACGAGGCGCATTAGGCGCCTTTGCTCTAAGAGTTACTTTTTTGAAATTAGTTTTTATAGCTTTAATACATATCAAAGGAATGTAAATGATAATACCTCTTTCCATAGCAGGCTGCTTTTTACTATTGCTTCTAGTCTTATTTTGGTTTAGATGGAAGCAAAAAATATCCAAAGGGCGTTTCGCACTAACTATAGTTACAACTTTACTAACTTGTTTTGTATTTTCTGTATCTTCGATTTCTTCTAGTTTGCCGACTGCAATAATGTCTACCATATCTGAGGCTTTGGGGTATGGAAAAATTAATGCTGGTGCTCCTGACTATATAGTTCTCCCGCTTTCCTTATTAGCAATGTATTATATTTATAAGTTTGGAAAGTCTGCAATTAAAAATTGGGAAGCACCTTCTCGTGTTTCCGAAGTAAATCTAGCTGAAGAAAATTTAGATAATAGTATATTCGCGCTTACTTCTGAGCAAATCCGCTTGATATCTAAAAAAGAAAAAGACCCTATTGCTAGTGATTACTTTTCAAGTTGGGAAAATGATTTCACACCTCAACCAAGATCAATTGAAACAAGAGACCTTCTGAAAGACATGTTAGTTTCATGTATACGAGAGCTCGAATTTCAGAAAAATGGCTGGCGAGATAATGGCAAATTATGGATTGGGGAAATATATGGATTGTCATTAGATAAACCTTCTATCGCAATTGCTTTTTTATTTGAAGAAACCCCAAATATAGAATCAATAAAATCTAGAATAGATACCATACACACAGAATTAAAAGAGCTAGATGTCAAAAAATTTTTTGCCATCTACCAATCAGAAAAAGGGGAAACAAAAGAGTTAGAGAAAGTAAAAATCTATGACTTTGAGGTGGATATATACTCATCAAGAAGAATGCTTCTAGAAGCATTAAATTTAACATGGTATGCAAAATCATTAATATCAACTTTCGAGAAAACACATATAGGCGGTACATCCGCGACATTAAGTAATTCATTCGTTGAGTTATATATCAAAGGATTAAATGAAAGCTCCAAGGTAATAAAATTACAAACTGCTATTGAAAGCTGGCTATCTGAAACCGGCAATAAACATTTAGCAATCACCGGAGAATATGGACAAGGAAAAAGTACTGCCCTACTGAAAGTATGTGTTGACTGGGCTTACAATTTTCTAAAAACAGGTGAAATTGGCGAACGAATCCCCCTATTGATTGAATTACGTGGACAAAGCCCATCTGAAAATGATCCGATCAGCTTCATTTCATCTTGGTGTACCCGTTATCGACTTGATCCAACTCAAATTATGAATCTAATTAAGTCAGGAGGAGCTCTTTTAATTTTCGAGGGCTTTGATGAACTTAGAAATGCAGGGAAAGCATACTATAGACACCAGCATTTTAATGCATTATGGAAATTTGCTTATCCGAACAATAAACTAATATTTACAGGTAGACCAAACTTCTTTTTAGATCAAAGTGAACTTAACAGAACTCTACGTAATCAAATCAATAGAGTAAACGTTGGTGACCTCCATACAGAGGTTTGGAATATTCAAAAACTAGACATAATCCAAATCGAGAAGGCTTGCAGAAGCTATGAAGAGTCTATACGAGATGGAATTATTGCCTCTACACATAACAATAAAGACTTCTTAGATATAATAAGTAGGCCCTCAATGCTTCCAGTAGTAGCGACTATTTGGCCTAATATTCAAGAGCTACAACAGAAAAACGCCTATCTGACACGCGCAAGACTGTTAGAAATGTACATACAAGCCGTCTTTTCAAGAAAAGACAAAGAACTAACGCAAGATAGGGATTTGCGAGACTCACCTAAAGATTCAAGATACCTATTACTTCCTAAACAACTACTAGAACTACTTACAATTTGTGTCGCCTGGAGAATGTCCGGTCTTAGTTATAAAAACACTATACCAAGGTCAGAAATATCTGAAATGGTAAAAGACATATACCCTTCAATTATAACTATAGGGAAGTCCGATGGAGTTTCTCCTGAAATCTCCGATACTATTATTAGATTTGAAAAACGATATGAAACCGAATCCCAATCTGATCGAATTGATGCAATTACGTCTGAAATATGTAGTGCAGGACTTCTTGTTTCAGATGCTGCAGGTGGAGCCTCAAACTTAAGGTTCCCTCACAAGCAGTTTTTTGAGTTTTTAGTTGCGAAGTCAATTACCATTACTACTGACGCAGGCAATTATAGAGCATCACAATTGATAAAAAAATCATCTAGAGAGACTGACTTATTCGTCAGGCTATCTGAGGAAAGAAATAGCATTTCATATCTTTCTGAATGTATTGGAGAGGACTTCATACAAATCACTTCAAGAGCAATTAAGTTGAACTTAAAAGTAAGCCTATTTAATGAATTGTTTTTTTTAAAACAGACAACCATATTTCTAAATCTATTAAAAAAATACCAAAAACTAACCGGTAAAAAAATATTTTCAAAGACAGCAGAAACCCTAGAAAACATCATTACACCTAGCGACTCATCAACAGCAATGATTCAAAGATCATTATTATCCATAAATACAATCTTATTCTTCATGTCTGGAGTTTCATTATCATCTATCATAATAAATTCAGGTTTAATAGAGACATCAAACTTAAATAATGAATTTGAAATTCCAAAAGTAATTTTGAGTCTTTTATTAATAGCATTAACTGCCATATTTATACTATCAATAAAGGCAAAATCTAATCACAGTGAAGTATTACTCAATTACTTGAAAGAACATTGGAAGAGATCTGGAGATATTTCGCTTAGCCGATCTGAAGAGGTAAGCCTAGCGTTAGCCTCTATATCAAAAGGAAAGGTGCAGTATCCAAAATCAGTTTCAATACCTAAAATTGATTACAACGATTACTTATACCCTTCTGAAGACTTTGGAAAATCCAAAGAATAAGTAGGAATTTATCGAGTAAAACAATTGCGAAATGCTTAACAAAATGCTTAACAGGCCACCCACTATAAAAAGTGATTCAGCATTCATCTACAAGGAATGAGCCAGTTTCATCTAAAACTGGCTTTTTCTGCTTCTTCACCTTCAATATCTTAGAATTTATAGGAATTTAGCATTTCTTAGACATGGCGAATTCTTGCCAAGTCAGGCAATACTGGATGAGAAGAAAGTGAGAGATTACTAAGCGAGTAGCTGTTTCGTTTTGCCTATTTTCGGTCGACGTTTGTAGCCTGCATTCTGGTAGTAGTTAGATAGGATCAGCTCTGTGCCAACTGCAGCATAGGTATGTTTCTCAAACTCAATCGCGATGGTAAGCCAGTTTTCAGAAGGAATGTTAAGTCGCTGGAGGATGGGCGCTAAGGACAAGTCGATACTACCGCGTTTATCTTGGCGCACAATGCGGCCTGTGAGATCGACCAGTTCAAGATAGTCTTCAAGTTTGAAGGGAAGTCCTTTTGGCTGATTTTCTCTTGGATTGCCGATAAAGGGGTAAAGCGTTTTGGGTTGCTGGTTGCGTTTGGCAGCCTTGATGCGTTTTTTGATACTGGTATAGGCTGAGGTTTCAGGTGCTTGATCAATCTTGGCTCTTACTGGATTGAGATCGACATACGCCATGCAGGCGATCAGTGCAGCTTCGTCGAGTAGCGCTTGGGATTTGAAACGCCCTTCCCAGAACCTTCCGGTACATTTATCTTCAAGATTTGCCTGCCGAGCAATGTTTTCATTTAGCTCTTTCACGCGTGCTCTTTAGAGTATGAACCAGCTTATATCCATTAAACGCTGCCGATAGGCTGCAACCGTTTCATCTAATAAAGGTTGTAGATACTCAGGGACATTGCCGTTCATCATATATTGCTGAGCAATCATGGTGCCTTTGAGAACAATTGGGGTCAGATGCTGAGGTATCCCCACAAAATTTCAATATAGATCATAATGTTAGAATAAGAAGGGAACGTTCATAGCTCTTAGCGATCAATAATTTAAACAATTGGGGTCAGATGAAAATTAAACCTGACTCGGTTTTCTACCTCGCTTTCTGGACGTCACTCGCCTACCTGTTAACTGCTCAATCTCGTCTTTAAAACGTGCGTTTCCCAATGCCATATCTGAATGCGAAGAATTGGGGTCAGATGAAAATTTAATCCATCTGACTCGGCTTTCTTCCACGCTTCTTTGGCGTCACTCGCCTTCCCGTTAGCGCCTCTGAAAACAATTGAAAACAATTGGGGTCAGATGAAAATTTACCCCATCTGACTCGGCTTTCTTCCACGCTTCCTTGGTGTCACTCGCCTCCCTGTTAAAACCTCAATCTCACCTTTAAATCTGTCATTCCCCAACGCCATATCGGATTGGGTGGCATTGCGAAGACGTCCGAGCTTTTCTTCTGGTATATGATATTTGAATAGTGCTTGGTTTGAGGTAAAGCTCGTGCGATTGCCAAAGGCCACTTTGCAATTCGAGTGATTCTTGGGCATGAAATCGGTAGCTCGACCATTTTTAGTCGGCTGGATGGGAGACCATATTGGCTCTGACTGGGTTGAGCTCGATATAGCGCTGACAGATAAAAAAGTACTCCTCAGCGCTTATGACGCAAGACTTAAAACGCCCTTCCCATAATGTACCAGTACGTTGATAGGTGTAATTGAAGTAGCGCACATAGCGGCGACCCAGTGCTTGCATCATCTTAGATATTCCGCCCTCTATCATCGGCGTTGCAAGTAAATGTACATGGTTGGTCATAAAGACCCATGCATGCACTTTTACCTGATACTGATGGGCATATTCTGTTAACCAGTGCGCATAAGCGATGAAGTTATCTTCACTGGCAAAACACACTTGGCGGTTATTGCCACGTTGGATAATGTGTTGTGGGATACCAATAGGACAAAGTCGAAGAAGCCTAGCCATATTTCACTCCTTTGAAATAAGCTCTACTGAAAAGAAGCTGATATTGATGAACATCCTATTCATCAATATCAAATTAGTTAACATCTTATGACAAACGCTTGCTAGGTCAAGAAGGCAAACATGATTCTATTTTCATCTGCCCACGATTTCTTAAAGCAGCAGCCTAAGCTTGCAAACTATTAGTAAAGGTGGATTTGAACTCTATTAGTAAAGTTACCTAGTTTGCTACACTCAAATAATTAAATGGATTTAAAGGATAGATTATGGACTTATCGATCACTGCTCAAGAGCGATCATACCTTGCCAATCAAGACTTAGATAAATTCTGGTACAGTCGCCAGCAAAAGAAAGATCCGATCGCGCGTATCGGCTACGCTTTGTGGTGCAAGTCAGCAGATGATCTTAAGCGCGCCATCAATACAGGAGATCAGGCCTACTGGGATCGTAAGGGGTTTGCCTACTGGGAAACCATGGCGCGAACCACAGTTGTCAATTTATCAGTTGGACTACAAAAAGCTGGATTTAATGGCACCTTCGGCGAGATGAGAGAGGAGATTAAAAAAATTGGTTTAGCGGTCGCCAATGCTCATGCGGAGTATGTCAAAAACGATATAAGAAACAATTATGGTCGCCAGCCTGGATTGCTTAGCATGGCACAAATAGCCGATTACCATCATGAAGCCTTTGCAGAATTTTACATGACTCCTGACATATATGGCGGAACGTTTTTGTCTAGGGTACCGGATGAGTGGGAGTTTAAATTGTATGGTGATTTATATTGTCACGACTGCGACTCGTCTGAGGGATATCTAAGAGAACAGGTCAATTAGAATGAACGCAATATCAAGAATACCTCTAATTTTGGCCCTCAGTACCAGTTTGATTGCTTGTACCGGTAATAGCGATGTTAAGCAGATCGGTGATACGGAAATTTGTATTCCCAATCAATTGATGCTGAATTTGGGGGCTGGATCACAGAACCTGAACGACTATGATAGCGCTCCTGTTATTTATGAAGCCATGTCTATCGACGCTGAAATTATTCAACAAGTCATTCCTGAATACCAAGGTCAATTTGGCTCAGGAAGCGCTATACGTTATGCGCCGCTACACGTAACAATCACTCGTCAAAAACCATTATCTAATAGTATCCCAGCACCAAGCCAATACGATTCTTTCTTTTCTAAGCCGAATCCCCAGTTAGTCGGCTATCAAACCGATCCCAATGATTTCTGGGAGGCCTATGAAATACAGCCAGATCAATCGAGAACTCACTGGGGGTTTTGCAGTCACTATCTCTTCAATACAAATAACTACATTCAGTGCAAGCGCAGCCTTCCTATCGAGTCACTACAATTTGAGTATTCAGTATCTCGCTCTAATATTGATCTTTACACTAAGATTGATGCTTATCTAAAGCATAAAGTCACTGAAGAATGGCGCTGTGATTAGGGACATTGAAGAATTGAGTCACCTATAGAATGAATCCGTCCTAACCCTTGGTAAGGTTAGGACGGAAAACTTGGCTATCTAACTTATGCTCTATTTTCATCTGCCCCCAATTTCATGATCGACCGGTAAAACCATTCTTTTGAGCAGTATATTTCAAACGATTGCTAACTATGCAGAAGACTTTGAAATTATCCTATTAGCCTCTGCTGCTTAAACGGGAGCTCGCAATGAAACAGCCTTTTAGTCCTTTATTATTAGTATGCGCCATCGCTATGTCTGCCTGTGCGCAGACAGATACCCACCAACTCGACTTACTAAAAGATTACGATCATGACATCTGGTCTGGCCCAGACAGTTGGAGCAATAGCCAATGGCAATGGAAAAAGATATTACGTTGGGATCGAGAATGCGATTACGTAGCGGATGTAGAGACCTATGATCTAGAACAGCAAGGGCAGCTAGTAACCGTCATGTGTGTCCCAGGAGCCTACCAGCCGACGTACACCCTATACACCTACCAAGCAGATGACCACTATGTACGTAAGCTCGAGCTTGGCGACCCAAATAGCACAGATGATCCAAAAAAAGTCATTGGCCGTTTACACTATCATAAAGCCTTGCACCAACTTGCCATTACAAGTTTATCCAGAGGAGCTGGGGACTGTGGTGTATACCGTGTATTTCAGTTAGGTGATGCGAAAACTCCAGCGCGTTTACTAGAACGACGAGAACGCTCATGCAGTGACCAGCCATTATCTAATGATAAAGCCTCTAAGGAAGCAGTATATGATCCAACCCAATGGCCACTGATTAAATAGAGAACGGACAATTGGAACAATTGGGGGTAGATGAACATTAATCCATCTGACTCGGTTTTCTACCTCTCTTTCTGAGCGTCACTCGCCTACCTGTTAGCTGTTCGATCTCGTCTTTAAAACGTGCGTTTCCCAATGCCATATCGGAATGCGTGGCGGATCGAATACGTCCAAGCTCTTCGTCGGGAATATGGTATTTGAATAGTGCTTGGTAACGCTTCGCTCGCGTTCGTTGCTGAAGACTAAGTTTGAGGTAAAGCTCGTGCGGTTGCCAAAGGCCACTTTGCAATTCGAGTGACTTTTGTGCATGGAAGAGATAACTCGACTATTTGTATTCAGCTGGATGGGAGACCATATTGGCTCTGACTGGGTTGAGTTCGATGTAACGCTGACAAATAAAGAAATATTCCTCCGCACAAATGACACAGGACTTAAAGCGCCCTTCCCACAATGTACCAGTACGTTGATAGGTGTAATTGAAGTAGCGCACATAACGGCGACCAAGTGCCTGCATCATCAACGAAATGCCATTTTTCATCATGGGCGTCGCCAGTAAATGTACATGATTGGTCATAAACACCCATGCATGGACTTTCACCTGATACTGATGGGCATATTCTGTTAACCAGTGCGCATAAGCGATGAAGCCATCTTCACTGGCAAAACACACTTGGCGGTTATTGCCACGTTGGATAATGTGGAACAATTGGGGTCAGATGAAAATTAAACCTCAAACGACAAAAGCCATGCTGAGCATGGCTTTCTACTTCGTATGTCTTCGGTGGGCTGCCTAAGCAGGGATATCCGAAGCTCTCAATGACAATGCTAGTTAAAAGATACTATCTCTTCAATAAAACAATTGGGGTCAGATGAAAATTAATCCATCCTAACCTTATTGGATGATCTTTTTGGAACTAGAAATATAAAGTGTTGTAACTATACCAACAAAATAGTTAACTAAGAAAACCACCGTCAAAACAAACGGGGTGATCTCTTTTCCTGCCTGCCTCCATTCGAGAAAAAAAATCTCCATGAAATATAAAAAAACAATAGCTGTACCTGAAAAAAACAATGGAAGCAGTATTATTTTAGTATATTTGAGTCTTTCTATATTATAAACTTTCTTAATGAAAAAAGCCACGCAGCCTATCTGAACAAAAATATTTGGAGACACTCCTGGTGGAAAACTAAGCAATTCATTAATAAAAATACTCAATATAGATAATGAAAAATAAGATATCACATAAATAAAGTAGTATTTCATCATTTATTTAGCGTAAATACGCCTTCTCTCTCTTTCAATAGAACTACGTTTAAGTTGATCTGCAGATATAAGACTAATCCCCATTAAAGCAACACTTACAATCAATCCCACTTTATTAGATCTCAAGGCAGCTCCAGTCATACCTGCACGAGTTTTTTTTATTAACCCCCAACCACTAGCAGCAACACCATATGCACCTGGGTTTACGCCTAAAAGATTTGACCATTCGCCAAACTCTGAGTGGAAGTCAATAAGATCTTGTAGCTCTTCATTAGATAAAGACCATAAACCCCATTTAGGTTGAACAATGACATCAGTAACCTTTTCTATTAGCTTTTCCACAAGCTTTTTACTTTCAATTGAGCGAATTAACCTCATTACCTCCATCTTTTCAATGCGATTTAGCTGTCGATACATAATTACACCAGACATGGCTGATGCACATTTTTCTTGATTTGACACTGTATCTGTTATTGATGCTGGAATACCCAGCACATCACCCAAAGACCTAATTAGATCCTTGTTATTTTCAAAAGTTGGATATCTTAACTTCTCAATAAATGAATCAGATACTAGCTCGTTAGCTTCCATACTTAAACCTCTCTAAAATTAAGCTCATCAGCTTACATTAAGAAACATTCATCGTTCCCTCTAAAATATGCATAAAAGAATTAAATTCTATAATTTTTTCGTAAAATATATTTCTTAGATATTGAAATAACTTAACAGAATTAACAGTAATTATAACAATTTAGGGCAGATGAAAATTAATCCATCTGATTCATCTGACTCGGTTTTCTACCTCGCTTTCTGGACGTCACTCGCCTACCTGTTAGCTGCTCAATCTCGTCTTTAAAACGTGCGTTTCCCAACGCTATATCAGATTGGGTGGCATTGCGAATACGTCCGAGTTCTTCTAGGGATACATCAGGGTCAGATGAAAATTAATTCCTGAATTATTGGGGTCAGATGAAAATTTAATCCATCTGACTCGGCTTTCTTCCACGCTTCTTTGGTGTCACTCGCCTTCCCGTTAGCGCCTTGATCTCTTCTTTGAAGCGATCATCCCCCAACGCCATATCGGATTGGGTGGCATTACGAATACGTCCGAGCTCTTCTTCTGGTATATGATATTTGAATAGTGCTTGGTAACGCTTCGCTCGCGTTCGTTGCTGACGGCTAAGTTTGAGATAAAGCTCGTGTGGTTGCCAAAGGCCACTTTGCAGTTCGAGTGATTCTTGGGCATGAAATTGGTAGCTCGACCATTTGTAGTCGATGGGATGAGCGACCATGTTGGCTCTGACGGGGTTTAGTTCTATATAGCTCTGACATATAAAAAAGTACTCCTCCGCACAAATGACACAGGACTTAAAGCGCCCTTCCCACAATGTACCAGTACGTTGATAGGTGTAATTGAAGTAGCGCACATAGCGGCGACCAAGCGCCTGCATCATCAACGAAATTCCATTTTGTATCATGGGCGTCGCCAGTAAATGTACATGATTGGTCATAAACACCCATGCATGGACTTTCACCTGAAACTGTTCAGCATACTCGGTTAACCAATGTGTGTAGGTAATAAAATCATCTTCTCTGGCAAAACACACTTGGCGGTTATTGCCACGCTGGATGATGTGTTGAGGGATACCAATAGGACAAAGACGGGGAAGCCTGGCCATATTTCACTCCTTTGAAATTAGCTTTACGGAAAAGACGCTGATATGAACATCCTATTCGTATCAGGTTAATTAACATCTTATGACAAACGCTTTCTAGGTCAAGAAGGGGATCATTGTTCTATTTTCATCTGACCCCAATTTCAAATTTCACCAATTTCACCAATTTCACCAATTTCACCAATTTCACCAATTTCAATTATATTGAGCAATATATCTCTCACAAATGAGTATTTCAGAGAATTTTGAGAAATATATTTCCCACAAATAACTCAAAGCGTCTAAAATGAGCAGCATACTGCTCATTTAGGTGTTTTATGAAATCCCTTACTATCCAAGCACTATTCAACCAACAGTGGCGTGATATCGCTATCATCAATATGGCTGAGCCAGAGAAAGGCAATGCTAGTCGATGTAGCCTTGGCTATGAGATGGATTATTCCATTGAGTGGCTTGACTACGATGATGAACATGCTTGTGGGCTAATGCTTCCTGTGCAAGTGATGATTGAACATGAAGCAGATCGCTGGTTTGGCTTCTTGGACGATATCGTTCCAGCAGGGGCTGCACGCCGCTATTTGGTGGATGCTTGGGGGTTAGTGGGCCTCTCATCAGGCGAATTGGACTCTGAACTATTAGAAAAAGGCACCATTGCACCGGTAGGTAATTTAAGAGTTAAGGAATCTTTACCTAAGTTACCAGAAAGCTCGACTCTTCATTTACGAAAGTTTGCCGTGAAAGATGTGGTCGAGCGGGATTCTGACTTTTTAGCCTATGCTCAGGAAATGGGTGCCATTAGTGGTGGTGCTACGGGAGCAGGTGGCGAAGCACCTAAGTTGTTGTTGCGCTGCTCTAATAACGAAGAAGTATGGATTGATACCTTCCAAGACCAACATACGATGGCCGATGCCCATTACTTGGTAAAATTTCCCAGAGGAAAGCACCGCACACAAGATGATTGCGATATCTTGCGCGCTGAGTACCACTTTTACCAAGAGCTAACAGTCATGGGCTTTAACACCATCAATACAGAAGGTATGCGCCTAATTGAAGGAGATCGCTACCCTTCCCTTTGGTTACCTCGCTTTGATACACAATGGAATGGTTCGGCTTGGGAGCGCTATGGCTTAGAGTCAATATTCTCCGTGCTACACAAGCCGGCTGGCAGTTATTTGAATCATTTTGAGGTGTTGCACTCAGTCTGTGCTTTGCTTGCCAAACGCTCTGCGACATTTGACCAACAGCGTTTTGTTTGTGAATGGCTGGCTCGCGACTTATTGAACATTGCTTTTGGCAACACAGATAATCATGGTCGCAATACCGCTTTACTGAAACGCCCGAATGATATTTGGCTGTCACCTATCTATGACTTTGCGCCGATGAAAGTTGACCCAGAAGGCGTGACACGTACCACCAAATGGGGCTCACCTTTTGAGGAAGGCGGCGAATACCGCTGGCACGCCATCACGGAAGAATTAGAAGACCTTTGCCCTAGTGATATTTCATTTTCGGCACTGCAAAACACCGCTCAAAAGCTCGTGGGGCTGCAAGATAGGTTGACTGAACGCGGCGTTGCAGAACGCATTTTGAGCGTCATTCAAATCGAATGGCTGGAAACGAAACTGACTCGCTGGGGGCTTTTATGAGTATGACACCTGCCGAACGACAAGCGTTATTGGTGCAACTGCTACAACAGCATTTATTAGGCGAAATCAGTCAAGGACAAATGCTTAAAAAGCTACGTAAAGAGGTCTTGGGCTTTTCTCAAACTCGCTATGCAGAGTTTGTCGGAGTGAGTCGTCGTACGCTAACAGATATTGAGCAAGACAAAGGCAACCAAGCCCAGTCGATGATTGACACCGTATTTAAGCCCTTTGGCATTAAGTCTGGCCTAACACCAATTCATCCACATGTGGCAAAGCACATGATATCGGGGAATCAGCTTGGTGGTAGTTTGAAAATAGAGAATGCTTAGCTCAAAGTACTTTTAGCTGAATGTAGTCAACACTTATAGCAGGAGTCCATCAATGAGAGACCCTAGATATTCTAAACCATTCCCAAACTGGCAGTCAGCTATAGCCTCTCTAGGGCTATTTTTCCTTGCTGTTTTATCCATGTCGACACCATTAGGCAGCCTTGGACGCTACATGAGCCCAGCAGAATTTACAGTGATCTCAATGTACTCAACTTTTACATTAATAGCTCTAGGGCTGTCTATATCAATCTCTATGTTGGGCATTCACTACTCCAGATATATTATTACTACTCTTTTTGTAGCCTTTGCAATAGCTGCTGTAGTGGGACATATATATTATTACGATGCTATTGGGTGGAAAAACCTTATTGCAGCTGGAATGAGTGTTTTAGTTTGTATTTTTTCAATAATGCTGGTCAATTCTGAAATGTATAAATCATTTATCACTTATAGAAAAAAGCATATTCAATCCGGCAAAGACATGGTTGAACGTATGAAACGTGACAAGAATAAAGCTTAAGGGTATTAGCCAACCAATTATTTCGGACGGGGCTAAGATAGTGAGTACATTACGTATAGCATTGTTAATTGAAATAGAATAATTGAGGTCAGATGAAAATCACTCCATCTGACTCGGTTTTCTACCTCGCTTCTTTGGTGTCACTCGCCTCCCAGTAAACGCCTCGATCTCTCCTTTAAATCTGTCACTCCCCAACACCATATCGGAATGCGTAGCGGATCGAATACGTCCAAGCTCTTCGTCGGGAATATGGTATTTGAATAATGCTTGGTAACGCTTCGCTCTGGTTCTTTGCTGTTGGCCCAGTTCGAGATAGAGCTCGTGTGGCTGCCAGAGTTCACTTTGTAGGTCCAGTGACTCTTGTGCATGAAATCGGTAGCTCGACCATTTGTAGTCGATGAGGTGAGCGACCACGTTGGCTCTTACGGGATTCAATTCGATATAGCGCTGACAAATAAAGAAGTACTCCTCAGCGCTTATGACACAAGACTTAAAGCGCCCTTCCACAATGTGCCCGTTCTTTGGTAGATATGGTTGAAATAACGGACATAGCGGCGACCCAGTGCTTGCATCATCTTCGATACACCGCCTTCTATCATCGGCGTTACAAGTAAATGTACATGGTTGGTCATAAACACCCATGCATGCACTTTTACCTGATAGTGACAAACGCTTGCTAGGTCAAGAAGACAATCATTGTTCTATTTTCATCTGACCCCAATTTCACAATTTCAGACCCCAATTTCAAATTTCACAATTTCACAATTTCACCACGCAGACCTGTTGATCATTGTTACCGGGCAATAAGCTCCTATTTAATTGGCGATTTTTTGCCGCCAACACTCTATTTTCGACCTTATCCCTTTGTTTTATAATGTTTTTTAGGCTTGGTCTAAATCTTGCTGGTTTCATTCACTACAAAACGAGGTGTGACCATGCAAATCAATAGATCACTCTATACTCAATCGCCTAATACGGGGTTTCCAACAACACCGAAACAAGATCGCGACCCCATACAAGAGTTTAGGTACTTTGAGCAAGAGCGAAAGAATAACGCACAGCAGCCTTGGTATTATGATACGGCTGAAGAAACAAGCACGTCGCCTGTCGAAGCAACATCCGAACGTCAGGTCAATCGTGACAACTGGGAGATCGAGCGCATAAATGGTTATGACGTGGTGGTGGCGGGTCATAAGTTAGATAGCCATGATGGCTTTGGGCTTAGTTGGGACGTGCCGCCTGAGATGCAAAGTGCTAACTATTGGCGAGAGGCAGAGGCGAATGCGACGTATGTGGAAGCCGAGTTCTCCGCGGGCACCCCTTATCAAGGCTCAGGACGAATTCACTCTATAGGTGATTCGATTGAAAGCGTGCCTTTAGCTCAGAATAAGTCACAGTCATTGCTGCAGCAGGTAAGACAAGCATTAGAGCGCATTGATTTGTTAAAGGTCGAAAATAGCTTACAAAGCCGCTATGGCGAAGACGTTAAATTAGCCTATGATTACGATTCCAAGGCGTATCTGATGTTAAAGCCTGGCGATGGTCGCTACGACGAAGTTAACACTGGTGCCGACTTTTTAGAGTCGTTGCGAGAGGGCATTGCTGGGGGAAATGTCCCTCAAGATGTGGTGAATCTATATCGTAAAGCAGGTTTTATCTGAGCATGGATAAACTCCTATATATGGGGTGACCGACCATGTTGGCTCTAACGGGGTTTACCTAATACTGTTGCGTGTACTTTTATGAAAAGAATCTGATATTGATGAACATCCTATTCATCAATATCAGATTCTTTAACACCTTATGGCACACACTTTCTAGACCAAGAAGACGAACAGGGTTCTATTTTCATCTGCCCTCAATTTCTTTTTCAACAATCCTTTCTAGCAGTGGCATCCATTCGCTTTCGACCTTTAGTTCGAAGCACTCTTCTAACGCAGCGGCTAATTCCTCAGGATTTAATTCTCGTTGTTCCGCGACACCGTTGCGTGGACGGATCGTTAGGCGATTATTCAACAGCGCATAACGAGTGTCTGGTGTAGCCCGCGCCATCATTAGGTTGTGACGAAATTTGGATTGGGGACTCGCCGAAGTGAACCAGTTTGCAACATCAATATCAATCGGCTCCTGAGGTTGGCTACCAATATCGTATAGGTCTTGCCACTCATCCTGAATATTAACTTGTAACAGCCAGCCGTGATCGTGTGCCTTAAAACGAAACGCTTCGTGTTGCCCTTGCTGCGCTTGATCAGTGTCCAAGCGCAATGGATCAGTCAACACCATGCCACCAAAACCGACATCTGCTAGCCACCATTCGCCGTCGACTCGAACTCTTAGAACTTGGTGGGTTCTTGGGCCAAGAGGCATATTATCGGGTTGTCGCCAAACAGTACGAGCCATCAACGATTCGACTTCAAATCCCAGTTGTTTGAGCACCTGCATAAAAAGAGCGTTGTGTTCAAAGCAGTAACCGCCACGGCGATAATCGATTAATTTTTGCTGGATATTATCGAGCTCCAGACTAATACCACGATCAAGCAGAACATCAATGTTCTCAAAAGGAATATGTGCCGGATGCAGCGCGTGAATGGCTTTTAAGGTAGAAAGCTCTGATGTGGTTGGCCCTTGATAATTAATACGGGCAAAGTAGTTTTGCAGGTGAATCATGTCTCATTCCTGTTGATAAGCAACATGCTGGAGCAGCGTGTCCAGAGCTGTGTTATTTTGAATTGGTGTAGAATATTAACAGAAAACCCGCTTTGTTTTGGGATGCGACTTAAACAGAAAATAAGCAATAGTATTGGTGATGATGCGCCTATCGCCAGTATACCAAGGCCAACCAATGTAACAATTGCTTGGGAAGCAGATGAGAATCGACTCTCATTTTCTCCATTAGAGGTATATATGTTGCCGAAATTCGCCTTATGCGACAATAATATTAGGGTTCAAAAAACAGACAATCTCGTAAGGAAAAATAGCTATGGAAAAGCTCGTCTTGTTACGGTGCTAATGGCTGGCTGCATAGGTCATGAAACTTATCCCAAAAGCATCTATGAAAATCCCGATATAGAAAACGAAGGTAACAATACAGGGAAAGAATATAACGCTACTGTGACACTAAGTGAACTTGAAGGCTCTTAGAGAAAACCATGCGGGCCTGTAGACGGTTCACCGCACTTTGATATCGTTACAGTATCCTTCAGCCGTAGCGAATTCACCACAGACATCAAAAACTACATAGATGCTGGCTGCACCCAGCCCTATCGGGAGGCACCAAACCCAACAGCACTTATCAAATTCAAGCTTGGAAATGGCATTATGCTAAATGATGGCACTATCGTAACCGAAATGAACTCTCGCACTATGCACTCCGATGGCGCCGACTTCTACCCTGAAGAATACAACATCATTTACATTAAGAACGGCACTTTCTACGCAGGCGTTGACGACCAAGATACGACGTTACAGAGACCAACCAGACTCGACTATAAGCGTCCATTTCATAAAATAAACTAAATTATTGTCGAGCGACTTGGGGCTGAGAAAAATTAGTTCTACTTTCTTGCTATGCCAAACGCAGAGTAATAAAAGTACTTTGTTAGCCATCTAGAAAGTAAGAGCGCGCTTTTTTGAGGCACGCTCTTCATAACAATATTTGTTTTTTTATAGCGCAACGTCAGAGGAGTTTATGCGTGGCGATAGTAGCCGTACTCATTCTCATACTCTTCATAAATATCGCGCGGCATTTTCTTCGGTGCTCTCATTTTATGTAATGACGCTTTGAGTCGTGTCGTTTTACCTTGCAAACGCTCTATTCTTCTAGAAACGGTTCGACTTGTACGCCCTGCGACCTTATCAATTGCCGCGTACATATCCGCTTGTTTATCACTGACAACGACATCATTTTGGCCGCTTATTTTTACCAGCACCTGACAGTGTTTGTCCTCACCACCTTTTGGTCCATTAACGTCCGACAGTGTCACCGTCACTTGTTGAATATCATTTCCACGGGGATCCAATGCAAAATTAAGGCGACGTTTTACGTACTCTTTCAAGCTTTTAGTAAGCGCAAAACGACGTGCTTGTACTTTAATTTTCATCTTGTTCTCCTTTACCCATGTTTGGATAAGTTATGTTGGAAACTTCACGTTACTAACAAAAACCCATAAGATATAATCGAATTATCTAAAAATATAATCAGTTTTTTTCGATGTGTCGGAGGCTGTATGCTTAATTTCAAACATTTGCATTATTTCTGGGTCACAGCAAAACAAGGCAGTATCAGCAAAGCCAGCGAACACCTACACATCACACCACAAACCATCAGCGGACAAATCAGCTTACTCGAAGAACAGCTAGGAAAGCCTTTATTTGCAAAGGTTGGGCGCAATCTAGAACTGACGGATAATGGCCGCATGGTACTCAGCTATGCGGACGAAATTTTTTCTCTTGGCAGTGAGCTAGAGCAATCTGTTCGCGCCGCCTCGACCGATCGAACACAATTACTGCGAGTGGGTATCGCTGACTCGGTGCCAAAATCCATCGCCTATCGACTGCTTGAGCCAGCCATGTCATTGGATGACCCAGTTCGATTTGTATGCAAAGAAAACAGCCTAGAAAGCCTACTCGGCGAGTTAGCCTTACATAAACTCGATTTAATTATTGCGGATGGTCAAATTCCACCACATTTGGGTGTGCGTGGCTTTAACCACTTTTTAGGCGAGTGTGGGACGTCATTTATGGCTGCAGCTTCAGTGGCCGACCATTATAGAACACCGTTTCCACACTGCTTAGTCGGCGCACCGTTTTTGATTCCAAGCGATCAATCCATCATTCAAGCACAGCTATTGCAGTGGTTTGAGAAACACAGTATTCACCCAAGAATTACAGGAGAGTTTGACGACCGCGCGCTGATGAAAGCCTTTGGTCAAGCAGGTGCTGGCGTATTTATTGTGCCATCAGCCATTGCTCAAGAAGTCTCCGAGCAGTTTAAAGTGGATATTATTGGCAGCACTGAAGAGATCCGCGAGCAGTTTTTTGCCATCGCTACAGAGCGTCGGCTTTCCAACCCAGCGTTGATCGCCATTAATAACGCGGCGCAAGAATGGCTACGTTAAACGGCATTGATGACAACAGGGCGTAACAAGAGAATGCGCCGCAACACAATTAGAAGTGCTATGATGCGCGCCTATTTTAACTTTCAGACGTAGAACAACAGCCATGAGAACCGAATTTGTCACCATCGGATTAACCAATCCAAAGAGTACCGAAAATGTCGGTTCTGTCATGCGGGCAGCAGGCTGCTATCAGGTTGATAAAGTGCTGTACTCAGGGACGCGTTTCAACCGCGCGCTGAAAATGTCCACCGACACGAAAAAGATGTATAATGCCATCCCGCTACTGCACCTTGATAGTTTGGCAGCGCTCAATTTTTGCGATGCCGTTGACGACGACACTCAAATCGTCTGCGTTGACTTAATTCCTGGCGCTACGCCATTACCCGCGTTTTCTCACCCCGATAAAGCGCTCTACATCTTCGGCCCAGAAGATGGAACCATCGCCCAAAGTGTAGTGGATGCTGCCGATCACGTTGTGTTTGTGCCAACCATCGGCTGCATGAACTTAGCGGCATCCGTAAATGTTGTTTTATACGACCGTTTGGCGAAATCTTCTAAAGCGCTTGCGGGGGATGACCTAATACGGAAATCGAAAGACGCGAACAATAACGTAGTGGTCCGTAAAACTGTCCCTTAGCAGAATCCCCCCATAATTCCGCTTAATCACAACACAAAAAATCGTTCGCGGCGCCCTTAAAACGACATTCTTTCTAAGGTTCAACACTTCTCGTATGACTCAGAACTACGGTGAATAAGTCATGTTTAGTTTAAAATGATACAGCTATTCTATTGGGCTACTTGTCCACAAAGATCAACGACTCACCTACCTCTTAATGAAAGTGCGTTTCAGCCAGAAGACTTATTCTTTCTCCATAATAAAAGAATGGTCTACACTGCTATTTGTAAAGAAAGTTTGAATGTTGCTTGGATATTAAGGTCTTTGTAAGGAGAGTAAAACATGATGTTGTTACCTACTGAAGCCATCGGAAGCCTCCCTCGATCACCAGAATTAATGAAGGCGCAGCGGCAGTTTGATGAAGGTAAGATCGACTCAGCGGAAATGGAAGCATTTTATGAGGAAGCGATTGAGCAGACTATACGCGCCTTTGAATTGACTGGCTCGCCAATTTTAAGTGATGGAGAACAGCGAAAGACTCACAACTTTGTCACCTACTCTGTAGAAGGGGCTAAAAATCTCGCCCCCGATGGTCTCGAAATTCCCTTTAAAGATGGGCATGTGCGGCGATTACCTCGGCTTACAGCTGGCCCATTCCGTTTTATGCTTAACGCGTACAAAACGTTTAACGTTGCTAAGAGCTTCACCGAGCTTCCAGTCAAACAGTCTATCATTTCTATCTCTGCCCTAAGCTTATTGTACCCAGCAGAAAGCTTGCCGGATTACAGTCGAGAAGACTTTTTAAATGACTTAGTCGATGAACAGGAAAGAGAAATTCGTGGTTGTTTTGAGGCTGGCGCTTATAAAGTTCAAATTGATTTTACCGAAGGGCGTTTGGCCGTGAAACTGGACCCAAGCGGTGGTTTATTAAACGCTTTTATAGAGCTCAATAATCGAGTGCTAGTGCGCTTTAGTGAAGAGGAACGGGCACTAATAGGCATTCATACTTGCCCTGGTGCGGACCACGATTCGACCCACAGCGCGGATGTGGATTACGCTGAGCTGCTGCCAAGTCTATTTGAACTGAAAGCGGGCAACTTTTACATTGCCATGGCGGGGGAAGACAATCCAGAACGGGCCTTAAAGATCGTGGCACGTTATTTAAAACCGAATCAACGAGCATTTATCGGTGTGATCGATGTCATTGACCCTGCCATTGAAACACCTGAAGAAGTCTGCCAACGGGTGTTACTCGCAGCTCGCTATATACCTTTAGGACAACTGGGGACTACGGACGACTGTGGCTTTTCACCTTTTTGCGATGATGTCTCAACCACGCGCGAAACGGCGTTTGCTAAGATTCGTGCACGCGTGTTGGGAACCGCTATGGCGGCGGAAAAATTAACAAATGAGCAAGGAATGCTGCATGAATGAGTTGCGACCCTTCAGTCGTAGTTTTGCCGTGTTTGATGATCAGCAGTGTTTGCTCGACTGGACGTCGGGCTTCGCCGAGGAATTTTCTGATGCCGCGTCTCTTCTGAAAAAAGGCATCAGCGCCAAAGAAATTTACGATGCCTGTTTACTGCCAGAGAGAGCGCTAGACTTGTCATGGGCAGGCCGTGGCGAAAACAAAAAACCTTTAGAGTATATCAATAATCGGCAAACTGTTTTGGTGGAGCAAGAAGTCAGTGCTTCTGGCAACATTGTTCGTATGGCGCAAAGTACGAGCATCGCGTCTCAAGTGCATCCTTCCATGCATAATAGTAATGATGAGTTGCTTCGTTCTGCCGCCCTTCAAGTCTCTATTTCTGTACTTAAACAACGTGAAGAGGAAAACTCACGGTTAAGCGCGCAGGCTCAAGCGGCTGCACGAACCTCTAAAGTAAAATCTGAATTCTTAGCGAACATGAGCCATGAGATACGTACACCAATGAATGGTATATTGGGCATGGCAACACAATTATCGGATACACCTCTGACCGACTCGCAAAAAGAAATGCTCGATATTATCACCTCATCTGGGCAAAGCTTGCTGGTGATTATTAATGATATCCTGACCTTAAGTAAGATTGATGCGGATAAAATTGAGCTAGAACATCGCCCAGTAGTGTTGAGTAAGTTACTGAAAGAACTTGAATTGTTATTTAGAGGACTGGCTGTTTCTAAAGGCGTTGAATTATCGTCCAAGAGTCAGTTTGAGATGGAAGACATTATCTTCACAGGTGATGAGACAAGAATTAAGCAAGTACTCATGAATTTGCTCGGCAACGCGATCAAGTTCACCGATCAAGGCGAAGTCACCTTGGCTGCAGAAATCGTAAAGGGGCAGAAAGAAAGCGTTAGTATTACGTTCAGCGTCATCGATACAGGGATGGGCATTCAACAAGAATATATCGAAAAGCTATTTGATGCATTTTCACAAGCAGACACCTCTATTACGAGAAAATTTGGCGGAACGGGATTGGGGCTGACCATTGCCAGCAAATTACTCACCTTAATGGGGTCTGAACTCAAAGTAGAAAGTGAAATTGCAAAAGGATCGACGTTCTTTTTTGTTATTGAGACGAATGAATGCGCAGCCGAAAAGCCAACCATCCCCATACAGGCTAATGACCATGCGTCAGAACAGGTTGATTATTCGCAATTATCAGTACTAATCGCCGAGGATAATAAAACCAATCAAATTGTGCTTAACGGATTTCTTAAGCGATTGGGCGTTAACGCCATCACCATCGCTCAAGATGGTGAAGAAGCCATTAATTTATGTAAAGACGGGCACTTTGACCTTATCTTTATGGATATGCAAATGCCCATTAAAGATGGGCTGCAAGCCACCACTGAGATCAAACAGATGGAGGCCTTTCATGATGTGCCCATCATCGCACTCACGGCAAACGTATTCGAAGAAGACAAAAAGCGCTGTTTCAACGTAGGCATGTGCGATTTTGTTAGTAAGCCCATCAATTTAACGCTACTAGAGAGCGCCCTAGATAGATGGTCTAAGGTACCACATCAATAGAGTAATTCAGACGAACACAGAGCACGTTTTGAGAAGCGTCTATTGCACTCGCTGCGATTCATTCCAATCTTTGTTAGGCCACCGCGATAACATCGAAGTCTTATTAATAGGCCATACATCTATAACCATCAAACAATCGAAATCAGATGTAAATCAATTTGCCTGACTCGATTCCTTTTCTCACTCACTAATACTATTCAGCTGCTTGTTCGCATCTCGCGCTTTGGTTTAATCATTCCTTATCTCAACATCAGTACTAACGGCAATAGTCGGCGGCTAATGCAACACCTAAGAAATCAAACACCGTTTTACACACTCGATTGCGCTTTAGATCTTCGTGCATGGTAAGCCACATATCAAGAGAGAGAGTGAGCTGGCCAGTCAATACGGGGATGATTTCAGGGTCGTCAGCAACCAGGCCTCTTTGACAAACACCAATGCCGACGCCCGCTCGCAGCATGGCCAGCTGAGCTAGGCTGCTGTCTGAACGATATTGAAACAGAGTACGGTCCAATGCCATTGGAAAAGCCGCTGTATGATTGCGAATATAGTCGGACATTGTGTCGAAACCTATGAGTGTGTGTTGACTCAGGTCTGCGACAGTCCGCGGTGCTGAATGTTGATTAAGGTATGTTTGATGGGCATAAAAGCCTAGTTCAAGTTGACCGATTAACCGCACCACGAATGCGTGTTGGGTGGGTCGAAACATGCGCAAAGCAATATCTGCTTCTCGGTATAGCAGGTCATGAGGGGCATCTGAAACGACCAATTCAACCACTAACTCTGGATAAGTGTGCCGGAGTTTTGCAAGCACAGGCGGGAGAATTTCCACACCAACCACCTCACTGGCACTGATTCGAACGGAGCCACTTACGCTCTCTCCAACCCGCTGCGCCGAGCGTTGAATCGATGCGGCAGTGGCGGCCATCTGCTGCGCATGGGGCAATAGTTCATGGGCAACATCTGTTGGTACAAACCCTGTTTGAGTACGAATAAACAAGCTCACATTCAGCGCTTTTTCGAGCTCTGTGATATGCCGTCCTATGGTCGGCTGGGTAGAGCCTGTGACTCGGGCGGCGCCAGATAAGGATCCCTGCTCCATAACGGCTAAAAAGGAGTGGTATAACGTCCAGTTAATGGCTTTATCCATAAATTTTTGTATATCCGATAGGCTATTTTAGACAATTTTATATATCTAAAAGAGTAGCTAATGTTGTCCTATTCGACCACTACAAAAAGGCAACAAGATGACTGCTACACAACATCTACAATCGACATCACGCCCAATAGGTACTCATGATTTGGAAGCTAGTAGAGCCTTGGTACTAGGCGCAACGGGCAGTTTTGGCTCAGCCATTACTCAGCGGCTGTTACAGCAAGGCTGGCAAGTCACTGCACTCAAGCGAGATCTAACAGGTTTACCCTCAGACGCCAAAATTGATTGGCAACAAGGAGATGCGCTAAACCAAGAGGATGTTGTCAACGCCTGTCAGGGGTGTCAGATCATTGTGCATGCTGTCAATCCTGCGGGGTATCGTAACTGGGAGACGCTTGTTATACCGATGCTGGAGAATACATTACAAGCAGCACGACATCATCAAGCATGCGTTTTCGTGCCGGGCAATATATATAACTTTGATGCGCATGCAGGTACCCACATTGGAGAAGACACCCCCCAACAACCCTCCAGTAAAAAGGGACAAATACGAGTATTAATGGAGCAAAAGTTACAAGCGTTTGCACAGCAAGGAGGACGCTGTGTTGTAGTTCGCTGCGGTGACTTTTTTGGCCCAAGCAGTAACAGTGGCTGGTTTGAAAAAGGGATTGCGCCTAAAGGGGCCACTAGTAAGCGTCTCTTTAATCTTGCTGAACCAAGGATAGGCCATCAATGGGCCTATATTCCAGATGTGGCGGAAGTCATGATGCAACTGATCTTGCGTCGCCATGAGCTTCCCGATTTTGCTCGTTTTCACATGGCTGGTCATTGGGATCATGATGGTAAGCAAATGATCAATACCGCAGCGCAGGTCATTGCTCAACAACGAGGCAGTAGGCCATGTATTAAAACCTTTCCTTGGTGGATGATTTGCGCAGCCTCTGTGTTAAATCCGACCTACAAGGAGCTGCTTGAAATGCGCTATCTTTGGCAACACCCACTGCACCTAAGCAATGAAAAACTAATCGCCTTACTTGGCACTGAGCCACATACTCCATTAAAAGAAGCCATTACTGCAACTTTAATAAATCGTGCTGATAAAGACTGATCTTAACGGCCTACCCTTTTCAACACTTATGTGGAGACACGTTAGATATATCCACGGACATTTTAAAACGGTCAGTGCGAATGCAAACACTTTCAAGGAGTCTCTGGAAGCACGCTCTTTATCCGAGCCACTTTGTTTATCCATGCCCCAATCGTATCCAAAGCATTAGGAGCATAAGCATGATGCCCCATTAGTATAAACAACCCTTGGCTCCAGAGAGACCATTCTGACGGAAGTTGGTAATCAAACCATGTTGCGTTGAGTAAGCCATGAGTGGCTTGTGGTAAAATAATCGCGCTTTGCTTTTTATTCGGTTGTAGCATTTGTTGGTAGATCGCATGATTATAGGCTGAGTCAACATTCTGATCGTTTGCTCCCCAGAGGGCCAACACCGGCCCCTGCATTGTGCCAAGGTAGGGGGTTGCATCACTGTTATAATTGCGCGCGACAAACGCAAAACGCTTCGGATCCATATCGGGCCGTAGACTCGGGTTCAGGGTATCAGAGGAGGCAAAGGTCGCGTCGTTTTGTGTCAAATTGTCCGCCACTTGATAGACCACTTGCTCGGAACTCAGCCCTCCTTGCGCTTCCAGCTGACGCTTGGTGAAGTAAGCCCCTTGATGACGCCAATTGACCGCACCACCGACGATTACCGTAAACGCAGGCGTCATTTCATTGGTGACAATGGGTAAGACCCAGCCCGCCTGAGAAAATCCTATAAAGCCAATCGGACTGCCTTTTAGCGCCGGCAGGGAATGTATCTTATTATAAGCTGCGATCACCTCATCGCTTCGATCTTGCATGGATTGCTGTAACCAATCCCCAGTGCTTTCGCCGACACCAGGCTTGTCCCAACTAAACACACCAATCCCCTGTTTTAATAAACGGTTCACCATGGGTAAATAGCTGGCATCGGAAAAGCGTGTTTGCGCGCCATCCCCATGCACAATGATGGCAATCGGTGGCGTGCGAGTATGCTTGGGTAATATCAAGGAACCGGCCAGTACATTCTGATGAGACGTAAACGATAGATTCAGGACAGCGTCATCACTCACATCAAAGTCGTTTAGCCCGGAAAACAGGGCTACAGAAAGGCCAAGGATTACGCAGAAAATCATAAAAAAAATCCATCTCTTTGCCCTACGCATGTTCATCCTTAGCAGTTCGTTTTATAGGCCAGTTTACTATAATTCATCGCTCCAGTAGATCAAGCAAAGTCGGTAGCATGCTCTCCAGTGACACTCGACCGCATTAAGTTATCCCAAAGTCACGATCAGCGCACCAAAGACTAAAACACCAGCCACAATGGGATAACCCATTGAGCGGGTGCGTCGCCACACTAAATACGTTGCACCGCAGCCAATCACGGTAGCAAGCCAAGACAGTGGAGACGGTTCAACTGGCACTAAGGACGCGCCAAACATGGCGGCAATCATGGTCGGGCCAAGTATCGTCAGCCAAATAGGAGTACTAGCAATTTTGCCTTGTGCGGATTGTTTGTTGAGCTTTCGTGACATCCATAGATAAGGTAAAGCGCGGATCAAGTAGGTACCCAACGCGATGCTAATAAGAATGACCCAAGTTTGACCACTCATGATCGCTCCCCTTTATCGGTAGGACGGACTTGAATGGCGTAATAGGCCAACGCACCGCAAATCGCCGCAGCGGGAATGGCGATATTGGGAAAGCCAAACAGCTTCAACAACATGGCCGTACAGGTCGCCATGACCATGGTGATCGTCCAACGACGATCCGTGCATCGGGGCAGCACCATCACTAAAAATAAAGCTGGCAGCGCGAAAGGTAACACTTCGCTTATTAACGGCCAGCGCTCAATCAGCTCATCTCCTGCAATAGCACCTAAGGCAGTGCCTAAGATCCAACTTAGCCATGCAATCACGCCCGCACTCACGTACCAACGCAGGCGATCGCTTGGCGTCATATGCGGCATACGCGTCAGAGTCAAAGCAAAGATTTGATCGGTTAATAAGTGCATCAACGGCAGCCAGCGCACGTCCTTTTGCAAATACGGCGCAATATTAGGCCCGTAGACCAAATGGCGTGAGTTGATCAGGAGAGTCATGACAATGACGAGCCAGACTGGTGCACCGGATACCACCATCGCCACAAATAGAAATTGCGACGCTCCTGCATAAATAAACGCTGACACCAAAATGGTTTCCAATACGCCAAAGCCAGCCTGCACCGAAAATAAGCCAAACGAAACCGCCACGGGAATATAGCCGCCAAGCAGAGGTAGGGCGTCTTTCGCCCCTTGCTTCCAAGGACTGCTTAAAAGTGAGTGCGCTGCGGTGTTCATGATGCGTCCTTTTGGTTTGGATACGTAATCACAAGCATCAGTGTGGCGGCCTTCTCTTGCGTTTGGTAACAATGGGGCTGGTCTGCATTGAGCGTGTAGGTGTCGCCTGCCGTGAGTTGCTGCAAAGCATCGTTTGGACCAACGAAGAGCTCACCACTGATCAACGTCAGTTGTTCTGTCGTGCCATTAGTATGCGCTTCCGACATTTTCATTGTGTGAGCCGCGCAAGACATCCAATACACATCGACTCTTGGATCATCCGAGCCTTGATCGACCAATTTCACTTGAATGCCATTTTCCCCAAGGAATTCGTGACTGCCCGCAATCAAGTCACCAAACGGTACATTTAACTGCACCGCCAAACGCCAAATGGTTTCAATGGTTGGGTTGCCTTCGCCTTGCTCTATTCGACTTAAATTGGACTTGGCGATACCTGCATTGCTCGCCAGCTGAGACAGGGACAACCCCTGCGCTAAGCGCACGGTTTTTAGATTCTGACCAAGACTGTTGAGGTTGGGATTTTCCATTACATGACTCAAAAGTTGTTCGATATATTGAACGTTCTATATATAGAACAAAGTTTTGTCAACTTTCTTGTCTGTTTTTTTGAGCAGCTTTTTCTCTAGAACATAGGAAAGTAGCTTCGACGTACTGTAAAGATTGGGTCTATAAGACTATCAGCCAATAAAACTCTTGAGCCATAAGCTGTTATAACCAGTTAGGGTTGCATGGAGATCCATCTCTTTGACCTCCCTTAATCTAGGCACTAATTTTCAAACTTAAACACAGGGAAAGTTCAATGAAAGCTGCTCGTTTTTACGATAAAGGGGATATTCGTATCGAAGATATCCCAGAGCCTACTGTCGAACCTGGTACAGTCGGTATTGATGTTGCTTGGTGTGGTATCTGTGGTACCGATCTACATGAATTTATGGAAGGGCCAATTTTCATCCCGCCTTGTGGTCATCCACATCCTATTTCTGGAGAGTCTGCACCTATCACCATGGGGCATGAATTTTCAGGGGTGGTTTACGCTGTGGGTGAAGGTGTTGAAGATATTCAGGTCGGTCAACAGGTTGTAGTAGAGCCTTATATTATTGCTGATGATGTGCCAACCGGACCGGGAGAAAATTATCACTTATCGAAGAATATGAACTTTATTGGCCTTGGCGGTTGCGGTGGCGGTTTATCCGAGAAAATCGCAGTGAAACGCCGTTGGGTTCATCCTATTGCTAACTCAATCCCTTTGGATCAAGCCGCTTTGATTGAACCTCTGGCCGTTGGCTATCATGCGTTTGTTCGCAGTGACGCGAAAGCGGGTGATATTGCACTGGTTGGCGGTGGCGGTCCTATTGGTTTGCTGTTATCCGCCGTGTTAAAGGCAAAAGGCATTACTGTCATCCTGACCGAACTAAGTGCTAAGCGTAAAGAAAAAGCGCTCGATACTGGCGTAGCGGACTATATTTTGGACCCGACCGAAGTTAACGTCACAGATGAAGTCATGAAAATCACAGAAAACCGTGGTGTCGATGTGGCTTTTGAATGTACCAGTAACAACAAAGTATTAGATACCTTAGTAGAGAGTACAAAAGCTACAGGGGCCATTGTGATTGTCTCTATCTGGAGTCACCCTGCGACCGTAAACGTTCACAGTGTCGTTATGAAAGAACTGGATATTCGCGGCACCATTGCTTACGTAAATAACCACGCAGAGACCATTAAATTAGTGGAACAAGGCAAGGTTAATTTAGAGCCTTTTATTACTCAGAGAATAGAGTTAGACGATCTAATCTCCCAAGGCTTCGATACATTAATTCACAATAATGAATCCGCTGTGAAAATCATTGTTCGTCCCTAACAGTATTAAATGGTATCGGCCATAAACCGATACCATTTTCTTTGCGCGAACAGATGTGGCTTCTGGATGAGAAGTCTTATAGCTAACTTTGAACTTTTTTAAATACCTGCGCCTAAAAGTGGACAACTCTCAGGAAGAGCCATCCATTTTATACTGAGGAGTTTTAGAGCGGGTGAAATTTACGCATTGTCAAAAGCGCTATGGGTTGCTCGGTAAGCGGGACGTTGACGAATGCGCGCCACATAAGCCGCGACTTTAGGAGATGGTTCCAGCCATTTAAAGGTAATGGAAAAGTCCAGTAAACCACCGAAGACAACGTCAGCGGCCGTAAACTGTTCGCCAAGCGCCCAATCTGTCTCTGGCGTCATGTCTTCTATTGTCGCCAATACGCGCGGCATGTCACCCCATCCAGCCGATACAGGGTCAGGGTGTTCCAATCCGCAAGCGGCAAGTGCGAACGCCGGTTCAATGGTATTACAGGCAAAAAACAGGTAACGATAATACGCGGCGCGCTCCACCGAGCCGACATCAGGCGCAAGATTCTTTTCTGGAAACTTGTCCGCTAGATACGCGCAAATCGCTGATACTTCTGTAACCACCGCATCACCGTCTACCAATGCTGGTAGCTTCCCCATCGGATTAATCTTACGAAATTCAGCTGTGTTATTTTCATTCGACACAAAGTCGATGGTAATTTGTTCATGCGGAGCATCCAGCTCGTTAAGCATCCAGTCTGTGGTAATCGCTCGGCTCATTGGGTTGAAATAGTGCTTCATGTTTTAAAACTCCTTGTCGTCATGACGACATTGAATAATGCGTTGAATGGCTGCCATGTCCTAAGAAATGTTGCCTCTGATTTGGAGTATATGGCTATTTATGCCATTTAATGGCACATTAGATACATGATCAACACCAGCTTTGAACAACGGACCGAGCGACGCAATCGACTGATTGGTTTGCTGCGCTCTGAAACCTACTGGAAGACCTCCGACTTGCGTGAGCAACTGGGCATAAGTCAGCGCACCTTGATGCGTGAACTGGCCGAGCTGAAACGCGCGGGGTACCCTATTGAATCAGAAAGAGGCCGTGGTGGAGGCATTCGTTTAAATGGCCGATGGGGCGTGGATCGCCTGCAATTGAGCCATCATGAAGTGGTTGAGTTAATCTTGTCTTTAGCGATTATGGAGTCCCTACAATCCCCGCTACTGACCAGTAATCTGAAAGCCATTAAACAAAAGCTGTTTCAAGCATTCCCGCAGGAACAGCGAAGTGCCGTCAGTAATATCCGTAAACGCATCATGATCGGCAGTAATGCTGGAGAAAACATCGTTTCTCGCTATATCGCACCAGAACACGCCCTTTCAGAATGTATTGCTGAAGCGTTTTTAGAGCAAAGCTGTTTAGAAATTGATTACCAGTCTGACTCAGGAGACCACACAACACGGGTCATTGAAGCGCAGTACATTTTGCTCAATTGGCCAATCTGGTACATCACGGCTTGGGATCATCTTAGAGAGTCCCCGCGGATGTTCCGAATAGACCGAATAAAAAGCGCTCGCATTGTGAGCGGCTATTTCCAACTCAAACCCATCGAAGTGTTCATCGGAATTTACACGCCCTATTACAAGAGTATTTAATACTGATCGAATTGACTGTCATCATGATCATTACTTTGTTTTTTCACTCTAAAAGTAGAGTAAAACTGGTATGCATCGAAAATCGCCTTTAACATGAGCTACCCATCACCTTCATGCTTAAATGAGGGCGTTATACTATTGATAACAAAGAATTTAACGACAACGATATTAACCTATGCCATGCCGATAATGTCCGTTCATTAATCATACAGGCTGACTCGGACTTTCATTGAATGATCTATGTTAAGAACTTAATCACAAAATTTATTGTACTGATGCAGCAGTGGCCTGGTCTATTGGCCGTTATAGCATTCAGTAGTGGTGTTGCAAGTTATGTCTTAGTCGAACGTAACGAATCATTTTCACAGATGATTGCTGTTCTCTTACTAGTTAGTTGGGTATGGCTAATCATTGATAACTGGTTACGCGATAAAGTGAAAAAACGTTTTGGTGTCACCGTTTCACCTAATGTGATGCGCTTCGCATTACAAATGGTGCAGCAGGAAAGTTTATTTTTTGCTTTACCTTTTTTTCTTGCAGTGACGTCTTGGAACCACCCTCAAGCCATCTTTACCTCGTTAATTATTCTCTGCGCGCTGATATCAGTGGTTGATCCGATT
The DNA here is from genome assembly GCF_049821165.1 of Marinomonas gallaica. Lineage (NCBI taxonomy): Bacteria > Pseudomonadati > Pseudomonadota > Gammaproteobacteria > Oceanospirillales > Oceanospirillaceae > Marinomonas > Marinomonas gallaica. The sequence goes on from NZ_CP187511.1 coordinate 238,767, forward strand.
TACTACAAAAAATTGGCAAGCCAACAAGTGCTTTTCACTGTATTTCATAACTTCGCTCTATTTTCTGTACTTTCTGTCACATTGCCAATTCTATTGAACCTGACCACAAGCCAGAGTGTAAAAATAGCCTTAATTACAGCAGTCATCTTCACCTTGCCAAGTTTAGGGAATTTAATGCTCAACGCTAGGTGGTGGCGTTTTCCAATCTTAATTTTGTTGCTCTGTGTGTTAAGTGTTGGACTGTGGCAGTTACGTAGCTGGGTACCGCCCGCAGCGTTACGCTTAACTGGCATTACCATCTCTCATGATGTGAATATAAAAAAACTAAAACCTTCCGATAGCATTAAGACGATTAGCTCAGATGCTTTGCATGATAAAGGGCTTTATAGTTGGACAGCGGTTAAAGCGCCCAGAGGCTTAAACGAAGAAATATTTCATGTCTGGATTCATAATAAAGAAATAGTGGATCGGATCCCTTTGAAAATTACCGGTGGCCGAGAGGAAGGCTACCGAGCATGGACTCACAAAGTAAATTTCCCTGAAGATGCCGTGGGCCAATGGCAGGTCCAAGTTGAGACTGATTCAGGTCAGCTCATAGGTTTAACGAAATTTAACGTCACTTTATAGCAAATCAACTTTAGTGCTATAGAAAGATTCTTAGAACCTAAAAATCTGTCTTTTAGGTTCTAAGAATAGCTAAATAATATTTTTACCCTGCTCGGGGTCGCGAGACTGTTCCGCTTGTTCACGTATCTCATCAGTATCACTACTCACATCATTCAGCGTATCTGAGTGTTCTTGCGTATCTGTCTCATGCTTAGGAACTTTTGATGGCTGAAACTCTGTATCCGTCCGCTCATCGTTTGGCATGTTAAGCAAAATACGCTCGCGCGCGTCGTCCGGCATACTGATATCTTGCTTGGTAAACTCATTAACTAACGCTCTCATGAGCTGCGAACTAACTTTTTGCGTGCTGTGCTGTTCGCTGTTGACCCAGAAATACAAACTGAAATTGATTGTGGATGCGCCCAAGCTGTCTATGAGTACTTGCGCAGGGGGGTCGCTTAATACTGCCGTTTGCTGATTAGCAATAGCCAAGGCTAGCGTTTGTGCGCTGCGTATATCATTATCATACCCAATGCCGATTGCTACTTTACCTCGCATCCTCGGATTAGCGGTTAAGTTTTTAATGGTATTTTTATACACTGTCGCATTGGGTATTTGAATATGATTACCGTCATAATCAACCAGTGTGGTCGCTCGTGCCGTAACCTTTTTAATCACACCTAACCGGCCATCCACTTCTATTACATCGTCTATTTTGAACGGCCGCTGAATGCTTAATAGCAGACTTGCGATAAAGTTCTCTGCGATATCTCTAAAAGCAAAGCCAAGGATTAGACCAATCAAACCAGTGCCACTCATGATGGCAACGGCAAATTCAGTAAGCCCTGCTAAACGTAAAAACAAATAGGCACCCAACAGAATAACAAGAGCACTGATTGCTCGCCTCGCCACAAGCACGACAAGTTTACTGTCGGTCATCAAATCGATGGGCTTAATCAGTAAGCGTGACATCGGCCCTGCTATGACATAGCAGATCATAAACAGGACTAAACCTAGCAGCAACGTGGGCAATAATTGCACGCTTGCGTGAACTAATTGAGTGAACTGATCGTGAAAAAAAGACCACGAGAAAGCATCGCTGCCAAAGCTTTGAGGAACGGTAGATGTGTTAGTGGGCATCGCTTATCATCCATGGTTAATCTTTATGCACTGTAACAGCAAATTTATGACCGTACACTAATTTGAGTTGGCTATTATTTGTCGTTACTCAAAAACTAACAACACCGGGAAGTTATGTATGAGTAAAACTAAAAAAGGACTGTATGCTGAGCAACCAGGGCATATTCCTATTAAGGGGTGGTGGGATATTGCGAAACGTATTTTTAATCAAATGGACCGAGATAATTTATCTCTGATTGCTGCAGGCGTAGCATTCTACGCCCTGCTGGCTATTTTTCCAGCGATTGCGGCACTGGTGTCTATCTATACTTACTTTGCTTCACCAACCGACATTAGTGAACATTTAGGGCAATTTGTCATGTTGCTACCTGAGAGCTCGCGCGAACTGATTTTATCGCAAGTATCAGATTTCGCACAAAGCTCACAAGCCAGCTTAAGTTTAAGCGCTATTGGTACCTTGCTATTGACCATTTGGAGTAGCTCTAAAGGCAGTCAGGCCTTAATCACCGCCTGTAACATTAGTTATCAAGAATACGAAAAACGTTCTTTATTTAACGCTCTGTTGGTGCGCTTTCTGTTTTCAGTAGGTGCTATTTCGGTGGCCATTTTTGCTTTGATCATTATTGGTATTTTACCGATCGTATTGAATTTAGTGGGTATGAAAGACAGCATTGATTTAATGATCAAGCTTATCTCATGGCCTATTTTGGCGTTTACATTTAACTTCGCTTTAGTCCTTCTATACCGTTACGCGCCCCATCGAAAAATTGCTAAATGGCGATGGGTCACGCTGGGCTCATTTGTAGCGACTGTGTTATGGATTGTTGCGTCAATTGGCTTTTCATTTTATGTTTCGAACTTTGCCAGCTATAACAAAACGTATGGTTCACTCGGTGGTGTTGTGATTATGCTGATGTGGCTGTACATCAGTGCCTATATTTTAATACTCGGTGCGGTAATTAATGCTGCTACGGAACAACAAACATCCAAAGACAGTACGGTCGGTCCAGCTCAAGAAATAGGACAACGCGGTGCTTATGTTGCCGATCACACAGCGGTCAAAGATGATTAAAATACCCAGTAAGCGGGAGACAAAACCATCACGTGACCAGAAGAGGAGCATTACTTTTTAATCCTACTCAACCGGTATTCGATACTTATTAAAAAGCGCTTGTTCCTTTTCACCCTTCATGGCTAAGCGCCCTTGGTTCCAAATGTCGATCAATTTTTGCCTTTCGCCCGTGGGTATTTGCGTGGAATAGATCGGCATTTCAACAAGTTTTTTCTCTAAGCCGGGACGGACGATTTGCAGTGAGTTCTGTAAGTCTAGTTGATTTAAAACATACTGAAGCACCAGCTCGTTATCAGCGTATAAGTCGACTCGATTGTTTTTGATCATCTGGAATACTCGACCAATAACATCATCATTGCCAGCAATCACTTCTACCAGCTGAGCATTTTTTGGGTTGTCGATATAATTCTGATAGTTTTCACTCATGGAGCTATAGTCCCAACCGGGGCCAGTCGCAACACGCCTATTTTTTAACGATGAGATGCCGTCATATCGCCAAGTATCGCCCTGCCTAACGACAAAAGCACTATCGTAGGCAAAAGTAGGTTCATCTGCATAGACAAAGCCTTTATCAGCGTGTTTGGAATACAAGAACTCTGGCAACATGTCACACAGCCCTTCTGCCACCATATCAAGACCTCTCGCAAGAGGCACTTCATAGTATTCAAGTGTGTAGCCTCTTTCGGAATAGATGTGTTCAAGCATCTCGATAATGATGCCGCGCTCTGGTGCACTTTCTGTGGGAAAGATTGTCATGGGAGGCCATTGGTCGTAACACACTTTGAGTGTCACGGCTTGACTAGGACTCGATACACTCATCATCAGAACGCACAAAAGAGTCGGCAAAATTCTGCATTGGCTATCTTTCAACACGATCTCTCCCTTTATCTTTCGCTCCGTAGAGCTTCAAATCGGCACGTTTAAACAGATCATCGATGAGTTGATCATCAGGCTCCGATGATTCAACACCAAGGCTTACCGTATAAGTGACTGTCTTACCTTCTATTTCCAATGTTGTCTTACTGACCGCTTGGCGTATTTCGTCAGCGAGCTGGAAAGCGGCGTCCAATTTCGTATCAGGCAAAAATATGGCGAACTCTTCGCCACCTACTCTGCCCAGCAGATCGGATTCTTTTAAAAAGCTCTGCAATATTTGAGTGAACTGAATCAGTACTTTGTCGCCGATAAAATGACCGTAGGTATCGTTGATACGCTTAAAGAAATCCAAATCCAGCAGGATAAAAGAGGCTGTCGATGTTTTTTGCTGAGAAAGAACCAGCCGTTGCTGCGCAGCTTCGAAGAAGCTCCCGCGATTTAATACATCCGTCAGTGAGTCTCTTGTTGCCAGATACTTAAGTTTTTCATTGAGGATCTGTAAATCTTCCGTGCGTTTTGCAACCGCCACTTCCAACCAATCTCGCTTAGCTTGCTCATCTTCTAACAAGTTTTGCCGATCTATCGACATAGCACTAAGCATACGATTCATATGCCCTTGAAGTTGGTTTAGCTCATTACCTTCGTTATTTTCAAGATGGATGCGTTTACTGAGATTTTGACTTAATTGCACCTCATCAACTTGTGACATCAACTCTTTTAGAGGCGCAGCTAAAAAACGATCAAACGCCCAAATAAACAGCCAAAATAAGATCGTCATTTTGATAATCGCGGTCGTCGCAATTAAAGCAAAGCCAAACCATACCCGCTCAAATACTACATCAGAGGATGAGTAGAGCTTTAATGAACCCAGCCCTATGCTTTCGCCATTGAGAGTCCAGCTTAGCTGGGTTGTCGAATCAAAAACAGACACTGGTATGGCGTCAGGATCGTAAAACCTTTTCGATAGAATGCTTTGTTCATTTTGGTCGACGATATCGACACCTTCGATGATAGGCATTTGAATAAGCCCAGAGGCGAGTTCATCTAACTGCTTCTGGTCGTATTGCCACAAACTCGTCGATATCGGGCCACGTACGGTTGCTTCCAATTGCTCTAATTCACTGACAATAGCATCCTGCGTTTTCAGGTACTCACTCAAAAATTGGACGCTTGTGATTAGCAAAGTAACCACTAGATAGATGGAGAAAATCACGCGCATCATTTTTTGGGAGAGGTTGTTCGGGCGACGCAGAAAGCTTATCAACATCAAAAGCACCCCTTTCCAATATACTTGGATTTAAGTTTACCCTAGATAAACACCTATAGTGATTGAGAAAGAGTAACAAAATGTTCCAGACAGAAGCCCTCTCACTGACATGTTCAGCTCTATTCAGGCTCGACTGGCAAACACATCCATCTGCTTAGCAAGATCAAAGTCTTTATCTGATAGCCCAGAAACATCATGTGTAATCAGTTGAACTGCGACTTTGTTGTAGACGTTCGACCACTCGGGATGATGATTTTTCTTTTCAGCGTACATGGCACACATGGTCATAAAACCAAATGCGTGTTGGAAGTTTTTAAATTTGAAGGTTTTTGTGAGTTTACCCTCTTCAATAATCCAGTTCTGAATAGCGTCTGCATTGAGTTGTATAAGGGCTGAATCAATCTCATGTTGCTCTAATGTTTGCGATGCCATATTGGCTCCTTATGATTTGAATGTGGTGGCTCTTAGCGCGTTTCCCAATTTATCAAGGAATTGATAGCGGATGAAAGCGAATCCAGCTTATAACCCGCCTCACCTAAGTAATGTGAGCTCTCAGACAATACGACTGTGCCTCATGTTTATCGAAACTTGTTATACTAAAACCTCTCTTAGTTTGGCATGCAGACGCAAACAATGACCAATGACTCTCAACCTATCTTCTGGCGTGACCCTCAGTTTCCGCATATAGACTTACGCTATATCGCCGATGGGCATCAGGTACGTTACATTCCGCATTCTCATGAGCAGTGGTCAATCGGAGTTATTTTGAAAGGACAAAGCTCTTTTCTCTGTGGCGACCGACTTCATCAGGTTGCTGAAGGGGACTTGGTTATTATGAATGCCCAAGAGGTACATTGCTGCAACCCAGCCCCAGAATCCGCTTGGTCGTATTACATGATGCACATTGACTGCCATTGGCTGGCTCAAAGACTGTTTGAGGCGGGGATTCAAGACGAAGCGATTTGGGAGCCTACACTGCAAGATGTTATTAAAGACTCAGCGTTATCTGAAATAATGCGTAACGTCTGCGATCTGCTCCTGTCCGATACCTCGACTAACGAAAAATCCGTCGCGTTGAACCGTTGGCTAACACAGCTGTTTGAACATATTAAACAGTTACCAAGGGAGTTTAATGAACGGAACGCGCCACCAACACTGGCTAAGGTGGCGTTCTATTTGATTGAGCATGGTGACCTTGATGACCCGATTGATAAGGTTGCTGCACGCTTTGGCTTCAGCAACAGTTACTTAACTCGACAATTTAAACGTTATTATCAAACAACACCTCATGCTTTTAGAATCAATCGCCGCATTCAACTTAGCCAAATTGCACTCAAAAATGGCGTGCCTATTGCAGAAGTCGCCAATCAGTTTGGGTTCAGCGATCAAGCTCACTTCCAGCGCGCTTTCAAAGAGCGGGTCGCCGCAACACCGAAGCAATATCGAACGCCCCCCTGTCACCACTAATAGAAAATCGCAAAACAGCTCAGCACTAATCCCAGAGCAAGCATTCGATTCAACACCCGAATACGTCGCGGCGAGCTCAACCAATCGCTTATCCAAGCACCTAACAGCACCCAAGCCATAAGTGATAACCAGCAAATGACTAAATAAATACCTGCAAAGACCCAAACGGCACTGGCTTCGGCCTGATGCGTGTACGCCGCGATACCCGCAATTGATGCCAACCAAGCTTTCGGGTTTAGCCATTGCATAACTGCGCCTAACCATGGTGTCGGTGCAGACGTTCTCCCCTGGTCAGATAATTCGCCCGAGTCCCGTATTAACTGCAAACTGACGTATAACAGAAAGGCAACACCAGCCCATTTTATATACTCCATCAATTGCGGAATCAGACCCACAATCTGCTGTAGCCCAAATCCGATTAAAAGAAACAGCGCAATGAACCCAAGCGTCGCGCCGGTCACAAAATAACATCCTACTCGCACACCAAAACGCGCCCCACTGATCACCCCAACCAAGTTGACTGGACCTGGGGAAAGCGAGGCGGCTAAAGCAAATAAACTCATTGAAATTAACGTCGAAACAGCCATGACAGTCTCCTCTTCTTTGACTGTTCATAGCATGCGGTCATCGCCGAAGTGAGTATTGAAGAATACTGACCAACGTTTATGTTTCAACCGCTTCATCATTTGGCGCTGGTCACTGTAGAGGAAGGAATATACAATCTTGCAAACTTTTAGTTGCCCTATCTATTGCATTTTTACAAGGAGTATAAAATGGCCATTCTTTTTTCATGCCCATTAAAAAAATCGGTTATTAGTGTGTCTGTTGTTCTGCTGTTAGCAACAACCGGCTGCTCTGTTACTCAATCAAACCACTCAGTCACTTCTGAAACAGTCAGCAGCTACAAAACTGACTACAATGGCGTTAAAACAACACTGGTCGTTGGCAACTTTCAAAATCGCTCTTCCTATATGCAAGGTTTGTTTTCGACCAATACGGATCAGCTTGGCAACCAAGCAAAAACAATCCTAAAAACGCATTTGCAACAAACCAATCGCTTCAGGGTCGTAGATCGAGAGAATTTAAACATTTTAAAACGTGAAGCAGAGTTAAACGGTGTCACCCAGTCGTTAACTGGTGCGCGTTATACGTTAACGGGCGATGTGACGGAGTTCGGCCGTAAAGTAACAGGTGATAAACAACTCTTCGGTATTTTAGGCTCAGGAAAAACCCAAACCGCTTATGCAAAAGTAAGTTTGAATATTGTAGATGTGATGACAGGAGAAGTTGTTTACGCGACTCAAGCAGCGGGAGAATACGAATTAAGTAATCGAGAAGTTGCTGGCTTTGGGTCTACGGCTGGTTATGATGCAACATTAAACGGAAAAGTTTTAAACTTCGCCATCACCGAAGCGGTTAACAATGTCGTTCGTGATTTAGAAAATGGTACATGGACCGTACAATAATATGAAGCCAACCTCTGTCATTAACAGCAGTAAGGCTCGTTTCTCTTTACTGGGTATTATTTTATTCGCCTTGGTAGGTTGTTCTGCACCACGCAGCACATTCTACTGGGGCGAGTACGAGAGTATGCTTTACGGCATGTATTTAGAACCAGGCAGTGCAGATTCGGCGACCCAGATCGCTATCCTGCAAGAAGATATTCAAAAAAGTAAGTCTATGGGGATGCGCATTGCTCCGGGAATTCATGCTCACTTAGGATATATGTACGCTCTAAAAGGCAACATGTCACAGGCAAAAGCAGAATTGACTCTGGAAAAGAACCTATTTCCAGAGTCAGCCACGCTGATTGACGGCATGCTTACTCGTCTTGAGGGGAAAAAATAATGACGTCATTTAAAGCGCTAACGCTATTATCAAGCGTGTTGATTACTTTATTTCTAACAGGCTGTTCTACACCTCCCTCATATAACTACGAGGCTCTGCTGGCATCAGAGCCTCGATCTATTTTGATTATTCCGCCAAAAAATAATTCAGTGGAGGTCAACGCCCCGTATATTTATTTGTCTACCATCAGTAGACCTTTTGGAGAAAAGGGATACTACGTTTTTCCGGTCGCTGTGATCGATGCTTTTCTAAAAGAAAACGGTTTACCAACGCCAGAAGAAATGAACTTTGTACCGTTAGATAAACTGTATGAGCATATTGGCGCTGACGCCGTGTTATACACAGAAATCAATGACTGGGGGCAGAAGTACAAGATACTGTCCTCTGAAACCGTCGTCGATGTATCCATGACATTACTAGACGGTAAAACCGGCGCACTTTTATGGAACGCAAGGGCTTCGGCTGTAAGAAGCTCGGATTCAGGCGGAGGCGGACTCCTTGGCAACTTAATAAATGCCGTCGCAACACAAATCATTAACTCGTACAGCGATCAGACCCCTACAGTGGCCCGAGCAGCTAATAATCTAGCCATCAATCAGCCTAGCCGAGGCCTCCTGAACGGCCCCTATGCTTTACCAAAAGAATAGCTGAGCACATATTTATTAGGCGCCGGATGGACACGCATCCATCCGGTCTTGTTCGCTTTCCAACCGCAAAGATACTACGTATTGCTATTTAGAATTTGGCTTAAGATTACGCCCCCTATGAGTCAACTTTTTGCTCATATACCGACGATTAACAACAATCACTCTAGCTATAAATTACCTAAAAAAAGCTGATAGGCAGGTAAAAGTCCAATTCAAAGATCTCATCGTCTTCCAAAAAATGATTTTTATAGTAGTACACGTAAGCTGGTGTAGAGCGCAGTTTGAAGCCTGATTTGGGCAGCCAGTGCTCTACTATTTTACTGATTTGAGGCAGCAGTTCGCCATACTTTCCTGATAGGCGAAAGATAGCGTGTAAGCCAGCCGGTATCGTCAGCTGGCACACTATTGAGCGTCTTTCTAGAGGCCGATCAATGGCCAAACAGGCAACGTAACGACACTTGTCCAATGCCACCCAAGCTGGGTTAGAGTGATGCAAGCCGAGCTGATCTGAAAATACCCTCCCTTCGGTGTCGGCCCACGCTTTGAGAATGAGCCACGCACGGCGTATCGAGCGATCATAGCCGGTGTGCCGAACATACGCGACGAGTCGTTCAGATACATCTTTGATCTTAGGCTCGGGCAATGGATGCTGTGCAACTATACGATAGCCAGCAGCGATCTCTGGGTCGCTTAGGTAAGGTTTATCGCTGATTTGGTTGTCGTAATGCCGCCAGGCACTGGGGGACATATGAAAAGTGGCTTTAAACGCTTTATTGAACGACGATACCGATTGAAAACCACAACGATTTGCAATGTCTAAAATGCTCGATTTCGAGGCAAACATCAGCTGGTTCGCAGCGTACTCCATCCTTGTTCGGCGAATATAACTGTGCACCGACTCACCAACGACGCGTTTGAAGACACGATGAAAATGCTGCTCTGAATACGCCGCTATATCGGCCAATGTTTTTGCACTGAGCGCTTGGCTAATATCTTGGTGTATGTAAAACAGCACATCGTTAATACGTGATTGTTGTAGATCGTTCATAGGCGGAACATCATAAATGGACAATTACAAGATCATATATCGACAAATCAGTTCGCACAAATGGACAATTAAATTTTCACCAACCGCAGTAGCATGATGGCACTCCTTCTCTTTTAACTCATTCCACGAGGCCATTATGGAATTAACACAGTCTTTTCAGTGTCTACAGCCGTCTTATATCCGAGAAATCTTAGCCGTGGCAGGTGACCCCAATACCATTTCATTAGCGGGTGGATTACCTGCCGAACAGTCTTTTCCAATGCCCATTTTTCAATCTATAATGTCGCAACTCGCAAACGATTCGAGTCTGTTTCAATATGGCCCGACACAAGGGTATGCCCCGTTACTCGACTACTGCGACCAACACTTTTCTCTAAGTCCTACGGATCAGTCCTTAGTGACCACTGGCTCTCAACAAGGTTTGGATTTAATTGCTAGGGCGTACCTTAATCCTAGCGATGGCATTGTGATGGAAGCGCCCAGCTATCTCGGCGCAGTGCAAGTATTTGAACTGGCTCAAGCACGTATCATTCCGGTTGATCAGACGTCTGACGGACCAGACCTAACGCAGCTAGAGCAGTGTTTTGCACAACACTCGCCGAAACTTTTTTATGCGGTACCCGACTTTCATAATCCCACCGGCGTGTGTTGGTCACTTGCCGTACGTAAACAAGTGGCTCAGTTGTGTCGCCGTTATGATGTTGTACTGATAGAAGATGCCCCCTACCGTGAACTGCGCTTTGCAGGCGAGATGCTACCCATGGTCTCTGAACTGTGCCCTGAACAAGCCATCGTACTGCGATCGTTTTCGAAATACGCCTCACCGGGCATAAGGTTGGGTGTTATTACAGGTGAAAGCCACTATATCCATCCGTTAATTACGCTTAAACAGGCGTCAGATTTGCACTCTAGTCTCCCGATGCAAGCACTACTATTAGGCTTATTAACCCATGACCATTTTCCACAACATTTACAAGCGATCAGAGCACTGTATGAATCCCGTTACAAGATACTTGCAAGCGCCATAGCAGAGCATTTACCGGACTCGTGTTCTGCTTTGCCGATAGAAGGCGGCATGTTTCTATGGCTCATCCTGCCAACCTGTGATGTGAACGCCTTAGCAAAAACGCTGTTAAAAAATGGTGTCGCAGTGGTGCCGAGCTCTGTCTTTTATCCAGCGCATATGGAAGACTCTTACTCAGCACTTCGTTTGAACTTCACCAATGCTGAGCCAGAAGCGTTAGTTAAAGCGGTCTCCCGAATGGCCGCTGTTTTAACTGATGAGATGTAAACTTACAGAACTAAATAAGTCTGCCATTTCACACACTTAAAGACTGTTTAGGCCATTTATATCATGGCCTAAACATTTCCTTTCCTAACTCAGGTGATAAACTGGCTCCATACCGTAAACAGGGGTTTTAATACCTTCCATACGGGCTTTTAATTGCAGTGATAAGTATTGAGAGTAGTGCCTGGATTGATGCAGGTTGCCGCCGTGGAACCAAAGTGCGTCTTGATGAGTTGGCTTCCACATATTACGCAGTTCTCCTTCCCAAGGGCCAGGGTCTTTCGTGGTGTTCGATCCCATGCCCCAGCACTTGCCCACTTTATCGGCTACCTCTTGCGAGATGATTTTAGCCGCCCAGCCATTCATTGAGCCAAACCCTGTGGCATAGACAATCAAGTCGGCTTCGAGCTCTGTGCCATCCGTTAATACAACGGATTTGGGTTTGATGTATTCAATAGACACACCGGATTTAAGCTTGATATCACCGTTAGCAACCAAATCGGATGCGCCCACGTCAATGTAATAGCCCGAGCCGCGGCGTAGGTATTTCATAAATAGACCAGAGCCATCTTCACCAAAGTCGAGTAAGAAACCTGCATCAGTTAAGCGTTGGTAAAAGTCTTTATCCCTTTCCGCTACCGCTTGGTAAGCCGGAATATGGAATTGCGGCATGATCTGAAATGGAATGGAAGCAAAGGTCAAATCGGCTTTATACGTCGTCATGCCATTTTCCACCGCTTCCTCTGAATATAAGCCTCCTAAGACAAGCTCCATTAATGAGTCAGACTTAATGATATGCGTCGAAGAGCGTTGGATCATGGTGACATCGGCGTCGTTTTCCCAAAGTGCGCAACAGATATCATGGGCGGAATTATTGCCCCCCAGCACCACACATTTTTTACCTTTATAGGCTTCACCACCTGGGTGTTTGCTGGAGTGGTGTTGCTCTCCTTCAAAGGTTTCCATGCCAGGTATTTCGGGAATATTGGGGATACCAGACATCCCCGTCGCCAAAACAAGCTGTTTAGGGCGTAACGTCAGTGTCTCGCCATTTTTTTCGACACTAACTAACCATTCTTGCTTTTCTTCGTCGTATTGAGCGCTCGTACAACGGGTAGAGCCCCAGTAATTGATTTCCATAACCTTGGTATACATCTCTAACCAGTCACCAATTTTGTCCTTGGGTGTAAACACTGGCCAGTTTTCCGGAAATGGCAGATACGGCATGTGGTCGTACCAAATGGGATCATGCAACGAGAGCGATTTATAGCGGTTACGCCAGGTATCCCCGGGCTTTGGTAGCGCATCAATAACGATGGTAGGCACGTCCAATTGACGTAAACGAGCCGCTAATCCAATACCGCCCTGCCCTCCGCCAATGATCAGGCAGTAAGGTTGCTCGTCATAACCTAATGTACGCTCTTCCTGTTGACGCTTTTCCAGCCATGTTTGGCGATTCTTGTTGGCACCGTGCTCCGCACCTTTGGGACGAAGCTTGTTACGCTTCTCAGGGTAGTCTTTCAGCTCAGTCATCGTCGTTAAGAACGTCCACGCCAGCCCATCGCGCAAGCGAAGATACGCACGACCTCTAGCAACCGCGGTATCAAACGTAATCCAAGCATCAATAACACCGTCAGTGTCTGTAGCATCCTCTTCTAACTGCCAGTTTGTTGGTTGAACATGACTCACCGTTTCACTCACCATATCGCGAATCGCGTCACGCCCTTCCAGCGTTTTGATGTTCCATGTAAAAGCGACTAAGTCGCGCCAGTATCCGTCTTTTTCAAACAACGACGCGACATCATCGGAGGCATTTGAATGAAAAGCATTGGATAGTTTTTCCAGCCAATTCAGGACGGCACTGTTAGGTTGATGGGCTGCGCTCAGCATTGATTGCTTAGATGCGGATTGGGTCATAAGTATCTCCATTGCAGATTGTTGTTTTTGTTACTGCGTTTGTCTCGATAAGACAGCCAACAAGAAATCAGTTAAATCGTCATTCGGATTATGTCGGTGCGTAAGACTCAGCAGCTTACGTGCCAACAGTCTTCCTGAATGGAAGACACACTTTTAAGTTATTGCTTTTTATAGGTTTATCATGGCATTCATATTTTTCATTAGGTGTCCCTCATAACCTTTCGAGCTTCCTGAGAGTTGCACCTGTCACTCTTTTTATTACAGGTGTAACGCTGATTGTTACAGGTGAAATTTTAACTATTTGATCGCCAAAACAGTGGTTGTAAAGAAGTCTAGAAAGGTTCTTTTTTCGGGGGTAGACTGAAGGCAGTCAAAAATAAATATAAATAGACCAAAACAAGGTGTGAGCATGAGCAATATGAGTCAGCAGCGCCGTCATATAGAAACAATATTGAGCTATGGCGGCCATCAAGCGATTGGTAATAGCACTCCTCCAGAGTTAATAGGCCGCTCTTGGCAGCGCTGTATCAACGAATACGGTTTAGACCCTAGCCGACCCAGACCGGCTCGTATTGTGACTCAGCAAACCTTACTGGAACATCAAGACTCTGTAGATGAATTGTTGAACGTCGCACGTGCGGGTGTAGAGCAGCTGTTCACGCAAGTGGCGAGTTTAGGCTATGTTTTATTACTCAGTGACTATCGAGGCATCACTGTTCAATTTCTAGGTAACATCAAAGACGATGAACGGTTGCATAAGGCGGGGCTGTATTTAGGTGCGGATTGGAGTGAGCAATACGCAGGGACTTGTGCCGTAGGCACCTGCATCCAAGAGCAACAGGCGCTAACCTGCCATCGTACTAATCATTTTGACAGCTCTCATATTAACTTAACCTGTACGGCCGCACCGATTAAAGATCCATTTGGTCAATTGCTGGCCGTGCTAGACATATCAGCTTTAGACTCTCCTCGCACATCTGACAGTCAAAACTTTGCACTGCATTTAACCCAACTCTACGCACGCTTAATCGAAGATGCCTACTTTTTGCGCCGCTATCGGCACAGTTTGATATTCAAATGTGATCAATCACGGGAACTCGTTCAAGTGAATGGGCAGCTGCTATTCGCATTAGACGAACAGGGCCAAGTGTTGGCGGCAAATACCGCTGGGCGTGACCTGTTGTCTCAATGCCAAGTCACTGATCAAGCGACTATTTCCCTACCCAATTTATTGGAGTGTCAGTGGCGGGATATTTTATCAATAACTTACGAGAGCAAAGACGGTATTCGAGCCTTTCGTTTAGCCGGTACACAGCAAACCCTATTTGGCATGTTGATTGAGCCAACCCTGAATGTCTCTTATCAAAGACATCTTTCCAATGTGCTTGCTAATCAAGAAGAACCTGTTTCCGAGCTTGATTGTTTGTGTGCTGATGACCCAGCCATGCGAAAAACCATTAGCTTGGCAAAACGCTTGCGTCATCGTGATATGAACTTGCTGATTCTGGGTGATACAGGAACGGGGAAAGAAGTGTTGGCTCAAGCGATTCATACCAGCAGCCAACGATCCGAGGAACCATTTGTCGCAGTCAATTGCGCCGCTATACCAGAGTCCTTGATTGAGAGTGAGCTGTTTGGCTATGCGCCAGGCACATTTACTGGAGGCCGTGCAAAAGGTGCCAAAGGGTTAATTCAACAAGCGGACGGCGGCACACTTTTTCTAGATGAAATTGGTGATATGCCACTGCATTTGCAGACGCGTTTATTGCGAGTGTTAGCCGAAGGCCAGGTTCTACCGTTGGGAGCAGTACAACCCGTCAATATTGATATCCGTGTGCTAGCCGCTACCCATTGTGATCTGTCACAGCGCATAGCCGATGGGCATTTTCGCGAAGACTTGTTCTACCGTTTAAATGGCGCAACTTTAAAATTGCCGACACTTAATGCACGTGCTGATAAGCAGTATTTGATTCAGATACTCTTAAAAAAGATCAACCCAAGCGTGAGGTTGCGGGCCGATGCGATGAGTGCATTGCTGGCTTATAGCTGGCCTGGGAACATTCGTCAGCTTAAGAATACCTTGACGTTTGCTGAAGCTATTTGCACGTCTGATGAGATTACAGTGCAGCATTTACCGGAAGAGTTTACGAACCACCATCCTCACACAGAGGTCTCTCATCTCTCGCTTCGAACAACGCCATCGGTCAGTACTGCGATGCAGGACAGACCTTCTGACTCATCCGAATGCGCGTCTCTATTAGAGTTACTACAACAGCAGCGTTGGAATGTTTCCGCTGTGGCGAGAATATTAGGCATCTCTCGTCCTACTGTGTATCGACGTATGGCAAAGCAGCATATTGTGCAGCCAAAGAATTGGTAATGGGAGCTAACACAAGGTGTGAGAAAAAAGAGGCTTCTCCTCGTTTAAAACTCTTGGTTCACTTTATTCAGTAACGCCATCAACGTATGACGTTCGTCTTCACTAAAGTCTTTGCTTAGATCTTCGGTTAAAGAAAGGTGTAACGCATTGTGATGCTCATGAATCGCTTGCCCTGCTTCCGTTAAAGCAACCGTAATCGAACGGCGATCGTCTTCGCTGTGTTGGCGCTTTACCAAGTCGAGTTTTACTAATTTTTCCACTTGGACCGTTAACGTGCCCGTGGTGATGCCCAGCTGATTAGCCAACGACTTCATGTTCATCGCGCCATAATTCCCCAGCACTTCCAGCGTATGAATCTGTGCCAAGGAGTACTCTGACTCTCGCACGACGGACGACTCCCACGACGCCATTTTGTCGTAAAACTCTGTCAGTGCTTTGTTTAATGAGACGATTGTAGACATATGTCGTTCCTATGCGGGGTTCACTTCAACAACAAGGTGATCGATTTTATCAAAGTCTACCAAGAGTTGCTTGAAGAAAGCAGGTTCACGCATCTGTTCATCTTTTAGTGTCAAGGTTGCACAGAAATGATCCGCACTGACTTTCCAAATGTGGATGTCCAGCAGCGATACACCGGCATTGTCGAGTTTCATGACAATTTGTTGTTGATACGTTTGCTCAATAGCCTTATCCAACAAAATGGGCGACGTTTGTTTCATTAACCCCCACGCCCACTTGGCAATGATGACACTCCCGACAACGCCCATAATAGGGTCTAACCATGTCCATCCGACAAACTTACCAACGAGCAGGGCAACAATCGCCAACACTGACGTCAGGGCGTCCGTCAGCACATGTATGTAAGCGGCTTTTAAGTTGTGATCATCGTGATGGTGGTGGTCGTTATGCTCGTGAGGGTGATCATGACTGTGTTCATGCGCCCCCGAATGATCATGATTGTGGCCCAACAACAGCATGCTCAGCAGGTTAACGATTAAGCCAATCACTGCTACAGCAATCGCCGCATTAAACTCAATCTCAACTGGGCTGACCAGCCGGTGTATCGACTCAAACAGCATGCCCAATGCCACCATGCCTAATAGCATGGCACTGGTATACCCCCCTAATACGCCGACTTTGCCCGTTCCGTAAGAAAACTGACCACTGCGGCTATGCTTACGTGCGTATCGATACACAAACAAAGTAATACAAAACGCCGCGGCATGCGTTCCCATGTGCCAGCCGTCTGCCAACAGTGCCATGGAACCAAATATCGTCCCCGCGCCAATTTCTAGCACCATGGTGACAAACGTTAAAGCTAGAACATAACGCGTACGTTTTTCGTTTTCTGAGTCGAAGTAAGAAAATTGATCAACTTTGGTGCAGTTAGGGATTGTCATAATAAATACTTTGATTATCAAATATAAGTAAATGATAGATAACTTGATCATCAAAGTAAATGTCACCCACTAAAAATACAGATAACTCACTGGATTTGGATGAGGAGCACTCAAAGATACTTATACCCCTCAAGATAAACGAATCGATCCGGATCATGACTCGTGCCAAAGTTGCCAGTAAGAATCATTAATGGGGTACGTTATGTCGAACACTTCCAACCAGCCATCAGGCGTTGCCAATCAGGTTCCACCTAGGTCCAAAAATGCTTTTTGGCCTGTGCTTAACATTGCCTTAGGGGCGGCTTTTTGCGCAGTATTCGGGATGTGGTTTTTACCTGTTGAGCAAGCCGCGATGCTGGGCATTTTAATATTTTCTGCGGCGTTGTGGGCCACCTCCTATGTGCCTGAGTTTTGGCCGGCTATTGCCCTCTTTGCATTTATTACGGTGACGAAAATAGCGCCTGGCAACATTGTTTTGTCAGGCTTTGAGTCATCGACATTTTGGCTGTTGTTTAGCGGTATGGTATTTGGCGCAGCCATTAAGTTTACTGGGCTGAACCAAAAAGCGGCAGGTTTACTGATTCAAATACTCGGAGCAAGCTATCGCAGCGTCATCACTCGAACGGCCTTTTTCGGTGTTCTACTTGGATTTTTGATTCCCTCAGGCATTGGTCGCGTTGTGCTATTGATACCTATTGTGGTCGCTATTGCCGACCAATTAGGCTACGAAGAAGAATCAAAAGGTCGCTATGGCATGCTACTCACGGCGTCATTCGGAACATTTCTACCTTCATTCGCCATCTTGCCAGCTAACGCCCCCAACATGCTGCTTTCAGGAATCAGTGAAGCTCTATACGATAATCCACTTTCATACTGGGATTATCTGTTACTGCACTTTCCAGTCTTAGGGTTAACTAAAACCATTGTCCTCATTGCAGTGGTGTTATGGCTATTTCCTGAACGAGACCCTAGCCATCAAGTTAAACCAGTAAATGCTCACCCACAAGACAGTTGTTTTTCCCGTAAAGAAAAACAACTGCTACTCATTTTAGTACTCTGTTTTGTCGCATGGTTAACGGATAGCCTGCATCATGTTTCGCCAGGATGGATAGGCTTAATCGCTTGCGCAGTGTGTCTCTGGCCCAACTCGGGTCTAACCAGTGAACACTGTTTGAGTAAAGATATTAACTATGGTCCGCTGTTTTTTGCAGCGGGAATCATCGGCCTCGGTGCAACGATTGCTTATACTGGATTGGGTGAATCAATGGTCAATGCGCTGACTCAGATTGCTCCTTTTGTAGAGGGCGAACACACTCTTAATTTGGCCTTGATAACAGGTATTTCCATCTTGGTCGGTTTGGTCGCTAACTTAGCGGGTATTCCAGCCATTATTACCCCTTTAGCGGCTGATCTTGCAGACATTACAGGACTGTCTAGCCATGCAATTGTGATGTCGGAGGTGATGGCATTTTCCAGTGTCTTTTTACCCTATCAAGCGCCACCACTTATTACCGCTATAGCACTGGGCAAGCTACCGCTCGCCGCCGTCAGTAAAGTATGCATAATCCTCTTTGTTACTACTGTTTTAGGGTTATTACCTTTGAACTTTCTCTGGTGGCAAATCAATGGCATGCTATAAATACTGGCTATCTCTCTAGGAAAGCATATGGACATTCATCAACTTAAAAGTTTTGCCTCCGTAGCCAATGAAGGCAGCATTCGACGTGCCTCCGAGCTGCTTTTTCTAAGCCAACCCGCGGTCAGCGCACATATTAAAGCGATGGAAGAGATATTAGGCGTTTCTCTGTTTGAAAGAACGCCAAGCGGAATGACGCTTACGGAAGACGGGACGCGTTTGTTGCCTAAAGCGCAACATACCCTTCAGGCACACCAGCGTTTTTTAGACGAAGCTAAGCAAATCAAACACAGCCTCAGCGGAAAACTCATCATTGGTGTGGCGGCCAATACCAGCTCTCAAGCCTTAGGTGCTCTGGTCAGTCGCTTAACCGAACACTACCCCGATATTCAGATGGATATCCTGCATGCGCCGTCACTAGATATTCAAGCTGGGCTTATTAACGGTCGCTTTGATGTGGCGTTTTACAATGAAGGCGACATCCCCCGTCCAGAGCAAAACGTTATTCAAGTGACTCAATTCGGCGTAGACCTAGTCGCACCAGCAGGACTGCTTGACCGTTCCAAACAACAAGATTGGTGTTACTTGGCACAACAAACATGGGTGATACCAAGCCCTTCGACTTGCTGCGGTAAACTGGCGGAAGCTCTGTTTCAACAACGAGGCAGCACGCCTAAGCAGCTGATACGCGTGGACGATGAAAAAGTGCTTCGGACGCTGATATCGGGTGGTGTAGGTGTTGGCTTGTTACATCAGGATGTTGTACAAGAAGCTCGCCTAGAGGAAGAGGTCGAGCTGATTATGACCGTCAAATCAGCTGTTCCTGTCTATTTTACCTACTTAAAAAATCGCGCATTGGAACCCATTATTCAAGCCGCCTGCTCAAGCATTCAGTAATCTAGCGCTCGTTTTCTGAATAAATTCTTGCAGCCCATTCATCCCTTGAGCTAACCATTCTACTAAGTGTACTGGTTCGGGTATCCAACTGAGGGCTAGCTGCCAATCACTGGTATCGGGGCTAAGCCAATAGCCTACAACACACCCTAAAACCAAGGCCAGTGTTGCCAGTGGCTCGCTCCAATCGGTCAACTTTAGCGCTGTGCCAAATGAGCGTTTGATGCGCATACCTGACAGTTCAATACTGTACATTTCATCCAGTATTAAATGGATGGTCGCGCCTAAAAAAACGAAGGCTCCAATGCCCCACGCCGTCTTCGCATCTAACTCAAACAAGTGATAGACGATGGGCACGATCACCGCAACGAAAAAGAGATTCGCTAAGACACTGTGTAACGCCCCTCGATGAACCGTAAGCTTCTCAAATAGCCAACGTACTGGAAAGCGCACCACAAGATAACCCACTGTTGCCACACCAAGCACTTGCCAAGGCAGCAGTTGATCCATCGTTGAAGCAATCATTAGACCTGCTATTAATGCGCCAAATAATCTAAACACTATCCGGATGGCAATAGATTCATCAGCATCAATGTCGGGGAGTAAACCGCCGAGCGTGCCAGCCAAGGCATAAAAAATTGCTTCATTCGTTGTCGCAAACCCCATTATAAAAGCACTCGCAGCTAACGGTGCGCTGAGCACAGCAGCCACAGTAACATGGGTTTTAAAATCGGCCATTGGTCGATGTCCTTATTGCGTTTCTATCAGGTGATACACAGGCTTTAGAGAGGCTAAGCCGTTAGTGGGCGCATACTACAGGAATCATTCTGTGACGTCTTGAATTGCTATGCATGTCTCACGTCATCTTACAAACAGCTGGCAAATCACAGAGGAAAAACAGACAAGGAAGTCGATCTAAGAAACCTATTATTAAGCAATAATAGGGCGAGGTGATCGCTAAGTGACTAATAAAAAATGAACTCAAGTGGCACTAAAGCGGCGGCTATTGGTTCGTAACCAAATCAAATGCTGCGTCTTCTGTTAACGCAGAGTAGAAGCAGTCTCCTTGCGCATATCTAATACCTACCTCTTGTACGATCTGAGCTTGCTCCTCTTGATCAACGCCACCCGCGACTATCATCGCATCAAAAGCACTTATAAAGCTCACTAGCCCACGTAACAATTCTCTGGATGTATTAGACACAACAACGTCACGAACAATCTCTTCTGCCAGTTTGAAACGAATATCTTCCACTGCCAATAACGTACGAATATTACTAGAAGTACAACCGAAGTCATCGATCGAGAAATTAAAACCCATTCTACTCAACGCAATCAGATTACGATTAGAAACACTGTTTCCTTCCATTTCTTCGTATTTCGAAAGCTCTAGAACAATGTTAGTTTCTTCAACGCGCTCTTCTTCTAAAATCGCCGTCATCTCTGATGCTAAATTTGGATCAGACAACAATAAAGCCGAGAAATTAACCGCTATATTAAGGGTCAGATTGTTGTCATGTAGACGTTTCGATAGTCGCAGCGCACGTCGTAAAACTAAACATGTTAGCGCCTTAATCTGGCCATTGGTCTCGGCAACCTCAATCAGCTTCTTAGTCTCAATAGGGTGACCTTCGCTTATATTCCAACGAATTAAGGCTTCCAACGCAAAAATGGCACGGCCTTTTGTCAAGTCGACTATCGGTTGAAAGTGTACGTCAATTTTTTGTTCTGCTATGGCGACTGGCAAAAGGCTGTGAATCAACTTACGTGAGGCGTATTGCTCCTGCATACTGGCTTGGAATATAACAATACGGTTTTTACCCATTTCTTTTGCAGAATACAGTGAAAAATCCGCACAACTTAGAATTTCGTCGATAGTACAATCCCCTGACAAGCTACTCCAATGACATATGCCAGCGCTGATCGAAAAGCGAATAGGGTATTCTTGACCCAAGGTTAGCGCTTCTACCTGTGCTCTAATGTGCTCCGCACAAGCTTCTGCAGCGTTCAATGCCCCCGGTACGACTAACGCAAATTCGTCACCACCAAATCGGCACGCTAACCCCTCACCTGCTGACTGACTACTTAGAATATAAGCAACATCTTTTAATAAACGGTCCCCGACACTGTGTCCAAGTGCATCATTCACTTCCTTAAAGCCATCTAAGTCCATCAGAACAATGGAAAAGTCTGGTTTTTCAAAAGCGCTTAACTGATTAACATATTTCTCAAAGCCATCGCGATTGGCGATCTGCGTTAATGGGTCGGTCAATAATAACGTCGACTTTTCCTCTACCAAGTTATGCAATTTGGTATTCAGTCTTCGTGTAATCAGTAATTGAGAAACAACGTAGCTTAGGAAAAGCACGATAATCGCGACAAAACCAACCTGGATATGCTGAATTCTGGAGAGTATATTTAAATTAGTGACGGCCAGTTGAGTTTGCATTTGCGTGCGTCTACTCCATGCAAACTCAGCCAATTTGCCTAACCGCTCAGAAAACCTTACTTTAAGATCGTATAACGGCTCGTAGGATGTAATCTCTCCCGACTTTAAAGAGCGAACTGCATCGTCAAAAGACGGTAATGCCTTCGCCAGCTCAGGAATGAGTACTGAATCTATATCCTTATCGCCAAAGGCTTCTGTATAGCTGCGCGTATTAATCGAGTTTACCCGAGACCAGAAAATATCCAATGCGAGGATCACGTCATCATAACTATATTGATCCGAACCGCGAGCGTATTGCTCTGCGTAATCAAATAACTCCCCTGCTTCGCGGGCCATTCGTCCGGTTTCTTCCAAGCGAGAAGAATAATAAAGCGGCTGATCGACTCCTTGCTGCAATTTTACAACTTCATGAAAGATTGCAAACGATAAGGTGACAAGCGCAATCGCACCGACTAAGAACAGACTTCTTCTGAGTGCGGCTGCATTCTTAACTTTACTCAACGATGATCTCACTCATTTGCCAAACACTGCGCGACGTATATAACTCGCCTTTCAACTCAGGGTAAGCTTCATTAGGATAAACGACCCACGCTGGGCCTCGCTCTCTAAGGCTAAAGCGCTTACCGTCAATCTTATAGGCTAAAATCACATCAATATTCTTATAATCAGAGGCAGGTAAGACGACTTCGTATCCATCAAACGCTTTCAAAATAAGATCGCCCATCGGAGCACCAGAGGCCTTAATAACATCGCGAATCAAGGGGCCACTTACATGACGAACCGCCCCATCTGTTGCTGGCAGTGTGGCATTAAACGAGGTGTTTTCTAATGTACTAAGCACATCACTGGTTAATAGAAAAGTGATCGATCCGTCTGAAGTGCTTACTTTAATTGGCCTTTGTTCAGCAGCAGCTGCCGACATACATGTAGCGATTAGAAGAAAAACAAGGATTCTGCTTTCAAGTACTTTCAACATGTTTTTTCCCTTTCAATAATTAATATTTCTGCTACCAAGCATAGGAGCATGTAATCGGCAACCGGAGAAAATCATAATACTCTGAACAGAAATAGAGCGCCAACTTTGGCCGCGACGCCAAGAACTGTTAATCATTGCCTAATAGCAAGCGCACAATGCATTTATTTCGTCTTGTCTTTTTCGAGCCACACCTCCCTTTTTAAAACAGGCGTATTAGGAAGCAGAACGAGCCTCACCCAAGCCACAAAAGTGCATTTATTTTGCAAAAATAATGACAAACTAAGCAAATATGTCCCCAAAGGAATAGATATTAGCACGGTTGAATTTGCTAGTTTCGATAAAGCGATGACACGAGCACCCCCTATCCATGGTGAGGTTTTGTTTCAAACAGCCTGCGGCTTTCTTGCAAAAGATGCTGAATAGCTTGGAATAACGTGTCGCACTTTGGACTCAACTTCAGGACTCAACCATGAATGACTACAAATACTGCATGACCAAGAAAGTTTTGCCGGTGATCATCGCCTCTGCGATGGCAACCTCCGCAAGCGCTTACAACGTCTATGAACAAGACGGTACAGAACTGAATCTAGACATAGAAGCCATATTCGGTATGTTTTCGAGTGACCACAATTACGGCACGATTGGTGAGAAGTCAGCTGGTAGCTCGTCATGGAAAGAGGGATATATTAAATATGGTTTTTCCGGTAGTCATACCTACGCAGACAGTAAAGCCAGCGTATACGGCGGCTTAAATGCTATTACCTCCGGCACATGGGGCGACGGCGACGCGGCCGGTTTCTCGAAAGGTAATGAGCGCGAAACCGATCTTGAAGACGCATTCGTGGGCTGGCGCTCCGGCAACTTGATGCCAGCGCTTGGTCAGGATGGCTTAGACATATCTTTCGGTCGACAGAACTTTGTGATTGGCGATGGTTTCCTAATCAATGGTGACGGTCTGAACTTTGGTAATGCTTTCGATGGCAGCCTCAATCGTGGCGGCGGTTACTGGCTTGCTCCACGTAAAGCGTTCGATCAAACCGCTGTGGTTCGTATCGGTGGCAGTGAAGGCGCGCGTGCCGATGTTTTCTGGCTAGATTCTGATAACGTTGCTCAAAACAAAATGGAGCTAGCAGGTATCAATACCGAATACGTCACCCCAGAAAGTACATTGGGTACCATGTATATTAAGGGCTTAGATGCCGAAGGTAATAATGCCCGTGACGGCCAAGAAACCATCAGCCTGCGTTACCAAGGTAATGCTGGTGTTGAGAATCTATTCTTGTCTGGCGAATATGTCACTCAAGAAAGTGGCGACACTGGTGACAATGCTGACGCGTGGTACGTAGAAGCGGGGTGGACCTTCTCCGATGTGGCCTGGTCGCCAAGTGTGAATTACCGATACGCTCAATTTGATGATGGATTTGACCCGCTTTTCTATGGTTTCAATCGCGGCTACGGCACTTGGTTCCAAGGAGAGGTTGCGGCCAACTTCGCCGGGCCATTTAATACCGGTTCAGACATTCAGCAGATTGCCATCAAAGCCAACCCAACAGACACGCTGACCGTCGGCGCCCTGCTCTTCGACTTCGGTGGTACGAGCGGCGGTATGATGGATGCTCAGGAATTGGACATCTACGCCGAGTGGGTGGTTGCATCGAACCTGATTATCAGTCCATTAGTAGGGCTGTACTCGCCTGATAACAAAAACTCAGTTCAGCTCGGTGATAACGACACCAATGTATACGGCCAAATTATTGCAATTGTCCCGTTCTAGCTTGAGTATATCGAAAGCCTGTCAGTCTCTGCGCGGCAGGCTTTTCTGCGACTGCGCACGACTTAAACAAATGTGGAGCATTAAAATAGACGCTCTGATACTCACATACGGTAACGCATCGCTTACATTACCTTGCAACTCGACACACTGAATGTGTTTAAAATTTCTTCGTTAAAACTAAAATCATGAACATACGTTACAGGTATGTTATGAACTTCTTTTCAGAATGCGAGACACCCAAAAGACCTGCGACATATACCTTTGATATATATCAGATTTTAATTATAGTTAATCTACGTACGATATATTTTCTTATTCACACTACAGGATTGGCGGTTACAAGAAAAAGTTATCGGCCACAACAGGAGTATGTCAATGTTTTTCAGGTCTTCAAAAACACGCGATACAGGGACGATAAAAGTCTCGGATATCAATGCAGATATCATAGAATCGATGAAGAAGTTTTGCCCCGTTATTACGTTTTCTCCAGATGGCGAAATCGAAGACGCTAATGCATTGTTCTTGTCCGCAATCGGCTACTCCTTAGATGAAATCAAAGGCAAACATCACCGTACGCTGTGCCCTTCTGCCGTCACAAACGCGAAAGACTACACTTCTTTTTGGTCAACCCTCGCGCGAGGCGAAAGCCATTCAGGTACGTTTCTGCGCCGTCGAAAAGATGGCAGCGACCTCTGGATTGAAGCGACCTACTTTCCGATCTTCTCGGATAATAAAGTCATCAAAGTCTTTAAAATCGCAGCGGATATCACAGAAGCCTATGAACGAAATTTAGCGCGTGGCTCATTAATTGATGCCATAGATAAATCCAATGCCATCATCGAATTCACCCCAGATGGCACAGTCGTTCAAGCGAACGCAAACTTTGCCCATGCACTGGGTTACAGTAGTGAGAAAGAGCTTCCTGGAAAGCATCATAAAGAGTTTTGTTTTGACGAGTTTTATCAAGAAAACCCAAACTTTTGGAAAGAGCTATCACAAGGCGAAGTCAAATCTGGTCTGTTTAAACGTCAGCGTAGAAATGGCGATATCGTTTGGATTGAAGCCACTTATAACCCCGTTTGGAACAATGAACACAAAGTTACTAAGGTTGTTAAGGTTGCGACGGACATTACCGATCGCGTAAACAAACAGCTCTCTATTCAGCGCGCCGCTGAAGTGGCACACAGCACCTCCGTCGAAACCGCTCAGGTATCGGAACGCGGTGCAACCATCCTGAAAGATACGGTGACGAATTCAGAAAGCATCGTCGAAGATGTAAAAACCTCTAGTAACCTGATTGAAGACCTGAATCATCAATCTGAAGAGATTTCTAAAATTGTTGATACCATTGGCTCGATTGCCGATCAAACTAACTTGCTTGCCTTGAATGCAGCCATTGAAGCGGCGCGTGCAGGTGAACATGGACGCGGCTTTGCTGTCGTCGCCGATGAAGTACGTACTCTTGCGGCTCGAACCAGCAAGTCAACGGATGAAATTAACGACATGGTGAACAAAAATACCCAGCTCGTTGCCAAAGCCAAAGAGAGCATGATTAAAGTGAACGCTCAGGTGCAGACCAGCTCCGATAATATCCGCGAAGCATCGGGCATTATCGATGAAATTCTCAAAGGCGCGGAGCATGTGTCTCACGTCGTTGGAGATTTAGTTCAGTCGTCTGACTAGTACGCAAAACAAGAAACGAGCGCCTCTCAAATCATTGGGAGCCACTCGTTTTTTTATTCACACAAAGAAAGAGTGTGTTTAAGCTGCATCAAGCGCTTGGCGGATATCTGCAATGATGTCGTCAATGTGCTCAATGCCAATTGACAAGCGCACCATGTCTTCACTCGCACCCGCTTTTTTGAGCTCTTCCGCATTCAACTGGCGGTGTGTCGTCGAAGCTGGATGACAGGCAAGCGATTTCGCATCGCCAATGTTTACCAGTCGTAAGATCATTTGCAACGCATCGATGAAACGACCACCGGCCTCAAGGCCACCTTTGATACCAAAGCTGATGATACCTGACGCTTTACCGTGAGTAATCTTCTGACACGTTTCGTAGTAAGGGCTGTCCGGTAGGGCTGCGTAGTTTACCCAGCTTACTTTTTCATGCTGCTGCAAAAACGCGGCGGCTTTCTCCGCATTTTCACAATGACGCTCCATACGCAAGCCAAGTGTTTCAATGCCTTGTAAAATCAAGAAAGCATTTTGGGGAGACAATGCCGCGCCAGTATTTCGTAATGGCACCACACGACAACGACCAATATAAGCGGCTTCACCTAGAGCTTCGGTATAAACAACACCATGGTAAGAAGGATCTGGTTCGTTTAATGCTGGGAAGCGTTGGCTGTTTGCTTTCCAATCAAACTTTCCTGAGTCGACAATCACGCCACCCACACTGGTTCCGTGGCCGCCCATATATTTTGTTAGGGAATGCACCACAATGTCTGCACCAAGTTCAAATGGACGACATAGGTAAGGCGTCGCGACAGTGTTGTCGACAATCACAGGAATGCCATGTTTGTGTGCCACGGCAACTAAGCGCTCAATATCGACAACATTCCCCGCAGGGTTGCCAATTGACTCACAGAAGATGGCTTTTGTTTTGTCATCAATTGCCGCTTCAAAACCCGCGTAGTCATCGTGAGAGATCATGCGCACTTCGATTCCTTGCTTAGGAAAAGTATGCGCAAACAGATTATACGTACCGCCATACAGCTGACTCGTACTCAGGATATTATCACCAGCTTCTGCGATACATTGAATTGCATAAGTAATCGCCGCCATACCTGAAGCAACTGCTAGTGCACCAATGCCACCCTCTAATGCAGCCACACGTTCTTCTAGAACGGCGTTCGTTGGGTTCATGATACGTGTGTAAATATTGCCAGCCACTTTCAGATCAAACAGATCTGCGCCGTGCTGCGTATCGTCAAATGTGTAAGACGTGGTTTGATAGATCGGTACAGCGGCAGCTTTGGTGGTTGCTTCTGAGGTATAGCCATGGTGAAGGGCTAGAGATTCAAATTTCATAGCGAGTCCTTTGTTATTTTTAATCAATATGTTGTCGAAAGTCGTTACTTTTTCCACTCAGACGTTATCCCAATTCGCGGGGGCTGTCATGGTCATTTTCCAACCAAATTGAAGAAGCATTGCCATCCTTATACAACTAGACTGGCAGCCGTGTTGATGACTTTAGCTCTCGTAATGAGATATTCGAAGAGATCGCGGACACGCCAGGAAGCTTGCGCAATACTTGATCAACAAAACGGCTGTAATCGTCTAAGTCTATTGCCACCACTTGTAAAAGAAAGTCTGCCTCACCAGTGGTATTGTGGCACGCCATGACATTGTCGCACTGCTCAATAGTGCGTTCAAATCGCTCTGTCGTTTCAGCGTCGTGCTGATTACAGGTCAATTGCACAAACGCCATGACGCCAAAGCCTAATTTTCGACGATCTAAGTTTGCTTGGTAATCGATAATTACGCCCTCTTCTTCAAGCCGTTTCAAGCGCCTCCAACAGGCTGTTTCGCTCAATGCCAGCTCACTGGCAAGTTTGGTATTACTTAACTTTCCATCTTTTTGCATGCGTTGAACAATCTTCGCATCCACTCTATCCAAACCACTCATTGAAAGAACTCCCTCATAAAAATCATATTTTAGAAATACTATTCCATAAAAACCCCATTATTTAACTAAATAAGCAACGTTATTTCTGTCAATGAGCGTACGCTATTTATTATATTTTGATTACTCTATAGGAGCACTTCTATGAAAGCAGTGGTGTATGAAAGCTTTACAGCACCCCCTAAAATTATGACCGTTGATGACCCTACCCCTGAAAATCACGGTGTGGTCATCAAAGTCGAAGCGACTGGTGTGTGTCGCAGTGATTGGCATGGCTGGATGGGGCACGATCCTGATATCGTTCTGCCACATGTACCTGGACATGAATTTGCTGGCGTCATTGAAGCCGTGGGTAAGGATGTCAAACGATTTAACATCGGTGACCGTGTAACAGTACCTTTTGTAAGCGGTTGTGGCTCCTGCCCTGAATGTCATGGAGGCAATCATCAGGTATGTGGTAACCAGACTCAGCCTGGCTTCACTCATTGGGGTTCCTTTGCCGAGTACGTCACCATTCATCACGCCGATGTAAACCTTGTTACGTTGCCAGAAACGATTGATTTCACCACCGCAGCCAGCCTTGGTTGTCGCTTCGTGACCTCATTTCGTGCCGTCGTCGATCAAGGCAAGGTGAGCGCCGGACAATGGGTTGCCATACATGGCTGTGGTGGCGTAGGTTTATCTGCCATTATGATCGCCAACAGCATTGGCGCTAATGTCATTGCCGTAGACATCACCGAAGACAAACTTGAGCTGGCTAAATCGTTAGGCGCTTACGCCACCATCAATGCCAGTACGGTAACCGATGTTCCTGAAGCCATTAAAGAGCTCACTCGGGGTGGCGCGCACGTTTCGATGGATGCACTCGGCCATCCATCCACGTGCATCAACTCGATCAAGAGCTTAAAGAAACTAGGTAAGCACATTCAGGTGGGCTTACTGCTTGCAGAACAAGCCACACCGCCGATCCCAATGAACTTGGTTATTGCGCACGAATTAGAAATTTTAGGCAGTCATGGCATGCAAGCATTTCGCTACGACGCCATGCTTTCTATGATTAAAACAGGCAAACTAAGCCCTGAAAAGTTACTCGGACGCACCATTAGCCTTGAAGAATCGATTGATGCTTTGACCAACATTGACACTATTAATCCTCCTGGCGTGACCGTTGTCACCCGTTTCTAGTTTCGTCCGCCTCAGTAGCCCTACTTGATTCTACAACAGCCTTGCCTAATATGCGGGGCTTTTCCTTTTATCGGCCATCGTAACAAGACGAGAACTATTATAGGGTTAACAAGCTCATCGCCTTACAACTGCAATGAAACTAGGTGTTAATATGTTCGATACAATCACGCACTGGTGGGAAGACCGTAAGATCAAACAACTGCCCGTCACCCGAGAGCAATGGGAAGCCGCTAATGCCGAATGGCCGGTGCTATCTCGTTATCAAGGGAACGAGCGCGATGAGCTTTATCAACTCACATTGCGCTTTTTAGTTCATAAAACCATCACCCCAGGCGGCGATGCGGACATCACAGATGAGATGTGCTTACGCGTTGCCACCATGGCCTGTGTGCCAATCCTTAACCTTGGTTTAAATTGGTACGATCACTGGCAAACAGTGATCCTCTATCAAGGGGATTTCATCCCCAATCGACCCTATATCAGTGACGATGGTATCGTTCATAATCAAGCGCCGGGGCTCAGTGGCGAAGCTTGGTTACGCGGCCCAGTGATTTTATCGTGGGCATCGGTCTGCGCCAGCGGCGCTCATAGGCGCCATGGCCATGCCAGCAACGTAGTGATTCATGAGTTTGCTCACAAGCTCGATATGCTACGCGACGGTGCCAATGGCGCTCCACCGATGCACTTAGGAATGAAAGCCGGTGAATGGCATGATGTGTTTACCGCGGCATGGCAGCAACTTGAACAACGCTGGCAGCACCATGCGTCTTTACCTTTAGATGAATACGCCCTCACCAATCCCGCCGAGTTCTTCGCCGTCTGTAGCGAAACCTTTTTTGAAGGCCCTCAAGCCTTAGCCAGCCATTTACCCGATGTCTACCGCTTGCTGTGTCAGTTTTACCGTCAAAAACCACTGTAAACGAAGCGTACGCGGTTATAGCATGCCAACGATTTGCCACCATAAGATATTAAGCGGTAGCAATACAAACAGTGTGATCACAAACGTAATTAAGCAGACTTTACTCACGATGCTCAGTGGTAGCTTACCAAGCGCCATGGCGGTAATCAGAGGAGGCGCTTGATACGGTAACAGTACGGTGGAAAAGGCCATCACTTCTGACATCACGATGGCGTAACTCGACAGCCCGGTAATGTCGGCTAAATCCGCTGCCAAGGGCGTGATGATCGCCGGAATACTCGATAAATTTGCGATGATCCCTACCAATAACGATATGGCGGTTACCAAAGCTAAATTCAGAACATGAGCGCCTTCTTTAAACGGCGCGATGTGCGTTAAAGCATTCACCATGGAATCGCCTAATCCCGTGAACGCAATGGTCGCACCAAGACCGATGATCCCAGCGGCAAAAAATAACGGCCCATAGTTCAAATCCTTACTCAAACATTGCTTACTGGTAAAGCCACCGTTTGGCCAGAGCAATACCGAGCACGCTATCAACCCAATCCAACCGGGAGAAATATGGTGCAAGCTATCGGTAAACCAAGCACAAAAGCAGGCAATCAAAACCAGTAAAAGTTGCTTTTCTTTCGCGTTGAAGATCGGCTCTGACGTGTTTGACTGAGGCTGTTGCACTGAATGGCTAGGGTCTTGAGCTGGGAACAACCACAAGATCACTGCAATCACGACCAGCGCTTTGGCAAGCCCTAACACCGGAAAATGCAGCACCAAATAATCCCAATAGGACAACGTGTTGCCGTACAAGGCTTCATTGATACCCGATAACAACATATTGGGGGCATTAGCGGGCAAAATAGAAAACGATGGAAGAAAGGTACCAAAAGCGGCCGCCAACAGAATACCGTAACGCCCTTTTGAGCCTTCTTGATAACCTAGCTGATCAGCAATAGCGACCACTATAGGGATCAATAACACCACTCGCCCAATCCCTGACGGAATCAAAAATGCCAAAAACAAGCCGAACATAACGGTACGAGTGATGACACTGCGATAACGCTGCCCTAATATCTGTATCAACAAGCGAGCGACTTTATGATTCAGCCCCGTGAACTGAATCGCAGCGCCAAAGACCATACCGCTGAACAATAACCAGAATGTAGATGAAGTAAACCCTGATAATACAACACTGCCGGGAGCAATCTGCGTTACGGTAATCAATCCAAACAGCGCCACCGCAGGCCAGTATTCTGGTACATAGGAAGTCGCCCACAAGGCAGCACATAGAATCAATATTCCTAGCATCGCCGCTTGTATTGAAGGTAAAAACAAAGTTCCAATAACAGCGATCAACGCTGATACCAGCGTTATTCCTAACACTGGCCAAAACGAATTAACCTCAGTTTTGTTCTGCTCAACCGACATCCATTTTTCCTTTTTTGTTGTTATCGTGTCTACACCATAACAACAATGATGATTGACACTCATTCAATTACTAACAACTCTTATTCATTTAAGGGTATTGGCCGTCGCAAACTCTTCAACATTGTGCACAGCCAAAACTTGTTATGATGTCAACAAATAGGTGGCTACTTTCTTTTACCGAGGATGAAATGGCAAAACGTAAACGTGGTGTGATTCGTTGGATTTGGTCCATTCTTTGGAAAGTCTTGCTATTACTGATGCTGGTATTACTGCTGTTTCGCTTTGCCCCTCTGCCAACGACCGCTTTCATGTTGCAAAGTCCTTATCCAGTGACTCACAAATGGGTACCTATTGATGAATTGCCGACATACCTGCCTTTAGCGGTGGTCGCATCAGAAGATCAACGCTTCCCCAATCACTTTGGTGTCGATGTCAAAGCCATCAGTAATGCTTTACATGATTACGGCGATGGCGAAAGTTTACGCGGCGCCAGCACGATCACTCAACAAACGGCAAAAAATGTTTTTCTATGGCCAGGTCGCAGCCTGATTCGTAAAGGGTTGGAAGCCGGTTTAGCGCTTAGCTTAGAAGCTATTTGGGGCAAACAGCGCATCTTAGAAGTGTATTTAAACATTGCTGAATTTGGCCGAGGTATCTATGGTGTAGAAGCAGCGAGTCAACATTACTTTGGTCGCTCTGCGCGGAACATTACGCCACGCCAAGCCGCTCGTCTTGCGGTTCTATTACCAAGTCCGCGAAGCCGCAACCCTAATAGCCTTAGCGACCCACTACGCGAGCGCGTATCTTGGATAGAACGTCAAATGGATCAATTAAGCGCACAACATTTATCCGCTATTTTAAATTAAGTGTTCACTCATGCACTCTAAACGCCTTAAAACGTTTCTTGCTTGGTTATAAAATAAGCATTGCATAGCCGCAATTTACTTCTATAATGCGCGAGTTTTCATAATGAAAACGCCGTTAATGGACACCAGCGCCGTCTCAAAGCACTGCCCCAAGCACGGTTTAACATCGTGCAAGTGAGGGGCCGTAATGGGTGATTTCTTTGGTATTGGTCTGTTGGTTATATTTGGCGCGCTCTTCGCCATGTCTGAAATCGGTATGGCGGCAGCACGTAAAATTAAGCTGCGAGTGATGATTGAGGACGGCAACGAAAAAGCGCAAGCAGTGCTCGCGTTACAGCAAAACCCTGGTGCTTTTTTTGCCATGATTCAGATTGCTCTGAATGCGATTTCAATTCTTGGCGGCATTGTGGGTGAGCAAGCTCTAACACCCTATATGAAAGAGTTGGTAATAATGGTTTATCAAGGGCCATTACTCGACCAAATCAGCTTTATTCTTTCATTCTTAACACTCACCTCGTTGTTTATTCTTTTCGCAGATTTGTTACCCAAACGCTTGGCCATCATTATGCCTGAAGCTGTTGCAATACGAGTGGTCACACCGATGCGCTGGATAACGTTTTTATTAATGCCATTGGTCTTTTTCTTTAATGGTTTCACCAATGCAGTTTTACGCTTGTTGAACTTACCAACGAAGCAAGAAGAATTAGTCACCACTGAAGATATCGTCGCGATGATGGACGCAGGTGCCGAAGACGGCAGCTTGCAAAAACAAGAGTATCAGCTGATCGGTAATGTGTTTGAACTGGACACTTTGACCATCGGCAGCGCTATGACGCCCCGTGATCAAATTATTTATTTCGATGCCAATGAAAGCAGTGAAGACATTAGTCAGAAGATCATCGAGCATCCTCATAACGATTTTCTAGTATGTGATGGCAATCTCGACAAAATACTCGGCGTGATCGAATCGAAAGAAATTTTGCGGATGGTGTTAAAAGGCGAGAAAGCCTCTATTCTGCCGTCTCAAGTTGAAAAAGATTTGTTCTATTTGCCCGAAACCTTGACCCTTTCGGAAGCACTTAATGCCTTTAAAATCGCACCGCAACCGTTTGCCGTTGTGGTCAACGAATACGGTACCGTAGTGGGCTTAGTCACCGTAAAAGACTTACTCAGCAGTTTTATGGGCGACTTAATCACACCACAATACGCTGAACAAATCGTTCAACGCGACGCAGCCTCATGGTTAATCGAGGGCTTGACCCCGATTATTGATGTCATGCGAAGCCTTGAGATTGATGAGTTTCCCGACCGTAATCAATACGAAACCATTGCTGGTTTTGTTATTTATAAATTGAAACGCCTACCCAAACGTACAGACTCATTTATCCATGAAAACTATAAGTTTGAAGTGTTGGACTTAGAAGGGGTACGCGTTGAACAGCTACTGGTAACGCGTCTACCAGTGTAAATAGCTATGACAAAGCCTCTTTTGACAATAACTCACGTTCTATCAATGCAGACAGCAGTGCGTGGGTTCGCTCACGAAACATATCTCGCAATAAACGAATGGTGGGAGTGATCGTTTGGCGGCTTGGGTATATAAGCCAAAGCTCTCCCATTGTTACTTGATAGTTTTGCATCACCGGAATCAACTTGCCTGTTAACAAGTCATCCGCGATATCCAAGCTCGACTTGACTGCAATACCTTTACCGGCAACGCACCAGCGCCGAACTAACTCGCCATCGTTTGCCGAACGATTTGAGTTCGGTTTTACCTTATATACGCCTTGCTCATCATAAAATTGCCATGTGTCATTCAAGATGTTCTGCAGTTGGTAAAACAAGCCATTATGGTGCTTCAATTCACTCGGTGTTTGCGGTTCAACGTGTCGCCTCAGATACTCTGGGCTAGCACACAAAACACGTGGCACATCACAAATTTTAAAACCATATAGACTGGAATCAGGCGGTGCGCCATAGCGTACTGCGATGTCCAACGCATCACGATAAAAGTCGATATTACTATCACTCAAATGCGCACGAACTGACACTTGTGGGTGTGCTTCAAGAAAATCATCAATCCAAGGCATAACTAGGTTACGGCCTAAATCTGATGACACCGCGACACGGACCTCACCGCTGATAATACCTTGCTCTTGATGTACCGCTTGCCTCGCTAGATCTAGCCCCATCAAAGCTTGTTGGCATTGCGGAATATACCGCTCTCCAACATTAGAAAGACGCAGCTGACGTGTCGTACGAATAAATAATTCGGCCCCTATATAGGCTTCGACACGCTTTACGGCCGCGCTGGCAGTAGCCGTTTGCATGTCCAGCTGCTTAGCCGCAGCCGTAATGCTGCCAAGCTCTGCGACTTTTAAGACTACTTCTAGATCTTGGATTTGCATGGACGTTTATACCCAATGTGTGCCAGAAACTTATTATCAATTTATTTTTGATAAAATTTCAACTATTAGCCTATTTTTATAATCAAGTGAATTCCTTAGCATAGCCTAACTTTCAAAGCATCTGTCTTGCTAGAACACTGAATAATTGAGGCTCACTATGACCCACCCTATTATTTCTGATTTATCGAAACGCTATACCACAAAACTCTACGATGCGAAAAAACGCATACCAGTAGCAGATCTAACAGTTATTTATGAAGCATTACGTCTATCTGCTTCATCCATTAATTCGCAGCCATGGAAGTTTATTGTGATTGAAAGCGATGCCGCTAAGCAGCGTTTACACGACTCATTTGTGAATAAATTTCAATTCAATCAGAAACACGTTAAAGCGGCATCCCATATCGTGCTATTTGCGCATAAAACCCATTACACACGAGATGACTACGCAAAAGTCATTGAGCAAGATATTGAGGCTGGTCGCACTCCTGAGGCGAATCGTGAAGCGGCATTCGGAGCGTTCGCCTTTGCTGAGCTGAATACAGACGCTGAAGGTAATACGGAAACGTGGACCAAAGCTCAAACGTATTTAGCGCTGGGCAACACGCTGCATACTTTAGCGCGCTTAGGCATTGACTCTACTCCCATGGAAGGCGTTGATCATGAGATGCTAAGTGAATTGTTCGCAGATGAACTGCGCGGTTATCGCTGTGATGTTGCACTGGCCATGGGTTATCGCAGTGACGAAAATGACTACAATGCACCACTGCCAAAATCCCGCCTAGCATCGCATCAAGTCATACACGTTCTGTAACAGGCGAACAAACTTGCTGTTATAAAAAAAGAGGGCTTAGATTAGCCCTCTCTTCATTACATCAAGTGTTGAGCTAATTAGCCTGACACCTTATGCATCGCACAGATTTTATTACCCGCAGGATCTCGTAAATACGCCAGATACAGTTGTCGATCGCCGCTTTGGCGAACACCCGGTGGGTTTTCAATCGGCTCACCGCCATTGGCTTTACCCGCTGCGTGCCACGCATCGACTAATTCGGGACTGCTGGCTTTGAAACCAATTGTCATACCGTTACCATGCGTCGCAGGCTCACCGTCAATAGGCTTAGTCAGCAGAAACACCGACTCATCACTAAGGTACACACAGCGTCCTTTATGATCGTAAAAACCTTCGTTATAACCCAATACCGATAAGATCGCATCGTAAAACACTTTTGACTTTTCTATATCATTCGCGCCGAGCATTACATGACTGAACATTTAATATTCCTCTTTGGATGGGAGTACTGACACTCTGCTACAGCCTTGCTGAATTGTCTATCTGCCTAGCTTTCAACCCTATTCTTTCCTCGATTACAAAGCACTATCGCCACCCGTTAATGACGTTCGAATGCGTCACGAATTGAGTGTTTTTTCGACAAATTTTGAGGTTCTCATCATGCCCAACACAGTAATTCGCTTGCATAAAGTTTGCTAATATTGGCTAACGCCTGCCTTTTTATTCGCTGTAATGTGAAATTGTTGATTAAAAAAACTAAAAAAATCACATTAGGAGCGCACCATGAAAAAGATAGAAACCCCCTATTATAAATATGCTGGTTTGACACTGGCACTTACCTTCTCCGCCTTAGCCTCTGCCACTGAGAGTGGATCCCCTTCTACCGCCGTAGGCGTTTATGATTTTGGCGCAGGTTACTTACCACCAGCGACTGAAAACGGCACCATCGCAACACGTATCAATGTTTACAGTGCTGACAAGCTGGCCAACAACAATGGTGACAGCACACCAGGACAAGACTTCAACTTAGACGTCCTGTCGGTGTCAGCTGTGTATTTGAATATGACAGATACGGAAATATTAGGCGGACGTTATGGCTACTCTGCCATTGTTCCATTCTTACGAATGGATGGCAGCATCTCAGTTTCTGTGCCGGGTGTCGGTACCGTGTTTGAGGACAGCGCTGAGCTCTTTAAGCTCGGTGATATTCAGTTCATTCCACTTATGTTAGGTTGGAATCCCGCGCCCAATATGGCATTCAATACCCAGTTTGCTATTCAAGCCCCCACTGGCGACTACGATCAAAACCGTTTCATTTCTCCGGGTCTAAACCATTGGGTTTTCACACCAAGCGCGGCTTTCTCATACATCAGCCAAAGTGGCTTCGAGGTTTCCTCAAACTTCCAGTTAGACATCAGCACTAGAAATGACGATACGGATTACAAAAATGGTTTGGAATTTCGCCATGAGTTTGCTGTAGGCCAACATGTCGATGAATGGACTGTGGGCTTAGGTGGCTATTATTACCGCCAGCTAACCGACGACAAAACTGGCAGCAACTACGCTGGTCAGCCAATTGTCGATGGCAACAAGCTTGAAGTCTTAGCATTAGGGCCTGCTATCAGTTACTTCTCTCCGGGCAAACCAACCGTGCTGTTCCATGCTTACAAAGAGTTCGATGCAAAGAATCGTACAGAAGGCTATAACGTAGCCGTCCGTGTCGCGCATTCATTCTAGGGGGAAGCCGTAATGACTGATCAAACTATCGTTAGAAAAGCGACCGCTGGACGCGAAGGTATTCTCATCGCACTCGGAAGCAGCTTAACCATCATGGGCTCTGTTATGGTCGCGCCCATGTTACCAAAGATGGGCCAAGAATTTGGTCCACTCAACCCTGATGCGGGCACATTACTACCGCTGGCAGCAACCGGCCCAGCCTTAGCGATTGCGCTCTTTGCGCCGTTTGCAGGCTGGCTATCAGACCGTTTGGGACGCAAAGCGATGCTGATCATCGCAACCATTCTGTATGCCCTGCTAGGCGCTTTACCGGCTTTGCAAACAGACCTAAACGATATCGTCATTTCTCGTTTCTTATTTGGCTGTGCCGAAGCCGTCATCATGACGTGCTGTACCGCTTTAATCGCCGACTACTGGCATGGGGAGGAACGGTTCCGGTTTGTTAACTTCCAAGTGGTCTCGATTGGTATTGTCGGCTCCATTTTCTTCGTCATTGGCGGTGTCTTGGGTGAAGAGTCATGGCGCACACCTTTCTATTTGTACTTAGGACCACTATTGCTGGTTCCCTTTATGGCAAAAATCTTATGGGAACCTAAGAAAAACCGCGAATACTTACCACCGGCTGATCCTGATGCACGCGTGGCCTTTACCCCCTTGATTGTAGGCTACCTTATGATTTTGGGCGGTATGGTACTGAATTTCATCGTCCCCGTTCAGGCACCTGCCTTACTCGTCGCCATCGGCGTGACATCGACGACTAAAATCGGTCTGTCAGCAGGTTTGGGCCTTCTTGCGACACTAGGTGGATCGCTAACGTGGCCACTACTACGACGCTTGATTGGTTTATATGGCTGTAATGCGTTGCTCATGGCTCTGTTAGCCGTTGGTCTGTGGCTATTGGCCAGCGCCAAGACCTACAACGATGTGTTATTTGCGGTATGTATTCATGGCATTGGCGCCGGAATCATGGTGCCAAACGTCATGGCGTCGGTGATGAATGCCTTACCCGATGCGGTTCGTGGTCGTGGGATTGGTGGCTTTACGTCGGCATTGTACTTAGGCCAATTTATCAGCCCTATTATCGTCGGAATGATCATCGGCACCACGCAAACAGATCTTGTCAGCGCCATTACATATTTAGCGTGCGCCAGCCTTTTCGTCTCGGCGCTTTGGATCGTATCCAAACTTTTTGTCGGTGGCAGCACCCCCGTAAACAGCGACAGTGCCGTGTAATGCGGCGCTAAATTGCGCATTTCAGCAACGATTTAGTAGGTAATAGTATGAAAGACATTCATTCACTGATGGACCAATGTGACGGCATAGCATTGGCCGAACAGGTCAAAAAGAAAGAAGTAACGCCAAAAGAACTTCTAGAGGCCAGCATTGAGCGCCTAGAGAAAGTGAATCCGAGTATTAATGCGGTAGCCGAAAAACTGTACGACAGCGCTCGTGAAGCACCAGCCACAACCGGTGCTTTTGAAGGCGTACCTACTTTGGTCAAAGATCTCTTCGCGCCAATGCAAGAAGCACGTATGAGCAATGGCTCACTCGCACTGGGCGAAGCCCGTCCAGGTTTGGATGACTCGGTAGTATCACGCCTTCGAGCCTCTGGTTTGCGTTTTATTGGCACCTCTACAGCGCCTGAGTTTGGTATTTCATACACGACTGAATCAACCCGCTTTGGCGCTACCCGTAACCCATGGAATTTGGATCACAGCGCCGGCGGTTCGAGCGGCGGTGCCGCGGCGATCGTGGCCGCTCGTGTGGTGCCTTTTGCGCATGGCAACGATGGCGGTGGCTCGATTCGTGTGCCATCGTCTTGCTGTGGTTTATTTGGTTTAAAACCAAGCCGGGGCTTGGTACCCAGTGGTCCATTAGTCGGTGAAGGCTGGGGCGGAATGGGCTGTGTCCACGCTCTAACGATTTCCGTTCGAGACAGCGCGGCATTACTTGATGTCGTGTCAGGTGCAGATTTAGGCGCGCCGTATGCCGCACCAACACAACAAATGTCTTACCTTAATTCCTTGCAACAGACTGTCAAACCATTACGCATTGCTTTAGTGGAAGATGCTGGCCCATGGCCTCTTTCTGCGGAAGCCCTCGCCAGTGTTCGA
This sequence comes from Marinomonas gallaica, assembly GCF_049821165.1. Taxonomy (NCBI): domain Bacteria; kingdom Pseudomonadati; phylum Pseudomonadota; class Gammaproteobacteria; order Oceanospirillales; family Oceanospirillaceae; genus Marinomonas; species Marinomonas gallaica. Next base: position 278,524 of record NZ_CP187511.1, read on the forward strand.
CATACCGCCAAGCTATGTGAAAGCCTAGGGCACTCGGTTGAAATCGTTAAGTTCCCGGTCGATTTGCCGTCGTTTTTCAGCAGCGCTTTTGATGTGATCGCACCCAATACATTGAGCTATGTGCAATTACTGGGTGACATGCGCGGTGCGCCAGTCAAGGATGAAGAGCTGGAAGCTGGAACACGTATAATTTTACGTGAACGGGGTAATATCAGTGCCGTAAAATACACCCAAGCCATTGAGCACTTTCATCGATTAGGTCGAGAAATGGCCGGTTTCATGCAGAATTTTGATGTGTTATTGACACCTACGCTAACACGAGAGCCGCCTAAAATCGGCGACATTCGTACACTAGATGCAAATGCGTCATTAGACGAATTTATTCAACAATCTCATGGTTACTGCCCTTTCACGGCCGTCTTTAACTCGACAGGACAACCGGCGATGTCGGTGCCGCTGTACTGGACTCAAAATAACTTACCTCTTGGGTCACAATTTGTCGGCCGCTTTGGTGAGGAATCCACCTTATTGCAACTGGCAGCACAGCTAGAACAAGCCCAGCCTTGGGCCAATAACATCCCACCCACTAACGCACGTTCAAAGTAATTTAATAGCTAAAATGATAAAGCCGCCTACGATGCCAACGTTAGGCGGCTTTCTTGTATGACTGGCGCTTTATGAGAGATCTGACTACAGGCTAGATTTTAAAGAACTCTAATTGCTTCTTCACATCCGCACTGCTGTTCATCACATTCTGACCGGAGCTTTTGCCCTCTTCCGCATTGCGCTGCGTCAGATCACGCACTGAATGCATCTTGTGATTAATATCATCCGTCACCGAAATTTGCTCAGCGACTGAAGATGCAATTTGATTAGCTTGCTCAGAAATGCGTTCAATACGCGCCAAAATATCCCGAGTTAGCTCATTGCTTTCAGACACGCTTTTGCGTGAGCTATCCACTAGCGTCAAACTATTTCCCATTTGGCTTACTGCTCGTTGGCTAGCTTTGTTCAACTTCGATAGCAGCGCTTCAATTTCATTCACACTGTCTTGTGAGCGCTGCGCTAACGCGCGAACTTCGTCAGCAACAACCGCGAATCCACGGCCAGTTTCCCCGGCACGCGCCGCTTCGATGGCCGCATTCAAAGCCAGCAAGTTAGTCTGCTCTGAAATGCCGCGAATAACACCTAGAATGGTTTCAATATTATTGGTTTCACTGCGCAGTTCCGTCACCGCCACATTGGTTTCATTTAACGTCGCTACCAAATTATCTGTTTCAGACAGCGTTTTATGGGCAGTGGTAAGACTGTTTTGTGCAACACTGCGTATGCCGTTTGCGGCTTCAGAAGAATCCTGCGTGCTCTCGGAAATACTGCGGTTACTCGCTGACATTTGCTCTAACGCCACGACAACAAGCTCGGTGTTGTCCATAATATCCGTCGAGCGTTTACCTGCTTCTTTATTGGCTTGCAGTACACCTAGGCTGTTTTTGTTAACGGCGTCTACTGCGCCCAATATATTCGTGATCACAGAACGTAAATGCTCAGTAGAGGCATTGATTGCGCGCCCTAAATCTGCAATTTCGTCATCACCGTTCACGTCTACAGGTTTGTTTAAATGACCTTTTGCCATTTCTTGAGCGGCAGCTCTTACGCTTTGGATACGTCTTACGATGCTACCAGAAATGGCATAGCTCAAGGACAGCGATACGATAAGCGTTAAAATGATCGCCCCCCAGAAACTCCATTCAATTTCTGAAATTAAGCTTTCGGTGTCACTTTTAGCCGCGGCTACAGCACTATCATTCGCTTCTGAAAAGCCTTCAAACTCATCCATTAACGCAGTATAAGAATTCATGAACGCTGAGAACACAGGGAAAGGCGCTTTGTGATCCGGTGTATTTTGCATCGTTGATACAAACGTTTTGGTTTTGGCCTGAAAGTCTTTAACCAACACGTCTAACGCTTTTAGCGCTTGCGCATCCCCTGAATAATCTGATTTTAGATTCTGAAACAACCCAGGCGTTTTGGCATACGCTTCATTGATGGTTTTTAAATAAGGTGGAATCTGGTTGTCTAATGACAACAAGTACCCAATTTGTAACCCTCTGACATTTAACACAATGTCCACTTGGGTTTCTTTAATACGCTCTAAGTTAACCGATACGGAATGGTTTTCACTATAAAACCGCTGAAAACTATTGGCCAAATCCGTACTTTTTGACTTAATGACGATAAGAGCAACCAAAAAGACGAAGATAATTGAGGAGGTCAATATCGTAAATTTTGTTCTCATTGAAAACCTGTTCATAGCGTATTCCCTTCATCGATACTGCCTGAGAAATGATGTCTTCACGCTGTTTTGTCAGTGACATTTTTATTACTTTAATCACTAACAAGACAACCAGCGTCATCCGTTATATTAGTTCCACTTATAGAACTACTTAACCTAATAAAACACAAGAAAGCGCACGGTTTATTTCGCATGTTTAGTGCTAAAATAGCGGCCTATTTCTATATGCTCTGCATTTCAAGGTAACCCATGACTGTTCTTCTAATGACTCCTCCCATGACGCAACTGAATACGCCGTATCCAGCGACAGCGTATCTGACCGGTTTTTTACGCGCCCAAGGGTATGAGGCGGTGCAGCGAGATCCAGCCATTGAACTGTTTTTGGAAATGATGACGCAACAAGGTTTAGACATCATGCGCCAACATGTGGAGGATAATTTCGAACAATTTGAAGACGATGAGCTACCGGATGCGATATTTACTTTTTTAGCTGAGTTTGATCGCTATCGTCTGTGTGTCGAGCCCGCGATTCGGTTCTTACAAGGTAAAGACCCTAGTCTTGCCATGCGCATTAATACGCGTCGTTTTCTACCAGAAGGGCCGGCGTTCGATGTTATTGAACAAATGGAAGCAGTGTCTGGCGATGTGCTAAAAAAAGCCTTTGGCGACTTAGGTGTACAAGACAAAGCCAAATACTTGGCGACCTTGTTTATCAATGATCTCTCGGCGGTGATTACTCAAGGCGTCGACCCTTACTTTGAAGTCAGTCGTTATGGCGAACGCTTAGCGGCGGCAAACCCAAGCTTTGATGATCTGTATAACACCCTAATGTCAGAGTCGACGTTCAGCTCAGAGATCCTTGAGCAGCTTGTTGAAGCCTACTTAGAAGAAACTCAACCCAGCGTCATTGCACTGACTGTGCCGTTCCCCGGCAATATGCTCGGTGCATTGCGCATTGCGCAAACCTGTAAAGAGATCAATCCCGATATACCGATCGTCATGGGCGGCGGTTTTATCAATACCGAGCTGCGCGCACTGAAAGACACCCGGGTCTTTGAGTTCGTAGACTTTATCTGTGTCGACGATGGCGAACGTCCCTTTATGACCTTGCTGGAATATTTTGATGGCAAACGTGACGTTGACGATCTGGTGCGCACCTACTTCCTTGCTCAAGACCAAGATGGTGAGCCATTTGTCTATTTCAATGACAACAAGGCCCTACATGATATTCCTCAAACGGAAGTCGGTGCGCCAATATACGATGGCCTGCCATTGAGCGAGTATTTAGCTTTATGTGAGATGCTCAACCCGATGCACCGTATTTGGAGCGATGGCCGCTGGAACAAACTGACCATTGCCCACGGTTGTTACTGGAAGAAATGCAGCTTCTGTGATGTGAGCCTCGACTACATCGAACGCTACGACTACGCTGGCGCAGACATCCTAGTCGACCGGATTGAGCAACTGATCGAAGAAACCGGCCAAACGGGCTTTCACTTTGTCGACGAAGCCGCCCCGCCGAAAGCGCTGTTTGCGATGGCCGAGCGCTTGATTGAACGCGGTGTGGTGATTAGCTGGTGGGGCAACATTCGCTTTGAAAAAACCTTTTCACCGGAAAAATGCCAGCTACTAGCCGACTCGGGGTGTATCGCCGTCAGTGGCGGATTGGAAGTCGCGTCGGATCGTTTACTACAACTGATGAAAAAAGGCGTTAGCGTGGAGCAAGTCGCCCGTGTCACCAAAGGCTTCAGCGATGCCGGCATCTTAGTACACGCGTATCTGATGTACGGTTTCCCGACTCAAACTGAACAAGAAACCGTCGACGCTCTCGAAATGGTGCGTCAAATGATGTCTCAAGGCTGCTTCCAGTCAGCTTACTGGCACCGCTTTGCGGCGACCATTCACAGCCCTATCGGTATCAACCCAGAAGAATATGGTATCACCTTAGCGGAGCGCCCTGACACGTTATTTGCTGAAAATGATGTGGACTTCTTCGATCCAACGAACGTTGATCATGACATGCTGGGCAACGGCCTTCGCAAAGCTCTGTATAACTACATGCATGGCATCGGCTTTGATCAGTCGCTGAGTTTCTGGTTTGACCAGTCAGTCGCACGCCCTACCGTAAAAAAAGACCTGATCAGCAAAGCGTTTAGCAACTTGATTGCCAGTGCTTAACTCAAGGATTTGTCATGCCGGAACTTAAAACGCTTGGACTTTTTTTATTGACGGCCTTGGCTGAGATCGTAGGCTGCTACTTGCCTTACTTGTGGTTACGCGAAGGCAAGCCCATTTGGTTATTGCTGCCTGCAGCTCTGAGTTTAATGCTGTTTGCGTGGTTGCTGACTTTGCATCCGACGGCGTCGGGCCGTGTTTATGCGGCGTACGGCGGCGTGTATATTTTTGTGGCGGTATTATGGCTTTGGACGGTTGATGGCATCCGTCCTTCCGTCTGGGACTTGATGGGGTCTGCGGTCGCGTTACTTGGCATGGCCATTATTATGTTTGCACCGAGAAACTAACCTCAAAAAGCGATTTCAACTCTAAAAATCACTCTTCAAGAACAAAATGTGGGTCTAGCTAGTGCTCCAATGCGCTCACATTGTATTTTTCAAGCAACGCTTGATAACGACCATTTTCTTTAATCTTACTGAGCCCACGGTTAAAGTGGGCAATGATTTCTTCACGATTTGGGTGTTGTTTAGAAAGCATCAATGACAATGAGTTATGAGCTAACTTTTTTTCGACAAAATCCAATTTATCAGCAAAGCGTTCAGGTTCAGTTTCGATCAAATACTCCACCATCCCTTGATCCCTTACCGTCATATCCACACGTTTCTTTATCACCATGTCTAATGCCTGCTTTTCATCACCGACATACGTTTTATCTAGTGCGTCATATTGATCAAATTGCTCTTCGTTAACGGCATCAATTAACAGAACAAAGCTGTAAGGGATTAAGTCTTCTAGCTCTTGCCATTGGATGTCAGCGTTTTTTCTTTTGACCATGACGGCATGATTGATTAAAAGCACATCGCTAAACACAAACTTCTCACTACGCTCTTCGCTATACCAAGCGGCAACAGCGTCCTTCCTTACAGCTTCAACCGATGCCATCGCTCTCGCCCAAGGCATGATAACGTAATCTATGGTCACGTCTTCTTCTGCAAATGCTGACTTGATTAACTCAATGACTAGACCACCGCCCTCAATGTTAGCCGAGGTGTAAGGAGGCCACTCATTTGCAGTCAGAGAGACATGCATGTTTTCCGCCCATGAAAATGGACTCATTGCCGCCCAACATAAAATTAACCATTTACTGAAATTCATCATATATTTGCCTCTTATGCTAATCATGCCATAAAAATCCATTATGAAAGGCAAAAGATTAAGTCATCACAAAATTGATCATCACCAGTTGATATAAAATGGTAGCACCCAATAGAGTAAACACAACTCCGCACAACATATCGATGTATCGGCTTATTCTGCGAAGCCCGCTTTGCATAGCAGGGCGAGTCAGTAACCAGGCCAACATAGCAAACCAAGTAAACGATAAGCCCCAAATAATGATCAAGGCTGCACTCTTGCCTGCGGTGGACATCCCCACCGGAACCAAGCTCGACATGAGGCTAATAAAAAACACCAATGCTTTGGGGTTCAATAAATTCGTCATAAAGCCACGACAAAACGCTAAACGCTTATTTGCCAGCATCATAGCGTTATCAGCCACTATTGAAGCAGAAGGCACACGCCAATGCTTCCACGTTGCGAATAAAGCGCCTAATCCTAAATACAACAAGTAACTACCACCTGCGCCCTTAAGTAGCGCAAAGAGTGTCGGATGTTGGTGAACAATATAACTCACCCCCGTCACGCTAAATATCGCATGCGTCAAAATCCCCAAAGATAAGCCTAGAGCAATATAAATCCCTGTTTGACGCCCAAAACGCGTGGCATTTTGTACGACTAAGGCAAAGTCAGGGCCTGGACTCATTAGAGCAATAAAATGCACCGTCGCCAGAGTGATAAGAATAGATACTTCGTTCATATAGGTCCTCCATTGCAGAAGACTGTACCACTTCAATAAAAGCGCTCGCTTGTAAAAAACTAACAGCTAACGCACTTGCGAAGGTGTGAGACCAAAGGTGTGTTTAAAAGATTTGCTAAAATGCGCTTGATCATAAAAGCCAACTTGGTGAGCTACCTCGGTGCTCGATAAGTTGGTCTTTAATAGCTTCATGGCCTGCTCTAGACGTAAACGTGTGAACCACGCATAGGGCGTCATACCAACCGAGGCTTTGAAGTGTCGTTGAAACTGCGTCGGCGTCAACTGACACAATTCGGCCAATTGATGAAGATGTACGGAATCTGCTAGGTGCGCCATTAAAAAATCACGTAACATTTCCAGTGTTACTCGCCCAATACGCCTTTCTTCTAACCGCTTAGTTTGCCCATATTTAGAGACAACCGCCGAAAAGCTTTCATAAGGCAAACAATCCTGCGCCAATTGACTCAGCTCACCTGAACGCAGTGCAAGATGGGTGCGTCTAAGTAAGGTAAAGACGTTAGAGTCGTTTAAAACAATACTTTTGAAACCTAATCCTGAACGGATATTTGATTCACTCAAGAAGTGATCGAACCATTCTGGCTCAATCGAAAACACATGCGAATGATAACCTGAATGAGCCATAGATCGACCGTCGTGTAACGTATCAGGCGGCATCACGACTACGTCGCCGGGGCCAACATGATATCGCTCTCCCGCACATACAAACTGTTGTTGGCCTTTTGTAATAAGGCCAAAGTGATAATCAAGATGATAATGTCGTTCAAATTCAAACGACTGATATTGCCCCGAAATCAAACTAATCGCACGATCTGGTGAACTGAAATGCTGCACGCTGTCCATAAGCCCTCCTCACGCCATAGCATAGATGACACTGAGTTCCATTGTCTTGTAAAAAATAGACAACCTAGACCTTACTCAGTCTCAACGCTTGCACGCCAGTTCAGTCCTAAAAAAACCGCCTTAGCAGCGGTTTTTTTGAATCCTCGTTTATGCATTCATAAAGGGATAATCGGTGTAACCTTCGGCACCATCCGTATAAAACGTCTCAGGGTTAGGCTCATTCAGCGACGCGTTGATTTTCGCGCGCTCGACAAAATCAGGGTTCGCCAATATGGCCTTACCAAATGCGACACTGTCGGCTTGATGATCAGCAATGGTGTGACCAGCTTCTTCAACACTGTATGCCATGTTAACCATCAGATGACCTTGGTAGGTATTGCGCGCCACACTGACAACATCGGCATGTTGCTGATCAAAAAAGTCCGCACGCATTACGTGCAGGTAGGCCAGATCGTAACCATTTAAGAGATCCGCAAGGTAGCGCATCCATTCCACAGGATCACTGTCGCGCATACTATTAAAACTGTTGAGCGGTGACAGACGTAAGCCCACACGTCCCGCACCCATTACCTCCGTAACTGCGTCGAGTATCTCCCGTAGAAAACGAGTACGATTTTCCAAAGAGCCACCATAGATATCTTCGCGTTGATTGGCGCTGTCACGTAAAAATTGGTCAATCAGATAACCATTGGCGCCGTGAATCTCGACGCCATCAAAGCCTGCCTCGCGGGCGTTAATCGCGCCTTGACGGAAGTCTTCTACAACCTGTTGAATCTCTTCCACTGTTAATGCACGTGGTACGGTATACGGCTTTTTCCCCTCCGGCGTGTGGGTGACGTCGTCAATCGCAACGGCACTGGGCGCCACGGCCTCACGTCCATTGTTAAACAGTGGATGTGCAGCGCGTCCTGCATGCCAAATTTGCATAAAAATGCGGCCATCGGCTTTATGAACCGCGTCAGTGGTTAGCTTCCAACCGTCAATTTGATCTTGATTGTAAATACCAGGATCGTGACCAAAAGCGGAGGTGCCTTCGGATACCATGGTGCATTCCGAGATCAACAGCCCAGCGCTGGCGCGTTGAGCGTAGTATTCGGCCATCAGCTCATTGGGTTGATGATTGATCGCACGAGTACGCGTTAGAGGCGCCATGATCACTCGATTAGGCAACTCTAATGTGCCTAGCTTAACTGGGGTGAACAGCGCTGTGTTTGATAAAGACATTCTCTACTCCAAATCGTCGAGTATTCATTAAGATAAATACGATATGAGGTGACTTAACGGCGTTTCAATCCCAAGCACGTTTGTTGCTGATAATTTGACTTTTTAGTCAGCCTTTGTAACACCCCTCTCAGCTCAGCCCAGCTTTAATCAGACGCTCATCATTTTTAACAGGGTTTCAACACCGCTTTTCATATCTTGTGTTACGCTTTTAGAATGACGGTAAAAGCCGTTCCTTCAATAAAAACAATAGGATGGTGCTATGCAGTTTAGTGAATCTTCCGTTGTATTGCTGGCGATTGCCTTATCTTTGGGGCTGCTAATTGGCGTTGAACGAGGTTTTAAATACCGCGACCAAAAAGAAGGCTCACGCGTTGCTGGTCTGCGAACTTACGGCTTAACCTCTCTCTTAGGGGCGGTCTCCGCCATGCTTTCCGAGAGTCTTGGTAGTTATTTACTTGGCGTTTTTTTTGCCGCATTGGCTTTTGCTCTGACTGCGTCTTACGTCGTAAACAGCACTCGTGAGCGCGCCTCGCTAACCTCTTTGATCGCTTCGCTTCTAGCGTTTTGTTATGGCGCAATGGTTATGCTGGGGTATGTCGTGGAGGCCTCTTCACTTTCGGTTATTACAACGCTACTGCTCAGTTTAAAAGGCGAACTACACCGTTGGTTATGGCTGATTGAAAAGAAAGAACTGTGGGCAGCGTTGGAGCTATTGCTGATTTCAGTGGTGATTTTGTCAGTCATCCCAAATGAAGACATGGGGCCTTGGGATGCGCTGAACCCCTATGAAATCTGGTGGATGGTCGTGCTAATTTCCAGCATTTCGTTTGTCAGTTACTTTGCCATTAAATTTGCCGGAGCACGCAAAGGCATCATGGCCACTGCGTTGTTTGCAGGCTTTGCATCGTCTACCGCTTTAACGTTGCAATTTTCTCGAATGGCTAAACAAGTCCCTGCTGCATCCCCATTGTTGGCGGCTGGTGTTTTGTTTGCATGCGGGACCATGTACCCACGCGTCCTGCTGGTTGCAAGTGTTATTAACCCTGACTTACTGATGCCATTAGCCATACCAACGCTGACCATGGCGGTACTCACCTATTTGCCAGCCTTTTGGCTCTGGTATCGAGGTAATCAATCCGTTCCTGAAGACATCGCACCACCTGCCTCCCCTCTTTCTATGTGGTCAGCATTGGGGTTTGGTCTATTACTTACCGCCATTTTGCTACTTAGTAGCGGCCTTCAAGCCACACTAGGAGACGCTGGTATTTTAATATTAGCGGCAGCTTCGGGCGTCGCCGATGTCGATCCAATTAACTTATCTTTATCAGGAATGAGCCGTGAAAACCTTGCGCTAGAAACAGCCGTACTGGGTATCGTCATCGCGGCATCTGTCAATGGCCTGCTTAAAGCCGGTTTAACCATCGGTATTGGAGGAAAAGCCATGTTGATTCGCGCCAGCATCCCGTTGATGATCGCCAGCGCAGTGGGGCTCTTATTAGTGCTTGTTATTTAATGCGTTCGAAGACACGCTAACGCTTTATTTTTCTACTCATTAAGGACATAAGCTTGCCACCGATTTATGCAAAATGGCTTTCCATAAGCACCCTATTGAGCCTGACGTTCGGTGCTCTGAATTTAATTATGGCGATTTGGTTAAATCGACAAATAACGTTATTTGTCGAGCTTAAGCCCCTGTACATGTGGTTGTTGATTAGTTTTGTTGTCTCGCAGAATGTATTTCTTATGCCGCTGCTTTACTGGTATGACAAACGTCAATCTAAACAGCGTAATAAAGAGCGTATACCTGAGCTTGTCTTACATATTTTCGCCTTATTGGGCGGCGGTTTAGGCGCGCTATATGGTCAAACGCACTTTCGCCATAAAACGCAAAAACCAATGTTTAAGGCCACCGCGTGGCTTGGCATTATCATCATCGGGTATGTTGGGTATCTGGTTGGACAAAAACAGATTGGCTAAGACGAGAAGCGACCGACTCATGTTGCGTGACCTTACTTAAATTCCCATATCAGTCTATTTTTTAAAATTTCATCATTCTGACTTTTTTTATTGTCAATGTAGGACTGTGGTCAGTGTACCGAAGGTATTGCGATGTCAAAATGATGAGGCGTCGTGACAACGTTGCAGAGTGTTCACTTCGCATCCTTTACGGGCACTTTGGAGAAAATCACAATTATTTTAGCGAAAAATGAAAATAACCTTTGACATAGTTAATGATTGGCCATATATTAATCGCAGCTAGAAAGTTTGCGTTTTTTACATCCTCGTTACGTCGCGTTATTAGTAGTAGTCCTTCGTCTTGTAAGATCTAAAATATTGTCTTTTTTTCCGCTACATCCGCCATTTAATGGCACTTATTATTTTTTATCTACAGGATATACATTATGTCTAATAAAACGACTGGTACAGTAAAATGGTTCAACGAAACTAAAGGCTTCGGTTTCATTCAACAAGAAAACGGTCCTGACGTATTCGCTCACTTCCGTGCAATCGAAGGTTCTGGCTTCAAAACTTTGACTGAAGGTCAAAAAGTTGAGTTCGTTGTAACTCAAGGCCAAAAAGGCCCTCAAGCTGAAAACATCGTTGCTCTTTAATTTTTAATTAAAGTAGCACAAAAAAAGAGGCGATACCGCGAGGTATCGCCTCTTTTTTTTGCCTCTTTCTCTCGATTACCTTCCTAGCTTTACCCTCCCGCTATTTCAGTTACACTCACCACAAACCCACGGCTTACAAAGGTTAGCCACTAGTGCCCAACATCATTCTGGTGCACACTAATTTATACATGGCTCTAACTAAGGCTCATTATGCTATCTTCTATATGCAAACTTCCAATGACTCTCGTCTTAACATCGATCGCACTGCATGCAGCTCAAAGTCACGCGCAACCAGAATTTTTAACTCTGATCGACAGCATAGCCAACACAAAAATGACCACCGCTAACCGCATGGAAGTGCTAAGTGCCAGCCTCATGAACAGGCCTTATGTCGATGGCAACCTTGGCGAAGGTGAAAAAGGTCGATATGACCAAGACCCATTATTTCGATTTGATGTGTTTGATTGCACAACCTATGTCGAAACAGTACTCGCTGGCGCCTTATCGAGCCATGCGCAAGACTTTCCACGGCATATGCAGAAGATTCGCTATCAACAGGGTATTGTTTCATTTGTAACACGCAACCACTTTACCAGTGCAGACTGGATACCCAACAATCAATGGTTGCTGGAAGATATTACGGCAAAGGTTGGACAAGGCTTTGAACGGTTCGCAGAAACTGTCATCGATAAGAAAGCATGGTATCAAGCCATGTCAGAAGACCGCCTTCAAGGGCTATCAACCACGGTCAATAAACAAACATTGCTGGATGACTTACATCAGGAAGGCTTACCATTCTCACCTGAGCCAGTAAAAACACCTTATATTCCGCTTACGGCATTATTCATTGTTCAACCTGCGAGAGCTGACACCACTCAATCGTACGTAGAAGACACCGACATCAATCAGGCACTACTCGATCGTATCCCTTCAGGAAGTATTATCAGTATGGTCAGACCCAATTACGATGTGAAGCAGTGGATTGGCACAAATCTTAATGTGACGCATCAGTCCATTGCGATTCGAAAGGATGGTCAACTGTATTTGCGCCACGCCAGCCAGTTGCAACGAAAAGTAGTAGACGAGCGTTTCACGGACTACTTTAGCAAGTACCTAATTAACTCTTCACTTAAAGGCTTTAATATTCAACAACCGACTTTTTAGACACAAAAAAGCCACGCTCTAGAGAAAGCGTGGCTTCGAATCTTAGATCATTGTAAATGATTAATGTGTAATGCCTTTTTTCAACATCCGCATTTCATCGTGACACTCTTTCATACGTGTGTGAACGCGACGAAGAGTAGCCTCACAATCTGGTGCTTGATCTTTACTCAGCGCCGTACTGATTTCTGCTAAGACTTTGTCTTCAACCTCTTCAAGTTGATCGACGTAATTTGTTTCTGTAGAAGTGGTTGAGACCTTATTAACAAGGTTCGTGTACGCTTTACGCACTTCGGTCATGGTGTCAGAGCCGTTTTCCAGATCACCTGTTTCAGCTACTGCAAACTTTTGAAGATCCGCCGCGGCCTCTTGTTTAGCATCAATCATGCGGTTAAAAAAGCCCGTGTACTCTGCGCTGTCGACTTTCCCTTTCGCTTCTTGATAAAACTCGATACCGCTGTTCATGACTTTAATAATGTCTGAAATATGGTTAACCTCTGGTGTTGTTTGCAACATGGTTGCCTCCTTGGTTATTTATCGTTTAATTCGTTATGTATGAAGCGTTTCGTTCATCCGTACATACAGAATTGAAGACTCCGCGTTTTTATTCAACACCCAAGCAGACGATTTATGGCCATTGCACCTTTGCTTCGATTTATACGCACATGTGCTCCATGTTTGCGTTCAACCGTGACGTTTTCCTACGAATAATCACGCCTTAAACCTGTCGTTTTTAAGCTACCATAAAAAATTGCTCTTTCGGTTTATAAGGCATCACGCTACATTGTTCAGCTGAGGCGTGTGATCAACGCTTTTCTATTACCTGCTTTTTAAGAACAACAATATGGCGATGAACGAGCAATGGGCTGAACGCCCGGCAACCACCTCATTAAATTCAATGACGATTCTGATCGTAGACGACGAGGAAGGTATCCGGGACTTTTTACAACGAGCATTGAACAGATTGTATTCGCGTGTCGATACGGCTGATTCTGCGGATAGTGCTGACTTATTATTAAACACAACCCAATACGACTTACTCATCGTCGATATCTGCATGCCTGGCCGCTCTGGCGTAGAATGGATGCAACAAATTCGAGACAGAGGGAACACTGGCAACGTTATCTTTATGACGGCGTTTGCCGACATGAACCACGCTATTGAAGCCTTACGTCTCGGGGCAAACGACTTAATTCAAAAGCCTTTTCGAATTGAGCAAATGCGCTCGGCGGTTAGGAAAAGCCTTGACCATCTTCGATTAACCCGCGAAAACTTTGTTTTACAACGCCAATTAGCGAACACGCCTCAAGTTGGACTACTGGGAAAAAGCGCGACCATTGTTAGAATAAATCAGCTAATTGAGCGCATCGGGCCAGCCCCATCTGCCGTATTGATCGAAGGGGAAAGCGGTACAGGTAAAGAACTGGCAGCGCGCGCAATCCACCAAAGCAGCGGCCGACAAGGCTCGTTTGTTCCCATTAATTGCGCAGCCTTGGCCCCTGAATTGATGGAATCAGAACTCTTTGGCCACACCAAAGGCGCGTTCACCAGCGCCCATCAAGCTCGTGAAGGGCTGTTCAGTTACGCCGATCACGGCACACTTTTCCTAGATGAAGTCTCGGAAATGCCCTTAGCACTGCAAGCTAAGCTACTCCGAGTATTGGAAGATGGTCGTATTCGCCCACTGGGTACTGAGCGGGAAGTACCGGTCAATGTGCGTATTATTGCCGCATCCAATAAAGACATCGCCGCAGCCGTGCAAGCTGGCAGCTTTCGTGAAGACCTTTACTATCGTTTAAATGTTTTACAATGCCAATTGCCTCCCCTTAGAGACCGTCTAGAAGATTTACCACTACTGGTTGAGCATCTCATTGAGCGCCTTAGTCGTGATTTGGGTATGCCGACGATTCAGTTCTCTGAGGCCGATTTCGCCGTAATGCGCCAACAGCCATGGCGAGGTAATATTCGTGAACTGAAAAACCTTGTGGAACGCTGCCTACTGCTAGGCATGCCTGCTCATGATTTACTGCAAGGTTCAGTCTCTGATCCGAACTCAAACACGCTCCAAGTACAAGGCTACCCATTAGACTGGACATTAGAGGACGTCGAATACGCCCACATAGAGCGTGTTTTAGATGCCCATGGCGGTAACAAAACGCAAGCTGCCAAACACCTCGGTACAACACGAAAAACTCTAGACCGAAAGCTGCAATCAAGGATTAATGACCGTGCTTGAGCGTTGGTCGAAGCGTCGTACAAGTCTACGCTATCGATTGCTAGTCCTGACCTTGTTTCCACTCTTGCTTGTTTTGCCCGGCGTCATTGGTCTCGCCTATTTATGGAGCCAAGAAGTCGGCTACCGCCAGCTCTTAATGAAAGCCAATACAGACCTAGCAGTGGCCCACGAAGCGTTCTTAAACAGCCAGCAATCGTATTTAATGAACCTCTCATTGGCGGCCAGCCACCATCATAGAGCGATACTCCAAGCGCTTGCCATCACAACCCCTGCTTCTATAAAAACCTTAGAAGACACACTCAAAAACGAAGCAGGGCTGGACTTCGTTCGTCTACTTGATTTGAGTGGCTGTGAGCAACGCAATAATCAATGCCAATACCCAAACTCTCCCTCAATGCCGCAGGCCTTTAAGGGACAGCCTCTCAGTGCTATTGAGATCTTCTCTGCCCGTCAACTCAACAACATTGACCCAATACTGGCTCAGCGGGCTAGAATTCCCATGGTTGATTCAGACATTAGCGAACAGCGAGGTATGTTAATCCACCTCTTCGAGCCGATCCGAGATGATCACGGCGAGGTCATCGGAGCCTTAGCCGCGGGTGTGCTGATGAATGGCAACTTCGCCTTAGTCGATCAGATCCGTAACACCGTTTATGGCCCCGGCAGCCTACCAGAAGGAGGCATCGGTACCGTAACGCTGTTTTTAGACGACGTTCGCATCAGTACCAATGTGCCCCACCCAAACTCTCCAGAACGTCGAGCACTGGGCACAAAAGTGTCTACCGAGGTACATCAGCAAGTATTAGGACAAGGTCAACGTTGGCTTGATCGCGCCTTTGTGGTGAACGATTGGTATATCTCTGCTTATGAGCCTGTTATCGACGCATCAGGCAAACGTGTCGGTATGCTGTACGCGGGGTTTCTTGAGTCCCCCTTCCTCGACAGTTTCTATTACTGGCTAGAGTTACTGTTGTGGCTGTTTGCCGTGGTACTGATTGGCTGTGCCATCATTGCCGTCCGCGGTGCTCGCTCGATATCTAAACCGTTAGAGCATATGACCGAGGTGATGGATCGCGTTCGTGACGGCCAACACCAAACACTCCCGCACTATCAAAGCAGCGATGAAATTCAAGAACTAGCATTGCACTTTAATGCCATGTTGAGCCAGCTCGACACGCAGCATCACGCCATACAATCGGCAGCAGACCAATTCGAAGAAAAAGTGAATCAGCGTACCGCCCAATTAAAACACCGAACCGATGAATTACAGCAACACATTGCCTTATTGAATCGCACCCGAGAACAGCTCATTGAACAAGGCAAGCTGGCAGCGTTAGGCGAGTTAACTGCTGGTATCGCCCATGAAATCAACAACCCGACAGCGGTCATTTTAGGCTACATGGATTTGCTCCTAGATGAACTGGGCGACCAAGCCACACCTGAAATGCGCCATGATGCTGAACTGATCATTGCGCAAGTTGATCGTATTCGCACCATTATTAATGACTTACTCAAACTAGCTCGCCCTGTGCCAGAGACACTGACCTACCAAACCATCGACCTCAATGAGGTCATACGTAAAACACAGACCTTGGTAAAGCACGAACTCCAACGTCGTGGTATTCACTTAACATTAGACTTAAACGCACAACGGCCAGCGTATGCAGACGCCCCTCAGTTACAACAAGTATTGATCAATCTCGTTATGAATGCCGCCAATGCCACAGAAGAGAAAGGAGAAATTATTGTTCGCAGTCACGACTCTGCTCATGGTTGGGTAAAACTTACCATTCGAGACAATGGTTCAGGTATTGATCCCCAGCATTTAAATCGTATTTTCGACCCCTTTTTCTCAACCTCTCACTCTGGCACAGGGCTAGGGCTGGCAATCTCCCATCGATTGTTAAGCCAAATGAATGCCC
Organism: Marinomonas gallaica; assembly: GCF_049821165.1. Taxonomy (NCBI): domain Bacteria; kingdom Pseudomonadati; phylum Pseudomonadota; class Gammaproteobacteria; order Oceanospirillales; family Oceanospirillaceae; genus Marinomonas; species Marinomonas gallaica. The sequence continues at coordinate 294,884 of NZ_CP187511.1, forward strand.
AAATTAAAGTTAGGTCTCGACTAGGTCGCGGCAGTGTATTTTTTATTTGGCTTAGCACCGAAAAAAAATAACGCTTATTTTTTCAATTACCTAGGGCTTTAAAACAATTTATTGGTACTAAATTAGAAAGTTGATAAGAATTTTCAGGAGAGGGGCTGTCTAGGTTAAGTTCCTCACCAATAGGTGGCGTATTAGTGAGGAACTGCCTAAGTTCGACAACGTGTCGAAAAATTTATGTGGATGCTGCCCTATTTAAGAAAGGTCAGCTATTTCTCTTTCCACTATTTTTCGTACTTGTTCTTCATCAGCGACAAAGTTTTCGCTGTCTTTGCGTAACGATTTAACTAGGCCGAACATCATTGCAATGATGACAAAGGTAAAAGGTAGTGCCCCCGCGATAGACGCTGCCTGTAAGGCTTTCAATGCCTCATTACCGCCCATTAACAGAATCATCAGAGTAACTACACCCAGTAAACTACCCCAAAGAATACGTTGCTGAATTGGAGGACGACGACCAAACGACAACAGTCGACCTAATACCAATGTACCTGAGTCTGCAGCCGTCACAAAAAACACCACCACTACAACCAACGCACAGACTTTAGCAATCGTCGCAGCGACACCTGGAGTCAGTACTTCAAAAGCGGTAAACAAGGTACCAGCATAATCCCAATTGTTTACAGAGGTATTGTAAATGCTCATGTCTGACCCATAGATCGATGCATGGATACCTGCTGAACCAATAACACTAAACCACAACAAGGAGACAAGCGTTGGAATAAATACAACACCCATAACAAACTCTCGGATAGTACGACCGCGAGAAATACGTGCGATGAACATGCCCACAAATGCAGACCATGCAATCCACCAACCCCAATAGAAGATAGTCCAGCCACCCTGCCAAGTTTGCTCATCACTGCTTCGTGCCGTCCAAAGTGTCATAGAAAGCGATTGAGAGGCGTAGTCACCTAATGTCGTCAAACTGTTTGCAATCAGGTAGTTACCATTCGATGCAATTAGAAAATACAAGATAATCGCAATACAGATGTAACTATTAAATTGAGACAGCATGTTAATGCCTTTGGCAACACCACTGGTGGCAGACAAGGTCGCAATTAAGGTAATAAATACAATGGATAAAACGGTTACCATGGTGGATCTTTCGGCCAAAACGTTTAGCGAAATAAGTCCAGAGCTAATCTGCTCTACACCCAAGCCCAGCGTGGTGGCAATACCGAAGATGGTACCAAAAACGGCCAAGATATCGACAGCGTGACCAATGGGTCCATAGATTCTATTTCCAATCAATGGATAAAGCGCAGAACGAATGGAAAGAGGCAGACCTTTACGAAAAGAGAAATACGCCAACGACAAGCCAACGATTGCGTACATTGACCAAGCAACAGCCCCCCAATGGAATACGGTCAAAGTTAGACCGCCGACGGCCGCTTCTGCGACTAAATCATTAGGAATAGGAAAGCCCACATCGCCTGGTTGTAAGCCTGCCGCAAGCGCCACTTGTTTAGCTTCGAAAAAACTGCTCACGGCCGCTTTCACTTCGGTACTCATGAAAGGGTTACCACCGCTCCAACCACTGGCAAAATGTATCATCGGTTCGGACATGGAGAAGAACAACATGCCAGCCCCCGTACCGCAGCCGAAAAGCATTGAAAACCAAGCAAAGTTTGAAAACTCAGGCCTCTCGTTATCTCTACCTAATCGAATTGCACCTACTTTACTTACCATTAACGTCGCACACACAACGAAAGCAAGCAGCATGACAAGGATGTAATACCACCCCAACGTTTCTTCTATCCAGCTTTTCAAGCCTATGAACTGCTGACTGGCTATTTCACCGAGCAAAACGGTATAGAGAATAAATACAACAACCATAATTAAGGCTGTTATTCCCAGGGTCGTATTAAGCCCTTTTAACATTCCCCGCTGGGAAATGAGGGCATCGATCTCTTTATCTTTTAGCATTGGTAACCTCTTTATTTTTTTTATTGTCGCCACGTCATCCTATTAATCTAAAATAGATATAACAAACTAGAAAAATGGGGTCTCTACATAATGATATTAATGGCTCACTCATCATGAGCGATCAAATTCCTCCTGCTGGCATACCCTTTAATCTTTGTTTAACCTAACTGGGCAAATATTCTTTCGCCCAGCCTAAGCTGGCAATATTAGCCTCGATCATGGTCTCTATTTCAGACTCACTGTAGCCAACACTGGCTAAGATCTCTTTAGTTGAATGCCCGAACTTTTCCGTGGGTGCAATGGCTCGAATAGCCGCTCTTTCAGGGCGAATAGAATAGTGATCAATTTGAGTAAAGCAGTGACCACTAGGATGATCTGGATAAACGGAGAACGCATAGCTACCAAAATGCGTACCTACTTCACCGTCATGAATACGGCTGTAATCATGACGCAGCGTTTCAATCGAATTTGGCTCAGCTACCGCAATATCTGCGCCTCTCAGTAAGTTAAGCCAGTGTAAAGTAGCAGCCTGCTTAAAGGCATGTTTTAAATACTCATGCAGATCAGGTGTGTCACCCAGTTCGGTTAAGCCTTCCAATGATTTTAATTTATCAAACTCGTTATGGTCCGAATCAAGAAAAATCCAACCGTCCATTGTTTCATAAAAATGCGATAGCGCATGGTTGCCTAATACCTCTCGACCCGACGCCTCGTCAAACGGCCCTCTTCCTTCGTAATCAAACATAAACGGGATTTGCGCCATATTAGTGACCGCAGATAGCGAGGTTCTAACCCGACTAATTTGACCCGTAACTAATTGATGGTACATAGAAAGCGCCATCCCCATACCAGCAGCAAAGCCACAGTTAACATCTAACGTTCCAACATGAGCGTGTTCTTCTGGGGTATCACTGCCACCAAAACGCATCATTATGCCGCTATTAGCCTGAATAATATCATCGTAGCCAATGTAATCTGTTTTAGGACCTCTTAATGGTCCGCCAAAGCAATCTAAACGACAAAACAATACATCCGGATTGATCTCAAGTAAGCTTTTTGAGTCAAGACCGAGAGTTTCAAGCTGACGTTCAGGCGCATTAATAAGGACTAAATCGACGGACTGTACGAGTCGATTAAACACCTCTCGCCCTTTTTCCGTCATAATGTTAACCAACGCTTTCTTTTTGCCCATATCAGTTTGAAAACTGTAAAGACACCCAATTAATGGATCATAAAGCGGCTTAACAGGATCAAGCTTAATAACCTCTGCACCGAATCTTCCTAAAAAAGCAGCCGAGTGAGGGCCAGCGATCACATTAGTCAGATCAAGCACTTTTTTACCATCTAACCAGCCTTTTTCCTCCGGTTTATTCGCTTCACTTCGTCGTGGTAAATCCTGTGTAAGCGGTGATCTGACACTGCACAAGGTGTCTAATGCTGTATCAAAATCCACAAACCTTCTGCCCTTCGCTTGCATAAAAGCAGAGGCATTATGCTCAAACCAAACCAGTGGCCCAGGCTGCTTCATCAACCCATATTCTGGATCATCCACTTCAATGATTAAGCCAGCTTTGTTGGTATGTTCGTCATGCAGCCATTCCTTTGTTGTACGCTGTGATGCTCCAGGAATACCGGTTTCACCAAATATACGATCCCATTCGCTGGAAGTTTTGGTCAGAAAGGCTCTTTTCATCTTCTCTGAGATGACTCTCGCCCATCTAGGCGGTAGCGGGTAAACCCCCAAAGAGGTTTCACCGTCCCATTCATCAATTGGCGCATGTAAATCTTGTACTTCTGGGAAGCCTTCTGCCATGAGTTCGTCATAAACTCCCAGCACTTGTAGGGCACGTTTAGCGTGATTTCGATGAGACGGGCAAACACAGTAAAACTTTCTACCGTCAGCACAATCATAGGTGCGGAAGAAAGGATCTAAGTATTCTTGTAGATCTTCATACGTTAGGTTCATGTCGATGCTACACATATGACGATGCTCAATTTCACGCTCACGCATCGTCTTATAGCGTTCAGGTAAACCATCTATCACAAAAGAATTATAAGAAAGCCCTTCCATTAAAGCCGCTGCCACGGGGACTTCTATATGATCCCCGTGACCATGATGAGCTCGTTCATACAAGGCCATTATGATGGAGCTCGCAGCAAGCGAAATCGCATAAGAAGAACCTAGCGGGACCGGTGAGAAACTAGGCTCAATCCCCATGAGGACGCGATTAAAACCCATATCCGTAAATGAACCCGACGTAGCGGCGATAATCGCTTCTGTCGCTTTCCATTCTCGTCTCAACATATCATTACTGGCAAAGCCTGGTATCGATAGGGTAATCAACTCAGGACGCTTAGCTCTTAATTCTTCGTAATCAATACCTAACCTAGCCAAAACACCAGGACGAAAGTTCTCTATCACAATGTCCGCTTGATCAATCAGCTGCAACGCTTCACTCAGGCCTTTTGAGGTTTTCAAATCTAAGTGAATACACTGTTTGTTGCGATTTAACACCGCATTGGCTGGGCTAACCCATTGCGGGCCTTGGGGTGGGTCAATATGGATCACTGTTGCGCCAAGGTCGGCAAGCACCATAGCAACAGCGGGAGCAGCAATTTGTTGTCCAAAGTCCACGACTCGGACACCAATAAGAGGTAGTTGATTGTTGTTATTCATCTCTATTGATCCTGTGTAAAAAGCGTCTTTCAACTGAATGAATGAAGGAAGCCAGTACGTGTTGTATTTATTGATTTATTTTTGTTATCAAGACAAAGCCAATTAGTAAGTACTGCGAAGATCAGCACAGGACGCATACTAGAATTGCCCCTAGGCGGCTACTAGCAATAAAAACGAGATCGGTGGGTGAATTTTTTTTATACCTCAGAGACGACAAAACGCATCAAGAATTTAATCTTTTGATATCAATAGAAAAAAATTCCGTGAGGTGGTTTAGCAAGGCAGTAGCTATAAAAAAAATTAGCTCTATGGGTGATTTTTTATTGCTTTAAAGGCCACGACTTATTCATAACAATGTCGTTGTTTCGTAGCCTAAGGTTGCGATGAATAAGGGTATGTCCTAACGTCATAAATATTCGTATTAAAGCGTTAAGAGATGGACAAATAAAATAACAATAAGTGGAGCCTATATGTCTAACCAAATCATTCTACCTCGCGTTTTACAGGTAGGGGAAAATGCCAGTTTAGAAATTCCGAGCATTTTGGACAGTTTGGGGTGTACTCGCCCTCTCATCATCACAGATAAAATGATGGTTGAACTTGGCTACGCGAAACAAGTTCAATCTTGTCTAAAAGATCACCAGATCAACTCGGAAGTGTTCGACGATACAGTACCAGAGCCGACTGTTAGCTCCATTCAAGCTGGTGTAGATACTGTTCGCAATGGCAATTACGACAGCATCATTGCCTTAGGCGGCGGAAGCCCAATTGATAGTGCTAAGGCCATTAGCATCTTAGGTAAATTTGGCGGCGAAATGCGAGATTACAAATTTCCGAGAATCGTTAATGAGCAAGGCCTACCTATCATAGCTGTGCCAACCACAGCTGGCACAGGCACAGAAGTGACACGTTTCACCATCATTACAGACGAAACCAATGACGAGAAGATGCTCTGTGTCGGGGTAGGTTTCATGCCCATCGCCGCCCTTGTCGATTACAAACTAACACTCAGCTTACCCGCTCGAATCACCGCCGACACGGGTATCGATGCTTTGACGCATGCGATGGAAGCTTATGTCAGTAAAAAAGCAAGTCCTTACAGCGACAGCCAAGCCATCGCGGCGATGAAATTAATTGGCCCTAATCTACGCCGTGTCTATCACGATGGCAGTGATCATAAAGCCCGTGAAGCCATGATGTTAGGCTCTACTCTCGCTGGCATTGCCTTCTCAAACGCATCAGTTGCACTGGTGCATGGTATGAGCCGACCTATTGGCGCAGCGTTTCATGTCCCTCATGGGCTTTCCAATGCGATGTTATTACCTGCTGTAACTGAGTTTTCTATCCCCAGCGCTGAGGAGAAATACGCGGATTGTGCCCGCGCAATCGGTGTCGCTACCCAAGCTGATTCAGATGATGTCGCTAACCAAAAACTGATTGCTGAGCTGAGAGCTCTTAATGATGAATTACAGGTGCCAACACCTGAGCAATTTGGCATCGACCGCCAGCAATTTTTTGACTTAATGCCAACCATGGCAGAGCAAGCGCTCGCATCGGGTTCACCCAACAATAACCCTATCGTGCCAACGGCAGAGCAAATCATCGACATTTATCAACAGCTTTGGTGAGTGACGGCAAAATCCCATCATTACCGACACAACTTAGTGCCATGCTAACAATATTTAAGGAAACGCAATGAACACCATCGGACACCTAATTAATGGTCAACTAGTCACCACTTCTCAGCGCATGCAAGATGTCTACAATCCTGCGACGGGCGAAGTTTCAAAACAAGTGGCCTTAGCACCAAAAGAAACAGTCGAAGACGCCATTGCAGCAGCCCAAGCCGCTTTCCCTGCGTGGCGCGATACGCCACCGTTGAAACGTGCCCGAGTGATGTTCCGCTTTAAAGAGCTACTTGAGCAAAACAGCGATAAGATTTGCCAAATGATCGGTGAAGAGCACGGTAAAATTTGCCATGATGCCGCGGGCGAGCTGCAGCGAGGCATTGAAAATGTAGAATACGCTTGTGGCGCACCAGAACTTTTAAAAGGTGAGTTCAGTAAAAATGTGGGACCAAACATTGACTCTTGGAGCGAATTCCAGCCCCTAGGTGTCGTCGCCGGTATCACGCCTTTTAACTTCCCTGCGATGGTGCCGATGTGGATGTTCCCGCTTGCAATTGTGTGCGGTAACACCTTTATTCTAAAACCTTCAGAGCGTGACCCTAGCTCAACACTTTATATTGCTCAGTTACTACAGGAAGCAGGCTTGCCAGAAGGCGTGTTAAACGTAGTCAATGGTGATAAAGAAGCGGTGGATGTGTTACTGACAGATGATCGAATTAAAGCCGTGAGCTTTGTCGGCTCAACCCCAATTGCTGAATATATTTATGCGACGGCCAGTGCCAATGGCAAACGTTGCCAAGCACTGGGAGGTGCTAAAAACCATGCCATTGTGATGCCTGATGCAGATATGGACAATGCTGTTAACCAACTGCTAGGTGCGGCGTTTGGTTCATCCGGTGAGCGCTGTATGGCATTATCGGTTGCCGTAGCCGTAGGGGAAGAGGCAGCCGATGCCTTAGTTGCAAAAATGCAAACTGCTATGAAAAACTTAACGGTGGGTGAGTACAGCGACAAAACGAATGATTTTGGCCCTGTCATCACTCGTGATCATCAACAGAAAGTTGTGGGCTACATTAACAGCGCTGAAGCCGATGGCGCTAAAGTTGTGGTCGACGGTCGCGAGCCAAACATTTCAGGCTATGAAAATGGATTCTTTGTTGGCGCGACACTCATTGATGGTGTAACCGCTGAGATGCAGAGCTACAAAGAAGAAATTTTTGGCCCCGTACTGCAGGTTGTGCGAGTCAACACCATGGAAGAGGCGATGCAACTTATTAACGATCATGAATACGGTAATGGTACCTGTATCTTTACTCGTGATGGTGAAGCAGCGCGTTATTTCTCAAATCATATTCAAGTGGGCATGGTAGGCATCAACGTGCCACTGCCAGTACCGGTTGCGTACCATAGTTTTGGTGGCTGGAAGCGTTCTTTGTTTGGCGATCTTCATGCGTATGGTCCAGATGGGGTGCGTTTCTACACGAAGCGTAAAACCATCACGCAGCGCTGGCCTTCCAGTGGCGTACGTGAAGGTGTGTCTTTTGCATTTCCAAGCTAATTAAAGCATTAGCGACAATTAAATAGGCCAGTATATTACTGGCCTATTTTTTTCGTTTTAATTCCGTCATAGGAAAGGTTTATGCTAATTCTAGGAAGTCGTTTTAGAGAGCTGCTATGGCGTTAATAGTTAGTAATAAATACGTTAAAAAAGCTGATAATTAAAAATCTATCTATTAGAGTTTAAATGACTGGTAACGAGCACTTTTGCTCGATCATGGACCAATAAACTTCAGAAGAATAAAAATGAAAAAAAAACTTCCTCCCCTTAATTGGCTTAGATCATTTGAAGTTTCAGCACGCTACCTGAACTTTACACAGGCAGCTCACGAACTCAATATGACCCAAGCGGCAGTCAGTCAACAAATAAAAGGATTAGAGGCACAATTAGGCACTGTGCTGTTTAAACGTTTACCAAGAGGCTTGGAATTGACAAAATCCGGGCGAGCTTATATTCCCATCGTTCATGAATCCATTGAGCGCTTAGCGGAGGTAACCGATGAACTGTTTGGTCAAGGCCAAACTCGACCGCTAACAATCCGCTCCAGCTTGATTTTTTTTACAACTTGGTTAGCTCCTCGACTCGGTCGTTTTAGAAAACTTCACCCTGAAGTCAGGTTACGGCTACCAACTAATATTTGGGTAGAAAACCTTGATAAAGAATCGGACATGGAGATTCGTTACGGAATGGGGGACTGGTCTGGCGTGAATTATCATAGACTCACTTGGGACCATCTTATTCCCGTTTGCAGTCCTGCTCTTTTAAATACTTCTACGCCCCTAAACACTCCGAACCAACTTACCGAACACACACTTTTACACGTCGATGGTTATAATGAAGGATGGGGGTACTGGTTGAACAAAACCGGTTTTCAGCATATTGACTCTTCTCAGGGCATCCATTTTGATACCTTAATTTCAGCACTTGAATTGGCCAAAGCAGGCGAAGGGATCGCATTAGGACGAAGCTCTTTAATTAAAGAAATGATCGCCGCTGGGCAATTAGTGGCCCCTTTTGAACAAAAGCTTCCAACCAGTGAGTCATTTTATTTGATCAGCTCAAATCAAGATTTTGAACACCCTCATGCTGAATTGTTTCGAGCGTGGTTACTCGACGAAGTAGAACAAGTACAAAGTCACTGGCCTCATTAGGTTAGTCATCCTAATATCCAACTCTGCTCGTAAAACGAACCCTAAAGAGATTAAAATGGCATTTTAAGCCTCTTTCAGGGTTCTTTCAGAATCCACATTCGAAGTGCTAATTAACCCTCAAAAGAGTGCTCCAACCACCTACTTATAATAAAAACCAGATGTACGTATTTCAAAAACGCTTTTTCAACAACCCAGTTCTATCACTGAGTTAAAGTCATATCTGGTCTAGATCGCGGCATTGTATTTTTTATTTGGCTTAATACCGAGTCAAAATAACCCACACCACTTGAACAACCGAGTCAAAGTAACCCTAGCTACATCTCCAAACCATTGTCGTTACATAACAACCCTATATTAATCAACCACATATATCTTTGGCGTAGTTTTTGCTCCAGCAAATCGAAGTGGAACATTCCACATTACATCGACAACTACAATAAATATAAAAGCGGAGTAATACCTTATGTCGAACACATCTGGTCCTTTTTCCTTTCTGCTAAAAGAGCGCATCGTCGCTAAACCCGGTTTCAACCGTTGGCGCGTTCCACCCGCGTCCATAGCCATTCACCTGTGTATTGGCTCAGTTTATGCTTGGAGTATTTTTAACCCACCCCTTATTCGTCAACATGGCGTGGTTGCCAGCGCCGCAGAGGATTGGTCATTAAGTTCTGTTGTCTGGATTTTCTCTACGGCCATCGTCTTTTTAGGCTTAGCGGCCGCCATTGGCGGTAAGTGGCTTGAAAAAGTTGGCCCTCGTGCCGTCGGCTTCTTAGCGGCCATTCTATGGGGCGGTGGCTTTCTTGTCGGTAGTCTAGGGATCTTATGGGATCAATTATGGCTACTGTATTTAGGCTATGGCGTCATGGGAGGGTGCGGTCTCGGACTGGGTTATGTCTCTCCCGTCAGCACGCTCATACGCTGGTTTCCTGACCGAAGGGGGATGGCCACAGGGATGGCCATAATGGGCTTTGGTGGTGGCGCTATGATTGGTGCACCATTAAAAGAATGGTTATTAACTAAATTCTACGAAGCGCCTCAATACCTCGGCACGGTTGCTGACGTATCAATGATTACCGACGCGGGACGTCGTTTTGTTGAAGTCGCGGGCGAGCGTCTTGAAGTGGTTGTGGCCAGCGCCGCTGACATGGCCAAAATGCCGATACCAGGTCCAGAAGGCGTCTATGTCGTCAACACAGGGGATACCGGTGTTGCTGGCGTGTTCATTACGCTGGGCATTGTCTACTTCATTATTATGACCATCGCTGCGTTCGCTTATCGTGTTCCGGCCCCAGATTGGCGTCCCGAAGGCTGGACACCACCAGCAGAAACACAAACTAAAACTAGCCTGATCAGTGATAATCATGTCCACATCGATCAAGCTCTTAAAACACCGCAGTTCTATTTACTGTGGTTAGTATTGTGTCTCAATGTGACCGCAGGCATTGGCGTCATCGGTGTCGCGAAGACAATGATGACCGAGATATTTGGTACCACATTACCGCTCATTGTCGATGCAGGCTTTGCCGCCACATACGTGCTGATGATCAGTGTGTTTAATATGGTGGGACGCTTCTTCTGGGCCTCGGCTTCGGATTATATCGGGCGTAAACGAACCTTTTACTGCTTCTTTTTACTCGGCATGATCTTGTATGTGTCTATTCCGTATTTTGCGAGCCAAGTCAGCAGCAATCCAGCGGTTATTTGGTTAGTGCTTTTCTGTATTGCAACGATGATAATTTTCACTATGTACGGCGGTGGGTTTGCAACCATACCTGCGTATCTAGCGGATATTTTCGGAACCCTGCATGTAGGCGGCATTCACGGTCGACTTCTAACGGCATGGAGTACCGCGGGTGTATTAGGGCCATTTGCGATCACCTATTTACGCGAACAATCCCTGAATACGGCGATTCATAATTTGGCGCAAAAAGTCGACCCCGCGCGATTCCAACAAGCTTTCGGTGCAGGTGTAGATCAGCTGGAAGCACTCATGGCCTCGAATACCGTGACGCTCGGTCGCTTAATGGAAATCGCCCCAGCAGGCACTGTTGATCCAACATCGAGCCTTTATAACAGCACCATGTATGCCATGGCATTGTTATTAGTGATTGCTTTCTTCGCTAATATGTCTATTCGTAAGGTGTCAGAAAAGCACCATGTTCAGAATACTCATCCTGAGGAAGCGCCTGCAAGTTAACATTTTCTAATGCATCATGACTAAGGCTGGGCAACATTGCTCAGCCTTTTTTATTGGACACCCTTGAACTGTATATGCGTTGAAGAATGACAATATTGCGCAGCGACAATCTCTCTTATCACTAAACGGCAAAGCACTTTTAAAATCTTGCCATTCGTTTTATGGTGTGACTTTACGATCATTTGGACTGTCAATTATGACTTTCACTTACCTCTTTGACCCTTTATGTGGCTGGTGCTATGCCGCCGCACCTGCTATTAAAGCTTTGCGTGAAGCAAGTCTAGGAAATATCGCAATGGCGCCTGTAGGGCTTTTTTACAAAGCCCGCCCGACCAGCGAGATTGCTGAGCACGCCAAAACCAATGACCTGCGGATTCAATCTCTATCTGGCCAAGCGTTCTCTGACACTTACTTTGATGACGTACTGCAAAAACCAGATGGCGTATTTTCGTCACGAGCACTAACACAAGCGTCTATCTTTCTTGAGTCTCAGAAATTAGGGTTAGCAGGTCAGTTTCTGCATGAGACACAATTACGCCGTTATGTCGATGGTGTCGATACCTCTGAAGTCCCTGCCGTCGTGAGCATCGCTACAGAAGTGGCTGCAGAACAAGGCATTTCCATCGACGCAGATATGCTTGAACACGCTCTACAGAATGACAGTCCACTGCAACAGCAAGCGGATCAAATGGTTCAGCAAGCCAGTCAGCTGCTAAGCCGCTTGCCAGGATCGGGTGGGGTTCCGCAATTAATCATGACCAATAATGAAGGTCAGAATTATATTTTCTCCGGTGCCGATTTATATCAAGGTGGAGAGGGCTTTATACAACTGGTAAGTACTATCCAAGCCGCGCTATCGGGTCAATTGCCGCCAGAAATGGCTCAAAAATGAACCTTTCAGATTCAAAATATAAGCCTGCATGACATTCATCCCCGCAGGCTTATTATTATCTCATTTAGCCAGACCATTCTACGCCATCACCCTTACGGTGAACCCTCCAGTCATACCCACACCCCGCCTTGTGTATTCCTGAACTGTCGACAATACTAAAAAGCTACTGTGGCGATCACTATTTGTACTTTAGCCTTTCCAAAGGGATACAAGGATGAACAAACACCGCAAGGAATCCGGCATTCCGATCAGAGTTTTATTCAGTGGCAGCATCATTATTAGCATGCTTCTGCTAGCTGCAGTCTTAACGCTGTTTTCATACCTATACTCCCGTGCATCTTTAAATAGCCAAGTCGAGCTCAGCGCCAAACAGACGACCTTATCTCTTGAAAAGCAAATCGAGTACGTGACCCAAACAGCGGAAAAAAGCGTCATTTTGCTTAATCATGACGCCATTGTGAATCAGACAACGTTAGATCAGCGCCTCTCTCGAATCCCTCTGCTGGCCAGTATGATGGAAATGAACCCTATATTGAGTTCAATTTATGTTGGCTATGACGACGGTGACTTCTTTCTCTTACGCTCGCTGAAAAACCCACATGCCAAACAAGCACTTGCAGCCCCCGACAAGGCAAACTATTTATTACAAGCAATCGACCGGGACGCAGCAGGCGCCATCGCTGAAACACGCTGGGAATTCTTCGACCCACAACTCAACTCGTTAGGCTCTGCGCTTGCATCACAAGATTATGCTTACGACCCCCGCGAACGGCCTTGGTATCAACACGCACAACAATCAAATGGCCTCATTCTTACACCACCCTATGCTTTCTATACCACAGGCGAAGTAGGCGCCTCATTTGCTCTACGCAATCAGTCAGCCAAAGCAACGGTAGGCGTAGACGCTTCCATCAACGACTTATCCAGTTTTATGAAACGTTTGCAACCCTCTAACGCGGTACACATGGCGTTAGTCGACAAGAATCATTTGATTTTAGGACACAACAACTCGGATATTTCACTTGTCGAATACGATGACTCAAACAAACCTACCCTGAAAAGAGTCACGGACTTACCCAATAAAACGTTCGGCCAACTCATAACGTTGCCTCAGGCGCAGCAAAACTTAGAAGAATTTTATACCGGTAAGAATGCTTGGTACGGCATGACTTTACCTATTAACAGTTTCAGTGATCAAGGCTGGCTACTGCTCTACGCTATTCCAAAGGCGGAATTATTAAAAGATGTTAACCAGCACTTAATCAATCAACTGCTCCTATCTGCTGGAGTCATTATGATACTAGTATTGTTCGGCCTACTGGTCGGCCGCTCTATTTCTCGGCCGCTACAATTGCTATCGACAGAAGTCAGTAAACTCGCCTCTTTCGACTTCAGCCGTAAAATCGTCATCAACTCTTCGGTAAAAGAAATCAATGTACTCTCCTCTCTCACCGATCATATGGCATTGACCATCCATAACTTCCAGTCGATCTCCCATAAACTTGCCCACCACCCTGACTTAGAAAGTATGCTTGCTCAGGTGTCGAAACACCTGATCGCCATTACCTCTTCAAGGGCCGGGGCGGTGTATTTGTTCAATAAAAACGAGCTGACACTAAACATTGCGACCAAAGGAAGTATGCCGATCCCTGAACACATCAACTGCTGCAATCAAACTTGGGATAAGCTGCTTCCAGAGTTGATCAGCACTCTGAAAGCGGAAGATAACAGCTTATTTTTAACACCCTTGATCGATAGAGATGAATCGATTCTTGGTGTGCTGGTACTGCAGCTGCCAAAAGATTCGCATATCAATAATAAAACCTTCCACAACTTTATGACCGAAGTCTCAGGCGCTGCCGCAACGGCAATCGCCACTCGCCGACAATTTGAAGCCCAACAGGCACTACTGGACGGCATTATTCGTTTGCTCGCCGATGCAATCGATGCGAAATCACCCTACACCAGCGGCCACTGTGAACGTGTGCCAGAGCTGGCTGAAATGCTTGCTGACGAAGCAATTCGATCACAATCAGATGAGCTGGCTACCTTTAAAATGAACGAATACGAACGCCGAGAGTTTCATATTGCTGCGTGGCTGCACGACTGTGGCAAAATCACTAGCCCCGTTCATGTGGTGGACAAAGCGACCAAGCTAGAAACCATTTATAATCGTATTCATGAAGTTAGGACTCGCTTTGAAGTATTATGGCGCGACGCCGAGATAGAATACTTAACAGGCTTAATTGCGGGTCAAGATAAACAGCGCTTAGAGCAAGCTAAATACGCCCAACAACAACGCCTACAAGAAGATTTCGCCTTCATTGCCACCAGCAATATCGGCGGCGAATTCATGGATCAAGAAAACCTAGATCGACTTCAGTGTATTGCCACTCAATCTTGGACACGTCATTTCAGTAGTCGTATTGGTATATCACAAGACGAGCAACAACAGCTTCCCGACACGCCAGAACTACTGCCTGTACGCGAACCACTTCTAGCAGACAAAATCGAGCATATCGAAGTATGGGGGGACCGAAAACCTGCTGTAGAAGCTCATAACTCAGACAATATCTGGGGCTTCGATATGGACCTACCAGAGCAGGCATTCAATAAAGGGGAGCTTTATAATTTAAGTGTTCAACGCGGCACGTTGACGAAAGAAGAGCGCTTTATCATTAAAGACCACATGGTACAGACCTTTAAGATGCTGTCATCTCTGCCGTTTCCAGAAGAATTAAAGAATGTGCCTAACATCGCCAGTAATCATCATGAACAGCTCAACGGGAGTGGCTATCCTCGAAAGTTAAACGCACAGCAATTGAGCGTACAAGATCGTATTCTAGCCATTGCCGATGTCTTCGAAGCATTAACCGCATCCGATCGTCCATACAAAGTAGGCAAGACAGTCTCTGAATCTCTCAAAATACTGGCCTTTATGGTGCGCGATGAACACCTAGATGGCCCCTTATTTAAGTTGTTTGTCGAGACTGAAACCTACCTTACTTACGCAAAAACGTTTCTTAAAGCAGAGCAAATAGATGCGGTTGATCATCAGCAGTTATTCCATTGGGCACAAATTGCAAAGAACTAAAGCGCGCTGTCTCGTATTGGCATTACTCCGCGAAGGACTCCAGCTGTGCTAACCATCGCCAATCTTCGATCACTTGCTGGGCATAATCATGTTGTAGTGCTTCCAACGCCGACCAAACCTCATCGGAGGTATTCACTACGGCTTGTTCAAAGCGCATAGAGCGCCGATCGAACCGACTGTGAGCTAACGCTAACGATGTACCGCAGGCAATAGCGTACTCTTCATAGCCCCCCTTTAGCGCACGTTTACCACAAGCAATGTCTTCTGGGTCGATCCCCACTCGTGCATGATGTCGTGAACGAACCAACCAATGCGCCTTACGCCAGTTCACATCGTCCAACACCAGATCTGGATTGCGCTGCATGCGGCGCTGACAGTTAACGGTCAAATGCGCAGGCGATAATAAATTCATTAAACTTAAATCTTGGTATTCAAACAGCGCGGCGGCGGCCCGCTGCTTTTTCACTTCAACAAGATGACACAGTGTAATGTCCTCTTCTGTGGAAACCGTCTCTGGCCCAACCAATAGATAATACCGCTTCATGTTGACGGAACCCGTTCCAGCACCAATACGCTCGACGATATCGAGAATGTGGTCGTCCACATAAGGTGAAAAAACCTTTTCAATAGTGCGATAGGTATTGCCGTCCACTGCTTTAAACTTTTCCGCATCCTCTTTGAAAACCAATGGACGAGCGTCAAGATCGACCGCTTTCGCTAGAGAACTTTTGCTTGAGAAATCGATGCCACCAGCTTGGCGCTAACGAGCCTTTTGCTCGGCTTTATACAATACATGCTCATCCGCAAAATCTTGTAATACATAACGATAATCGATTTCTTTATCCAGTATACGTTGGCAGGTGTCGCGATAACTTTGCCAAAAAGCCGTCAATGCGCGCTGTGCACTATCATGATCAATGACTTTGCTTTTATCTATTGGCTCCAATAGCTGATAACGCGCTTCCAAAGCACCTTGGCAATGGTCAGCACACAATAACAAGCTCACGCCATACCGAAGTAGATCCCAGCCCGCATACCCAACACAGGCATCATCAAAATCATTCGGCGCGAAAATAACCTCATCCCCATGGGAGCCCTCTTCGCTAAAAAAGCCAAAGTTAGAAACATGGCAGTCGCCAACCACCATCGTCAGTGGCCATGATTCTAATGCGTCAGGCAAACGGTAGTTCAGGCTGGCCAAATCTTGATAAAACACAGAGGAAGCTCCTCGTAGCATCAAAAATGGGCTTGTCGCCATTTTAGTATGCTTCTTAAGCCCCGTTCCTGGCGTGACGCCATCAACCCGAGTCATCACTTCCAGCAGTTCTTGTTCTCGCTCGGACACACACCACCTCATCTTTAATCCCAACCAAGGGGTCAATAATAAAAGTAATTTACGCGTAGGTCTAAGGGATGACTCAAGAAAGCAACACGCTTTAATAAAAACAAATGTTATGTTATAACGTTTTATAAATTCAGGAGAGAACCTAATGACCCTATCATCCACATCCAAACGACTGCCTGTTACCGTTTTATCCGGTTTTTTAGGCGCAGGTAAAACCACCTTACTCAGCCACTTACTTAATAATCGTGACGGCTTACGCATTGCCGTGATCGTCAACGACATGAGTGAAATCAACATTGATGCCGCGTTCATTGAACAAGAAG
Source organism: Marinomonas gallaica (assembly GCF_049821165.1). Taxonomy (NCBI): domain Bacteria; kingdom Pseudomonadati; phylum Pseudomonadota; class Gammaproteobacteria; order Oceanospirillales; family Oceanospirillaceae; genus Marinomonas; species Marinomonas gallaica. Next base: position 311,735 of record NZ_CP187511.1, read on the forward strand.
TCTCACTTAATCGCGGCGAAGAAAAGCTGGTCGAAATGAGCAATGGCTGTATCTGTTGTACTTTGCGAGAAGATTTACTGATTGAAGTACGTAAGCTCGCCGAAGCTGACAAGTTTGATTACCTTGTCATCGAGTCCACAGGCATTTCGGAGCCGCTGCCCGTGGCTGAGACGTTCACCTTTGCCGATGAAGATGGCGTCAGCCTATCGGATATCGCAACTCTCGACACCATGGTAACCGTCGTCGATGCCGTTAATTTCTTAAAAGACTACCAAACCGCCAAAAGCCTAAAAGAAACCGGTGAATTCTTAGGTGACGAAGATGAGCGCAACGTCGCCGACTTGCTGATTGATCAAGTCGAGTTTGCCGACTTATTGTTGATCAGCAAAATCGATTTGGTAAATGAATCAGAGCTTAACGAGCTGAAAGCCATTCTTCGCAGTTTAAACAGCCTTGCTGAAATCCTTCCAATGGAACGTGGGCAAGTACCTGTTAATAAATTGCTAGGCACTGGATTATTCGACTTTGAAAAAGCCCAACAAGCACCAGGTTGGCTTGCCGAAATGCGCGGTGAGCACACACCTGAAACCGAAGAATATGGCATTGCCAGTTTCAGCTTTGTCGCTCGCAAACCATTTCATCCAAAACGCTTTCACCACTTCCTACACAGCACAGAACAGTACGGTAAACTGATTCGCTCAAAAGGGTACTTTTGGTTAGCATCGCGTCCAGAGTTTGCGGGGCAATGGAGCCAAGCAGGTGGCATTGCTCAATACGGTTTTGCAGGTATGTTTTGGCATGCGGTGCCAAAACAATATTGGCCACAAGACGAGGCATCATTAGCACTGATCAAAGAAAGCTGGCATGAGCCTTTTGGTGATATGCGACAGGAGCTGGTCTTCATTGGTCAAAACCTTGATCAAGAAAGCATGACACAAGCACTCAACGACGCCCTACTAACAGAAGAAGAGTTGTTGCAAGGTAAAAGTGTCTGGAAAGATATGGAAGATCCCTTCCCAGAATGGCAACAGGGGGCAGCATGAGCGTTTTAGAAGAAACCTTCGGTGCTTTACGCTCGCCAGTTTCAGACTTTTCTGACGAGTTATCGGGCCTTGCGGGCATTTATCGAGACGACGTTAACTTAATGGTTTGGCAACGTCAGCTCGACAGCGACACGGAAAAAGCGGTGTTTAAGGTACTCTCTGCAGGGAAGAGCTTTTCACTCAATCAAATTGTCTCTCCTGAGAACGTCAGTGATGCTTTGGCACGCGGCCTACCAAGTATCGATGGTCGTGACGCCTTGATCCGCGACATTGCCCTACTGGTTGATGCCTACTGCTGTTTATTTGATTTAAACACAGCAGGCCTTCGTCTAACGCAAGTGGATCGCGCTATGTGCCCACGTTTTCATGTGGATCAAGTACCTTGTCGCCTGATTACTACTTATGCTGGGCCAGCAACGCAATGGCTTGACGAGCAATCGCTAAACCGTCAAAAACTGGGTCGCGGTAATAATGGCCAGCCGGACAGTCACTCAGGCTTAGTTCGTGCCGAGGCTGACGTCCAACAAATCAGTGTCGGTGACGTGGCGCTGTTAAAAGGTGAGCGTTGGGAAGGGAATGAAGGCCGAGGAGCGGTTCACCGCTCTCCAAGTGTCGAAGCAGGTCAAATGCGCCTACTGATGACACTGGATATGGCGTAATCTGAGAAGCGATTAACGACCCATATCCTGTTTCGGTTGAACGTATCACTGCCAACCCAATGGGGACCGTAAGGGCCCCATTGGGTTGGCTCACCACAAGGTGACGTCTAACGGCCGGTATAACCGGAATACATCGGATGCCCTGAAATGTTGAGCTCTTCAGGAAACTCGACTTTGAGAATTGAACCACTGTCCGATTCCGTCATATAAAGCGTACGCAAATCTTTGCCACCGAATGCACAGTTTGTAGTACCCAAGCCTTTGGGAGATCGAACCACCGCTACGGGGCGACCTAGATTGTCATGTATCCAAACTAACCCCATACCCGTTTGACAAACCACGACACCATTTTGAGCGGTCAGTGCCAACCCATCTGGACCCGCGCGCCCACCATTGAACTGTAAAAACAGGCCAGCTTTGTTAACACGCCCACTTTCTGACAATGGCAGACGCCACACTGCATTAGCGCGCGTGACGGCTAGATACAGTACATGGCTGTTTACATCCAACACCAAACCATTGGGGCTTGGAGCTGTATCAATCAAACAAGTCAGCTCCCCCGTCTCAGGCTGCCAACGGTATACTCGGCCAGTGGGGTCTTGCAGTCCCGTCTGGCCTTGATCCGTAAAATACAACGAACCATCTGGACCAAAGTGTAAATCATTACAGCCCTTAAAACCTTCAGAATCACAGTCCTTCAGCACCCCTGTCACCTCACCTGACTGCGGATCAAGCTGCATAATGCCATTCTGAAAGTCGGCGATAAAAATACGTCCATCCTTGTGGATTTTTAGACCGTTTGGCTGCCCATTGTATTCAGCGACTTGAACCACTTTCCCAGCAGGGTCCGCTCGCATAATGCGTCCAAAGGGAATATCAACAAAGTATAAATTGCCGTCACGATCAAATGATGGCCCTTCAATGAAACTGTCTACCGTAGCGCCTCGTTTATTACGAGTCGCCCAATAGGAAGACGCATTGGGACGACGTAAGGATTCAGGTAACTCAGTAAAAACTTCCGCATCAAATACAGCGGGCTCTGGAAGAGGATACGTCATGTTATCAACCTGTTGTTAAGGAGGGTAAATACAAAGCGATTTCCGGAAACGCCATCAATAGGAAAAGAAAAGCCACAATGACAATGAAGAAAGGCAAGGTGCCCATCACAACGTCTTCGACTTTTACGTTCTTAGAAGAACTCGCAACAACAAACAAAATCACCCCAAGTGGAGGGGTCAGTTGTCCCAGCTCAACCAGAATCACGACGAACACACCAAACCATATAAGGTTAATATCCAACGCCATCAAGGCAGGAAAAATAACCGGTACGATGATTGCGATCATACCTAAGCCTTCCATAAAGCAGCCTAGGATCGCAAAGATCACCATGACGATGACAAGAAACATGAAACGCGAGACGTCCGCTTCCTGCAAGTAATTCACCAGAGTTTCACCCGCCCCAGACAAAGCCGTTGCGTACGCAAAAATCATAGAGGTAAACACGATGAACAAAATATTACCGCTCATTTTGATCGTGCGCGTCAACGCATTACGCAGCAAAGCCACATTTAAGCGTTTATAAATCCCCGCGACCAGCATTGCCCCTAACACGCCTACAGCACCCGCTTCAGTGGGCGTCGCAATGCCACCATAAATGCTGCCCAAAACGATGAATATCAACATTAAGAATGGAAAAACGTCAAGAGCGGCGGTGTATAGCTCTTTAAACGTCAGCTTACTTTTGTCGACAGGCACTAAATTAGGATTCAACGTACAGCGAATCATGATAAGCCCCATGTAGAACACGGCCAGCAAAATACCTGGCAACATGCCTGCAGAGAATAATTGGGCGATCGAGGTCTCGGTAAAAGTGGAGTAAATGATCATGGTGATGGAGGGCGGAATCAAAATGCCTAACGTGCCCCCTGCCGCCAATGAGCCAGACACTAAGCGGATGTTGTAACCGCGCGATGACAATTCAGGCAATGCCACGGTTGACATCGCAGCGGCCGTCGGTGCGCTGCCACCGGAGATAGCAGCAAAAATGCCACTGCCCGCGATGTTCGTGTGCAGTAAGCCTCCGGGTAAACGACGCACAAAAGGAGAGACCCCATTATACAATCGAGAACTCAGTCCTGAGCCTAATAAAATTTCCGCCATAAGAATGAAGAGCGGAATGGCTGCGAGCGTAAAACTGTTCGCAGAGCCCCAACTCACAATGCCTAAAGCCTTCCAACCGGCAAAGCCCTTAATGGCCCACAGATAAGTTAAGCCAGCACTGGCGACAGCAAACTGAACCCACATGCCTCCAACTATCAGGCCAACAAGAAGACCAAATATTAAAATGCCTTCCATTATTGATCACCGTCCTTCATACGTAACAAAATAAGCAGGTGCTCTACTAAAAAAATACCGATGACAACAAAGCCTAAAGGCAAAAGCGTCTGTGGTATCCATAAAGGCGTGCGCAGAACGGTGGGAGCAAACTTGCCGCGGCTAAAAGAACTGCCCACCAGGTCAAACGTTTTCCACGCCAGTACCGCACAGATGGCAATGGCTAACAGAGCGAACACAGCACCGAGCAGCCTTTTTACCGAATACGGGAATGCATCGAACACGACCTGTACTTGGAACAAAGAGTTCGCTCTTACCGCCATCGCTGCGCCAAACAACGTAAGCGCCACCACTAAGTATCCCGTTACTTCCTCGACAAATCCAAGGGAGTAGCCGAAGACGGCTCTCAAAAAGACTTCCAGCGACACCAGCAACACCAAAGCAGTGAGCATCACGGAAGTCAGAACCCCCACACTTTTGCCTAACAGATTGAAAAAAGGTGCGGCGGGTGCCACACCTTGTAAAGGTTGCTCGGAATGCATACTACTTACCAATCGCCTTTAGAACGACAGACAAGGCCTGTTCGTATTCAGCGCCATTTTCTTTCGCCCATTCAGTCCAGTAAGGACGCAGCAAATCACGTGCTTTTTGAGCATCACCCTCTGCCGCAATAGTGATGAGCATACCCTTTGATTGCTGAGACGCCATTTGCGCCTTTTCATCTTCAATGAATTCCGCCGAAATCTTGTCACCCTCTTCGGCCACGATGTGACGCAAAATGGTTTGATCTTCTTGATCTAAATCCTCGAAGGAATCGATGTTGGCGATGATCATTGAGTTACCGTAATTCACCGCAAAACGGTAGTTGTTTGGCAAAAACTCATGCCATTTTTTTGCACCGCCAGCGCTCGCCGTCAACACACCGTCGATCACACCACGCTCCAATGCCGTAGGCACTTCGCTGCCAGACAAGGTAATAGGTAAGCCACCAAAGGTCTCTACAAATTGGCCTTGTTCCGGAGAGGTCACACGAATTTTATGGCCTTTAATATCACTCAGTTGATCGACAGGGAAAGTGGTGAAAAACACTTGTTGCGGATAACGATAGCCGCCCAATAAAACCACATCTTGCTGCTCAAATGCCTCTTCAAGCATTGGTTTCATTGCCTCATAGGCTTTCTCCCACTCTTGATCATTTTCGATCAGCATGGGCAGATTCAATACGCGAGCAATCGGCACATTCCCAGAAAAGAAATAATCGGCCGCGAAGTCCACAATGCCATCGCCTACAGCCTGAGTGATGTCAGCGGATTTGATTTGCAGGGTTTTACCGAGGTGGATTTTAATATCTAGGTCACCGTCCGTTTCTGACGCAACGCGCTCGCTGATACGAGTCATACCTTTTACTGCGGCAGTAGTTGACACAGATGAGTAAGTATAACCTGTCCAGCTCGTCGCACTGGCCGCAACCGAACACACCATTAAAGTACTGGCAACTATCGTTTTTAATTTCATGTAAGTCTCCGTAGCATTTGAACTATATTTATTATTGCTAACAAAGTTAGCCAAGAAGATACTTGGCCACTTAAATAAGACAAGGCTGGCGCAGTGATGAGCCAACCTTGTCTACACCTTTTTGCGCATTAGCTTTTTGGCTAGCGAGCTTTCACAATGCGACGTTTGATCATAGGGCCTACCACAACCGCGATGGTCATTGCGACCAACACTAAGCTTGTTGTGTTAGCGAACAGTGAAGACCATTGACCTTGACCAATCAATAACGTCAAACGTAGATTTTCTTCCGCAAACCCACCGAGGATCAAGCCAAGAACCACAGGCGGTAATGGGAATTTAAACTTGTCCATGACATAGCCAATTAAACCGAAACCAAGCATCAAGTAGACATCGAACATCCGACCGTTTATGGAATAAACACCGATGAACATCAATACAATAATGATGGCCCCTAACACAGGACGAGGCAGCTTTAGTAGATGTGCGAAACTGTTGGTAGCCAGCGATCCACCTAAGAAAACCAATAGGATTGCGCCAAACAAGAACTGCCACATAAACCCAAAGACCACATCAGGATTATCACGGAATAACATGGGACCTGGCTGCAAGCCATGTACCAATAATCCCCCTAACATAACGGCCGCTACCGCAGTGCCAGGAATCCCCAGCGTTAAGGCAGGAATCAGCGCAGAAGCCGTATCCGCGTTGTTGGCTGTTTCAGACGCCGCAACACCTTCTGGCTCTCCTTTGCCCCATTCGTCTGGATTATTACTCGCACGACGCGCTTCATTATAAGACATGAATGCTGCCATAGAGCCGCCAGCACCTGGCAGGATACCGATCCAAATACCAATCAATGAAGAGCGAATCCATGTTTTCCAGAAATGGAACATCTTCGGCAAACTGCGCCACAGCGATTCTGTTTTAAGCGCTTTACCAGCTTCTTTTGTATCCAACGGCTGCTCAAGCAAATCGATCACAGGCGGCATGGCGTAAAGCCCCACCAACAAAATGACCATGTTGATGCCATCTAAAAGCTCAAGTTGACCAAAGGTAAAACGGTCTTCACTGGTAATTGGGTCTGCCCCCACCATGGAGACAAAGATACCAAAACAAGCACTGATCAGACCTTTGATCGGGTTTTCACCTAACAAGAAGATAATGCTACAAAGGCCGAATACAGCGATCCAAAAGACCTCCGACGGACCAAATAAAAGCGTCACTTTCGCTAACGGCGGCGCCAACAGCATTAAAGCGAGGGCACTGGCAATCCCCCCAATTGCAGAAGACACGACAGCGATTTGCAACGCAAAGCCACCACGGCCACTTTGTGCCATAGGGTAACCGTCAAAACTGGTCGCCACCGCGGCCGGTGTGCCAGGAATACGTAATAGTACGGCCGGTATCGCGCCACCGTACATGGCACCGTTATAAATACCTGCCATTAAGCCTAAGGCGACTAATGGGTCTAAACCAAACGTAAAAGGAACCAATACTGAGATGGCCATTGTGGCACTCAAGCCCGGCATTGCACCCACTGCAATACCCGACAATACGCCAATCACAATGGCAAAAAAGTTATCTAATGTGAGCACGCTCGGCAGAGCGGAAATAAGATCCATGTACATAATTTGCCACCTTTACCAAATTGAGCCCATCGGAAAATCTTTAGCCATTGCCATACCAAAGATAAGATAAATACCTGCAACCACAATGACGTCAGCTATCAGTAGAATTTTTACGCTGCGGCAGCCGAAAAGATAAGCCGTCACGGGTACGAAGATCGCGGTCGTAAGATAAAATCCGAAAAGGTCTACACAGGTGACAAATAGGAAAACAGACAGTAAAGCGCCAACGACACGCTTAGGCGATTCGAGCGCAGGCGTATGAGGTGCCTTATTGCTTCGAGCTTTACTGACATCAATCACGATTAATATGACCGATAGAAGCATCAGAGAGACAAGCATGGCAACCGGCAACAATGAGGCATTGCCGTTGAGCTCTAAAGCAGGCACAAGGAACGCAGCTGATGCAATAAAAATGCAGATTGCAATTACTATCATCGGCCGAAACAATGGTTTTGTATTGTTATTATTCATCACAAGCCACTATCCAAAAGGGTAAAAAAAAGGTGTGGGGCAAGATTACCCCACACCGACAGCGATTATTTCCAAGGAGTGGTTTCCCAAACCTGTTTCGCTAACTCGTATAACTCATCGTTTAGATTCTTGAAGTCTTCACCAATGGAAGCTTCAACTGGGTTCGCTGTTGCTTTCATTTTCGCTAACAATTCAGGATCGTTTGCGGCTTGATTAAATGCCTCAAGCAACTTCAGCTCAACGTCCGCGGGTAAACCTGCAGGCGCAACGAAACCACGCAATGCACCATTAACAAAATCAACACCCTGTTCTTTGAAGGTCTCTACATTCGGCGCAAACTCAGAGCGTTTCGCTTGGGCAACACCAATCACATTCAACTCATCTTTAAAGGCCGCTACCTCTGAGATATTCAACACACCAGCTGCTACATGCCCGCCTAGAATGGCCGTACGAGCTGCGGAAGACCCTTTGAAGGGAATGATGGTGAATTCTGTATCCGTAATGTTTTGGAATTTCGTTAACCCTAAATGGTCATCTCCACCCAGACTGGACATGCCAACCGTAATCGAACGAGGCGCTTTTTTAGCAGCTTCAATCAACTCTTGAGCGTTGGTGATGCCCGTTTTTTTAGCCGTTACAATAACGTTCGGGTCACTGACGATGTTGGCAAGAAACGTAAAGCTGTCTGCTGAATACTTCGCCTCACGGTCTAATGTACGTGCCATCATACCCGGTAGGTTGTACGTACCAATGGTGTAGCCATCTGGATCAGAGTGAGCTACTTCGGTAATACCAATTTGTCCACTGGCGCCTGGCATGTTTTTCACAACGATGCTGGCATCATTACCTAGGTATTTTTCAACAAATGGCGCTACATTGCGTGCCATAACATCCGTACCGCCACCGGCAGAGAAACCCACAATCAGTGTGATCGGTTTCTCTGGGTAATCAGCCAATGCAGCACCCGATGCGAATAACAAGGCACTCATAAGCGCAGCTTTCTTTTTATAATTGAACATGCGTCTTCTCCTGAGATTTTACGTTTAGTAGAGAGGTGTCCCTACTGTATATTTGAGCCTCCGCTCAGACCCAAACACTTAGATAGCCAGTTGTAAAAATTTACAGCTGGCTAAAATTCAGTATTTATTCTGGAAATTTACAGCCTTTTTCTTTCAGTGCCGCATCGACCCAGCTACGATCGTTGGTACGTGCTTTAATCGCCGCCATTTGCTTCACTTCTTTATCTTGTTTTTCCATTGTGCTGGCCAATACCGCTTCAGCATGATCCAGTGGCACCGCTAAAACGCCATCACAATCACCGATCACAATGTCTCCTGGATGGATGATCATGCCATCAATACTTATGGGTACATTGATTTCGCCCGGACCATCTTTGTAAGGACCTCGATGCGTCACACCCGCCGCAAATGTCGGTAAGTTTGTTTCTTCAAAGGCATCCAAATCACGAATGGCGCCATTTAGAACAAAACCAGCCACGCCGCGGTTGATTGCATGGGCCAGCATTAGCTCACCCATTAGGGCATTGCTTAGATCACCACCGGCGTCCACAACAATCACATCACCCGGCTCAGCCATATCAATGGCCTTATGAAGCATTAAGTTGTCGCCAGGACGAGATTTCACTGTGATCGCGGAACCGATCATAGCGCCTGAGGTGTGCATTGGACGTAGTGTTGGACCCGCAGCAAAAACACGATTCATTGAATCGGATACGTTGGCCACTGGAAGACCGGTAAACGCCTTGATCATTTCATCTGACGCTTTACGCTCACGTTTCAAAACTTGGAAACCAATAGACATTTTTTATTCTCCTTATTGCACGTATTGCGCTGGATCGGCTAACAATGTGCGGTTAATGATGCGATGGGCTGGAAGACATTTACCTTCAACAATGGCCACAATGCCTGCGACAGCATCTTCACTGACACGTGTGCTACCTTCCTTCGTCACACCACCAATGTGCGGTGTGACAACGATCGCGTCTTCTTTTAAGAATGGGTGATCGGCAGCAGGGGGCTCAACGGCAAAGGTATCCAAGCCTGCACCAGCAAGATGACCTGACTGAATAGCCGCCACCAAGGCCGCTTCATCGATCAAACCACCACGAGCCGTGTTTACGATATAGCTGCCTTTTGGCATCCTAGCGATATTTTCAGTATTGATGACGGAGCGAGTTTGTTCCGTAAGAGGGCAATGCAAGCTTAGAATATTGCTCTTTGATAGCATTTCTTCGAGCGTTTCGCAGCGCGTCACACCGTACTCAGTAAAGACGGCGTCACTCGCGTATGGGTCGTATCCGAATAGGTTCAAACCAAAGGCTTTCGCCATTCGAGCCGTTGCTTGGGCAATGGCTCCCATACCAAACAAGCCCATGTTTTTGCCCGCCAACTCAACACCGGAAAACCCGGGTTTTTCCCATCGGCCTTCACGAAGACTGGTGTCCAGAGGTAACACACGCTTAACCGCAGAAAACATCAGCGCAATGGCATGTTCAGCCACCGATACCGCATTTGCTCCCGTCGCAACCACCACAGGAATATTGCGTTGAGCGGCAGCTTCGATGTCAATGTTGTCCACACCAACACCATGTTTAGCAATCACTTTTAGATGGGGGAGGCCAGCATCGAGCGTTTCAGCATCTAAGCGACCCATACGTGAAATGACACCCACAGCCAACGTCTCGCGAAGTAGGTTCGCAATGGTTGCACTGTCCGCGTAAGGCGGAGTGTGAACGGGCGTGTATCCTTTGTCCTCTAAGAATTGTGTAGCACTAGGCGCTAGACTAGGCCCAGTTACAAGAATATTTTTCGTTGTCATATTGTTCTTATCTTCATTTAGAAAAGCAGTCATCGAGCGCGTTCAAAATGTTTAAACACAATTCGATTCGATGGAAATAGACTACGAAAAAGGTTTGCTTTAGTATATCGAATAATATTTTACAACATATAAAGGTTTTCTTTATAAGTGAACACTAGACATCTCAAAACATTATTAGCCATCCATAAATACCGCACATTTTCTCAAGCCGCTGAGAAAGTAAATTTAACGGCTGCAGCGGTTGGTCAGCAGGTTGTTTCCTTAGAACAAGAACTTAGGACCGAATTGTTTGATCGTTCCACTCGTCCGCCGACGTTCACACCACAGGGATTGCAAGTGGTCGACATGGCGATCAAAATCCTTCGACTGGAAGAAGATACCAAGCTTTCTTTACGCGGAGTCGTCGTATCTGGCACTTTAATGATCGGCTCAGTGCGCTCCAGTGCCGTCAATGTTGTGCCAGGGGCCATGGTAAAAATGCGTACAAAGTACCCTGATTTAAAAACCAACCTGCGCATCGGGCTCTCTGCACAGCTGGTTTCAGATGTGGCATCAGGCCATCTAGACGCCGCCATCATTGCGGAACATATCAGCATTCCGCAACACTTGACGTGGCATCCCTTTTTAGATGAACCACTCTGGCTCGTGCTGCCTAAGGATATGGAAATACGCCCCATTAAAGAGATGTTAAATGAGTACCCCTTCATTCGCTTTAAAAGCGCTGTTCCGCTCGCTAATGTCATTGATACCGAACTTTCACTACTGGGTGTCACCACCAACGATGTGGCAGAAGTCGACACCATCAATGCGCTTATTACCTGCGCTCGTAGTGGTTTAGGCATTACCGTGGTACCGCAAATGTTTTTACTGGAATCAGAAATGACCAATTTAGCCAAAGTTGAGTTTGGATCGCCGCAAGTATCGCGTAGGATCGGCATTGTTGAACGTAATAATAATCCGCGAAAAGCGATCATAGAAGAGTTACACGACCACTTGGCCGAGCAGTGTGGACGGAACGGCCTACCTAGAATAGACGCCGAAAATTGAGGCGCAAGTCACTAGAGTGGCTTGCTATAAAAGGGTAAAGGCAGGCTTTACCCTTTTATAGCAGATTGGCTAAACCACGTTATTTCCAGGGTGTGTCTTGCCAGATTTTCTCAGCAATGTCATTTTGCTCTTTTGCCAACGTTTTATAAGCAACGCCATTTTCATAATGAACCGGCGTTCCACGTTTTTCCATATCCGCTAAGAATGCTGGATCAGTAGAAAGCTTGTCCAAGGCACTTTTCAGAGTTTTCAGCGTTTCTTCAGGCAAGCCAGCCGGTGCGACCAGGCCTCGATAAGATCCCATTACGACATCGTAGCCCAGCTCCTTGGCGGTTGGGACATCCGGCGCTTGAGCCAGACGTTTATCAGATAGAGTGGCCAGTACGCGCATGTCATCTTCAAAGCCCACTGTTTGGCTGAACGTCATCACCCCCATGTTAATATGGCCACCCATAATAGACGTTCGTGCTAGCGCAGCCCCTTTAAAAGGGACTTGTGTCAGTTTAATATTCGCCGCCTTAGCAAATTGGATCGCTGCGAAGTGATCATTACCGCCTAACGACGCTAATCCCACCGTCATCGCACCCTGTTTTTCTTTAGCGGCTTGAATCAGTTCCTCAACCGTGGTGATCCCCGAGGACTGACTTACCACTAAGGTATTAGGGTCCGACACAAAATTCGCCAGCCATGTAAAACTGTCTGCGTCGTATTCCGCATCACGATCATAGGTTAAAGATAACGCTGCTGGCAGATTCATGGTTCCCAAGGTATAGCCATCCGCTTCTGCCGTAGCCACTTTGGTAAAGCCTATTTGCCCACCGGCTCCTGGATGATTCTTAACGACAACTGCCGCCCCTTCCCCTAGATAGGGTTCTAAATGAGAGGCGATGGTTCGCGCCATCACATCCGTGCCACCGCCAGCCGAATAACCGACTATGACGTCAATGGTTTTATCTGGATACTCACTGGCAATGCTCCAAGACGCGGACAAAGCCGTCGTCAGAGCGACTGCGGAGACAACTGCGGTACGTTTCAAAGTTTTCATGGTTCACCTTTTAGTTTTATTTTTGTGACTAACCAGGCAGCTGCGACAACCTCTGCTACCCCTACTTCCGACGAAACGTCTCCTAAGAAACGTTTGGACATTTGACCACTCAAACGTTCATGTCTATTTGATACACACGTAACGCAGTGGCATGAAACACTTGATTACGAGCCTGCTCGCTCCAATGCTCTGTTATCCGACAAAAGGCATTCCATAAAACGCCATAGGAAAAGCTGCCTTTGTCGACAGGAAAGTTACTTTCAAACATACACCGCTCCTCGCCAAACAAATCAATGACGACGTCAATGTATGGCGCGATACTTTCAGCAAGTGCTTCAGAGCTGGGCGGTTTAGGTTGATCTGCAAAACCGAATCCCATAATCGGCATGCCAAACCCACCTAACTTAATGAATACATTCGGGCATTTCGACAACACTGTCAGCGCGGCGCGCCAATGTGCGAAATGCCGCGCCCGTTCAGTTTTATAAGGACCAATGCCTAACGGTCCGCCCGCATGATTGATGACGATGCGCAAGTCTGGTAACCGCTGAGCGAGCTTAACAACGTCTGCTAATTGGCTCTGATACACCCAGAGGTCCAACAACAAATCACGCTGCAAAAGCTGCTTTGCTCCCGCCATAAATTCCGCGGTCAGCATTAACCCTTCGGGTACGGGAACTGGGTTAGAACGGATAATGGGGTCCGCGTGGGCCGCAACAGGGGTACGCACGCCCTTCAACAATCCTCCTCCGGCGTCTTGCATGGCATCTAGCACCACTGCGACTTCACTTCCTAATAAAAGATCAGCGCCGCCAACAATCGCGGCAGCAACTTTTGTTTGACCGTAGTGCCCGCTGCGCGCTTGGGCGGCAATCCCGCGCACAAACTCCACTTCACCAACAGGCTTCATGGCATCTGGTCCATGTTGGCGATACATTGAGCGACATTGCACAAAGACAGAAGCCACAACATTGCGACCACTAAAACCAATGTCGTCGGCGTACTCCTCTAGCAAATAGCGAAAACCGGAGCGATCCCACAAATGATGGTGCGCATCTACTATGGCAAGTTCTGGTAACAGGGGCGCTTCTTTGACTTGAGCAAGCCACTCAGGATTCGGGTTCGGGTTCGGTGACGTAACCAACATTCTTTGTTGCCAGGGAGCGAGCTCGTTATCTAGCTCATTCCCTTGATTAGACGAAGTCGAAGACATGAGATTCCTTTTTACACGGTCAGTTGACCCGCGTACTAAAACTTATAGAGCTTGGCCGGATTGTGGCTAAAGCAGGCAGCAAACTGTTCCGTGGTCAGCACGTTTTTATAAAATGCCAGCATATCTGTTGTTTTTGGCAACGGGTCGGCCGTCATTACATGAGGCCAATCACTGCCCCAAAGGCAGCGCTCGGTGTAACCCGCTGCCAAAGTCTGAACAATGGCTGTCAGATCTTTATAGTTGCCCACGTGTTGGCTAACTCGGGTGGGCGCTAACTTGATCCATACCCGCCCAGTGTCGAGCAAGCGGCACAGTTGATGTCGTTGTTCAAGATTAAGCGGGGCACAATGACCAAAATGATCAAGTACCACAGCTTGCCCAGCGGGAAGCTCATTCAAGAGCTGCTTAAGGTGCTCATAGCGTGCCGGCTCTGTATTAATCTCCACATGCCAATCCACCTCAGCTCCCATCGCCGCCAATTGAGGTAAGCGCTCCAGATCATTGATACCAAGCCGTGTACGATCCTGAATTCGAAGAGCTCGCACTCCCGCATTGGCAAGAATTTCAAGGTCTTTGCTGTGCTCATCAATCATGGCAACACCGCGTAGCGTCAGTTGATCGTGATGCAACAGCGTCTCGAGTAATCGACTATTATTCGTTCCATCAATGGAAGCTTGCACCACCACCGCTCGACCAATGTCTTCGGTGGTTGCTTCTAAGATAAAGTCGGACAGATCTTTCGCAGGTGCTACATAATTAGAGGATTGGATCACCTCATGATGACTAAAGACATGCATATGGCTGTCGCACAGGATGACATTCGAATTAGACATCAGCCTTCCCCTTTCTGACGTTGCTTTCGCAGCATAGGAATCATCAAGCTGATCAATATACTGATAGCAGTTAAGCCAAATATGGATAACGCAATATCAGAGTTCCAAAAAATGTCTAAACTGCCGTTGCTAGTTAAAAGTGCCTGACGAACACTTTGCTCAAGAGGGGTACCTAAGATCAAACCAATCAGAAGCGGAGGCAAAGGAAACCCTCCTCGACGTAAGACAAACCCAACGAAACCAGCGCCTAGCATTACCCAAACATCGACTAGACTATTGTTCACTGAAAATGCACCCAGTAACGCTAGTATGGTAATGGTTGGAAACAAATGACGCGGTTGAATACGAATCACATGAACGGCAATTTTAAACAGCAACAAACCAAAAATAATGGTCGGGATCGAAGACAGGATTAACGCCTCAAAGATGGCATACACTTCTACGCCATAGTCACGGAATAAAAATGGCCCAGGCGCTAAGCCTTGCAACATAAACGCACCAAGAATCACGGCCGTCACCGCATCACCGGGAATACCCAATGCTAAAGTTGGAATGAGAGCACCACCTGTGACCGCATTATTTGCTGCTTCAGGAGCCGCAACACCTTCATCCGCACCTTTACCAAACTGTTGCGCTTGCTTTGAGCGGGCTCGCGCAAGGCTATAACTCATAAACGCTGGCACGGTTGAACCAATACCCGGCAAAATCCCCACAAACGTTCCGATCAATGACGACCAGAACAGCGTTGCACGCATGCGCCACATATCTAAAAACCTAACCTTGCTAGGTTGAATCTCCGGCATCTCAAGCTCGTTGTGGTGCTCTTGATGTCGTGCAAATAACTTTAGAAACACCTCAGACATGGCGAACAGACCGACCAATACAGGGATGAGCTGTAAGCCGTTTTCCATGGCAAAACTATCAAAGGTAAAACGAGGGGTGCCTTCTATTGGATCAAGCCCTACAATGCCTGCGAACACACCTAGTAGCACCATCAAAGCGGCGTCCAAACGAACACCACCACCAAATAAAATGATGACAAGAAGGGCAAAAAACATCAGTGCCGCCATCTCGGCAGGACCAAAATTCAGTGCCATGGAGGCAAGAGGTTCAGCAAGCAGAATCAACACAAGACAACTGAATATATTGCCTGCCACACTGGCATAAAGCGCAATACGCAATGCTCGTCCACCCTCACCTCTTCGCGCCATCGCATAGCCATCGATGGCCGTTGCAGCAGAAGAAGGCGTACCCGGTACATTGAGCAAAATAGCGGAAATGGAGCCACCGAAAATAGCCCCTTGATAAACCCCTAGAAGCAACGTAATAGCGGGAATAGGCGCCATGGTAAAAGTAACTGGAATCAGTAACGCAATGGCCATGGTCGGCCCTAGTCCTGGAATCGCACCAATGATAATACCTGTTACGATCCCCGATACAGCAGCAACCAGAACCCAAATATCCATCAATGCATTAAAAGCATCCATCAGCATGTTAATAGTCTCCACTCACAGGATTAGGGTAAAGGAATGTTGAGCCCATGCTGAGCACCTAACGTGACAAGCGCTGCCACTAGAAGAGGGAGACCAACATATAAAATAATATGTCGCTCACCAAGGACAAGCGCGGTAGTAATCGCGGCGACACATGCACTGATAAAAAAGCCCATGCTAGGCATAAACCATAATGCCAACACTATTGCCCCAACCACGAGCAACACTTTTATCCATCCTGAAAAAGGGCCAATAGGTTCATCCGTTTTTTTGATTCGCGCCACACAGCACAAAAGAGCGGTTACGGCGATCAGGCCTAGTACAATGCGCGGGAAGAACTGCGCATCAAACAAAGAATCGCCAAAGCTAAATACCTGTACTTGGGTATCTAACGTCCAGAGACCTAGACCCGCAAAACTAGCCGATATTAGGCAAATGAGTGACTGTAAGCCACTCTTTGCCCATAGCTGTGAAACATGGGAGTTCATTACTTCTGACTCAACTCTTTAGCAACATTGCGATAGGTTTCAAGGTTAGATTGAATGATTTCACCCAATTTGTCTCCGCTCATCACCCTAACAGGCTGATTCAGCTTGTTCATAAAGGTTTGGAATTCATCCGATGTAGCGACTTTGGTAAAAGCCGTTTCTAGCTTTTTGACAATCTCAGGGGCAGTACCCGCGGGAGCCATGATGCCTACCACTGATGGGAATTCGACGTTATAGCCAGCCTCTTTTAATGTTGGAACGGACGCAAAGTCAGGATCACGACTGTCATCCAACACACCTAACAGTCTCAGCTTTGAGTCTAGAACCAAATCACGGTAAGCCGGAACTAGGGCGACATCTACGTGGTTGCCTAACAGAGCCGCTGTGGCAGCGCCAGCACCGTTAAACGGTACATGCTTAAGTTTGGCCCCCGTTTCTCGAGCGATTAATTCAAACGATAAATGAGGCCCGCCCATAGCGCCTGCCGTTCCATAACTAATGGACTTATCTGACTTGGCGGCCTTCATTAACTCATCAAACGACTGGTAAGGGCTATCCGCCTGCACCAACACCCCATGGTAAGGACCTGAATAATTTAAAATAGGCGTGAAGTCTTGCACCGAATCGTAGCCAACCGGACGCACTGCAGGGGTCACAAATAAAGGGGAAGAAGTGGTGGCAATCAGTGTGTAGCCATCTGCTTTGGCATTGGCGACGGCTCGCATGGCGTTTGTGCCGCTGGCACCGGGGCGATTCTCTACAACAATCGGTTGTCCAAGCTCCCCTTCCGCTAAACTAGAAAGCTTGCGAGCTGAGATGTCTGTTGTCCCACCCGCACCATATGGCACTACAACAGTGATTGGGTGAGTGGGAAAGTCATCAGCGTATACACTTGAGGTACTGACTAATAGAGCCATCGCTGAACATTTAATCAGTTTTGAGCTAGATAGTTTCATTATTTAAGTTCTCGCATTTTCTGTTTATTTTTATATGGCGTGACATACGATGGGGTTAACCAATAACAAGTCGGCTAACAAAGCACATCTACATAGCAAAATTATTATTGTATATAATCAATAAATTCCAATAGTATTTTATTTGAAATCGATAAATATGAATGATCAATTAGAGTTGCGTGATCTTATATACTTTCAGCGCATTGCCACGCTGGGCCATGTTGGCAAAGCCGCTGAGCAACTTCATAAAACCCAACCTGCGTTAACAGGCAGCATTCGCCGATTAGAGCGTACTCTAAATACACGACTATTTGAAAAAGATGGCCGTAATATTCAGCTTACGGCGGCGGGAAAATTATTGTTGCAGAGATCGCAATCGATACTCGCAAGCGTGCAAGATGTTGCCGAAGAGATCAAAGAGCTAGAGTCCGGTGAGAAAGGCCAAGTGAAGCTTGGATTAGTACCTACTGCAGCGCATCACATACTATTACCGATCATTCATATTCTCACGCGAGACTTCCCCAACATTCAGCTAAAAACCGTCATTGGGCAAACCGATTTTCTCTACGAAAAGCTCAGAGAACGTGAGCTTGATCTGGTCATTGGTCTGTATGGTGAATTAGACGACAATTTTGAATGTGTGCCTTTTTATCAAGATACGATGGTTGTCGTCGCCAATAGTTCACATGACATTTTCAAAGAGGAGATTAGCCTCGCACGCCTTGTAAACTTTAAATGGATCTTAGCACCCAGCTCCGTTATGAGCCGCCAATGGCTTGATCGGGCTTTCGATCTGCATGGTTTCAGCAAACCTGAAGTACAAATTGAAACAAATTTATTGCTTATGATTCCTTCCGTTATTATGAAAACGGAATTGCTGAGTTTTATTTCTAGACGGAACTTAGAAAGTGTCGATACCAGCAAAAAGCATCTCAAAGAAGTTCCCATCGCAGAGCTAAGCATGGATAGGTTCTACAATGTTATCAGCCGTAGAGAAGGCTACCTGTCTCCTGCCGCGAAATGCCTAAGGGACATATTCATCCAACAAGGCCGACGTATATTTGATGGTGATTGAATTGAAGTATCAAAAGACCACTGACCTGTTTTCTTTCGTTTAGAACGGCTATTGGCGTATATAAAAGTATCAACTGTTTTAAGGTGGTCCAATCAAATAAAAAAAAGCCCGAGGCGTGAGCGGATGCCTCGGGCTTTCTTTATTGCCTAAAGAACTTAGTCAGCAGACAAGTGCTTTAGCAAAGCGTCCACTGTTTGCTTCGCGTCACCGAAAAGCATACGAGTGTTGTCTTTGAAGAACAGTGGGTTTTCGACACCCGCGTAACCACGGCTCATACCACGTTTCAGTACGATGGTGTGCTTACCTTTCCATGGCTCAAGTACAGGCATACCTGCAATTGGGCTGTCTTCTACGTCGTTTGCAGCAGGGTTGACGATATCGTTCGCACCGATCACAACAGACACGTCTACTTTCGGGAAATCTTCGTTGATTTCGTCCATTTCGTACACGATGTCGTAAGGCACTTTCGCTTCCGCTAGCAATACGTTCATGTGACCTGGCATACGACCCGCAACTGGGTGGATACCAAAGCGAACATTCACGCCTTTCTCACGAAGTTTCTTAGTGATCTCAAATACTGTGTGCTGTGCTTGCGCAACGGCCATACCGTAACCTGGGATGATCATGACCTCTTTCGCAGATTCCAGCATGTGAGCGGCTTCTTCTGTCTGAATCTCAACAATCTCACCTTGCTCTTCTGCTGCAGCGCCCGCCGCAGGCGTTGATTTCTTCTTCTTGCTACCGATACCGCCTAGGATAACGTTCAAGAATTTACGGTTCATCGCACGACACATGATGTAAGACAGAATCGCACCTGAACTACCCACTAGTGCACCGACTACGATCAGTAGATCGTTACCTAGCATGAAGCCCATGGCCGCTGCTGCCCAACCAGAGTAAGAGTTCAGCATCGACACAACCACTGGCATATCTGCACCACCGATCGCTACCACCAGATGCGCACCAAATACTAAGGCAAGCAATGTAATGATGTATAGGTACATCATACCGTCAGTCGCGCCAACCGCTGCAAACTCAACAATCAGGTAAAGAGAAACCAACACAATCGCTAGGTTCATCATATGACGACCAGGTAACTGCAGCGGGTTACCCGATACTTTGCCGCTTAATTTAAGGTAAGCAACCAAAGAACCCGTAAAGGTAATCGCACCAATGAAGATACCTAAAGAGGTTTCAACATCATGAATACGCTGCGCTACAACCGACTCATAAGCACCGTGGCCTAGGGCATTGGCAAAACCAACGAACACCGCGGCCAAGCCTACCAAGCTGTGTAGAATCGCCACCAATTCTGGCATCGACGTCATTTCAACACGTTTTGCCAAGACATAACCGATGATACCACCCGGTACAAGCCCCAATAGTAGCAAACCGTAGTTGTCTGTCACCGCACCAGCAATGGTCACAACCATTGCCAATACCATACCTAAAATGCCGTAGATGTTACCGCGGCGTGCGCTTTCTTGGTGGCTTAAGCCACCCAGTGCCATGATGAATAAGGCGCTGGCTCCGATGTAGGCAGCCGTCATTACTCCAAAGTTCATTGTCGTCTCCTACTTACGGAACATTTTCAGCATACGATGCGTCACGGCAAAGCCACCGACGATGTTGATGCTGGTAATAAAGATGGCCAAAGCAGCCAGTATCGAAACGATCGGACTATCGTTCGAAACCTGTGTCAACGCACCGACTACGATGATACTACTGATGGCATTGGTCACACTCATTAGTGGCGTATGCAGAGAGTGGCTAACTCCCCAAACCACCATATAACCGACAAAGCACGACAACACAAAGACGGTTAAGTGTCCCATAAACTCAGCAGGCGCAACGCTGCCCACTCCCATTAGCAATGCACCAACAATTAATACTGGTACAAGGAAACCAAAGGCACTCGGTTTCTTCTCTTCTTTCTTAGCGTCTGATTTCGCCTCCGGCAAAGGCTCACTGACATCCGCTTTTGGTGCTGCAGATAAACGTGGCGCCGGTGGTGGCCAAGTGATGTTGCCTTGTTTCACAACCGTTGCACCACGAATCACTTCGTCTTCCATGTTCAGATCAATCTGACCATCTTTGTTCGGGCACAATTCAGTTAGAAGGTGGTAAATATTCGTCGCAAACAATTGGCTTGATTGAGCCGCCATACGGCTTGGCAAGTTTGTGTATCCTACCAACGTAACACCGTGCGCCTGAACCACTTCGTTCGCTTTCGTAAGCTTACAGTTACCGCCCGTTTCTGCCGCCAAGTCAACGATGACACTGCCTGGTTTCATGGAGCGAACCATTTCTTCAGTGATCAGTTCTGGTGCTGGCTTACCCGGAATCAATGCAGTAGTAATAATAATGTCGACATCTTTTGCTTGTTCTGCGAAAAGCGCCATTTCTGCGGCGATGAACTCAGGACTCATGACTTTGGCGTAACCACCTTCGCCACTGCCGTCTTCGTCATCGAAATCCAATACTAGGAATTCCGCATCCATACTTTCGACTTGTTCTTTTACTTCAGGACGCGTATCGAATGCACGAACAATGGCACCCATACTTTTCGCTGCACCAATGGCCGCAAGACCTGCCACGCCAGCACCGATAACAAGTACTTTCGCTGGTGGAACTTTACCAGCGGCGGTAATTTGTCCGGTAAAGAAACGGCCAAAGTGTTGCGCAGCTTCAACGACCGCACGGTAACCCGCGATGTTCGCCATGGAGCTCAATACGTCCATTTTTTGCGCACGAGAAATACGTGGTACGGCATCCAAAGCGACAGCATTTGTACCTCGTTCAGCTAATTGATTTAGCTTCACAGAGTTCTGCGCTGGATAGAGGGTACTAATGAGTGTCTGGTTTTGACCCAAAAGCTCAATGCCATAAAAGCCTAGCTCTGGGTGTTCAACCGGAGGACGAACTTTAATCAAAACGTCTGAATCGTGCCACAGTGCTTTTGTATCACTGGTCACCTCTACGCCTGCAGCTAGATACGCCTCATCTGAATAAGAAGCCGCCGCACCTGCGCCGCTCTCAATCACCAAGTCAAAGCCTAGCTTCTTGACCCTTTCAGCGACTGCTGGGGTCATGGCCACCCGCAGCTCGCCGTCTTCTATCTCTTTCGGTATTCCAATTTTCATAATGATGCCGTACTTATTCTTGTCCGAGTTTAAGCCGAAGTTTTCTTGTATAATCAGTCAACAAAAGTGCCATTCACCTCACTTATGTGGACTATCACCCTATATTGGGATGTAGCCAATTAGAAACCAGCTACCCCGAGTAATCTTGCACACAAGCGTCAGCGCAAGTCGTGATAACGACGATTTTTTGTTTTCCTGTGACTTTTTTATGTCAGCTATAACTTTTTTTGATAGCAAAGCATCACTGAAAGGAGTTTTATGTAGAAAAGCTGACTCGTGACATTGCTTTGCGCAAAACTTAAACAATTATTTCAATTTTAAGATTTGCAAAAACGAATGCGCCAAAGTACTAGAATGTGTCGTAATAAGATAAATGAGCAAAATTGACCTGTGCTAATGTGCGCATCAGTTTTAAACTCTTGACAGCGGCTAAGTAGCAGTTGATTAGTGAAGGTTCTGCAGGAGAACCCTAACTGAACTACACTGCTCTTACACGCATTAACCGCTACAATAATAAGCAACATTTCCGCCAGATTACGAACTCAACTTTGTAGCTGGGCGACAGGAGGAAATACAATGACTACATCTAAAGCAGTTGCATGGGAGCCAGTAACTGCCCAGGCCATCATTGATGAGCTCAAATCCAAGCCAGGAGCTCTATTACCGATTCTACACGCTATTCAGGACCGCTTTTCTTATGTCCCTGAAGAGGCTGTTTCCTTGATCGCTCAGGCGTTGAAGTTAACTCGTGCAGAAGTTCATGGTGTGATCAGCTTCTACCACCATTTTCGTACACATCAACCAGGACGCCACGTTGTTGAGATTTGTCGTGCAGAGGCTTGCCAAGCGCAAGGTTCTCGTGCGCTAGAAGCTCACGCTAAAGCAGCGCTAGGTGTGGACTACCACCAAACGACGGCCGATCGTAACATTACTCTTGAGCCAGTTTACTGCTTAGGCAACTGTTCTTGTGGCCCATCTATTCGTGTGGGTAACGACATTCATGCTGACGTCGATGCAACACGCTTCGATGAATTGGTTGAAGGCCTTAAAACCGATCGAGTGGAGATTCTTTAATGACATTTCGCATTCACGTTCCTTCTGACACGACCGCTAAAGCTCGGGGTGCGGACCGCATTGCTCGTCTGATTGAGATCGTTGCTGAAGAGCATAAAATCGACGTAGAAGTACGTCGTAATGGTACCCGCGGCCTTTACTGGATCGAACCACTTGTAGAAGTGGACACCGACGCTGGTCGCTACGGTTTCGGCCCTGTCAAAGAAGGCGATATTGAGTCTTTGTTTGCAGCAGAGTTTTGGAAAGGTGACGTAGAGCACGCTTTAGCGCTAGGTCTCGTAGAAGAAATTCCGTACCTAAAACGCCAAGAGCGCTTCACGTTCGCACGCTTAGGTATTACTAACCCTGTATCGCTTGAAGATTACCAAGCCAACGACGGTTTTAAAGGCCTACAAAACGCCATCAAACTTTCCTCTCAACAAATCGTTGATGCCGTGAAAGAGTCGGGCCTACGTGGTCGTGGCGGTGCAGCGTTCCCGACTGGCATCAAATGGCAGACGGTTCTGGATGTTGAATCTCCAAAGAATCAAAAATACATCGTCTGTAACGCCGACGAAGGTGACTCAGGTACCTTCGCAGACCGTTTGGTGATGGAATGTGACCCATACATGCTGATTGAAGGTATGACCATTGCAGGTCTTGCTGTTGGCGCAACACAAGGTTATATCTACTGCCGTTCTGAATACCCTCTTTCAATCGAAAATTTGAATCAGGCAATCAAAACAGCGTACGAAAACAACTTGCTAGGTGCTGATATTCTAGGCAGCGGCAACCACTTCGATCTAGAAGTGCGAATGGGTGCCGGTGCCTACATCTGTGGTGAAGAAACGTCACTACTAGAAAGTTTAGAAGGCAAACGCGGCCTAGTGCGCGCGAAGCCACCTTTGCCAGCGATTGTCGGCCTATTCGGCCAACCAACCGTAGTTAACAACGTACTGTCTTTAGCGGCTGTGCCATTCATTATGGACAAAGGCGCGAAAGCCTATGCCGATGTTGGCGTTGGCCGTTCTCGCGGTACGCTACCATTCCAAGTAGCGGGTAACGTTAAGTTCGGCGGCTTGGTGGAATTGGCATTTGGTCCTACACTGAACGAACTGATGTTCGAATTCGGTGGTGGCACACGCAATGGTCGTCCATTACGTGCGGTGCAAGTAGGTGGCCCTTTAGGTGCATACCTACACGAAGGCCAGTGGGATACACCACTAGGCTATGAAGAATTTAGCCAGAAAGATGCGGTACTTGGTCACGGTGGTGTCGTTATGTTTGACGACACGGTTGATATGAGTGAACAGGCACGCTTCTCTATGGAGTTCTGTGTTGCTGAGTCTTGCGGTAAATGTACACCATGCCGTATCGGTTCTACACGTGGTGTCGAAGTGATCGACCGCATTCGCGAAGGTAAGAACGTCGACGCAAACATGGAGTTGTTGTCTGACCTATGTGAGACGATGTTAGACGGCTCTCTTTGTGCCATGGGCGGTATGACACCATTCCCAGTACAGAGTGCCATGAAACACTTTACTGAGGACTTCGTTAAGAACGCAGCTTCAGCGACCCAAGCGAAGGAGGTCTAATTATGTTGCAACATTTTGACCCTAACAAAGACTACGGTACACCAGCTTCTCTAAGCGAGAAGATGGTGACACTGGAAATCGATGGCGTGGAAATCACCGTGCCAGAAGGTACATCTGTGATGCGTGCAGCCGCACTTCACGACATTAATATCCCTAAACTGTGTGCCAGCGATAACCTAGAAGCCTTCGGTTCTTGCCGCATTTGTGCGGTTCAGATTGAAGGCCGCCGTGGCACACCTGCTTCATGTACAACACCTGTTGATGCTGGCATGAAAGTTACGACTCAAAACGACAAGCTTGCGAAGCTTCGTCGTAACATCATGGAACTGTATATTTCCGATCACCCGCTAGATTGTCTGACTTGTCCAGCAAACGGTGACTGTGAACTACAGGACATGGCAGGGGCAGTAGGTCTACGCGAAGTGCGTTACGGCTTTGATGGCAATAACCACCTAGATGCACCAAAAGACCAATCAAACCCTTATTTCACCTTCGATGCGAGTAAGTGTATCGTTTGTTCACGTTGCGTACGCGCCTGTGAAGAAGTGCAAGGTACGTTTGCATTGACGATTGACGGACGCGGCTTCGACTCTAAAGTCGCTGCGGGCCAAGACGAAGATTTCCTTGATTCGGAATGTGTATCGTGTGGCGCTTGTGTACAAGCATGTCCGACCGCCACACTGATGGAAAACTCTGTCATTGACATGGGCACACCTGAGCACAGCGTCACAACGACATGTGCTTACTGTGGTGTCGGTTGTTCTTTCAAAGCAGAAATGAAAGGCGATCAGCTAGTACGAATGGTGCCAGCGAAAGAAGGCGACGCCAACCACGGTCACTCGTGTGTTAAAGGTCGTTTCGCATTCGGTTACGCAACCCATAAAGACCGTATTAAAGCGCCAATGATTCGTGATTCCATCGACCAGCCTTGGAAAGAAGTAAGCTGGGAAGAAGCGATCGGTTTCGCAGCAAAACGTCTAAAAGACATCCAAGCACAATACGGCCGTGAAAGTATCGGTGGTATTACGTCTTCTCGTTGTACTAACGAAGAAACGTACTTGGTGCAAAAACTGATTCGTGCGGCCTTTGGTAACAACAACACCGATACGTGTGCACGTGTATGTCATAGCCCGACCGGTTACGGCCTAAAACAAACACTGGGCGAATCTGCGGGCACGCAAACATTCGACTCCGTTATGTTCTCGGATTGTATTCTTGTTATCGGTGCCAACCCAACAGACGCTCACCCAGTATTCGGCTCGCTAATGCGTCGCCGTCTTCGTGAAGGCGCAAGTTTGATCGTAGCGGACCCACGTGAAATCGATCTTTTGAGCACACCTCACTTAGGCAACTCAACGCACTTGCCTCTTCGCCCTGGTACAAACGTCGCTATGATCAACGCTCTAGCACACGTGGTCATTACCGAAGGCTATGAGGACAAAGAGTTCATTGCAGCACGTTGTGAACAAGGTGCTTATGCGAAATGGCGTGAATTCATTATTGAAGAGCGTCATGCACCAGAAAATGTAGAAGAGATTACAGGCGTTAAAGCAGAGAAAGTACGTGACGCTGCACGTAAGTTCGCAACTGCAAAAAATGCATCAATCTACTACGGTCTAGGCGTTACAGAACATAGCCAAGGTTCAACCATGGTAATGGGCATCGCCAACCTTGCACTGGCGACAGGCAACATGGGGCGTGAAGGCGTTGGTGTTAACCCACTGCGTGGTCAGAACAACGTACAAGGTTCGTGTGATATGGGTTCTTTCCCGCACGAGCTACCAGGTTACCAGCACGTTTCTGACGCTGTTGCCCGTGCTCGTTTCGAGAAAGTATGGGGCGTAACGCTAGACGACGAACCAGGTCTACGTATCCCGAACATGTTCGATGCGGCCTTGTCTGGTGAATTCCGTGCCATGTACGTTCAAGGCGAAGACATCGCTCAGTCCGATCCGAACACACAGCACGTTGAAGCTGCTCTATCAGCATTGGATTGCTTGATCGTACAAGACATTTTCTTGAACGAAACAGCGAAATTTGCTCACGTATTACTACCAGGTTCTACTTTCCTAGAGAAGAACGGTACCTTCACTAACGCAGAGCGTCGTATCAACCGCGTTCGTAAAGTGATGCCACCGGTTGCAGGCAAAGAAGATTGGGAAGTGACAGTTGAGCTTTCAAATGCTTTAGGCTACCCAATGAACTACTCTCACCCATCTGAGATCATGGATGAGATTGCGCAATTGACGCCAAGCTTCGCCAACGTTAGCTACGATATGCTAGAAAAACACGGCAGCCTACAGTGGCCATGTAACGATGAATTCCCGATGGGATCTCCGATCATGCACACTGAAAGCTTCCCTATCGGTGACGAAGGTAAAGCACTGTTCGCTGTAACGGAGTTTGTACCAACAACAGAACGCGCTAACGGCCGTTTCCCATTGTTGCTAACAACCGGCCGTATTTTGAGCCAATACAACGTAGGTGCTCAAACACGTCGTACAGACAACCAAGCGTGGCATGATGAAGATATTCTAGACATTCATCCGCACGATGCCGAAGAGCGCGGTATTAAGACAGGCGATTGGTTGGGCATTACCAGCCGTGCAGGTCAAACTGTTCTGCGTGCGCGTGTTGCTGAGCGTATGCAGCCAGGTGTGGTATACACAACATTCCATCACCCAGGCAGTGGCGCAAACGTGATCACAACCAATAACTCAGACTGGGCAACCAACTGTCCTGAGTACAAAGTGACTGCAGTGCAAGTTGAGAAAGTATCTCAGCCATCTGAATGGCAGAAGAACTTCCAAGACAACCATGAACGTCAATATGAGTTCTTGCGTGGCGCAGCGTCTTCCGCTGATGCTGTTAAATAAGTAGGTATTGAGAGAGCACTATGTTTCATACTGAAGAAGAAAGCATCGTAACGATGATTAACCACATTGCTCAAAACAATGTGAGCGCAGGCTCTGATTCGGACGTCGCAGATATTGTGGAGAACCACATTATTAAATTCTGGTCACGTCGCATGAAGAAGATCCTAGCGGAGCAACTTGCAAGCGGTACGGAAGAATTTGAACCGGCCGCTAAGTTAGCCGCTGAACGCTTATCTGCGAAGGTCAGCGCTTAAGCTTCATTTAGCCATAGCATTACGAAAGCCCCTCATTAGAAGGGGCTTTTTTTTACCTAAATAAATATGTTCATCCCACTCCACTTCGACAAAATTAACGGTACAAGCCGTCATGAATACGCTGAATTGCCACCCATAAAAACGTCCTTTAAATTGCCTATTACCGTCAAAAAAACAATCAGAGTAGCATTTTAAACACTCGCTAAAACGACCTCATAAACATAAACTATAATAATATATAGGAAACTAATTTTCTTAACCATAAAAACAAATGCCACTTTTCTATTTCAAGAAAAGTCACCAAAAAAATTAAAAGCCCTATTTATCATAAACTTAAAATTGGTATTTCTGTTTTTAGCTCCTATCCATTTTCGTAACCTGCATCAAACAGACTTACATGTACCAAAACAAGAGCATTAAAAAGAAAAATAACATTAGTTATTCTTATGTTATTCATTAGTTTAAAGGGCGTTTACGGCCTCTTTCTTGATCGCTAACGTATTACCATCGATAGCATTCATAAAGGTCTTCCCATGGGAATAAAATCAAATAGATCCGATACGGACTACGTAATACTCGCTAACAAAGGCATGTTTCGGGACCTTAACCCGAATATGGCGCTCTTCTCGAAAGGGCTCATCCTCGCTTTTGTCATTTTTACACTCTACGACGTCGACTTCGCTGCGAGTACTTTTTCTGGGATGCAGTCTTGGATTCAAAATAGCTTAGATTGGTTTTATGTTTTATCGATGTGTGTATTTGTTGGTTTTACGTTCTACCTCATGTGTTCCCGCTACGGCCACATACGACTTGGCAAAGACGACGACCGTCCAGAGTTCAGCTATTTCTCTTGGTTCTCAATGCTGTTTGGTGCGGGGATGGGAATAGGCCTATTGTTCTGGTCCATTGCTGAGCCGTCTTACCACATTCAAAACAGCCCTTTCCTTGCTGACGGTGCCGCCAATACCATGGAAGGCGCGAACGTTGCTATGCAAACAACGTTCTTACACTGGGGACTACATGGTTGGGCCGTCTATGTCATCGTGGGCTTAGCGTTAGCGTATTTTGCTTATCGACATGAGCTACCACTGACAATCCGCTCAGCTCTATACCCTATCTTTGGCGATAAGATTTTCGGCTGGCGCGGTCATATTGCCGATCTACTGGCCGTATTCGGAACGCTATTTGGTGTAGCGACCACCCTTGGGCTCGGCGCTGGCCAGATTAATGCTGGCTTGAATTATATGTTCGGAGTGGAAATTGGCATTGTCCCGCAGGTCATTATTATCGGTGTTGTATCGGTGATTTCGACTATCTCAGCGGTATCAGGGGTTGGTCGTGGCATCAAAATCTTGTCTGAAGTTAACATGTGGCTGTCGATTTTACTGATCATTATCTTTCTATTTGCGGGCCCTACGGTGTTCTTGCTTGGCTTCTTTGTAACGAATCTAGGAGATTACATTGTAAACATGATCCCGATGGGTTTTTGGGTTGACCCTGACCCTACACGACAGTGGCAAGGCTGGTGGACAGTGTTCTACTGGGGGTGGTGGATTGCTTGGGCACCCTTCGTCGGCATGTTTATCGCACGAGTATCAAAAGGTCGAACGATTCGCGAATTCTGTTTAGGCGTACTGCTGGTTCCGACATTAGTGACATTCTTTTGGATGGCGATTCTAGGTGGCACAAGCATGCACATGGAGCTATTCGCTGAAGGCGGTTTTGGTACTGCCGGTGTGATTAATGCCGTTAATGAAGACATTTCCAAGCCTTTATTTGTCGTCATCGAAAACCTCAACTTAGGTATTTTGACGCAATTTGTAGCCTTGATCTCTTTAATCCTAATCATTACCTACTTCGTCACCTCATCTGACTCTGGCACCTTAGTCATCACCACCATGGTGTCGATGGGAAGTGAAACGCCACCGACTGGCTATCGTGTTTTTTGGGGACTAAGTGAAGGCGTTGTTGCGGCAGTGTTATTACTCGCTGGAGGATTAAAGGCACTACAAACAGCGTCTCTTGCCGCAGGGCTTCCGTTTTCTTTTATTATCTTCATGATGATGTACGCATTAATAAAAGCCCTACGTGCAGACTTCAAAGGCGTTCAGCAGATACGGGAGGTTGCGCCGCACGAGCATACCAATCGCACAGATCACTATATTTCGATTCTGAATAATCGCTAACCAAAAGTGCCATAGAACCTATCAGTCTGTGGCACTTCGCTAAAACCCTAAAAATATCGATAATTGGTCGCAAGAGCGCCCTAATCTAAGAATCTCACTTTCTTACAACGCCAATCTGTTTTACTATTTTGAGATTAAGTCTTGGACATCCAATGTTATCGCCTGACCAAACTTAATCGCACATATCCTTTTCGCAATTTCATTCAGTAGGAACTCATAATGGCGGCTTTTGGTAGCGTGTTTATGCCGAAAATGGCATTAGCAACATTCGAAAATAATCAATGGTCTGACGCTCAGATCGTTTCATCTGACAGCATCTCTCTGCACCCAGGTGCGCACGTTTTGCACTACTCAAGCACTTGTTTTGAAGGCTTGAAAGCATTCCGTCACGAAGACGGCAGCGTGCATGTCTTTCGAATGGACCAAAACGTCAATCGCTTCGCGCAAAGCAGCCAATTGTTGTCGTTGCCGGAAGTCGATAAAGAACAAGTCTCTCAAATGATTAAAGACGTTGTGGCTGAATACGCTGCAGATGTTCCTTTACCTCCTGGCTCAATGTACATTCGTCCGACACACATCGGTACAGAAGCAGCGGTTGGCAAAGCGGCAGCACCCTCTGAAACATCGATGGTTTACATCTTGCTTTCACCAGTAGGTGATTATTTTGCTGGCGGAGCTAAAGCACTGCGACTATTACTTGATGAGACCGGTCAACGCTGCGCACCACATATGGGAATGATCAAGAGTGGTGGTAACTACGCCAGTGCTCTTGCACCAACGCTTGAAGCGAAAGCAAAGTACCAAGCCGATCAGATTCTTTTCTGCCCAAATGGCTACATCACTGAAACGGGCGCGGCTAACTTCTTGATCGTTGATGGCAACGAAATCATTACCAAAGCGCTGGACTCAAGCTTCCTACACGGCGTTACGCGCTCTAGTATTCTTACCATCGCTGAAGATCTGGGCATGACGGTTTCTGAGCGTGAAGTATCTGTTGAGGAACTGCTTGAGCGCGCGGCGAAACCTGGTGTTGAAGCCATGCTTTCTGGTACCGCTGCGGTATTAACGTCTGTAGGCACCTTCATTCACAATGATAAAGAATACAAAGTCGGTTCTGGAGACACAGGTCCTGTGGCTCAGAAACTGCGCCAAGCTCTGAATGACATCCAGTGGGGCAAAGCACCTGACAAGCATAACTGGTTGACCAAGATCGCCTAAGCGACTTTAGTCAGTTCATCAAAGCCAGCATTTTATGCTGGCTTTTTTTTTGCACACAGTCTCCTTACTCCTGTCCTTGAGGTTCTATGTAGTTACCACTATAACGTTAACTATACACATTAATTAAAGGAGCAGATCATGAGTTCTGAGAACCATTATACGCCACCAAAAGTTTGGAAATATGATGAGAAGGAGGCAGGAAAATGGTCCAAAATTAACCGCCCTTACTCTGGCCCAACTCATGATAAAGCTCTACCACAGGGCAAGCACCCTTTCCAGTTACATTCCCTAGCAACACCCAATGGCCAGAAAGCAACCATAATGTTCGAAGAGTTGTTGGAGTTAGGCTTAGATGACGCAGAGTACGATGCGTATACAATTGATATTGGTGAGGGCAAACAATTTTCTTCAGGCTTTGTCGACATCAACCCTAATTCAAAAATTCCAGCAATGATCGACACCACTACTGACCCACAGATACGCGTATTTGAGTCTGGCTCCATCCTCCAGTATTTAGCAGAAAAATTTGATGTGCTGGTGCCAAAAGATATCAAGGGGAAAACGGAGTGTCGCAACTGGCTAATGTGGCAAATGGGCGCAGCGCCTTTCCTTGGCGGTGGTTTTGGTCACTTTTACGCCTATGCGCCAGAGAAACTCAAATACCCAATTGACCGTTACACGATGGAAACTAAACGCCAGCTAGACCTGCTGAATAAGCACTTAGTTGAAAATAAGTATATGGCGGGCGACGAGTACTCTATTGCAGACATCGCTATCTGGCCTTGGTATGGCAATTTAGTATTGGGCAAACTTTACGATGCAGCCGAGTTTCTAAATGTCGAAGAATACACCTATGTGAAACGCTGGGCCGAGATGATCGCCGAACGCCCTGCTGTGAAACGTGGGGTGCGAGTAAATCGTACATGGGGCGATGATGGGCTGACTGAAAGGCACAGCTCAGCAGACTTCGATTAAGCTATCTCAACTCTGGACTGAAGCATAACTTCAGTCCTTACTTCCACAGCTCACCAAACTTATCTTTATGGCAAAGGTAAATACGCAGCTCAAACTCTAGTTGGTGATAATCCGGTTCCATATGGCGACACAGCTTATAAAACGCTTTGTTGTGCTCTTTTTCACGAAGATGGGCTAACTCGTGTACCAAAATCATTCTCAACATCGCTTCTGGTACACGCCGAAACATAGCAGCAACGCGAATTTCATGCTTTGCCTTGAGCTTACTACCCTGTACCCGCGATACAAAGCTATGCAACCCTAACGCATTGTTAATCACGTGAATTTTATCATCATAGATAACTTTACTTATGGGCGCGGAGCTGCGCATAAACTCTTGTTTAATGTCTTGCGCATACTCATAGAGCTGCTTTTCACCTGCCAACTGGTGAGAATTAGGATATTTACTCTTTAGCCATGCTCCGGTTTTCTCTGCTGCTAACATTGCCTCTACCTGCTGCTGCAAGCTTGATTCATAGCCATTTAAATAACGCTTCACATTCGACACGGACCATCTCTACTCTATGCTAATCACTGACTTAATAGTGTAACGAACCACTCGATCAAAAAGGAATAAAATCTCTCTGTTGCAAGATTCACTTAAGCAATTTTCAAAAAATCAGGGGAAGTATGGCCAAACAATGCAACCTGTTCCCATTCACTCTTGTCAAAGAAATGGCTGTGGTAGGTTTGACGGTATACGCCGTTCAAGACCAAAAGGACCCTACCCATGAACAGAGCTTTGCTAATCCCTTTTATTGCTGTCAGCCTAGCTTCTTCCGCTGTCTTTGCCGATACCGACAGTAACACTGATAACTGGTCAGGCTCCGCTGAGCTTGGCTTTGTTTCTACATCAGGCAACAGTGATACTAACAATATTAATGGCCGCTTAGACCTGACCCAAGAGTCCATTCAGTGGCGAACAAACTATACTCTTAGCTCGTTGTACAGTAGCTCAGATAGCGATACGACTGCCGAAAAGTATTCCGGCTCCATCCAGAGCAACTACAAATTTAATACGGAAGAGTTTTGGTATGTCCGCGGCTCTCATGAAAATGATCGTTTCTCAGGCTATCGCAGAAAAAGCTCTGTTTCCACTGGTTACGGTAATCGCTTCTGGCAAGCAGCGGATGGATCCTATTTAGAAGCATCCGCTGGAGTAGGTTATCGCGACTTTGCGATTGACCGAGACACGCTAAACGCTGATTCCGACCGAGGCAATTTTGTTCGCTTTGCGGGGACTTATGAAAAACGCTTCACCAAAACGTCTTTATTTCGCCAAGAGCTGACCAGTGAGATCAGCACTAATGGAGGCAATACCGTGAATGAATCCGTTTCCTCATTACAAGCGAGCATAATCGAGAATTTAGCAATGAAGCTGGCCTACCGAGTGAAATACACATCGGATGTACCAGCAGATACAGATACCACAGACACCGAAACCACGGCATCGGTGCTGTACTCGTTCTAACGTCTCGCTTACAGGTTTAAACAAAGCCTTGGGTTACTTATCCAAGGTTTTAATCAATACAGAGGTGTCCTGACGCCCACGACCATCTTCAATTAATCCCTGATAATCCGAATCAATCACTTGGGTATACGGTAATGTTAGTCCCATGCGCTGCGCTTGAGCCAAAGCAATGCCCAGGTCTTTGTGCATCCATTCAATCGCGAAGCCAAAATCAAATTCGTCCTTCGCCATGGTCGCACCACGGTTTTCTAACTGCCATGAGCCAGCCGCACCATACTTGAGTGTTTCTACTAAGGTTTCAACGTCTAATCCTGCTTGCTGAGCAAAGCGGATACCTTCTGACAGGCCACTTAAAACACCACCCACCAATATCTGATTTACCATTTTAGTCAGCTGGCCAGCGCCTACCTCCCCCATGCGTGTATAAGCTTTAGCGAAACACTCTAACACCGGCTGAGCCTCGTCAATATCCGCTTGAGAGCCACCTATCATAACCGTTAGGACACCATTTTCCGCACCGGCCTGTCCTCCAGAGACTGGCGCATCTAAGAAACGGCACGCTTTGGCTTCAGCGGCTTCAGCAAGTTCTTTTGCCACTTCGGCTGAAGCGGTTGTGTGATCAATAAACAAGGTCCCAGGTTGCGCTGATGTCAAAGCCCCCTGTTCGCCTAAATACAATTGACGCAGATCGTCATCATTACCCACACACGTTAGAACAATATCCGAGGCGTTTGCCGCGCTTTCTGGCGTCAATGCCATTGCACCCGAGTATGCCTCTAACCAATTTTGAGCTTTACTTGGTGTGCGATTATAAACCGTGACGTCATGACCTGCGCGGCTCACATGACCTGCCATTGGGTAGCCCATTGTGCCTAGCCCTAAGAAACTTACCTTCATCATGTCACTCCTTATTAGTTCAATCTCTGTTTAGCTTACGCCAATTCAAGAGGCTTTTTCGAGCCAAAAAAAGCCTGCTTTAATTGGCAGGCTTTTGGAAATAATCACTGGAACTTTTCGTTTTAACGTAGCTCGTTCAAACGCTTAGCGATCGCGTCAATTTCTTCACTCATGTGACTTAAATGACTGGAATCATCTGCATTGCTGCTGGTTAATGCCTGCAAGCGCGATACAAATTGGGTCAAATCATTCGAGACTTTTTGCTGCTCATTTGCCGCAACCGATATCTGTGTTGCTTGATCGGTAATCAAAGAGAATGAACTCACGACTTCCTGCAAATGACTGGCGGTAGATTCCGCACTGGTCACCGCTTTCTCCGTTTCAGAAAGGCCCTGTGACATCGAGCTAACGGAGTCTTTCGAAGCATCTTGCAAACGGTTTAATACACGCTCAATCTCTACTGCAGAACTTTCACTCTTAGCCGCTAGATTTCGAACTTCATCCGCAACGACCGCAAAACCGCGACCAGTCTCACCGGCACGAGCCGCCTCAATGGCTGCATTTAATGCCAGCAGGTTGGTTTGCTCAGCAATATCCCGAATAACACTCAACATGCTGTGAGCTTTGCGACTGTCTTCGTCCAGTTGTAAAATTTTCTGCTGAGCACTGTCCATGGTTTTCGACAATACTCGCATGGTATTGATCACACCTGACATCTCATCGCCGCTGGTGCGAACTTCCACATGAATTCGTTCGACTGTCGATTTGGTTTCATTGGAATACATCGCAACGTCCGAGGATGTGGCGCCAAATTGCTCGGTCGCCGCCGCCAAAGTATGGTTCTCGTCACTAAGGCTATTGGCCTTACTCAAAAATTCATTACTGAAATTTTTCAGTCTTCCGGCATCACTCACCAACTTACTTGATTCAGCGTGGATACTCGCAAGTAAGGCCTTCAATTTATCGCCATACGCATTCACCGATGTCCGCAATGCGCCAATCTCATCACCATGAAGAATCTGAA
Source organism: Marinomonas gallaica (assembly GCF_049821165.1). Taxonomy (NCBI): domain Bacteria; kingdom Pseudomonadati; phylum Pseudomonadota; class Gammaproteobacteria; order Oceanospirillales; family Oceanospirillaceae; genus Marinomonas; species Marinomonas gallaica. The sequence goes on from NZ_CP187511.1 coordinate 347,104, forward strand.
GCGCTTGTGAGGTATTGCCAGACACCAAGCCGTTAATCTGCTCCGTCGTCTGTTCGATACGAGCTAATAACCTACGGAAGAACATTAGCGTGATCCCACTAACAACGATCAATAAACCGCCTAATGCGATCATTAGAAACCAACTCATACTGTCAGCGACTTCGGTCATAACGCCTTTAGGAACGACCAAACCAATCGTCCAACCCGTTTTTGGCTCTTTGATAATATCAACGAAAGCAGACTGCCCCAAAATCTCATCTCTTGACAACGCCATCATAGTTTCAGAGTTATTACGTGCCGCATTCAAAGCCGGTGCCAACCAAGGTAGTTGGCTCGCTAATTCTTTCGCAGTCACCATTGAGTCATCGGCTTTAACAATTTTTGCGGCCGACTTAGGGAAGCTGAGCATTTGACCTTGAGCATCCAAAGCAAAAACATACCCTTCGCTCTGAGACCCATAATCTTCTAGTACCTGCGTGATACCACCCAGCAACATATCGACTGTCGCGACACCGGTAAATTTCCCTTGCTCCTTGATAGGAACGGTACACGTCACCATGGGCACTTTAGACACTGGGTCGGTATAGGCTTCCGACCAGCTACAACGATCAATCGGCGCATTACGCCCAACGCTATACCAACCCTCATTGTGGTATCCCGAACCTGCCGGATCATTATAGTCTTCCAGTAATTCGATACCTGACCCAGAACGCGCCCAAAAAAAGCTACGACGCTCAACACCTTGGGTAAACGCATTAGGCTCCGGCCAGATACCGCCCCCCGCAATACTACCATCACCATGATTATCAATCAGAGGAGGGAATACCTGTTTAAAAAGTGCTGCGTCTTTTGGTAATTGCGCCGCTGCTAAAGCGAGCGAGCTGGTCATCAACTGTACTTCGTCTAATTTAGCACCGAGTAACGCGACTACTCCACGCTGGTTAACTTGTATTTGAGCTTGGCGCTCTGCTATCAGATCCGTCTTAACTTTTCCTTCTACCACCATATAAATCATAGCAATGGCTAACACAAAAATAACGGCTAACCCCAATACCACTTTCTGGCGAATCATCATGGCTGACTTCATAGACGTATCAGTACTCTTAGTATTTTAAAAGGGGCCATCAGTAAGGCTTTCACCTAACAACAGCAGGACTCTTTAATTCATAGCACAGTTTGCACAAAATGAGATATAAATAAGGCAGGAAAATTAAAAGGCGTGCAAACGAACACAGAGCGTCCGTTGCACGCCAGCACACCGCAGTACCAGTCAAGCTGGCATCCACAGTATTCTTTGGGACAAGTCCCAGATCACACTTTAAGCGTAGACCATCGGTTTCGCTTTTACAGCACCGCGGCAACTCGATATAGTGACGTCACCACCTACAAGGGAGTCGTTATGTCTCAGTCCTCCGAGTTTCGTTTTACGTTTCTAAGTCACGATCACAACATTGATCTAAGTTCGGCACACTTAACCGCCGAAGATATGGGGCTTCCTAGCGACATTGCCATTGAATGTAAGTTACAGACCCTACGTGGCGGTAAGCAGCAAGGCTCTAAGCTCATCACCCTAACTGTGGGTGACAAAGTACTAAGAGTCATACCAACGCGCGCTATGGCCATTTTAGATGCGTCTCGGGGTGAACTGCGTTATGGCTGGGACTCTCCCATTACTGAAGTAGTACACCCAAGCTTTATCAATCAAGAAGCGTCCGGCGGACTTGGATGGCTCGATGGCTTTAATGAAATGCTGGTTCGCTGTGGCTATCAATGGGCCGGACACCCTGGCGAAGACAATGGCGACATGCTGACACTTCATGGCCGTATCCAAAATACACCGGCCGATGAAGTCGTTCTTACCGTTGAGCAATTCCCACCTTATCGCGTTACGTTATCAGGACGAGTAGACGAAAAGCGTTTTAAGTTCACCAACTTTGAAGTGCACACTGAGCTTTCTCTGACACCTGATGAGCCCTACATCCACATTCAAGATACGCTTACCAACCTCTCGAATTACGATAATACCTATCAGGCGATTTACCATAATAATTTCGGCGCGCCATTGCTTGAGGAAGGGGCTTCATTACATGTCGCCGCCACGCAAATTTCGCCTTTCAACGACTATGCGGTCAATGGCGTACATGAATGGGGTCAACTGTCAGCACCAACAGAAAATTTCGACGAGATGGTGTTCAACGTACTGCCCATCGCTGATGAAGAAGGCATGAGCCATGCTCTAATGAAAAACGCCGCAGGCGACGCCGCGATTGAAGTCAGCTGGGCGCAAAACACACTCCCCGTTTTGACCTTATGGAAAAATACAGACACCATCGAGCAAGGCTATGTAGTCGGTATCGAGCCAGGAACATCCTTCGCCTACAACCGCAAGCATCAGTGGAATTTAGGGCTCGTGCCAACGATTAAAGGAAAAGCCAGTAAGGTCTTCAAAGTACGCTTTGGCCTGCTAACAGACAGTGAGTCAGTGGATGCCAGTGTGGCAAGAATCGATGCTCTGCAACTAACACCGACACTTGTCAGCAATAATCCTTTAGTAGCACTTTAAGAGTTGAATAAGTGGCAGGGCAAATATTCTATGCCCTGCCATCTTCGATCTGATCAATTGATCATTAAACCACTAAATCCACGTGCTGCAGACTATCTATCGAGCCATCATCCCGCACATATAAACCAGTTTCGCGAACAACACCGGTTTGCTCTCCTTGCTCGTCAAACAAGCTAAACAGCGAACTGGTGCGTTCTAATACAAAGGCGCTGATACCAACATCTTTTAAGGAAAGCAGCGACTCATTACCCGATTCGTCGCGCTGCACCAGCACTAACTCTTGCCAAATATCATCCAACTCGTCGATCAAGCCATCTTGGTTATCGTCATACTTGGCTAAGTCTGCAAAGCCGCTACCTGAGCGCGGACCAAACAGTTCGTTACCGTCATCAATGCGGCCATTGCCGTTTTTATCCACGGCAAGAAAAGCAGAATCACCGGTCGCGAACGCTATCTGCTCTTCTTCGCCGTCGCCATCAATGTCAAACGACGTACGCTGATTGGTCAACTGTGCCACGTTACCGTTTAAATTCACTACTAATGGATCGACTGTACGACTTGATAACGTTATTTGGCCGTAATATTCCTCCACCTTTGAACGTGACATGTCCAGTCGAAAATCAACATCCAATTTGCGTCCATCGTTCAGTTCTAGCTTGCCCTGTATCGCCACAGAGCTGGATTCCGTTTCTGTCACATAGCGATACTCTTGAATGGCTTCAATCACTTGACGGCGTCCACCCGTTCCCTCATCGCTTTGACGAGCACTTTCTGGCGGTTGCGCAACGGATTGCTGCGCCTCTGAAGCCTTTTGAAAGTCACGTTCATCAAACAGGCTGATCTCAACACCAAACATACGCTCCAACAATGTCAGCATTTTCGAAAACCGCTGTTCAATAATGCTGATACTTTTTGTGGCTTCGTCTTCGACCTCCAGCTCTTGTTGTACCTGTGAACTGAAGGCAACCTCTTGCTGCCGGGTAATTCGTTCGGAAAACTGTGCCTGAGCAAAGGCGGCTGGGCGTTGAGCGTTTGCATTGGTATCCGGCTCTTGCTCGATTCGAGTACGCCGTTGGCCACTAAACGTTGAAGTTTGATGCGCGTAACGCGATTGAAAGGATAACTGACTCTCTGCCATATGACGGCCTCCCTGAGTGTTTAAGCTAAGGGTATCGGCCGTCAAACATGTTTATTTAATAATCAATTCGAATAAGAAAGGTCTGATCTAGTGCTCGTCATCATCAATATGATTTTCCGGATCTTGCGGTACAAAGTGCAAAAACAAGCCGAGTGCTACCAACAAAAATGCCGCACTAATGACAATGGCAACAGGGTAATATAGATTACCTGCCATATCAGCTTGGCTGTACTTAATCACCATAATCAAGCCTTCTAAAGACAGAGCCACACAAACCGTCGTAATAAATCGAGGTAATGTACGCCGCATCATGACGATTACATCGTGTTCATTTTTATTGCCGTACTCTTTATTAATAACCATGGCCAACTCAAATACTGCAATTGCGATAATGTTAGAGTTAATGACTTTAATTAAGATCTGCGTCATGTCCTCTCCATCCATGAATTGAGTGAACCCAGTCATAAGGCTGCTACCACAGACTAAAATGGCGAGCAGGAAGAACAGTGTGGCTAAGAATTTTGCAAAAAACTTCTGAATATTTGCGCTCATGAGGCACTTCCTTAAATGAATTTCTTTACACTTTACGGGCTCATTTTAATACAATCCAGTGTTACTACAGAAATACCTTAACCCTTCCTCAAAGTGAGCAATGTATCGCTCTTTTTCAGTCCAGTAACGAATTAGTCGACCCACTAAGCAACTAACGAGTGCGCCGAGTTTGTGCGGGCGATTGCCCCATCGTCTTACGATAAGCCCGTGAAAAGGCCGATGGACAAGAAAAGCCAAAGCGATCAGACAGAATAGCAACCGGAATTTTAGTGGTTTGTAGTAAACGCTGCGCTTCGGTCAATTTACGTTGCAACACGTATTTTTGAGGGCTCATACCCAGCAAAGACTGACACACCGTGTAGAAATGACTTTCACTCATATTAAAATACTGAGCTAACCATACATTACTAAAATTTTGCTCTGGTGACAGGTCAATCAAACGTTGGAGTTCCGCAATATCTAACCGCGAATGGCTTATTTTATGCCAAAGCACATCTTGCTCAATCACTGCGTCGGCTATCTGCATCAGCAACATAGGCAACATTTGCGTCGACAGCCTTTGTTTTGCCACTTCAGAAAGACCCAGTAACTGTGTTGCTGCAAACTCAACGCACGGCATAGCAGTGGCAGGTAACTGAGCAAAACGAGACGACTGCTGGAAAAGTTCGGAAACAGACACCCCAGCGCTTTCTTCAATGTAGCGCATGACTGGATCACTCGGCACCAGATCTATGACCAATATCTCGCAGTCTGACGAATGACCTTGGTACAAATGAGGAAGCACTTCTGGCGCCATGGCAAAACGGCCACGAGATAAATCAAGAGCCGCGGAGCTGAGTTCACACGTCATGATTCCCTGCCAGCCAATCAAGACCTGAGAATAGTCATGTATATGCTCACCTTGCTGCGTTGCGATCCTATTTCGACGCAAGCTACTTTGCTTGTTCTCTTGCATAAGGCCTTAGCTACCCTTCACTCTAACCGTCTCTATATAGCAACTCTCAGTTGTTATAGATAGCCTTGGTCAACTATAGCAGAGTTTTGGTTAACTCTTACGTGTGGCAAGGTCTAGGATAAAGCGTAGACCATCTCCTCTCTCTGCAATAAGGATTCATAATGTACTTATCGGCCGAAACCCTTACCCAGCGCCTTACTTGGCCAGCCATGATTGATGCTTTGCGTACTATTTTTACCACCGATGTTCACTCTCCAGTACGCCACCATCACTTTATGGATGTTCCAGATGAGCCTCAAGCCACTCTACTACTGATGCCCGCATGGATTGAAGGTCAGTATTTAGGCGTTAAGCAAGTCAGTGTGTTTCCGGGTAACAATGCAAAAGGTTTACCAGGGCTCACCAGTTTATATACGTTAAGCAGTGGTACAACCGGTGAAACCTTAGCGCAAATGGATGGCAATATTATCACCGCACGACGCACCGCAGCGGCGTCAGCCTTGGCATCATCTTACCTCTCACGCTCGAACACTCGTTCCATGCTAATGGTTGGGGCTGGACGCATGGGACATTTCTTAGTGCCTGCTCATATGAGTGTGCGTGCTATTGAAACCGTATGGATCTGGGATCGCAATGAAGACATGGCGCGGGCGTTTGCCAAAGAGCTTGTCGCGCAAGGCATTGATGCGCATGCTTGCGTGCAAGCCGACTTACCTCACATTGCTGGCGAAGTAGACCTAATCAGCTGTGCTACGATGGCAAAAGAACCGGTTATTCAAGGGCGCTGGTTACGCCCAGGTACGCACGTAGACCTCGTTGGCAGCTTTACGCCTACCATGCGTGAAGTCGATAACCAAGCCATGCAAGCAGCGAATGTCTTTGTTGATACACGTGCCGGCGCTTTAGCCGAGACAGGCGACTTAATCATCCCTATCAAAGAAGGCGCCTTCTCAGAAGACGATATTTGTGCGGAACTAACAGAGCTTTGCGGGGCTGAACATAAAGGCCGAGCGCAATTAGCGGATCCAGATAAGGCGATTACCTTGTTCAAATCTGTTGGCGACTCACGTGAAGATTTGGCTGCTGCTATATTGGCTTATAACGCTTCTTAATTAATTGACTGACTTAATCGACGCACCATCAGGAGAGCCCCATGAACCGCACATTATTGGATTCCAGCATTATTCCTGCAAACACGACCGGTAAACCCAGTTTCGCGGTCGTGGGGGCTGGCGTTGTAGGACTGTGTGTCGCATTGGAAGCACTTCGCCAAGGCTATGCCGTCACCTTACTAGACAGCAATGAGCCTGGGACTGCAGCCTCTTATGGCAATGCAGGCTATCTCGCGACAGAGTTAATCGACCCATTAGCAACGCCCGAATCGGTTCGAAGTGCCCCTAAGCTATGCCTCGATCCTGATGGACCTGTCTGTGTACCGTGGAAATATCTACGCAATTCGATTCCTTGGTATGCAAAATTTCTTGCCGCGTCGAATACCGCCAATGCGCAACAAGGCACACAGGCTCTCTCTGCACTGAACCAACTTTCTGTCTCCGCGTGGCAACGGCTTCTTACGGATATCGATGCTACCGATCAGATCATCAAAGTAGGCAATTTAGTCGTATGGGAAAACCCTGAAAAAAAAGCAGACGCTCACGCTTTGATTGAACGAATGGCCACTTTTGGCCTCACCTGCGAATATGTAGAAGGGCAACGTCTTGCTGATTTAGAGCCAGAGTTATCACAGCAATTAAGTCATGCGGTATTCTTCCCAGATGCTTATCGCTTAAGTGATCCCTATGCCGTTTGCCAAACACTTTATAACACCTTCATCGAACGAGGCGGTCAGTTTTTCCAGCAAAAAGTGATGGGACTCGAGGCTCACCATAAGGCCATTCAGATCTATCTTGAAGATCAAAAAGCCTATCCATTTGACCAAGTTACGGTGTGCGCAGGCGCTTGGAGTACAGAACTGCTAAAACAAGTGGGCATAACTGTGCCGCTGGAAGCAGAGCGCGGCTATCAATTAACCTTCCCAGAGAAGAATCAACAACATCTAAACCACATGGTCTTATCTGCAGATCGCCGCTTTGTTATGTCGCCGTTAGACTCTGGTTTACGTGTGGTAGGCATGAGTGAAATCGGAGGTACATCATTGGCTCCAATTAAGAAGCGCTATGCCGTGCTCAATAAGCACACCAAAGCACTTCTACCCGAGGCGTATAGCAAAGGCAAAGAGGCGCCCACAGAGTGGATGGGGCACCGCCCGACCTTACCTGACTCGCTGCCTGTGATTGACCAGCACCCTACATTTTCACGTTTAAGTTTTGCTTTTGGGCATCAGCACCTTGGCATCACGCAAGCGGCTATCACCGCAGAACTTTTGCTGCAAAAAATACAGCATGAGCCAACGCTGCTGTCATTAAATGCATTTAAAGTAGACCGTTTTTGAAGCTTAACATGAACAGGTTAAAGGCTGAGCGACTATCCGTTATAACGGCTCGCCGGCTTCGTCTTCTTCGATGATGTCGGTTTCAGTTAGCGCGTCTTCCAACCATTCTTGCATCGCGGGGTGGTTGAGCATAGTTTGTTGATACGCTTTGGCCGACTCAGATAGCTCGACGCCGTACGTCATAAAACGAAATACTACCGGCGCAAAGAAGGCGTCAGCCATACTGAACTCGTCGAATAAGTAGTCGCCCTGCTCGGCGTAATCTAGACGCTGCTCACCCCAGATGGCATCAATGTTGGCGATGTCTTTAGCGATGGCGTCATTGATATCGACTCGACGACGGGCGCGACAGTTCATCGGCATGGCATTACGCAAAGCTGTGTAACCACAATGCATTTCGGCCACCGTTGAACGAGCTACCGCACGAGCCGCACGATCGATAGGCCAACCTTTGCCAGCCAAGTAGGCTTCATTGATGTATTCTGCAATCGCTAATGAATCCCACACATTAATGCCATCGTCGACCAACACAGGCACTTTTTTGACTGGTGAATAAAGTGCTAATTGTTGGTAAAAGTCATCCGTAAACAGGGTGAGCTTCACTTCTTCAAACGGCACGTCGAAGGCTTTTAGCGCCAGCCAGCCGCGCAGTGACCAAGAGGAGTAGTTTTTGTTGGCAATGATCAGTTTCATGTAAGCAGTTCCTTAGCGAGTGGTTAGAAGTGCTTTCATTGTGCGCCCTTGATATTTATATGACTAACGAATAGTTTTAATGGATTACTTTCGTTTTGCTAATGAATGGATGGTGCCATGGATATTGATGCGTTGCGCAGCTTTCTAGCCTTTGTCGATACGGGGAGCTTTACCCGTGCTGCCAAACAAACCTATCGTTCCCAAAGTGCCATCAGTATGCAGATGAAAAAGCTCGAAGAGGCCACGGGGCAATCACTGTTTACCAAGGAAGGACGCAATGTTGCCTTAACGGAGCGAGGGCAAGAGCTGGTGAGCTATGCTCGACGAATTCTTTCCTTGCACGACGAAGCCATGAGCCACTTTAAGCACACGGTACATCATCGACCGCTGGTATTAGGTTGCCCAGATGATTATGCGGAATCCGTGCTGCCGGATGTGGTCGCTTTAATGCGCGAGCATTTGCCCCAGCAAACCTTAACCATTATCTGCGATTGCAGCTCCCAGTTACGCCTTATGCTGGATCAAGGTAAGGTCGATGTGGCGATTTTAACGCGCGCCCCTCATGCGGAAGAAGGCTACCTACTGAAGCATGATAAAGGGGTCTGGGTGCATGGCGGGAAGAGTTTGGAAAACGAGAGTTTGCCCTTAGTCCTGTATGAGCCGGACTGCAAATTCCACAGCGCGGCCATTGACGGCATGGAAAAACAAGGCCGTCCCTATACCTTAGTCGCCAGTTCGTCGAGCGCCACAGCGATTAAAAGCTTATTACGCCGCGGCATTGGCATCAGCGCTATGGCGGTCTCCAGCGTGTCTCCTGGATTAACCATTAGCCGTGACACCAGCCTACCTCCGTTGCCGTCAGTGGACATTGTATTGGCAGTTGCACCGGTGCCACATCCAGCTTTTGGTAGTCATTTAGCGGCTAAAATCAGTCAACGCTTCCAAGCAACCGCTTAGTCTCCGTTGTCTGAGGTAGGTGTTTTTAAGTAGCGTTTGATAAAGCGCCAAAACGCATTGGCCTCAGGACTCAAGGTCTGATTTCTAAGACGAACCATAAACAGCGGAAACTGGCTGTGGGAGCTGAAGTTTTCCACATCCATGCGTACCAAGCGCCCTTCCTCTAGAGAGTCCTTGATCATGTAATGGGGCATACGTGCCCAGCCCATGCCCGCTTGTACCAAGGTTTTCTTGACTTGGAAATCGTTCACGTGCCAGCGTCGACCCGTTGGTAAGACAAAACGATGCTCCTGTTCTTCCGCTGAGCGACTGGCTAAGATTTGCGGTAAGGAATACAAGGCTTGTTGCTTCACTTTTTGTGAGCCAGCCTGCAGTGTAGGCAGCAGATCGGGATGCACGACGCAGGTCATTTCCAACTTGCCCACCTCAACAAAGATATGCCGATCATCAAGACCATAGCTGGGACCAATGGCAATGTCGGATTTCTCTTTGACCAGATGCTCTTGTACGCCGTTTAAGTGATCGGTCGTCAGTTCAACCGCAATGTGTGGATGTTCGGCATCAAATGCCTTAAGCAGCCCAACAATGTGTTCTGTCAAACTCATCTGACTGATGCATAAGCGCAGCGGCTGCTGTTCAGTTCCTTGAGCTAAGTGGTGCCCCAGGTGCTCTAATTGATTTACTTGTAGCAACAGCTTTTTACTCTGCTTAAAGAAGGCTTTGCCCTCTGCTGTGAGTGTTGGACGATAGCTATCACGATCCAATAGCTGGATACCATACTGCCCTTCCAAGGCTTTGACGGCAGCACTGATACTCGGCTGGGTTTTATGAATCGCCTCGGCAGCAGCACGAAAGCTGCCCATTTCAACCACCGCAATAAAAGCCCTGAGTTGATCCAGCTTCATGATAAAAATTTCCTTTCATTACAATCAAAAAACGAAATTATTTTTAATTCATTATTGCCGTTATTCTATCGCTCATCAAGCAACACACTTATAACCAAGGAGGACTATCGTGACAACCGCATTTGTGGTGATGTTTATGGCTGGCATAGTAACCGGCTTTTCAAAGTTTTCCGTAGGGGGAATGGGGCTAATCATATTGCCGATCGTCATGATTGCCTTTCCTGGTCCTGAAGCACTCGGGGCTTTATTGCCTTTATATATTATTACTGACGTGATGGCGGCTTGCAGCTACCGCAAGAATATCTCATGGCGGGTACTGGCACGCTTTTTACCGCTGGCTTTCATAGGGCTGCTTATCGGTTCTTACCTACTCGCCGACTTAAACGCAGATCAGTTTGTCACACTCCTCGGTGTGATCATTATTTCAATGATACTTTTAGGGCTTTACTTGGATGCACGGCCGAGTAACTTTATGCAAAAGCCCATAACGGCCTATTTTATGGGGCTAGCAGGTGGATTGGTTACGATGGTTGCAAATGCCGCAGGACCTTTATTCAGCTTATTCTTAATGGAGCAAAAGCTTAGCAAAGACAGCTACGTCAGCACTCGTGCTTGGGCCTTTCTGATCATCGATGTCATCAAGCTGCCGATGTATCTAGGTCTCGGACTGCTAACCCAAGAAAGCTTAACCATCGGTGCGTATGCCCTACCAGGTTTGTTAATCGGTGCGTTGATCGGCTACCACTTTTTAAAACATGTGACACCGGCACACTTTAAATGGCTAATCCGTCTTATGTCGTGCATCGCGGCTATGAAGTTAATGTTCTTTTCCTGAAAGCCACTTAGTGATTTTCCGACCTTCAAGATTCTATCAAGCATTACCACTTGTAAAGTCGTAATGCTTGCAACATCCTCTAATCTCTTTATGTTGTTAACAACGATTATCATGCAGGTCTTCCAAGGTCTTGCCATCACCTTAGTTTTGTCTAGGCCACACTTCGCGCAAGAAGCAAAAAAAAATAATCAAAAAATTCAAACAGTTATATTCTTAGATCCGATTACCAGTGAATTTACACTGACCCTTTCAATACGTAAGTTTTCCAGAATAAGCTTTTCTGAACCTTAACATTCACCTGACACCATCTTTGAAACGATTCTCTTATCTTGAATGGCGTGTTAGCGAATATCTTCATCGCTTATCACTTTGAAACCAAACTTAGGACGGAGGTCTTCATGAAATCAGCAAAGCAATTTTCAAATCAAGGCAATGCACTAGACACAGCGAAAGGCAATATGAGCACACCAGAATATTTGCTCAACAACCTGAATCAGCAGAACCTTACATCAGATTACGTTGCCCAAGTTCTTGACAGCTTACCACCAGGTCAAATCGTGCGTTACTTTGCACAAAACGGTCTTGAGGCGCTATTTGAGCAGCAAGAAGAAACCACACAAGACAATTATGGTAGCAATGCGACAGCGCTAGAGCTGAACACGGCACTGGATGCCAGCATTGATACGGAAATGGAAAACGACCTGTACTCTATTGAATTAGAAGAAGGCGAAAACTACTCTTTCACTGTTACAAGCGACGAACTTTCTTCACCTTATTTAGTGTTACGCAACAGTGATGGCGAGCGTATTTCAAGCGATGCTCAAGAAGACGATGAAACCAATACGTCATTCAGTTTTACGGCGCCACAGTCAGGCGTTTTCTACTTGGATTTATCTGACTTAGAAGACGATGCTTCTGGCAACTACAACATCAGTGTTACCTCGTCAGATGAAACCGATCCAGTCGATGAGACAGAAGACCCACAAGACGGCTCTGAAACCGACCCAGTCGATGAAACAGAAGACCCACAAGACGGCTCTGAAACCGACCCCGTCGATGAGACAGAAGACCCACAAGATGGCTCTGAAACCGATCCCGTCGATGAGACAGAAGACCCACAAGACGGCTCTGAAACCGACCCCGTCGATGAGACAGAAGACCCACAAGATGGCTCTGAAACCGACCCCGTCGAAGAGACAGAAGACCCACAAGATGGCTCTGAAACCGATCCCGTCGATGAAACAGAAGACCCACAAGACGGCTCTGAAACCGACCCCGTCGATGAGACAGAAGACCCACAAGATGGCTCTGAAACCGATCCTGTTGACGAAACGCCCGATGACACGGTTGTAGATGATTTTACAGCAGATACCACAACAGCGGGTGCCATTGTTGCCAACACAGAAGTACAAGGAACATTCGAACAAGCAGGTGATTCAGATTGGTACTCAATGAATCTTGAAGCAGGCACAGACTACACTATGACATTCTCTTCTGAGAATGTTGAAATCCCTGCTCTAGTGCTACGTGATGCAGAAGGCCAAACGGTTGAAAATAATTTCAGTATTACAGGTGATGATGTAGACATTAGTTTCACAGCAGAAGAAGCAGGTACCTACTTCCTAGATGCTAGTGATCTCTCTAGCGCTGCTATCGGAGACTACACATTAGCGTTAACCACTGACGAGCAAGATACTATTGAGATTCCTGAACTGGATGAAGACGACGTATCTGCAGACATTCTCACAACTAGCCTACTGGATGTCGGCAGTACAGTTGAAAGCTCGCTAGACTTCGCAGGCGATGAGGACTGGTTCGCCACCTCTCTAGAAGCAGGCATGACCTACGACATCTCCATGGAAAGCGATGCTCTAGAGTCTGGCCAGCTAGCCGTTATGGACAACGACGGTGAATTAGCACTAGCCCTTGAAGAAGGTAATGAAGATGGCATCCTGTCCTTCACTGCCGAAGAGTCTGGCACCTACTTCATTGGTGCATCGGATGCGAATCCAGATGCAACCGGCGATTACCTAATCGGCGTACAGCAGCAAACGACTGAAGATGTGATTGCATAATAGCCTCTCAATAATCGTAGCGTAATAGCCAACCCTCGAAGGGTTGGCTATTTTCTGTGTTGCTAAAGCGCCTGTTTCTGTTTGCGCAGTTGCTTAATCGAGCTAACAATTAACATGGCTAAAGCCGCCCAAATTAACCCAAAAGTCACCAGTTTCTCACTGGAGAACGGTTCGTCGTAAAGAAAGACGGCCAACAAGAACATGGCACTGGGGCCAATGTATTGAAAAAAGCCCAAGGTCACCAAACTGATTCGGTTTGCGGCCGCAGCAAAACACATTAGCGGCACCATAGTGACTGGCCCTGCGGCCATTAGAAGTAAACTAGACGCCCACTGGCCGCTCTGCATAAAACCAACATCCGCACCAAACCAATACAGCTGAGGCAGCGCGTAAGGCATCAAAATAGCCGTTTCTAACGTCATCCCCATAAAGCTATCCAAGGCGATTTTCTTTCGCACTAATCCATACAAACCAAAGCTCAGCGCCAGTGTTAGAGCTATCCATGGTAAGCGTCCGAATTGAATAACCTCAAACACCACGGCTAACAGGCACAGCCAAGCTGCCCACTGTTTTGGTCGATCAAGGCGATCCTTAAAAAACACCATCCCCAATACAATGCTAACTAAAGGGTTGATGTAATAACCCAAGCTCGCACTCAGCAGTTGCTCGCTATTGACGGCATAAATATAAGTTCCCCAATTGACGGCAATTAATACCGAGGACAATGCAACCGCCAGCAATACCTTTGTGCTTAAAGCCTGCTTTAACGCTCGCCATTTGCGCATCGCTGTCATCAGTATCACGACTACCACAAACGACCATAAGATCCGATGCGATAAAATATCCAACGCGGGTATGTGGTCAATGGTTTTAAAATACAACGGAGCGATAGACCACAATAGAAACGCGGTAATCCCATAAAGCATGCCTGATTTTGCCGTCGAATCCATGTTTGACATTGTCACTCCGTGTCTAAGGTTTGGAAGCTAAAGTACATTAAGCCAATATGGCATCAAACTCTGCTAGTGTATTTCTCACACTGTGTTGCAGCGTCGTAACAAGGTGTTCAAAATCATTTAGTTGGCCAACATTGGCCGCTGTTTCTAATTGTCGTAGTAAATTAGCAAGCTGTAGTGCGCCAACCGCATCCGCGTCACCGGCCAATCGGTGCGCAATATCCGCTACCTCGTAATCATCTTGCTCAGCGTGCATTTGCTTTAGATCTGTCAAACCTTCAGCCATGGCATGCTCTAAACTGATTAACAACTTACGCAGCCGTTGTTCACCTAAAGCGGATAAGTGTGACCGTAGAAGAACTGGATCAATTAACTCAGAATCACCTTGTGTTTCTTTAAGCGAAGTCGACGGGGCTGTTTGAGTACGCATAATTTGCTGCAACGATTCTTGTTTAAACGGCTTAGGTAATACCGCCCAAATACCGGCTGCATGACACTTTTGCACATTGCTGGGTTGAACATTGGCCGTCAAGGCTACGACAGGTGTGTGCTGATTTACACCAGACTCGGAACGAATGCGTTGTGCGATTTCTAAACCGCTCATGTTAGGCAGGTGAATATCCATTAAAATCAGATCAAACGGATCCGAGGCCATGGCAGCAAGAGCCTGAGTGCCGTTTTCAGCCAACGTCACTCGGTGCCCATCTTGCCTTAATAACTCCATCGTCACGGCCTGATTTATCGGCGTGTCTTCCACTAATAAAATCGACATAGATGGCAACGATGGCAGCACCGTCTCTAGCTGCGCCGGAGCATGCCTTGTTTCTGCGGGTATGGGAGCCAGAGGTACATAAAACCAAAACAGGCTGCCATGCCCAACATCACTGGTAACGCCGATCTCACCCTGCAGCACATTCACCAACTGAGCGGTAATGGCCAGCCCTAATCCAGTCCCACCGAAGCGTCGAGTAATGCTCTCGTCCGCTTGGCTAAAGCGCTCGAAAATCTGCGTTAAATAGTCTTCCGATATGCCAATGCCGGTGTCTTCTACTTCAAAGAACACACCATCGCTGTGGTCTGGGTCGTTAGCGGGCATCACCGTAATAGTCACGGTACCTGCTTCAGTAAATTTAATGGCATTCGATACAAGATTCGACAAAATCTGACGTAACGCTCCGGCTCCACCATAATATTGCTTGGCTAATTCATCGCTGATGTTGACGGCAATCTGGCTGTTTTGTGCTTTTGCTTGGGCAGAAAACAGCAAGCTGGTTGACGACACTAACTCTTGAATCGAAAAAACACTCATTTCAGGGCAATACATGCCTTCTTCTAAGCGTGCATAGTCCAGCAAGCCATTTAGAATCTCTAGTAACGCATCACCAGACTGATAAATAGCATCGAGTTTTTCTTGGTTTGCAGCGGCTTGATCGGTGCGCTGCAACAACTCAACCATGCCTAAAATACCATTTAAAGGCGTTTTAATTTCATGGCTCATGGTCGCCAAAAACTGGCTTTTTGCTTTATTCGCTTGCTCGGCCGCCTCCTTCGCATCCTGTAATCGTTGCGTGCGGCGTAGGACCTGCTCTTGCAGCTGATCACGGTGGTAACGCAACTCCGCTTCAATTCGGTCTTTTTGCTTAATATCCTCTAAAATAGCTTCTCGCATATCGTTTAACGCATTCACTACTGCGTCTAACTCATCGTCTTGAGCCGCTTTCTTTTTATGCGGCAGACGCAACGTTTGTTTGAGGTTTCCCGCGCCAATAGAACGGGTATAACGTGACATGTATTCTAGGTGCCGTGTCACCATAAAATGCACGATCAGCAGCAGTAATAGACCATTCACTAATACTAAACCACTTTGAAACAATGCAATCTCAACGGCCGATCGCAGTAAACGAGACTGGATAGCCGCCATATCATGGTAAACCGTCAGCTCTCCAAGTAACCGCGAAGTGAGCTGACCATCACGGTCCTCGTAATAGATATCAAAGGTCGTACCATAGGTTTGCGATACTTTTTCAGGAACATCCCCAACAACAATGTCCTCTTGCCAGTCTTGAGAGTGCAACATCACGGCATTGACGTTAGAAAAGTTCATTATCCCTTTCAGTTGCAGCAACAACTGTTCTTGATCAAGATCCCATAGCCCCTTTCGAATACCTTCTATATGCGATGACGTAATGAAATCCGTTTGCTGCTGCAAAGCGACTCGCTCTCGACGATATTCGTTGTAGACCTGAATACTGGTCGAAACGAGTGCTAACAACAAGCTCAACGAAATCAGCTTAATAAAGATACGATAAGCCAGTGGGTGAGCTTGCTTATAACCTAATATTTTGGCTAAAACGGATGAAGGTGTCATGGAATATCCTGACCCGAAGTCTCTTCTGCAGTACTTTGTAAATACATCAAACGTTGCTGTTTCATCCATAAAGGAATCAGCTTAGGGTCACTTAGCAACGCTTTCAATTCGCTATTGAGCCTTGGCAACCATTGCATGAGTGGCGAGCGCTTAGATATGGCGACATACCAGTAATCACTGACATCCGTTGCGACAGAATCTATCTGCCCTGTAAGTCCAAAAGCATTAATCAACAGTTGCCCTGACAACTTCCCCATAGGCACCGCATCTAAGCGGTGATCGGCCAGCTTTAATAGGTTTTGATGTTGGCTCGATACCCATTCCAAACGCGGATACTTTGCCAATGCACTGTCCACCCGGTCACCAAAGCTATCCCCCATTAACACGCCGACACGCTTACCAGATAAGCCTTCCCAATCGTTAAAGACCAACGGTTTAGAGGCTGGGTAAAATAAGTTGATGTCTTCTCGAACAATCGGAGCTTCTAAGAACACCATGTATTCGGAACGTACTTCGTTCCTAAAACCGGTCATGATATCGACATTGCCAAGCTCGACCTCTTTCAAGCAACGTTGCCAGTTGCTGTCTTGTTGATCATCCACAGAAATACCGAGCGGTTTTAGGAGAGCGTGGACAATCATGGCATTTACACCTTCAACACGACCGCCAGGCGTTACCCATGAAACCGGAGGGTAAGCAGTCGTGCCACAGATGCGCACGGTTATATTATTTAACGCAAGAGGCTCTTCAGAAAAGGCTTCTGTTGCCCATGCCGATACACTGAAAAACAGTGTCACGAGCCCAAAAGTTAAGGATCGCATGACTCATCTTCAATCGCGGAGACACTAAACAGATAACCCACACCATGCACGGTAATGATCATCGGAGGGCACTCTGGATCGTCAGCAAGCTTGCGGCGAATACGCCCGATCAACACATCAATCGTTCGATCCGTTGCATTCCAAGTGCGGTTTTTAATACGATCCATTAATTGATCGCGACTTAATGGCGTGCCTTCATGCTCCATTAAAGTCAGCAGTAACTGAAATTCTCCTTCGGTTAACTGCGTGATTGTGCGATCGGAACGAACAAGCACTCTACGGGAAGTATCCAGATGCCATGGACCCAGAGGTCGTAAGACCGGTTCTTCTGTGGGCTTACTTGTGTCTCTTTGAGCGCGTACACGACGTATGAGGTTTTTACCTCGGGCAAGAATTTCACGTGGATTGAATGGTTTGCAAACGTATTCATCCGCACCGCATTCGAGACCAATAATGCGGTCAATTTCATCTTGTTTGCCGGTTACCAAAATAATACCAATCTCCGAACGAGATCGTAGCTCTCGTGTCAGCGTTAGGCCATCTTTACCGGGCAGGCGAATATCCAGCAGCACCAGATCAAATGCCTCATTTGCTAAACGCTGCTCGGCCGCTTCCGCGGTATCAACACCTTCAACGCTGTAGCCTTCTTCTGCAAAGTAGCTTTGCAGTGTTTCACGGGTGACGCCGGAGTCGTCTACCACGAGTATTTTGATTTCAGATGTCAGCATAGTCTGATCACAGTTAGCGTTAGGAAAGGAAAGAACACATCGTCATAAAGCCGTCATCAGGCTGTGATGTTGTAGGACTATAGCAATTCAAAGACTAAAAGATAAGCATTGCCTTATTGGTTACTTATAAACAGAATGTAAACAAATAGACCACTTGTAAACAGGCAACCCACATATATTACAAGTAGGTCAATGGATCGCATCCAAGGGTGACAGAGCATACAAGTTGATTACTCAATTAAAGCCCCTGTCCATAGACCAATGCCTCAAAAAATCGCCTTCGCCGACGGATTGTGCGCACATTAAGAGCAGCCCACTCACACAAGAAGCTATTCGCATGGCCATTCCTACACGGGGCTTAGCGTGTCGCCCTGACAGTTGACTTACATTGGTGCATGACGCTTTCTCTTTCCCCTTCAAGCCTCGCCTAATTGACTCAACCATTCGCTTCAAACCTCATGTTTAAACGCATACTTGGTGTATTACAGGTGACATTCGGCCGGAATTAACCGATTTTTAGCGTCACATTGTTCATACAAAGTATTACGAGTTGTTTGTGATTTGCTGAATTTATCCTGCTAAAACTTTATGACCTACTAAACTTAGGCTGTTTACTGAACCTTCATAAAAACGGCACAACACAAGAAAACAGGAACATAACATGTCATCAAATTCATCTACTAGAACGGCACAAATGCCTAGCTTATCGCTAGCGCTTATCCCCGTTATTCTGACGCTGGCGATACTCGGCGTTCAAATATTCTATTTTGGTGATTTCACACCGCACATTCCTTTAGCCATCGGTTTAGCGATCACGGCACTGGTCGGTATTAAACTTGGACTGCGCTGGAAAGATATTGAAGAAGGTATTTTTCACGTTATTCACGTGTCCATGCCTTCGGTTTCTGTATTGATCTTAGTGGGTATGATCGTTGGTGTCTGGATCGCATCGGGTACTGTACCTACGCTGATTTACTACGGACTAACATTATTAACGCCTCAGATTTTCTTAGCCGCCGCGATGATCTTGTGTGCCGTGGTATCGCTTTCTTTAGGTACCTCTTGGGGTACGGTTGGTACGGTTGGTCTAGCACTCATGGGGATCGGTGCGGGGTTTGAAATCCCTATGTACTGGACCGCTGGTGCCGTTGTCTCAGGTGCCTTCTTCGGTGACAAAGTATCGCCACTTTCTGATACTACTAACTTAGCACCTGCCGTAACCGGTACGGATGTGTTCTCTCACATCAAGAACATGATGCCAACGACTGTGCCGTCTATGTTGATCGCCTTAGTGATTTACCTCATTGCAGGTTTCACTATGATCGATAATGATAATGGATCATTTGAACGCATTACCGCCATCACTACATCACTGCAAAATAACTTCGAAATCTCAGCATGGTTACTGGCTCCCGCATTGGTTGTTATTGTGTTAGCAGTGAAGCGTATGCCGCCTATTCCATCGCTTTTTGCAGGTGTACTAACGGGTGCTGCTGTGGCCATGATCACTCAAGGTGCTGGCGTACATGACGTGTTAACGTATGCGAACAGTGGTTACTCTATCCAAACATCTTCTGATGCCATCAACAGTCTATTAAATCGTGGTGGTGTCCAGTCCATGATGTGGACGATTTCGTTGATCTTGATTGCCCTTGGTTTTGGTGGCGCGCTCGAAAAAACACGCTGTCTAGAAGCCATCATCGCAGCTATTATGTCAAAAGTAGATTCATTCCGTGGCATTCAAACGTCTGCAACACTTACGTCTGTCGCGACTAACCTTGTCGCGGGTGACCCGTACCTATCAATCGCACTGCCTGGTCGTATGTACGCGCCGGTTTATCGTGGCATGAAATACTCCACATTGAACTTATCTCGAGCAATCGAAGAAGGCGGTACACTGGTATCACCTCTTGTCCCATGGAACGCGGGTGGTGCTTTTGTTATCGGCGCATTGGGCTTGACGATTGGCGACGGCAACTTTGAAAACCTTTTGTACATTCCATTAGCTTTCGCTTGTTGGATCTCCCCTGTATTGGGTCTGATCTACGCACAAATTGGTGTGTTCTCGCCAAAAGCGACGGCTGAAGAGCAAGCGCTTTGGAAGAAGCAAGGTGAAGCCATTGCAGACTATGCAGAAGGTTCATTATCTGAGCGCAGCGCATCCGGTGCTTATTCAAAATAATGGTGTTTGACAGTCATCATCGGCCATCGCCCTAAAATAGGTCGAGATGACAGTCATAAAAAACCGCTTGCAGTCAACGTTACTGCAAGCGGTTTTTTTGCGCTTTAAATACCTATAGCGACTTTGGTTTAGGCCAACCCACTAGAATCGAAGTCAATGCAACCAGCGCCAAAATCCAGCTGTACTGGACATGTGTAATCAATTCAATAGGTGAGATACCTGCCAATGAAGACGCCAATAGGATTTGCGCGCCGTAAGGTATCAGGCCTTGAATCACACAAGAGAAGATATCCAGTAAGCTCGCACTACGGCGAGGATCCACGCCATATCGAGTCGCCACGTCTTTTGCAACGGAGCCGTTGATCAAAATAGCGACCGTGTTATTTGCTGTACATAAGTTTGTAAGCGCAACCGACGCACTAATACTCAATTCGCCCGCTCTCTGGGAGCCTTCTTTAGCACCCAATCGACGGCTGATCGACTCAATCGTTTGCACGATCCAGTCCAAGCCACCTTGGGATTTCATCAGACCACCCAAACCGCCAATCAACAACGATAGAATCATGATTTCCTGCATGCCGGTGTAGCCTGAGTAAATATCTTTCGACAAGCTTGCCACACTGTAATCCGCCATCGTTAGCAAGCCAATAACTCCAGCCAGCACAATGCCTGAAAATAACACCAACAGTACGTTAACACCGAGCACAGCCAACACTAGAACCGCTACATAAGGTAAGACTAACCAGATATCAAAGTCCTGCAAATCTTCGACCTGTGCCTGTGAGCCTTGGAAAAAGAGCCATACCAACACCAATAACGCAGCAGGCAATGCAATTTTAAAGTTCATACGGAATTTATCGCGCATTTCACAACCTTGTGTACGCGTTGCGGCTATTGTCGTATCGGAAATAATCGACAAGTTATCACCAAACATCGCGCCACCCACCACAGCACCCACCGTCGTGAGCAATGGCAAATCGGCGGCATCCGCCACACCAATTGCAATCGGTGCAATCGCTGCGATTGTCCCCATCGAAGTCCCCATCGACGTCGCCACAAAAGCGGTAATGATGAAGATCCCAGGTAAGATGAAGCTCGGAGGGATAATACTTAAACCAAAGTTCACCGTCGCATCGACCCCGCCAATGGCTTTTGCCACACTCGCAAAGGCACCCGCCAACAAGTAAATCAACACCATCGTGATGATAGTGGGATCACCCACACCTTTCATAAAGGTTTCAATACGGTCATTCAAAGCGCCACGGCTTAGCAAAATAGCCAATACCAAAGCTGGCAAAATCGCCACAGGTGCTTGAATTTGATAGAACGCAAAATCAACGTCTTGGCTTTGGTACCACAGGCCACTGCCAACGAAAAGCGTCAAAAAGAGAATCAGTGGCAGCAATGCCACAGGGGTTGGTTTGCTCATAATAACTGTTGTTTCCAGCTTAATTTCTTGGAGATCGTAGCTTTTGGCTACGGTTAGGCGGGCATGATAGGAAATTCTTACAGCACTCGCCAATATTAAATCGTACTTTTATGGCATCGTTTCGTTATAACTAAAAATCCACATCCTCTAAAATTAAGAAACTAAAAGAAATAAAAAAGCCCAGCGAGGCTGGGCTTAGCGATCTGATATAATACGGTTTCGATTACGGCAATTTATAAGCCACAACATAATCCCCGATTGTCGTGCCCAGTGAGCCGTGGCCACCAGCTACTTGTATGACCATTTGCTCGCCTTGACTATTCAAATACGTCATAGGGGTCGCTTGGCCACCTGCCGGCAAACGTGTTTCCCATAGCTGAGCACCGGTTTTGACATTGTAGGCACGTAAATAGTTATCCACACTTGCGGCCATGAATGCGACACCGCTGTCTGTGATAATCGGTCCGCCGATACCTGGCACGCCGATTTTGATCGGTAATTTCAGCGGTGTTAAATCCTCAATGGTACCGTTTTTATGCTGCCATGCCGTTTTACCTGTGCGTAAATCAACCCCAGCAACATAACCCCATGGCGGTTGCTGACATGGTACGCCGATAGGCGACAAGAACGGCCCCATTTCCACCGCATAAGCCGCGCCTGCATTTTCGTTAAGGCCCTGTTCACCTTGGTTCGTTTCACCCAAATCTTGGCCTTCTTTCGCCACCAACTTAGACGTAAACGCTAAGTATAATGGCATACCAAACATCACTTGGCGTTTAGGGTCGACCGCCACACTGCCCCAATTGAACACACCAAAGTTACCGGGATACACCAAGGTGCCTTTTTCAGACGGCGGCGTGTAACGACCTTCGTAATTCAAACTGTTGAATTCAATACGACACAACATTTGGTCGATAGGTGTCGCTCCCCACATTTTGGCTTCCGTCAGCGGATCAGGTTTAAACGTCACCGCTGACGTCGGTTGCGTTGGTGCACTGAAGTCACCAGGGATCGCCCCCTGCGGCGCAGGTTCTTCCGTAATTGGAAAGATCGGTTCACCTGTTGCACGGTTCAGCACATATACATCACCCTGCTTGGTTGGCACCACCAATGCTGGCTGTTTGCCATCGTCGGTGTCCAAGTCAATCAAGACGGGCTGTGCTGGTGTATCCATGTCCCATAAATCATGATGCACAAATTGTTGCACCCATTGTGCTTGTCCTGTCTCAAGACTCAACGCCACAACAGACGTCGAGTATTTTTCATCCGCTGGAGAACGATACATCCCTAATTGATCAGGTGTGCGGTTGCCCATCGGGAAGTAAGCGAGGCCAAGCTCTTCGTCTGCACTTGCTACCGACCAGCTATTTGGTGAGCTAACTGCATACGTTTCATCTGCACCGATAGGTGTCGTGTCCTCAGGGTGGCCCGCATCCCAATTCCACTTCAGTTCACCGGTTTTCACATCGTAACCACGGATCACACCCGATGGCGAGTTAACCGCATAATTATCATTCACAGCGCCAGCGACGACCACTTTGCCATTGGCTACTAACGGCGGCGAAGTGGAATAGTAATAGCCCGACTGCTTGTAAGGCATGTTATGCATTAGGTCTAATGTGCCTGCGTCTGCAAAGTTCTTACACAGCGCCCCTGTCATCGGATCAAACGCTAACAAACGCGCATCCGATGTTGGCATAAATAATTGAGCATCACACTGAACCGGCGCTAAGTCCTCAGAAGGCTGCGTCATTTTCATCGCGATATTTTTTGTATTTGGATTACTTGGAGGCAAATACGAAACACCACGACACGTCTGATGTTGACGCTGACTCTCTGCTGGAACTTTGGCATCGTACTTCCAAAGTTCTTTACCCGTGTCGGCGTCCAGTGCAATCAACCAGTTGTGAGGTGTACAAAGGTACAGAGCATTGCCAATTTTGAGTGGTGTTGCTTGATAGGTGGTTTCCGTGACATCTTTTGGGCCTTTAGTATCGCCCGTTTGATATTCCCATGCCAATTCAAGGTCTGAGACATTATCGACGGTAATTTGATTCGCAGGTGAAAAGCGTTGCCCCAAATTACTGCGACCATAAGCCAACCATTCGTCTTGCCCTTCAAGACCGGTATTGGCATCTTCATCAATGACTGTATTTGCCATCGTGCCTTTAACGGCAGTAGAGTCTTCCATCGCCAGTGGACTTAACGTAATCGCACCACAAATAGCCCACACGGGCAGTAACAGTGCATTAGCACGCACGCCTTGGCGACGAACGAAAATAAGTAAAGGCACGGCCATCACTAACCAAAGCCCCATTCGACTCGCCAGCGGCCACCAGTTTAGTCCTGACTCCCAAAGCGCCCACGCCATTGTCCCCAGTAATAACAATGCGTAAACAGAATTGGCCAGCACTCGACGACGCTTGAGCGTCACGCCGACGACGATAAACATTAGGCCAGCAATCAAATAGTAAGGGCTTCCACCGAGCGCTAAGAGCCAAATCCCACCGGCAGATAACGCAATACCGATTACACTAAACAGTACGGTTAAAAGAATCATGGTACAAATACACTCCTTGTGAAAAGATAAAAGTGAAGACGAATATATTTAGAGTAGAAACTATTTTCACAAAATGTAAAAGCTCAGCAACACTATTCCCTGTTTGTTAAGAATTTGAGCAGAATGTGCACCGATAAACCGCTAATTTACAACAAACTAATTTTTAGGGCGCACGCGCAAAGCCACTCGTTAAACATAATTAATTTAATTTTTTCGTGATGTAATAATTTTTAAGCAATGTCGTCTAATAAAAAGACAGCCTTTAAGTCACATCATCACCTTATTTTTCTAGGTAGAATCTTATGAAGAAAATCGTTTTGGCCTGCACTGTTCTACTAATAGGGGGGATCCTTTTTACTCTATTTGGTGACTATCTTACGCTCACTTCGATGCAGCAAAACCTAGCGCAATTTCAGGACTGGCGAGATCAACAGCCTATTTTAGTCACCCTCGTTTTCTTTGTGCTGTATGTGTTGATGACAGCGCTGTCCATCCCGGGTGCAACCTTGCTAACGCTGGCTGGCGGAGCCCTATTTGGTTTAGCTTGGGGTCTGGCGATTATTTCCTTTGCCAGCACATTAGGCGCCACACTGGCATTCATTGGCGCACGTTTCTTTTTACGTGACTGGGTGCAAGAACGCTTTCATCAACGCCTAAAAGCGATCAACCAAGGCGTTGAAAAAGATGGAGGATTTTACTTATTCACACTTCGTTTGGTTCCGGTTTTCCCTTTCTTTTTAATCAACTTACTCATGGGCTTAACCCCGATCAAGACTTGGACATTTTACTGGGTGTCTCAAATCGGCATGTTGGCAGGCACAGCCGTGTACGTGAACGCTGGCACACAGCTGGCGCAGATTGATAGCCTTGGCAGTATTGTTTCTCCCAGCCTACTTGCTTCGTTCGCTCTATTGGGTATTTTTCCTTGGATAGCAAAACTGCTACTGGGCTTCATCAAAAAACGTCGAGTGTACGAGCAGCATCAACCACCAAAGCATTTCGATCGTAACCTAATTGTTTTAGGTGGCGGTGCCGCGGGGTTAGTAAGCGCCTACATTGCAGCTACGGTAAAAGCAAAAGTCACCCTTATAGAACAACAACATATGGGAGGCGATTGCCTGAATTTTGGCTGTGTCCCGAGTAAAACCTTGATCAAAAGTGCCAAAGTAGCGCACCAGATGCGTTATGCCGAGCGTTACGGCTTAACCAATGCCACACCAGAGTTCTCGTTTAAAACCGTTATGGCTCGCGTGCAGGACGTAATCAGCCAAATTGAACCACACGATAGCATTGAGCGTTATACCCATCTCGGTGTCGATGTGCGTCAAGGCCACGCTAAGCTGATAGACCCTTGGACCGTTCGCATTACTTCCCCTGATGGAAGTGAGGACACACTAACCAGTCGCAGCATCGTCATCGCTACCGGAGCTCGACCTTTTGTGCCTGAAATGAAAGGCTTAGATGACGTTCCGTACGTCACCAGCGATACTCTTTGGCAAACATTTAAGGACTTAGAAACACCACCTAAGCGTTTATTAGTTCTAGGCGGAGGTCCCATTGGCTGTGAATTGTCCCAAGCACTGCAGCGTCTTGGTAGCCAAGTCACGTTATTGGAAAAAAGTGAGTCTTTGCTATCAAGAGAGGACAAAGATGTCAGCAGCTTAGTCAAAGATACGCTAACGGCCGAAGGCATCGATATACGGTTACAAACACACGCCACGCACTTCGTTTTTGAAGATGGCCAAGCCAGCGTCTACGCTTCTGAGAAGGGTAAGGAAAGTCGTATCGATTTTGACTATGTGCTGCTAGCGTTAGGTCGCCAAGCACGCTTAAAAGGCTTTGGCCTAGAAGAGCTGGGCATCCCTTGCGAACGAACCATCGAGACGAATGCGTTTTTAGAAACCTTGTATCCAAACATTTTGGCTGCGGGCGATGTCGCAGGGCCATACCAATTAACGCATGTAGCAGCACACCAAGCTTGGTATGCCAGCGTAAACGCCCTATTTGGCCAGCTAAAACGCTTTAAAGCCGATTATCGTGTGATTCCTGCGGTCACTTTTGTTGAGCCTCAAGTGGCTCGTGTGGGACTGAACGAAGCCGACGCCAACGCTCAGAACATTGACTATGAAGTAACGGTTTACGATGTGTCTGATTTAGATCGCGCCATTACTGAAAGCCAAGCTACCGGTTTTATCAAGGTACTCACCGAGCCCAACAAAGACCGTATCTTAGGTGTTACGATTGTGGCTGAACAGGCGGGAGAAATGCTGCCAGAGTTTGTTCTAGCGATGAAACATGGACTGGGTCTAAACAAAGTATTGGGCACCATTCATGCTTATCCAACCTGGGCTGAAGCAAATAAGTATGCCGCTGGAGAATGGAAAAAAGCCCACGCGCCTAAGGCCATCATGAAATGGTTAGAGCGTTATCATGCATGGCGTAGAAAAGGCTAACGGATACGCCACAGACAAGCATACGTTAACCTTAATGCTTGTCTGTGGCGGCGAGTGTATTACTCAATTTTTTATAGATCGATAGAGACGTTAAAATGCATCCGTCTCATGTCGGTTAGCGTTTTCTTTTGGCAACGGATTCACATCGTCGTAACAAACAGAATGACTTTGATCTTGAATCATTCGTACATGCTTACGATTAAGCTGACGCGCTTCACTCACACCACAAGCATGAGCAA
Organism: Marinomonas gallaica; assembly: GCF_049821165.1. Classification (NCBI taxonomy): domain Bacteria; kingdom Pseudomonadati; phylum Pseudomonadota; class Gammaproteobacteria; order Oceanospirillales; family Oceanospirillaceae; genus Marinomonas; species Marinomonas gallaica. The sequence goes on from NZ_CP187511.1 coordinate 373,965, forward strand.
TCAAACCAATGCTGTACGCTATTTCACTGGCGTAGTTTGCAACACGGACGGATTTTTCTTCCGGTACCAGCCCTTTTTGCAGCTCAGTATCGTGCGTAGTAATCCCTGTAGGACACGTATTATGGTTACATTTCAGCGCTTGAATACAGCCTAATGAGAATAAGAAACCACGAGCACTGACCACAAAATCTGCGCCCATCGCCAAAGCCCAAGCTGCTTTGCCTGGCGTAATTAATTTGCCTGTTGCAATAATTTTGATACGCGAACGCAAACCATAAGATGTCACACGATTGACGACTTCAGGCAAGCTCTCACGGATGGTTACACCTACATAATCGATCAATGTTTGCGGGGCTGCACCCGTACCGCCATCAGCACTGTCCAAAGTAATGAAGTCGGGCGCATACTCCAAACCACGCTGATGAATGCGAGAGAAGAACTCATCAAAAAAGCTCAAATCACCGACGACCATCTTGATACCCGTAGGTTTGCCGGTTAATTCACGCACATGGTGAATCATGTCAAGCAAATCATCGGTACAAGAAATGTCGACGTGTCGATTTGGGCTGATCGAATCTTCACCCTCTTTGATATGACGGACCTCAGCAATCTCTGCTGTCACCTTGGCACCTGGTAGCATGCCACCTTTACCAGGCTTCGCGCCCTGAGACAGCTTAATCTCGATCATTTTCACTTGTTCATGAGAGGCGACTTTCAGTAGACGATCATCGTCCAAATGCCCCTGTTCGTCTTGTACGCCGTATTTTGCAGTACCAATTTGAAAGACAATGTCGCAGCCGCCTTCAAGATGATAAGGCGATAGACCGCCCTCGCCAGTATTCATCCATATACCGGCTTGCTTTGCCCCCTTAGACAAGGCCCTCACGGCAGGCTTAGACAATGCTCCATAACTCATGCCAGAAATATTCACTAAGGACGACGCTCGGTAGGGATGACGCGCGGTGTGCTCACCGATACAAACTTCTGCTGGCTTAACCGCTTCTTCTTTCAATTTAGGGAACACGCTGCTGACAAAGAAAATATCGCCAGGAGTTTCTAACGAGCGTGTCGAGCCAAAGGCCGTTGTGGTGTCTTCGTGTTTTGCAGCACGGTAAACCCAAGAACGCTCAGCACGATCAAACGGCCGCTCATCACGGTCAAAGGCAAAGAAGTATTGGCGAAAAAACTCTCCCATGTGCTCAAGGGTATAGCGCATGCGGCCAATGACAGGATAATTTCGGCGTATCGTATGTTTAGTTTGGCTAACATCAACCCAGTACATAAAAGCGATGTACACACACCCTACAACCAAAGCACACAAAAATATTAGCGCCCCCCAGTGAATGATGGATTCTGACAAACTCGTCAAAAAGTTCATGCCCTTTCCTTAATAATTAACGTTGTAAACTAAGATGACATGAGTCTGACGAATGAACAACTCCCAAAACAAGCAAGAGTACAGTAAACAATCAGCACTTAAGCTACTGTTAAGAATTGCCACATATATTGCGATGCTTAAAATAATGTTTAAGGCTGTTATCTGTGAGACGCATTCTATCCGCAAGGCCCTCTATTAAAATTCAACACTTAATTCTTCTGTTATCCTTGTATTACTCGTTAGTATTGAACAGAGCATTATTAGACAAGCTATTTCAACTGGCCGCTGACAGTAATCTTGCGATATTCCCTTATACCGCTCCCATTCTATTATTTTGCTTACTGGCGTTTCTGTTTACCGTGGTTTCGCTTCCTTACGTGTTTAAACCGTTCATGATTTTCCTAACACTCACATCAGCGATTGCCATGTATGGAGTTGAGCAGTACCACATTTTACTGGGTGTGAGCATGATGGAAAATGTCTTTGAAACCAATCAAAATGAATTGAGTACCTACATTAGCCTGAGCTCGGTACTTTTTATTATGATGTACGGCATCCTCCCTAGTTTATTCATTGGCTTCGTTAAGATTGAGTATCCGAAAGGCATCTGGGGACAATTTAAACCACGCTTAGGTGTTTTTTTAATCGGTATCATTGGCATCGGATGCGTTCTTTCAACGGAATATAAAAACTATGCATCCATTGGTCGTAATAACCATTATTTAGGAGGAATGATCATTCCGGCTCAGTTTTTTAACTCGATAAAGTACCTAAATAAGACCTATTTTACAGCCCCACTTCCTTACGTCTCGTTAGGTGACGATGCCCAGATTGCCACCAGCCAAAATGCTAAACCAACTCTTGTGGTACTCATCTTAGGAGAAACCGCTAGGGCAAAAAATTTTTCATATAATGGCTATGAGCGTAATACTAATCCTTACACTATGGTCGATCCCCTCATTTCATTTACAGATGTAACATCATGTGGCACCTACACCGCTCGGTCAGTACCTTGTATGTTTTCCGATTTGGGTCAAAATGATTTTGAAAAAGCACGTGCTCAAAGCCGAGATAGCCTTGTCGACGTGATCAGGAAAGCCGGTGTCGAGACGTTATGGATTGAAAATGACGGGGGCGATAAAGGTGTTGCTCGGACAAGCAGCACGATGAATGCTATTTCTCAAGTCAGCCCTTTTTGTCAAAAGGATTACTGCTACGATGAAAGCTTAATTGCACCAATGAAAGCGTTTATTGAGTCAGCGCCACAAAACAAATTTGTCGTGCTGCACACGATGGGAAGCCACGGTCCGACTTATTGGCAACGCTACCCTCATTCGATGGAAATTTTCTCGCCTAGCTGTAATCAAAGTGATATCGAAAATTGCACCGATGAGGCAATTCGGAACGTGTATGACAATACCATTGCCTACACAGACTATTTCATCGCCAAGACCATTGAGACACTTAAACCCTTTCAGTCACAGTACAACATTGCCCTATCGTACATATCCGATCATGGAGAATCATTAGGCGAAAGTGGCCTATATCTTCATGGTACGCCTTATGCCATAGCACCCAAAGAGCAAACCCACGTGCCATGGCTACTTTGGCTACCCGAACAATACGCACACAGTAAGGGGATTGATAAAGCGTGTGTGTCAAAGAAAGCAAGTGAAACAGCACTTTCTCACGACAATTTATTCCACTCTATTTTAGGCTTATATGGCATCCAGACTCGTGCCAAAAGCCAACAACTGGATCTGTTCAGCTCATGCAAAAGCCATCTTCTAACACATGACGCATAATCGCATAGCGATTTTTGCCGGACTCCCCACTAACCCAACGACCGACGACTCCATCTATGCCAACAATTGGCTGTAATAATCGATCCAACTGAAAAAGCACAATCACCAAACTGGATTGTGCTTTTCTAATTAACAAGAACTAACGCATTGGACGCTGTATCGCTTATTTCTTGATCTGACGAGCATGATAAATCACAAAACCCTGCGCTTTATGAAGCTTTTGATGCTTACCTAACGAAGCATCGATCAATGGCGGGTAACGTAAGAAATCATTCGCAACTACGAACAGTTCGCCGTTTAAGGTCAAATGCTGTTTCACACCGATAAAGAAACGCTCTGCGATGGAGTAGTCGGTATGAACGCCTGAGTGGAATGGCGGATTGGTAATCACATAATTAAACCGGCCTTTCACATTATCCAAGCCATTCGATGCAATCAGCGTCAGCGCGGCACTTGCGTCATTGGCCGCAAACGTCAACTCGGTGGCTTTCAACGCCAAAGCCGAGTCATCCAATGCAGAAATATTGGCGCCCGTTTTTTGGTGTAACCACATACTGATAATGCCGTCACCACAACCAAAATCAAGCAAGCGCGCATTGGCAACATCACTCATAAAACGATGCTGCGACAACTGTTCCAGCAGCAATGTCGTGCCTTTGTCGGCTTTCCCATGGCCAAACACGCCAGGAATGCTACACAAGGTGAACGTCTGCCCTGCCACGTCTTGATCCCAGCGTTTGACCCATTTATCAAATACAAAGGGCGTCGCTTCACCCAGTTTACGCCCGCTAAACAGCAAACAGTGCTTGGCACTTTCAACTTTGCCCACTTCTTCAAGCGGCGCCACCAAGCGCTTCATAGAAGACTTCACACCACTTTTATTATCGCCCACTAGCCAAACACAGCCACCTTGCTTCAACAAAGGTAACGTGACCGCGAGAAGATAATCTAATAGCTCTTTCGCTTTCGGCTGATAAATAATGACGTGGTCAAATTCATTCGCCTTGGTATCATCCCACTGGTGACCAAAGTGTAAAACGTCTTCGCCCATCCCCAGTCGAGTCAGAAGGTCGAACACTGTACGCGACTGACACCAAGCATAGACCGTTGCGTCTTTGCTTAAATTATGTGGGTAAGCGTCTTCTGGGTTGGCGAATAATACCTTGCCAGTGAAGTGAGATGCGTTGCGCTCTAGCAGTAAGCTAGGGGAATTAAGAGTCATAGGATCGAGATAGCTCATGTAAGGTCAGGTTCGAGACTGGCGCTAATAAATGGTTCAAACGCTCAGTCGAAAGGTCTAGTTGGGCCCGAGGATAAATCGGTGTCCGGCGATCGTTCACCAGTGGCGCATGCCAGCCTTTGGTAAGCGATAAAAAATCATCAGTGAAAGCCGCGCCATGCTCTAAGCATCCCGCTAGAATGACATCCACATAACTCAAAACAATCGGGTACACATGACACGGCTCTACCACTTGCTGCGTATGGTATACCCAATAGGTACCTTCTGGTAACGTTTCTTGGTGATAAGACTGTAATTGATGGCGCTCAAGTTGTGCACGCTGATAGCCCTGTTCACGCTCATCAAATAGTGGAAACTGATCTTCTTCCACTTCGATTAGCACGCCATTACAGGCTTTCGCTTCCGCTTTCATCACCGCTACAGAGCTCATTCCTAGAGCCGTAGACATCACCGCCCACGATCGTTCATAGCCGAGTAACTTTACTGGCCACACTTGGCCTGTTTCACCCGTTTTAGCACGGCTTTCTGAGCTGATAAGGCTGCCGTAGCCTAGAATAAAGTGGCGGCTCATGGTCGATTCCTTCACAGGGTCACAAAGATAGAACCAAATGATAACGCGCGTTGCTGGCGGAGGCTAGCGGCTAAGCTCAGCCTCCGCCAATCGATTAATGATGTGCGCTGTGCTCATCTTTATCTTTCATCTTATGACCCTCATGACTCTTCATGTCATCATGCTTCATCGTTGAATGGTCCATGTGTTTCATCGACATACCCGCTGGCATATAGCTCGCCATTTGCTCTGGGGACATCACCGGTGCTTGCATAGGAATGCGTTCACCATTTTTCATTACCAAGGTAAACGCGACTTGATCGCCGGCTTTAAAGGGTTTTTCTAAGCCAATCATCATGATGTGGTAACCACCAGGCTTTAGCATCGCTTGCCCATGTGCTGGTACAGCAACGTGCGGCACACGCTCCATAACCATAGTGTCGCCTTCCATTTTACTGATGTGGATCTCAACCGTGTCCGCTGCGTCACTTTCCACACCCACCAAAAAACGTTCTTGATCAGAATGATTGGTCAGCGTCACGTAAGCACCACTGGCTGGCGCGCCCGGCGGCATTGCTCGTACGGCGGGGTCGGACAATTCAATAGTGCTGGCCATTGCCAAGCTAGACACGGATGCTGCCGCTAACAATGCAACCGATGAAACAAACTGTTTAACAGGCATAAATCGCCCTCCTAGAAATTGGGTATTAGTTTTTTACGCGTATTGATATGTAACGGATGATTTAAATAACCAAATTAGGAGGGGCTCGAGGAGAATAATGAGCATCGAAAGTCGCGAGAACGTGCCCATTAAGGGAGATTGCCCAGCGAGCTGGTGCAAAATTCATGTCTGGCAGAGGAAAATCAACGGCCAGAATAGACAGATGATCGACATTCAAACCACATTTACAACTGGCATGTAATTGGCCAATGTGGTCTTTCACTTTACTGTCTGAATATTCGGAAAGCGGTACTTTAATGAACTGTACGCCGTTCATTAAAGTACATACACGCAGAACGACATAGTCATCTTGCACAACTGGCTGCGTTGGCACCACTAAGGGTCCCAGCAAGGACAGCATCCAGGCAAATAATACCCAGCGTCCGTATTTACGCAAACCTGAAGCGACTGTATTCGACATTGTCATCTCAACATTAGAAGTAGCGATATTGTAGATAAAACCCTTCGCAAAGGATAGTGCGCTCGCAGCACACTGTCTCATCACGTTACGCAGTCTCTATAGAATGAGTGGCCGGCTCGAAACAAGAGAAGCTGCTCAAATCCACAGCCGCTTCCCCTATTTTTTAACCGTGAAAACGCGCTATAAAAACTAGTAATAACTAGCGCACAATCGCAATTACCACATCCATAACATTGGTGTTGGTTGGACCCGTAATAAAGATGCCATCATGCTCTCGTAGATACGTCCCCGCATCAGCGCGTTTAAGCGCATCACGCACTTGCTCTACGTTTACGGCTGTCGAACCGTCCACAATACCGCCAGCTGCATCGGTTGGACCATCACTGCCATCGGTACCTGCAACCAAAATCAGTATGTCATCACGGCCGACAATATGCTGTGCCAAACCTAAGGCTAACGCTTGGTTACGACCGCCACTACCAGGATTCTCTGGCAATTTTACCGTCGGTTCGCCACCGTAGATGTACACGCCAGGCGTTGCTTTCGCTAACTCTTGACCGATACGCTCCGATAACACAAGTACATCATCGTAAAGACACTCTTGGTTATCATTGACGGTAAAGCCTAGCGCTTTGGCTTTTGTTGCCGCCGCGGTACGCGCTACTTCGTTGGTTGCAATCAGGTCAACGCTCGACTTCGTCGGACAGCGCTTGGTATCACCCGTTCCTGAGCCAATGGTTGCAATGCTGTCGCCCTCTACGTCCGAAATCGCTAAGACGCGCACTTCCGCACCTTTAAAGTTCAACAGCAGCTTACCGTCTTTGATTAGCGAGGTTTCTTTGCGGCGCGCATTGATTTGACCAATGTTATAACCGGCCGCCAGCATTTGGTCTGTCAATTGCTGCCAATCTGCTAATGACACATCATCAGGTAAGGCTTCTGATAGAGCCGACGTTCCCCCTGAAACAAGCAACAATAGCTTGCTATCAGGCGCCATAGCATCGACTGTCGCCAGCATTTCTTTGCCTGCATCCAATGAATGCTGATCTGGCACAGGATGCGCCGATTCGATCACCGTCACATTAGGTGCCGCCCACATGGTCTGATCGGTGTGATCGTATTTGGTCACCAGCAGAGCTGGACACTCTGGATTTGAGGCCGCCAGCGCTCCGGCACACATGCCGCTCGCGGCCTTACCTACAGCAATTATTTGATCTGGCTTAAATCCGTCAAATCCCGATACAGCTCGATACGTTGCACTGTACCCTGCGACCGCATCAATGGCGGCTTCAAAAATAGCAACTGCGGAATCTTTATCAACTGAATGCAACTCTATTCCCCTCATTTTCCTAGCGGCATAAAATATAAAAAAGCCGCATCAGCAGGACTTACGTCACGGCGTTGATGCGGCTTATCGAGCTATCTATTGGAACTGACTAATAGCAATTATTTTCCAAATGGACCTTGAAGACCATTTTGTGCAAGTAGCGTACCGTAGATATTAGAGTTCAATACCATCATCTCTGTGTACTCTGCAATCAATGCCGCACGCTTGTCTGCATCTTCTGTTGCGTTAATTGCGCCCCAGTAAGCCGCCAATTGTGTTGCACTGTCTGCAAGTTGCTTGATCTGCTCAGCAGATAAGTTCGCAACCGAGCTAGAGTTCACTTTACCCACACCGTTTACTGTTTTAGCGCCGCCATCTGTGAAGCCAGCTGGTAGATCGCCTTTTAGATTCACAACTTTACCGTACTGGATAACCGATAGAAGTTGATCAACAGCTTGCTTAGCACCTTCCACACGTGAAACGTGCTCAGTATCTGCTGCAGCGTGTGGTAGAAGCTCCATCTTACCGACGTGTTTTTCGTAAATGTTACGGTATGGAACCATAGGACCAGACAATTCGCCAGTCTCTGGATCTTTAAATAGATCGGCATCGATGGCTGCGTAGCGGATTTGGCCGCTTGCTAATGCTGCATCAAGCGCTTCGATATCAACCACTTCACCGCGGTCGTAGTTTACTAGTACGGCACCTTGGTTCATCGCAGAGAATACTTCTGCATTGATGATGTCAGAGTTAGCAAACTTGCCAGTGTCAGCATTGAATGCACCTAGGCCAGTATGTGGGCTAAGAACATCAGCGTCTTGCGCTGCTTCAACGATGCTAGACGCGAATGTGAACCCTTCAGATTCGATCCACTGCTGATGAGCAGGACGCGCGTATACCGATACATTCATACCGAATGCTGCACCCAGTTTCGCAACTTCACGACCGATGTTACCGTAACCAACAACAGCAAGTTTCTTGCCTTCAAGCTTAGTGGTTGGGAATTCAGCAAGGTTCTTACCTGTGTCGAAGTCACCAGCCACAACACGATCGTGCATTGCGCTTACTTGAAGATCTGGAAGCACTTTAAGCAGTGCTTTCATTGCGGCTTGTGCTGTTGCACGAGAGTTGAAGCTTGGCGTGTTCATCAGTGGTGCGACACCACCTTCACCGTTACCGCCGCCCCAGCTCGCAGAACCCATGTTACCCGTACCCGCACCAATGCGTACGCCACCTAGCTCGAATTTAGATTCAGCTGGGAAGAAAGTTGCCGCAGCGATCACAGCATCGTATTGGCCTTCACCCGTTTCCGCTAGTAGCTCGTCTTCACGGCTTAGGCTTGGCTGGTAGAAGAAATGTACTTTGCCTTTCGCAAGATCGCCCGCTTCAGAAACAGAACCGAAGTGGAATTCACCGCCTTGAGACTTAATGTAGGCTGCCACTTCACTGCAATCGGCTTCGCCATCTGCATTGAATACCATGCCAACTAGGTCAGCGATTAGTACTTTGTAAGCGCGGTTAGCGTCGTCTACACGAACGTCAGCAGCGTTTGATGCAGAAACAGCGCTTTCGAAAGACTCACCTTGCTCCGCTAGAATTTCTTCTAGGACAGCGTTTTTCGCACGTAGGTAGCAGTACTGGATGTTGTCTAGTAGTGCGGTAATGTCAGTCGTTGGACGGATGCCACCGATCCAAGCACGGTAGTCGCCTGGAGAACCTGGGAATGCGTTCACGTAACGCGCAACGTCTAGGCCTTTCTCATGCGTACCATCAGTGTGAGTAATACCTTCGTAACCTAGCATTTGCTTAGATTTCACGATGATACGGTTGTGTACGTCTGCATCTGTGATGTCTTGGTCAGTTACTTTCAGAAGGGTAACCGCTGCACCACGAGAATCAGAGTTTTCTACACCCAATTCAAATAGGTCGTTGTTGGCAATCCACTCGTTTACTAGCACACGGTTTTGCGCAGAGCGTGCGTTCAGTGTGTAAACGTCACCGATCATGCGCTCGTTGCGTAGTACAGCGAAAGTGGTTTCAGCAAACGCAAGCGTACTGAATGTGTTAATGATACCACCCAGCATTTGATCTTTTTCAGCGTCGTAGATAGGGCCAAGATCTGTGGTTTTTTCGCTTGATAGAGGTGCTTTTGCATCACGTGGCACAGCAATTTTCAACTGACGAGGAATCGCCCATGCTGGATCTTTTTGGTTCGCATTGATACGCGCAAGTGCTGGTTTAGTCAGAGAGACGATGAAGTAACCAGAGATACCACCGATGGCCTTTTGGAACGGCATGAACATGTTACATTTTGTCAACACGCCATCTACTAGCTCTTTTGACCAAGGCATCGCACCTAGAAGAGATGTCGCGTCGATTACCGCGTGGTGTTCTTCTGGGTTTGCGTCAACCCATTCTAGAAGGTTGCGGATTTCTTGCTCTGTGTAAGTGGTTGCACCCGTTGTTTCGTGACCAACGCCAAAGAACAACTTAACGCCTTTCTCTTGTAGGAAAGATGCGCTAGGAATCGCGCCTTCGCCTTCTGCGAAAAGGATACGGCTTTCGTCACCGTTGGTTGCATAACGTTGAAGTTCTGTTAGCTGAGTACCCCAAGATTGACGGAAGAAACCGCCAGCTTTGCCTTCTTCTGATTCAGGCTTAGGCGTATCAACAAACACGATTTGTGACGGATCGTTTGCTGTCATCAAGTGAAGCGCCGCAGCCGTAAAGCCACTGTGACCACCACCAAGACCTACCGCCATGCTGTTGGCTTTAGGGAAACCAAAGTAACGGTGGATTTCACGCATCATGTCATTAAGAACTTTATCTGCAGGGTAACCACGGTGCATACCACGACCAAGTTCAGCCGTTGTGAAACTGCCAATACGGTTACCTTTGTCATCCAGTTTTGGATAGTTTTCTTCTATCCAAGCATCAAATTCAAAGCGTAATTGACGTGCATCAACTTCATTCTGAGTCATATCCGTGATAGGACCGACACCAAAAAACTGGTTGCTAGTCGCTTTAGGCGCACCGTTTTGAGTCATAGAAAGCGCACTGGCGCGTGCGGATTTGATTTGCTCAATAGAAGTCATCTTTTCGTTACCTGCAAGATAGTTAAATTCGTATGCTCTGGCGTTTTAATTTTTTTAAAACCAGACAAGGACTCTCTGTCTTATTCTGGGAATAATGCGTTCAGCTTTGATCAGCATTTCGACAGAGCATTGCTTCTTTGTTTAAGTACAAAACGATATAAGAAAGAAAATCTGTATAACATTTGTGCTAGTACACTTAGTGTAATCGTGTTTAAACGTGTGGATGTATACTAAAAACGTCAAAATTATGCGCTTCTACTACACATGTAGAATAAGACAGAGAGGAAAAGTCACGGTATTTAGCTCAGCGATCGAGTAATCACAATGTCAAAGAAAACTAAGCCATTGAAATGAGAAGGCAAGCAACAGCCATGATAATGGGATTTCAGATAGGGTTATCGCGTTTTTGAAGAAGCAGATAAAGCAGATCTTAACGGTCGGGCCCTCCTTTTGTGTCAGCGTATTTCAAGACGAGACACAAAAATCTTTCAGGGGCCGTCACTATCCGTCAATTAATTTACCCATACTAATACGTTTTTCTACTTCAAATCCCAAAGATTCATAGAAAGCAATCAGTTCAGGGTTGTTCACCTCGCGTACCTGCAAATTCACTTTAATACAACCAAGAGATTGCAGTGTCTGAAACGAAGCATTAATCAAATTTGTCCCGACACCTTTACGACGGTAATCTGGGTGTACAGCGACGGCATACAGCCAGCCACGGTGACCGTCATAGCCAAGCATACAGGCACCAATTAACTTGCCTTCTTCCCAAGCCACTAAAATCAGATCATCAACATCCAGTTTCGTGGGTAACATAGAGCGTGGTGCATTGTGGGACGGATCATCGGGAAAGACCATTTCCCAAAGCTCTACCAATGGTTCTAAATCAATGGGTTGTACCCTTCTTATCGTCATCACACCTACTCCTATGAGGACACCTGTTTACATACCAATATATACAAAAGCACCATCAATGCACATCATGGCCCTAAATAGTTGCTATTAGATTTCTCAATTTAACAAATATATAAGAGGAAATGCATAATTCTGCAATATTGACACTCTTTATAGACCGATGATCGCTCCGCTGTTTATCTTCATAGCGAAGGTCTAGCAAAGTCCGTCAGCCGCCATTTTGCCCTTCATCATAAAAAGAATTTCCAGTGCAACGCGAACTCTTCAATGCTCATATGGTCTGTTACAGGGTAAAATACGTAACAGACTAAATACTCGATCAAAGAAACTCTGACTTATGAAATTTTTCAGCAAAGTTGAGCTGCTGTTTTACGCTGGCGCATTTGTGTCTGTGTTTGGTGTAGCGGCTATCGTTAAAATGATTCACTCGGAAGACCCACTGCCAGAGGCATTAGGACCTTGTAATTTAGACACTGGTGCCTGCTATTTACAGGAAACGCCGAAACGCTTTAACGGTGCAACCATCCAATTTGAAGACGGCATACGTTTGAATCGACGTATTAATACTACGTTGGAATTACCAAAAGCGGTTCAAAATGCTCAAGCCGTCACGCTCGTACTTGAAGGACGAGACATGTACCTAGGTGTCTACGAATACCCGCTGAGAAAATTGCCGGATAATACATGGCAAAACCACGTCGTCGTGCCCTTATGTACCGATGAACGCATGCAGTGGGTGCTGAAAGTTCAAATGGTCGACGCCATGGGACGAGATCAAGAGTGGGCGTACTTATTCGATATTGAAAACCCAAATGAAGCCCTGTAACCCCTTACTAAAAAGTTTCGCGCCAATAGTGGATGAACAGGCAACCACACTGGTACTCGGTTCTATGCCAGGCCAAGCATCTCTGGACGAGCAACAGTATTACGCACACCCTCACAATCTGTTCTGGAAAATTCCAGCTGCGGTATTAGACCAGCCTGTACCAGACGCGTATGCAGAACGCGTGGCGATGTTGAAGCGCTTTGGCGTTGCGTTATGGGACGTATTACAACACTGTGAGCGGCAAGGCAGCTTAGACTCAAAGATTGTCGCAGGCACAGAACAAGCCAACGATCTGCTCGGTTTGCTTTCACAGTACCCAAACATTTCAAAGCTTTACTTCAACGGACAAAAAGCTTATCAATCCTTCAAACGCCACTTACTGAAAAATAACCCAGCCTTCTTTGCAGCGTATGAAATCGCCATATTGCCTTCAACCAGCCCTGCTAATGCCTCAATCCCCAAGGAAGTAAAGTTCGAACAGTGGCAGCAACAGGTGTGGCTAAACTCAGTAAACGCTATACTTTAGAACTAGATTTGGCAATCACCTATCCCATCGTACTCTTTGCTTGAGCGATAAAGACGCGGGTTAGATTACTCAAGACAGCGGAGCGCACTGAGGTATGCTGCCAATACAAAGGCACATCCACAGTGACGCGACTGTCTAACAACACAACTCGTTGTTCTGCCAACGCTGACTGAATCATGCATTCCGGAACCATACACCATCCCAACCCTAACGCCGCTGCCTCGACAAACCCTTTCGAGGTTGGTAAGTAGTGTGTTGGGGGCGACAGTGGCTGATCGGTAAATTGCGCCATGAAGCGGCTTTGCAAAGTGTCCTTACGATTAAACACCAGCATCGGAGCTTGCTGAAACGCCTCAGCTGTCAGACCGTTGGCAAAGTACCGCGCTTGATAAGCAGATGAAGCAATCGCATGGTATCGCATAGTCCCGAGCGAATGAATATCACAGCCCTGTATCGCCTTAGCCTCCGACGTCACAGCTCCTACCGCAGAGCCATCTCGCAATAAACTTAACGAATGATCTTGATCGTCGACAATCACATCAAATAAGTAACCAAAATCATGAGTTAAGGCGGCTAAAGCTGGCAACACCCAAGTCTCTAGAGAGTCATCATTGACCGCAATTTTGAGGCGACGTATGGCTGTCTCAGCGGGTTGATCCAACTGAAAATCTGAAAAGGCTTCAGCTTCCAGTACCAACATCGGCTGAACCTTACGCAACAAAATCTGCCCTGCTTCAGTTGGTCGACAAGGCGGCTGACGTACGATCAAGACCTGTCCGAGACGATCCTCTAACGCTTTGACTCGCTGAGAGATTGCCGATGGTGTCACTGCCAAGCGTTTAGCCGCACCGTCAAAACTGGCTTCTTCAATGATGGCAGCAAACGCTGCCAATTGTGGATGCAATAAACTCATCATCACCCCAGATTAATTTTTCTTAATCATACCCAGAAAAATTAAATTTACTAATTTAACGTTGGACTCCATGATTCCCCCTACTTATCACCTCATAGGAAAGTCTTGATGCTACTCACAGCGCTATTAGCAGGATTTACCACTGGAGCAGGCTTGATCATTGCGATTGGGTCACAAAATGCGTTTGTTTTACGTCAAGGTTTACTACGTAGACATGTTGGCGTGATCGTAGCGATCACGTCCTTGAGCGACGTTTTACTCATCAGTGCCGGCGTAGCGGGCATTGGCTACATCGTCAACGAATGGCCAAAAGCCATTCATCTACTTCAACTTGGAGGCGCAGTGTTTCTTGCTGTGTACGGACTGCAAGCCGCCTACCGTGCCTGGACTGGCGCTGGCGCCCTTCAAGCCAGCCAATCAGGTGCAGGAGCTTCACTAAAAGTGGCTGTATTAACCTGTTTGGCGTTCACGTTTCTTAACCCACATGTTTATCTCGACACCATGGTTTTGCTCGGCAGCTTGTCGACTCATTACCCTGGCGTCGGGCAGATTGTTTTTGGCATTGGAGCCTGCTGCGCGAGTATCGTCTGGTTTGTGGCACTAGGCTACGGTGCTCGGCTACTGCGCCCGGTGTTTAACAACCCCAACGCGTGGCGGATTTTGGATGGGATCATTGCGGTTTTCATGCTAACTCTCAGCGTATTGATGATCTTGAACTAATTATATGACCTACTTTTTATCGGCGAAGTGCTACTAATACTAAGGGTTTCGATTTAAACCGATAATTTGTATAAAGCACGGTAGAAATATTAAGAACTAGCTTGATAGCAAGCTAGTTCTTAATAGCTATTACATCGGGAATTTTAAGCCTAGGCTGGTAACACTCGCATCACTAAATTTCTCGTATGACAGTTCAGCCGATACCCCTCGATAGAACTCGTAACCCGCTCCAGCACCGATCGCAAAGGCTGAATCCGAATCCGATAAACTGATGTCTCCAGATGAGCCTTTAACGCTGCTATAAGCGTACGTAGGGTTAGCAAATAGATACAGATGCTCCGTGACATCTAACTGAGCTTTGACAGATAACGCTGCAAAATATTCCAGTTCTACATCAACTGATGTATTTTCTACAATAACTTTATCGTCATCTAAACCAATACCTAAACGTAATTCAGGCACCAGCGAGAAACGATTACTCACACGATGCTTCGAAGCAATCGAACCCACTAAAGCACCTATCGTATAATCTACGTCGTCACCTTCCAAAGTCATAAAGCCTAAGCCACCAATTTGGTGATTGGGTGATTCGGAATAATCCGCTGCAGAAGCACTCACCGCACAAACCGCTACTATAAAACCAGCGCACACTCTTTTCATGTCAATGTCCTTTAACAAGATAAAATCATGGAGAAGCTCTAACTAAGTAGAACTCAACTTTATGTCAATTTTCCAAGCCAGCAATACATCCATCGCTCTTACTCTGCCCGTTGCATTTCACGTGGATAAAAATTGTATGCTTCTGAATGCCATTTAGAGCCGAGACCTATGTCATAGCCATAGGTTAAAATAATCTGAATAAGATCTTTCTGATTTGCCTCGGGATACTGTTCAAGAATGGTCAGTGCCAATCGATTGGCAAACGCCTCATCCCCGACTTTATTAACGCCCAAATACACCCTACTTTCGATATAGCTAATCGTTTGTTCATCCGTTTCACTCATCGCGACTGAAGCAAGGCCGTCATTAAGTTCAACATCGACGACATTAGCTTCCTGAAGTAAAACAGACCTCACGCGCAATGTGCTCTCATTGATGACCGGTTGAGGCACTAGACTGATCATATAAGGCAGCGTTGACGCGGCTAAAAACAATGCCGCAGCAACCACAAAATGCAACCGCCAAACACTTTCTAATGGTGCCTTCTGTGCATACAAATCCACAACATAGGTCTTGGTTACTACATCATGTAACGACTGACGAGTATGTCTATTGAATACGAATAAATACACCGTGGTCAGCATTCCCCCAAAGACAATCGAAGCCACAGGGTAAATAAGATAAGAACCAGCAGGCACTAGCATAAATAATAGCTGATCGAGGAGAAATGGCACCCCAACGATCAAATAACGCATCAGCGATCGGCCTAGAGAAATGGGCGCATTATCGCCATCGACCACACATATTTTAACGAGCCTTTTACCGAGTGTTTGACCTCCAGCAATCGCACTGTTCATAATGCCAAAGTACATTAGCGCTAAGAAAAAACCGACCAAGCTAGACCAGTGGCCCATCTGGGCATAGAAATCGCCGACAAATAAACCAAGCCCAAAACCAATCATGGCAACGATTATAATATCAATCAGTATCGCCACTAAGCGCCGCCAAAAACCTGCGACCCACTGATGCTGCATCTCTTCCTTCAATTTTTTATCCTTGTCTTATTGAATGCCATCGGCGTTAAACTAGAAATACCTTTCACAGGGAATACCATCATGATCGCCATCCATTTTCGTATCTGGACAGCTCGCTAAGAAAAACTCGGCCTCTGCTCTCGATCTCATTTGACGACAATGCTGTCGACCATCGCATTGAAAAGCAGGCTGATGTTGAACTCTGATAGGTGAGGTGGCTATCTGGCGGGGATGAGAAGACTCACTGTTTTGAAACTCGACAGCGCGACGAGACTCCACGGTGGTCGCAACTTTATTCGTTTGCGAACTCTGGTATTCAGAGTACAAAAATAGAGAAGCGCCAATAATAAATATTGGGTATAGCTGACTTAACATAATCACTCAATCCATTGATTCTATATCCGCTTTACAGCAACCACCTCTTTATTAGTCATTCCTGAAGTGGGCAGGAGATTATCCCACAATTTCATTAGAACACAATCGAGTGATACCGCAGAGTCATTACCTAATTACGGATATCATTATTATATTTGAGGGAAACACGCTCGTCTTAGACGGCTTAACGTCGAAGAGCATATGATGTATGCGGCCAATACAACGGAACGTCCAAGTAATATTTGATGCCCTGAACACCACGCTGTAATGATCGAAAACATGCTCGGGTGTTGAAACACTGAAGTTAGAACCTGAAACTCGAGATAGTTAGCACTTCAGTACCTCAACTAAGAATATATCGAGCAATAAATTAAGAAAAGGGGGGAACTTGCGTTTACCAGCAGCGAATACGCCATGGCCTGCTAGACTCTAGGAATAAAGCAAACAGCAGGAGTTACATTATGAGCTACCACCATATTCTCGTTGCCGTAGATTTAAGCGACTCAAGTACTCAACTCATCAAAAAAGCCATTGCCCAAGCCACCCCCGATCTCAGTGAGCTGTCGATTGTCTATGTCGACAAAGACCATATCTTGGAAGGTAAATCAGAGAAACAGCAGATCAAGCAACGCTTACAAGACCTTGCGGTAGAGAGCGGTTATCCGATTAACGATATTAAAGCTCTAATCGGCGACCTTCATGTCCAAATTGCCAACATCGTCGCAGAGAAAGAGATCGACCTAGTTGTCTGCGGTCATCATCATGACCTACTCAGCAACCTAACGAGCCATGTTCCCAAACTAGTTAAGAGTATTAAGACTGACTTCCTAGTCGTGTCTTTAGATGACTAATAACTCTCGAAGCGATCCATTGAGCTAATCTTCAAGGCCAGTGTGGCGATAAATAGCCTGTTGCTATACTGGCACTTTACCTACAATACCGCCCCGATAAACTGTTTCAGTTCCTCTGTCTTAGGTTCTGATAAGAGTGTTTTCGAATCACCCTGTTCCCAGACTTTGCCTTGATGCATAAACACCACTCGATTGCCCACATCACGCGCAAAGTTCATTTCATGGGTTACCAACACCAACGTCATTCCTTCTGCGGCCAACTGTTCCAGAACTTTCAATACGTCACCCACTAATTCAGGATCCAATGCTGACGTGATTTCATCACACAACAAAACCTTGGGGTTCATTGCCAGCGCTCGAGCAATCGCCACACGTTGCTGCTGTCCGCCGGACAATTTCTCTGGATAACTGTCAAACTTATCCCCAAGCCCCACCTTTTCGAGCATTGCCTTGGCGATCGTGCCAGCATCACTCTTTGACTTTTTCAACACAATGGTCGGCGCAAGCATAATGTTTTCGCCGACTGTTAGATGCGGAAACAAATTAAAATTCTGGAAGATCATACCAACGCTCAACGCCAAACGACGGACTTGAATGTCTTCTGATGTCACCTCTTTATCGTCTACCGAAATCCCACCTTGCTGATATTCTTCAAGACCATTAATGCAACGTAGCAGTGTGCTTTTGCCAGAACCGCTTCTGCCAATGATCGACACGACTTCGCCAGCCTTAATGTTTAAATCGATGCCTTTGAGTACATGGAAGTCGCCATAGTATTTATGGACTTGATCAAGCTTAACGAGCGACATGGTATTTCTTCTCCAAAAACTGGCTGAAAAGTGACAGCGGGTAACACAAGGCAAAATAGATCAGCGCCACGAAAATAAAGACTTTAAACGGCTCAAAGGTTGCGTTATTCAACATAGTGCCCGCCTTGGTTAACTCAACAAAACCAATGACCGACGCAAGTGCCGTGCCTTTCACCACTTGCACAGAAAAGCCGACTGTCGGGGCAAAAGCCACACGCATCGCTTGTGGCAAAATGATGAACCGCAGCGTCTGCAAAAAATTCATGCCTAATACTCGGCTGGCTTCCCATTGCCCTTTCGGTAAGGTGTCGATACAACCACGCCAGATCTCGACTAAAAAAGCACTGGTAAAGAGCGTCAGTGACAGAATAGCGGCCCCCCATGCGGAAATCTCATAACCCATCATGGATAAACCAAAGAAGCACAAGAACATCTGCATCAACAACGGCGTGCCTTGAAACAGTTCAATGTAGACCTTAACAAAACGCACCATGACCGGATTGCGGGTCAAGCGAATCGCGCTCAAACATAAAGCCACACTGGATCCGCACACAAATGCAGCCAGCGAAAGCAACACTGTCCACTGAGTCGCAAACAACAAATTGCGCACAATGTCCCAGTTCGAAAAATCAATCATCGGACCTCCCGATACGCGAACACACGCTTGCCGATTAAGCTAAAGACATAGCGCATTAACATGGCTAAACCTAAATACATCAACGCCGTTACAACATAGCTTTCAAAAGCTCGGAAATTGCGCGACTGAACTAAATTGGCGGCATAGGTTAAATCTTGAACCGAAATTTGTGACAACACCGCCGAGCCCAACATCACAATGATGCATTGGCTGGTTAACGCTGGATAAATCTTTTCAAACGCTGGGGTGAATACCACGCGCATCAGAGTTTGGCGAAAGTTCATCCCCAACACCTTAGCCGCTTCCCATTGCCCTTTAGGGATATTGCTCAATCCAGCACGAATAATCTCAGTACTGTAGGCACCTAAATTAATCGTTAACGCAATGATGCTGGCTTGCCATGGCGTCAGTAAAAAACCGATCGATGGCAAACCGAAAAAGATAAAAAACAACTGCACAATAAAGGGTGTATTACGAATCAATTCCACGTAAGCCGTCACCACTCGACGGCTGGCCTTGTTTCCATATTGACGGATCGACGCACACAGCGTGCCCACCATCACCCCTAAAAACGTCGTCAATAGAGTGAGTTCGATGGTGGTCAGCAGACCACCAAGGAACACATCGGTATACGGCAATAAGTCCGAAAAATTCAGCATAGCCTACGCCTTACACACCAAAGCCTGCTGGTAACGGCGCTTTTAGCCATTTCATTGAAATGTCATTGAGCTTGCCCTCGGCTAATGCTTTCGCAATGATGGCGTTCACTTCGCTTTGCAGCGCAGCTTCCCCCTTCGCCATACCGATGTAACACGGCGAGTCTTTTAGCATAAACTTCGCTTCTGGTGCTCGAGCTGGTTTGCGTTTCGCAATTTCCGTTGCCACCAAATTACCCGTCGCTATCAAGTTAACCTGACCTGTTAGGTAAGCGGTGAGTGTGGTGTTGTTATCTTCGAAACGCTGAATATTCACGCTAGTCGGGGCATTCTTTTCTAGCTCTAAGTCTTCTACAGAGCCTCGCGTCACACCGACCGTTTTGCCTGATAGATCTTGAAGCTCTCCTACTGAGACACTTTTCTCACCAAACACACCGAGAAAGAACGGCGCATACGGTGTCGAAAAATCAATCGCTTTCTGACGCTCAGGGTTTTTGCCCAAACTTGAAATAACTAGATCAACCTTACTGGTTTGCAGGTACGGAATACGGTTTGCGCTAGTAACCGGCACAATTTTCAACTCCACGCCCATTTGATCAGCAATGTAATGCGCCATATCAACATCAATGCCTTGGGGCTTTAGATCCGCGCCAACGGAGCCAAACGGGGGAAAGTCTTGTGGTACCGCAATTCGAATCTCATCACGAGATTTAATATCACTTAGCACATCCGCGGTTGCCGTCATGGCTGCGGTCATACAAGCGGTTGCGATTAAAGTTTTGCCAAGCAGTTTTTTAAGGGCTTTCATTGTCAGGCGTCCTCGCTTCATCTATGGATAATATGAAACGAAGTTTGCAACACCCATGCCAAAGTGAAACAAAAGTTTCTTTAAGTGGCTTTGATGAGACGAAAGTCCCAGTATTCAATTCATTACCTCAAAATATAACTGACACCAGCTTAACTAATTGACCGATAAGTCAATTATTTGAACGCCAATCCTTAAAGCACGATCGATCTAGGACGCACCAATACAGAACACGATTCAGTCTATTGACTGAATATTAAGCCCCATTTCATTGACCAATTAAGTGGTATCTTTGCCCTCATAAGCACAGTAAACTCAGGGTGCTTATTTATTAACTTAGGAAAGAACCAACGCCATGGATATGATCGAGTTTCTCATTAATACCTTTTTTACAGTGCCCGTCGTGCTGTTAATCTTCGCTCTAATACTGCTTAAATCCTCAATTATTTTTGTACCACAAAACCGAGCTTACTTAATTGAACGCTTTGGTAAGTTCCGTTCCACTAAAGAAGCGGGGTTGAACTTTTTAATCCCATTTATTGATCGTGTCGGCGCGGATCGTTCTTTGAAAGAGCAAGCCGTGGATGTGCCGAAACAAGGCGCGATCACGAAGGACAATATCTCCCTACATGTCGATGGCGTGCTGTACTTTCGTGTACTTGATCCGTACAAAGCGACTTATGGTGTCGATGACTATGTTTTTGCCGTCACTCAATTGTCTCAAACAACCATGCGTTCTGAATTGGGTAAAATGGAGCTGGATAAGACTTTTGAAGAGCGTGATGCACTGAACACCAATATTGTCGCGGCCATCAACGAAGCGGCTGGCCCGTGGGGTATCCAAGTACTGCGTTACGAAATCAAAGACATCATTCCACCACAATCGGTCATGGAAGCGATGGAAGCCCAAATGAAAGCGGAACGTGTGAAACGTGCGCAGATCTTAGAATCTGAAGGTGACCGCCAAGCGGCGATCAACCGAGCAGAAGGTCAGAAACAGTCAGTCGTTTTATCCGCTGAAGCCGATAAAGAAGAGCAGGTTCTGCGCGCTGAAGGTGAAGCCAAAGCCATCATCGCCGTTGCCGATGCACAAGCGGCTGCGATACGTACCGTCGGTGAATCAGCCAATACTGAAAGTGGTCAAAAAGCCATTCAACTCGACTTAGCCACTAAAGCTATTGCAGCGAAGCACGCGATTGCGAAAGAATCGTCCATGGTCATCCTACCGGATAGCTCAACGGACGCTGGCTCTCTTGTTGCTCAAGCCACCTCTATTATTAGCCAACTGAATAAGCAAGCGTAATGGATTTTATTGCCACTCACCTCGTTCAAGCACTCGCTGTCTTAGGACTCGTGCTGCTCGCTGTGGAAGTCATGGTATTGGGAATCAGTACCTTTGTACTCTTATTTGCAGGGCTGGCACTGTTGTTGACCTCCCTGTCGATGTACATGGAATGGATCCCAACCACGTGGCAATGGGCTCTGATCGCTACCACGGTCTACACTCTGCTAACGGGCATCGTACTGTGGCCCATTATGAAACGGGCACAACAAACCTCAGAGCACACCACCGTCAGCAGCGACTTAATCGGACACAGCTTTGTACTACCCGAAGACGTTGCGCCTGATAAAAAAGTGACTTACCGCTTCTCTGGCATTGAATGGCGCTTAGTCACCAGCGCCCCAATCGCCAAAGGTACCCTTGTCGAAGTGGTGAATTTGCAAGTGGGTGAACTGCATATCCAAGCGAAAGAAACACCTTAAAGCACGCTTATAAAGGGGCGACTCGCCCCTTTCATTTATCTCGCCCACCTGAGTACTAACTCATTGATCTACCAAGTAGGCGAGCTTCTTTTCGATGCACTACACTAATACTTTTATTTCCAGCTAACGTTATCGCGTTATCTTTACCCGTTGGTTTAGCCGTAGAGGTGAGCACTATGAATGATATCGACATCGCTCAAGCAGCGTCATTACAGCCGATCCGGCACATCGCCGAAAAGCTTGGCATTCCAGAAAGCGCTTTACAGCCATTTGGACACCACAAAGCCAAAGTCGACCTAACCTACCTAAAAACACTTGAACACAAACCCGATGGCAAACTCATTCTTGTAACAGGCATTACCCCCACCCCCGCAGGCGAAGGCAAAACCACCACGACGGTAGGACTAACCGACGCACTCAACCGGCTGGGCCATAATGCCTCAGCGTGCTTACGCGAACCGAGTCTTGGCCCCTGCTTTGGCATGAAAGGCGGCGCGGCTGGCGGTGGCTATGCGCAGGTCGTTCCGATGGAAGACATCAACCTTCATTTTACGGGTGATTTCCACGCCATCAGTACCGCGCACAACCTACTTTCAGCGTTAATTGACAATCATATTCATTGGGGAAACGAGCTGGAATTCGACCAGCGGCGCATTGTATGGCGACGCGTCATGGACATGAACGACCGAGCCTTACGTCAAATCACCTGCGCACTGGGCGGGCCCAATAATGGCTTCCCACGCCAAGATGGTTTTGACATTACCGTGGCCTCGGAAGTCATGGCGATCTTCTGCCTTGCTCGTGACTTAAAAGACTTAGAGCAGCGCTTGGGCAACATCGTCGTCGGCTACCGTCGCAACGAAACACCTATTACGGCCAAAGAGCTTAAAGCCCCCGGCCCAATGTCGGTATTGTTAAAAGAGGCCCTAGCGCCCAACCTAGTACAAACCCTCGAACACAACCCAACCTTTGTCCACGGCGGTCCATTCGCTAATATTGCCCATGGCTGTAATTCGGTGATTGCCACTCGAGCCGCATTGAAGTTGTCCGATTACGTGATCACCGAAGCTGGCTTTGGTGCCGACCTCGGTGCAGAGAAATTTATCGACATCAAATGCCGCAGCGCAGGCTTGACTCCCGATGCGACCATCATTGTCGCCACGGTCAGAGCCTTAAAAATGCACGGCGGCGTGAGCAAAGAAGCGCTCGATACGGAAAACATCGACGCCGTTCGATCGGGTTGCGATAACCTGATTCGACACATTGAGAATATGAAGCAGTTTGACGTGC
This sequence comes from Marinomonas gallaica, assembly GCF_049821165.1. Taxonomy (NCBI): domain Bacteria; kingdom Pseudomonadati; phylum Pseudomonadota; class Gammaproteobacteria; order Oceanospirillales; family Oceanospirillaceae; genus Marinomonas; species Marinomonas gallaica. The sequence continues at coordinate 397,286 of NZ_CP187511.1, forward strand.
CCGTACTGGTCGCCGTGAACCGCTTCACCACCGACTCCGACGCGGAGCTAGAACTGATCCGAGACATCGCCAAATCCCATGGCGTAAGCGCCGAGATTTGCTCACACTGGTCTGACGGCGGCGCAGGCACCGAAGCCCTCGCCCAGCAAGTCGTAGGCTTAACCCAAACAGAACAGCCCACTTGCCAGCCGCTTTATGACAATGACCTAGGCTTATGGGACAAAGTCCACACGCTTGCCACGCGTCTGTATCGCGCCGACGACATTACTGCCGACCAAAAAACGCGCGATCATCTTAATATGTTGGAACAGTCTGGATACGGTCATTTGCCCGTCTGTATCGCCAAAACACAATACAGCTTCTCAACCGACCCTTCGTTAAAAGGTGCACCCGGTGGACATGTTGTACCGATTCGAGAAGTCCATCTGTCCGCAGGGGCAGGTTTTGTCGTCGTCGTTTGCGGAGACATCATGACCATGCCTGGGCTACCACGAGAACCCGCCGCTAACCGCATTCGCCTCAATGAACAAGGCAATATTGAAGGGCTTTTTTGACCCCTGCTAAGCCCCCAAAAGTGGTAAATGCTTTCGCTGGTGATAGGTTAAAGCCAGCTCTAAGCAATGCTTGATGGCAAACTCTGGAATCTGCTGAGATAGATCTAAGACAATGGCGCGATTGCCTTCAAACACCAACTCATCGCCGTGTAACGCGCGAAACGTATCGACCAACTTGGTTTGGCAATGAAAGAACAAACAGCAATACTGTGGCGATGTTGATTTCCAATCCATACGAATCGGGCTGCCTGATTTCACACGGTAGCTCGGCTCACCCCATTTTAAAGACTCTTCGACCTGCCCAAGAGCCAACGCATCAGCCAATTCATAGATATAACTGCGCAATGCTTCCAGACACAATCGCGCATCTTCAGGGTACTCATCGAACCGTTCTTGCACCGCTTTGTTCATTATCACTGCCTTTAGATTTCACGCCACATTAAAGAGTAATCGTCTTATAAACACTCTAACTCTTTGATATCGCATAGATCCACATCACGACTGCCACCATGGATCGTTAAGGTTTGAGCAACCCAATACAAAAGCTGCCGCATACCGCCTTAAGCACTCAAAGCAACACGTTGCGAATTCTTCTTGAGCAGTTTGTTAACCGCGCTCATTATCAAAGGTTATTGCTTGTTTAACAGGAATTTACGCAAATCTCGCTCAGCACGCATAACAAACAGAATAAATACTTTTTCACCGTCTTGTTTACAGAAAACACGACATGGATTAACGACAACTTCACGATAATTTAACTGCTCTAATTCTGGCGGAATACGACCCGATTCAGGAAAGGTTTCAAGGCGTTCAACTTTAGAGAAAACTAATTTGGCCCCATTGCTTAGCTGCGACAACATTTTCAAGCCGATGTATTCTGCAATATCGTTGAGGTCAGATAGCGCAGATTCAGTCCAGATTACTTCAACCATTTTGACATTTTGTCCTTGGCATCATCATGACTCACCACTTTACCATCAGCTAATGCGCGCTCACCTCGTGCTATCCCCTCCAGAATCATCAGACGATTTTGCATAAACTCGTAATCATCAACATCAACCAGATATGCAGAAGGCTTACCGTGTTTAGTAATTAACACTGGTTCTTTAGTGTCGTCGAGATCAGCAAGTATCTTAGTCGCTTGGCGTTTGAGTGATGTAACGAGCTCTACTTTCATTAGAGCTGCTCCAAAGGAATATCAAAGTGACACTATTCTATCACTTTGTGTGTAGCAAGCTTCATGACGGCTAACTGTGTAGCTCTAAGGAATCAGGGGAAAATCCGCAAAGCGGCTTATTTGAACGCCGCATTCAGTGGCTTGTCCGCTGCAATGCATTGTTAGCTTGCTACTTTACGGAAAACCCATTCTAACGGTCCAGTTTTAAAAAACTTAAGCCATACAACACTAAAAACTATCCCGCAAACACAAAATATTAATGCGCTAAGTAGTGAGAAGTTTATTGTCTGATTTTCTAACCGACCAATTGACTCAAGGGTACCCATACCAACAATGACGTGAGCAACATACAAGGTCAAAGACAATTGTCCTGTTTTGTACAGCCATTTGTTGATGTTGCTTTCAGAAAATCTATCTGAAAAGTATAAGCAAGCAACTAGCACAACAACGGCGGAACTGCCAGCAGAGATTATGTATTGGGGCAATGGAGGTATAATCGATGTTGAAAACAGAAATGTTACTTCTTCAGATGTCATTTCAAGCGCACTACCATCACCGATAGTTCCTCTTATCAGATAAAAACCACATTCGGTGACAAGCAAAGTGATGAGTGACAAAGCAAGCAACTTTTTTCTCATCAAGCTTTGGGATAAATCCTGCCTCCCCAGCCACATCCCAAATATCAAAAATGCTGCCCAGGGAAAGACGGGGTGAAAGCCGTTAAATACTATATGCCTAATCATTCCATCGAATGACCAAAAGTTTTCATACGTTAATGTTGACCAATCCCAGTTCTGCTCATAATTCAGAAACAGCATTAAGACTGGGAATACCAGCATGATAATTGCCGATATAAATAGTAAGACTTTGTCGTTAACTGTAAATATGGCCGCAGCTATTAAAAAATAAAAGCCATAAAAATGGAGGATGTCAGCTTCCCATATTGGAGTGTATACAAGACCGATCGCAATCAGTAGTAGCCCGCGTTTTATCAGCGATAAACGATTTTTTAATACAAGCGCCCCATCACTAGACTCTCTTGCTTTATTGGTCAGAAATGTCACGCCAACACCTGCAAGAATAACAAACAAGGCCGATGCTCGACCTTCAAAAAGCCCAGCAAAACTTATCAATAACAGGTTGCCAGTTTCAGCGTTCATGGCAATTTTAAAATTAACAATGACCATGCCGAAAATTGCCAATGCTCTTGCAAGGTCAAACCCAGTAACTCTTTGCCTCATATAATCTCCTTGAGAAAGCTAACGCCAAGTTCACTCGCAATATATTCGATTGCCTAATTGCCGTGAAATGGAGCTTGCGAGCTTGGCAATTCGGGCAGCGATAAATTGTCGGGTGGAACTTTTTGTTATGCACTACTCTTCTCTAAGATTCTGAGTGGCTAACATATCACCGATGTCCCAAAGGCTTCTAAGATGACCTAAATCTTGCAAACTATCTCGTTCTTCCTTACTAAGTGGACGCCTGCTCTCATAGCCCTCAATCATTGAAGCTTTTTGAGCCTTTGGAAGCCCATTAGATATGGCTAGATCATATGCACGCCAACCGTAAGCGCAATGGTCAAAATCAAAGATTGTAAGCTCCTCGCCTCGAAAATGTATATTACCTAAATGCATGTCAGCGTGAATTATTCCAAACTTGTCTCCATCTGTTCCAATGCTTTTAAGACGATTAATATATGACTCTATCGGTTGTAGTTTCCCTAAAACGTATTGACCTCGCTTTATCAATTCGTGGGGTTCAGCACAATCCTCTCCTTCAGAAATTAATCGCAAAGGTTCTTCTACTAAGTATTTTAAATCTAGCTTATAGCGTGTGTATTGGGATTCAAAAGAATTAGATTTAAGATGCAAATTCGCTAGCGCAACCCCCATTCGAAAGCTTTGCGCTTCGGTTACAGAATCTCCACTAATTGGAAATCCCTCAGCGTACTGAAACAATGCAAAGACTTGTTGCCCATTTTTGGTTTGTTCTGCCCCTAGCAATTCTCCTTTTGCAGTCGGTATTGCAGCGGCTACCGGCACATCATTTTCATGTAGATGTTTGATTAAGCTTAATTCAAATCTAAAATCGTCCTCGGATTCAATGTAGTATTTATCCTTTGAATACACTCGAAATACGTATTTCTCGCGCCCGACTTCCAAGACATAGCTGTCATTGAAACCGCGGCGAAGAAACATACAGTAGTCAATATCACCCAAATTATAGTGATTTTTTATGATATCTAGAACTTCATCAGATGTTAGTGGCGTGTTCATAATAAGTCTATCCAACAGTTGCTCTTAGTTTTTGTATAACGCTCAGCTCAACTGCGTAGTAAGCCGGCGGGATTTTTGGAACAAAAAGCGTGGCAGTTTGCGGAGTCAGATTGCAGCTGCTTGTTATACGCTATTCTTGTGATGGTGCCGCCGCACTACCTGCTAAGATACCACCATCTACGTTTAGCTCAATTCCCGTAACATATTTTGATTCATCAGACGCCAAATATAAGGCTGCATACGCTACGTCTTTAGCCTCACCCATAGTGCCGAGAGGCACATCTTTAGCGATGCCTTTAATCGCGGCTTTTCTTACTTCTCCTTCACCTAACATCGCATCCCAAATTGGAGTTAAAATTGCACCTGGGTGTATAGAATTGCAGCGAATAGGGTAACCTTTTTCTGCGCAGTATAAGGCCACTGTTTTAGTGTGATTCCTTATCGCAGCTTTACTTGATGCATAAGCCGCCGCTCCCGGAATGCCAACCATACCCGAGCGAGATGATAAATTTACAATACTTGCTGAAATTGAACCTTTCATTAATCTGATGGCCTCTTTACAACCAAAAGCAACACCATCTAAATTGACACTATGTACTTTGTTCCAGCTATCAATATCTAAATGTTCTGGGTCATGTGGGCCTGAAGTCTCAAGAAACCCTGTGATTCCGGCATTATTAATTAATACATCCAGTTTTCCATATTTTTCTAAGATATAGTTACTGGTTTCTTCCCAATCCTTTTCACTTGAAACATCTAAATGATGGTACTCAGCCTTACCACCAATATCAGTAGCAACCTTTTGGCCTAACTCATCATTAATATCACTAAGGATTACGGTGGCACCTTCTTCACAAAAAAGCTCTGACACCGCCTGACCGATACCTCTAGCTGCACCAGTTACTAAAACAATCTTATCTTTCAATCTACCCACGATCTCTCCTATAGCGTATACAGCTTAATAGTGCGCATGCGTGTTTAGGCGGCTCCAGAAATCCCAAATCAAAATTTCTAATGATTTGTTTTAAAAACATTTTTCTGGCTTATCCCATAGAAATTCAAAACATGAAATCGAGAATGCGCGTTATATCAGTTGTCCACAGCACGTTATTCTGACTGTGTCATTGGTTAGTTATTGATCTTAATACACTTTCGCTGACACCTCTATGACAGACCGAGAAACTGAACGGTATTCAAATCATAAAAATGCGCATTCGATTTGATAAAGCAAAAATAGACTGTATATTTATACAGTCCAATCAAATGGGAGCTAGCGAGGTTAGAGCGTTTCTTTCTTTTTTAGCAACAGAACAAAGCTATCGCTTTGATCGCGGATACAAGCCGCTCGTACGCGGCATATTAGCGATATTCCAAATTGTTTAATGAGCGCTGACGCGTCGAAGAATGAGACATGGCGCAAGCGAATTAAACACATGGAATAGAGTCTGCAATAAGGTTAATGAGCACCAACACTGGAGCACTAGTAACCAAGAAGGAAGGTTGCCTAGATTGCGGCGTTGATTCCCTCGCGCAGCGAGGTCTTACAGGTCGCGGCACGGAGTGCGCTCCTACGTGAGGTTCAATGCTGCAGGGCAAAGCTGTCGCTTTGATCGCGGATACAATTCGCTCATACGCGGCATATTAGCGATATTCCAAGTTGTTTAATGAGCGCTGACGCGTCGAAGAATGAGACATGGCGCAAGCGAATTAAACACATGGAATAGAGTCTGCAATAAGGTTAATGAGCACCAACACTGGAGCACTAGTAACCTAGAAGGAAGGTTGCCTAGATTGCGGCGTTGATTCCCTCGCGCAGCGAGGTCTTACAGGTCGCGGCACGGAGTGCGCTCCTACGTGAGGTTCAATGCTGCAGGGCAAAGCTGTCGCTTTGATCGCGGATGGAATCCGCTCATACGTGGTAAATAGCGATTTCACATGTGTTTGATTCGCGCTCTTTTAAAAAATAGATAAGGTCGAAGAATGACATGGCACAAGCGAATTAAATACGTGGGATAGAGCCTGCAAAGCAATGATTAGCCAGCGACAAGCTCTTGCGAAACGGCCACACGGTTACGGCCCGCTTTCTTTGCCTGATACATAGCCATATCCGCCCTATTTAACAATTCGTCAAACTTTTCAGAGTGCTCCAGAGACGCCAAACCGACGCTAACCGTTGCACTGTACCAAGTATTTTCGACACATTGGATAGGCTCTTTTTCGACACATTGCCTTAGCTGTTCAGCCACTGAATGTGCCTCTATGTGGTCGATCATTGGAAGGAGAACCACAAACTCTTCGCCGCCAATGCGACCGATATGACCGATTTTCTTGACCTTCAATATATCGCTACAGACATTTACAATAGCCCTGATCACCCGATCCCCCACTTCATGACCGTATTGATCATTCACTTGCTTAAAGTGATCAATATCCATCAGCAACACACTAAAGGGTTGTCCTTCATCAAGACACTTTTGATAATCAGTTTGTGCGATTTCCAAAATAGCACGGCGATTGTAGGTGCCGGTTAACTCATCGGTCGTGGCCAGATTTTTTAGTTCTTCTTCTATCTTTTTTTGCTCTTCAATTCGCTGAGTGAGCCGCTGCATATTCACTGCCGCTCTTTTCCGCCACCCCCAGCCAAATAGAACCAATACAATAACCATCAGAGCGCCAGCCATGGCGATCAACATATAGTCTTTCGTGAATTTCCAGCCATCTGATGAATCTAAATTAATCCAATAACGATATATATCTCGTTTCTGCAACGCCGTAATGCTGTCTAAGCTTTTTTGCATAATGGACAACAACGGTGCCCAGTCATCTCTTACTGCGAAGCGTAAATTCCATTCAAAACCTGACTCCCCGATTACTTTAAGATTCGTCAGACCATTTTTTTCAATATAGTAAATAGCCGCCGCGTTGTTCGCGACAATGGCATCGGCTGCCCCATAAGAGACCATCCGCAGCCCAGCCTCTATATCCGGGACACCTAACGCATTGAGTTGCGGGTAGTTCTCTTGCAAATGTTCATAGGATGCGTAATTTTCGATACCGACGACTTTTTTGCCTACGAGCGCCTCTATTCCGTCACCGGCAAACTCTTGACGCACAATAATCACCGCGGGCAAGCGTATATAAGGCTCGGTAAACTGCATATACTGACTACGTGCTGCGGTTTTCTCAGCAGCGCCCCACATATCTATTCCACGCGAGCGCCCTTCAGACATGACTTCGCCCCAATCCTTAAGCTGGACGATCTTTAGCTTCTGCCCTAGATTGAGTTGTTGGTCGATTATTTTAATAAAGTCAGCCGTAATACCTTGATATTCGTTATCTTCATTAAAGAATTCAACTGGGGGGAAGTTGGGTGCGGGTGCAAAGCGAATCACAGGCTGTTGATCCAGCCATAGTCGTTCTTCAGGCGTTAAGATATCCTGTCCATGGGATGTGCCTGCCAGACTGATTAGAAGCAGAAATAAAAGCCCCAACCGATTCCTAATCAAACATGTACGTCCCTTCATAACATCCCTATGCACAAAATATCCGCTGCTCAATTTACGAGCATTAAATAACCATCCCTTATAGTAATTCAATGACTGCCTATTGACCATCCCAGAAAAAGCACTCGACCTACAATTAACGACCAACTTTACGCAAGCGCTTCAACATGTGTTTGAATCGAGCATTTTTAAAAACAGATAAGATCGAAGAGTGAGACTTGGCGCAAGCGAATTAGACACCTGGAATCGAGCGATACTAAGGTTTAAATGTAGGCCCCATTTCTACTTGATAGGAAATACCCAGTTTGATTTGTCCGCCGAGCGTTTGGGTGCGCGAGTAATACGCCACCCAATCTCCTGCACTCAGGCGTTTCAATGGCCATGCTTTGCCATGGCACACCTACATAAAGCATTACTCTAAACCACTGGCGACATGGTCAGCACTGGCAGAGCGCGCACTGATTCATACAGACAGTCTCATCAAACGAAGACGATGGCCATCGGGATCGGTCATCATGAAAGTCTCGCCAAAGCTCAGGGTTTCAATGGGTTGAATCGGCTGCAAACCGAGTGACTGCCAACGACGCCATTGTGCTTGCAGCTCATTTAGACTGCCGACGTTTAAGACGACTTCAGCGCCACCGGCCGAGGCATTAGTCGTGGGGATCACTTTATCCTGTTGCCACAAACGCAAAGATTGCCCTACGGGCGTGACAAACAGCGCAAAATCATCGGATTGTCTGGTGGGTGGCTGCTCGAGAATCTCGCTGTATAGCGCGACGCTTTGGGAAAGGGATGCGACATAAAGTACGAAACCACTTAACATCATATTGATACTCCATTCTGTATTGAGAAGAAGTACAGCATAAAACGCCTGTGCGTCAGTTTCTGTCAGTAGGGTTTTGCTTAAAACGGCAGCGGTTTAGGAATCTGTTGTTGCTCGTACCATTGATTCATCAGCGTACGCCGAGCTGTTGGGTAGCGAGCTTGGTCCTTGACGACTAAGTCGTACAATCGGTCCACACGAAAGTGGCGGAAGTCTTGGCGCGTCTCACACCAAGCAATCAACATGAGCGCGGTTTGAAAGTAGCCCAGCGCCATCGGCCACACCACTCGTTGGCTGTTACGCCCTGCTTGATCTTGATATTGAAACTCGATTTTGAATTCAGCTTGCAGTGCGGCACGCAAACACGCCACATTATCATCATCTGCCAGAGACGCAGCAGGGCCGACCAATAGCGTGTTGTGCGTCACCTCATCGGCTAAATCGTCCGGCAACTCAGACAGCACTTTGCCCAAACAAGCCGCCGCACTGTGTGCCAGCTCAGGGTCTGCCTGTCGGGTGACCCAGTGCATGCCTAACACCAACGCTTCTAATTCTTGTGACGTAAAATTGAGAGGCGGTAACCAAAAGCCCGATGCCATTTGATAACCAACACCGGCTTCGCCTTCGATCTGCGCCCCTTGCTCTTGCAGGGTCGCAATATCGCGGTAAATACTGCGTACACTGACATTAAGCTGCTGTGCTAATTGGCGTGCAGTTATCGGACGACGGCTTTGACGCAACAAGTCCAGCAAGGTTAACAAGCGCTTTGAGCGACTCATGACCACCCTTCTAGTATTTCGTAATAGCAATTAGGCTTCACTGCATCTGCTTTTCATTCAAATGCGCTACGTTTTATCATACTGATCCGCTACAAAAAAATCGGTCAGTAGCCCCGAATACGCTTTGTCTTTGACCAGCTTGCGACAGGGTTAGATTACATCGATGCTTAAACATTACATGAGCCAAGCCTGCGTTTAGCTACGTTAGAGTCAGAAAAAATGTTGTTTCAACTGACTCTAACGAGCGGTCGTCTTACTTGATTCTTAACAAGCCAATGCCGATACAGACAGCACCGCCAACCATGCCGAGCCAAGCCTCAATAGGCGTGTCTCCGCTCAAAGCTCGATCAATTTGCGACCCTGCGGCGTCATAAACGTTGTATCCCCATAAAGCTAAGGCCGCGCCAACAGCGATCAATATAATCCCGATAATTTTGTTATTCATAATAATTCCTCAGCCATAAGTGATGCTCGAACACGAGCGTCTAACATGTTTGACGTAAGCGCATGTTCTACAATACACGCTTCGCCCTCCGTGACACCTTATTAAACAACTTAGGCTAATTCGCGCTTAGTGCCAAGGCTCACGCAAGCAGCTGGGCCCATTAGACATTTTTTTACTTGCTGCCTAACCAATGCGACTCAATCGTGCTTAAAAGAATTACGATCATCACGATTTAGCACCGCTTTCACGTCCTATATCGGGTTTGAGGACGTCCTAAGTACGGTCTTAGGACGCCCCCATGCTGTGTTTCACTAATAGTTGAGGCTACTTACCGTGTTAACACTAAGGAGTCACCCGCGATGAAATACCTTCTAATCCTGATCAGTTTTTTGTTTGCTATGGAAGTGTCTGCCAGCAGCCCCTCTTATCAAGTGGGCTTTACTCAAACTCAGATTGGCAAAGAGTCCGACCGCCCTGTGCCAGTGACCCTCTGGTATCCAACCACAGACCAATCGCCCATCACTCAAGTCGCTGAAAACAGCGTCTTCCTTGGCACCTCGGTCATACAAGAAGCCACCCTGCAAGCAGGACGCTTTCCGCTGGTACTGCTCTCCCATGGCTACCGTGGTAGTTGGCGTAATTTAAACTGGCTAGCAACGCGATTGGTGCAAGATGGCTACATTGTGGCTGGCGTTGATCACATCGGAACCACCTTTTATAGCCATGACAAAGCAGCGGCACAGCAATGGTGGCAACGACCACGAGACCTCACCCGCACATTAGATTGGCTGCTGGCGAGCCCCACTTGGCAAGACGCTATTGATCAACACCGCATCAGTGCTATTGGCCATTCCCTAGGTGGTTGGACGGTTATGTTACTTGCAGGCGCTCAGACCGACCCAGTGCAGCTGTTAGCGCAATACAACCGCTACCCTAACCCTAGAATCACAGCCGTCATTGACGAGATGGACCTGACACAAAAAGCGCCTTCTGACGCATCGAATTTACAGGACTCTCGTATTCAAAAAATCGTCTCACTGGACCTTGGTCTCGCACGAGGATTATCGACTGACAGCTTAAAAACCCTCTCAACGCCAGCGTTATTACTGTCTGCCGGCATTGATATCGGTGACTTAGATGAGAAGCTGGAAACCGGCTTTTTGGCCGAGCACATTCCGCTTTTAAAACGTCGCTACAAAACCTACAGCGAAGCACTGCACTTTAGCTTTATGCAGCTCTGCAAAGAAGGTGCAGAAGCCATTTTGGAAGAAGAGTCACCAGGAGACAGCATCGTATGCCGAGATGGCGAAAGCACACGTCCTGCACTTCACGATGACATGTACCACGATATTTCAGCGTTTTTGCAGCAAGATTCGTATTAAGAAATAAGGGTTAACCGCGAGACTGGCAGGGTTATTCAAGGGCTTGCTACAGTAACCATTTGAAAGACCTGTGTAAGAACCTGTCCGTCTCTTCGCTGACAATTTCCCCATGTGCCATTACCAATACTTGAGGGTTCCAAGACAACACTTTATTAAAGTGTTTTCGGGCTTTCGCCCTACCAAAGATAAAACTTAACCGCCAATCCAAAGGTGTCTTGCCATTCGGCGCTAAAATACCCGCACCTTTCGCCACCACACGTTGACAGCCGTTAAACTCATTCCCCGAGAAGTTCTCTACCAAGTCCGTCACAATCAACGTACCTGAGCCTTTATGATAAAACACACACTCCTCCATCAATGGCGAGCCAGTAAACAACTCATGCTCAATGTCTGAATCCCAAGCATAACGTTGTGAATTATTCAGCGGCGCATGAAAAGACAAATCACTGCGTTTTTTCATCACCCCATCTGTGCCATAAACCTCTGCATCAGGGTAAGCCGCCATCCATTCAGACAAGAATAAATGGTGTAATTGATTCGGCGAGATTAAGTATTTAACGCCGCCCAAACTGTCCACCTGCTCCATAATGGACGCCGACAACTTGATCGGACTGTGAACCCAAAGATCGCCACTAGACAACCTAACCACCGTCATCCGCGTGGAATAAGGCAACCCAAAGAACGGCACAGACTCGCCATCAAAAATCCAAATATCATCGGCTAACATCTTCATGCTCTTCCCATCCTATCGATGTTCAAAGTGACATTATTGACTTGTTAACTGCTAAACTCAGTGACACGCCACAGCTCCCCTGATGGCCCCCAAAGATAAATGACCTTTCCCCAAGGCTCCGATTTGATTGGCTCAAACCTGATATCAATGCCCTTTATTTTAGATATAACATCAAATGCCTCTTGAATATCTGACACGATAAGCTGAAGCATCAGATTTTTTGCAAATTCCTCATTGAAAAATCTTTGCAGAAAGAATGTACAAGGGCCTTTGCTAAAAATAGTTAAATCATCACTGGCAGGCTCCATTTGAAATCCCAACGCCTTGTAGAATGATTGGGATTCTTCGTGATCCTTACTCGGGATAAACACCCTTAAATCACTTGGTTGCATGATCGTCCTTTGGGGAGTTAACGCCGCGTTAAGGGGTGAGTGCCGCACAAACCAACCTTCCGCAGACACTTTCACCACCAAAACTCGCCGCATACCAAAATGCCACGCGGCATGAATCTCTCTTAAACGCTTTGTTATGAGTTTGATGGCACATTTGTCGATAAAAGACATCTTATTTCACGAATTGCTTCATCTTTTGTTGCTGTCAAAGCAAAGTACAAGTCACTAGGGATTTTTCCATTTGATGACTCAGAATAAATATTTATACCGAGACCCAACAGATCTTTAGCTAAATGATCAAGACGTTCGGGAAACAAAATTCTATTTTGATGATAGAAAGCACGTAACTTGAGGACTAGGTTATGGAGTTCTTCTCTTGCTTCTGGCTTTGAAATTCCGTCATTAAGTCTGCCTTCTATAGCTAAAGCAATCCCATACAACTCGATAATTGCATCGGCTTGTCGTTCAAAAATGCCCCCATATGAAACTTGAAGCCTTGTGCGCTCCTTCTCCAAGTTATCTTTGAAAATAGCCATTTGAACATCTGCTTTTGCTTGCAATTGTGTTGCATGTACTTTTAAGTCTTTGTCCAAAATATGCTTAACTATCGAACGTATCAAATATGCTATTACCCCAAGTAATACAGCACTCGACGTTACTGTCGTGATTACTTCTTTCATTAATAGCTCTGACATTCATACCTCTGAAGGTTAACTTCTGGAAAACTCATAACGCCCAATTAACAGGCAAAAATAGTGAGCTAAAATAGGAATGAAGTGATAAAAACCCGCTGTTTTTTGTCCTTGTTTATTTCTTTTTATGCTACTAATTACGCAGAACCAACCTTATAATTTTTAGCTTTTTCATTAAAGGTAATTTCAATATGTTTAGGATAATCATTTCCAACACTCTCTAACATTTCTACTAAAATTTTTAGCTGAATATAATACAGTTTTTTCTTTTTAGCCCTGTCTGATGCAATGTAAAAGCCAACAAGTGATTTACCAAAAGGAAAAAATGGTGCAAATATAGAGCTATGAATAAATTGGTTACATATGTCCCAATAGCTAATAGCTTCTTTTTGACCTGCATACAAATCGTAAAGCTCAGAAAATTTATGCTGATTTAATAATGTAATAGGCTTATCGTTTGCAGGATATATAGCTAATTCAACTTTAGTGTTTTTTATAGCATCAGTAACCTTATTTGACTCCATCAATTTTCTCAGTGCAAACAAGCCCAGGAAGACTTCTTTTTCTAAAGTGAACAGAGATCTTTCAGACCACTTTTTTTGATTATACCTTTTCGCCAATTTTGCTGCGATTTTTAAACATTCTTGTTTCCAAGGTACAGAATCTGAAATCAATGCCAATCTCCATTAAGTAACATAACGCCCAAAGCATGCGCGGCGCTTTTTCCGTCGCACTGCCTTTGCTTGTTATACCTTTTCACTAGTTGCACCCAAACATGCAAACTCACTTAGTGGCAATAATTTAAAATCATTGACTCTAGTTCGGTGGAACGGTTGCCCACCACCTAAAAAACCTGCAACTTTAGGGTAGCTAACTCCTAGCTTTTCTAGAATATTTTTACTTGTCTGATTTGACTTGAGCATCCCTGCCCACAAAACCTTGGCAGCTAATGGCCAATTTAAGTTTACAGGAGTACAAAGCGCTCCCTCTAGCTGAATGAAAGCAAGCTCCTCCTTTAAAGAATATTGATCAGCTTGAAATTCAAATTCAAAATGTAGCCGTTCATTGTCTGATTCAATATGTCGCCAGCATATATACAACCCTCGCAATTGGCAGTCATCTATAAAGAAACCGTCCGGCCCAGTGAATGCGTCAATTATCGGTTTTAAACAATTATCAATATCGGATCTTGCATCGGTTTCATACCTGTTTTTGGCCGGAAGTAGCCAAGTCACATTAAGTATTTAATCTCCTTTAACTGCTCCCTTATTGCATTGAGATACTCGTCACGAACAGCCTTTTTTGATTGTACTGAGGCAGGTGATCCAAGCACCTCAAACTCCGCCCTACCAAACGGCGAAGGTAAGGCTCCAGAATTTGCCAGATCTAATTCTTCTATTAGTTCATCGCTCATAAGTTGTCCGGTCTACTGTAGGTATAACAATTAAGGGTTATACGGCAGCGTAGCTGCGGGTATAACCCACTGTTGAACGGCTGAGTTGTCTATATAGAGGATTTGCTTTTTTCATGGTGGGACGTCCCTGTTAAATAACTCGCTAAGCATCAGAGTCTGTTTGGACTATGCCGCTTCAGATCGTCTTTGATCGCCGCTATGTTGGTTCATAATGTACCCTTTTGTAGCGTGATTTGACCAGAGAGGCAAGCGCTTCCCTCAGACTTTATGATCTGATCTATTTTTATACCCTGACCTCACTAAGTGCTAACGCCACCGCCATATACAACTTTTCATGCTTACAGCATCTGTTCCTAGCCTGCACATCATCTGGATAGTGCAAGCCTCGAATCTTCTGACTTAGTTTATTAGCGATGTTCAATGCTGTTTAATGAGCGCTGACGGTCGAAGAATGAGACATGGCGCAAGCGAATTAAATACATGGAATAGAGTCTGCAATAAGGTTAATGAACACCGACACTGGATCAAGTTGTCTAGTTGCGATGCGAATTCCCTCGCGCAGCGAGGTCATACAGGTCGCGGCACGGAGTGCGCTCCTACGTGAGATTCGATGCTACAGGGCAAAGCTGCCGCTTTGATCGTGGATACAATCCGCTCATACGCGGCATTTTAGCGATGTTCCATGTTGTTTAATGAGCGCACTCTTTGAAGTAGATATGGTCGAAGAATGAGACATGGCGCAAGCGAATTAAATACATGGGATAGAGTCTGCAATAAGGTTAATGAACACCGACACTGGAGCACTAGCAACCTAGAAGGAAAGTTGTCTAGATTGCGGCGTTGATTCCCTCGCGCAGCGAGGTCGTACAACTAAACAAAGCTGCCGCTTTGATCGCGGATACAATCCGCTCGTACGCGGCATTTTAGCGATGTTCCATGTTGCTTAATTCGCGCACTCTTTAAAGTAGATATGGTCGAAGAATGAGACATGGCGCAAGCGAATTAAATACATGGGATAGAGTCTGCAATAAGGTTAATGAGCACCAACACGGGAGCACTGGCAACCTAGAGGAAAGTTGTCTAGATTGCGATGCGAATTCCCTCGCGCAGCGAGGTCGTACAGGTCGCAGCACGGAGTGCGCTCCTACGGTTCGGATGCTGCGGGGCAAAGCTGTTGCTTTGATCGCGGATGCAACATGCTCATACGCATAAGTAGCGATACTCCATGTTGCTTAATTCGCGCTGACGTGGCCGAGGCACGAGGATTGCGCAAGCGAATTAAACACATGGAATAGAGTCTTCAAAGCGTTTTGTACTTTATCGAATCGGGCGTTTGCAGACGTAAACCGAGTTGGTGGCGATGCCGCCTTGGAATGGGTTTTCAAACGGTACTAAGTGGGATTCGACGGTTTCAAATACGGTCTTCAACAAGGCAATGAAGTCGTCTTCCGGTGGGTTCTGCGACCACATGGCAAATACGCCATCTTCAACCAGTTGGTTTGCCATTAAGGTCAAGTTCGCGGTGGTGTAAAACCCAGCGTTAGCAGGGTTGAGGTATTCCGTTGGCGAATGGTCGATGTCTAATAAAATCGCGTCGAACTTTTTGCCGGCGTGCTGCGGGTCGAAGCCTGTCTCTGGGGCCGTGGCCAAGTCAAAGAAGCTGCCTAATACATAGCGGTTACGAGGGTCGGCGTTAAGCACTTTGCCCAAGGGCACCATTTCTTGTTGATGCCAATGAATCACAGTTTCTAACGCGTCCACGACTAACAGCTCAGCAATGCGTTCATCGGCCAAGGCTGCTACCGCGGTGTAACCTAACCCCAAGCCACCCACGACGACTTTTAGTTGCTCGCCTTCTACCTGCGCCAAACCTAGCGTTGATAAAGCTTCTTCCGCCGCGACAAACATGCTCGACATTAAAAACTCTTCGCCCAGTTTCACTTCATAGATATCACGATCCCCCAAAGCAGGGATACGGCGCTTACGCAGGGAAATTTCACCTAACGGCGAGTCTTGGCTGTCCAGCTCTTCAAACAGAAGCGACATATATGTGATCCTAAAACAGGTAAATGGCTGACTAGTATACGCGTAATTCCAGATTCATACTTGAACCGTCATAGCGTGAGGCCAAACCAAGTAAGACATAAACTCGTCAAGGAAGTATTTGCAAGATGGCGATAAGGACTGGTGACCGAGGTTATGACGAAAAAGCCCCCTATGACGCGTACCATAGGGAGCTTTTTAAAAAATCAGATCACTTAATTACTCTTGCGTAATTTTATTCCAGCCGTTCCAGAATCCCGGCGTTTGGTAGCAGATGTAGTAGGTGCCATCTTTTCCACCTTCTTTGGTGTAGGCAACCACTTGGATTTGGCCATTTGGATTGGTACACGCTTCGACACGCGTCGCATTTGTCAGTGGCTCATTGCTGCCAGTCTTGCTGCACGTGCCCTGTAACGGTTGCGGCTTAGACCACTGGGTTTTGCTTGAATCATCAAGTTGCCATGTGTGCATTACTGTGCCGGATTCATCAATATAAAACGCTTCTACTTTAGAGTCCGCATTGGTTGCAATAACGTAATTTTCCATTGTTCATCCTTCCTATATTGATTGCCCCTACTCTTGTCGCTTTTCAGGTCGCGCGGCATTTTTGAAAGTTATGCTCTCTGTTCGTTGGTGTCCTGTTCAATCCGTTTTTAGCCAATCCATTTGACCGATATGAAACCCGAACTTCGTCCTTTCGATACACCCTATGCCTTCGACGTTAACGTACTAACTAGGAGATTCCAACAGAGTGCTTATTTCATTAGCACTATTTACTTTAATGCACGTTTTTCGCACGTTATTTAAGGGCTGACCAACGCTCTAAAGTCTAAGAAGGTGAACCTTAGAGCGGTTTGCCGCCGATACTGTTATCGACGGTTGCCAAATGCACTAGCGGTGCTGACGGCCAATACCGATAGCAATGCCAAGGCGCTTACAGGGGCTAAGACAACCCAGTAGCTGCGCTCAATATAGGGTAAGCCTTCCGCTAAAATACGCCCCCATTCTGGGCTTGGAGGCATAGCGCCTAAGCCTAAGAACCCTAACGATGCCAACGTTAAAGCGATTCCGGGAACGCGTAACATCGCATGACGTAACAGGGGTTTAATCACCGCAGGAAACACGTAAAAAACATTGCGACGTATCACTCCCACGCCGATTAATGGCAGCATTTGAACATATGGGCGCGCTTTCACTTCGGCCGTAAGTGCTGAAGCATGGGCGGCCAACGGCGCCCAACTGACTAAAATCACAGCAATGGAGGCACCCACCAGCCCAGGACCATAGACAGCCGCGACCAATAGGCCGCTCAAAATCGGTGGCAATGCATTCGCGACTTCAATGGGACCAGCCATCAAACGAGGGAACTGCCCAATAACAAAGCCCAAAAGCAAAGACACCAACGCCACGACGATCGCTAACACACAGGTGTAGAAACTGCCGTGTGCTAAGCGTGCTAACAAATCACGCCCCATCGCATCGGCACCAAACGGTAGCGCCAACGACGGTGCTTGTAAGCGCATAAATTCAACCGAATAAGGATCACGTATGATGCCAGCGCAAGTCATAACGACCAATAACAGTAAACACAACACGGGGATCAGACGTGTACTCTTGGCCAGAATGACATCCGCTTCTTTTGGAATCGGCATGGCCCCCTGACGCAATGCTTGACCGAGAATCATCGCCTTCAAGACATTCACCAGCATACCAATAAAGAAGGCAAACACGAGCATGAACAACACGCCCAGCTGCAAGGATGGCACGTCTTTCGACACCGCCGCTCCAAGCGTTGCACGACCAATGCCAGGGATGGCGAAGATTTTCTCAATGGCCACCACACTGCCCGTCAGTGCCACAATCGTCAGTCCAATCATGGGCAATACCGTGGTCAGGGCACGGCGAAGCACCGCTAAAACGATGTGCCACCGACTCACACCGGCCACACTCCACGTGGCGACCCATGCCTCAGTGAAGACTTGTGCGATATTGTCGGACAATAGCCGTCCTAGGTAACCCGCGGTGGGAATCGCTAACGCTAGCGCGGGTAAGACCACATACGAAATGCCTTTCCAACCATACGTCGGTAACCATCCTAGCCACACTGAGCCGACCAATAACAACATCGAAGCCAAGACAAATTCGGGTAAGGCCGTCAACAGCACCGCGAATGCGCCACTGCTACGATAGGCCTGACCTCGCAGGCCACGTCGGATGGTTGGGATACACAGTAACAAAGCCAGTACAAACGACACGCCTAAGGCAAACCCCATCAGCGTCAAGGACACCCCTGCCGCGCTCAACATATCGCCTAATATAGGCTTTCCGGTGACCCATGACACGCCAGCATCACCATGCAGTAGCCCCTTCAGCCAAGACAACATCAGCGCCATCGGACCTTGATCTAAGCCCAAGGATTCACGAATCGCGTTTAAGGTCTCGGGGGTCGGATTTTGCTCTGAGTAGCGCGCCCGCAATAATGCCAACGCGGGGTCTTGGCCTGATAGCCAAGGCAGCATTGCCACCACGATGACCATCCCCATAAGGGACAGTAATCGTGAAGACAAAGTAAAGGCCCAAGATTGGTCAAGAGGTAAGGTCTTAACCGCTGCTTGTAACGTCGTTTGTAGTCGAGCTTTCATAGAAATGCTAAACGCTTATTTCGCTGAGTCAGAAGACACAAGATGAGTTTGCGTTGAAATAATCAAACGCTCGCGGGGATCCGAAATGGCCTCTCTAACACGCTTTGATTCGCCTTGAATCACACGCTCGTGCAATAGGGGAATGGCCGCATCGCTTGCCAAGATCAAACGTTCCGCTTTCATGATGGCTTTTTGACGCGCTTCACCAGCGGGTAACACAGACGCCGCCTCAATGGCGTCATCGATCGCCGGGTCACACAACTGCGCTAGGTTATAGGAACCTTCACACGTGAAGTCGCTCGACATGTAAGCAACGGGGTCACCAAGATCCAACATGGTGGCACGCGACAAGATGAACAAGTCAAATTTACCTGCCAATGCATCCTGTTCAATTTGCGAGTATTCACGCACATCTTGCTTGACGGTAAAGCCCGCTTCAGTCAATTGCTGAGCCAAATACACCGCCACTTCAGGAAGTTCAGTTCGGTCGGTATAGGTACCCAATACAATCTCCACGCCCTCTGGATCAGAAGGGGCAACCGGCGCTGCCACCGGTTGACGTAGTTTTGCCGCCCAAGGTAGCGCTGGCCCAAGCAAACCCACACCGATGTCAGCACGAGACTCGTAAACATTATCAATCAGCTGCTGACGGTCAAGCGCTTCACGCACCGCTGCGCGCATGCCCGCATCCTTCATGACGCTGCTGTTCATATTCGCATACAGCGTATTGGTACGCGGCATCGCAACTTCACGAATCATAGACGGATCCAGCAGCGGAGCTTGCGACACTGGAATCGCCTCAACCACATCGGCTTCCCCAGTGCGCAACGCCGATGCACGCGCGATACCATCTGGCACGAAGCTCACGTCAATACCCGCCAGTTTGGCTGGCTCGCCCCAGTAGCCATCAAAACGATCGACCGTGGCTGTGCTTGAGCCATTTAATTTGACCAGACGAAACGGGCCTGTTGCGGTACTTTCAGGGTTGATCGCCCCGTTTTCACCGTAAGCGCTTGGCGCTAAAATGGTGAGCTGCGGGCTGCTTAGACGTTGCGCCAATAGCGGGTCTGGCACTTTACTGCTGACGATGACCGCGTTGTCACCATCGGTTTTCACGGTCCAATCCACACCGTCTAGAATGCGTGGTTTTGGCGCGGCGTTCGCCGCCCTATCAAGCACATTGGCCACGGCGCTTGCATCCATTTTCGTGCCATCATGAAACATAACGCCTTCTCGTAACGTAATGCGCCAATCATTCGGTGTAATCTGCTCCCACTCGGTCGCCAGTTTAGGTTCTAACGTGCCTTCGGCATTTAAAAATACTAAGGTCTCACCAACGCTCCAACGGGAGAATTTAAAGGCATCATCACTCAATGGCGACAGGCCTGTACGAGGCGTCAACAACATCGCCAGCTTCAAACGGTCGTCTTGAGTTTGAACGGCGGCATCGGCGCTCTGTTTCGCGTCTTCACTTCCGTCAAAACAGCCCGTTAATGCTGTGATAGACAGCGCAAGCGCCATCCACGACCAGGTTTTCTTTGGCTTCATGAAAATTTCCTTTGTTTAAGTTAGTTCGATAATAAAGAAGAGGGTTGCCATGCATTGGCATGAATGGTCGGCACCGCCTCGAGAAGGCGTTGGGTATAAATATTGTTCGGTGCTCGCAAGGCATCGACGGTGGGCTGATCTTCGATGATGCGCCCTTGCTGCATAACGAGCATGCGGTCACATAACCCTGACACCATGGAAATATCATGGGTGACCACCAACAGCCCCATTTGATTCTCATCGCATACCTGCGAAAGCAGAGCTTTGACTTGCTCACGTAACGGGAGATCCAAGCCACTGGTGGGTTCATCCGCCAGAAGAAATTTAGGTTTGATAATCAGAGCACGGGCTAACGCAACACGCTGGGCTTGCCCCCCCGACAGCTCTCCGGCTTTTTGGGCCAGTACAGAATGTGGCAACTCCACTTGCTCTACCGCGCGCTGCAACATAGCCATATCAGGGGTGCCCAGCTTAAGCCGCTTGATGGGTTCAGACAGTAAAGTGGCGACAGTTTGGTGTGGCGGTAAGGCCGTATGCGGATCTTGCGGAATGTACTGCACTAACTTGCGATAATGATTCATCGGGCGCCATGGCTTGATGCTTATCAGCTCGCCTTCGCAATGAATCTGACCTGACCGGGCTTGAATCACGCCGAGCACGAGCTTCAGCAAAGTGGATTTGCCACAGCCGGACTCCCCAACTAAACCGATGCGCTCTTGCTGACCGATGTTCAAGCTCAATGGTGGAATGATATCGGATGCTCGGTCACGGCCATAACGCAGTGCTTCCAACTGTAAAAAAGACACCTGACTCATGCGTTAACAACCTTTTTTGGGGGTTGGGCCATGTCCGAAAAGACTTGTTGGGCCGCCGCGACCAAGCTTTGGGTGTAGGGATGTTGTGGCGCACTCAATAACTGCGCTAACGCACCTTGCTCTACGATCTTTCCGTTCTGCATCACGATGGCACGGTCACACAGTTGCGCGGCAACACTGATGTCATGGGTGATAAACAACAACGACAATGGGCTGCCGTGTAACTGTTCAGAGTGGGTGCACACATGATCGTCACAACATTGACGCAAGACTTTAATGACTTGCTGCTGACTCAGCACATCCAGTGCGGTGGTCGGTTCATCGGCAACCAGTAAGTTTGAGCCACTAAGCAGTGCAAAAGCGATGCATAAACGCTGCCGTTGGCCACCCGATAATTCAGAGGGCAAACGCGCGAGTAAGGACTCTGCGTCTTTCAACTGCATTTGCTGTAGCAGCGCTAGTAACTCGTCGCGCGACTGAATATTGGTACTCAGCGACAACTGCTTGCCCACACTCATCAATGGGTTCAACGCACTGAACGTATCTTGAAACACGGTAGCCACACGGGCTTCGGCACGACGCGCTAATACTGGCTGTCGTGCCACAGGCAAACCATTCACAATCACATCACCGGCTACCTCAATGTACGGCGCGACCGTGCCGTTGATCGCCCGAGCCGTTAGCGACTTCCCCGACCCCGATGCGCCTATCAAACACACCCGCTCCCCTTCATACACCGAAAAGCTGATGTTATCGACCAGCGTTTTCTGGTCTAAAGACAGGGATAGATTACGCACGTCTAGTACGCATTTTGGGTCTAAGTGGGTAGATGACATGGTATGAATGTATTTACGTGTTTTGATAATGTTATAACATATCAAAATAATCCCTTTTGAGAAAGATTATATTTACGCAATTGCATTGGCCATCATCGTGCTCTATTTTCCAACGGCCCATTTGGAGTACCATAATGCTTTCGTTGAATTCTTGGATAGCGCACTGTGTCGAAACCTGAAAACCCGTTACTTGAGCATTTATTCGATGGCTTGGACGATACACCGCAGCCGATTTATGCGCGCTTGAAACACGCGATCATTCAACGCATTCAAAGCGGCCATTGGAAGGCAAAACAACGGGTGCCATCCGAAGCGGAATTCGTGCAGGGTTTAGGCGTTAGCCGCATGACGGTTAACCGTGCTCTGCGTGAGCTGACGGCGGAAGGCATTCTTACGCGTCAGCAAGGCTTAGGCACGTTTGTGGCGGAGAAAAAGGCGCATTCGGCCTTATTTGAAGTGCATAACATCGCTGAAGAAATCCGTGAACGTGGCAATCAGCATCATATGACACTGCTGTTGCTGGAGTCTGGCAAGGCGACTGTCGAAGAAGCCATGATGCTTGGACTACGGACTGGTCATGCTATCTTTCGCTCCGCAGTGCTGCATTTTGAAAACGATTTGCCCATCCAGATCGAAGAGCGCGTCGTCAATGCGTTGATGGCGCCGGACTACCCTACGCAAGATTTCATTCAGCACACCGCCTACGAGTATCTCATGAGCGTCGCCCCCATGACGGAAGGAGAACATTTGGTAGAAGCCGTGATGCCCAGCAAAGAAGAAAGCCAACATTTGCAGATTGAAACAAGCGAACCCTGCTTGCAAATTCAACGACGCACTTGGGCGGGCGATGATATCGTCACCGCCACACGCTTATTGCACCCTGGTTCACGTTTCCAGCTGTTTGGCCATTTTGGACGCTAGTTAAGCATCGTATATCACTCTTTTAATAACGTTAGCGAAATCGCGACGACTCTCCGCTTCTTGTTCATGGTGAAAGTCTTTTACCACCTGCTTACCGAAGACAAACACATCTTTGATAACATTGTCTTGGCAGGCAAATAGCCAGCGGTTAAGCAGATCGTGCGATTCACTGGCGGCGATAAACGGATGCGTGTCATCCAGCACCATAAAGTCCGCCCGACTCCCTGTCTGTAATCCAAGCGTCACGTCACAGGCTTGGTTGCCGCCGTGTAAGGCTTGGTCAAATAAGTAATCGCCAACGTGTGGCTGGGTGACGCGATACAATCGGTTACGTTGTTGATCACGCAAACGCTGGCTGTATTCCAAAGTGCGTAACTCTTCCACGATCGACAAACTCACATGGCTGTCAGAACCAATTCCCCAGCGACCGCCAGCCTGCTCAAACGCCACCCCGGGAAAAATGCCATCGCCAAGATTCGCTTCCGTGGTCGGACACAAACCAGCGACGGCGTTTGAGCTCGCAATGGCCTGTAACTCGCTGTCATCCAAATGGGTGGCATGCACTAGGCACCAACGGCTATTTAAACCAATGTGCTCTTGCAGCCACGCCACGGGGCGCTGACCGCTCCATTGAACACAGTCTTGCACTTCTTTTTGTTGTTCGGCGATGTGGATATGCACACGAGCCTGTTCTGGTGTGGCCTGTAGCACGGCTTCAATTTGCGTCTGTGTCACCGCTCTTAATGAGTGGAAACAGACGCCCAATTGATGCTGCGGTTGCGCGATCAGCAAAGCGTCACAGGCTTGATATAATGCTAAATAGGCATCGGTGGAATGAATGAACCGCGCCTGCCCAGACGTCGGCGCTTGTCCGCCGAAACCTGAATGACTGTAAAGCACCGGCAACAAGGTCAACCCGATGCCTGAATCGTTCGCGGCTGAAAGCAGTTGCTGTGCCATTTCAGTGGGATCGTGATACGGCGTGCCACCGGTTTGATGATGCAGATAATGAAACTCCCCAACTTGGGAGTAACCCGCTTTGAGCATATCAATATACAGCTGCTTGGCGATGATGCGCGCGTCTTCAGGCGTCAGTTTTTGCACGACCTTGTACATCAGGTCACGCCAGCTCCAAAAACTATCATTCGGATTCAAGCAGACTTCAGCGGCCCCCGCCATCACCCGCTGAAAGGCGTGTGAATGCACATTGGCCACGGTTGGTAATACCGGACCTGAGAGAAGCGTCGCGTCTGCCGGACATTTTTGATCGGATTGCACCGAACGGATAACCCCCGCCTGAACGTCCAACACAACATTGTTTGCCCATCCGGTCGCCAACCAGGCACGCTTAGCGAAGTACAGGTCACTCTTTGTAGGCTTGGTTTTCATCTCGATCATAATCCTGTCCAATAAAAGCGATAAGAAAGAGTGTAATAGAGCCTTTAATGTATATACAAGTAAAACAAAAGCATCCTATGAATATAAATCCTTAATTAAAATTATAACTGTTTGTTTTATTTGAAATAAACCTAAAAAATTACGTTTAACATTGATGAATAGCTCATTTATTCATAAAAAATGTCCGTGAAATACTTGCATACCTCCCTTAAAAGCACTAATTTCAATACAAGCTTGTATATACATCTAATAACAATTAAACAGCCGTATTCATTGTAGGAGTGGTTCATGTCACAACCTAATCATCATACCCGTCATCGCTCTGGCGTGATCAAAGCCGCTACCGGCACCCAGTTAACCGCTAAATCGTGGCTCACCGAAGCGCCACTGCGCATGTTAATGAATAACCTAGATCCAGATGTGGCGGAGAACCCAGAAGAGTTGGTGATCTATGGTGGCATTGGCCGCGCCGCACGTAATTGGGAAAGTTACGATAAAATCGTTGAATCCCTCACCCAGCTAGAAGAAGACGAAACCTTGCTGGTTCAGTCGGGCAAGCCGGTAGGCGTATTCAAAACCCACAGCAACGCTCCGCGCGTTTTGATTGCTAACTCTAACTTGGTGCCCCACTGGGCTAATTGGGAACATTTCAACGAACTCGACGCCAAAGGTTTGGCGATGTACGGTCAAATGACGGCGGGCTCTTGGATTTACATTGGCAGCCAAGGCATTGTGCAAGGCACCTATGAAACGTTCGTGGAAGCAGGTCGCCAGCATTATGATGGTAAACTCGCAGGTCGCTGGGTACTGACCGCAGGCTTAGGCGGCATGGGCGGCGCACAGCCCCTTGCCGCCACCTTGGCGGGTGCCTGTTCATTGAACATCGAATGTCAGCAAAGCCGTATCGACTTCCGCTTACGCACTCGTTATGTGGACGAGCAAGCGACCGATTTAGACGATGCCATGGCACGCATTAAGCAATACACGGCCGAAGGTAAAGCGGTGTCGATCGCCCTCTGTGGTAACGCTGCCGATATTCTGCCAGAGATGGTCAAGCGTAGTATTCGCCCTGATATGGTGACCGACCAAACGTCCGCGCACGATCCGCTTAATGGTTATTTACCGATTGGTATGAGCTGGGAAGAGTACCGCGACAAAGCACAAACGCAGCCTAAGGAAATCGTCACCGCTGCGAAAAAATCCATGGCGAAACACGTACAAGCCATGTTGGATTTCCAAAAAATGGGCGTACCAACATTTGATTACGGCAACAACATTCGTCAAATGGCGATGGAAGAAGGCGTCGAAAACGCGTTTGATTTCCCGGGCTTTGTGCCCGCTTATATTCGTCCCTTATTCTGTCGTGGCATTGGCCCGTTCCGTTGGGCGGCACTGTCAGGCGATCCCGAAGACATTTATAAAACTGACGCCAAAGTAAAAGAGCTGATCGCTGACGATGAGCATTTGCATCACTGGCTTGATATGGCGCGCGAACGCATTCAATTCCAAGGTCTGCCAGCCCGTATTTGTTGGGTCGGACTGGGACAACGGGCCAAACTTGGCCTCGCTTTTAATGAAATGGTACGCAGTGGTGAATTGTCTGCGCCTATCGTGATTGGCCGAGACCACCTAGACTCAGGGTCTGTTGCCAGTCCAAACCGTGAAACCGAAGGCATGCAAGATGGCTCCGACGCGGTATCAGATTGGCCGCTATTAAACGCGCTTTTGAATACCGCTTCTGGCGCCACATGGGTGTCGCTGCATCACGGTGGTGGCGTGGGTATGGGCTTCTCACAACACTCCGGTATGGTGATTGTCTGTGATGGCAGCGACGATGCCGCTGAACGCATTGCGCGTGTACTGCACAACGACCCAGCAACAGGCGTTATGCGTCATGCCGACGCAGGCTATGACATTGCCATCGACTGCGCCAAAGAACAACAACTTAACTTGCCAATGATCACTGGCCAATAATTCGAGGTAGACCATGTTTGAATTAACCTTACAACCGGGCAAGTTAAGCCTAAACGATTTGCGCCAAATCAGCCGCCGTTCGGTCAAGATACAATTGGACGAAAGCGCTATTCCGGCGATTAATGCCAGCACCCAAGTGGTCAACGATGTAATCGCACAAAACCGCACGGTTTATGGCATTAACACAGGCTTTGGCCTACTGGCCAATACCCGCATCGCCCCAGAAGATTTAGACGAGCTGCAACGCAGCATCGTGTTGTCCCACGCCGCTGGCATCGGCGCACTGATGGACGATCAAACGGTTAAGCTGATCATGGCACTTAAAGTAAACAGCCTAGCACGTGGTTTCTCGGGCATCCGTTTAAGTGTGGTTGAAGCCTTGATCACCTTGATCAATAAACAAGTTTATCCATGTATTCCGAAAAAAGGCTCCGTGGGCGCGTCCGGCGACCTAGCACCATTGGCACATATGAGCACGGTGCTCCTAGGTGAAGGCCAAGCCCGTTACCAAGGCGAAATCCTATCGGGTAAAGCGGCGCTCGCCATTGCCGGATTAGAACCCATTACCTTAGCCCCGAAAGAAGGTCTAGCACTGCTGAACGGCACCCAAGCGTCCACCGCGTTTGCCTTAGAAGGTCTGTTCCAAGCCGAAGATTTGTTTGCTTCGGCTACCGTGTGTGGTGCTTTAACAGTGGAAGCCGCGCTCGGCAGCCGTAGCCCATTTGACGACCGTATTCATCAAGTGCGAGGCCATCAAACACAGATCGACGCCGCGACCGCCTATCGCCATCTATTGGGTGAAACGAGCGAGCTGGGTGATTCCCATGTGGGCTGTGAGAAAGTCCAAGACCCCTACTCGTTGCGCTGTCAGCCACAAGTTATGGGCGCGTGCTTAGAACAAATCCGCAGTGCTGCCAACGTGCTGTGCGTAGAAGCCAACTCTGTCTCGGATAACCCGTTAGTATTTGCCGCTGAAGGTGACATTATTTCTGGGGGGAATTTCCATGCCGAACCCGTGGCCATGGCCGCCGACAATCTCGCGTTAGCCATCGCCGAGATTGGCAGCTTGTCTGAGCGTCGCATGGCGCTGCTGATCGACAGTAATCTAAGCAAATTGCCACCATTCTTGGTCGATAATGGCGGCGTTAACTCAGGTTTTATGATCGCCCAAGTCACCGCCGCGGCATTGGCCAGTGAGAACAAAACCTATGCCCACCCTGCGTCGGTTGACAGTCTACCGACCTCTGCTAACCAAGAAGACCATGTGTCCATGGCGACGTTTGCCGCGCGTCGATTAAACGACATGTCGGAAAACACCCGTGGCATTCTCGCGGTGGAAATCTTATCCGCGGTGCAAGGGTTGGATTTTCGCGCGCCGTTAAAGTCATCAGAACGACTGGAGCTGGCACGCGCTACGTTAAGAGCACGCGTACCGTTCTACGATAAAGACCGCTACTTCGCACCCGACATTGAAAAGGCGAATAACTTGCTTAAAGAAGCGACTCACAATGACAGTATGCCTGAGGGTTTACTGCCAAGTTTGCATTGATCTAAGGAGCCCACATGACGCAATCGGACGACCTCATGCAGCTCGACAGTTTATGGCGCGGCGTGCATGTCGCGACCATGAAAGACGGTCAATACAGTACGATAGAGAACGCCGCCATCGGTGTGCACGGCGGCCGTATTGCGTGGATTGGCCCCGCCGATCAGTTGCCGCGCTACCAGACTCAGCAAGAGCACGATATGGCAGGGTGCTGGGTCACGCCTGGGCTAATCGACTGCCACACACACTTGGTATTTGGTGGCAATCGTGCGGGTGAATTTGAACAACGCTTAAACGGTGTCAGCTATCAAGACATTGCCGCCCAAGGAGGCGGCATTGCGGCTTCCGTTAGTGCTACGCGCGCCGCCAGTGAAGCAGACTTGGTGGCCAGCAGTAAACGTCGCTTGCAAAGCTTAATGCGTGATGGCGTCACTACAGTTGAGATCAAATCCGGCTATGGCTTGTCCCTTGAAAGCGAGCTAAAAATGCTGCGTGTCGCAACCACATTAGGCAATGAACTGCCCGTCACGATCAAGCGTACCTGCTTGGCAGCCCATGCCATGCCCCCAGAGTTTGATGACAAAGATCGCTACATTGATTATCTCTGTAATGACGTGTTGCCGAAGGTCGCCACGTTGGGCATGGCCGATGCCGTCGACGCTTTTTGCGAGCACATTGCGTTCAGTCCCGAGCAAGTCGAGCGTTACTTTCAAACGGCAGATAAATTAGGCTTGCCGGTTAAACTCCATGCGGAACAATTGTCAGCCCTAGGCGGTAGTACCATGGCTGCGAGGTATCAAGCGTTATCCGCCGACCATCTGGAATTTATCACTGAAGACGATGTCAAAGCCATGGCCAGCGCCGGTACTGTGGCGGTGTTATTGCCTGGTGCGTTCTATACGCTAAAAGAAACCCAACGACCGCCAATGAGCTTGCTGCGTGAGCACGGTGTCAAAATTGCCATTGCCACCGATGCCAACCCAGGCACCTCGCCGGCGCTGTCATTGCGCTTAATGATGAACATGGCCTGTACACTGTTTGGCATGACACCCGAAGAAGCCTTAGCTGGCACCACCTTGAACGCCGCTAACGCTCTGGGTATGGCGCACACGCATGGATCGTTAGAAATGGGGAAAGTAGCCGATTTTATTTGCTGGGATGTAGAAAGTCCGGGGGAATTGAGCTATTGGTTAGGAGGCGATATCGTGAAACAACGTATTCAACAGGGAATCATTAGCTCATGACACCATTCAGTCCAACGCTCGACCATGCGCCATTTGAGTTTCGCCAAAGCGAAACCCCTCTGCTTGTTAGCATGCCGCACTCGGGGTTAGAAGTACCAAATAGCATTGTCGATGGATTAACAGAACAAGCTAAAAAACTGCCTGATACGGATTGGTATATCCCTGAGCTGTATGGTTTTTTAGAGTCTTTAGGTGTCGGTGTCATCAAAGCCAACTATTCTCGCTATGTCATTGATCTTAACCGACCGCTTGATGACAAACCCCTGTACCAAAGTAAAACGACGGGGCTGTTTCCGAATATTTTATTTGACGAGCAACCCATCTTCGAAGCCCATAAAAGCCCAACAGAGGCTCAGCGAGCAGAGTTTAAAGAACATATTTGGCAGCTATACCACACCACAATCGCCATGGAGCTGGCACGATTGAAAGCCAAGTTCGGCTACGCCATCTTGTTCGATGCTCACAGCATTGCCGCCCAAGTCCCCATGCTGTTTGAAGGGACACTGCCTGATTTCAACTGGGGCACCAACCAAGGCGCATCCTGTGATCAAGCCCTACTCGACGCGGTACTCGACACCATTGATCCAAATTACTCCGTTGTCTCTAATGGGCGCTTCAAAGGCGGTTACATTACTCGACACTTCGGCCAACCGGAGCAAGGCATCCACGCGATTCAGTTAGAATTATCACAAGCAACTTACCTCAATGAAGAGCAGGCTGCACAGAGCATTTACCATCTGGATAACGCAAAACTGCCGGACATACAGAAACAGCTTAAAAGGGTTATTGAGGCATGTTTAGGGACAAGGTTCGACGCTATTTAAAACATTCAACGTTGGCACGCTAGCCCGCTTTAGATTACCTTATACGTCATACATTGATCTACTAAGGCGATACAACACGTGAAGCAAGATGTTCTTTCTTTAATCGAGCAAAACTATCCGACCTTATCGCCTTCAGCGCGTAGCATCGCAAATTACTTGCAGCAGCACCCGCTAGCGATTGTTAGCCAAACATCGGCCGAGATTGCCGAACATACGCATACCTCTAAAGCCACGGTCAGCCGCTTCTTTCGTCAATTAGGTTTTGAGTCTCAACAAGATGCTAAACAGGCGCAATTACAATTGCGTCAGAACGGAGTGCCTGTTTTAACTCAAGACAACTCAATAGATCAAACCGCTGAAGAATTAAAAAATTTATCACTGACTTTCGAAGGATTGCATGCCGATATACTCAATGACGTGTGCGCTCAATTAGCGAACGCCAGCCGTGTTACGTTGATTGGCTTTCGTAACTCTTATCCCGTGGCCTTGCACTTTCGCCAGCAGTTACAGCAGATTCGACCGTCTATCCGCTTACTGCCTCAACCAGGGCAGACATTAGGGGAAGATTTACACGATATTTTAGACGATGAAGTGATTGTGTTATTTGGCTTCCAGCGCCGTACTCGTGTCTTTAAGAAAATCGTCGAAGTACTGCAAGACCATCAAACGATTCTGATCACTGACCCTACCGGTCAAATGTACAACCAACAAGTCAGCCAAGTCTTAGTGTGCCATTTGGGTAATGACAATCCTTTTTACAGCTACGCTGCACCGATGAGCTTAGTGTCGATGTTGTCTAATCGCGTATATGATCTGATTGGTAAAAACGGCCATCATCGCACCCAAGCGATTTCTCAGCTTTTCAATGAATTAGGTGAGATGGAATAATTGCCCAAGTGCTATGACTACGAATAAAAACCAACCTTCAAACAGATTGGTTTTTAACCATTTCTGCAGTTTTAATTAATGTTGTAATGCAGTGACCATACTGGCTACAACCTCTGCGCTTGAAGGAATACTAGCATCAGCACGCATGACAATATGATGTGATTCGTAAAGCGGCGTATAGCGATAAGGTACCGTAAAATAGAATATCCCTACCGTTGGCGTATGTGTCGATATCGCGATATTTCGAACCCCTGTATCGGGCGCCACAAGTAGCGACGCTTTAGCGACTTTCATCACTAAGTCATCTAAAGGTAAACACGCCTGGATCGAGAAGTTACTTTTCGACGTTAAGTCTTCCAGAAACTCACCTTTTTCAAAGTCATTTTTACCTTCTAAATACACATGTTGGTAATCTGGTAACGCAGCCATTCCCTGCTCCACAACGTCACGCATCTGCTCTTTAGACAGGATTTTGCTTTTCATCGAAGCACCATTGAAGTACAAAATAAATGGCTGCTCTTTATCACAAACAACTTGGTGATCTGGGTAGGCAAACTCTAAACGTCTTGGTGGTGTATGTCCTAAAATACGCAGCATGTCTAGCATCACCTCAACTTCAGGCTGTAAGTCAGAACGAAAAATCGCCACGTCACACAGTACTCTACGGATCAAACTATTGTAAGGGAAACCAATTTTAAGCTTTGCTTTGCCCAGCGCCATCATCCAATGGGAGCGATTGGTACTGGCGAGATCGAACATGAGGTCTTGTTCACCAAGTGCTTTGACACAGGCAATTTTATCTTTACTACCTGTGGTTTTTCGCATATCAGTGCCAGGCATGATGTTCACATGATCCACTAAATCTACTGGCATTCCATATTGATAATTAGAAACGGCCGCCAAGGTAATTTCTGCATTCGGAAAGAACTTGCGCGCTTCGACTAAGAAGGGACGTAGGATCACTTGATCACCCAATGCCGCATGACGAATTACGGTGATTTTTTTGATTGCGTTTGGATCAAACTCTTCGCGCAAAAAATGGCGTGCTTTTTTGTTGGCATACGCACCGCGTTCAAACCAAAGATGCTTTAAACGATCTGGTGGGAGTTTTGTCATGCGTTAATCCGTTATAGGTACAAACAATAATAAACGGATTTTACTGATAAGCAGCGATGAAGCAAAAACTATCTTCACCTTCATCATATATGAAAAAAACGTACTATGACTAACTAGATAGTGCATTAACTATAGTAGTTCTAGCAGCTTCCATAGCATCATGAAAACCTCCACTATCCGTATTAAATATAACAGAAACTAAGGTAGCAATTAAAACTGCCATGACCGCATACTCAATTGAAGTAACGCCTTGACGACATTTGGCGAAGTTGAAAACGGCCGAATACAGACGATACTTAATTTTGCACATAGAGCGACCCAATAAAATAATGAATGATTTAAAAATACTTCATTTACAGATATTTACTAGAGCAATTCCACATTTATCCGATGGTAAGGGTTATTTTTTGCGGTCTTAATCAATTACTCAGCCTAACGGGCCACCCAAAATTGTTTTTGACAAACCGCTCAAGATACCAGCGCCATCCTCATTGCGTAATTCTTCATACCAAGCTTTGGTTTCATCTGGGTTAAAGCCATGGGTTACCTCACAGCGTTTGCGTGCCTTAAGCACCAAATCTTTTACACGCTCTAAACGAGCATCGTTGTAACACCACAAAGCACCTTCGATATCCTTGCAGATTGCAAAGCTGCGTCCTAGTACCACAGCATCTTCTAGCGCGGCACCTCCGCCTTGGCCAATATCAGGAGTAGTGCTGTGACCTGCATCACCCAACAAGGCAACACGCCCTTTCACTAACGGGCTAAAAGGGTCGACATCATGGATTTCAATACGGTTGGTAGTATCGGGATTAATCGCATCGATCAAGCGCTGGACCGGTTCAGCCCACCCTTCAAAATAGCCTTTAAGGTCTTTGATTACGGTAGAACGATCTTGCGGTAAGCCTTTTTCAAGCGGCACATCAAAGAAAAAGTAGAAGCGGTTGTCGGCAATGGGCATGACAGAGACACGTTTGCCATCCGCCACAAACATTGTCCATTGCTCCGCTGGAGCAATGCTTTCATCGATCTCAACTAAGCCATTCCAATTCACATAGCCTGCGTAGCGCCGTTCCACTTTATGACCCATTAGATAGTCACGGGCGATAGAGTGAGCACCATCGGCCGCAATCATAAAGTCCCCTTGTGCCGTGCTACCGTCGGTAAATGTGGCGGTCACACCCTGATCATTTTGGCTGACACTCTCTAGGCGTTTACCAAACTGGACTTTATGGCGCCCCCACCAATCAATCATGCGCGATTGCAGATCTGCACGAGAGACCGGACAGGGTCGTTCGCCCACCTCTTCAACCAAGGGCGATAAGCTAAATTGCGTCATTTTTTCACCACTAAAGCCTTCAAGATACGCCATGTAATGCATTGGCCCACCCAGATCGTCCATGATTTTGCCCATCCCCAAGTGATTCATGCACTTTACGCCATTGGACCAAACCGAAATCGCCGCACCAACCGGTTTGATTTCTTTTACCGCTTCATAGATCTCGCACTCAATACCTTGTTGATCCAATGCCGCGGCGGCCGACATACCACCGATGCCCGCACCAATGATGATTGCTTTCATAACGATACCTCATTGCCTAAATACTGCGTTATACAGTACATCGCAAGAACTGTGCCCAAAGCAGGCATTCCTAGGAACGCCTTTGATGGCATGGAATTTACTAACCATTTGGTCAATTTTAGTAATTAACAAGCAAAAACAGGTGCACTGAATCAGTGCAACCAATCAAATCTGTGCACCTTAACTGCCTCGGTAAGTACTGTAAGAATAAGGTGTTACCAACAATGGCACATGATAATGGCTGTCTTCATCGCTTACACCAAAACGTAATAACACCACATCCAGAAAGCGAGGCTCAGGTAATTCCACCCCTTTTTCAGCAAAGTAGTCACCGACCAAGAATGCCAATTCATAACACCCAGCTTGGAAAGCGTCACCTTCAAGTAGCGGCGAATCACAACGGCCATCAGTATTTGAAATCGTTTTAGAGACCAAGTTTCGCGTACCATCTTCTGCTAATTTGTACAGCTCGATAATGACCCCCGATGCAGCAACGCCGCGCGTGTTATCCAAAATATGTGTTGTTAAATAGCCCATTTCCAGCCCTCAAAATAGTCCTATGCTCACTATCCATTTAAAAAATTAACACTTGCACTGACAAGTGATTACGATCAAAAGTGACTGTCAGCTAATCACAAATCCACCCCAGACACCAACAAGGAGATGTAATGAGTAACCATAAAACATCACTATTAGAACTAGATAAAGACAGCTTCATCAATCACTTAAAAGATATTTACGAACACTCTAAGTGGGTTGCTGTGGCACTTTATGAGCAACGTGATGCACTCAAAGCGCATTCTGAGGAGCTGCAGTATTCGGTGGCACAA
The DNA here is from genome assembly GCF_049821165.1 of Marinomonas gallaica. NCBI lineage: Bacteria > Pseudomonadati > Pseudomonadota > Gammaproteobacteria > Oceanospirillales > Oceanospirillaceae > Marinomonas > Marinomonas gallaica. The sequence continues at coordinate 431,666 of NZ_CP187511.1, forward strand.
GCCATGCAAGACATTGTTGAACACGCTGACCACAGCACACAGCTGGCCCTGTTACGCGCTCATCCTGATCTGGCTGGAAAAGCCGCACTGGCAGGGGAGCTAACTGATGCTTCCAGCAATGAGCAAGCTGGCGCAGGATTAGATACTTTAAGTCCGATGGAGTTGGAGTATTTCTTAGCATTGAACACAGGCTATCGTGACAAATTCGGCTTCCCGTTCATCATGGCGGTTAGAGGTGCAACTAAGGACCAAATCATTGAAGGGTTTGAAGCTCGCTTACCCAGTACCCAAGAAAAAGAGTTCCGCCACGCATTAAACGAAGTACATAAAATTGCAGGCTTTCGCTTACAAGATTTACCAGAGGAATTATGGGGATAACGACCAAAATTGGTGCATAAAATGTTTCTTTTGTTTCAGTTGACAGATGCTGGAAACGATTGTTTCATATAGACAAATCAAAGGAGCAAACAATGCAGCATTCCATCACCACTAGCCCATTTTTAAGACTGACACTGGCCAGCTTTCCAAGCTGCCCTGCTGCGTCAGAGCAACCGTTGGCTGGAATGCGTTTAGCCGTGAAAGATTTGTTTCATATGCAAGGTTTACCTACTTCAGCAGGTAATCCTACTTGGCTAGCCACTCACGATTTACCCACCACAACGGCCTCAAGCGTGATCAAGCTGCTGCAAGCCGGCGCACAGTTTGTCGGGAAAACCATTACCGACGAACTGGCTTACAGCCTCAACGGCCAAAATATCCATTACGGCACCCCCGAGAACCCGGTGACACCGGATCGCTTACCGGGTGGTTCGTCTTCTGGTTCAGCGGTGGCCGTAGCAAAAGGTTTTGCTGACATTGGTTTAGGCACCGATACGGGTGGATCGATTCGTGTTCCCTCCAGCTACAACGGCCTGTTCGGTTTGCGCCCGACCCATGGCGCCATAGCTATGGACAACATGGTCGCGTTAGCACCATCGTTCGATACCGTGGGCTTTATGACTCGTCGCTTAGATGAGCTTGAAAAAGTCGCTCAGGTGTTGTTACCAACAGCGCCCACCAAGTTAACTAAGACACTGATTGCGAAAGATTTAATCAGTCAAGTGGAACACAAAGACGCGCTCCAAGCGCAGCTCGATATTTGGCAAGCGGAAGGCCTTCTTAGCACTGAACAAAATCTTGAAATTGATCCCATGTACTGGCAAACCGGCACCACATTCCGCACTTTGCAAGGAGCGGAAATTTGGCAGACTCACGGAGACTGGATTACACAAAACGATCCTGACTTTGCACCAGACATTGCCAGCCGTTTTGAATGGACAAAAACGATTAGCGCCGATGATGTTGCCCAAGCAAAAACACAACAAGCCAAGTTTCGAGCATGGCTCGATGAGCAGCTTGAAAGTGCCGTTTTGATAGTGCCCACCACACCGGGTCGCTCTCCACTGTTAACCATGCAAGACAATGAGTTAGCGAATTACCGCAATCAACTATTAGAGCTTACTGCTATCGCCGGCCTGTGCGGCCTTCCTCAATTGCACTTACCTGTTTGCGAGATCAACGATGCACCGTGTGGCCTGTCTTTGATTGGCCCACGAGGCAGTGATCTTAGTTTGATCGCTCTCGCCAAAACATTAATGAAGTAATACATGTCTTCTATCGCGTTTACCGCACCGCACCATGAGGCGACCAAAGCAGGCCAAGCCATTCTTGAGCAAGGTGGCACCGCCATCGAAGCGATGGTCGCAGCCGCCGCAACAATTGCTGTGGTCTACCCTCATATGAATGGTCTGGGCGGTGATGGATTTTGGCTGATCAGCGAACCAGGTAAAACACCGATTGGCATTGATGCATCGGGTAAAGCGGCGCAAAGAGCCACGCTGGATTTCTATGCAGAAGACGATGCCATCCCAACTCGCGGAGGCAAAGCCACCGTGACGATGGCCGGAGCCGTGGCCGGCTGGCAAAAAGCGTTAGACATCAGCGCCTTTTGGCAATCACCCAAGCCTCTAAACGAACTTCTTAAAAATGCCATCAATCACGCTAAAAATGGCATTGAGATTACCGAAAGTCTGCAATCAGCAAGTCGTAAAGTGCATGACGACTTGGCAACATTACCAGGCTTTGCGCAGTTCTTAGATCAAGGTGATACACTGACTCATGGCAACTGCTTAACGCTTAGTACTTTGGCTGATACGTTAAAGCATCTGGCAGAGCAAGGCCTTGATGACTTCTACCACGGCTCGATCGCAGAGCAACTCGCTGCCGATTTAGAAGCCGCTGGCTCACCGCTTCGCTTGGCGGATTTTCACGATTACCGCGCCGAACAAGTTACACCATTAAGCGTGGAAACCAGCGTTGGCAAACTTTACAACCTGCCAGCGCCGACCCAAGGTATTGCCTCGTTAATTATCTTGGCCTTGTACGATCGCATTCATCACTTAGGTGATGGGGGCCAAACCGACATGGCACATCTTTTGATTGAGGCCACTAAACAAGCCTTTATCGCTCGCAACGAATACGTCACAGATCCCGCGCGCCTGAGTATTAATCTGCAAGATTTACTCAGTGATGCAAACCTCGCAACGATGACTGACAAGATTGCCATCGACCAAGCACAAGCGTGGCCACACCCAGCGAAACACGGCGACACCATTTGGATGGGCTGCTGTGACGACGAAGGAAGAATGGTAAGCTATATTCAAAGTTTGTTCTGGGAATTTGGCAGTGGCATCGTCAGTCCAAGCACAGGCATTGTTTGGAACAACCGAGGATCGTCCTTTAGTCTTGAGAAAGGCAACTTGCAGGAACTTAAGCCCAATTTAAAGCCTTTTCATACCCTAAACCCTGCATTTGCAGAGCTAGCTGATGGACGCCGTATCAGCTACGGTACCATGGGTGGCGAAGGCCAACCACAAACTCAAGCGGCTTTATTCAGTCGTTACGTGTATCACAAGCAGCCCTTAGACATTAGTATCGCGGCTGGGCGCTGGCTACTTGGCCGCACCTGGGGCGATGTTAGTCACAATTTAAAAGTGGAAAGTGATCTCGCCGCCGATGCCGCACAATCATTGATTACTCGTGGACACGACCTTGTTGAAGTGCCTGCCTGCAATGAGTTAATGGGCCATGCTGGCGCTGTGGTGTCATTCCCTGAGGGCAACACCGACGCCGCCACCGACCCACGCAGTGATGGCTTAGCGGTTTCTTCGGCTAGTCACTCAGGTTAAGTCATTGGGTCTGAGATGCATCGAAGTTGATTCTGAAAGCGCCGTCTAAGCCGAGTCGAGAAGGTGTTGCTGTTCCGAGAACACAACAACATATTTAACGTTAAAGAGAGCAAAACATGTCATTCATAATGGAAAACTATTCCATGATTTTAGCCATGATGGGCACAGGTGTAATTGCCGGTATCTTGGCAGGTCTTTTAGGTGTTGGCGGCGGTATCGTAATCGTTCCAGTACTGTTCTTTTTGTACCAAGGGCTCGGCGTTAGCGCTGATACAGCGATGCTAGTGGCCACCGCAACGTCGCTCGCAACAATCATTCCAACATCGATTAGCTCTATCCGCGCCCATCATGCTAAAGGCAATGTGGACTTTCAGTTACTGAAGTTCTGGGGCGTTTTTATCTTTCTAGGTGTCTTAGTGGGCAGCTATGTGGTGACGCAAGTCGAAGGCCAATGGTTAACCTTACTGTTCGGCGTCATTGCTACGCTATCCGCTTTAAACATGTTGTTGGGTAAGAAGGACGCCATGTTCCAATCACTGCCGGGCAAAGGCGGGCAAGGAATCATCGCCGCTTGCATTGGTTTCTTTAGCTCTATGGTTGGCATCGGAGGCGGTACGTTAACCGTACCAACGCTTACGTTTTGTAATTACCCCGCACACCGAGCAGTAGGTACCGCCGCCGCAGTTGGTCTGATCATTTCACTGCCTGCCGCCATCACTATGCTTATTGTGGGCCAAACGCCTATCGATTCACCATTCGGCACATTTGGCTTAGTAAACCTAGTCGGCGCAGCCTGTATAATCCCGCTGACCGTATTGTTTGCGCCCGTTGGCGCAGGCCTTGCGCAACGCTTGAACGCCGCCATGCTGAAAAAAGTCTTTGCCGTCGTGCTGATCTTCACCGGTCTAAGAATGCTATACCAAGCTTTAGTTTAGGAGCCTCTCATGCAACCTCTTCACTTTCCACCCCGTTTGCTGATGGGCCCAGGCCCTATTAATTGCTACCCGAGCGTTCTGCAAGCCATGTCGACGCAGCTTGTCGGGCAATACGATCCAACCATGACTGGCTACATGAATGAGGTCATGGCGTTGTATCGCCAAGTATTCAATACACAAAACGAACAAACGTTCCTCATCGATGGTACCTCTCGTGCAGGCATTGAAGCCTCTTTGGTATCGGTGCTTGAGCCAAACGATAAGGTGCTTGTGCCGATTTTTGGCCGCTTTGGTCATCTGCTAACGGAAATTGCAGAACGCGCTGGCGCCGATGTGCATACGATCGAAGTACCTTGGGGCGAAGTGTTTGACCCGCAACACATTGAAGAAGCCATCAAACGTGTGCAACCCAAAGTCTTAGCGATCGTACAAGGTGATACTTCAACCACCATGTTACAGCCATTGCACGAGCTAGGTGGTATTTGTCGAGCACACGATGTGTTGCTGTATACCGATGCCACAGCATCAATTGGCGGTAACCCGTTTGATATGGACGCTTGGCAGATCGATGCGGTCTCCGTGGGTCTGCAAAAATGCCTTGGTGGACCATCTGGCAGTGCGCCAGTCAGTTTCAACGATCGCTTCGCATCGGTTGTGCGCCAACGCCACCATGTCGAAGCAGGCATTCGAGACGCCCACCACGAGGACGCAAAAGGTTCACGGATTCGTTCCAACTACTTTGACCTTGGCATGATTATGGATTACTGGGGGGAAGAGCGTCTAAACCATCACACCGAAGCGGCAACGATGTTATTTGGTTCGCGTCAGTGTGCTGTCGATCTGCTTCGGGAAGGACAAGATACGGTGATTGCTCGCCACCAGCTTGCGGGCAATGCCATGCTGCAAGGTATTCAAGCAATGGGCTTACAGCCTTATGGCGACTTGAGCAACAAGATGAGCAACGTGGTCGGTGTGTCTATCCCAGACAACGTGGATGGTGAGAAAGTCCGCCACGACTTGCTGAACATTTTTAATATCGAGATTGGCACCAGTTTCGGGCCATTGAAAGGTAAAGTTTGGCGCATTGGCACGATGGGTTATAACGCACGCCAAGATGCAGTACTCCATACCCTGCAATCACTGGAAACGGTATTGCGTGGACAAGGTCTTGGCTTGCCTAATGGTGCAGGTGTCGATACGGCCCTAGCTGTTTATAGCTCTGCTCAACATAGTGCGGCAACAGAGAAGGCTACGTCATGATCGACTTCCAGACGCTCGGCCAAACCGTCATGGCACGTTTAGAAACACTTGGCAAAATAAGTCAGTCACCCGATTATCTGGACCGGCGCTATTTATCTGAGCAGCACAAACGCGCCAACCAACTGATAGATAAATGGATGACTGCCGCTGGCATGCGTTCTTGGCAAGATCAAGCCGGTAATATTTGGGGCCGCTTTGAAGCAGAGCAAAGCGATGCACCCCGCTATATCATGGGGAGCCATCTCGACACCGTACCAAATGGCGGTAAGTACGATGGCATGTTGGGTGTGGTCGCTCCTATCACATTGATCGAAGCCCTCCATGTAGAAGGCATTCGTTTACCCTTTCACTTGGATATCGTTGGCTTTGGCGATGAAGAAGGGACACGCTTTGGCTCCACATTATTGGGCAGCCGTGCATTAACGGGTCAATGGGCAGCAAGCTGGGCCGACCTGCAAGATGAAGACGGCATCAGCCTCGCCCAAGCGTTAGAAAACTTTGGGCTGAGCTTCGATAACGTCTCTGAAGCCACCATAGCAACTGAAAATCTAAAGGGTTACCTTGAATTACATATCGAGCAAGGCCCAGTGTTAGAACAAAGAAATCTGCCCGTCGGCGTCGTGAGTGCGATTGCCGCCGCCAAACGTTTTGAGATTACCGTTACTGGCATGGCGGGTCACGCAGGCACCGTTCCTATGCCCATGCGCCTGGATACATTGGCGGCCAGTAGCGAAATGATTTTAGCCGTCGAAAGCGTTGCTAAAGAACATGGTGTAGTCGCCACCGTTGGCCAGATCAGCAATAGGCCCAACGGCGTCAATGTGATCTCGGGGAAAACCGTATTTTCACTTGATGTTCGCAGCGCGCAAGACTTTCAGCGTGATGATGCCATTGCCGATATTATGGATCGGTTAGACAACATCGCAGCAAAACGGAATCTGGCGTTAGAGCACAGACCGACCCACAGTGCACACGCTGTGCAATGTGACGACCAGCTGCAAAGCGTACTATGCAACGCGATCGCAGCGCAGGGTATTGGTGTGCATACATTGTTTTCTGGCGCTGGACACGATGCGGTAGCCATGGCCGACATCTGCCCTGTTGCTATGCTGTTTATGCGTTGTGATAAAGGCATCAGCCATCATCCAGCAGAAGCCATCACAACTGAAGATGTGAGTGCGACCTTGGCCGTACTAAGCCATACACTGCAGAGTTTGAAATAAGTTCTACAGATACGCATTCATACAAAATCATTGGGGGAGTTTCCTATCTCTCGTTGATGCACCCGTCTATGCAATTCAATTGGCTTGCGCAATTCTCGTTCCTCAACCGCGTCAGCGCCAATTAAACGCATAGACGTTTGCTAATGAGCTCCCAGCCTTATCTAGATGAAGGGGTCAGATCCCTTTTGTGGGTATAAGCGTCCATGCAATTCAATTAGCTTGCGCAATTCTCGTCCCTCGACCGTACTTGAATTAAAGAGCGCGCTAATTAAACGCATGAAAGCTTATTAATAAGACAGATTTAAGGGATCTGACCCCTGAATACTTACAGGGATTACTTGATGCAATTTACTCGAATTTATAATGACGATCAGGGCAAAAGCCACTTCGGTGAAGTAAATATCAATGTCCGTGACGGTGGACCGATTGGTATGTTGTCGGAGCGTTTCTCCGCAGGTGAGATGATCTTTCGTGAAACCCCAGCCGACTACGATTTTAAATGGCATCCAACGCCACAGCGTCAGTTGTTGTTTATCATCAAAGGCAGCTGCGAGTTTAAAGTGTCGAACGGTGAAACCCGTCAATTTAAAGGCGGAGATGTGCTACTGCTAGAAGACACCGAAGGCGAAGGCCATTGCTCAAAAGCCTTGAACAACGAAATCCGCCACTCAATCTTTGTCACCCTTCCTGAAGGGACAGCATTGTAAGTTCGGTAAGTCCTTCTCCATGCAATTCAATTCGCTGGCGCAAAGTCATTGGCTTGCGTAATGCGTTGGTGCATGACTATTTAAACATCGATCCTAATATTGTCCGCTCTATCATTGCTCAGGGCTATTATGCGCAAGTGTTCGATTTTATAAATGTTGGAACAGCGGCTTTGGAGTCTATACAGTAAGTACTTGAACCCTCACTTTCACTGATGTATTTGAGTATGAACATGGATAGAAGCGCAATCATGAAAGCCTCGCTGGTAATAGCGAGTGGTCTATACACAGGCCTAGTGTCGGCCGACGTTATATTTTCCTGCGATACAACAAACGGTAAGCAGGTCTTGGTTGAAGACGCTGGTGAACATATTAAGTACGCATTTGGCCGTGACTTAGACCGTCCTGAGTTATCTCTCTCCGTCCCTCGTGAAGCGGCTTCCACATGGCAATGGCCAGGCATAGGTCGTTATATGGGTTATTCTGTTACGCTGCCAAACGGCGCTATTACTTACACCGTTTTTTATTCAGTTGACCGTATGACCGAAGGTTTCCCTCTTACCTCCGGTGTCACCGTGGCTAACAAAAATCAGCGTATTGCGACCATCTACTGCTTATCGAATACCCTAAACGAATCTCTACAAGGCATTGACCTTAAAGAAGATGAATAAGGACTACACAACAAGGACCGCCTAGCCAAGTAGCTTCATGGCTGGGCGTATCATGGTAAGACCGTTATATTTAATGCTGCTCTACCAAACAATGGATATTCGCAATTCATCTATGAAATTTACCGATCAAATGCTTTCGCACAATCTTGTTGCTTACGCAAAAGATTATCCACATGGCACCGTTGAAGCAGAACATAGCCATCGTTGCGCGCAGCTACTCCATTCGTTAAGCGGCGTGATACGTATCGAAACAGCGCAAGGCAGTTGGGTGATCCCGCCCTCTAAAGGCATGTGGATTCCTGCTGGTGTTCCCCATAGTTTACATATCAGCGGCGCGGTAAAAGTCCGCACTTTATTTGTCGATCCGTTGGCACGGGCAGATTTACCAAACCGCTGTACCGTCGTCGATATCAGTTTATTGCTGAAAGCACTGATCGTCGAAGCGATTAACGTGCCTTTGGAACGTCCGATAGGCAGTCGTGATGAACGCATTATCGAATTAATTCTCGATGAGCTCAGACGCTTAAAAGGGCTCTCTTTTTATGCACCCACGCCTACCTCAGCGGACCTAAAGCAGCTCTGCCACGACATTAGCCAACGTATTGCACACCCTTGGACAACCGCCGACATTGCGGGATGGTTAAGCGTCAGCGAGAGAACCGTATTACGCCGCTTTCAGCAAGAGCTAGGGATGACATTTAGCGAATGGCTGCGACAAAAAAGACTGCAATACGCGCTGGAAAGCTTAGGGATGGGCCATAGCGTCTTGGATACGGCGTTGGCTATTGGTTATGAAAGCCCCAGTGCGTTTAGTGCGATGTTTAAAAGCCGACTGGGGGTCTCACCTCGGGATTATTTTCCCTCACTCTCGTATTAAATTCGCTACGGCATTCAACAAGGCTTGCAAAGCAGCCTTGCTCGCATCGGCTTCAATGGCCACACCAAAGTGCGTGACGGCACAGCTAGGGGAGGCAATTTGAATATAAGAAATCGCGTTACTACTCGATTGCGGCCCAGTGTATGTTCTTGGTAATCCATGATGTTTAATACGCAATCGAACGCTTTTTGCACACCATCAGATAAGGCAGATAATAACCCACATCCCTGCCCTTGAAGCGACAATGTCTCCTCGCCATAGCGCAGTGTCGCCGTGACGTGTTGCTCTGCTCCGCGTGGTTCGCTTGTGTAGTGCAGCAAACTCAGTGGACGGTTTTCTAGTACCCCATAGAGCGAACGAAACAGCTGCCACACCTGTGCTTGCGAGATTTCCTTGCCTGTTTGCTCCGTCTGGCGCTGCACATGTTGGCTAAAATCAACCTGCAATGCTCGCGGTAATCTTAGCCCATGGTTCTCCTGTAGTAGCCAAGCCGCTCCGCTTTTCCCTGACTGACTGTTTACTCGGATCACCTCTTCGTAACTGCAACCGACGTCTTGAGGATCAAGCGGTAAATAAGGAATATGCCACGCTTCACTGCCCAGCCTAGCTCGATGAGCAAAGCCCTTTTTAATGGCGTCTTGGTGAGAGCCAGAAAACGCCGTAAACACCAAACTGCCACCATAAGGGTGACGCGGATGCACCGGCAGCTGATTACACTGTTCGACAATTTCAACGGTTTGCCGAATATTGGCAAACTGCAATTGAGGATGGACGCCCTGCGTATAAAGATTCATCGCAAGGGTGACAAGATCCACGTTGCCTGTGCGTTCGCCATTGCCAAATAAACACCCCTCTACTCGCTGCGCACCTGCCAACATTGCCATTTCAGCTGTGGCAACCCCCGTTCCCCGATCATTATGCGGGTGTACACTAATAGTGATGTTCTTCAAGTCTGAAAAAGAGCGCATAAAATGCTCTACTTGATCCGCAAATACATTGGGGGTATTTACCTCAACTGTCGTTGGTAAATTGAGGATCAAAGGACGCTTAGGTTCTGGCTCCCATATCTGCGCGACCGCTTCACAAATTTCCAACGCGAAGTCCGCTTCCGTAAAGCAAAAGGTTTCCGGCGAATATTGCAGTGTCCAATCCGTCTGCGGGAATTGCTCACACAATTGACGAACTTGCTTCGCCGCAGCAGTGGCCAATGCGATCAGCTCCACCTTGTCTTTTTGAAACACCATCTCACGAAAGATCTGGGCTGTTGCATTGTAGACGTGCACTATCGCTTTCGAGGCACCGTTCAAGGAGACGATCGTGCGTTCAATCAAGTCTGGACGAGCTGGAGTCATCACCTGAATGGTAACGTCCTCCGGTATATGATTTTCTTCTATTAATAAACGCACAAAAGCGAAATCAACCTCAGAAGCGGCAGGAAAGGCCACTTCAATTTCTTTAAATCCGCAGGCAATTAGATGCTTAAAAAATGTCAGTTTGCGTTGCGCATCCATTGGATTTACGAGCGCTTGATTGCCATCTCGCAAATCTGTTGAACACCATCTAGGCGGAGCCTGTAATCGTTTGGCTGGCCAAGTACGCTGGGGGTAATCAATGATGTGGGCAGCAGGGTATTTTCTTGCCGGATTGTCTAACATGACCGAAACGCTCCTAAATAACGAATGAGAGCGAAGATAGTAAAAAGCCTGCCAATGTCCGTCTGAGGTATAACTGACAATAATCGTCTTAAAATGGACAGCCACCCGATGAAATTAGGCGACTGTCACTCTTTGTCATTCTCAATACGCGTTAAAACTTCTTAGATCTCAAGCTTTCCAATAACCAATCTACTACTGGCTCGGCGATTTTTTCCGCACGGTCATAGCCCATCCATTGGCTGTAGTCGATCATGGTGAGATTTTCTTGTTCACCAAGCACCCAAGACCAGTCGATATGATTGGCAATGTCATCCATGTTGTCTTCAATAAAGGCTTTTAGAGAGTAACTAGCATCATGAATCTCATCGATTTCCATTAAGCCAAGAGGAAGATTGAAGCGGAAGTTATGCAGCACAGTGTCTAAATCAAGTGTGCCGCCACCACCAGTGATTCGAAAGAGTTGCGACTCAAGACGGTCACGACGTTCGACCGCTTCATCCATAACTTTCTGTCGGTAGTCTTCACCTTGTTGCTGGAAAAACGCTAGACCTGGGTGGCTATTGGAGTCACGTAGTAAGCGGCTATTAGTGCCGACTTCCCATGGCTCTAGGCCAAATTTGTTATAAACCATTTGGTCGAGCATTTGACTGTTTTTACCCTCTGCCAACCACTCTTTCACTGTTTTCGGTGTGCTTTCAAATTGCTGTTGCTGGGTTTGCACTGCATTGATCAGACCAGCAAATTTGGCCGTTACATCACGAATCTTGTCGGCATCTGGGTGTAAGTTGTCACCAGGCAGCATCGCTGGGTCTTTACCCGATGCAAGGTTATCCAAAATTTCCTGGAGCGACATGCTAGGTTCGATACTTTGCATTTGCCCTTGGATATTGGCCGATAATGTCCCGTAGATATTACTGTATTTGGCAAGTTGGCTTTGCTGCTCTTGTTGCATCATACCGGTGGCGAGAGCGTTTTTCATAGCGCCCGCATCGCCCAGTATCAGCGCCATTTGGATGGATCGCTTGGTATAGTCTTCATGCACGGGAAAAGAGAATAGCAAGGCATCGAAAAGGGAAAAGTTGTCTTTAGAACGAAGACCACCAAGTTCACTCGGCACTATTTTTTGCGCCTCTTCACCGTCGCGGATATTAAAACGATAGCTTTCTTTTAAGGCTTCACTGTGTTCCCTTAAACCATTCAAGCCACTGTAGCGATGCTTCTCGACCATCGCATCGACTTCTGCTGAACGCTCAATGTGTTTATCATTAAGCCACTCAGACAGATGCTGCGGGAAGGATTTTAAACCTTCATATTGCTGCTCAACTTCAGAGATGTTGGCTTGTTGCGCTTGCCAGAATGGTTGGATCTGTTCGGCATGTTCCACACTGGAGCCATCGGCGTTCAATGTCGGCGCGCGTCCAGCTGCAACATTATCTAATAATTGGTCCAAATCACCTTCGCCACCCGCTTGATCACCCAAATGTGCTTGCAAGGCATCCGCTAGATCGTTGAAATTAGCAAGATAATCAGCGGCTAGCTGACGCTTCTCTGCCGTCATTTGTGCCAAGTAATTGGCCGCTTGCTGGCCGTGTTCACCATCCTCCATCATCGCCCACCACTGAGTATTGGTACGCTCACTCCAGAATCTAAGCTTTTCCTGCTGCACGATGGGGTCGTCGTAGCTGTTACGAGGATTGGTTTCTTGCAGCGCCCCAGATTGTTCCCCAATCAAACCCTCTGAGCGAAGCTCATTAAACTCTCGCACCGTCGCGGTATTTTGGCTCACTCGTCCCACTAGATCGGGGTTTAGTTTTATTGACGTTATACTCATACAAACTCCTTTTGATAATCAAACATAACGGGCGAGAGAGCAGACATGGCAATTTCAAACCGCTTATTTCCTCTGTCCCGTGGATAAAATCTGCAAAAATGCCGTTTTGTAAGCAGATTCGGTATTGCTATAAAGGCGTTCGCAAAGCCTGTGCCAATATCTCTACAGGACTATTCTTGGAACGAGTTTGTCACGCCTGTAGAACCTCAAGCAGAATGGCAAAAATCTTAATTTCATTCCGTCATGATTCAGTGGTAGCCTGTTTTTATAACAATGGACTGAATAAGGCGGCATTATGACAATTCAAGAAGTGTTCGGCATTGAGTTGCCCATTATCCAAGCGCCCATGGCGGGCGTGCAAGATCATGAACTAGCGGCGGCGGTTTCTAATGCTGGCGGTCTTGGGTCTTTACCTTGCGCTATGTTAGATGTCGAAGCGCTCGAACGTGAATTAACGGCACTGACCCGTAAAACGGATAAACCTTATAACGTTAACTTTTTTTGCCATCGTCCCTCAGAGCCTGATAGTGCCATTGAAGGCGGTTGGCGTGCCGCTCTGCTGCCTTACTTTGAGGAGTTTGGTCTCGACCTTGCGACAATAAAATCAGGGGCTGGCCGTACACCATTTAATGAACACTTTGCCAAGGTGCTAGAACACTTTAAGCCGCCAATAGTGAGTTTTCATTTTGGGTTGCCTTCACCCTCGCTCATTGCACAGATTCGTGCGTGGGGTGGCAAAGTTTTATCCTCTGCGACCACGGTTGAAGAAGCCCTGTGGCTCGAAAAACATGGTGTCGACGCCATCATCGCCCAAGGTTTAGAAGCCGGAGGCCATCGTGGTTTCTTTTTAGATAAAGATATCACCACGCAAGTCGGTACTTTTGCTTTACTGCCGCAAATCGTTGATGCGGTATCCATTCCGGTGATTGCCGCGGGTGGCATTGCCGATGCCAAAGGGGTTCAAGCGGCAATGAGCTTAGGAGCCGCGGGCGTGCAAGTAGGTACTGCGTATTTGTTATGTGACGAAGCGAAAACCACGCCTATTCACCGTGAAGCACTGCAAAGTAATGCGGCTCACGTCACCGCTTTGACCAATTTATTCAGTGGCGGCGCCGCACGAGGTATTGTCAATCGTGCCATGACAGAGTTGGGGCCAATGAGCCAGAAAACACCGGTTTTCCCATTGGCTTCCGCAGCCATCGCGCCGCTTCGAGCGGCCGCAGAAAAACAAGGCTCGGGAGATTTTTCTCCGCTTTGGGCAGGGCAAAATGTCAGTGGCTGCGACGCGATCTCCGCCGCCGCTATGACGCATAAACTAACCCAAGAGACGTAATACATACACTGAAAAGCCCTTTTTACCGGCCAATCGCGTCAAAATTCGGTGCTGGCAGTAGTGCTTGTCTGTTACCATGCGTGCTTACCAGCAATCATGTGGATTGAGCTGGGCTTATCGACTACTGGAATCTATTTTGACCAACAATGATATTTTGCGTCGCGTACGCTACACCTTCGATTTTAAAGACAGCACTATGGTGGAAATCTTCGCGTTAGCGCAAGTAACAGTAACAGAAGAGCAAGTAGCGGCTTGGTTAAAAAAAGATGATGTAGACGGCTTTGAGCCAATTGAAGATGTCGAGCTGGCATCTTTCTTAAACGGTTTAATCGTCTTAAAGCGTGGTCCACGTGACGGTGAACAGCCTGAGCCTGAGACACGTTTAAACAACAACATCGTACTGCAAAAGCTTCGTATCGCGATGAACTTTAAAGCAGAAGACATGTTGGAAATGATGCGCTTGGCAGAGTTTAACCTAAGTAAACATGAGCTCAGTGCATTTTTCCGTAAACCGGACAACCGCCACTACCGTGAGTGTAAAGACCAGATTTTGCGTTACTTTTTGCTCGGACTACAATTGCATGTACGTTCTTCAAAAAGCAAAGCGACTGACGCTTAACCCTCTATGGCTAGCCCACGCTAGCCTATTTTTAGTTGCAAATTCCATGTATTGCTAACAAACTGCCAACTATTATCCCAGCATCTTAAATTGGAGAACTTAGCAATGTACAAGGAATACAAAGTCGAAATCGTAACCGAAGGCGGATGTGGCACACTGCTTTTAGGTTCATCAGGTTTACCGATCAAACGTCTTGAGTCGAGACTGAATGAAGCGGCCTCTGAAGGCTGGCAAATGGTCTTCCAAGTGATTGAACAAAAGCGCTTTTGGCTGTTTTGGACGCGTGAAACGGTTATTCTCACTTTAGGCCGTTAACCCCTTTATTATGGCTTGGTTGCAGCGTTTTATACTTCAACGTATCGATCGATATCAGCAAAAAGGTGGTGGTACACCGCAATTCGGCGTGTCATGCAACTTTAATCCGACATGTTCAGAATACGCTCGCCAAGCCATTTTAAAACACGGCTCGATAAAAGGTTGCTGCATGGCGTTTAAGCGCCTAAAACGGTGCAATGAGCGCGACCGTGTAGATAAAATCGACGACCCTGTCGACTAAGGGGACTAAATGTTTGAAGCTTGGCATTTACGCTCGGAAAAAGTGACAGAGCAAGATGAAGCGCTTCGGTTAGCGCTACGCAATTTATCTGACGAACAACGCAGTCTCTTTTACAAGCAATACACACCTCAACTAAAAGACCCGGATACCTATGCCACTCTCAATTGGTTTTTTGTCTCTGGGCTGCATAACTTTTACCTAAAAGAATGGCTAGCAGGCATAGTAGACCTGATGCTTATGCTGATCGGGTGCATTCTATTATTCATCATTCCCCTACTTGGCGTAGCGCTGCTGATTTTAGTGAGCTTACTTGAGCTGCCCGCTTTGTTCCGTAGTCAAATTATAGTTGCCGATTACAACAACAAACTGGGTTGGCGCCTATTAAAGCACTACAACCCAGTTAATACCCAAATAAAAGCGAGAGACTAACTTAGATCAGCCTCAAACAAGCCTTTCTTCATATAGAATTTGACCCAAATTGCAGCAATCAAACTGATGACCAGTAACATCCCCCCTGCAATGGTATATACCTGCTGAGTCATTTCAGGTGCAGGCGAATTGTTCAGTGCCACATAAATCATTGCGACGATCCCTAATATTTGCGGCAATGGAAAAAACATCGTGCGATAAGGACGAGGATGACTCGGTAGACGTTTGCGCAACACAATGACGTTAATATGAGCCACAATGTAGGCCAATAGATAACTGGTTGTTGCGGCGATAACCAGCATGATCAAAGAATCAATACCCAACAATAAGAATGGAATGGCCGACAATACCGCCATCATCACGATACCCACCCACGGTGTGTCAAAGCGGTTAGCCGTTTTCAGAATCGGAAACGCCTGCTTGTTTTCTGCCATACCTTGTAACATACGAGGCAACGCCGCAAAAATGGTGTTCACCGAACTACACGTTGCCGTCAATGCCATGATGGTCGCGATGGCTAAACCAGACGGACCAAATACAGCGTTGGCATAATCTAAATAAGGGATCGGCGAACCAAGTAAGGACTCGACATCCAAATACATGGAAGCGCCCACTGCAAACGCAGCGAAAATCAAAAAAATTGCGAACAATGACCAGTGCATAGCGCGAGGAATGTTTTTAGTTGGGTTTTTCACTTCCTTGATCATCGGACAAATATACTCAGCCCCAACAAAAAGCCACATAGCAAGCGCAATCAGACCAACAAAACTGCCGTCCATCACTCCACCAAAGCTCCAGTCAACCGGCGTGCCCGTCAACTCTGGGTGTGGCTGGCTAATACCAAAAATAGCCACTAAACCCGTGAGTACGATCGCGCTGACCATGACAAACGCCAATAAGTTTTGCACCTTCGCAAACACGTCCGCGCCAACAATATTCGTGATGGCCAGAGCCACAATAATCAGCAAGGGAATCAGTTTTTCTGGGAACATGCCTGGTAGCAATTGTCCAATCATGGCATCGACCAAGAAAAACTCCACCGGCAACGCCAGCATGGCGACGACAACATAGCCCGAAAACACAGATACGATCGCAGGGAAATGCCCAATCGCTTTTTGTGTATACGTTGCTAGCGTTCCCTGCTCAGGAAACATTAACGATAGTTCGGCAAAGCTCATGGCATTAAACTGAGCGATCACCAGCGCCGCTAGCATAGCAAAAATAAACGCCATGCCGCCCAAGCCAATACCTTGGGTAGCTGAAATCATGGCGCCCTGTACGATAACCATACCAATACAGATGGCCATCATCGTTATTAAACCTAATTTCTTTTTCGTAGCGGTGTTTCCCGCCATCGTCATTTTTTCTGTTGTTGAGATATCGCTCATCATTTTGTTCCTCTTATGAATAACACAACTAACCCGCACTTATACAATCCACGTTTGGCCTAAAAACGGTCAAAGCGATAAGGTGCAGGGTCAATCATTGGTTTTTCGCTCGTTACGATATCTGCGGCTAACTGCCCCGCAGCGGGCCCAGTTCCAAAGCCATGGCCCGAAAAGCCCGTCGCTATGGTTAGTCCTGGGATCGTCTGTATACGATCGATGACCGGCGTTGAATCCGGCGTCACATCAATTAGGCCCGCCCACGACTCTTCTATTTCGGCGTTTTCAAAGGCTGGCCAAGCATTGATAAGGTTGTTCATGGCATCTTGATTGAGGCCATGATTCACATCAGGGTCGCGTACGCGAATACGCTCAAAAGGTGTCTTTTGATCGCCTCGCCAATGGCGCGGCAATGACAAATCTTCAAAGAAGAACTTACCGAATCCAACTTTCAAAAAGTCACGTGACGCTTTGAGTTGGTCAGCAAATTTTAGGCCTACTTTCAAATGATCTAGGGTGAGAGGTGCATCGAGCTTGCCACGTTGTGTGATGATGTAACCGCCATCACGATGTTTACGAAAAGAAAAGTCTGGACCACCCACAGCAATGTCTGTCGGCCCTTCCATAGGTTTAGTGCGCAACACCGAACAAATCAGCGGTAGAGTCGGCAGTGAAACGCCTAAATTTCCAAGAAAACGGCGCGACCAAGCCCCACCACAAAGCAGCACCTGATCACAACGAATCTCGCCTTGATCGGTCACCACTCCTGAAACTTTTCCGGCTTGCGTCGTTAAAGTTCTCACCGCACAGTTTTGAACAATTTTCGCACCTTGCCGTATCGCCGCTTGAGCCGTCATTGTTGTGGCAACATCTGGCTCAGCACGACCGTCAGAAGGGGTATAAATCCCGCCTTTCCATTGCCCTGTGCCATGTGGCACCAGCTTGGATACCTCAGCGGCGCTCAGAAGCCGTGAATCCAAATCCAGTGACTCAACAGATTTTAACCAGCTTTCATGCATCGCCATTTGTGCATCTGTTTTACCGAGAAACATGATTCCAGCTTGTTGGTAGCCTACATCAGCCCCAATGCGCTGAGGCATCGCAGACCAAAGCTTGTCAGCTGCCGCGGCAAGAGGCACATCCGCATAATGGCGACTCGTTTTTCGGATCCAGCCTAAGTTACGTGAAGATTGCTCACCGGCAATATGCCCTTTCTCGAGCAATACCACCGGAATATTACGCTCGGCCAGCGTTAGCGCCGCAGTGATACCAACAATACCGCCACCAATGATCACCACCGAAGTGGATGTGGGAAGCTCGTTTGTCGTATCAACTTTAATAAGTGTCTTTGTCATAACTATTAGTCCTGCCTACTACTGCGCTAACGAGATAGTGGTCACATTGACTTGAGAAGCCCAAAAAAAGCCATCACACCCTCAGCCAGCTCTTTTATCTCTGGATTACGGACTGCTGTGTTGGTAACAAAGACCCTGCTCTCCACTGCAATCACGTGCGTGTCTCTCGCCATTTCTTCTAGTTTGGTGTCGCTTGTCCTTTCGATACTTGAGTCATATCTGCGTTGTATTAACGTAATGCCGGCGTATCCCAAAGGTTCAGCTTCACACCAATGCCTTTCTCAATCGCATTGCGATAGATTTTCGTGGCCCAAGCAACGTCTTCTACTGGCATACCGCCAACCGAAAGGATGATGATTTCTTCATCGTTTTGACGGCCGACACTCTTGCCCGCCACAATTTTGCCTAAATCTTCTAAGTGATCAGCGGTAATCAAACCTTCGTCAATCATGTCCATGAAGCGGACACCTGGCATTGGGATGTGGTTGTGAGCCGGCTTTGGTACTTCTTCGAACCACGCCTCGTAAAGGCCTGTGTTATCAAGCACCTTACGTACATCGTCTTGCTCCATGGCACTGTCTAACTGGCAATAGCCTGGCATGGATAGGAAGGCACCCGGTTTCACCCATTCACGTTTGACTAATGGATAGGTAGAAGGGTCGCCTGTGGCACCAGAGTTACAATAGGTGATGATGTCAGATCCTCGAACCAGCGCTTCAAGCGAATCCACGACCTCGATATTTTTAATATGCGGATAATTGACGTTCATCCACGTCATAAAATCGTCTAAGCTCTTTTGCCCTCTTCCCTGCACTTTTACCGTGTCAATTTCAGGACAGGCCGCAATGAAAGCAGCAACAGAAGTACGACCCATGACACCAGGACCCAGTACGCCAATTACTTTGGAATCTTTGCGTGCTAAATAACGAGCCCCCACACCAGGCACTGCGCCCGTGCGATACGCTGACAGCAAATTGGCTGACATGAATGCCAGCGGAGCGCCTGTATCAATGTCATTTAGAATCATCATTAGAATTGAACGCGGCAGACCTTTATCACGGTTAGCGATATTGGAGCCGTACCATTTCACGCCGCAGGTTTGGAATTCGCCACCAAGGTAGGCCGGCATCGCCATTAAACGGCGATCGGGGGTTGGTTTCGGCATTGTTGTGAAAGGGGATTCTTCAGGGAAGGTGATCATCGCACCGTGGGAATCACTGTTAGGCCCCGCCATGCGATAATCACCGTGATACAACAGTGAAAACATCTCTTCCATGGCGTCCACACACGCTGGCATATCCGTCACGCCAGCATGAATCATGTCCTCTTCGGACAAGTAAATAAAATCAGTTTTTGTTGTCTCAGACATATCATCACCTCATCAAGTAAACATAAATAACGACCGTTTATTTGATCCTAGCGAGGCGATCTGACTCTGTATTGAACTTTTACGACAGGGCAATCATGTTTAGATATGAAGTGAAAAGCTGGCATCTTGTTTGCAAATAACAATAAAACAACTTTTATGAGGTGCTACTATGTCAGCTCACTCGCTTGCAAATCGTCTTGAAGTAATCCGTTCAAAACAGCCTTGGTTGGTCTTAAGTGCAGCCAATACCTTCTCAGTGGCATGTTCTGACAACCCCGCGATTTCACATTATTACAGCTTTGAAGCCAATGATTCAGACGCACCAATTGTCGCGATTCCTGATGGCTGTGTGGAAGTTCTATTTGATTGCGGACATTCACAGTCTACTGCAAAGGTATTCGGAACGCCGATGTCTGCTATGGATACGGGGATTCAACAGGGTCATCACTATTTTGGTGTACGTTTTACGTCAGGTATTGTTCCTGATTGTATGCAGGCCTCTGCTGAGGAAATCGTTAACCACTGCTTTAATTTGGTAGATGTGGTTCCTAATACAAATCAACTAGTTGATAGCATTGTTAACACTACAAATTTTTCCGATCAGGTGGCGTTGTTTAATCAGTTTTTCGAGAAAACATCCGTTCGCTCTTTGTCTTCTGTTACACAGACCGCCGTAGACATTATCTTTGCACGCAATGGCAATGTGCGTATTGATGAACTAACGCTAGCAACTGGCTATTCAACACGTACATTACAACGCCAATTTAGCGCCGATATGGGCATGAGCCCCAAAGCTTTTAGCCAAATTGTACGTTGCCAATCAGCCGTCTATATCATTAACCACTGCGACCGCATTGAGTTCTCCGATATGGCCTGCGATTTAGGTTTCAGCGATCAATCTCACTTTCAGCGAGAGTTCAAAAAGTGCGTTCAAGCGACCCCAATGGCGTACCAAAAACAGGTTAAGCAACAGGCCTACCTCGACCGTATTAAGCTCTTTTAGGCTAGACTTTGGTGCACAACTCCTTAATACGGCACCAATATCGCTCAAAGCTGTATTACAGCTTCCAAGTCAGCAGCATCAAATTAATATCTCAGCTGCTTCGGAGTACCTTAAGAAAAGTTTTGATGTAAATAAGCCAGCAATGATTCCATATGAGTTTCTATGGATTTGATCGTTTGAATGATCTTTGTATTAAAGGAGAGAATGCTAGACTCCTCTGAGAGGTCTAGTTCACCGGCCTGTGTCGATAAGTCCTGAAGCTGTTTCATATACTCATCAATAGCCGTAAATGCTCGTTGTTCACGGAAATTAAAATCATTATCCGTATCATGGTAATACCACTGCGCATACGCGGTTTTCATAATATCCTGTGGCGGTTCTGAAGAAGGGTCAATCATCTTTGTCACAATCTGTGTGCGCCACATATGCAACTCGAGTACCGTCGCAGCAATATGAGCGTACGTCATCGATAAGTAACTTGCTGTCGTCAGCTGAGCACTATTTTGAGCGGTTCGGTTAAACGAGCTTTCCAGAGAAAGACAAGACTCTTTGATTTGCGTTGCAGAAGTATTTAGCCCACCAATCTGCTTAGCAACCGCTTGAGTTCGTTCGTCAATACGCAACACTAAGTTGGAAATTTGATCGCTCGATTCTTTTGCTTTGGTTGCCAAGGTACGTACTTCGTCTGCGACGACAGCAAACCCTCGACCCTGCTCTCCAGCTCTGGCAGCTTCAATTGCGGCATTCAGCGCCAGTAAGTTTGTTTGTTCTGAAATGCTTTGGATGGTATCGGTAAAACCACGAATCTCAGAAGAAATTTCTTTTAACGCATTCACATTATCTAAGCTTTCTGAACTTTGGGTTGCGATAGTAGACATATTTTGGGTCAGTGTGGAAATATCGTTCTTATTTATCTCAATATCTTCATTTGCCCCTTCAGATGCACTCATCGGTTCAAATAGCTGTTCTAGCACCTTGCCGATCCAGTCAAGCCCTGAGACCATCGCAGGGACCTGAGTCTGTGTCAAATCAGCTGTCATCGTCGATGCTGAGTGTGTCTCAATAGGCGTTTGAGATACTGACTGAGCAATTTGAGTGGTTAGGTCATCAACTTGCGCTATCAGCGCTTGGTTCTGTTGACGTGTCTTTTCAAGTTCCTGCTCCAAAGCACGGATTCTTTTCTGTCCAAACATTCTATCCCCTTAAAGTATCTCACTGCCATTGTCACAATGGTGATTTGCTACTGCAGCACTGCCTATTGATCAGACTTCACTTGCCACGACACAAAAAACCAACATTAAGTGACCATGCACAGCATTTTTATCCTGCTTTAAAAAGCACTGGCGTATTAAACCTTGAGTAATAGCGCCATCGAAGCTTGTTGTATAGAATATATACGACAAACTATAAAAAATTTAAATACATTCGTTACCTGAATCTAGAACATGTTTATTCTCTTCAGGTCGATAATGATCAGTACCGCACTATTTAATATCATCTTACTGAGCAATCCTCGGGCACCAAAATATCTATGAAAACGCTTTCTAAGCTTCCTCTTATAGGCCTTACTTGTCTCTCGCTCATCGCATTTGCGGCTAATTCGGTTCTGACACGTATGGCGCTGGCAGAACCGCTAATCGACGCAGGCAGCTTCACCAGCATTCGCTTACTGTCGGGCAGCACCATTCTTATGTCGATTTTATGGCTTCGACAAAAACGCCCTGCTATCACGCAAGCCAACGGCAGTTGGTTTGCCAGTATTATGTTGTTTCTTTATGCAACGGGGTTTTCTTACGCATATCTGCTGCTTGAAACAGGAACTGGCGCACTGATTTTATTTGGTATGGTGCAAATCACCATGGTGGCTGTGTCGTTGTTGAAAGGACACGTCTTACACAGATTAGAATGGCTGGGGATTGGGGTTTCCTTTCTAGGGTTTGTCTATTTGGTCTGGCCTGAAGTCTCTACGCCATCAGTATCCGGTGTGCTGCTGATGTCTATCGCAGGCGCTGCTTGGGGGTTATACACATTACTTGGAAGAGGTTCTAGTGACCCATTAGCCGACACCGCTTACAACTTTCTACGCTGCACACCATTCGTCATTATTTTGATGCTGGCAAGCTGGTCGACGCTTTCACTTGATTATCAAGGCGTGCTCTATGCCATTCTCTCTGGCGCGATTGCTTCAGGATTAGGCTACACCGTTTGGTATCTTGTGCTATCTCATTTGAGTGCCACGCAAGCCGGTGTTTTACAGCTACTGGTACCTGTGATTGCTGCCTTTGGTGGCGTATTATTTATCGCTGAGCCTATTAGCTTACGACTGCTATTGTCTGCACTGTGTATTTTAGGTGGGATATTGACGGTGATATTAGCCAAGCGCGTCTAACTCTTACAGCCAACGAGGCACTTGCGCTTGATAAACAGGGTATTCTTTAGGGAAAAGCTGAGCTAGATGGCGCTCTTCTTCTCGAGTTTGACGTAAAATGGTTGTGACTCCAATCGCAAAACACAGCACTGAAAACCAAGACGGTAGCGCCAACACAAACCCAAACTGAGACACCAGCACCCCGATATATATGGGGTTGCGACTGTAGTGATAGACGCCTTGTGTGACCAACTTGGTCGGACCTATTTGACTGATCCCAGAGGTCCACTGTCTACCCAATGAAAAATGCGTCCAAATCGTCCAAGCAAAACCAAACGTAAGCAGAATATCGCCTAACATCAGACTCCATGATGAGGATATGGCAGGAAAAATACCAAGATAGCTGTCAGTACTTGGGGACAGCCAGCGCACTACACACGCCATCCAAATAGTCACGCGAAAAACGCCGAATACTTTATGATGCCACCAGTTAGGTGACATAAACGGTCCATGATACACACGTTCCATACCAGTAGAGCGCTTTAAGGTAATAATCCGAACAGTGTAAAACAATGCCACGACAGTGTAGAAGATTGCTAAGTAAACTCGTGTGAACTCTTGGATCACATCAGGGGAAGTAAAAATATTCACGAACGAATGATGAGCCTATTAATTAATAGAAGGGAAACTAAGATCAGACTTAGCGTTGATTGTTTCATTTAATTGTCGTTCACGTAAATACAAAAACAGTGGCAGCCCTAACGAAACACCGACGATACAGGTTGCCAAAATAGGCAACCAAAGCTTAGACATACGTAAACGACGGCCTTCCACGATGATAAAACCAAATAACACCAGCGCTGATACCACTACATCCAGCCATGCAAAAGCACTGAGCGGATGAGAGATACCTTGCCATATTAGAGGTAAATCAAAGCCAAACGTCGTGATCCAAGGTAAAAAACTGCTAAACGGTAACGCCGTGCCTAAGACGCACATCAATAGATAAAATCGCGTCATACAGTGATCCCTCACGAAAAATGATTGTTTTTACTTTCCTAAAGTAAGAATAAACGCCGACCAATTATTAAACAACTATGGAAAGGCCCATCATTTTAGCCTCAACTACTTAACCTATTGGTCAAATAGGTCTAGGCTCGATTTTATACTTATTAGATTCGGAACCAAACCTATGACTTATCAAGCGATCAAACTGGTTAAACGCCCCACAGAAGCCATCACACCTGATCTGTTCGAGACCACTAGCCAAGCACTTCCAACATTAAAAGACGGCGAACTGTTGGTGAAACTAACTCATCTTTCATTGGACCCTGCCATGCGCGGTTGGATGAGCGCCGACGAAAACAGTTACATCCCTCCGGTTCAACTGGGAGATACCATGCGCGCTAGCGGCATTGGCTTCGTTGAGCAGTCGAACAATGAGCAATTCCCAGTGGGGACGCGCGTTATGGGCCTTATGGGGTTAACGGAATACGCGGTCAGCGATGGTAGTGGCCTTAACAAACTTCCCGCCGAACTTCCTGCCGAAGCCGTACTAAGTGTTATTGCACTTCCCGGCATCACCGCCTACCACGGGCTTTTTGAAGTACTCAAACCGGAATCAGGTCAAACCATTGCCATTACCGCAGCGGCTGGATCTGTTGGCTCACTAGTCGGACAAATGGCAAAAAACAAAGGCCTAACAGTCATTGGTGTCGCCGGTTCAAAGGAAAAATGCGCTTGGCTAAAAGACGAGTTGAACTTTGATCATGCTCTAAATTATAAAGACGCCGATTTTGCAGACCAACTCAATGCAGCAGCCAAAGATGGCATCGATCTATTCTTTGAAAACACCGGTGGCATTGCTCAACAGCCGATCTTTGAAGCCATGAACCCGCACGGCCGCATTGCCGTATGTGGCATGATCGCAGAGTACAATAAGACGGAAGCATCGCCAGGACCTAGCTGGGTGGGCATTATTAAACGCCGTTTAACTATTCAAGGTTTTACTATGCCTGATCATTGGCACCGTATCCCAGAATACGGTCAAGCGCTTGGTGCAATGCTAAGTAAGGGCGAACTCACCTATCGAGCGCATGTATTAAACGGTTTAGATCAAGCCCCTGATGGTATCAACTTATTATTCCGTGGAGAGAATAAAGGAAAATTGATCGTTGAGGTCTAGTTTTTTAAACGGCCAAATGAAGCATATAGTCGTTTCAATTTGGCCGTTTTCTACATCAATTGATCTGACTATTCGATGCATCTGATCGATAAATAGCATTCTTTATGCGTATTTTCGCATTAGAAAAACTTAACATAGTTTTCTGATTTACTTACAATTCTGCCACAGTGTATTAATTACTTAAAAGAACCAATGACGGTTAATTAATCATCAGGGAGCAATAGATGAAAGTCTCGTCTTTATTTACTACAAGCCTGTCTGCCTTTTCTATAATAACCTTAAGCGCTTGTTCTATGGTCAATAATTCTATTAATGCAGAATCAACAGCGACCTTACGCCCACATTTTTCTAGCTCGTTAGAACAAACCCAATGGCTTGAAGATGAGTACCAAGTATACCTTGATAAAACGGGCAACAAAGCGTTCGCCGTCTATTGGGATAAACAGGGCATTCCACGAGCGACTGGTTTTGCTGATGACAAGCTGTCTATTGAAATAGCCCGTCGAGAAGCCCTAAGACTGTGCCATGCGTACACTCAAAACCAAAACACGGGTTGTCGTTTAGAAGACGAATCCACAACCGATAGAGCGCCCTTAAACCAAGATAACTACCCTAAAGAAGTGATCGCTTACCGCGATGCAGCCCACTGGGATAAATATCAAGCCACCTCAGGCCACAAAGCCATTGCTGGCAATTTATCGGGTATTCAAGCAAGCACACAAGCAGAAACTCAAACTGAAGCAGAAGAGCAGGCACTTCTGGCGTGCTATGAAAACACCCACTTTTCGATGCCCACTTGCTACATTCTTGACTCTCAATAAGATAGCAATCGGGCACGGGATGCTCTCTATCTGAACTCTTCAAGCTGGCGGATGATGTGCGATCCAATGTTTGGCAATATCGTCTCGCCGTGCTACCCATACCCCATCATGCGATTGCACATAATCGAGAAATTTCTTTAACGCCATAAAGCGTGCTGGCTTGCCTAAAGTACGGCAATGCATTCCGATCGACATCATCTTGGGGGTTCTTTCTCCCTCGGCGTACAAGCAGTCAAAACTGTCTTTCAAATACTGAAAAAACTCTTCGCCATGACTGAATCCGTAAGGCGATGCGAAGCGCATATCATTACAATCTAGCGTGTAGGGAATAATCAGATGAGGCTTAGTTGTGGTCTTGTCTTCATGATGCGGTACTTTCACCCAATACGGCAGATCATCGCCATAATTATCAGAGTCGTATTGCAGTTGAGCCTGTTCGGCGACCAAGGTTCGTGTATTGGGTGAGTCTCGTCCAGTGTACCAGCCCATGGGCATCACACCCGTCACTTCTTGAATCATTTGCAGCGCCTCTTGCATGTGCTGACGCTCTTCTTCGATGGACATTTCTTGGTAATGGATCCACTTTAAACCATGGCAAACGATCTCATGCCCACCTTCAACAAAGGCTTTTGCGACCTCTGGGTTACGTTTCAATGCGGTGGCAATAGCAAACACAGATAACGGCAGTCCACGTTTTTCAAACTCATTCAGGATACGCCAAACACCATTGCGAGAGCCGTATTCGTAGAGCGACTCCATGCTCATATGACGATCTTTAAACGGCTGCGCACCAAAGATCTCGGACAAAAAGGTTTCTGCATGCTCATCGCCGTGTAACACACAATTTTCACCGCCTTCTTCGAAGTTCAGCACAAATTGCAACGCAATACGGGCTTGGTTTGGCCATTCAACTTTTGGCAAGCTAGCACGTCCGTATCCGGCGTAATCTCGTTCTAAGTAATGTTTCATGAGTGACATCCTTCTACTAGCGATTCCAATGCTCACAGCGACCAATGAAAGGTTTATTTACTGGCGCACCAGACTGCCCCACTTTGGAGGTTTTGATGCCTAATTAAAGCAAAGACTCTGCCAGTTTTAATGCAAGCGTAGCAGCTGGCCTCTAAGCATAAACTTGTATCCATACTTATACAGCAGGTAATCGCTTGCGGGTACAGTTAGCAAAAAATCACCATCGCGAATAACTTATATCAGACCATGCTGTATGCCATGGCATAGCAAGCCATACTTAGTGGCAGACGCGAGTGCATGAGCGAGTTAGCACAAATCCAAAATCCATGGCACATCTTATAAGATTAACACAAACGAAAAACGCCCCGCTGGTTTCCCAGCGGGGCGTTTTGAAGTTCGTCAGACGAATCAGACTTAGTTCGATAGCATAACGAGATAGTCAGGGGCTACGTCACGAAAGTCTAACGACATGGTAATACTCAATGCCGTAACGGTAATGATGGAGAAGAAGAACACTTGGCGTGCCCAACGGTTCACATCAATGTCAGCACGGTAGCCTTTAAGGGCCATACCAAGCCACCAGAGGCTGGTTGACGCGGCGACGGCCATAAAGCCGACACCTACGTAACCTGTCAAAGGTAGCAATGCTGACGCGACGGCAAACACAGCGATCCACAATACAATATGGTGTTTCGCTTTTTGAATGCCTTCGGCTACAGGTAGCACTGGAATACCCGCCGCTGCGTAGTCTTTGTAGCGGAAAATGGCAATAGCATAAGAATGAGGCATTTGCCAAATACTAAACATCACCAATAAAATCGCCGCACCCGCATCGAATTGACCCGTCACAGCACAGTAACCCACCACAGGAGGGACTGCGCCAGACAAACTACCAATTAGCGTGCCGTAAACCGAATTGCGTTTGAAGTACAGGCTGTATAAACCGACGTATACGAAGTAACCGAAAACTGCGAAAAACACAGCCACAGCGTTCGTAAAGTACGCCAGTAAACTAAACCCAACCACGCCTAGTACCAGTCCGTGTGCTAATGCCGCTTTCAGCGACATTTCACCAGTAACTGTTACGCGGTTACGAGTACGTTGCATCTTGGCGTCAATGTCGCGGTCGATGCAGTTGTTGATTGCGCAACCAGAGGCTACGACCAGTGATAATCCAATGATGGTCACCAGCATAAGTAGCCAATCGATGTCTCCGCGAGCGGCGAGGAAGTACCCCCCCGCCACAGAGATCAAGTTGCCCATAATGATGCCCGGCTTGGTCACTTTTACGTAACGGTCGAACACACTATGTTGCTCTGGTTTTTGCGACGATGATATCCGCTTAAA
Source organism: Marinomonas gallaica (assembly GCF_049821165.1). Lineage (NCBI taxonomy): Bacteria > Pseudomonadati > Pseudomonadota > Gammaproteobacteria > Oceanospirillales > Oceanospirillaceae > Marinomonas > Marinomonas gallaica. The sequence continues at coordinate 459,788 of NZ_CP187511.1, forward strand.
CATACGCTTCTTCGCCTAGTACATCATCATCAGAACAGATTCGTAGATAATCCAGATGGATAGCGCTACGACCATTACGATAACGATGGCTGTAAAGATGAACGATAAAGTATCGATCTTGCCTTCTTTAGTGAAGTTTAGGTGCAAGAAGTACTTCAAGTGTACAACGATCTGAACCACGGCTGTTACAACGATTACCGCGAACAATGTGGCACGGTCAAACGCACCCGTCATCACTGCCCAGAATGGAATCACAGTCAGGATAACAGACAGTACGAAACCGACTACGTATGAGCTTACGCTACTACCGTGAGAATGCGCATCGTGATCATGTTGACTCATTTTACATAGCTCCCATTAGGTAGACGAAAGAGAACACACAGATCCAGATTACGTCTAGGAAATGCCAGAACAAGCTTAGGCAACCTAAGCGAGTTACAGTGCGGTCTTTAAGACCACGCTTAGCAACATCGATAAACATAATCGTGATCCATAGTAGACCGGCAGTTACGTGCAAACCGTGCAAACCAACCAGCGAGAAGAACGCCGTTAGGAACGCACTTGTGCTTGGCCCGTGACCCGCATGGATCAAGTGATTGAACTCGTAAAGCTCAATCGCGATGAAGGTCGCACCGAACAAGAACGTCACAGCTAACCAAAGTAGCGTGCCGCCTTTGCTCTTTTTGTATGCGCTGATCATTGCGAAGCCGAATGTAATCGAGCTCAACAATAGTGCAGCCGTACCACCCGCGATCAGATTCAGATCAAAAATATCTTTACCAGAGACACCACCTGCCGTGTTCATGAACAGCACTGCGTACGTCGCAAAGAAGCACGAGAACAGAATGCAGTCAGTCATCAGGTAAATCCAGAAACCTAACGTAGTATTACGTCCAGTATCGTGGTGCTCGTCATGGTGCGCATCGTGATGCGCAGTTGCAGAAGTACTCATGATTACCCCTTCGCCACGTTATCTAGGTGTTCATTCTCGATACGTGCTACTTCATCAGGCTGTACGTAGTAATCAGTATTACTTGCGTAAGCACGGAAAATGAAGGCAACGATCAAGCCGATGAAGCTTGCACCAGCTAACCACCAAATGTGCCAGATCAAGGCAAAGCCCATCGCTGTCGCTAGTAGACCCATGATTGGACCTGCATTGGTGTTGCTTGGCATGTGGATAGGCTCGTAGCTCGCATGACGCTGGTACGCTGTGCCTTTCTCTTTCATGTCAGTGAACGCATCCAAGTCTTCAACGTGCGGAATTTTCGCGAAGTTGTAGAACTGTGGTGGAGACGCTAGAGACCATTCTAGAGTGTGGCCATTCCATGGATCGCCAGTTTTGTCCAAGTTCTTGTCTTTGTTCTTGAAGCCAAGAATCAATTGAAGAACGAACGCTGCGATACCAATAGCGATGACAAACGCACCGACTGCTGCGATGTATAACCAAACGTTCCAGTCTGGGTTGTCTGTATGGTTTAGACGACGCGTCATACCTAGGAAACCAAGCACATAAAGTGGCATGAATGCTAGGAAGAAGCCGATGAACCAACACCAGAAAGACACCTTGCCCAGTTTTGGATCTAGGTGGAAGCCCATTGCTTTCGGGAACCAGAAAGCGAAGCCCGCTAGGTAACCAAACACTGCACCACCTATAATCGTGTTATGGAAGTGAGCGATTAGGAACAAAGAGTTATGCAATACGTAGTCCGCACCAGGGATGGCAAGCAATACACCTGTCATACCACCAATAGAGAAGGTGATCATGAAACCCATTACCCAGTACATTGGCACAGTCATACGAATGCGACCTTTGTACATAGTAAATAGCCAGTTGAACAGCTTCACACCGGTCGGAATCGCGATGATCATCGTCATGATACCGAAGAAGGCGTTAACGTTCGCGCTCGACCCCATGGTAAAGAAGTGATGCAGCCATACGATAAAGCCAAGGATAGAAATCGCACCGGATGCGTAAATCATCGACTTGTGACCGAATAATCGCTTACCCGAGAAAGTCGATACGATTTCCGAGAACATACCAAATGCTGGCAGTACCAAGATATACACTTCAGGGTGACCCCATGCCCAGAACAAGTTGATGTACATCATCGAGTTCCCGCCAAGGTCGTTAGTGAAGAAGTGGAAATCCAAGTAACGGTCAAGCGTCAACATGGCTAGCGCAGCCGTCAGGATCGGGAAAGACGCTACGATCAATACATTGGCCCAAGTACAGGTCCAAGTAAAGATAGGCATATCCATCAACTTCATGCCAGGTGCACGCATCTTAAGTACAGTGACTAAGAAGTTCACACCCGTTAGAGTGGTACCGATACCGGATATCTGCAACGCCCATATGTAGTAATCCACCCCAGTTCCCGGACTGAATTCAAGCCCTGACAATGGTGGGTAAGCTACCCAGCCTGTCATTGCGAATTCACCAAGACCTAGAGAGATGTTTACCAGCAACGCACCAGACACTGCCAACCAGAAAGATAGGTTGTTCAGGAATGGGAAGGCAACGTCACGCGCACCGATCTGTAGTGGCACGACAATGTTCATCAAACCAATCATAAATGGCATCGCCATAAAGATGATCATGATGACACCGTGTGCCGTAAAGATCTGGTCATAGTGGTGCGGTGGTAAGTAACCTTCCGAACCATTGGTTGCCACAGCAAGCTGTGTACGCATCATAATGGCGTCCGCGAAACCACGAACCAGCATTACTAGCGCAAGAATGATGTACATGATACCCAAACGTTTGTGGTCGACAGACGTCAACCATTCACGCCATAGCCAGCCCCATTTCTTCGCCAACGTCATGAACACGAACAAAGCCGCGCCACCAATCGCTACGATAGCAAGGGTAACTAGGACAATTGGGTCATGAGGGATCGCATCCCAAGACAATTTACCTAGAAGATTCATTAGTGAGAGGCCTCCTCAGCTTCATGGGTAGTACTCTTTTGCTCACGCTGAGGAAGGATTACGCCCTCAGGAAGCTGTGCACCGTATTCAGGCTTACCGTAGAAATCGATGCGCCCCATATCGCCCATGTATTCCCAGATGATATCGAAGTACAAGCCATCTTTAACCGATGCAAAGTACTCGACTGGGTGGTATTCAGTCGGCTCAACAAGCTCTTCATAACGTTCAGTAGACAGTGTTTCACCGCTAGCTTTAACGCCTTCAACCCACTCTTGGAAGTCTTCACGCGTTGGTGTCGCGATCGCTTCGAATTTCATGCCTGTAAAGCCATGACCAGAGTAGTTTGCTGAAATACCCTTGAACGTACCCGGTTCGTCTGCGATCAAATGAAGCTTCGTTTCCATGCCCGCCATAGAGTAGATTTGGCTACCCAATTGTGGGATGAAGAATGAGTTCATTGTTCCGGCAGACGTGATTTTGAAGTTCACAGGAACATTCGCAGGGAACGCCAACTCATTTACCGTAGCGATACCAAGATCTGGGTAAATGAATAACCATTTCCAGTTAAGAGATACCACTTCAACAGTGATCGGCTCTTCTTCAGATTCGATAGGCTTGTACGGGTTCAACGCATGCGTTGATTTGTAAGTAATTACACCAAGAATCGCAATGATGATAATTGGAATAACCCATACTACGGTTTCAATTTTTGTGGAGTGTGACCATTTTGGCTCATATGCTTCACCACGACCTTCGCGATACTTCCACGCGAAGTAAAGAGTCATGAGAATCACCGGAACCACAACAAGCAGCATTAGGATCGTAGCTGTAATAATCAGCTCCTTCTCCATCACACCGATTTGTCCTTTCGGGTCAAGCACACCACCCTGACAACCAGCTAGTAATGCTACTAGTGCTGCCAAAGCGACTTTACTTAAGTTACGAGTTAACAAGAGATTCATCCTCTAACCCAGATTGACGTAGGCTGACATCGAAACGATGACAGGATTTCAGACCGGCTCAGGCCGGTAACTTTTCCGCGCGGGAGTAATGCGTGCACTCAAAGAGTACGTGACTAACCGCAAACTCGGATGAGTCGTTAGTTAATCCGCAAAACTCTTTAAGCAGAAACGGGAGGTGCACGACAAGCAGATACCTTACGGTAGTTGGCTTGTCGAATAACCACCTGACGCGGTGGCTTTATGTTGCGACGGTTTCTTTCCGGCAACACAAATTGCCCACTAGGCATAAATAGCCAGTAGACAAACACAAAGAGGCTGATCATGCCAAAGAAGGCATACAGGGAGATAAGCGGAAGGTCTTTGAAGACCGTGTGGAAAAAGTCACTTGGATCATAAGCGCCACCGAGCGGAAAAATAATCAGATTCACCGCGACGACAGCTAAAACAAACGCATTCAAACGAGCCGCCCACTTCAGAGACTGAAGAGGCTGGCGTAGCTCGCCAAAATTGCTCATCATGTTGCTGGTTTGTTTATCATCCACTATCGGATACCTACGTTGTTGACTTGTGACAGAACAGAATTGATCATTATATAATCAATTTTGACTTAAATCAGAATTTCGACCGAAAATTGTACACATTAGTTCACAATCTCTCCACTCAAAATTTCAGAAAAAACATCTCAACCAGCCTATTATTCATAAACACACTGGTTTTTTGTTATACGTCGCTTAAAGTGCATTCAGAACATGAAAATCTTTCATGCGTATTTAAAGCCTATAATCTTTAAGTGAACGTATATTGAACATTACTTATGTAATTTAAGGTCTCGCCATTACCATGTCTTTCTCAAAAGCGATATCTATGGTCGTTATGTTTTCGCTATTTTTCGAGGCCAATGCATCGATAAAAGCTGAACCTACGCAGACCAATACAGTCAATATTAGTGCTAGTTTTGAATTCCAGAATCTAGATTTGTCACGCTATGGCTATGTGTTTACCCGTATGCAAGTGGTCGAAACCTTGCTGAACATTGATCGCCAAGGCAATTTGCTACCAGGACTTGCAACCGATTGGCAAATCCTAGAGGAAGGCACGCATTGGAGGTTGTCGCTGCGCGACGGAGTTGTTTTTCATAACGACAAAACGCTCACAACGGCGGCGGTCGTCAAAGTCTTACATAACGCTGTGAAACATGCCAGCGTCTGGAGAAACGTTCCTGTCAGGGTTATCTCTTCAGAGAGCGACCAATATATTGATATTTTTCTCAATAGCCCCTACCAGCCACTCGGAGCTATCTTAGCACACCATTCGAGCGGCATCATTGATACAGAGTCTTATGATCAAGAAAGTATTGAGACACAGCTCATTGGCACGGGGCCTTATTCGGCCTACAAAATAACCCCCCCTTATCGTTTGGTGGTTAAAAAGTTTGATCGTTACTGGGGTAAAAAAGCCGCCATTCCTTATGCCCGCTATTTGACAGGGCTTCGCACCGAAGCCCGCATGCTGCAAGCTCGAAGCGGCAAATCCGATATTATTTTTGATTTAGACCCGATTATCATTGGAACACTGCAACGACAGCCCAATCTCAATATCATGCGCTCCGAACTGCCTCGCACCGTCGCAATTAAGCTCAATGCAGAGCACCCTTATTTGAAGGACATTAAGACACGCCAAGCCCTCAGTCTTGCCATCGACCGACAAGGTATTGCCATTGCAATACTGCGAACCCCCCAGTCTGCTTCAGCCCAATTAATGCCGCCATCAATGGGCGACTGGTATTTAGCAGAAACATCAATGCAGCAAGATATGGCAAAAGCGAGCGAATTACTGACACAACAAGGCTGGACGAAAAACCGCGATGGTTGGCTCGAAAAAAACGAAGTGCGCTTTGAAATTGACATGTTGACCTACCTTCTCCGTCCAGAACTGGCTGAGGTCGCAACTGTCATCCAAGATCAGTGGAAACAGCTCGGCATCAAGCTCAATATTGAAATCAAACATTTCAGCGCCATCCCAATCGCTCACTCAAATGGCTCGCTCGAAACCGCTCTTATCTCGCGCAGTTATGGAATCATCGCCGACCCACTAACAGTATTAATAGACGACTTCAGTACACTTCAAGGCAGCGACTGGGGCAGTATGAATTGGGCGAATACAAGTGTACAAACGCTACTTAAGTCTCTAGTCACTGAGCTCGACCCTGTCGTTTACAAACAAAAAGCTCAGCAGATTGCACAAGTCATCTATGACGAGAAGCCTGTAATACCAATCGCTTACTACGTACAACAAACTGCCGTAAGCAAGCGCTTGAATGGATTCCGCTTTGACCCGTATGAACGAAGCTATTACTTAAATGAGTTAACGTGGGCGCAATAATTTCAGCACTCAGACTGCGTACTAACATTCCATTTAAAGAAGTATTGCATTTCACCATAAATGTTATACTATAACATTTATGGTTTGGTTAGCTTACCAACCCTGCTTACAGTAGTTTTAGCGTCGGTATTAGTGAAACATGTGAACTCTGCTGCCGACCAGAAACTTGCTGTATGCCTTACTCCCAGCGCGACTGGAATGTGGTTTTGATAAGTACGCCTTATACTTTGTATTCTATGAATTGCCATGCAAAGCAGCTAACATTCCGGTTGACGTTTTATACCTAGAAGCCTTACTAAATAAGGCTTCTAGGTCATTTTTCCTGCTGATCATTGCGCTTCAGTACTGACTTAGCACAATACCAAGCCACTTCGACAAACGATAGATCATTCGATTGGGCTAAGATAAACTGACATTACATTCATAAATCTAGTTTATGGTCTAATCGTGCAAAAATTCGATTTCCAAGAATTTGTTACCGCTCTTGATGCAGGGCAACAAGCTCACCTTGAGTGGAGTCGTAGGATTTTACGCTGCACCGTGCTGCGCTCATTTCCGGATGATGACGTCATGCATAACGATGCCCACCATCTATGCCAATTTGGCCAGTTTTTAGCGCAACACCTCATCACGTTTACATCCATCAATGCCGAGCAAACCCAACGTTTAGTGACCGTGCACCAACAAATGCACGATACTATTCGAAATTTAGCACGACCGATCAGCCAAGGGCTGGCGGGCAATATCGAAGATTTAGAACACTTCGAGCGCTGCCAAGCCGAGCTGATCGATCACTTGGCCTACTTCAAAACCCAAGCCATTTACCATTACACCCAAATTGATAACCTAACCGGTTTACCGTTACGTCAACGCTTAATACAAGAGTTTCGCGCTCAGCAGCAACAATGCACTGGCGTATTAGCCTTAATGTTTATCGATGTGGACCACTTCAAATCGATTAACGACCTATACGGGCATAATATGGGCGATACCGTGTTACAACAGTTGGCTATGCGAATGCATGATGTATTGAATATAGATCAATCGATGTACCGCTATGGCGGGGAGGAATTCATCATTATGCTGTGTGCCGCGCAAGCTAAGCAGGCCGAAGCACTGGCAGAGCTTATTCGACATACGGTGTACCACACGCCAATCGTTCATCAGGATGACGCAACGATTCAAATCAGCGTGACCATTGGTGTCGCACTAGCACGACACCAAGAGCCCTTAGTCAGCGTCATCGAACGGGCTGATAAAGCCATGTATTACGGCAAACAACACGGTCGAAATCGCGTCATTAACGCGGATCGCATCACGCTGAAAAATAAGTCTTAGTTACTCAAACACAGGGGCATCAAAATCAGCAGGCTCGTCAGAGTAAATACAGACATTCCAATCCGCTGCTAAGCCGTCGTCTGCTTGGCAGTACTTTTCAAAGAATGTAGCGATTTCCTGTCGCTGGCAGTGCGCTTCAAACGACGCCATATCGGCCCATTGCTCGTGAAAGGCAATTGGGAAACTCTTGCCATCCGCAAACGGGCTGGCTATTTGTCGCGTCACACGGTATTGAAGACAGCCATCTTCACGTAAGGTGTTTGGCTCAAGGCTTTGCAATACTTCAAACAGCGCTTTTTCTTGACCTTCTTTTGGCAAGAACTGCGCAACACAATAAACTTTGCTAGACATATAGATTCCTATAAATAGTTACAGCGACGACCAGTCACTGAGTGATAATTTTCGGCGACGAATGGTATAAAAAACCGCCATCCCTATGCCATAAACAAAACCCCACAACAGCGCTTTGTCCATCGCAGTTTGAAAGGTATCTGAGCTGCCTAAAATGCCAAAATACATGACCAAGAAGATGATCAGCGCAAAATACCAAAAAGCGATGATGGCATTCAAATGAAAGCCAATGTAGTACGGCGGCGGGACTTTAATACCCAGCATACGCAGCAAACTAAACATTGGTGGTTTGTAGTTTGATAGCCACACACCCTGGGCCTGCAGCTCAGCATGCGCTTTTTCTAAACGCTCTTTAAACGACGACAAAACCGTCTCCTTAATTGTCTTCTATTGGTCTGCTCGGCGAACATTACGTATGGCTCGAGTAACGGAAAAGCCCGTGACCAAAGACGTACCAGATAGCACAAGCAAAGTACCTATGAGTGTATTCCAGCCCACAGGTTCCCCTAAAAATAAATGCCCCCACAAGATACCAAATACAGGGACCAAGAAGGTCACCGATAATGCTGAAGCAGCGCCGATGTCGTCCACTAGACGAAAATACAACACATACGCTAAACCAGTACAAAAGATACCAAGTGCCAAGACCGGCAAGCCAATGTCTAACGTAATCGGCTCACGTGCAGGCATCAATAACGCCAAAGGCAATAGCAGAATCGTTGCCCCCCACATACTGCCATGAGCATTATTAAACGAAGGCACTTTTGGCGCGATTTTTGTGTAGTTCGTGGCAATACCGTAGCAAAACGCTGCCATCACACTGCAACACATAGGAACAATTGCATCGATGCCCACCAATCGCGCCTCTTTTCCAACCAATACACTGACCCCTAACACTCCCAGCGCCAACCCAAGCAAGACACTACGCGTCAATGGGTTTCGTCCCCAGAAAGCACCTATCAGCGCTCCCCATATTGGTGCGGTTGAGTTCAAAATAGAAAGCGTCGAAGCGTTTAACGTCTGCGCGGCATACGCAATCAAAATAAATGGCAAAGCCGTACTGAATAAGCCGAGAATAAAATAATGCTTAACATGAGAGAAGAACGATAAACGTTTGCGCAGAATGATAGCAACGATCAACAGTGTCACAGCCGCCAATCCAACGCGCGCTTCGATCATCAACGCTGGGCCCATCGGCAGTGCTGCGATACGCATAAACAGGAAAGAACTTCCCCACAGTGCAGCGAGGGCGAACAGACTGAGTAAGCTGGCCATTTTAATCGTCCTTAAAAAGCCATTACTTTGCTACAACTGTTGCACAAGGACAACCTGATTATTGCAAATATCAGGCTGTCCTATTGTCCGGGAGGAATGCAATTTGGCAGAAAAAACATGGCTTTACAGCCATAAGAAAAGTGGGATCGCCGAACGAATTACTTGTTGCGACGCTTCGCTAGCAGATCCGTTACCACCCAAACAGCGACCATCAGCGGTGCTACAAGGATCAGCGGCAGGCTTGGGTAATCTGCAAAGCAAGACAAGAAGCCGTAAGTGAACGTCACTAAGCCAACCACAACAAAGCTGGTGGCAAAGTTAACAAGCTGCTGTTCTTGCAACATCGTTTCCATTTGCTTCACTAGGCGAACGGTCGTGCGAACCGCCCAAATAGCGGGAACAAGCGGTAAAATGGCAAAGAAAGTAGACCAGCCACTTTCAGGGCAGAAATAAGTGAAAATTGCGCTAAATAGCAGCAATGCAATAAATGCAGCAATGGGTAAACCCAATTCTTTTGCGCATTGATATTTGCTTAATAAGCTAAACATAGAATACCTCTAATATGCCAAATTGACTTATGGCAAATTACGCTGAGGTCGGTCAAATCACTATCCTGTTTGCGACGAATTAATGCCCACTTGCGTTTGAAAACAAATTAATCACAATTACGCCCAAAAGTATCAACCCCATCCCTACAAGAGCCGCGGTGTCGAGCTTCTGTTCGAATATCAACCACCCTATAATCGCCGTTAAGACAATTCCAAGCCCTGCCCAGATAGCATAAGCAATGCCGACCGACATCACTTTCAATGTCAGCGACAAAAAGTAAAACGCCAACGCATACCCCACCACAACTAACACACTTGGCCCCAACTTAGAGAACCCTTCGCTGGCTTTTAAGGCGGAGGTGGCAATCACTTCAGAAAGAATGGCCACGAATAAAATAATCCAAGTTTGCATAACACCGACCTTGTTAACATCTAATAGATATTCGAATTTTAAATGACTGTTATCCAAAAATATCAATTTATGAATAATGATAACGCCCTATCATAGGAGCCACTTACTCACTGGCTAACCCACGTTCGCCAGCTATCTCCATTACAAGAGGAGCAGCTTCATGGCTCAGTTATTCACACCATTTCAACTAAAGAACATTACCCTAAAAAACCGTATAGGTATCCCACCGATGTGCCAATACAGTGCTGATCAAGACGGCCTTGCCAATGATTGGCATCAGCAGCACTATGCCGAGCTCGCTCGCGGCGGCGCGGGTCTGGTCGTCGTCGAAGCTACAGCCGTCTCACCCGAAGGCCGTATTTCCCCCAACTGCCTTGGTCTTTGGAATGACGAACAAGCTAACGAACTGAAAAGAATCGCCCAGTCCATTAAAGCAAATGGCAGCGTACCAGGCATTCAAATTGCCCATGCAGGCCGCAAAGCCAGCGCCAACCGCCCGTGGGATGGTGATGATCATCTTGCTGAGGGTGATCCGCGCGGCTGGGACACGATTGCGCCATCGGCAGTAGCCTTTGGTGCCAACTTACCAAAAACACCTAAAGAAATGACCCGCGCGGACATCGAGCGAGTCACACAAGATTTTGTCGCCGCAGCGCAACGTGCCTTAGACGCAGGCTTTGAGTGGCTCGAGCTGCATTTTGCCCATGGCTACTTGGCTCAGTCTTTTTTTAATCGCGATGCAAACCAGCGTACCGATGAGTACGGCGGCGACAAAGAAGGTCGCAGTAAGTTTATCTTGGACACATTTAAAGCGGTTCGCGCTGTTTGGCCTCAAGAGCAGCCATTAACCGCACGTTTTGGTGTCTTGGAATACGATGGCCATGACGAAGAAACACTGCAAGAATCTATCTGGTTAGCTCAGCAACTGAAAGACAATGGACTTGACCTATTGAGTGTCAGTGTGGGCTTTTCAACACCCGACGTCAAAATCCCTTGGGGGGCGTCTATGCTCGCCAACGTGGCTGAGCGCGTTCGTCGTGAAACAGGTCTACCGGTTTCCTCTGCGTGGGGGTTTGATCAACCACAAGACGCCGAACGTGCCGTGGTAGAAGGGCAACTGGATCAAGTACTGATCGGCCGTGCTTACCTTGCTAACCCACGCTACACCTACCAACTAGCGAAAGCATTAGAGGAAGAACAAGCGTCTTCTGTATTGCCTGCACCTTATGCCTATTGGTTAGCACGCTACTAACCTACTCAAACACTTCTATCAATAGATTTACCTCTACTACGTAACCTCTAAGTCTAAAATAGCCCCAACTGGGGCTATTTTTATGGTAATCATCGCTTATGGTTTATAGAAACGGTCTGTCTCTTTTCACTTCTTCGACCAGCTCAATGCAGGTCGCATCATCTTTTGTGTAATAATTTGTTCTATAAATGGGCCAAGTAGGTTTATATTCTGCTTCATCACAATCAATATAATCCTTGTTATACGCATACATGCTAATCGCGATCGAACTGATAATGGGTAGCAGAATTATCAAAGCTATGCCTATTAACATAAAAAAAATACACTTTCTTTCAATAAAGTCTGGTGCTTTTTTACCTGATATAACTCTAACTGCGCCAGCAAAACCAAATGCAAAAAGCCCAATACTGCAGCCAAGACCAAAAGCTCCGCCTCGATCAAAGATAATAACAGGAGTATCATTAATAAAGTGATCTATTAAGTGATAACAGAAGTCCCAAAACCCTACTGTTGCATAGATACTGAAGGCAAATAGAGCTATCGTTATGCATAAAAGATAGGTAAAACTGGGAGTCTTTTCTTCTTCGATCTTCATTTGAGTTTCCTGCCTGAATTTAGCAAATCACCCATAACATGGTTAGCTGTTCTAATTACAATTCTTTGCGCGCTGTCCACCATATAGTCAGAGACCGTTTCCTGAAACTCATTAAAAGCCAAAAAAATCTAATTTACTTTACACAGATGCCATCACTTATCGTTAGAAATAGACAGTTATTTATAGAACAGGCCTTTCAACCTCAAGCTCTGTAACCAGCTCAGTACAGGTCGCATCATCTTGTGTGTAATAGATAATGCGATAGATCGGCCAAGAGGGTTTATACTCTGCTTCTTCACAAGAAATATACCCTATATTGTTAGCGTACACGCTAATCGCGATCGAACTTACAATAGGTAGCAACAGCATGATAGAGATACCAATTACCATTCCATAAGCAAGTATATTTTTTATTTTTTCTGTGAGGGGTTGTCCCAATACGCCAACAATCCCACCCCCAACTGCCAATGATATTAATCCGATAAAACCACCAAGGCCAAAAGCGCCACCTCGGTTAAGCATGATAACTGATGTATCATTAAGAAAGTGATCCATTAAGTGATAACAGAACATCACGAACATTATGATTACCCAGATACTGAGAGTAAGTAGAGCAATCGTTACGCATAAAAAGTAGGTGAAACTAGGTGATTTATCTTCTTCAATTTTCACTTTAGTGTCCTGCCTGCACCTAGAAAATCGTTGGCAATATGGTTAGCCGTTTTAATTGCAATCCTTCGTGCACTATCCACCATATAGTCCGCAAATCCAGATAATAAGTGCACCACTCTAGGAGCGTGGTTTAAATGAAAACTTTAACGGCCTGCTGAGGCAATATATCCCTAAGGGAACGGACCTCAGAACGGTGACCGATGAAGAGATTGCGAAGGTGCAAAGGTCGCTAAACCTTAGATCAAGAAAGTACCTTGGCTATAGACAACCTGCGGTCGTATTCGATGAACTACGAAGTGCAGCGTAATTTAGAGAGTGATGCTCTTCGGAGTTGAATTCGCGATTTATAATTTCTACTAGTCATTTTTAAATTAATCACTCCAACATTTGACGAATTTCTTCCTGAGTATAATTTTTCTCGACATATTTACCTAACTTCGTAAGGTTTAGATCTATACCGCCGCCACACTTCTCACCAAACTCTTGAATAGTTGACGTTTTACTATGCCTCTTAACTACACATGTCATCGCATTTCTTAATTCTTTTTCAGTGCTCATATCACCTTTATAGCAAGAATCTCGAAAAACCTTCATTTCTTCAATACATTCACGTGGTGTAGAATCACCCTGACAACTTAGATAATTCTCATCATGACATATCAAAACAGGCATTAACTGATAAAACGCCTTACTATCAGTTGGATCAATTTCAACACTACCTGCATGAACTTTAAAAGCAGCGAAAAACACCACCAAAAGCAACGAAAAACTTGATTTCATTTAAAAATCCTTTTTGAAACCCAAACCTTAAGAAAGCGAAATATTTATATAAAATTCACTAAAGGGGTAATATCATAACAACTTTTCAAATTAATTTGAAAAGGCTAAGCGCCTGACTCTCTAATTTTACGTTAACCATACATTTATCATTTCCCCACTCCTAAAACAGTTCGGCCAGATCTGCCAATCTAGGGAACATGCGATTAAAGCGGCAACATGAGACAATCTTGCCAACTTAAGCAAACTACGATTTCTACCGACCATGAACCAGCTCGCCGCCGCCGATACTAAAGCTACCTGTAAACGCCGTAAAACTCGCAAAAAAAACAACCTCCAACAACACGGGCCTTTTCTCGCGTTGTTCGCTTTAAAGGCTGAGTTATGAATATTTTTCGTCGCGATTTAAATTTATTACTGCTGTTTCACGTGCTGTACCAAGAACGCAATGCATCTCGCGCGGCGAAGCTGTTGTCCATCAGCCAGCCCGCGTTAAGTCACAAACTCAACAAGCTACGCGACGAATGGCGTGATCCTCTGTTTATTAAGGCGCCAAGAGGCTTAACTCCTACTCCAAAAGCTCATGAGCTGGCGAAAGAAGTGAGCGAATTGATGCCCAATTTAGAAGCGTTCTACGCTACGCAAATTGAACCAGACTTTCGCCAACGCAATGATAAGATTGTGATCTATACTCATGATTATTTTGAAATGTGTTCCTTGGCACATCTCTTAAAAATCATGCGTGAGCAAGCGCCTAATGTGCGTTTTGTGATTCGTAACACCCGTGGTGAGTTGCCTCGTGCGGAGCTCGAAAATGGCCAATGTGATCTTGCCATTGCCGGCTTTTATACCAGTTTGCCCGATACCATGCGTCAGCAGTTTATCGGCGACCGCCACTATTTAGTCTTAGCTTCTAAAGACAATCCCTTTATCACTGACACGCTGGATCTGGATGCTTATCTTATGTGTGAGCATCTTGTCATTTCTGTATCAGGCGATTTAATCGGCGACGTGGACCTCGAACTGGAAAAGTTAGGTAAGAAGCGTAATGTCGTCGCAGGGGTTTCGAGCCATCTGGCACCCGCGCACATCATTAACGAAAACCCTCAAATCATCACCAGCTGCTTTGAAAGTGTGGCTATAACCGCGCAACGAAACCATCCAGATTTACGGGTTTACACTCCCCCCGTATCCATTCCCAGCGTTCGTCTGACTCAGGTTTGGCACGAACGTACCCATGCCGATCCGTTACGTCGCTGGGTTCGCCAACTAATTCAAGAGTTCACTCTTAACTACCCTGAAAAATAGCACTTTTAAATATCTGAAATTTCATATATCTTTAAATTAGAATATACGGATAACCATATATTCAACGAAAAACAGGATATACGTCATGTCAGGGGATGTTGTTGATATCGAGATCAACCCAACACAGTTTTATAAGTGCTTAGCCGACGAGACTCGACTACGCTGCCTTATGTTGATTCAGCTCGAAGGCGAGCTGTGTGTCTGTGAACTGATGGAAGCACTGCAAGAAAGTCAGCCAAAGATATCGCGTCATTTAGCTCAATTACGCAATTGCGGCTTACTCACCGATCGTCGACAAGGACAATGGGTGTTCTACCGTATCAACGAGGCGCTTCCAGCTTGGAGCAAGTTAGTCCTTCATGTCACCGCGGCAGAAAATCTTGAGCACTGCGCAGCAGACCTCGCTCGATTGGATCACATGGGAAGCCGCCCAGAACGTGCAAAGACCTGTTGTGAATAACAAGGCTTCATTCACTCTCGTACTCGGTTAGCCCATAAGGGAATGCCCCATGTTTGAAGTATTCACACAATTCGCCGATTGGTTGGCTTATGAACTACTGAGTTTATCACCGGACTCAAAGTTCGGTGACGCAGTGCATTTCTTTATTGAAGATGTCAGCAAAATCTACGTTTTGCTCGTCGTGATGATTTATTTCATCGCACTGCTCCGCGCCTCCCTAAACGTCGAGCAAGTACGTAATTACTTAGCAGGGAAAAATAAAGGCGTTGGTTACATATTGGGCTCTGGCTTTGGAGCCATCACCCCGTTCTGCTCATGTTCTAGTATCCCTGTCTTTCTTGGCTTTACCTCGGCAGGCATTCCCGTTGGCATCACCATGTCTTTCTTGTTGACGTCCCCGCTAATCAACGAAGTCGCCATTCTGCTGTTAATGAGTCTATTGGGCTGGAAATTCACGCTTTTATACGTCGTCGTTGGTATGACAGTGGGCATTATCGGCGGGGCGTTCCTAGATGCGATCAAAGCGGAGCGCTGGTTGCAGTCGTTTGCTAAAAAAGCGCTGGAAGCTGGGCAAAACGCACCATTACAAACCACTCAAGAGAAAGAGAAATTGTCTTTTACTGAGCGTCATCGCTTTGCCAAAGACGAAACGCTGGAAATTTTCGGCCGTGTTTGGAAATGGGTAATCATCGGGGTTGGTTTAGGTGCAGCCTTACATGGCTTTGTGCCCGATGGCTGGATCGAGCGTTACTTGGGCGACGGTCAATGGTGGTCCGTCCCAGCCGCCGTTCTTTTAGGTATTCCTCTGTATTCCAACGCAACCGGCGTGATTCCGGTCATGGAAAGCCTGATCGTGAATGGCTTGCCTATTGGTACAACACTGGCATTTTGCATGAGTACTGTAGCCGCCAGTTTCCCAGAGTTTATTCTATTGAAGCAAGTGATGCAGTGGCGTTTGCTCGCGACGGTGTTTGCCATGCTGCTTCTGTCATTCACCCTTGTGGGGTGGCTATTTAATGGATTTTCAGCATTTTTGTGAGGTGCATAATGAAACAAATCAAAGTGTTAGGCAGTGGTTGTACGAAGTGTCAAAAAACAGCAGAACTGATTGAACGTATTGCCTCTGAACAAGGTGTTGAGGTGCACGTTAGTAAAGAAACCGACGCACAAACTTTCTTACAGTACGGTGTCATGAGCACACCAGCTGTGGTGATTGACGAGCAACTGAAACACTCAGGCTCTATTCCACATACAGATCAAGTAAAAGAATGGCTAACGGCGTAAGCAGCCGCCCACCATCTAATGACATACCCTCTTAAAGGTTAGAGCGAGAACACTATGACAATTAAAGTAGGCATAAATGGTTTTGGTCGCATGGGGCGACTGTCTTTTCGTGCAGCGTTTGATTGGGACGATGTGGAGTTTGTCCACATTAACGATCCTGCCGGTGATGCAACGACCTTGGCACATCTCGTCACGTTCGACTCTGTTCACGGCCGTTGGCACCATGAAGCCATTTCTGAAGACAATGAGATGACCATCAATGGTAAGCGTATCCCTTGCACCCAGAACAAAGCCATCGGTGATACCGATTGGTCAAACTGTGATGTAGTGATCGAAGCCAGTGGCAAGATGAAAACCCAAGCCTTGCTGCAAGCCTACTTAGACCAGGGTGTGAAACGTGTTGTGGTGACGGCGCCGGTGAAAGAAGACGGCGTGCTCAACGTGGTGATGGGCGTGAATCATGATCTGTACGATCCTGCGACGTACCCAATCGTCACCGCCGCATCCTGCACCACGAACTGCCTTGCGCCAGTCGTCAAAGTCATTCATGAAAAGCTGGGCATCCAGCACGGCTCTATGACCACGATCCATGACATCACCAACACGCAAACCATCTTGGACGCACCCCACAAAGACTTGCGTCGCGCCCGTGCTTGCGGCGCCAGCTTAATTCCAACGACCACAGGCTCAGCGACGGCGATCACGCATATTTTCCCTGAGCTGAAAGGCAAACTAAACGGCCACGCAGTACGTGTGCCTTTAGCGAATGCTTCTTTGACAGACTGTGTGTTTGAAGTCAGCCGCCCGACGACGGAAGCGGAAGTAAACGGCTTCTTGCAAGAAGCGGCCAAAGGCGAGCTAAAAGACATCTTAGGCTATGAAGAGCGCCCGCTAGTATCGGTGGATTACAAAACTGACCCACGCTCTAGCATTATCGACGCACTGTCCACCATGGTCATCAATGGTACACAAGTGAAGCTGTATGCTTGGTACGACAACGAATGGGGCTACGCCAACCGCACCGCAGAGCTGATGCGCATGGTTGGTCGCTTGGATCAACCACACCAATAGTCAACTGTTGCGATACTTGAACAAAGCTTAGCTTGAAGATGACAAGCACTTAGCCCATGGATGGGCGATCCGACCGACGCACAGGGATGTGCGTCGGTCGGTGCTGTCATCATCAAGCGAGGCATTAACCACTTACTTCTGCTGATAAACGGAATCACGTTCGCATGACTGCACTCGCTAATCTTTCGCCCGCCATTCGCCAATATATGGTGGTCACAGGAAATTATTGGGCGTTTACCTTAACCGATGGCGCGCTGCGTATGTTGGTGGTGCTGTATTTCTACGGGTTGGGGTACAGCCCACTCGAAATCGCCATGCTGTTTTTGTTTTACGAGATTTTTGGCGTCATCACCAACCTTGTCGGCGGTTGGCTTGGCGCGCGACTGGGCCTGAATCGCACCATGAATATCGGGCTGTTTTTGCAGATTGTGGCGTTAAGCATGCTGCTGGTGCCCGCAAGTTTCTTAACCGTCCTTTGGGTCATGGGCGCGCAGGCGCTGTCTGGCATTGCTAAAGACTTAAACAAGATGAGCGCGAAGAGCTCCATTAAGCTGCTAGTCCCAGGCGATGCTCAAGGCCAGCTGTACAAATGGGTCGCGCTGCTCACCGGCTCTAAAAACGCGCTAAAAGGCGTGGGATTTTTTCTTGGCGGTGCGCTACTGAGTCTGTTTGGTTTTAAAGGCGCGATCTTAGGCATGGCCGTTGCGCTGACTTTGGTGTGGATCGCAAGCCTCGTCTCGCTTAAGAAAGATCTCGGAAAAGCCAAGAATAAGCCAAAATTTGGCGACATCTTCTCTAAAAGTGCAGCGGTAAACTATCTTTCCGCGGCACGCCTATTCTTATTTGGCGCGCGCGATGTATGGTTCGTGGTGGCGTTACCGGTTTTCCTTGCCAGCACGTTTGGCTGGGACCATTGGTACGTCGGCGGCTTCTTAGCGCTTTGGATCATTGCCTACGGCATCGTCCAAGGCTTTGCGCCACACTTTACCGGCAAGGCGTCTGGCAAAGGCCCCGATGGCCGCCAAGCCCTCGGCTGGGCACTGGTACTTGCCGTAATCCCTGCGGCGATTGCCTTAGCGCTGACCTTTGACTGGCAAATTGAATTCGCCGTCATCGCAGGCTTGCTGGCCTTCGGTGCCGTGTTTGCCATCAACTCCTCCCTGCACAGCTACCTGATCGTCAGCTACGCCGGCAAAGACGGCGTCTCCCTCGACGTAGGCTTTTACTACATGGCCAACGCCATGGGACGCCTCATCGGCACCCTGCTTTCTGGTTGGTTGTATCAAGATTACGGCTTAGCGGTGTGCCTCTGGGTCTCGACAGGGTTTATTGCTTTAACCGCGTTGATATCGGTACGGTTACCAAGGAATGAAGCTGGTGAATAATTCGCCAGCTAAAGTTCAATATCGTATACTGATACGAACATTCAAACTGGGTTTAGCGTTATGAATATCAATCACCTTTCCACAGAAGAAAAAGTTCGCCTTGCCGAAGAGCTTTGGGAAAGTGCTTACCAAGAGCAGTCGTCAGCGCCCATCAATGATGAACACAAAGTCATCCTAGACGCACGCTCCGCTGCATTTGAAAATGATCAGAAAGTCGGCACAGAATGGCACTTACTTAAAAAGCAACTTATGGAAGAGTAATGACTTACAGAGTTTTTGGGTAGAACCAACACCTTCGCTCGGGAACCGAGCTCCTACAAATCATCAATATCAACTTTGACCGATGGCTCGTTTTCACGCTCTTTGACAATGGCAGCCAATTCCAAGTCTTCCAATAGATCCTCTGAGAACTGCACGCCCATCTGATGTGCGATGACTTGCATATCCTCGAAGGGTATTTCAAACAGCCCTAAGCGAAATTGGTAGCCCCAGCGTGGATTATCACGGGTAAAGCTTAGGGTTTGCAGCAGCGGGCGTATGAGGCATTGTTGCTCGCTGAGCCATGCCACGTCGTGGCGATAGGGCACAAAATCATCTGACATAACGACTTGGTAAGGCACGGTACTACTGACAAGGCCCAGCGCGGTGAAGCTTTGGCAGGTGTCTTTCTGTTGGTAAATAAACGTCGGCGAGTAATACACCACCAAATCATTAGGTTTGACGCGTTTTAACGGCCCTTGTTTGCCATGACAAACCTGCATAAAACCACCAGCATAGCCTCGTGCCACATGATCGGCGCTGGCTACCGCGATCCAGCAACGTGACGTTGAGGCAGCGTCATTTTCCCTATCCGAGTTTGTTTGCTGCATTGACATAACATCGACTCCTTAACAGTTGGGTATAGCATAAAACATTACGCTGTCAGTTTCTGTCAGGAGTCGAACATCTGCGCACTTATCGCACTAACTCGCTATGATACAAGTGTTTTACTTCGGTCAATCCTTGTTCTAGGTAGGCCTTGGTATAGTCCATCGCATGATGTTTATGGAAGTCTGCTTCCGTGGCAAAGCATTCCCATAATAAAAGCTGAGTCGGCTCATCTGGGTTCTCATGTAGCTCAAATAAGCGACAGCCGGGTTCCGTACGTGTTTGCTCACATAGCTGCTTAAGAGCGGCTTTGGTTTCTTCGATTAGACTAGCATCGGTAATTTCAAGCTCAGCCGTGGCGAAGTAGCCGCCAGCTAGAGCGGATAATGACTGTTTGCTAGGCAACGGTGCCGAGTCTGGGCTTAAGCCGCGCTCTTGCAAGACATCTTGAACGGCAAACAAGCCATTGAGCGCTGCGGGAAACCCCGCATACACCGCCATTTGCATCATCACTTCGATGATTTCTTGGGGAGAACCCCCAACATTGAGGGCGCCATGGATATGGACTTTTAGCTGTGGCGCAGCATTGCCCATCGCCGCCAAGGCCGCGATCGTGGCGATCTCGCGAGACTTCAGATCCAACGCCTCACGACTGTAGATATCGCCAAACGGAAACTCGATCAATAATCTTGCAAAATCCGGTGCGATGCCTTCCATTGCCCGAATCACTTTCTCCCCTTGCTCGCCATCAATTTGCGCTAACTTCTGCCAGCCCAGTTTGTATCGTTCAGAATTCATAGCCCACCTCTGTTTATTTGCAGCTTGTAGGCGTAGCATGACATTTCTCAAAAACAGAATATTTAACCAATAAAACAAGACGACTTTTCAATATTGGAAAATGGGTATGGCATTGAACTGGGATGATTCTCGAGTATTCTTAGCACTTGCTCGAACAGGCACGTTAACCGCCGCCGCGCAACAACTCGGCATTGGCATCGCCACACTCTCGCGTCGTATTGAGCGCTTTGAAAGAGCCCTTGGCGTCGCGCTTTTCATACGCTCGCAAACCGGCTATGAACTGACGGAAGAAGGCTTAACTTTGGTTGCCCATGCCGAGCAGATGGAAGCGGCCATGCTTGGGTTTTCTAAGCAAGCACTGGATACGGCGATCTCTGGTACGGTGCGTCTGGCCACGGCAGAAAATCTCGCGACTAAGCTGATATTGCCAAACCTTAGTCAGTTAAAGCAACAGCATCCAGAATTGAACATTGAAATCGTAACCGATATCCGTACCGCGAATTTACATCGGCATGACGCGGATATCGCCTTGCGTATGACCAAGCCCACACAAGGTCATGTGTCGTTTCGTCGAGTGGGAACTTTGAGCTATGGGCTTTATCAAGCACTTGAAGATCCGACCATCGAACTCACGCCAGAAACCGCCATTGGCTGGGATAGTCACTATCAAGATTTACCCGCAGCAGTGTGGCTAAACCAAGTGCTTGACGGCAAAACGCCGGCATTAACTACCACCTCTGTCGCAACACAGCTAGCCGCCTGTAAAGCGGGCTTAGGCATCGCCGTACTACCAGACCTCGTTACCATAGATGAAACGGTTCGCTGTGTGAAAACTCTGCCGGAACTCTGCCAACCCATATACCTGGTGCTGCACAACGATTTACGTCATAGTAAGCGGGTACGCTGTGTAGCCGATTTTATAACAGAGCTCATCGAGCAGCCTTTAACGGCGTTAAATCGCCCTACATAATCCGATGCACTCTACAACCGACTTACTCTGGTTCGATAACAGCGTTCAAACTAGTGTGTTTAACAGGGATTGTAAAAACCATGCAGAAGAAGCGCCTTTCATATTATGTTTTCTTTAGTATTGTGCTCATCGGCACGATTACGCTCTCTATTACTTCGTTTTTATGGATTGGAAATATCTACCAAACCTATCAACGCGAAGCTCAACGCATCCAAGAAAACTATACCAACGAAGTAAAAGACGAACTGAAAAACCGTGTTGATACCATCGTCAGCTTAATCAACTACCGTAAAGCAACCACTGAAGCTCGTCTTCAAAAAAACATTCAAAGCCGTGTACTTGAACTAAACGGATTGATGACATATCTGTATGAAAGCAACCGCGACAAGCTGCCAGATTCAGACATTAAAAAGCTCATCACTGAAGCAGTGCGCGGCATGCGTTTTAACGATGGACGTGGTTACTATTTTATTGACACCTTACAGGGTGACGTCATTTTATACCCTGTAGCGCCCAGCACAGAGGGCAGCAATCTATTCTATCTGCAAGATGAGCGCGGCAATTACTCTCTCCAACAAGAAATCCAACTGGTCAACAAGCATGGCAAAGGCTTTATTGAAGGCTATTGGACGCTACCGGGGGAAGACACCCAAAAAGATCATAAAAAAATCACCTATGTGCATAAATTCGCGCCTTACGATTGGTATTTTGGCACCGGTGAATATCTAGATATCACAACCCGAGAAGTACAAGAAGAGATCAAATCCTACATCAATCAACTAAGCTACGGTGACGACGGCAAGCAGTACGTGTTTATTCATGACTTTGAAGGAAATGAGCTGGCAAATGGTCGCTTTCCTGAGCTCATTGGACAGAACCACTATGAGATGACTATGTCGCCAAAGGTTCAATATATTGATCGCCAAATAGAAATCGCCAGCACCGCCCCCCATCACGGATTTCTGACACATCTTTGGCCAAACTTCAGCAATGGTAATACGAGCAACAAACTCACTTATATCGCAGCCATACCAAGCTGGGGCTGGGCAATTGGCTCTGGTGCAAACATGGAAGACCTTAACAATGCCATTAGCCGACATCAAAATGAGCTTTATAATCAACTCATTAGCGGCATACAAAAGGCTCTCCTGCTCGCCGCAGGGATTTTCATTTTAAGTGTCATAGCAGCCCGCTATGTGTCCAAAAAAATGAATGCCAGTATTAGACTATTTACCCGCAACCTGGAAACCAGCTCAGCTCAGTTATCCTTGATAGATGAAGACAAAGTCATCTATCAAGAGTTTGAAGAACTTGCAAAAGCCTCAAACAATACCACTCAGAGAATTAACACTCTGCTGCATAAAGATGAGTTAACTGGCTTGTTTAATCGACGCTATATTAACGTGTTATTTGACTCGCTATTGCAACAAGCCAAAAAGGACGACTCAAACTTCTCGCTTATTATGCTAGACATCGATCACTTCAAGCGCATCAACGATACCTATGGTCACCCATTTGGCGATCAAGTACTGATGAACATCGCTCAGTGCATCGCAACAGAAGTCAGCACTAAGGGTTATGTGGGCCGCTTTGGTGGTGAAGAGATGATGGTTTTGTTACCCAATTACAACGCAGAACAAGCGTTTGAAATCGCCATGCAGATTAAAACATGCGTCGAGCAAATACGCCTGCCTGGACAAGACTTCTCAGTGAGCATCAGCGGTGGTATCAGTTCAGGCACCAATGCCACCACCTTTGAACTGATTCAACAGGCAGACAGCAAGCTATACTGCGCTAAAAATAATGGTCGAAATCGAATCGAACGATAACGCGGACCATGGTAAGAAAGCACTACTGACGCGTGTTCTACTTAAGGGCGATATACACCTCAACCTCGTCATCACCTTTGTAGCATTCAAAGTCAGTGGTGTACGCGCGTTCACGCTCTGGTAGCTCTGAAAAATACTGCCAAATTTCTACCCACGCATTAATCACCGACTGTGGCATCTCGCCCTTTTGCGAAAACACCATGTATTCACCTGCATGGACAGTCACGCTTTCTAGGTCATCAAGGTCGGTCACGACATTACTGCCTGCGTACACATCGAATTCACCGTTAGCATCCGATTCATAGTGGCAATAAACACCGTAAACGATGGAATCTGAGGTCAATTTGGGTGCAATGCTCGAGCCAAATTTCTGCCAAAGCCCCCCAATTTTAGCACTGTCAGCGTTCATTTCATCGGCATTTTTCGTGCGTACTTGCACACCGGATACCGTAAATTCTTCTATATTAACGATTTGCATTACCGCACGTCCTTTTCGATAGATAAGTAGGATATTGAATGTAGCGAGGCATTCGGAGTACTG
Source organism: Marinomonas gallaica (assembly GCF_049821165.1). NCBI lineage: Bacteria > Pseudomonadati > Pseudomonadota > Gammaproteobacteria > Oceanospirillales > Oceanospirillaceae > Marinomonas > Marinomonas gallaica. The sequence goes on from NZ_CP187511.1 coordinate 483,796, forward strand.
CAAATAAAAAAGGTCCTGTTGCTAGGAGCCGTCTTAAGTTCGATCAGCGTTGTACTACGCTTTTTTCCCAAACTGGGATGTCAGTATTATGCTACTCTGCTGCAGCCATTATTCGTAACGCGACGCCGGCGGCTGCGGTGCGATTCTCAACGCCCAACTTAGGGAAAATTTGTTCCAAATGTTTATTCACGGTTCGTGGACTCATTTCTAGAATCTCTGCCACTTCGCGGTTAGTTTTACCATTGGCAATCCAGTAGAGCACATGGGACTCGCGCTCAGTCAATGCTAATTCCATCTTTAACCGCTCTGGGCCTGTTGGCAAGTTTCCATCTTCCAACTTCACCAACGCTTCTTTCTGCTCCGTGTGACCAATAAACTTCAACGCCAAAGGGTAGTCTAACCCTTTTAAGATCAAGCGGTTGCCTTCTTCAGGGCGATGCCTCAACCATTCACGAACTTGCGGTGCAAGCTGCTCAATCTGCCATAAAGGGGTTAATCGCGCTCGCGCCATTAAGGCATACGCTTGCGGTGTTGCCCAAGCCACCCCTCCCAACTCACTGAAGGTCAGTAAATATTGACCCATACTATCCAGCGCAAATTGAGCATTGTTGCTCAGCCGAGCATTCGATAAATGCACGCGCATACGGGCAATCAGTTCATTTGGCTGAATCGGCTTGGTCAAATAGTCCACACCGCCTGCTTCTAGCCCGCGCACTATGTCATCGGTTTCACTTAAACCCGTCATAAAGATGACAGGGATACTCGAAAGACTAGGATCATTTTTCAAAGCCTGGCACGCTTCAAAGCCATCCATGTGAGGCATGATCGCATCCAATAAAATGATGTCAGGACGCATACGCTTCGCGATGGTTAACGCTTGCCGACCTTCAAGGGCGACCAGCACATCCATATCAGCGGCTTCAAGGGTGTCATGGATTAAGCTCAGGGCATCCGGTGAGTCATCAACAACCAGCACAATGTCGCGTTTATTGGTGGAATTCATCATGTCCGCTACTCGATTCAGAAGAGTGTTGTTGCAGGTATTGTTCAATACCATCGAACTGGAAACTTTGGTATAGCGCTTCCAATTGCATTCGATGCTCCGGCGCTAAAACATCGCTGTCGCTCAATTGGTCAAGTACACCACGTACACCTTTTTTATAGCCCATTTGCGCAAATGCCATTAACTCTCGAATACTTTCGTGATCCGGAATCTTAGGTAAGTGCCCTCCCTCAGTTCCTCCATCACTATCATCTAGCAACGAAACCTTCGAAACAGGCGAAGCCGAGTGTTGTACTTCACCGTCTATCTCTTGATACACCCATTCCAACACAAGCCAATGTTGAATGGCATCAAATAGAGCACTGTTTTTCACGGGTTTCACGATGTATTGGTTGAAAGCACTTTGCTCATCGGGGTGACGCTGACTTTCTTGGGCGTCAGCCGATAGCATCACTATCGGTACACTGTAATTTTGCTCACGTAGTGTTTTCGCGAGCGTTAACCCATCCATTCCGGGCATCGAAACATCTAAAATGAACAAATCAGGAGAGCACGCATTCAGCTCAGCTAAACACGCTTGGGCGTCAGCCGCTTCAATCACATTAAAACCTATGGGTGACAAGATGTCGGAAAATAATCCGCGCACAACAGGGTCATCATCGACAATCATCACCGTACGTTGAAAACCACGATAACTCACTACTTTGCGTGATGTATGAGTAAGCTCATCACCTTGAGATATCCAAGGCAACATTAAGCTCACTTTAAACTCACTGCCTTGCCCTATCGTAGACTGAGCTTGCAGATCCCCACCCATTAGTTCAGCGAGAAGCTTCACGATCGTCAAGCCTAATCCTGTACCCGGCAGGTTAGCCGTCGTCACATCACGCACTCGTTCAAATGGATCAAAGATCCGCTCAAAATGCTCTTCCTTAATACCCAAACCCGTATCACGAATAACAAACTCTGCCACTTGATTTCGATAGTTCACAACGAGCATAACAGAGCCTTTTGGCGTGTATTTCACCGCATTAGACAGTAAATTGATCAATATTTGCCGCAAGCGTTTTTCATCGGTTACCACGTGGTTGGGCAGCGGAGCCAGTATTTTAGTCTTGAACGAGATGCCTTTAGCACGCGCTTGCATCGAGAACATGCTATTGAGCTGATCAATCAGTTTCGGCAAATCCACCGTATTGCGATACAGATCAAACCGCCCTGCTTCAATTTTAGAAATATCCAGTAGACCTTCAATCAAATCAGCCAAATACAAGCCACTTCGATGAATGATATCTAAGCCATTTTGATGGCCCGAGGGCGTATTTTCTTTTTCTGATAACAACTGAGCGTAGCCAATAATAGACTGTAAAGGGGTACGTAATTCATGACTGATACCGCTAAGGTAACGACTTTTCGCTTCATTTGCATGCTCTGCCTGTTCTTTTGCCCCCTGTAATGCCAGGTCCGTCTCCTTGTGGGCTTCGATTTCTCGTGTCAGTTTACGAGTTTGACGATTCGACTCTTTCTGAGCAACGACTCGGCTTTCATGTGCCAACAAAAATAACCATGACAACACACCCGACACAATCAATAAGGTAAAGAACAGCGCAAACATTGCTTCCTGCAGCAACGTTGACTCATTGACTGTTTCAGGTGCCATCTGTCGATAAATCAGCATCATTAATGCCGCATTGATAACGTTGATTACCACCAGCATCGAGGCAAAGCGACCCAAGCGTGAACTGATCGCTCGTACCAAGCGCTTTGGCAAAAACAGTTTAAGAAAATAATCGCTCTGTTGAGCAATGCTTGCTTGTGGTTTACAGCTGTCGAGACACCTTACATCCAGCGAACAACACAACGAACAAATAGGCTGCTGATACGCTGAACAAAAGCTCATATCTTCACTTTCAAATTCGTTTTCACAGATACCGCAAGTTAACGTAACGACATGATTAGGGTTCTCCTGCTTCGCTAAATCAATCAACGGCAGTAGCTCAGGGCTTTGGCGCGCGATGTAGTATTTCCCTTTCGTGAGCCATGCAAGCAAGGGGACACATACAAAACAGGCCCCAATCGAAATAAAGTGCGACAAACTTTTCGCCACCTCACCAAATAGACCTAAATAACTGAGTAAGCCCAAGCTGGTAGCAATCAACATAGACCCAGTACCGACAGGGTTAATGTCGTACAAATGAGCCCGTTTAAATTCGACATAATCGGGGCTTAAGCCCAGCGGTTTATTAATCAACAAATCCGCGGATAAGCTCGACAGCCAACTCACGGCACTGATGGCGAATACACTTAAAATTGCCCCCAGCGCTTGGTAAATCCCAAGCTCCATAAGCAGCAATGCAATAGTGACATTGAAGACCAGCCATACGACTCGCCCTGGGTGCGAATGTGTCAATCGGGAAAAGAAGTTTGACCACGCAATCGAACCTGCGTAAGCATTTGTCAGATTAATTTTCATCTGACAAATAAACACAAATACCGCCGCAAGTATCAATGCCGTGGTAGGAGATGTGGTTAAGAATAAGAAAATGCGTTGATAAAGATACGTCGGGTCTGTCGCTTGCAGCGCTGTAGCACCATCGGAAATTGCTAAATAGGCAAGGAACGATCCTAGCAGCATTTTGATCGCGCCTATAAACACCCAACCGGGGCCAGCAAGAATCAGCCAAAACCACCAACGGCGACGATTGCGTTTAGTTTTTGTAGGGAAAAACCGCAAATAGTCCACTTGTTCGCCGATCTGCGCCATCAAGGCAAACAACACCGACGCTGCCGCTCCAAACAGCACCCAATCAAAGCCCGTATCTTGGGACAAGTGGCTCGGCACAAATTCGGACCAACCGTAGAAGCTCTGATACTCTTGCGTCACCACCACGCCAATGGCCGCGACTTGCAAAACCAGCCAAATCCATTGAGTGCCATTTTGAAAGCGACTGATCGCGCGGATTCCATGCGTCACGATGGGGATAACAAACAACGCAGACAACGCATAGCCAATGGGCAAAGGAATGCCAAGCAGCACCTCCAACGCCGAGGCTAAAATCGCCGCTTCAATCGCAAAAAAGATAAAGGTGAAGGTGGCATAAATAAGCGATGTAATCGTTGAGCCAAGATAACCAAAGCCGGCACCACGAGTCAGTAAATCAATGTCTAAGCCATGCTTAGCCGAATAGTAAGCGATCGGGAAACCCGTGATAAAGAACACTGCCAGCACCGTCAAGATCGCCGCCACCGCATTTGTGAAGCCGTAGCTGAGTGTGATCACGGCCGCCAAGCCTTCCAATGCCAAAAACGCAGCTGCACCCAGCGCAGTATGCCCGACGCGCTCAATGCTCATGGAATGACCTTGCTTAGCGGTATAACGCAGCGCGTAGTCTTCTAGGGTTTGGTCAGCGACCCACTTGTTATAATGCCGTCGTACTTTGAATATCTTTTGTGCAGCTGCCATATCACCTCAAACCAGCAAAGCGCTGAACGTTTTTCACGCTCAGCACTGACTGGATTTACTCATCCTTTTCGGACTCGAATTATTCACTAGGCCAATGCCAGCAGCATTCCCATCAGTGCGATGACAGAACCGCCCACACGTGTCACCAGCGGTGTTCCGATACGCGCCATCCATTGACCAAAGCCTACACCCGCGCCATGCAACGCAGCCGTTGCTAACGCAAAGCCCAGTGCGTATTGCGCACCCGATGCACTCAGTGGCATTTCCATACCGTGCGCCACCCCATGAAAGATTGCAAAGCCACCAGCAATGGCCGCACACGCAACAACAGGCAAACGCTTCGCCCCTAGCACTAAAGCTCCGAGTACGATGACCGACAGTAGAATACCTTGCTCAACAAACGGCACACTCAACCCAGCCATTGCCGCGCCGCCCCCTAGTAACATCATAGCCACAAATGCGACCGGTACAGCATATAATGCACGACCACCTAAACTAGCGGCCCAGAGTCCTACTGCCACCATCGCCAATAAGTGATCTAACCCACCCAGCGGATGACTAAAACCAGACATAAAGCTCGACGTGTGCTCATGACCTGAATGCGCAAGTACTGCGCTTGAACTGACCGCTAACGCGCTTTCGAGTACAATTTTCTTTATTACAGACTGCATTTTATTCTCCTTAACACACCGATTTCGCGTTACACCACCGCTTTAGCGGGCGGGATATCTTTCGCTTCCAACATACCTTCAGACACAATCAGCTGAATGATCTCATCCAACCCTTGCGCCGCTTTTAAATTTGAAAACACAAACGGACGCTGACCACGCTGTGCTTTGGCGTCTTCATCCATCACTTCAAGGGAAGCTCCCACGAGCGGCGCTAGGTCAATCTTGTTAATAATCAACAGGTCCGACTTAGTAATCCCTGGGCCACCTTTGCGCGGAATTTTATCCCCAGCAGAGACATCAATTACATAGATCGTGAAGTCTGATAACTCCGGACTAAACGTCGCACTGAGGTTGTCCCCTCCCGACTCCACAAACACCACATCCAACTCGCCGTGACGTTCCAACAACTGATCAATTGCCGCAAGGTTCATCGAAGCATCCTCACGAATCGCTGTATGAGGACAACCGCCTGTCTCCACACCGATAATGCGATCCGCCTCCAGTGCTTCATGACGAGTCAAAAACTTGGCGTCTTCTTGGGTATAGATATCATTGGTCACCACGGCGATGTTGTAATGCTCGCGCATGGCCGAGCACAAAGAACGTAACAGTGCAGTTTTACCTGAACCAACCGGACCACCGACACCAACGCGTAATGTTTGCTTTGGTTTACTCATATTTCGTTCCTCTTCAAAAATGCCACACGACTTAGACCGACTAAGATCTAAAGAGCCGCGAGTATTGTGTTTCGTGTAAACAACTGGCGATGGCCACCGCAGGTAGGCCCGCGCCAATATCGTCTTCCTCTAGTGTTTTCGCCAAGGCAATGGCATCGGATAGGACGGGTTGTAATTCACCTAACAATAACTGCGCTTGAGTTTGCCCTAGTGGCACCAATTTGGTCGCAGCAGCAATTTGGTTTTCCAACCACGACCACGAAAACCCAAGGGCCGCGGTCTCAAATTCGATCTGCCAATGGCTGGCAGCGATGGCGAACAACACCACAAAACTGATGTCTTCCAAACGCACAAACGGCGTCTCAATCTCTAAGCTACGCAGCAACCGCGCTAAGGCTTCGCCCATCGCCGTATCATTTAGACGCAGCTCTTTGGTTTCACGGCAGGCCAATACAAGATCATTAAGCTCAACAAGACGTGCTTCATCCCGTGTCGCCCATGCCTGCATAGCCAGACGCAATATCGGCAAATCCACCCGAGCTAACGATTGAAGTAGTTGCAACTGAGTCCAATCTAAGACATGTGCTTGCTTAGTCACCCAGCCACGATCAATGGCGTATTCCATGCCTTGGGAAAAGGCATACCCCCCCACTGGCAGGCTGACGCTACTCAGCTGCAACAAGCGCAACAGGCCATGATCAGTGGTGGTGATGTCCATGGCTATACGCCCCCGATTCTGGATTAAACACACCCTGTTCGTGACTCACCACTAACCCTAGTAAGTGCAGCATTTCTTCCAGTACATGATCGGGCTTGATGCGTAACCAACGCTCTCCCACTTCCACTTTAGTGTGACGATTACCGAGGTGGTAACACGCTTTCGCAAAGGTCGTCCAATCGTCACAACTGGCATGGGCGATGTCCTCGACAGCACCAACAATCTGAATCGTTTTACCGCATTCAGCACGCAAATATTCGCCGACTAACAGCGGTTTACCGCGATCTAAAAACACGCGAATGTCTTCGCCATTTTCGCCAACCAGCTTTAAGCGACCACGCTCTCGCTGCTCATGGGTCAAAATAACCGTGGTGTACACCTCATCGTGACAGTGCGTTCCGAGGCGAGTGTAAATGTCTAACATAGGACAACTCCTAATCCGGTCAACGTCGCGCATTAAAACAAGTTATAAAGCTGCGACAGTGGCAAGCTTTCCGCTGGCTCACAGGTTAATAATTCGCCGTCTGCACGTACCTCATAGGTTTGCGGATCGACGGTAATATTCGGCATCCAAGCATTGTGAACCATGTCGGACTTACCAATATTGCGGGTGTTTTTACAGGCGACTAAGGTACGCTCCAATCCCAGATTTTGTTTGAGATCGTTGCCTAATGCCGCTTGTGAGACAAAGGTCACCGAAGTCGCTGCGCTGGCCTTACCAAACGAGCCAAACATTGGGCGGTAATGCACTGGCTGAGGAGTTGGGATGGACGCATTGGGGTCGCCCATTGGCGCGCTGGCAATCATGCCGCCTTTGATGATCAGCGACGGTTTCACCGCGAAAAATGCCGGTTTCCACAACACCAAATCCGCCAATTTACCCGGCTCAATCGAGCCAACTTCGTGGCTGATGCCGTGAGCAATGGCAGGGTTGATGGTGTACTTGGCGATGTAGCGTTTGGCACGGAAGTTATCCGCTCCCAAATCAGAGTCTTCAGGCAATAGACCAAATTGCTGCTTCATTTTATGGGCCGTTTGCCAGGTGCGCGTGACCACTTCACCGACGCGCCCCATGGCTTGGGAATCCGACGAAATCATGGAGAACGCACCACGATCGTGGAAGATGTCTTCCGCAGCGATGGTTTCTTTGCGAATACGTGAATCGGCAAACGCCACGTCTTCAGGAATATTGCTGTCTAAGTGATGACACACCATCAGCATGTCTAAATGCTCATCGACGGTATTGTTCGTATACGGACGGGTCGGGTTGGTTGACGAAGGCAAGACGTTAGTCAGCCCCGCGGCACGGATAATGTCCGGAGCATGTCCGCCACCCGCCCCTTCGGTGTGGTAGGTATGAATCACACGATCTTTAAACGCATCCAAGGTACTGTCGACAAAGCCTGACTCGTTTAAGGTGTCGGTGTGAATCGCCACTTGTACGTCATACTTTTCCGCCACAGAAAGACAGCAATCAATCGACGCTGGTGTCGTGCCCCAGTCTTCATGCAACTTCAAGCCACAAGCACCGGCTTCCAGTTGCTCTTCCAGTGCTTCAGGCAAACTCGCATTACCTTTGCCCAAAAAGCCTAAATTCATCGGCATGCTGTCCGTTGCTTGCAGCATCTTGCCAAGGTACCAAGGGCCAGACGTACAGGTGGTCGCATTGGTGCCCGTCGCGGGGCCAGTACCGCCACCGATCATGGTGGTGACGCCTGAGGTCAGCGCTTCTTCAATTTGCTGTGGGCAGATAAAGTGAATATGCGCGTCGATGCCCCCCGCAGTCAGAATAGAACCTTCCCCTGCAATCACTTCCGTACCAGGGCCCACCACGATATCGACGTTGTCCTGCACATCAGGGTTGCCCGCTTTGCCAACTTTGAAAATGCGGCCTTCTTTGATGCCTACATCTCCTTTGACAATGCCCCAATGATCCAGCACTAGCGCATTGGTAATCACTAAATCCACGGCGACGTCATTGGTCAGTTGGCTTTGCCCCATGCCATCGCGAATGACTTTACCGCCACCGAATTTGACTTCATCACCGTAGGTGGTGAAATCCTTTTCCACCTGAATCCATAAATCCGTGTCGCCTAAACGAACGCGATCACCTGTGGTCGGGCCAAACATCTGTGCATAGCTGTGTCTGTCCATCGTCGCCATTATTTTGCTCCCTCTGTTAAGGTGCCCATGACCTCGCCACGGAAACCATAAATGGTTTTCGTGCCCGCGTATTCCACTAATTCCACCTCGCGGCCTTGACCTGGTTCGAAGCGCACCGCCGTGCCTGAAGCGATGTTTAAGCGGTAGCCCTTGGCTTGCTCGCGTTCAAATACCAGTGCTGGGTTCACTTCGTAAAAGTGGTAATGGGAGCCAATCTGTACCGGACGATCACCGGTGTTTTCAACGCGCAATATCAGCGTTTTGCGGCCTTCGTTTAATGTGATCACCCCTTCGGCGACCTGAATTTCACCTGGAATCATGTTGCCTCCGCGGTTAGTTAATCGGGTTATGCACCGTCACCAATTTAGTGCCGTCTGGAAAGGTCGCCTCCACTTGTACTTCGTGAATCAAATCGGCCACCCCTTCCATCACCTGATCAGCGCTCAATAGCGTCTTACCAAAGGCCATCAGCTCGGCGACGGTTTTACCATCACGCGCGCCTTCGATGATCTCCATGGTGATAAACGCCATGGCTTCGGGATAATTCAACTTGAGGCCGCGATTTAAGCGTCGCTCGGCCAACAATGCTGCGGTAAACACCAGCAGCTTATCCTTTTCTCTTGGTAGTAATTCCATCGTTCAAACCCTTTATTCGTCGCGATAGCGCGTAATTGATTCCGTGGACAGTAGTGCTTAGGTTGCCCAAATTCTTGGTGCGCAAGCTGGCTTGCCCATTAAGGCGGGGCGAATGACGCCCCAGCAGTGTGTAAACAAACGCTTCATTTTTTCACTGTCGTTGCCCAAGCTGCGGATTACGATAAATTCATCGACAACGGTTGCTCCCGCTACGCTGTCATCGGCTTGACACAATTCTCGCAGGGCATCGATCAGCGCTTCGTTGTCTTGAACAAATGGGCCTGCAATCATCAAGCCATTAACAGGTTGCCCTTGAAGCCCTGCTTTGCCAGCCATCAGATCGCGACTGTGCTCATCCACCAACAAACGCTCGCGCAAACGGATGCGCCCGTCGCTGCGAATCTGAACGCTTTGATCAGCGCTTCCTACACCGAAGTCGAGTTTGTTGGCGGGCAAGCCAAAGCAGGTGATTTCCCACCCGATAAATCGCGCATTGCCATGTAACTCAACATGATTACGCAGGCGCGTGTTGGCATCGGGATACAAAATGGTTTCTTGGGGTAGCCACTCCATGATGGCTTCTGCGGGGACTTGCAAATGCGTCGTCTGACATTGCAGCGTACGGTCTGGTCGCGCCTTGTAGACACGCCCCGCACCTGGCGTCGTGATCAACACATGAGTATCGGGGGCCTGTCGCGATGAAATCACCAGCTCATCTCCCGACACCAAGCCACCCGGCGGGTGCAATAGGTAGACATGAGCCGTCTCTTTGCCCTCAGGATAAAAGGGCTTTTGCACATACAAAGGCCCCTTGTGATCACAGGTTTTCAGCACCGTACCGCGCTCACTCTTGGTAAAGCCGAGATTGAGATAAGCCTGCCACTGGCTGGCTTCTTTGGTTGGCTGATATAAACGAGAGTCTAGAACTTGGCTCATACTGCTCCTTACACGACCTGGCGGTTACACCGCGAGGTATTGCTTGATCAAGTCGTCGTTAAGGTTTTCCATCTTGTCTGCTGCCACAATCCGCCCCTTTTCCATTAGGCGAAATTCTTTGCCGACGCGGCGCGCAAAGCCCAGCTTTTGCTCAATCAGGATCACCGTCAGTCCTTCTTCTTCGTTAAGCTTCAGAATAACATCCCCGATTTGCTTAACGATGTTCGGCTGTATACCTTCGTTTGGCTCATCCAGAATCAAGACTTTGGGCTCTAATACCAACGCTCGACCAATGGCCAATTGCTGCTGTTGCCCACCAGATAAGTCACCACCACGGCGGTGTAGCATCTCTTTTAATACGGGAAATAACTCAAAGATCTTTTCAGGAATCTCTTTGCTTTTGCGAACGGGTAAGCCAATGCGCAAGTTTTCTTCAACGGTGAGCATTGGAAAGATGTCACGCCCTTGTGGCACATAGCCAATGCCTGCGTAGGCGCGACGTTCTGCACTTTGTTTGTGCAAGGCATCTTCACCCATTCGAATTTCACCGCTTTTGATCGGTAACAACCCCATAATGGTTTTCATCAAGGTGGTCTTGCCGACACCGTTACGTCCCATAATGCAAGTGATTGAGCCGGGGACGATGTCTAAATCCAAATCCCAAAGAATCTGTGTACCACCGTATAGCTGACTGACTTTGTTAATCGAAATCATGGCTACGCCTCCGCTGCTTCTTCGCCGAGGTACACCTCGATCACGTCTTTATTATTCTGAATCTGGTCCATGGTTCCTTCAGCGAGCACAGACCCCTGATGAAGCACCGTAACGGTGCGCGCAATGCTGCGTACGAACTCCATATCATGCTCAACGACGATCACTGTGCGCTCTCCCGCGAGCGACGTCAGTAGCTCGGCGGTCCGCTCTGTCTCTTGTGCCGTCATACCCGCAACAGGCTCATCGATAAGCAACAAACGTGGATCCGCTGCCAATAGCATGCCAATTTCTAACCACTGTTTTTGCCCATGGGACAAGGCGCCTGCTTTCATAAAACGATGTTTCTTTAGACCAATGATGGCCAACACTTCGTCAATGCGATCGATTTCGCTTGGCGACAACCGCGCAAATAAGGTTTGGATCACACGCTTGTCGGTTTTCAATGACAGCTCTAAATTGTCGAACACGGTTTGCTCTTCAAACACCGTTGGCTTCTGGAATTTTCGACCGATACCCAGCTGAGCAATGTCGGCTTCGTCCTTGGTTAGCAAATTATGAGTTTGCCCAAAGTACACAGAGCCAGCATCAGGCTTAGATTTGCCGGTAATCACATCCATTAAAGTGGTTTTACCAGCGCCATTGGCACCAATTAAACAGCGCAGCTCGCCGTCATTTACGTACAAGTTCAGGTCATTTAACGCCTTAAAGCCGTCAAAACTTAGATTTAAACCTTCAACATAGAGAATCATTTGATTCGATACGTCGACCTTACTTTGCTTATCTATGAGAAAAGGCCAGACTTGATCGCGACGAAACGTCTCACGTAAACCTTGCAATGAATTTTCTAACGCACTCATGATTGCACCTCCTGTTCAGCACTTTGACGACGCTTCGATTGCAACTGGCCGTAAAGCCCCATCAAACCTTTCGGTAAGAACAACGTCACAAGAACAAACAGTGCTCCCAAGGCGAACAGCCAACCATCTGGCATGATCGCGGTAAAACGCGTCTTGGCATAGTTCACCAGCAACGCTCCAATGATTGCGCCGATCAGTGTGCCGCGGCCGCCGACGGCCACCCAAATGACAATCTCAATCGAGTTAATGGGGGAAAATTCACCTGGGTTGATAATGCCGACCTGTGGCACATACAGCGCCCCAGCGACCCCGGCAATCACTGCGGAATAGACAAATAGCCATACTTTGTAGCGCTCGGTACGGTAGCCGATAAAGCGCGTACGCGGCTCGGCATCACGTACCGCCAGCGTCACCTTACCCAAACGAGATGATAGGATTCGCTGGCTCGCCAGTAACACCAGAGACAAGATCACAGCGGTGGCAATAAACAGCGACACACGGGTGCTGTCAGCTTGTAAATCAAAGCCAAGGATTTCTTTGAAGTCAGTTAAACCATTGTTGCCACCAAAGCCCATTTCGTTGCGGAAGAAAGCCAGCAATAGCGCATAAGTCAGAGCCTGCGTCATAATCGACAAATACACCCCTGTGACACGGGAACGGAACGCCAACCAGCCAAACACAAATGCCAGTAACCCAGGCACGACTACCGCCACAACCATGGCAAACCAAAACTGATCCATGCCAAGCCAAAACCACGGCAGCTCTTGCCAGTCTAAAAACACCATAAAGTCCGGTAACTCTGGGTGACCATAGACACCGCGGTCACCTATTTGGCGCATCAAATACATGCCCATGGCGTAACCACCCAAAGCGAAGAATGCGCCATGCCCGAGACTCAAAATGCCGCAATAGCCCCAAATAATATCCACCGCCAACGCCAACATGGCGTAACACAAATACTTGCCTAACAAGGTGATACTGTAGGTGCTGACATACAGTGCGGAATCTTGTGGCAACAGCAAGTTCGCGGCAGACGCCAACACCGTTACGCCGAGTAACAGGATCACAAACGGCAAAGTGTACTTGCCTGACGAGCGCCCTTCGGTAAACCAATTGATCAGTTTGCTCATTCTGCTGCCCTCCCTTTTTGTGGGAACAGTCCTTTAGGACGCTTCTGAATAAAGAGAATGATGAATACCAAGACGAAAATGGCGGCCAGTACCGCACCGGTTGTTGGCTCTAGGAATTTGTTAGCAATACCCAAGGTAAATGCGGCCACCAAGGTACCCAGTAAGTTACCTACACCGCCGAAAACCACCACCATGAAGGAATCAATGATGTACGCTTGACCCAAGTTTGGCCCCACGTTAGTCAGCTGCGATAAAGCCACCCCTGCGATCCCAGCTATGCCGGAACCTAAGCCAAAGGTCATCGCATCGACCCATTCGGTTTTCACACCCATGGCTTTTGCCATGCTACGGTTTTGCGACACCGCTCGAACATTTAGTCCTAGAGAGCTTTTCTTAAGAATCATTACCAGTGCGAAAAAGACCAGCAAGGCAAACGCCAAGATGTACAAACGGTTTAGCGTTAGAGATAACACAGGGTTAATCTCCCACGAGCCGCTCATCCAGCTTGGTGTGGATACTTGGCGGTTTAACGGTGAAAAGATGGTACGTACCAGCTGCTGTAAAATCAGACTGATACCAAAGGTCGCCAGTAGAGTTTCCAAAGGTCGCCCATGCAAACGACAAATCACTAAGCGCTCGATCACCACGCCCATCAAACCAGAGACTAAAAACGCAGCAGGAATCGCCACCCAAATGGAATAATCGATGTAGTTCGGCATCAACAACTGCACCACATAGGTGGTGTACGCACCCAACATGATCATCTCGCCATGGGCCATATTGATGACGCCCATCACACCAAAGGTGATCGCCAAACCAATCGAGGCCAGCAGCAATACCGAACCAAGGCTTAAACCAAAGAACAGCTGATCCACCAGCGCATAACGCTCTACTTGTCGGTTAATACTCACTAACGCTTGAGTCGCTGCGCTACTGAGCACGGGGTTGTCGCTGCGTTCCAAAGAAAGCAGCACATTACGAACATCGTTTTCTAAGCTATCGCCTAACACGTCAATGGCCGCTAGGCGCGCACTTTGACTGCTGTTTTGATCTTGTGCAGTATAGATCGATAACGCCGTTTGCATCATTGACCTTACATCACTGTTCGGCTCAGTCGGGTAAATGCGCTCCAAGGTTGCAAAGGTTTCATCGTCAATGTCTGCCAACAAGGCACGCACTGCACTTTCGCGGACATCGGCATTGCTTGACGTCAGCTGTATGCGTGCGATCACACCACGTAGTAACCCACGTAGCTTGTTATTCACTTTGATTTTGCGCACCTGCTTGCTGGTCAGCCCTGCAATGGTCGCTTGAGTGTAAGGGTCTTGAAAAGTGTCTACACCGTTAACGTCGACTTCAACGACTAGAGTGTTGTCGTCACGGATGTAATGTAGATCTCCGGCAAGCCACGCACGAAACACAGGTAATAGGGATTCATCCCCCGTTGCTTCAAGCTGCTGCACCATGGCTGGCATCTTCGATAATTTGGTTTGCGTTAGTTGCTGTAACAACGCATCTGTCTCTGCACTCGCCGCCAACGCAGGCGTCATACAGGCGGATAAAAAGAGACAGAGTGAGAGAAAGAGTTTCACAAGAATTCTCCAGGATTGATCAGAAGTGGCGTGAGGAAAGGGCTCCCAGAATCTTCTCTGGGAGCCAAGCTTTAACCCTGGGATGCGGTTAAATTAGTAGTTCTGACCAGAACACGATTTGGTTTTCGTGTTGTAATTGCCACACTTGATTGGAGCAGTCCAATCGGCAATCAAATCTTTTGAACCCGGTAGGAAATCAGACCAAGCATCACCTGGGACCACACCGTCCGTTTCCCATACGGTTTCGAACTGTCCATCGTCTTGGATTTCGCCAATCAAGACAGGTTTACTCAAATGGTGGTTCTTGTTCATCACGGCAATACCGCCAGTTAAGTTTGGTGTCTCTTGACCGATCATTGCTTGCTCAACTTCATCGACATCGGTTGTGCCCGCTTCGGTAACGGCATTGGCCCACATATTGAAACCAATATAGGTTGCTTCCATTGGGTCATTACTTACGCGCTCTGGGTTCTTAGTGAACGCTTGCCATTTGGTGATGAACGCTTCGTTGGCATCGGTTTCAACACTTTGAAAGTAGTTCCAAGCGGCTAAATGACCCACCAATGGTTCAGTATCCAGACCGGACAACTCTTCCTCACCAACAGAAAAGGCGACAACAGGGATGTCTTCTGAAGAAATACCTTGGTTACCTAACTCTTTGTAGAAGGGCACATTGGCATCACCATTGATCGTTGATACCACAGCGGTTTTCTTGCCCGCGCTACCGAATTTCGCAATGTCAGAGACGATCGACTGCCAATCAGAATGGCCAAATGGCGTGTAGTTGATCATGATATCTTCTTCCGCCACACCCATATCTTTAAGGTAGGCTTCTAAGATTTTGTTGGTGGTACGTGGGTAAACATAATCCGTCCCCGCAAGCACCCAACGTTCAACCCCAAGCTCGTCTTTTAAGTAATTTACCGCGGGGATCGCTTGCTGATTTGGCGCAGCGCCTGTGTAGAAAACGTTTTTAGACGACTCCTCTCCCTCGTATTGTACTGGGTAGAACATCAAGCCATTTAACTCTTCAATGACCGGTAGCACTGACTTTCGCGACACTGATGTCCAGCCACCAAAGATCACATCCACGTCTTCTTCGGTGATCAGCTCACGGGCTTTCTCTGCAAATAAAGGCCAGTTTGATGCAGGGTCAACCACCACGGCTTCAAGCTTTTTGCCCAGTAGGCCGCCTTTTTTGTTTTGTTCTTCTACCATCATCAACACGGTATCTTTTAGCGTCGTTTCGGAGATCGCCATGGTGCCTGACAGAGAGTGCAACACACCAACTTTGATGGTATCTGCCGCCATAGAAGGCAGCGCGATGAGCGTTGCACCAGAGAGTGCAATGGCAGAAGCAAGCGTCTTAAGTTTCATGATTGGAGTCGTCCTTTGTGATGTTTTTTGGATTGTCCGATCAAGAGTGCTCGGCTCTGCGGCCATGCTTGTCTTAATCAGTGCATTCAGTATCCAAAAAATCACGACAACGCGGTATGCGCCAAACACACTATAGGTATACGTCATTTGACGTATACAACAACTCAAACGACCTTTGACCCGCTTGCTAGGGCACTTAACAGCAGGCATAAAAAAGGCCCCTATTTCTAGGAGCCTTCTTAAGTCCGATTAGCGTTGTATTACGCTTTCTTCACGAACTGAGATTTCAGCATCATGTCGCCAGCGCCGTCGACTTTACAATCGATGTCGTGGTCACCATCAACGAAGCGTTTGATCGTGGCTTTCGTGCCCACTTTCAATACTTGAGACGAACCTTTTACTTTCAGGTCTTTGATCAAAGTGACTTTGTCGCCTTCTGCTAGTAGGTTGCCGTTTGAGTCTTTCAGGATGATTGCATCTTCGTCAACGACTTCTTCGTTTGGATTCCACTCGTGGGCACATTCAGGGCAGATCAACAATGGTTGATCTTCGTAAACGTACTCAGAACCACATTTAGGACATTCTGGAAGACTCATACTTCAATAACCTCAATAAGAATAGGGAATAATGTGCGCTGTATTATAACGCAATGACAATGACATGATAATGCTTTTACGACGTTAACCTTTCTTTGGTTCGTCTTCTAGCGCTTCGTTTAGGTAATCCACGTCATGTTCTTCTAAATAACCACGCATCAACTGACGTACCACTTGAGATGGTGTTAAGTCTTGCGACGCGCACAGCTTCTCGAACGCCTTTTTCTTACGCGGGTCGAGCAATACAGTAAAACGGGCAGTTTTGCTTTCCATTAGGCAGCCTTAAACGTTCAATTATTATCATTTGATTATAATGATTGAGGCGAGGTAAAGCGACTGATTCTATGGCGGAGTGTTTGAAGAGTAAGATATGAATCGCTAAAGTGGCGTTTTAGGTGAAGAACTCGCAACGGAGTTCTATCAGAATAGGCATCATCGTCCAGATAGTCATGACGATCTATTTAGGTATCATCTTTCTATGCTGTGATGACCACATCAAATAGTTATAATATAACATATTTTCCAACATCGAAGAGCAACTATGAACGAGCAACCCAAAGCCATCCCGACCAACATCATCTCTGGTTTTCTTGGTGTCGGTAAAACCACAGCCATCAATGCACTCTTGGCGAACAAACCGGACGGCGAGTCTTGGGCGGTGCTGGTCAATGAATTTGGTCAAGTCGGTATCGACCAAGAAATGATGCCCACTGAAGAAGGCCTCTATGTAAAAGAAATGGCCGGCGGTTGTATCTGCTGTGCCTTGGGTGCGTCTCTGATTCCAACGTTAAAAACGTTAATCGAACACGCTAACCCTGATCGATTAATCATCGAGCCCACCGGCATCGGCCACCCTGAAGGCATCATCGACACGCTGATGGGACCTGCTTTTAAAGACAAGCTCGATCTACGCGCCACGGTTTGCTTATTGGACCCGCGTTCACTGCAACTCGAAGAAGTGGTCAACAATGAAACCTTTCATGACCAGCTTAACCTTGCTGACGTTGTCATGATCAATAAATGCGACGTGGCAGAAGTCGACCTGATCGAACTCGCTGAAACCAGTTTGAGCAATATGTTCCCGCCAAAACAGCATATTGCACGGACTACTAAAGGCGTGATCGACCCCGCCCTGCTCGACCTAGTCCGCAACGGCCAATTGAAAGCCCAATTTCCCGAAGCGCACCATCATGACCACGGTCACGCACATGATCACCACGGCCATCACCCAGCTCAAGAAACCTCGCCGGAGGTCGTCGCAGAACCAGGCCAACCGATACGTAAAACAGGTAACGGCAGTGGTTTATTTAGCTGCGGCTGGATCTTTCATCGCGACGACTGCTTCGACTTCTGGGCTCTGGAAAAAATCCTAACAGAACTGGATGACATTGAACGCATCAAAGGCGTGATCCGCATCGGTCATGCCTGGGTGTTCTTTAACCGTGTGAAAGACGAGCACGACTTTGACAAAGTCGCCTACCGCCGCGACTCACGCATCGAAATCATCAGCTCTAAAGCACTGGATTGGCAGCAAATCGAGCACGATATGCTGGCCTGTTTGCAAGGGGCTTAGCGCGTCATAAAAAGGCGCGCTGCGTTTCAAGCGCGCCACTTTATGGTATCTTTTGGCGGTTGCGACATACCGCAGCATCGACGATCCTGCGTCCTGTTATTGTCGCTCCCGCGTCAGTATCGCTGAAATAAGCCCTTTGATAAAACGGTAGATACGCCTTCTATGACTAAGCCGAAAAGCTGGACACTCAAAAGCATTGCTGCGGAACTGGGTGTCTCCAATGCCACTGTTTCCAATGCCTTCAATCGCCCCGACCAATTGTCCAAGGCGCGTCGCGAAGCGATTCTTAAAGCCTGTGAGCAGCGCGGCTATTTCGGTCCTAATAAGGCCGCCCAGTCACTGCGTAAAGGCACCTCAAATATTGTCGCCCTAGTATTGGCCGACAGCGTTGAGTACATGGTATCGGACCCGGTCGCCAGTAGCTTTATGCGTGGCGTTTCGTCGATTTTAGAAGCCAACAATATCAATTTGCTGCTTTTTTCTGGCAACAATGACCACCTCAATAACGTGGTCGACTTTGTAGATGGCTTTATTTGTTATGGCCGTCCACGCAATCAAGGCTTGGTCGAGCAGCTGAAAACCATCACCAAACAGGTGGTGACAGTGGATTTTGATATTGGCCGCAACACGTCGGTCAATATTGATAATGAACAAGCGAGCTATGATATCGCCATGCATGCCCTACGATCCCCTCAGGATCACGTAGCGATCTTAGGCCTTAGGTTGCTTGATGAGGAGCGTTTATGCCGTGTGCAAGCGCAACCCAACTTTGATACCAGCCAGTCGATTGCGCACCAACGCTTGCGCGGTTATCAGCGCGCCCTAGAGGCCAAGGGCATTACCTTAGCCGACGATCAAATCTGGAACGTGCCTGAAAGCAGTGAGCGCTATGCGCCACGTCTTGCCAAAGAAGTTTTGGACAGTGTGCCGCGCCCTGAGGTGTTACTGTGCATGAGTGATTTGATTGCGCTGGCAGCACTGCGCGAGGCGGCAGCACGAGGCATTCACGTGCCCGAGCAACTGCGCATCGTCGGGTTTGATGGCATTGACGAAGGCCAACGCTGCGTGCCAACGCTGTCGACCATTCATCAAAATAGCGAAGAAAAAGGCCGCTTAGCGGCCAATTTGTTTGTTCAAAAAGAGCGCCAGAAGGCGCTGATTGCGTACCAAGTTCAGCTCGGCGAAAGCAGCTAGCACTCAGTCTTGTGAAGGGTTCAGCAGGTCTGCAATCGACGTGGTAAGCGTCTCGGCTTGCTGGTAAGAAACGATGTTGGCATCACGTTTGGTTAAGTCTACGTTCAGCGAGATCGTACTGTCATCAAGCGTCCAGCTCAGCGTGAAGGACGCCCCTTCACCACGACAAGCAAACTCGCCCGCAAACGCCGGATGCTGATTACGAATCCCAATCAGCTCCAGTAGCCCTTTCACCACAGGCGTTTGCAGCGCGTCAGTAATCGCCTCAGGGTTCAGATACGGACGATTAATGTCACGACCAACCTGTGTCGCGGCCAATAATGTCATATCGTTTTCACAGGCAAACAGGCCTGAGTAATACACTTGCGGCACCCCAGGAGCAAAGAACTGTATGGCACGCGCCAACAGGTAATCAAAATCATCCGCGCCTAGGGCGTTGTAGTAGGTGCAGTTAACTTGGTACAGATCCACATTGCTCGCCGCGGCGCCCGTCGCTTTACGGCTTTGACCCTGACTCTTGTCGTGAATGGTTTCCACCAAGTTGTCGATCTGCTCAGCGTCCAACAAGCCTGCTTTATCACCCATCGGCCCCGCATCAATGATGCCGATACCATCGTGAGTATCCAGTACCGTGAGACAGTTGCGCGGCGCGATCGCCAGCCACTTCAGTAGTGCGTCGGCATTACCGGTAAACAACGTGTGCAACACCAGCGGCGGTAAAGCAAAGTCGTAGACCATGTTTACACGCTTCGCGACGTCAATCTGCGTTTCAAAATGACTGTGAATTTCGGCAATCGTCTCCATCCCAAGCTCATTCGCGCGAGCGGAGAGTTGATCCAAATAGTCAAAGGTCTCTTCTAGCATAAAGCAGTTGGTGCCCGCCTTTTTGATCGCATACCCCGCCGCATCCAGACGAATAATGTTGACGTTGTTTTGAGAAAATTTCTCCAACACGTCGTTTAGATAATCCCGTCCAGCACGGGCATAGACATTGATATCGATTTGATTGTCGGTAAACGTGGTCCAAAAGTCGTAGGTTTCACCGTCGCCACAGGTCATCGGTGTAAAGCAACTGCCTGGTCGAGGACGATAAATGGCTTGTTGATCCGCCTCTGACATCCCTTCTGGGAAGACGTCTTGTTGCGTCAAAAATAAGTCCCAGTATGGCGAAGCCTTACCTTTGGCTAACACATCTTGGAACTGAAACGATTGGGCTGACACATGATTCACAATCAGGTCGGCCATGACATCGTATGTCTGCCCCAGCGTTTTTACATCGGACCAGCTTCCCAGCCGTTCATCGACTGCGCTGTGATCAATCGGATCAAAACCTGCATCACTGCCATCTATCGGATTGTAGAACGGCAATAAATGAACTCCCGAGAACACATGCTTTAACGGGCCATTGAGCAGCTCGGTCAGCGCGTCGATGCCTTGACCCGTAATGCGGTCAGCGTAGGTGATTAATTGAACGTTATTTTTCATCATAAATTGTCGCACCACATTGAAACTTAATCGATTAAGTTATATGTTTGATTACAACAATAAAAAATTCAAGAAGTTTTTATAACTTTAAAACCACCAGCTAAGCCGCTATAAGAACGCATGTCCGCATGGGTTGTTAGGCTTGCGAGGAATCAAAGATGAATACAACAAATACAATACATTCACACTCAAACGATCCCATGCGCGCCATTCGATGGCTGACTTACATGATGTTTTTCATGTTCGCCATGACCTCCGATGCCGTCGGCATGATCATTCCTCAGCTCATTGAGGAATTTGACTTAAGCATGACTCAAGCCAGCGCGTTTCATTACGCGCCCATGGCATTCATTGCCTTCAGTGGCCTCTTTTTAGGCTTCCTAGCCGACCGTCTCGGCCGTAAAAAGACCATCATGCTGGGCTTAGCCATCTTCGCCGTCAGCTGTTTTTTATTCGCCTTCAGCCGCAGTTTTGGTTTCTTCTTATTTCTATTGAGTTGTATTGGTCTGGCGATCGGTTTATTTAAAACCGGTGCCCTAGCGCTATTGGGGGATATATCCCATAGCAACCACGAACACACCAAGATGATGAACAAAGTGGAAGGCTTCTTTGGTGTCGGCGCCATTGTCGGGCCCGCGTTTGTGAGCTTTCTACTGACCCAAGAGGTGAGCTGGACGTACCTGTACATCATGGCAGGAGTGCTATGTCTGCTTCTGGCGATCGGTGCGTGGCGCATTGATTATCCGACGGCGGTGAAACACAGCGAAGACGCTCAACCGGCCTCTTTAAAAGTCACCATGTCGATGATCAAAAACCCCTATGCGTTAGGGTTTTCACTGGCGATCGCGCTCTATGTGGCGACCGAGGTCGCTATCTATGTATGGATGCCGACGCTCCTAGCGGACTACGACGGGCCTTGGCAACTGCTGGCAACCTATGCCTTAACCGTGTTCTTCATCCTACGTGCTCTGGGTCGCTTTTTGGCCGTGTGGTTACTCAATCGTTTTAGCTGGCAAGGTGTGATGGTATGTCTCAGTTTGGGCATTGCGTTGTGCTATGTCTTTACCTTAATAGGCGGCGTTAACTGGGCTGTTGGACTCTTGCCTTTGTCGGGGTTATTTATGTCTATGATTTACCCGACTCTCAACTCAAAAGGCATCTCGTGCTTTGCAACCCAACAACACGGCGCGGTCGCAGGCGTGATCTTGTTTTTCACTGCGCTTTCTGCAGCGGTCTCGCCATTATTGATGGGGATGATCAGCGATTACTTCGGCCACGTGCGTTATGGCTTTGTCTTAGCGACTGGGTTCGCTTTTACCCTGTTTGTCGCCATGGTATTCAATTACCTCAAAAACCCAGCCGATGAGGCTTTAACACAACATGATGCGCTGACCGCCAACTAGCGCACTGCCGCATTAACCTCGACATAAAAACGCCAGACAGTGTCTGGCGTTTTTATGGCTCTGCGATTGACGTTAGCGTTCATCACAACACGTATGGACGGCCTTAGAACGGATGAATCATTTACAGCTTATGTGACTTTTCGGAATTTCTTGCCGTAGGAATTCCACCAGTCGAGTGACCTTGGGAGAAGGATACTGACGCTGGGGATACACTGCCCAGATGCCATCCTCAGGCTCACGATATTTGTCCAGTACGGTGATCAATTCGCCGCTCTCTAGATACGGCTGCACATAGTAATCCGGCAGTTGCGCTAAACCCATGCCTTTTAGTGTCGCATCCAGCAGGGCATTGCCATTATTGCAGGAGATCGAGCCTTTTGGGTGCAACTTATGATGCTTACCATTGTGACAAAAGCGCCAGTAATCGATAGCCTAATGCCAGATGACACAACGCGTTTTAGCTACAAAGGCGAGCCAATCTACCATTACATGGGTACCTCGACATTTTCTTAGTACTCCGTGGTGGCGGAAATTTCTCTTGCTAAAATCGATAAAAAAGCGCCGTTGGATAAAGTCTGCTTGCTCGGCTGTGGCGTGACCACCGGAATCGGTGCGGCATTGAACACAGCGCAAGTGGAATAAGGTTCAACCGTAGTGGTATTCGGCATGGGCTTTATCGGTCTAAATGGTGACATCATCATCGACCCGATCATCACTCATAACATGGGATTGGAAGACATCAACACCGCGTTTGACCTGATGAAGAGCAGCGAATCGATTCGAACCATCATTCACTACTAAGCGTTAAAGCAAACGTAAAAAGCGGCTCTGCCTAGCAGAGCCGCTTTTCCTTTCATTACGATAGTGACCACTATTACGCATAAAACGCTAACTCTTCTGCGTTGGCTTATAGCAACGACGTTGGCGGCACCATTCCATGCCATTCAATTGGCTTGCGCATTGTCTTGCTTCGTTCCTCAGCCTCGACGCGTCAGCGCCAATCAAACGCATGGAACAGAGCGTATGCTGCATGGGTACTGCTAAGACTAAGGAACCCTATCTGATTTGCTGTTAGCATATCGATAACTCTAATTTGATAGGGATATCGATTATGCCTTCTGATAACCAAAAGCCCTTTGAAAACTGCGCTACTGGCATTAAGCGCGAAGATCTTGCCAAACGTTTTACTCAATATCTCAACACACGAGATACCGAAAAACACGCCTTTCCCGTAAACTTGAACGGCGCTTGGGGCACAGGGAAGACCTTCTTTGTGGATAACTGGAAGCTTCTGGTTGAACAGCAAGGTCATATTGGTATCAAGATTGATGCGTGGGAATCAGACTATCTGGATGACCCACTAACGATCATTATTGCGGAGATCATAGAGCAACTGAAAGAACGATGTAACGACCTTCAATTTCATGAGCAGGAAAAGAAAGTAGCTAATGCTCTCGTCCAGTTAAAAAGCGCCCTTCCAGCTATTGCGAAAGCTTTAATCGGTATATTTCTCGGCAAAGATGCCGCAGATAGCATCGGCAGTATAGTTGAAGCTATCGCTAAAACCGGTATTGAACACCAAAAGTATGAGCCTGACTTAAATATGGGTGAGCTAGGTCTTGAAGCTACGAGAGCTCATATACGACACAAGCAATTCATCAAAGATTTCAAAGATGAAGTTGGTAAGCTAGTCGATATCGCACAGCCAGATAAAACGGATAAAAAAGTCTTTGTTTTTATTGATGAACTTGACCGCTGCAGACCAACCTACGCCATCGAGATGCTGGAGACCGTTAAGCATCTCTTTGATATACCGAACTTTGTGTTTGTATTTTCAACCGATACCAAACAGCTTCAGCATTCCATCAAAGCAGTTTACGGGCAAAATTTCGACTCCCATGAGTATCTAAGTCGATTTTTCGAGCAAAGACTGACGCTGCCTGAGCCTGACTTTTTTGAATTTCTCCAAGCTGAGCTAATCTTCGAAAACATCAAAGGATTTCCTTTGATGACTTTACCTCAGATAAATAATTCAAAAGAACTGAGAGCCGTAGTTGCACTAATAGCAGACCTCAACCAGCATAAAATATCTCTCAGACGTTTAAAACAGCTCTGCATGCAGGTAGAAGTGACCATAACTGCAAATGATCTGAAAGATAGTTATTACTCTATCTGTAGTATGGTCGGTTTAATATTTGGAGCCGCCATCTATTCTAGTGCACAGGATATCGACAATAACTCAACTCTGTATATTTATGAAAAGGCTTTTAAAACTGGTCGCACTCGAGGGCAATTTCAAGCAAAAACTGTAAATATATTCAAAAACCCAAGAGATGAGTCTTTTATAAATCTAATTGATCAAATTGACATCTGTGAACAGGCACTATCAAAAATATCCCTAGATTTAGATCTTAAAGACATCTTTGCAAGCGAATCTAACCACAATATTGCTGTTCTGGAGACAGCCGAAATCGCAAACCTCTCTACTAGAAAAATCAAAAGTAGGGTTGGAGAGATAAGTAGCATGCTATTCAATATCCCAAGCTCACAGAGAAAAATTATAGATAACGGTCAACTATTAAGTATTATTGAGAATTTAAATATTCCATTTGAAGAAGATTAACCCCTAAGCAAAGAAGCTAGGCCTCACAAACGACCTAGCTTCTGTCAAGCTACCTTGCTTTCAAAACTACATTTTGCTCTTTTGGCAGTTTGATTTCGCTAACAGCGACACCTAGCAAGATGATGACGGCAGCAATAGCTTGCGCGGCATCAAGGCTTTCTCCGAAGAAGAGATAGCCGCCGATGAGGGCAAATACGGGAACCAGCAGTGTCATGGGGGCGACGCTGGAGACGGAGTATTTGACGATCATTTTGTTCCAGAACCAGTAGCCTAACAGCGTGGTTGGGTACGCTTGGAAGGCGGCCGAGAACAGTACCGAGCCGTTGATGTCGGCGATGGATTGCATCACGGAGCTTGGGCCGCTGACACATAACGCTAGAACGAACAGTGGGATCGGTGCGAAGACCATGCCCCAGATATTAAACGCGAACACGGCGCGCGTTCCCGAGCGTTTGACGATCAAGCCATTGATGCTCCAAAACACCGATGCGCTCAGTACTAATGCTATGCCAAGCGGCGTGACGGTGGCATCTTGATGCCAAATGATTACGCTCAACCCGATCAATGCCAGTACCGACCCAAGTACTTTGCTGACGGTCACCTGTTCTTTGAGTAAGTATCGACCCACTAACAAGCTGCTGATGACGCTCATATCGAGCAGCAACGACGCTAAGCCGCTGCTTAACCCTGCGCTGACCGACAAGGTGGTCAACCCCCATACGCCGACGCCAAAGGTCAGCCCGTAGGCCATCAAGTAACGCCATGGAACATTGGGCCGGCGTACGAAGAAGATCAATGGTAAGACCGCTAAGCTAAAGCGTAATGCCGTTAATAAAAATGGATCGATGTTGTTCACACCGAGCTTAATCACACTGAAATTAAAACCCCATAGCGCCATCAATAGCACTAAGAGCAAGCTGTCTTGTCGAGTCATGGTCCATCCTTCCTGTTTGGGTGGTTTAGTGAAAGTGAAGACTCATTATGGTTTTATACTTGCCAAGAGAGCAGATTCAATTTTTAATAAAAATAAGAGTACAATTTCAAAGATAGCGTTTTCAGAGAGTACCGTCGCGCCATGACCTTATACGAATCCTTAGCCCAACGATTTATTGATGACATTGTTAGTGAGCGCTTACCTATTGGTTCACGGTTACCTGCACTACGACAACTGGCACAGCAGCAAAGTGTGAGCTTAACCACGGCGGGTAAGGCTTATGGCTATTTGGAGGATCGCGGCTGGATTTACGCACGGCCACAGGCGGGCTACTTTGTAGCTAATCGAAGCGAAATTACCGAATTTCCGGCATTATCAAGCCATTCTTTAACTCCCCGCGACCCCAGTCAATTTGCCCCAACACAGGGCTATGACAGTGGTTTAACGGGCTTTGCCCCACTCGGTACGTCTCTTCTCTCCCCCGCGCTGTTACCCGAAGCAGATCTAACACGGACTCTCAAACGTGTGACACGTCGTGCCAGCCAGAGCATGTTTAGCTACCCTGAATCTCAGGGCTTAAGTAGTCTCCGTCAGGCGCTATCTGGTCACTTTCGCGAGCACCATTTTAGCTTTAATGCGCGTGAGTTAGTCATCACTAACTCCTGCTTAGACTCTGTGCGTATCGCGTTGGAATGCTTAACCCAACCTGACGACGCGATAGCGGTGTGCTCGCCCTGCTTTAGCGGCCTGTTGGATTTGCTTACCACTCTTAAGCGAAAGATCATTGAAATCCCTGTAACCCATGAAGGTATTGATTTAGCCGCTCTTGAAAAGTGCTTCGCTAAGCAAAAAGTCTCTGCTGCACTACTCAGTACTACTCACTTAAACCCACTTGGTATTTCCCTATCGACACAGCAAAAGCAGGCCATCGCCGCCCTCGCGTATAAGTACCGTATGCCAATTATTGAAGACGATGTCTACTTTGAGCTAAGCCATCAAAAGGATAAGCCGTTGCCCGCCAAATACTGGGACAAAGATGGTTATATTCTTTGGTGCAGTTCCATTTCGAAAGTATTGGCACCGGGATTACGACTCGGATGGTGTTTACCTGGACGCTATTTTGATCAGTTTTATGGCCATCATAGCTATACCAGTATGGGGGTGAATAGTTTGGTGCAAGCCTGCATTGCCGAGTTTATTTTGAGCGGCGACTATCACAAACATATTAATAAAGTGCGCCCCATTTTGCAGTCTCAGGTGCATCAGTATCGACAGTTTCTGACGGAGCATTTACCTGCTAACGCGCAAATTAGCGCGCCACAAGGAGGGTTAGTATTATGGCTAAGGGTGCCTGGAATGGACACCAATCAACTGGCAGATGAAGCGCGTAAAGTGGGTGTAGATATCCGACGTGGTAGTTGTTTTAGTACGCACCAAGATTATAACGACTGCTTACGGATAAATTGCGGCTGGCCGCTTGAGCAAACAGTTGATGGCGATAGCGCGCAGGTGCAACTAAAGCGCCTGTGCAAGCTAATATCCGAGTGTTAATGGTGATAGAAGTAAATCTTCTCTGCCTGCAAATCAACAGTGACATGATCAAATGCATTGATCATATTCATCCCCATCACAGGTAGTGGTTCACCGTCTATCTCGCGGCTGGCTTGTGTGACAACGGAGCTTTGCATGGTGTAATCACCAAACTCATAGCTCCACTTACAAAGTTTTGACTCGTCGCTTATATCTAAACCACGTTCCGCCAGCTCAGAAAAATCAACGTCTTTGGCAACACAAGAATCTTCTGTAGAAAAAGGCACGGTTGATATAGGACTGCCTGTCTCAAAGCTGACACGTTGTAGCTCACCATTCATAGGATAGAAGAAGTGTAGATTCTCACCATCGAACATCGCATCGTAGGACACACACTTTTCTTTGCAATGGACCTCTTCTGGTTGGATAGCAATACCATCCGGATAGAACGAAAACTGTCCGTAATACCCGATGAAGTCGACACCTAGCACGCCATCGATACCCGTTTTTGTTAGAAGAATTTTATTGCGCATTCCGGCAATATCTGTATGTAGGTCCACTAAAGAGACCCCAACAGATAGCGTTTTATTATATGGGCTTTCTATACCGAATACATGTTTATAAAAAAAGGATAAATTTTCATTTAAAGGAGTATCTGTCCCCGATAGATTGGTTGCGACATCTGCAAAGCTAGCGTATGAGGCAGTATCAATTAATGCTTCAAAGTGTTCACCACTTCTTGTATAAGCATCCACGTAGTGTAATGAAAAGTCTTCGTCAAACTCACTAGTGTAAGTGCTTTCATCGACTTTCAGCGTTGAGTTTTTCTCATCGTCATTCAATACGAGGCCTAGTTTCTTCCCCTCCAGTTTAGCAAAGATGTCGCATGCGTAAGCGTAAGCCGTTTCAGGCTCTGGCCCATATTCATGGCATTGATCAACGGCCTCCGGTGCCAGTGACAGGTCATTGAGGAAAATAATGTCGTAGAAGTAGCTATTCGGGTCCTGTTCCGCACTCACCAAAGATGAAAAGAATATACCAGCGAAGAAAAGCAATACTTGTTTCATATAGGGCCTACAATCCATGTATTAAGCACAATTTTTTATCTCATCCAAGAGGCATTTAAATCGTACTTTTATTAATTTGACAACAGCACCTGAAAATAACATTTGCATTTAACCAAACACGATTGCTATGCGAGTATTGCATCTCATTTTACTAAATTCTTTCCAACCCTTTACTAAATATACGCATCAAAAAGCACTGTTAGCTAACACCATACGACGATATTGCAAGATGACCAACACAATCAAGAACCCTAGCGCCAAACTCAGTGGGAATAGCACAGTAGTGACAGAATAAGCTTCCAGCGCGACGATCGCGCACACACTGCGTAAAATCATAATCAGGAAGAACATGCGGCTGTCTTCAAATGGACGTAAGTAAACTTTGCGGTATGTCGGGCCAAAACCAATCATATCGATCGCGGTCAAGATGATCACGGTCCATAGCGGATCACTGGTCATGTACCAAAGCGGTAGCGATGCCAATGCGGCGATCAAAAAGCCCCAGTCAGCTCTGGTAATGGTGCTGTCGCCACGCTTAAAGTACGCCAAGATCGCAATCAGAATGGTGACAAAGCCCGATAAGCCAATTGGCCACGCGCCCACCCCGCCATCGGCATCAAGTTGCGCAAAAAACACCACGGTCGTGGTAATACCCCAAATCACCCAAGAAAACACATGGGGTTTTACCTTACCTCGGATGATCAAAGCAATGTAAGGCACAAAGCCAACCAACGCCAAAACGATGGCAATCACACTAAAGATAAGTTTGATATTGAATTCCATGTGCCCTCCTAACGCCAATGATCATAGTAAGGTTCGATTCTACCGAGTTCATCATTAAACAGTCGGACAAAACACGCCAGATTTGCACCAAATTAGGTCGTTTTTACTGAGCCACAATAATAGCACTGTATAGAGATCAATACTCTGACGATCCCTATAACCCATTTATTGAGAGTTATTTTCATTTGTGAAATGATCCCATGCTTATCAAGAAAAGGAGTCCACCGTGGATCGTCGCCAGTTTCTTAAAATCAGTTCAGCGCTTGCAGTAATAGGCTGTTTGCCAACCATTACCTTGGCCGCATCGCCCAGCCCGGGATTTGATTATGAGTTAATCGTGGCACCTGCTAACGTACGTATCGCCGCCAATGGTGATACGCCTGCTTGGTGTTTTAACGGTCACTTTCCTGCGCCAGTTATTCGCGCTAAACAGCACCAGTCGGTACGTATTCGCGTGGTCAACCAGCTAGATGAGCCCACTACGGTCCACTGGCATGGCTTGCGTATTCCCATCGAAATGGACGGCGTTCCCTTTCTAAGTCAACCCCCCATTATGCCAGGGGAAACCTTCGATTATGAATTCACGCCACCTGACGCTGGCACATTTTGGTATCACCCACATATGAACAGTGTGGAGCAGCTGGGTAAAGGCTTGGTTGGTGCATTTATCGTTGATGAAGCGGAAGATCCGGGATTTGATGCCGACGTGGTGATGGCGCTTAAAAATTGGCACATCCGTGACGATGGCTCGTTTACGGCATTGACCACGCCACGCAATGCCTTTCGTATGGGCACGCCGGGGCGTTTGATGACGGTAAACGGTAAAACCGCACCGACCTATTACATTCCTGCTGGAGGCGCGATCCGCGCGCGTCTGGCCAATATCGACAACACCCTCACTTACGACATTAACAGCCCGCAAACGGATCTCACCATCGTCGCTATAGACGGCAATCCGATTGCTAAGCCGCGTCCATTAGATCATCACTTAATGGGGCCGGGCATGCGTTTAGATTTAGGGTTCATTGCGCC
Source organism: Marinomonas gallaica (assembly GCF_049821165.1). Classification (NCBI taxonomy): domain Bacteria; kingdom Pseudomonadati; phylum Pseudomonadota; class Gammaproteobacteria; order Oceanospirillales; family Oceanospirillaceae; genus Marinomonas; species Marinomonas gallaica. The sequence goes on from NZ_CP187511.1 coordinate 513,953, forward strand.
CAACAACGCTGGTGAAACGGTCACCTTGTACCATAAAAATAAGGTCTTGATGACCTTTCAAACCATTGGCGAGAACAAGCAACGCCGCGAGCTACCAAGGCTGCCATTGAATCCAATCCAAGCACCGGACTTAGACACTGCCGAAGTCATTCGCTTTGCCTTCGAATGGGATGCATCGATCAACCCTATCGAAAAAGACGGCAAGGTAAACTACCGGTTTTGGACCATCAATCGCACCCCATGGGACGGCATGTCGGCCGATAATATCCCGGCGCCATTGGCGACGTTAGAGCGTGGCAAAAGTTATATCTTTGAGTTGTCTAATCTGACCCAATACCACCATCCGATTCACCTACACGGCCATACGTTCACGGTATTACAATCGAACAAACAAACCATCGAACCGTTCCATACTGACACGGTATTACTAGGACAAAATGAAGTCGCACGCATCGCGTTTGTGGCCGACAACCCCGGCCGTTGGATGTATCACTGTCATGTCATTGAGCATCTAAAAACAGGCTTGATGGGGTATATTGAAGTCGTATAGCGATCAAAGAGGGTTGATCAATGACAAGGTTACGCCGCCCGAACAGCTCTTTCTATGTCAAATGGGCGGCTATTGTATTGGCATAGATACTGACGAATACAGTTTTCGGACCAACTCAGCTTGGCGATTAATGCCCATTTTAGCAAACACACTTTTCAACTGGATGCGCGTCGTACCAATAGAGATACCTTTAATTCCCGCATACTCAGACAACGTTAACCCATCCGCTAAAGCCACGGCGATATTCGCTTCTGCTGGGGTTAAGGAGAATAGTATTTGTACTTCTTTTGGATCGATTAACGTGGCGGATTGCATATCTTTCAAATACACCAACGCATAAGGCAATTCGCCCTTATTGTGGAAAGGCGTCAGCATAATTTCTAAGGTACTGGTACATTCTTCCCTAACGACCAAAATGTGGCGCTCAAAGCCACTGGACTGATCTGTGAAACGAGATAAGATATCGCGGAATGAGTGGTTAACACTGCTATTTAAAAAGCGTAAATGTTGGTTATGCAATGTCATAACAGCACTGCTTTGAATCATGTTTTCAGCGGTTTGACTTCCCCAAAGAACGCCGCCTTTTTCATCAATCAATAAGAGCCCCATGGAAATATGGTCAACAATGCTCTCTAACAAATGTTGCTGGCACAAACTGTTTTTGAAAGCTTGAGATATTTCTAAGGCTTGAGATAGATGCGGCGCCAAAGCATATAAAAATTGCTCAACATCCGCATCATAAGGTTGATCATCATGGCTATGTCGATGGGCAATGAGTGACAACAAGGTATCATTTGGTAACGCAATATCGAGCATAATGGCTTTGCCTAGCCCTGCTAGAGCCAGTCGTTTTTGGAAGCCTCGAAAAACAGGGCAGTCCTCTTCAAACACATCGACATCACGAACCACTTGTAGGGGCTGGTTAACTTCTATCAATAACCTTGGGTTATCCGCATTATTCACCCACTTGTCATGCAATGCTGAGTGCTCAAGCGAAAAGGAATCCCGTACTTCCCATTCCAAGTCAACGGTTCCGCTGTATTGTTTTTTGATTACCTGAACAACGACACTGGCGACGTTCATACGGGCTTTCACCTGATCCAGAACAGAAACCCAATGAGAAGGCGCTGTGATACAGCGATATAAATCAGCAAACAGCTGATTGTCTTCTTCGTATTGCATAACCACCCCGACTGATCAAACTTCGTACGGTTAGACTATTCCTTATGAACGTAAAAAACCAATACCCACCCCGAGGTATATATTTATAAGAATATCTTACACATTAAAGCCAACAAGAGCACCCTCTAATTTCTATCTGATGATGAATGCAAAGACCATTTTCAGTAGGCATAAAACCCGCTTTATGCCTACTACAAACATAAAAAAGGCTTCTGAATGGAAGCCTTTTGGTTATGCTTGAATGTACGCTCAATTGCTATTGCAAGATCTCGTAGACTCGCACAATTACATAACTTTCATCCGCTGCAGCGACTACTGTGCCGGCAAATTGCGACTGTTTAAGCCAGCTGTATTTGCCATCAGGTGCAAGGAATGTTGGATTGGTCGCAATATACCATTCGTCAGCCGGTAGCTTAGGGTCATCACTCTTATTGACCGCCACGCCACGGTTATCAATCACAATATTGACACCGTCATCTGTGGTAATGGAGTACAAAGCAAAGATCTCCCAAACACCGTCGGTTCGAGCTAACTGCCAATCTGCCCCACCCGGTTTTACTGTCGCTTTGAAGCCGTTACGGCCTTGAAATTCGCCCCCAGTAATGGGTGCAATACCGCGTAAGCCTTTGGCTGTTTCACCTACTTCAATCCATTCACCTAAATCCACGATGCCTTCAAGCACCAATTCAAGCTCTGGGGTTTCTGCTTTTGGTAAAGCGTCTAAAGTAGGACGAACCACCTCTGCCGCTGCATGAAAAGTGGTTACTGTCAGCGCCATGGCACACCAAAGTCTCAATATTTTAGAAATAGTCATCGTATGTCTCCGTTATTGATACTTAAAGGTGTCTTAGTGAGTCTGCCAGTTAGAAACTTTATCAAAGAAAGTAAGCGTCTCTTCTTCTAGATCGAACATCTCTTCTTGTGGGAAGTAACTCAGTTTCACGATCACGGTATCTGTATCTGGATCGATGTAGACAAACTGCCCTTGCAGACCAATCGCTGAGAACGCATTTGAATTCGGCATGGTCCACCACTGGTAACCATAGCCGCCCATTTTGTCATCTTCTGGTAAGACCGGATGAGTTGATTTTTTGATGTAATCTGCGCTCACAATACGGTGACCATTAAATTCACCTTCGTTTAGCACCATCTGCCCAAAGCGCGCCCAATCGCGCAACGTAGCGTTAAAACCAGCCCCAGTAAATTCGCGGCCTACTCCTGGCTCTCCGTCCATGATAAAGAAACCGTTTTGCTGCGCACCCAGTGGTTCCCATAGTTTTTGAGCCGCATAAGAGGCAACGTTGGCACCACCTAATACACGCTCTAACAACCAACCTAATACGGCGGTATCAATGGTTTTATACTCGGAAACAGTGCCTGGCTCATACTTACGTTCAAGAGAGGTGGAAGCATCCGCGAAGCGTGCCACATTTTTAACTAAGGCTAATATATGGTTTTTAGCTGCAACGCCCGGGTTAGCGAAGTCATAACGTTCTTCGTAATCGACGCCAGACGTCATCTCTAAGACTTGGCGAATGGTAACGCCTGCGTAACCACTGTCAGAAAGTTCTGGAATGTAATCGGTAATCGGCTGATCTAACGATTCGATGCGTCCTTCTTCATGAGCAATGCCCACTAACACAGACGTAATGGATTTGGTCATTGACCATCCCATGTGTCGAGTATCAGGGCGCATATTATTAAGATAGTTCTCGTAGACGATTTTACCGTCTTTCATCACCAACAATGCGTTTGTATAGGTTCGATCTAGGAACTCATCAGCGCTATACGTCTCGCCGTTATACTCATAGGTTAAGTCCATCGGCTGTTCGGATTTCACCAGCTTAGAAATATCGCCTGCTCGTGCAACCTGTCGCGTATCGAATAATGTATCCATAGAGCGGAAAGAAAGAGAGTTAAAGTCTCGGTCTAACATATGCCAACGCAGCGTTTGCACGGCGACAGGGACATCTGATTCAGGACCAACATTTGATACTAAAGGGTCAACAATATTGGCAGCGATGCTCTGTGTAGACGCTAGAGCACATGGAAGGAGAGAAACGAGGAGGACTTTTTTGAACGTTTTTATTGTCTTCATGGGAGTTCCTATTTGCTTTATGATTTTTAATTAAATACGCAACAGCACTAAGCAGATGATTAGTGCTGTCTATATTTGACCTTTGCATAAAGCCCGTCATATCCCATTTGGGATAGCGGTTTAATTAGGAATATCAACGGCCATAACACCGCCTGCCGCTTGAACAAGCTCTTTAGAGTTTATTGTTTTCGCGACACTATTGCCGATTTTTACGTTATTTAAGTAATAACGGCGTACGTTTCGACGCAGACAATATGTCGTAAGCATACACTTTGGTGAGATTGATAAATTCTTCTTTCACACGGTTAATGGCCTGTGTGATCACCACGGCAATCGGATTACTAGGTTCAACATGGCATTGAAATTTACGCAATTCCAAACTTAAAGAGGAGTAGGTTTCTACCGCTTCTTCAAAACATTCTAGTCGGCATTGCGCTTCCACGACCTTTAAATCACTAGAGACTAAGGCCGACAAAACCGCTTGCGTATCATACCAACAACCTAAATGCTGACGCGCACAGGCAGAGGCCTGCTTATAACAACTAATGGCCGCACGGTTTTCACAGTGCTGAAATGCTTGATCACCCGCAACAATGTATTGCTTCCAACTTTCCATCGGATATCTCCCAAGAAATTCAGTCCACAAAAATAATAACAATTATCATTTATATATGTCTATGCGCTACTTAGATTTTTTAAATTGACCGTTTAGGTGCCAAGGTTTGGCACGCATCCGCCAATTGCTTAATCCAAGCGTCTAACTGCAGTTCCGTTGGGCCGGTAAAACCTAACACCAGTCCCTTTGGTGCTGCGTTGGCTACGCCGTAATGATCTTGTAACCAAGACAATCTTAGTCCATTTTTTAAACAATGTTGGTTCAATTCGCGACACCAATCTCCATCAGAAAAGGGCGTTTTGACATATATGACGAGATGCATTCCGCCTGTCGGCTTTTGCCACGTAAACCAAGGTGACAGACATTGCTCCAGCAGCGAGAGCAAATAGTCACGTTTGCTGCGATAGTGACGCTTCATGCGATTGAGATGACGATAAAAAGCCCCGCTGACGAGAAAGTCAGTCACAACCGGCTGCAATGTTTGCGACGCAAACAGGCCCAACGTTTTTTGACTGTCTAATACTCGCGGCACTTGGCTCAACGGTGCCACAATAAACCCTAACCGCAGCCCTCGAAACAACACTTTCGAAAAGCTACCAATGTAAAATATCTGTTCGCTTACACCTTGGCGGTGCTGGGCCGCTTGAAACCACGGTTTAGCAACCTGGCCTTGATACACAAACTCGTTATCATAGTCGTCTTCTATGACAAAATTATGACTGTCAGACAAAGCCGAAAACCACTCCTCTCGCGTCGCAGAGCTGGCACATACACCCAATGGATATTGACGGTTAGGCGTCAGTACAGCGGCCCAAGGCTGCGCTAATGACAGCGGCTGAACCCCCTGTTCTGTGATCACTAAGTCCTGTGTTTGAGTGGCAGAAAAACTGGCTCGTAAAGGTGGATACGTGGGGTTCTCTAACAACCAATGTTGTATCGTATCTGACAACACATGCTGCAACAGCGACACAGCATCATGATTGCCTGCGACCAATATGATTTGTTCAGGTTCACACTCAAGTCCACGGAGGGCATACAAGTAGTCACAAGTGGCTTGCTGTAAGGGTGGATAACCCGCTTCATACTCACCTTTGAGCAAGCGTGGATCAGGGTTCAACCATGCACGTCGCATGCTTGCTGCCCACGCTTTGTTCGGAAACACACTGACATCAACACCCGAGTCAAAGCGCTGCAGGCTCGACATCGTCGGCTTTGCCGCGACTGTCGCAACGGGTGGATAAAGCCACTCTCGTTGCGCAACAAATACGCCTCGCTTAGGCTGACTTACAAGCAAACCTTCGGAAATTAACTGATCGTAGGTTTGCATCACGACACTGCGTGACACACCCAACATTTGCGCCAATGCACGGCTCGATGGCAGCTTATCACCTACCTTCAATCGCTCCTGCTCAATCGCACTGAGCAATTGCTGACGCAGCTGCTCGTAACGCGGCGTGCCATTGTCTTCAATGCTTAATGTTAGACTCGCGATCATTTGATGCTATCCACCGTTTATTGCCCCTTTTGACCACGCCAACCTACAAAAACACTGTTATTTGCACTGCTGATGTAGCCACTCGTTAAATTGTTCAACCACAGAACCGTCCACCCTTGATGGCGATACAACCGAGAAATAACCATTTGACGAGTGGGTCGTAAAATTCGGGAAGGGCACTAAGAGTTCTGATTCAAGCATATCATCCAATAAAGAGCGCCACCCCAAAGCGACGCCTTGACCCGCAATGGCGGCCTGTACAAGCAATGTATAGTTGTCGAATTCCATCACCGTCTGTGACGGCGACCACAGCATGTTGTGTTGCTCAAAGAGCTTTTCCCACACCATCCACTTTTCTTCCGGTTCCGCATAGAGCTTCAGCAACGGCGCTCGAGTTAGATCCTCAAGCGTATTAAACGGCCCATACTCTTCTAACAACTTCGGACTACACACCGGAAACACTTCCTCTTCAAACAGCTTTTTAGCCACAAACCCTTTGTGCCTTCCATCACTGAAAAGAATCGCCAGATCAATATCTTGCAGCGCCACATCCGCATTACTTTGCGAGGTCTGCAAGCGTATTTCTACGTCTGGATAGAGGCGTCTAAAGTCCGGTAATCGCGGCATTAACCAATACGCGGCAAACGCAAAATCGGTCGCGACATTGATTCGCGGCGTTTTGTTTTTATTGCGGATATAGCTGATCACTTTGCGGATCTCATTGAAACTAGACTGGGTCGTTTTCAGCAAGATATGACCCTCATCCGTCAATTCAACCCCGCGATAAACACGGCGAAATAGTGGCGTATTTAGAAACTGCTCTAGCGCTTTCACCTGCTGGCTAATGGCTGGTTGAGTGGTGCCCAATTCACGGGCGGCGGCCGTAAAGCTTAGATGGCGTGCTGAAGATTCAAACACCACAAGCATTTGTAAAGGCGGCATGTCGCTTTCAGATAACATAAGTTCAACTTATCCCAGTCATAAAATTTTGGTCAGTTTACAGCATAGTAAATAAGGTTCAATCTAGCATAAATAAGGATTTCAGCGCTGAAATAAACATTAACCTAACTTATTCGTAAGAGCCATCTGGAGTTTTGCAAAATGTCTCAAAAACAGCCTAATATATTATTCATAATGGCCGACCAAATGGCCGCCTCTGCACTGCCATTTTATGGTGGCAAAACAGCTAAAGTTCCACATTTAGCGTCTTTGGCTGAGCGTGGCGTTGTCTTTGATTCAGCTTACACAAACAGCCCACTTTGTGCGCCTTCTCGCTATGTTTTGATGACTGGCCAGTTACCAACGCGCATTGGTGCTTGGGATAATGCTGCAGATTTTCCAGCCGACATTCCCACATTCCCATACTACTTACGCGAGAGCGGTTACCACACGGCGTTAACAGGTAAGATGCATTTCTGTGGTCCAGATCAGCTACACGGTTTTGAACAGCGTTTAACCACCGATATCTACCCTGCGGACTATGGCTGGTTTCCTAACTGGGATGATCCAGACACGCGCCCAACGTGGTACCACAACATGGCTTCCGTGACGGATGCCGGCACCTGTGTGCGCAGTAACCAACTCGACTTTGATGACGAAGTGGTGTTTCACGCTGAGCGTTATCTATACGACTACGCACGTGGTAAACAGGATCGTCCATTCTGTCTAACCGTCTCAATGACGCACCCACACGACCCTTATGCCATTACAAAAGAGTATTGGGATCGTTACGACCACGATGAAATCGATCTGCCAAAAGTTCGTATTCCTGAAGCAGAGCAAGACCCACATTCTCGTCGCTTACAGGATGTGTTTGCGTACTACGCTCAAGACATCAGCGATGATGACATTCGTAACGCTCGTCACGCTTACTACGGTGCTTGCAGCTACGTCGATGACCAAGTAGGCCGCGTGCTTAAAGCCTTGAAAGAGTGTGGCTTAGAAGACGATACCATCATTGTTTTCTCTGGCGACCACGGCGACATGCTGGGTGAACGTAATCTTTGGTTCAAGATGTCTTATTTTGAAGGTTCTGCACGTGTCCCACTGATCGTCTGCGCCCCAAACCGTTTCGAACCTAAGCGAGTAAAAGAGTCCGTCTCCACGATGGACTTACTACCCACTTTCGTGGATTGGGCGACTAACAACGAAGGCACAGAGTTTGCTATGCCAATTGATGGCCGTACTTTGTCGCCTCATGTGGAAGGCAAAGCGGGCGGACACGACGAAGTGATCGGCGAATATTGCGGCGAAGGTGCTATTGCGCCGTTGTTTATGATCCGTCGTGGTCAGTACAAATACGTACATTGCTGCATCGACCCAGACCAGCTATATGACCTAGAAACAGATCCGCTAGAGCTGACTAATTTGGCTAACGACCCAGCTCACGCTGAGACCGTTAAAGCGTTCCGCAATGAGGCTCTACAACGCTGGGATTCTGAGGCCATTACAGAGGCCGTCAAAATCAGCCAGCGTCGTCGTCGCTTAATCGTACGTGCGGTAAGCCAAGGCGAAACAAACATCGCATGGGACCATCAGCCACATTTCCCAGCCACCGAAATGTACATGCGTAACCATATTGACTTAGACGACTTGGAAGCGAAATCTCGCTACCCACGCGTCGTTTAATGCCATCCAAAAACGCGCCCTGATGGGCGCGTCTTTGTTCTATTACTACCCTTGCATAAGGCCGAATATCGATAAACCCAACGCAGATAGACTCATATAAAAAAACATCACAGAGGAACCGACTGATGAAAAAGATAAGCCTACAAAAAACGCTGCTAGCAGCGCTTGTTTCTACCACTGCTAGCGGCGCTTTCGCGGCGGTACCAGAACAATGCCAAACGGTCACCATGACCGATCCTGGCTGGACCGACATTAGCGCAACAAATGGCTTCGCTACGACAGTATTAGAAGCGCTTGGCTACAAAACTGATATCAAATTATTAGCGGTTCCAATTGGTTTTGAGAGTATTAAAAACGGGGAGATAGATGTTTTCTTAGGCAACTGGATGCCTGCTCAAAGCACTTTCATTGAAAAGTACGCCGACAATTTAGATGTCATTCGTACCAACCTAACCGGTGTTAAGTTCACGCTAGCGGTACCTGAATACATGTACGACAAAGGGGTGCAGGACTTTAAAGACCTAAATACTTTCGCTAAGGACTTCGGCGCGCGTATTTATGGCATTGGCGCAGGCTCACCCGCTAACCAAAACCTAATGAATATGATCGACAAAAACGATTTTGACTTAGGAGACTGGCGCGTTGTGGAATCCGGCGAACAAGCCATGCTGTCGCAAGTAGCGCGCGCAGTCAAACGTGAAAAAGGCATTGTTTTCCTAGCATGGGAACCACACCCAATGAACGTCAACTTTGATCTTAAATATCTATCTGGTGGCGACGATTACTTCGGTCCAAACTACGGTGGCGCTACCATTCATACGGTCACCCGTAAAGGCTACGCCAGCGAATGCCCCAACGTCACTCAGTTGCTTAAAAATATGGCATTCACGTTAGACATGGAAAACACCGCCATTGCGATGGCCAATGAAGGCTTATCTCCAAACGACGCCGCAAGCCAATGGCTGAAACAGAATCCAGACATCTTGGATAGTTGGTTAGAGGGCGTCTCGACAACCTCCGGCCAGCCAGGCTTAGTCGCTGTCAAAAGCGCTCTAAACCTGTAGACAGGTCAACTATGTGACCTATTGATAACACCACCTAGCGTTAGCCCATCTTCGGATGGGCTTTTTTTTACATTGCCAATCTGGACTGGTTAAATAGTTTAAAACTGGTCATTTTTAACCTCGCCAATTGCTCTTATCCTAAGCTTATTCGCCACACTCGCATAGGATATTCAACATGAGCGACACCTTAAAAACTACCATCAGTACCGTCAAAAGAGGGTTGAAACGGGCTCAGTATGATGTCACAACAGCGCATCAAATTATCGATGCCACACTGCTTTGCCACATTGGTCAACAGATGAACGGTCAAGTTTTTGTGACGCCAACCTGCCATTGGCGCGAGGGCGACTACTTGTACTGGCATGCCCACAGCAAAGCTCGGAATACTCATGGTGCGGTCAAAGAAGCCCAAAAAGTCTGCATCAACATCTGTGAACTAGATGGCCTCGTGCTGGCGCGTTCAGCGTTTCACCACTCGGTGAATTATCGCTCAGTCACTCTGTTTGGTGTGCCTGAGTCCATCGAAGACTATGCGGAAAAAGTGCGTCACTTTGAGCTATTTGTGAACAAAGTATCGCCCAATCGTTGGTCTAAGTTACGCCCAGTCACAGAGCAAGAAGTCTTAGCCACGGGCTTAGTGCGCATCAAAATCGACGAAGCCAGCGTCAAACTCAGAGCCGAAGGCGTGATCGATGACGCTGAAGACATGGATTGGCCAGTGTGGGCGGGAGTGGTGCCATTAACCAAACACTGGCAAGCACCCGCGCAAGACGCAGCTCAAACAATTGACTATCCCAACCCAGAAATGCCTAACGCGAAATAACAAGGAAGAACACAATGGACATTATTAAAGCCTCCTTAAGCGAGCTAAACGAAGCAGCGACTTTATTCGACAGCTATCGTCAGTTTTATGAGCAAGCCGCTGACCTGAATGCCGCAGAAGCCTTTATCGAGCAGCGCCTAACCTCGGAGGATTCGGTGATCTTTCTAGCGAAAGATGACACAGGGCGAGCGGTAGGGTTTGTGCAACTGTACCCATCGTTCTCATCTGTTGCGATGAAGCGGACTTGGATTCTGAATGACTTATATGTCACACCTGAAAGCCGCCAAAAAGGTATTGCGAAAGCTTTGCTCAGCCATTGCGAACAGTATGCTAGAACCACTCACGCGCAAGCGATTAGACTGGCCACAGCTGTCTCAAACAGCTCAGCAAAAGCTCTTTATGAGTCGCTCGGCTATCTGCCAATGATGAGCTTTGAGCACTACTCAAAAAGCGTTTAATCGTCGATAGATAATGACGCATGGTGAGTCATCATGCGTCAATGCTGAAACGTTAAATTGTCAGATCGCCTCGCTCTTGAAGAATGGTCATGACACGTTTGGTTAAAGCGGAGCGCTCGCTATTATCGTAGTGTTTATAAATGGCCAGTAATGACTCTAGATAGGCGTCCAGCTTTCCAGATTCATCTAAGTCTGTTGTATCGATGTTCTCAATGAAGGCTGCTAAATAACCGCATTGAGCGGCAGTTAAAGCATGAGTGGGTGAATAAAATTCTATTTTGTAGCCACCACTCGCTGATAGCACATCTTCAAATGGTTCACAGAACTCTTGGTGCCCCTGATACACACTGATCAGAGCAAATGTATGTTTTGATGTCTCTTCTAGTTTATGCGTCAATTCGACTATGCGGGTTTTGGTGAGCTGCTGTTGCTCGCTTTCTTGCAGAATTTTATGAATTTGAAATTCTTTGTACAGTAACGTTAGTTTGCCGAAGTTACTCCTGTCATCCGCTAAACCTCTGATTCTCTCTAGTACTGCATGAGTCCGCTTTACTTGCCCAAGCCGAGCTAACGCTAGCGCCGCAAAATTAAAGGTTACTTCGCGATCTAAAGTGTCCGCAGAGGATTGGCTAAACTCTTGTAGATAGCTATCTAATGCTTGGTAATCCTGCTCAGATACAGACTCATCTTGCAGGATTTTTAACTCAATGGCATGAAGCGGGTTCATAGGTGTATTGCTATAGTGAATGCGCACCAGACGAGACGCATCTCTATAGCCACTCATCCAAAGATTGTCCATAAGAAAGAATACGCTGGCATCGTCTTTTGGAAGATTAATACGGTTCAAAATGCGCTCAGCTTGCGGCCAGTTAGACTGCTTAAAAAAGTCCCTTGCGATATTTGTGAGCGCCATGTACTTAAACTCCCCAAATAACTCAGAGCTCGCCACATCGAATGCCTTTTCTATGTTTCCCAGGCGAGCGTATGCTTGAACGATAGCGCTGCCTTCAAAAGGACCGCGTTCACCTTGATGCATGGCGAGATTTTCGTCTAAAGCGTTGCGTAGGGCACTGGGATCAAGCGTTTTTGCCAGCAGCGATAGCACCTCATCGCTTAAGTAAGCGTTGAATTGCTTATGGTTATTTTCTTGAATACGCTGCAGAAGATGATGACTAATCACTTTTGCTTTGTGCTCGTCACCACCTTCTAGGTAGGCTTCCCCTAATTGCGCATACAGATACGCTAAATAGACATCCTCTATGGAACTTTGCTCAGCTGCGATAAACGCTACGGCTAAAGGGTCTTGCTCTAATGTTTCTGGCTTGATTTGTCCAATAAGCTGCGTGGCTGTTGGGTTGCGGTGGTTATGCTCTTCATTAGCCTGCTTGTTTGAGTCTTCGCTACACCCTGAAATGATGAGTGAGTAGACCAATAGTCCTATTATTAAGCGCATCCTGTCTTCCTTCCATTTACAATGCAATGAGCTCCCTTTAAACCGAAATTCTATGAGGTGTGTCAAATATAGATTCTCTAGCATTTAAAGCCAGCTTATTTTAACTGGTTAAACCATTTAGCTATTTATTTTTGAACGGACATATTCTACATGTTTTTTTCTGTACTTAATAAAGTCCACATGAGTTTTAGAAATCACAGCAAAAACACCTAATATTTGAAAAAATAATGCGGTTAGATATCCGTGAAAATTTGATGTTGTCAGTTCATTAAAGAAGTAAAAATGGGCAATAGAGGAGTAGATAATGGTTATACAAAAGTAACATAACAAAACATTTTTTGCCTGAATGACTCCCATCAATGACACCAAAACAGAAACGGTACAAATACATCCAAAAACCATGCATAGTAAGAAATAAGGGGTAAATAGCTCATGACTCATATAAACAGCTAAGTTTCCAAAAGGCCCTGCTATCGATATAACACCAAGAAACATGATTGAAATAGACAGTAAGCAGGGCAATACACTAGGAAATGGGGCTTTGTATGGACTACTCATTATTTAACCTACCTAATATTCCAATAGAAAAGCCTATATTTCAACGAGTAAGTGGCACACGTTTATTTCATAGCACTTCAATCAGCGTGAGGTTTTTTAGCGATCTTTACATAAAGACGATAGATTAATGAAACCCGCGAATTCAACTTCGAACTGCTCTAACCTCATTGGGGCTAAAACCCATAGAATAGATGTCAAAATCCATTTTAAAATCCTTTTATCGAGCGCACGAAAGTTAATTTATCTTTAATAGTCAGAGTGTAACTCAGACATCGATGAGTAGATCAGCCTCCAGATGTAAATAAAAAGTAAAATCCGTTAACATTAATAACCAATGTCTAAGGTGAATTTATCTACCGGTAAGTGATTAAAACCACATTAATTTATGCAAGATACATCAGCCTGCAAAAAAAAAGCGAGTTAGGACTGCTCGCTTTGGTTGTGGGCTATGCGGTGTTTTGAGAGACTACAGCAATTCCCAAACTCGTATAATCACGGCAGGGTCTTCAGCAAAGTTGTCGGCCAGTTCAACGGTGCCTAGAAATATAGACTTGTTCATCCACTCGTAAGGACTGTCGATCGGAGCGTCGAAGCTCAACACACTGCGCACGTAGTCATTCTCTGGGTTGTCTGGCGTTGGACGACGATCAATCAGTGCCTTGTTATTCACCAGAATCACATACCCATCGTCGGTCTTCAACGCATACTTCGCTTCCAGATCTCTCACACCGTCAGGACGTCCAAGCTGCCAATCTCCACCGCCGGAGATCACATTGGCTTGAATCTTTGGCCCGTTTACAGTGCCACCAGTAATCCAAACGATGCCTCGCTCTCCGTGCTTACTCTGTCCTACCGTAACGCGCTGCGGATCAATGGACACACGTGATTCGTAGACAAATTCAGTATCAAAGCGGTTAGGTCGGTTCGGATCCGGCTCAGCGCTGATTGCTTTGACACTACACATGGAAAACAACATTGTTAAAAGAAGCATTCGTATTGTCATTCTTTATTTCCCCCGAGGTTTCTTAGCAAACAAAGAATGACTGTATAGTATTTGTACGGACTACCTGTATCCGCGATCGGCAAACTATAAAATACACGCGACTTAAATACGGAAATCCGGCAGAGTTCTTGCTTGCTATCTTCTCTATCGCCTCAACATTTCATAAACTGATTTTGTAACGCATACGCCATCGCTGTTTTCGTGGCATCGGCCTTCACCCACTTTCTCTGTAGATCGCCCTTATGACCATCGAGATATCAAGCCAATATATTTTTCTCGCAGGATTACTCGCACTGCTGAGTATTCTAGCGAGCGTACTGTCAAGCCGTTTAGGCACACCGCTATTATTAGTGTTCTTAATCATCGGCATGTTGGCTGGAGAAGACGGTATTGGCGGTATTCACTTTGATGACGCGGGCCTTGCCTTTCTGTTTGGTAACTTGGCACTCGCAACCATTTTGTTAGATGGTGGTCTCGGCACGCGACGCGAATCGTTCGCCATCAGTTTAAAGCCCGCCTTTTTATTAGCTACGGTAGGCGTGCTGCTGACGGCTGGAATAACGGCTTCAGCGGTGTATTGGTTGTTTGGGCTGCCATGGAAAGAAAGCTTGTTACTCGGCGCCATCATTGGCTCAACCGATGCCGCCGCGGTATTTGGCTTAATTCGTAACGCAGGCTTACGAATCAAGGAACGAACGGGGGCGACCCTTGAAGTAGAGTCAGGTGCCAACGATCCGATGGCCATTTTCTTGACGATCACTATGGTCAGTTTGATCAGCAACCCTGAACAAGGCCTTGGCTGGCCTATATTAGTGAAGTTTATTCAACAAATGGGGCTGGGGCTAACCATTGGTGTATTGGGCGGTTTGCTGCTCAAACGGGTGCTACCAAAACTACATTTAGCCAGCTCGTTGTACCCGCTTTTAGTCACCAGTGCGGGACTGAGTATTTTCGGCATTACCAACTTATGGGGCGGCAGTGGCTTCCTCGCCATCTATATTGTTGGCGTTATTCTAGGTAACGCTAATAACATGCCTTACAAACGCGATGTTCACCGTTTCCATGATGGTATGGCGTGGCTCAGCCAAATCGGTATGTTCTTGATGCTAGGTCTGTTGGTCACACCAAGTGAAATTGGGCCGGTGATTTTGCCTGCTTTGGCTATCGGCGCGGTGTTAATCTTTATTGCGCGCCCTGTGGCGGTACTAATATCGTTATTGCCGTTTCATTTTCCGTGGCGAGAACAGCTGTTTATCAGCTGGTGTGGCTTACGCGGCGCTGTGCCGATCATCCTCGCTATGTATCCGTCTTTGTCTGGCGTCGAGCAAACGCCCATTTACTTTAATTTCGTTTTTGTTGTGGTCATCATGTCGCTGGTCTTACAAGGCTGGACTATTCCTCAAGTCGCACGCTGGCTCAAAATCGAGCTACCAGACAAAGAAGCGACACCAAAAGCGTTTAGCATTACCTTTGATGACTACAATAATCGCCATATTTTGATTTACGAAGTACCTGATGACAGTGACCTAGTAGGGTGTTCTGTGGAATCACTACCGTCGACACCATATTCACGACCAATGGGCGTGATGCGTGGTGGACAACTGCTGGTCGAATACGATGAAGTGTTGCGTGGAACAGACAAAGCGGCGTTTTTCTCTCAGTTAGAAAATGACTCCGAGCTGAACCGATATTTCACCCCAGGCCAACGCATGCAACAAACGTCCATGAGTCAGTTCTATGGTGACTTTGTCGTCAACAGCGATGCAAAAATGCGCGACATTGCCTACGTCTACTTTTTTAGAGTTGAAGAGGCGTACCTCGATAGCAGCGTAAAAGAGTTTTTCAAAGAGAAGTTCCATGGACGAGTCGTGATCGGCGACCGTTACCGCTTTGGTGAGATAGAACTGACGGTTAGAGAGTTTGAAAACGGTGAAATCAGCAAGTTTGGTCTTAAAATCATTCGTCAGAAGTAAGCATTTAAACGTTTACGTCATGATCACCCAGCGCTTCATGGCGCGCCGAAAATTGCTGACATCGTAGAAGCATAACGTGTCAGCAATTTGCTCAGAGCTGTAACCTAATACATGAGCGTAATGATGACTGAGTAAGGCACGCACGCTGTCGACTTGCTTCTGATAACTGGTGCGATGCGCTTTCAACTTGCGCTTCAGCGTTGCGGGACTCATCGCCAGCCGGTCGGCCATTTGCTGCAGTGACGGCATATCGGTTACCTGCTCCAGTAAGTAACTTTGTATAGTCCCCAAAAAGCTCACTGGGACACTTTCAATCTGCTGACACGTCATCTGATACAGGCTATCGGAAGCATGAATAAACGGCTGCGTCAGCTGTGCTTTAGGGATCCTCAAACAAGCAAACGTGGCGTGCTTCACATCCCCCAATAGCCAGTGGCTTTGGCACTCCGAATTCAGTGCTGGCGATAAGCTGTTTAGCTCATAACGCCATTGGCGACCGTCGATGCCTTGCCCAAACCAGCAGAGCGCAGAACGCAATGCTTCCATGGTTGCCACAAACAATGTATTACGCTCGTAAGCGTCTAGCAACACACCTTGGGCATCGCTGAAATACCAGTGCAAATGACCAGCACTGCTCAATGAAGTGATGTGTACCAGTGGTGACCACAGTGCTTGAGTGTGTTCTAAAAACGCCAACGCTCGCGCCACATCTGGGGCGTACATTAAACCAGCACTAAACTGTACCAAACTGCTGGGCAAAAGTTGCTGCCCGAGCCGTAATGCTAAATCAGGGTGAGTCGTCATGGCGCGGGTATTGCGATACAACTGAGCCAACTGCATCGCCGAAAGCGTGACATCTGGACGCTGTAAATCGTTTTGAAAGAGTTTGGTTTTACGCAGAAACACATCAAGATGTTCGCCATTCTGGAGAACAAAATCGGTTAATTGCGCCGACCCAGCCTGTAAAGGCAGATACGAGTCGTGGTTTTCGCGCCATTCAGTCATCACTTAAGCGACTTGCACATCAGTCACTGAGTGGCGTGACCGAATACCATCGCATTCATCCGAGAGAGTCTTTTGTACACACTGAACTTTGTCTCGCAATGCTCGCTCGCTCAAAACGCCCTCAATCAATACCGTACACGCTTTGACGTGCAAATGGCTGGCTAACACACGCTTCTCGCCATGAAAGCGCATCGCACGCAGCAGCAAGACCACATCATTGATTTGTTCTTGCGCAATCGGAGTAGAGCAAAACAGCGCATAGCTCTCGCCCGTTAAATGGAATACCTTGATCGACTCAGGAACGTTCCACAGCAACATTTCCGCCAACAAAAAGCGCAGTTTACTGGCATCAGACACTGACAACGGGGGTTGATTCGTGGTTTCGGGGGTCGCTCGCAACAGCACTAACGTGGACTGTCGATTCGGTGCTTGGTCAATGGCGTTTACAAGCCCAGCCCAAGAGGGCAGCAAACTGTCATCGTTTAGCTGTGGCTGATTCTGAAACGCTGGCGCCCGCTTGCCTAGATAGTGGTCCAATTGACGCTGCTCGCGATACCAAAAGAGCAGCCCAATCGCCAAGGCTGTTAACCCAATAGGAAAAGATTCCACCCAGCCATCCCAATGCATGTGCGTCGGAATCAAAAACATTTCATCCATCACATCCTGCAAACACGCCACATACATACCAAGAAAACCGAATGCGAGCCAATTGGTCGTGTGGCCTTTCTTACGGGTCGCTAACACGATCATCATCCAAAATACGGAAAACAGTGCGAAGCCACCTTCTCCGACAATATCTAACCAAGTCCAATCGGAGACGGGAATGAGCCCCCCCGTCGCACTGTTTGCCAACAGAACCAGTGATGTAGCAACCGGAATAGACATTAACCAAATCCAATGCAAACTGACTAACTTTATAAACTTATGGGTATGTAGGGCGACATAATGTAGGTGTCGGATCATATAACTCTCCTAGAAACTGTACCGTTTTGTACTCCGATCACATGACATTTATGTGACAACCAAAGTCCGATCGGCTCACAGAAGACGCTATTTTTTATCAAACAACAGAGTCTGGCGTTAAATATCGTCGGTTCATGCTGATAAAACACAGCTAAAACCCAGTCAAATAAGCTCAAACAGCGTCGATCTCCCATGAAAACTTGCTTATAAAGAGGTTGGGGATGACACCTGTCACAAATCTGCCATGAGTAGGTCGTACTGTGCCTGCATCGCTTTTCTTAAGACACATTTTTTGGAGCATGACCATGAGCTTTTTCAAACCCACACTGATCGCCACAGCCATTCTGGCCGCTAATAGTAGTTACGCCGTTGTCACGGACACTAGCTACGAAGACATTTCCGACAGTGCGGTCTGGCAGTCCAGCGATCAGCAACAGTCCCTATTGATCGCGACCCTTGAGGGCGATGGCATTGCTGTGTATGACGCGCAAGGCAGAGAACGCCAGCGTATTAAAGGCATTGAAGCCATGGGAGCGGACGTGCGTTATGGCATTCAAGCAGCGAATGGTGCACGCATCGACATCGCTGCCATCGCGCTGCCAGACGAAGACGCAATTGGCTTTTACCGTATTGATCCAGAGAGTAGCACCCCTTTAACAAAGCTAAATCAGTTGTCTATTTCCATGACGCCCGAAGGCGTCTGTTTGGGTAAAAACGCAACGACCAGCGCATTATTTGTCGCCGCTTACGATGAAAAAGGTACCGTTAAGCAATACAAGTTAGGCTTCGATGGGCATCAGATACAAAGCATTATCAACAATACTGACGGCCCGTTACCGGTCCGTATTACTCAAGTGGGCGGAGAGTTAAGCGCCTGCGCCATCGACGATGCAACCAGCACGTTATACGTTGCCGAACAAAACGTTGGCATCTGGGTGTATGGTGCCGACCCTGAAAATGTCAAAGACCGTACCTTGGTTGACGTGGTCACCCCCATTGGCCAGTTACAAGAAATCGAAGACCTGGACATTCTTTACTCTGCCGAAGGCAAAGGGGCTTTAGTGGTCGCAGACGAAGGCCAAGGCTTTTTACTGTACGACCGCGAATCGCACGCCTTCATCAATAAATTTGCCGTCGACAACATCGAAGAAGCTAAATTAATCACCACGGCCAGCAATCAGCTGTGGCTCGGCAATACGGAGCTGGATACCCCTGTTTATCAAACATTATCGTGGTCAGAGCTGAAAACGTTATCTGGCTATGATGTCACTAACGCCATCACGCCACGTCAGCTAGAGATCACTGGTGTTAAACTGGTGCCCGCGAAAGCGGAAACAAAAGCCGTAGCAAACGGTGGCGATGCAGCCGATGATCCGGCTTTGTGGATCAATCCGGACCATCCGGAAAAGAGTCTTATCATTGCCACCAATAAGAAAGGTGGCTTAATGGCCTACAACCTATCCGGTGAAGAGGTCCAATACCTAGAAGGCGGTCGACCAAATAACGTTGATCTACGCCAAGGCCTGCATGATGCCCAAGGCCACACACTGACGCTGGCGGCTGCGTCAAATCGTGACTTAAACACGATCGCTCTTTACACCATTGATGGCAGCAACACCCCGATTAAACCTCTGCCAGTGAAGCAAGGCCCCGTTCACTCGGAAGCACCAGAGCTGCTGTCTAACGTCGACGAAGTGTACGGCCTGTGTATGTCTCGCGGTGAAGACGGTACGCCGTACGTGTTTGTAAACGGCAAAGATGGGCAGATTGAACAATGGCGCATCGGCGTCGACCAGGGTGTCGCAGAAGGCAAGCGAGTCCGCACCTTGCAGGTGGCCACGCAACCAGAAGGCTGTGTCGTCGATGACGCGACTCAAACGCTTTATGTTGGCGAAGAAGACCACGCGATCTGGTCGTTTGATGCGCGCCCTGATGGCCATGATGACGCCACCTTGTTTGCCAAGGTCGATGGCGAGCACTTGATTGATGATATCGAAGGTCTAACACTGTATCAGACGGCACAACAGAACCTGCTGATTGCTTCAAGCCAAGGCAATAATACCTATGCCGTGTTCGATTTAAACAACGACGGCGCATTTGTGAACAGCTTCGCTATTGTCGGCGATGACGCATTGGGCACAGATGGCGCGACGGATACCGATGGTATTCACGCGGTATCTGCGAACTTAGGTAAAGACTATCCTAATGGTCTGTTCATCGCGCAAGACTGGTACAACATTGACCACCAGTACCAAGTCGACAATCAAAATTTCAAAATTGTGGATTGGGATGCGATCCAAGCCATTTTGAAATAAAAAATCGCGGCTTCTATTAGTCACAAAGACGGCCTCACATGAGGACGTCTTTGTGTCGCAATGGCACATTAGATAATTGAAAAGCAGCACCATGCCAACTCGGCATTCTTAGCAAAGAGGACAAAAAAACAGAGATCATTCTCTGAAATTCGCACCAACACGAAGCTTTAGCAATCAAAGTGCACCAAATATGAGCATTTCTTGACCTTTTCCTATTGCCAAATCCCACAGAATCGCTAGGCTTAGCCCCCTTCATTGCTTCCTCAGGAAGCATGTAATGCTTCTAGGACTCTTTAAGAGCCCATTCCCCCTGCAAATAACGACAAATAACCGGGAGTGCCTAATGGCAACACTTATCGATTCTTTGAACACCCTATTCTGGGGCTATATTCTCATTTATGGCCTGTTAGCAGTCGGCGTGTTCTTTACCCTACGTTTGGGTTTCATTCAGATTCGCCACTTTCCAGAATTTATTCGTACCGTTTTCAAAGCCCCTCAAGCTGACCGCGGCGGAATTACCCCTTTCCAAGCACTGTGTACCAGTCTGGCATCACGTGTTGGTACGGGTAACCTTGCTGGTGTGGCCGTTGCATTGGCCTTAGGCGGCGCTGGTGCGATTTTCTGGATGTGGGTCGTCGCTTTGATCGGTATGGCGACAGCGTACGCTGAGAGCACCTTAGCGCAGCTGTACAAAGTGCGTGATCAAAATGGTCAGCTACGTGGTGGCCCTGCGTTTTACATCAGTAAAGGCTTAAAAGCCCCTTGGGCAGGCGCTGTCTTCTCGCTGGCACTGATCCTAGCGTTTGGTTTGGTCTTCAATGCCGTACAAGCCAACTCGATTGCTGGTGCAATGGAAGGTGCGTTCGGTATTCCAAAACTGACCACAGGCTTGATCATCATGGCTTTAGCCGCGATCGTTATTTTTGGCGGCATTCGTAAAATCGCTCGTTTCGCTGAAATCGTCGTGCCATTTATGGCCATTGCCTATTTGCTGTTGGCCTTGTTCGTTATTGCGATGAACATCACCGAAGTGCCGGCCATGTTTGCGCTGATCTTCAAGAGTGCCTTTGGTATTGAGCAAGCAGCTGGTGGTGTGGCGGGTGCCCTATTAAACGGTGTGAAACGCGGCCTGTTCTCTAACGAAGCCGGTATGGGTTCTGCTCCGAACATTGCGGCGGTTGCAACCCCTAACCCGCATCATCCATCGTCACAAGGTATGGTTCAGGCACTGGGTGTCTTCATTGATACACTATTGATCTGTACGGCAACGGCGCTGATGATCTTGCTATCTGGTGTACTTGGTAACGGCGAGTCAGGCATTGTGCTGACACAGACCGCTTTATCCCACCACATCGGTGGCGCGGGTCATTACTTCGTTGCGATTGCGATCTTCTTCTTCGCCTTCACGTCGATCATTGGTAACTACAGCTACGCGGAAAACGCCCTAACCTACCTAAAATGGGCCAGCAAACCGGGTATCTTTATTTTACGTATCTTAGCGTTGGCGATGATTCCTTGGGGCGCTTACGAAAGTGTTGCGATGGTATTCAATGCCGCCGATGCGGCGATGGGTCTAATGGCGACGATCAACTTAATCGCGATCGTATTGCTGTCCGGTCTGGTTGTGAAACTGACCAAAGATTACTTCGAGCAAAATAAAACGCATACACCGACGTTTAACTCGGACGACTATCCAGAAGTCCAGAAAGACATTGACCTAAGTGTGTGGGACGAAAAGCCAAAACAAGACTAATCCAGTCTCTGGAAAAGCAAAAAAGCGGTTGGCTTATACCAACCGCTTTTTTTATACCTGTTAAACAAACTACCCAACATTCCGTTTAAACAAATACTTAAATAAAGTCATTACACGTTTAGCAATAAGTGCTCACGTTCCCAAGAGCTAATTACTCGGTTAAACGTTTCAAACTCACTGCGTTTCACCCCCATGTAGGCGGTCACAAAGTCCTTGCCTAAGATGTCGCACAGTGGTTCGCAATCCTCCAATAAACGCAGACCCTCTTCTAATGTACGAGCAATCTCAACTTCCGGGTATTCAGAAGGTGGCACATTACCTTGTATCGGATCGGTTGGCTTGAGCTGTTGCTTAATGCCAAGATAGCCACAGGCCAGGGTCGCGGCAATCGCAAGATAAGGGTTACAGTCCGCACCGGGGAAACGGTTCTCGATGCGTGTCGCTTCAGGCGCAGCATAGGGAATACGCAGCCCGGCCGTACGGTTATCAAAGCCCCAGTTCATGTTTATCGGCGCCGCCATCTCTGGCGAGAATCGACGATAGGAATTTACATTCGGTGCAAAGAACGAAATCGCATTGGGCGTGTATTGCTGCAGACCACCTAGATAATGGTAAAACAACGCGCTGGGCTCGCCATTATCATCAAACACATTTTTACCCGTCTTGGCATCAATAAGACTTTGATGAATGTGCATGGAGCTACCGGGCTCATCCCTCATAGGTTTCGCCATAAACGTGGCATAAACACCGTGTTTCAAGGCGGCTTCACGCAAAGTACGTTTGAATACAAAGACTTGATCCGCCAAATCCAATGGATCGCCATGAATAAAGTTGATCTCCATCTGGGCCGCACCCGATTCATGAATCAAAGTATCGACGTCTAGGTTTTGTGCTTCACAATAACTGTATAGTGTGTCGATGATGGTATTGAACTCATTCACTGCATCAATGCTATAGGAGCGTCGAGAAGTCTCACGTTTACCAGAGCGACCAGCCGCAGGTTTCAGCTCATAATCAGGGTCGGTGTTTGGATCAATCAGGTAGAACTCCACCTCGGGTGCAATCACCGGTTGCCAGCCTTCTTTCTCGTACAAAGACAAGATGTGGCGCAATATGGTGCGACTGGAAAGCGGATGCAAGCGGCCGTCCGTGGTGTAACAATCATTAATCACTTGCGCTGTTGGCTCATCTGCCCAAGGCACCATGCGCAAGGTATTTGGGTCAGGCTTGAGCACCATGTCGCGGTCACTGGCGTCGACAATATCGTAGTGGTTATCGGCCCAATCTCCGGTGACACTTTGCACTAACACGGTTTCAGGGATACGTCCGGTCTTCTCTGCTAAAAACTTAAATGTTGGATAGAACTTGCCACGAGCATTGCCTGTCATGTCTGCTAACGTTGATTCGACTTCCGTAATGGCGTGCTCTTTTAAAAACGTCTCGAATTCTGTCATAACTCACCTTACGTGGACGGCTTTGTACATCATACAAAGCCGTACTTTGCTCTTGCGATCTGTTTGTATTGGGTTATGCTTGGCGATAAACCGAACAATACTTCGGTTTAACCATATTTTAGATTACGGGTTAAATCAACCATATCGCCTACATCGATACCAGAAAGTGATGACATATTTATCAACTGACGAAGCAACCCGTTTTTAGGCTTTGATACCAACAGGAGTGTCTTTGTTTGAGCACACATGAAACGTCTTATTACACCGCTACCGCCACAAAGATGAAAGAGCATCCCCAGCTTATCGGCGAACACAGCAGTGATATTTGCATCATTGGTGGCGGCTTTACTGGCACTTCTGCGGCGTTGCATCTGGCACAGGCGGGCTATAACGTCACCTTACTCGAAGCGAATAAAATAGGCTGGGGGGCCTCCGGACGTAACGGTGGACAACTGTGCCCAGGTCACAACATGAGCCATGCCGATATCGCCAAACAAGTCGGCAGAGCGACAGCCGACATATTGTGGCAGAGCTCAGTTGACTCAGTGGCCTTGGTTAAATCTCTAATCAACGCCTATCAAATCGACTGCGACCTGACCGATGGCGTCTTACACGTCGCGAATAAAGCGCGTCACGCCCAAGACATACAAGCGGCCGTCGACTATAAACATTCCACGTTGCATTACGAGGCCGTCGAATACCTTGATGCGAACGCCGTTGCCCAAACACTGGGCACCGACCGTTATCACGGAGGCGAGTGGTACAAAGAAGGCGCTCACATCCACCCGTTAAATTTTGCATTGGGATTGGCCGATGCGGCACAATCCCATGGGGCTCAGCTGTATGAGGACTCTGCGGTCATCGAATACACGACGGGGCCGCGACCTGTGATCACCACGGCGAAAGGACTAGTAACCTGTCGTTATGTCTTGTTTGCCTGCAATGGCTATCTAGGGCACTTAAATGGCCCAGCGGCACGTAAAATCATGCCGATCAACAATTTCATCATCGCCACTGAACCATTGCCTGAGGCTGTAGCAGATCGTATCAACCCGCACCGCTTGGCCGTTGCCGATTCAAAATTCGTGGTGAACTATTACCGCCTATCTAAAGATAGGCGCATGTTATGGGGCGGCGGTGAAAACTACAGCGCCCGCTTTCCAACAGACATCGCCAGTTTCGTTAAAAAGCACATGCTGCAAACCTATCCCGAGCTAGGCGACTATCAAATTGACTACGCTTGGGGCGGTACATTAGCCATCACACTCAACCGTATGCCACACATAGCGCGTCAAGAAGACAATATCTTTGTGGCACATGGCTACTCTGGTCATGGTGTTGCCATGGCCACTTACGCAGGTGCTATCTTTGCCAAAGCCGTGCAAGGCTCATTAGAAGGCATCGATGCGTTTGAGCGGCTACCGATGCGAGACTTCCCTGGTGGCACGCTATTACGCTGGCCCGGCTTAGTGGCTGGTATGCTCTATTATTCTATGCTCGACCGGTTACCCTAGCGCCGCAAACCACGTGCTGACATTGAACAAAGATATTCAGTGTGAAATCGGAAGTGTATAATTTCAGTTTACGACTCACCGTCATTAGCTAACAAGGATGCCACCTCATTATGGCCAAGCCCAACGAGACGATGAAAACCCTGCAATCTGTTTCTCCACGCAGCGAGCCGGTACAATCGCGCTCGATCAAACGCACACAACAGATTTTAGATGTCACCAGTGAACTGCTCGAAACGGTTGGTTTAAATGACTTAAATACGGCGATCATCGCTAAAGAAGTAGGTATCTCCGTTGGTTCTCTGTATCACTATTTCCCTAACAAGCAGGCCATTTTATACGCCATGGGCAAAACTTGGCTCGACAGTATCGAAGTCGTGCTGAAAGAAATCCAAGAATGGGATTTAGAAGCGCTGAGCCTATCGGAATTCATCGACCAGGTGGTCGATATCAACCTGCATACCTACCGTCAACAGCGTGCAGTACTGCGACTAGTACAAGCGATGTTTTCCGTGCCAGAACTGCGCGAGCTCGACGAGCGTCATGACGACATGGTGATCTCGCAAATGTCGAAAGTCTTTAAACGCATTGGTTTGAAAAAGCATATCCGAGAGCGTGAGCGGATCGCCCGCTTATACCTTGAATTCACACACAGCACCTACTTAGTTGTGGTCAACCAAAACGAGCGCCGTGCTTTACGTACCCTTGAAGATCTGAAACTGATGCTAACCAGCCTGCTGGCACACCATCTACAAACAAGCGACTGATCGTACCTTCTTTACAGAAAAGCCTTGAGACATTATATGTTCAAGACTTTTCTCATCCTTGGCTTAATGATTTTTCTCAAGCGCTAGATAGTTTTCAATGCCTGATATCTGGTCTTCCGCATGATGATTCACATACAACACGGTGGTTTCATGGCCTGCGCAAATTTTCTCAATTAACGCTAACACCAACTGGCGGTTCATGTCGTCCAACCCTAAGCACGGCTCGTCTAAGATCAGTAGCGGCGGATATTTGACCATGGCACGAGCAATCAGTAACAAACGCTGATCGCCGTATGAAAGCTTATTAAACGGCTGATCGGCACGATCTTTCATACCGAGCAGAGCAAGCCACTCATCGGCAATCTTTTTCTGATTATCCGTCGATTTTGAGTACATACCGATACTGTCGTAGAAACCAGAAATAATCACGTTTTTACAGCTTACGCTGACGCGGTATTCCCACTGCAACGACGTCGAAACATAACCAATAAACTGTTTAATTTGCCAGATGCTTTCACCGTTACCACGCTGGAAACCAAACACAAAAATATCGTTACTGTAACACTGCGGATGATCGCCGGTAATCAATGACAATACGCCTGTTTTACCGCTGCCGTTGGGGCCACTTAACTGCCAATGCTTACCCGGTTCAATCGTCCAATTGAGCTTGTCGACAATCACCGTTTCATCGTATTTTATGGTGGCATCAGTGAGCTTTACCAGCGGTTGAGCGGGGTCGAGGCTTGGGAGCTTAGACGCTGAATCCGGCGCGGGCACTTGCAGATCCGTGGTCTTCAGATGCAGCAGTTGGTACAACTCAGCAAAGGCGCTTTTATCCTGACGATCCACTTTGAACGCCAATTGGCCGCAATCGTCGGCGGCTTTTTCTAAGTACGCCACATGGGTAATAAAGTCGGGCATTTCGTCAAAACGGTTCAACACCATGACCATCGGCGTGGTCTCAATGATGGATGCAAGATGCTGTTGCAACATCGCTAAGGTATCCACGTCCAAACCATCAAACGGCTCGTCTAAGATCAGTAAATCAGGTTTGCTCGATAAAGCACGGATCAACATCACTTTGCGGGTTTCACCGGTCGATAACTTACGAAATGCGCGGTCTAATAAATGGCTTAGGCCAAACTTCTCAACTAAGTCCGTGGCCAACTCAGGGTCGGCACACGCATCAAAAATCATCTCTTGAACAGGCGTGCCTAACGAAATGACATCCATAATGTCGGCGTCGTCTTTCTTCAGTTCTTTGGCAATCAACTCGGCTTGCGCCTCAAACGACACCAAGCCTACGCGGCTCGGCACGCCGGATAACGTACCTTGCTCGATATCGCCAACGCCCGCCAACACCGCCGCCAGAGCCGACTTCCCTGAACCATTGGTGCCGGTAATGACCCAGTGCTGGTTCGGCTCAATCGTCCAGTTGATGTGATGTAGATGAAAGCGATCATCAAAGTTAACGCTCAGATCGTCTAAGCAGATGGCAGTATCCATGAGAGATTCCTTTTCAAAGACTAAAAGCAAACAGTAACGCGACAAAAAAGCCGAGTGCTCAATGAGTCACTCGGCTTTTTAAGCGCTTAATTCCTAAGGGAAATTAAACGATTTTTTTCATGTCAGCCATATGGCCACGTAATACAGAACCAATCGCTTCAACCGGGTGAGAACGTAGTGCTGTGTTTACTTCGATTAGGCGAGCGTTATCAACGCCGTTGTCATCGGAAGAAAGACCTTTACCGATCACGTCAGTTTTGATGTCTTTCATGAAGTCAGCCAATAGAGGTAGACAAGCGTGGTTGTATAGGTAACAACCGTACTCAGCTGTATCAGAGATCGTCGCGTTCATTTCGTAAAGTTTCTTACGAGCGATTGTGTTCGCGATTAGCGGAGTTTCGTGTAGAGACTCGTAGTAAGCAGATTCAGCGATGATGCCGGCAGCTGTCATTGTTTCGAATGCTAGCTCAACGCCCGCTTTAACCATAGCAACCATCAAGATACCGTTGTCGAAGAACTCTTGCTCAGAGATTTCAACGTCACCCGCTGGTGTTTTCTCGAAGTTAGTTTCAGCCGTGTCTGCACGCCATTGTAGAAGGTTCTTATCATCGTTCGCCCAGTCTTCCATCATAACGCGAGAGAAAGTGCCGTCGATGATGTCATCTTGGTGCTTGTTGTAAAGTGGGCGCATGATCACTTTAAGCTCTTCCGCTAGATCGAATGCTTTGATCTTAGCTGGGTTAGAAAGACGGTCTAGCATGTTAGTCACGCCACCGTACTTAAGTGCTTCAGTGATGGTTTCCCAACCGTACTGGATCAGCTTAGATGCGTAACCTGCGTCAACACCTTCTTCAACCATTTTGTCGAAGCAAAGGATCGAACCAGTTTGCAACATACCACAAAGGATCGTTTGCTCACCCATAAGGTCAGACTTAACTTCCGCGATGAAAGAAGACATTAGAACGCCTGCTTTGTGACCGCCAGTACCAACAGCGTACGCTTTTGCTAGTGCAAGACCTTCGCCTTTAGGATCGTTGTCTTCGTGAACAGCGATAAGCGTTGGTACACCGAAGCCACGAACGTATTCTGCACGTACTTCAGAACCAGGACACTTAGGTGCAACCATGATTACTGTTAGGTCGTCACGGATTTGCATGCCTTCTTCCACGATGTTGAAACCGTGAGAGTAAGATAGGCAAGCGCCTTCTTTCATAAGCGGCATAACCGCTTTAACAACTGGTGTGTGTTGCTTATCAGGCGTTAGGTTAAGAACAACGTCCGCAGTTGGGATTAGGTCTTCGTAAGTGCCTACAACGAAACCGTTTTCAGTCGCGTTTTTCCAAGACTGACGCTTCTGCTCAATCGCTTCAGGACGTAGCGCATAAGACACGTCTAGGCCAGAATCACGTAGGTTAAGACCTTGGTTAAGACCTTGTGCACCACAACCGATAACAACCATTTTTTTGCCTTTAAGCGCTTCAACGCCATCTGCAAATTCAGAGCTGTCCATAAAACGACATTTTGCTAGTTGAGCTAATTGCTCACGTAGCGGCAAAGTATTGAAGTAGTTAGCCATGGTAAACACATCCTAAAATTTTATGTTTAAAGTACCGACATCTAAGCACGCCGATATTAAAAAAGAGTGACACAGACATGCCTTGAACAAATAAGACCTGCTGCGAGTGAGATCAATGTATAGAAGCGCAACTCTTTCGTAAATTGATATATTTGCAATATAACGTCCCATTTTTTGCAAAACAGAGCTATCATAGGATCTATGAACACAAAAGCACTTAAACAATTCCTCGCGTTAGCGGAAACACTCCACTTTGGCCGCGCCAGTGACGAGTGCCACATCAGCATTTCCGCACTGTCCCGTAACATCCGAAGCTTAGAAGAAGAGCTCGGGGTCGACTTATTTAATCGGGACAACCGTACCGTCGCACTGACTCGCGAGGGTAAGCGCTTTGTTAAATACGCACGGGAAACCACCAGCCAGTGGAACTTAATTCGTCACGAGTTAACCGACAACTCTGATCAACTGAGTGGTGAAATCAGCATCTATTGCTCCGTCACCGCCAGCTACAGCTTTCTATTCGAACTGTTGAACCGCTTTCGTCAGGTACACCCGCACATTGAAATTAAGCTACACACCGGCGACCCAGACAAAGCCATCACACGCATTTTAGATGGCATCGAAGAAATCACCATCGCTGCACGCCCCGTGACCATGCACCGAGGTTTGGCGTTTAAACCCATTACCAAATCCCCCTTGGTATTTATCGCGCCCGTCGAGCAACAACCCAACGTACCCACGACGTCACCCACTACCTTACAAGATTGGGAAAAGATACCGATGATCGTGTCAGAAGGTGGTGTCTCGCGTATTCGTGTAGACGATTGGTTTAGCGAACTCAACATCACACCGAATATCTACGCGCAAGTCGCGGGTAATGAAGCGATCGTCAGCATGGTGAGTCTAGGGTTTGGCATCGGCGTAGTACCGAAAATCGTACTGGATAACAGCCCATTGATGGAACGGGTACAGATTTTAGACGTACAACCCGAACTGGAACCTTACGACATCGGCTTGTTTACGCTAAAGAAAAGCCTGAAAAACCCACTGGTAGAGGCGTTCTGGGAACTGATGTAGGGGTCAACTAAACTTGCGCCATGCCTCGCAACTCGACACATCAGCGCGTAATTAAATGATGGGCGCGGCTTAATGTTGACAGTAAAGCTGAAATTAAAATGCGCGCCCGTCATGTCATGCTATAAACATTAATTAAGCCTGCTTTTTAAGTAGAAGCGATAAGCGCAACCTGCTCCTTCTTACTAACATCAGCGAAAATAAGCAAAGCAATAAATGACAAAATATTAACACTAAACAGGTCTATTACTGCGATCACACCCAGCTGTATTGACTTTCTTTTAACTATGGTGAAATGCTTCCAAGCTGAAAAACCAGTTAATATAACAAAGGAAAATAAAAATAGACCCAGAGAAGAGCTATCTTCTTTATCACTCAAAAATTTACTAAACAAAAATCCGACTAGTACCAAGGTGAACAACCACATCAGTATAATATAAACTTTTCGTACCCAACCAAGATTTGAAAAACAAAAGTCTTCCTTGTTCATGAACCATTTCCCTATGTAAAAACATTCATTCAAAAATAATAAACGTATTTTATCCATAAACATTTCACATGTGAAAACTTCTAAACCTATCCTGCGAAAAATTACAATAAGCTGACATTTGAAAGAATCATGACTGCGCTTTGGCCGTGAAAACCATGCTGGTCGAGGTATTTTGGGAGTTGAAGTAGCGATCTAAGCACATGCACACCCAAAACAGTCGCATTAGCCCTTGATCCGATTGGCTTTTTTAAAGCGTCTTACCTTAGTTCGAACATTTTTCATGGGCGACGACGTGTTGAACTGAATCATGCGTCCGAGCGTATAGTTCTCGTACCACAAGGTTTCATAAAGGTCATAATTATCAAGGGATTGAACCAACGCCAAAATCTCTTGAGTTACTTGTTGAAGCGCCTTCTGCAAGCTAATGAAACTCCAATCTTTATATTCTTCTTGGAAGTGCTGCGCTAACGGCCCTAACTGATTCCATTTATATCCAGTTTCAGGAAAATCAACTTGCTGCCCACTAGACATTCGAGAGTGCCACTTAAGTACCAGCCTACCCCAGCCGATTAAGTATGCGGCGGTGTCACATACGCTGATCTCTGTTCCCTTAACATTGCCTTCAATCCCAACAACTCTCGACATATCTTCGGGTATCGCAATGTAATCCTCTAACAGCTTTGATGACGCCGCGGTGATAGCGCTAAGCAACTCGTCTTTGTTCTTGGGTATGGATGACATGAATGGCTCCGGTTACTTAACGCTAAAGGTAAGCCTGCTGGTTTTAGGGTTAACAGATTGGTCCATATAGTTTCCCTCCACCGCGCTAACGCTAAGAGGCACAGCTTGGCTGCGCCCTAGCTTGAACAGTTTGTTATGTGCTTACTTCAACAACCCACTTAACCACAGCGAAACAACAACGTCCATTTGATGGTTATGCGCTTTCGACTCGGAACTACACGATTGAGCCCATAGTTTTTTAAGTCATTTCTAACATTTCGGTCGTGATTTAGTAGCGCCAAAGCCTCTAAAGCATACTGCTTATTTAAAACCGACTTAGTATAACTGCCACTCGGTACACCTAGGACGAAACCATCTTCAGCTAAACCTAGGAAAGTACTTTTGGGGCATCCCTTGTTAATGGAAGCTATGCGGTCTTTAAACTCACGTGTAGCAGCTGTTTTCCATGCTTCAATTGGGCAGACTCCCGTTTGGGCAATACGAGTTGCCTCGATAGCCACATCGCCATACTTGCTCATTTGACCTCCTTGGCCGTAACCGGAGACTATTGGCGCCTTTTGTGCGGCTTTTTGCACAGAAGGTGGCAGTGGCCGAAGGTCAGGTTACAGGCGCTTGTTATGGCATTTGACTCACAGGTTTCAAAAGCTTGTAGCCGCACTCAATTAAGTGATGATTTACTCCGAGCACAGACTCATCAAATACTTCATCACTCTCATCAAAAGACGCAGCCACAATACCTTGGATACTTCGCTGTTTAGAGATATTTGTTAAAAGTGCATTTACACTTGTGACCCCCATAGGATGCTGACCTGGCTCATCCAAAAGAACTAATCCAGGGTGATTCCCGCCTAACTCGTCTGAGGCAGAATATACTGCTAGTAGGTAAGCCCAGATGAGTCTCACAAAGTCACTTGCTGAAGAATCAGATTTTATATCCGTATTTACTTCTCTCAACTCCAGCCCTGCCAAATATGGAAATAATGTGTCTCTATTTATTTCTATATCTGAAGTTGGCGCACTTTTATAGCCAAAAAGGCTCGCATAGCTTCGAAAATGATTCTGAAATTTATTATATTTCTTGACATCCTCAGCAGAGGATTTTCGTTCCGGCAAGCCTGCCAACTTGGCCTTAATATTCCGAAAATCATTTCTGAAATTTACTAGATTATTGACTGAACTGTTTATGACCCTTTCTGCTTTTAAGAGGCTTTCTACTTTAAGCTCAAGTTGTAGTTTAACTCTTAAATCAGCCTCTTCTGCATTGCCAGATAATCGTATCTGCTTTTTAAAAGTCAAGCATACTGCACGCTTATCAGAAACATTTTCTGAATATTCACGAGCTTGAGACTCTAATTTTGCAATGGTTTTTTCTAACCCTAAAATATACTTAGATACCATCTTTTTCTGACTATCGAGGTATTTTACATTTTCGTCAATACTCATCGGTTGTATAAGGGTATCTGCTAAAAACAAGGAGTCATCTACGTGTTGATGACAAGCCGGACAACTATCAAGCGCAAGGCTCAAACCACTCTCGGCACCAAAATTTTTGAGTTTTTTAGCAATCTTGTTTTTTTCTAAATCTTTTTCTATTTCTGATCTAAGTGATAAATACTCAGTCAGCCTTGATTTGGAAAGCCGAATCTCCGCATTAGCGGAATCAAGCATAGAAACTAGCAGGTCTAATTCTGCTTTTGAACTCTCATATGCCTCTATCAAATCGATAGAAACATCATCTCTTGTTTTATTCTCAGCCTCGTCAATAGCCTCAATTTTTCTTACCAATTCAACAATGTAATCACTTAGCACAAAGGTAGCATCTTCAACTTGCTTCGTAATTCTGACTAGTTGTGGGTCAAACATATCGTCTGCTGTGCGTTTAATACCTATCACATTGATAGACTGATCCTCTTCCATCAATTCAATTTTAACCTTCTCCTCCGACCATTTTGATTGAAGATTAGCCAAGTCTGACATCAAAGTTGATTTGATTCTTTCGTTTTCGAAAACATCCAACCCCAGAATAAATTCAACAATTTTTGTTCTCACATCACGGATAGCGTAATAGGGTGTGTTAGCTATGTAATCAGTCCACCCTCTCTTTTGCTCAATTAGGAGGGCTGAAAAAATAGTTTGGATATAGAGCTTTACCTCACCACCATTGGTAGCAGGAACGAAAGGAAGTCTTAAACCGACGAAATTTTCAAGGAATGTAAAATACCCTGATTCAACGTTCTGTGCTGAACCTTTATCATGCAAATACTTATGAGATATATCAAATTCTCGATTTTCCCCCGAAAGATAATCCCCATGTATCACTTCGATTAGTTTGGTATCCTTATCTGTAGAGTTAATCGCTCTTTTTAAAGTTACAACATCGCTATTTTTATTTTAGATCTGTAAGTAAACATAAGATGATACTATTCTTATCTTATCCTTATTTTCACTTTCAACATATTCCTTCAATGCATAAGGTAAGGTTTTTTCACCTTTCCCGCCAAGAATTTCCTCCATTCCAAGAGAATAGATAAGAGAGTTAACCAATGTGCTTTTACCAGAAGAATTATTACCGCGTACAATATTTAATCCAGATTTAAATTCACATTCAAAACCGTATTCACCGTCGGTCGTATTGAGAACTATTTTAAATTTCTCTAGTTTCAAACCAATCATTCCCATTCCCTAATAATATTTTCCACCATGCCTTCAGTTATTTTCGAACCTATTGACTGAAGAAAAAAGTAATCATCTTTGAAAGCAATCTCACTATCAATTCCTGAAACGTATTTTGCGCCATATTGAGTTAACTTATATGAAATTCCAGACTTACTAATCAGCCCTTCAGCTTCAGCATACTGAAGTGATATATTGACTGCTGGATCAATCCCCCATACCCCAAATAAAATTTGGTTTTGGTTCGCCGACTCTAACAACATTTTCTTTCTTATCTCATCTTTCAAAACCCAGCTGAATAAATGTAGTCGAATTAGGCTAGACTTCTTTCCTCGTGATGAGAGATATAATACCAGTAATAGTTGAGTAATTTTATATATAGGCCTATGCTCAGCCATAAGAGGCATTGGCTTTCTGTGAAATGTAAGTTTACTCATCATTCAATACCTAACGGACACAATGCAATCCATTTTGAAGTCATTTGATCAGCTATCCGGTATATCTCTGCCTCACCTAAAGTAGGTGTTGCCTCACTTAATCTTTGGGCTAATTCGTCTCGAACCTTAGATATCAATTCTTCAGCATCCCCGCGCCAAGTTATACACAACTCTTCCACTTCACTTTCGTACTGATTTATTGCTCTCAACACGTGAAAATAGATTTCCGAAGCGTTATTCTCTATTTCTTTTAGGAATGGATCGTTTTTTAGCCATTTATTTGATGTTATGTAATTCAATTTTAGATGCTTTTCTTCATCTAAAACACCATTGAATGTACAGCGAACTTTATTCTTCTTGCTAATATTTTTTTCATATTCTGAGACTTCTTTATCTTCTGCTTTGTTTTCTAATTCTAATGTAGAAAAAAGAGTAATTTTCTTCCCTTTCACTGTTTGTATTGTGTTAATTTCCGTAGCAAAATAATCAGCGTCTTGCAGAATAACTTTGAATTCAGGGTCTATGATGGAGAGCCCCCATGTGACCAGGGCTCGAGCATACTTTGTTCTTTTTTAACCAAACAATAATTGAGCACGATAATCATCGCTCCAAGTAGCTCTTTTTAGCTTCTGCCGTTGGCTCGGTGAATCATCATTACATTGCCTAAGTATGTTCATCACAAAACGTTTGAATAGAGCCATATGCTCTACCGCATCATCCATCACGATTCTTGACTTATCTTCATTAAACACGACATCCAGAACATAGTGCTGATTGTTTTCAATACGCCAGTGTTGGCGTATGTAATGATGCAATGACTTATGTTTAGGCGATAAAGAGCTCACATAAAACGACGTGTCTATCGTTGTTTTTCCTTTGACCGTTCTAAGCCTCTCTACAGCGATGATACTGCGTACAGTGGGCCACTTCTCAGACAACTCCGGCGGGAATTTCGCTTTCAGTTGAAAGACATTTCGCTCTTCTGTTCGCCCATGTCCTTTTTCTTTCAACTCTATAACAGGCGTGGCTTTCGGCTTTTTAAAGTACGCCTCAAATTGCTGTTCAATCGCTTTTTTTAGCTGCCCTTGATTGCCTTTAACCTGAACCACAACATGACCTTTTTGCTCCCTAATTTGCTCTAGCGTTTCTCTCTGGCAATGCAGTGCATCAACCGTCACCACAGCCCCTTGAATATTTAACACACTCAACATATCTCGTACTGTCGTGATTTCGCTTGTTTTCGTGGCCGTAGCTTTCTGACTTAAAACTAAGCCATTTTCAGTATCGTAAGCTGTGACAAGTTGAAGAGCTGATTGCGGGTTCCCTCTATAAGCTCCTCGTAGCACTTTTCCATCCAATGCGATCAAGGGTTTTCCTTGTGATTTCCGGTTCTCATTAACCCAATTGATTAATGCTTCCAGTAAGGTTTCTGGCACCAGGCCCTTTAGAATGCGAGCAATAGTGTGGCGTCTTGGGATACCATGTTTAAATGCTCTATACTGTTTCAGCCATTCAGACTTCCCATTCCCATACGTTTCGATATCTTGCCAACCTTCGGCGCCAGCCATAATGGCGGTGATAACGAGAAACATGACATCCACTAAATCATGTTTTTGGTTAATATCAGAGCGAGTTTCTTTAATAACAGATAGATGTTCGATAAGAGTCACGGAATGAAGCCTGTTTGATGAACTACAAGCGCTACAATACAGGTTTTGGCAGGCTTGAAGCTAGTTCTTCAAAGTATGCTCGCGCCCTGCCCATGTGACAACCTCTACTTGCTTCGTTTGCGCATGACTTAGCAATTTATTATCGGTAATTAGCGGAGTCACGAAAACCCACTCCCTAATTTTCGTATTACCCATTCGACGAGATATTTCATTTTCGTAGGCTCGAAGCTTCTCAAGATCTTTAGTTATTTTGTCTCTCTGCTTTTCGTACAATTCTTTTTGAGTGTAGTGGGTATCGGGGCAATAACATTGAAATGCAACGCCGTCTAATTTCGTAAAGCCTTCGATCCCAAAATCACCAGGTGATGCAACCATCTCTTGGTATTGTAGATCTTTATACTTTGATTTGAAAACCAGTTGACACAGGTCTTCCCATGAATCCCCGTCAAAAGTTCCGTATTTAGTCTGGATCATTTATTAATTCCAAAGTCCATTGTGCCGTCTACGCTGTGGCCTACCATAATGCTTTGCTCACCGGTAAATTGCGAGCGAATCGAGTAATTTATCCGTGTTCAGCAACTTTTTATGAGATTATCTAAACACATCAAATATCTTTTGTAATAAGGTGCGGCCATTGAATTCTTTAATTTTTTTTGAGTACTCTTTTAGTTTAGCATTTAGAACATCTAGCCTATCTTTATGTCGCTGAAGATCATTATTACTATTGGCCAATTGTTGATTTAAAAAATTTGATTTTTCGACTTCACTATCAAGCAAAGCTTTTAGCTTAGAACTTCTATTTTTTTCAGCAGAGATGAGCTTGTTGTTGTATGCTCCTGATGACGAATCAACTACAATTTTACCGTACACTTTATTACTAAATATACTCGTTAAAAAATTGTAGTAGCGCTCTAAATCATTTTCATCAAAAGACTGCTTGTTCAGTTCTTCCTTGAATCTCAATTTTTCAGTAATATTTATTTCAATAATTGGTATATTGTGCTCTAAAAAGTCTTGTACTTTTTCAGGCTCACAACCATGACTAACTTTAACTTCAATCGCTACCTTTCCGTCCCATTTCTCATAATAAGGATTATCATCGGAGAAAAAACCTACTAGATCAGGAAAGTAGAATCGACCACTTTCAAATCTAATTTTTAGATCTTCAGTCTTTATTTCAGAAAAATTGAATGTGCACTCTTTTTTTCCGAAAACAAAATTAATCGACGACAATTCAGATAACACTAATATTGCGATGGAGTGGGATAATGACTCCCCATCTCCAGAAAATGAACCCCCTTCTGAATTCTCAATGTATCGAAAAAAACCTTTTATTACAGGCGTCATTCGAGACCGCTTGCTTTCGTCTGTTTGAGTGCTGAAGAAAGACAATTTATTAAATTCGAAAATATCATGCTTTTTTAGCTTCAGCACTTGCCAAATAAAGAAGAGTTTTAACCGTCCACGTTCATCTTTAATGAAGCTGCCTGAGTCACTTTTGGCATACGCCCAGATTTTTTTATTTGCCATAGTAATTATGTACGTTTCTCATAACGCCCCAAACACCGGCGTGGTGAAGTTGGCGGTTTTTGTGCGTGTTTTTGCACGAAAGGTGACAGCTTTGCCACGTCCGCGTGCTTTGACTTGTTAAGTGCATTTAGCTGAAGCCCTTGAAGGTGAACATACCGTTTTCTTCAGAATATAGCGCATTTTGCAATTCCGATTTTTCTTCTACCGTGTGAAGGCTACGCTCAATAAAATCGTCTACGTCCTCTCCATGAGGCAAACTAAAGCCACCTAATACAAGGTGCGAGTAATTATTGGCTCTTTCATATTCGATAGAATTTTTAAACTCTCTGTACTCTTTAGAGCTAACCTCCAAACGGTTATCTTCGCTATAAAGAAACAGCTGAACCCCAAAATTAAAAATGCATGGGTATATATCGACATACCTCTTGTAATAAATGCACGTGTTTTTAATGGCAGTTTTACCTTCTGAATTTGTGTTTTCACAAACGGCGTCAATAACACCTATTGGTATTAAACAAAGAATATTCAGCTCAGCCTCTATAGGAACATCAGAGACCATTGGTAAGGCTCTGGCTTCGTTATATATTTCAGCTTGATGGATTGCATAGTTACGAATAGCTTTTATTGCTAAAAATTCATCACTATTAAAAAAATTCGGATACCCAGCTTTTCGTACTTTGTCATTGACACTGTAAATGGATGCTAGCACCTCTCTTACTGAGTCAGGGTCTGGGCTTTGGCAGTAGGTAGCGTAGTACTTAAAGAATCTTTTCATCTCTGCTAAGCAATCTGCTTTTGTCACTGTTCTTGCCATACGTGTGATGTCCTCAAAGCACTTAACAGCTTAATAGTGCGCATGCTCGTTTATGCAATATACCGTGCGTGCGGGTTATTCTGTTTAGTGCCTATAATTTCAAGAGCAATAAACATTTGATTATTAAGGGGTTATACAGAATTTCCAGGCGTACCCGCACTACAAACGCGAGCGTGCTTGTTTTTCTAAATAACCGTGCGAGTCAAGGAGGGGAAAAGATGTGTAGGCTCTCGTCTTCCTTGACGCTATGCTGACACACTAATCTATTTTTAAATAAGTGCCAATAAAAACAGGTTGATAGTGGATTAACTCTGCTCATTGTCATCTAGGGTGCTGGTCTTGTACCCGATACAATCGGGTCGACCAAACGCCTTGTTAAGCGATGCCATGCGTTTGATTCGCGCTGACGGTCTCGGCACGAGACATTGCGCAAGCGAAGGAAATGCATGGTAGTTCCAACCAGCAGATTAGAAGCGGAGCAGGGGCGGATTCGGGTGATTTAGATGAAAAGCAGCAGATAACAATATCCCCTATGTATTACCTCGTCGGGGGTATATTTTCCATCTTGTGTTTCAAGGTAGTTTTTAAGCTATAACAACTATTCTACGAATCGGGAACACTCCATGGAACAAGTCATTAAGGTAATGAAAGCCATTCATCCTAAGCGACATCTGTTGCTCTCTATATTAATTACGCTCGCCGCCATTGCCTTCTTTTGGTCACTGTCAGCCAGCCATTCCCCCGGGGAGGAGTGGGGCGCTCAATCTTTATTACCCACCTTGCTTGTTCTTGCGATTGCTCTGATATCTCGCGCCCCGTTTGAATCTCTACTGATCGGTGTTGTCGCAGGTTTAATCATGATCGACAACACCACGGTGGTCACGTCATTCACGGATACTATTTCTGCTGTCATGGGCAACGACACCATTGTCTGGGTAGTGTTGGTCTGTGGTTTGATGGGCGGGTTGATTGTGCTACTGGAAAAAAGTGGCTGTCTTAATAGCTTCAGTGATTGGCTCAAAGGGCGCATAAAGTCCCGACGCCAATCGTTATTAACGACCTTCTTTATCGGTTTAGTGGTGTTCATAGACGACTACTTAAACTGTCTAGCCGTCTCGTCTACGGTTAAAAAAGTCACCGACCATTACAAAGTATCCCGTGAAAAACTGGCGTACATCATCGACTCGACGGCGGCGCCTATGTGTATCTTAGTGCCGGTTTCTACTTGGGCGGTGTTCTTCTCGGGTCTGTTAGAAGAAAACGACTTAGCCGCTACCGGTAAAGGTCTGAGTGTTTATATGTCGGCCATCCCATATATGGTTTATGGCTGGGTTGCTCTGGTAGTGGTGTTCCTGGTTGCTAGTGGCATGCTGGGTAACTTCGGCCCGATGAAAAAAGCTGAACAGCGCGCGATGAATGGTCAGCCATTGCCGGATGACTACACGGGAGACACCATGGAAGCGGCGGCACCTGAATACCGCAAAACCAGCAACTTGGTCGGCATGCTTAACTTTATCGTCCCGATGTTGATCCTCATTGGTGCCACGCTGTATTACGATATTGATCTATTGAAAGGCATTATCGTCACGCTCGCCATCACTGTGGCGATGTATTACGTGCAAGGGTTGCTTTCATTAGAAGATCAAATGAAGGGGATCTTTGAAGGCTTTAAAGTCATGTTGTACCCACTTTCAACGGTGATCGCCGGCTTTATGCTTAAAAGCGTGAACGATGACTTGGGCATGACCAGCTACCTTGTGAGCGTCGTTGCACCCTTAATGACGGCAGAATTGATGCCAGCACTGGTGTTTGTGGTGATGGCCGCGGTGGTCTTTGGTACGGCTTCCAGCTGGGGGTCGTTCATCATTGCGATTCCCATCGTGGTACCGATTGCTTTAGGTGTCGATGCCAATATGGCATTGATCATCGGTGCACTGTTGTCGGCGTCTTCATTCGGTAGTCATGCGTGTTTCTTCAGTGACTCGACCGTACTCGCGGCCCAAGGGGCAGGTTGTTCGCCTATGTCGCACGCTCTTACTCAACTGCCGTATGTCGCCATCGGCGCCGTTACAAGCTTCGCTATCTTTGTGATACTGGGCTACACCGTCTAGCAAGCACATAACTCTCAACGCAAAAACCAGAGCGCTTGCTCTGGTTTTTTGAATCTAAAACACGTCATTTTTCCAACGTCATATCGATGTGCTCAATGCCGTCTTCCAAATACATCGCCGACGAGGGCTTAAAACCGTGGCGCTGATAAAAAGCGGACAAATGATGTTGCGCACCGATTTCGATCGACGCCTTCGGCCATAGCGTTTCACAGGACATCAAAGCCTCTTGTAACAATTGATGCCCCAAACCCCCTCCACGATGCTTTTCTGAAATCGCCACCCGGCCAATACTGACCGAAGGGTAGCTCAGCCCTTGGGGCAATAGACGCGCGCACGCAACAAGCACATCGCCTTGATAGCCTAATAAGTGATACACCCCTTGATGATGATCTTTATCATCCAGCTCGGCATAAGCACACTGTTGCTCAACAACGAACACATCCACTCTGAGTTTGAGCATTTGGTATAACTGCAAGGTTGTCAGCTGAGAGAAACGTTTAATTTGCCAATTGATCATGCTGTGTCTTCTTTCGAGTTTATTGACTTGAAAGTAATGGTAAGGATGCCTCGGCTCTTAGTCCAACAAACAGCGTCATTTTTAACGACTTTGAATGATGACATTCAGCAAAGGTTGTTATTCAAGTGACGACCATGAGCAAGTGCATTAAGTTGCATGGAATCAGAAGAACCCTTCCAGAGGGTCGCCGCCTTCGTAGTGTTCAAACTGCATTAAGGCGCCCATGAAAAGGTTGTGTAGGTCCACTTGGGAACCAATATCGAGTTTTCGGTAGCTGTTGCGCAGATGAACTCGCACTGTACCGGGTGAAATAAATAACTTTTCGGCGATGGCGGACGTGGAGTAGCCCTGCAACACCATGCGGATGACGGTGCCTTCGCGGTCGGTGAGTTTCGACGAGCCAAAGTTGGCGAGCGCCTGATCCAGTTGTCGATTCAACGGGTTAGAGAGTTGCTCGCCCCAGTGCTGTTGGCACAGCATGTCGATCAGCGGCGTCAAAGTGTCCAGCAATTGCAGTTCGGAGAGGTTTAAGCGAGCCTCGCTGCCCTTTCCATGACCGACACTTAGGTGCAAAAATTGCCCACCGGGAAAGATAATCAAATAACCACATTCATCTTCTAGCCCGATTTTAACGAGATATTGCTTGTAGAATTCGCTCTGACGAAAGCCATCCGGCACCAACTCATCGTAGGTAAAGAATTGGCTTTTTTTGAGATCAACGCTGGCGCGGTAGAAAGGATCCAGCAAGTAAGCACCTGCCAGATACATATCAACAGACTGGCTGCCAATAAGCTCCGTCTTTTCCGAGACCAGAAAGACGGGCTTATCTTCAAACAGGATCAGTGTGAGCTCGTCTGATGGCACAAACTCTTTGATCACCTCAGCCAGTAAGCGAGGAAAATCCTCACTACCGATTTGAGGGACGAGATCAACCAAGCCTTTTGACAACCGATCGACCATTGCTAGGGCGGTTGGAGATATTGTTCGACTCATACGTACCTCAATGTTATATACCTGCGACGAATTGTTGCAGGATATAGACCGTTTCCACTAGCAACGGATCACTCATTAAAGCTGCATGATCACGGTTTTGACTTGTAGAAAGTGATCTAACTGCTCTGGGCCTAAATCTCGACCAATACCAGACTGCTTGTAACCACCAAATGGCAATGATGAATCCATGGCATCATGAGTGTTTACAAATACTGTACCCGCTTCCATTTTCTTAAGCAAACGGTGGGCGCGGCTGACATTTTGGGTGAAGATCGACGCCGTTAGACCATAATCCGAGTCGTTAGCAAGACGTACTGCTTCCTCTTCGGTATCAAATGGGATCACCGCCAGCACAGGGCCAAAGATCTCTTCGCGAACGATTTTCATGTCGTT
Organism: Marinomonas gallaica; assembly: GCF_049821165.1. Classification (NCBI taxonomy): domain Bacteria; kingdom Pseudomonadati; phylum Pseudomonadota; class Gammaproteobacteria; order Oceanospirillales; family Oceanospirillaceae; genus Marinomonas; species Marinomonas gallaica. The sequence continues at coordinate 556,147 of NZ_CP187511.1, forward strand.
GGTGCAGTCCGCAAATACTGTGGCCTGTACGTAGTAGCCTGGGCGATCTTCCTGCTGACCACCGTACACTAATCGTGCACCTTCGGCTTTACCTGATTCAATGTAGTTCAGTATTTTGTCCAGTTGCGCTTGGCTAATCTGTGGCCCCTGAGTAATGCTCGGATCAAGTGGATCGCCCGTAACCATCTCGTTGGCGGCTTTGGCGACCGCCTGTACTGCTTGTTCGTATAAGCCGCGCTGAACATACAAGCGCGAGCCTGCTGAACACGTCTGGCCCGAGTTAAAGAAGACGGATTGCAATGTGCCAGTGACGATGTCATCTAGCTTGGCATCGTCAAACGCGACCATCGCGGATTTACCGCCTAGCTCCAGTGTCGCGGGGTTCAGATTATCCATCGCGGCTTTACCCACGAGCTTACCGACCGGCGTTGAACCTGTGAAGGAAACTTTATCGATCCCTGGATGGCCTGCCAATGGGCTACCAATCTCAACACCCGTCCCGATCACGATGTTGACCACACCGTCTGGTAGGCCCGCTTCTTGCCAGATTTTCATTAGGTAAATCATGCTCATAGGCGTGATTTCAGCGGGTTTCAGAACAATGGTACAACCGACGACCAGCGGCGCGCACATTTTCCACATCGCCATGTTCAGGGGCCAGTTCCAAGGCACAATCGCTCCTACCACGCCGATGGGCTCTTTTAAGGTAAAACCAAACGCTTCCCCAGGGCAGGAAACATTGCGCGTGTTGCCTTGCAGCTTGGTGGTCCATCCAGCCATATAACGCAAGAAGTCGATGGAGCCAGCGATGTCCACTTCTTGGCACCCACTGATGGCTTTGCCGGCGTCAATGGCTTCTAGCTCTGCCAGTGTCTGAGCGTGTTCTTCCATCACATCGGCCATGCGGAAGAGTAGCGCCTGACGCTCATTTGGTTTCATGTCTACCCAAGGGCCACTGCGAAAAGCACGATTGGCCGCCGCGACGGCTTTATCCAAATCAGCAACGGTCGCTCTCGGGACCGTGAGTAAATGTTCGCCGTTGGAAGGGTCTTCGATGTTCAGTGTTTGCCCGCCCTCACTGTCAACGAACTGCCCATCAATAAATATTTTTTGATGGCCGGCTTCGAGGAAAGCACGCGTCTCGGGGGTGACATTGTATTTTTCCAGCATTGCTTCAATCGTCTTATTCATAACAGATCTCGTAATTGTCTTGGTGGAAATCAAACGGAGGGGGCGGTTGGACGAGCGTTTTAACTCACCACTCAACACAAACCTTCCATGCACTTCAGAAAGTCTGAATCGCCGTGTGTCAAAGCGGTATACCCTGCGCAAGGTATTTTTCTCTATTGCATCGCGCAAATTACACCACAGGGGATATAGCCTTCTTTTGATACGCCTCTCACACTAGGCTCCATGGTCATATACCAACCAAACACATAGCGACTCTCTATTCTTGAAAGGATCAAAACATGACGAATCATTCATCTTTGGCTAACCGTAATCCGCCTCAGTTTGAACTGTCCCAAATCAAATCATTGGTGCAGGAACTGTATGGTCTGGAAGGTAGCTTTACTGCCCTAAACAGCGAACGGGATTTAGCTTGGTTGATTCGTAATGACGATGGCCCACAGGGTGTCATCAAAATCTCCAATGCGCAGGAGCCAGAAGGCATCGTCGATCTGCAAATCAAGGCGGTGGACCACATTTTAGAGCAGGAGCCAACGCTGGTGGTTCCGCCTGTCATCACGACTCGCCAAGGCAAAGCGTACGACTGGATTACGTCTGATATCAGTGGTGAGCGCCACATGATCCGCCTGATTGCCTTCATGGATGGGCGCGTGGTGGAAGACACCCCCGACGCCTATTGCGATGCGTATTACTACAATATTGGCGCGACCATGGGACGTATGAATGCCGCGTTGCAAAGCTTCTACCACCCCTATGCGGGCAGCAACAAGCACTTATGGGACTTGGGCCACTGTCTGCAATTACGTGACATGATTTCCGGTATTCCTGAGGGCGAATTGCGTGATCTGTTGACCTCTGTGTTCGCGCTTGCGGAACAGCACACCCTCCCCGCGTTGAAGAAAACACGCTGCCAGTTAGTCCATCAAGACGCAAACGACGCCAATGTCATGGTCAGTCATGATGACCCGACAGAAATCGCCGCGATTCTGGATTTTGGCGATGTAGGTTTTAACAGCATTTTGGCAGAAATCGTTACTATTTCAGAGACTTACGGCGAAGGCGAAGAAGATCCAATCCGCCCTTTACTGCATGTGGCACAAGGGTTCGACAGCGCTTACCCATTGACGGGGCAAGAAGTCGATTTGCTGTTTGATGTCATGCGTCTGCGCTTGGCAATGGCGTCTCTTATTATCAACTTCCGCAAGCTCAACGACCCAGAAGCCGGCACGCATTTAGAAGATCGCTTCTTTACCAAGATGCTGTTCAAGCTGAACGACATGGGCCAAGAGACGGTGACTCGCCGCTTGCGCGAGGCGTTACGCTTCCCAGTCTACAGCCCCATTGACAACGAGGGTCAGCCGTTTGCGACCGATCAAAACGAATTGGTGCAGCACCGTGAACAGCACCTCGGCAAGATTTGGCACTTCTATGATCAGCCTTTGCACATCACTCGTGCTCAAGGCGGCTGGATGTACAGTGCGGATGGCACGGCTTATCTAGACGCGTACAACAACGTCCCTCAGATGGGCCATTGCCACCCGCACATCGTTAAAGCCATCGCCCGTCAGGCTGAAGCCTTGAATACCAACACGCGCTATATGTGTGACATCGTTGCCGATTATGCAGCCCGATTGACCAAAGACCTCCCCGACCATTTGGACACCTGCATTTTCGTTAACTCAGGCAGTGAAGCCAACGATTTGGCGGTTCAGATCGCGCAATCGTTAAGCGGTCATCAAGGCGGTTTGGTGCTGCATAACGCTTATCACGGCTGTACCGAACTCACGACCAAGTACTCGCCAGAATCGTGGCAACACTTGCCTGAGGCGTTGCATCCAAAGCAAATTGAGCGCCTGATCGAGCCAGACATGTACAACGGCCCCTACGCCGACCAGGCGGATGCGGCGACGCGCTACGCCGCGGATGCCGACCGCGCCATCGCAGCGCTGGACAATCGTGGCTATAAAACCGCGGCGTTGCTGCTCGACACCGCCCTGTGTGCCCATGGCGTGATCACACCTCCTGAGGGGTATTTTGATCAGGTAGCGGACAAAACACGTGCAACTGGAGGTTATGTCATCGCCGATGAAGTGCAAGCGGGTCTTGGCCGCATGGGATCGTTTTGGGGATTCATGGGCGCAGGGCTTAATCCCGAGAAAGTGGACTTTATCACCATGGGTAAACCCGTTGCCAACGGCCATCCGCTAGGTGTGGTGATTCTCTCTAGCAAGATGATGAAGCAGTTTATTGGTGGCACCCATCCGTTGCTGTTCAGTACATTTGGCGGTAATACCGTTGCCTGCGCCGCGGGCATGGCGGTGTTGGATGTCATCGAACGTGAGCAACTGGTGCAAAAATCCAACGACATCGGTGACTTACTCCGCGCAAGACTGCGCCAGTTGGCAGAGATACACCCGTTGATCGGGGACGTTCGCGGCCGTGGTATGTTGGTCGGCATCGAGCTGGTGAATTGCCGAGAGCAACGCACCCGTGCAGAAGCCGAGACCGAGCAGTTGATCACAGAAATGATTAAACGCCACGTCATGATCGGTAAATCCCTTCCCGGCACTCTCAAGGTCCGCCCTTCGTTGGCGTGGGGGGAAGCGGAAGTCGATTTCTTCATCAACGCAATGAACGAGAGCCTCACAGCGCTGGGTTAACACCCCAGCACTCTGTTGATCTCACTCAATACGTTACGCTCAAAAAAGCCTGGTCGATTCGCCAGGCTTTTTATATTTCTCTCAATAACTAATAAGCTTCAATGCTTTTAGTCTTTTATGAGTCGTTCAAAGGTATGCTCCGCCATCCCCGCCGACAATCCGCCGTCCACACTGATGGATTGCCCTGTCAGGTAACTGCAATCCGGCGCGGCGAGAAAATGGCACAGCGCCGCGACTTCCTCCGGATGACCCACCCGTCCCATAGGACTGGTACGTTCAGTCATCAGCACTTCTGGATGGTCTGGCGTCAGCATCTCCGTCCATACCGACGCTGGGCAGATGGCATTGACTCGAATCTTTCTGGGTACCAACTCCATCGCCGCGACGCGTGTTAGGCTGCACACCGCTGATTTGGTGGCCGAGTATTGACCGTAACCGGGGTAGCCGACTTTTGATACGTCTGATGATGTATTGATAATGGAGCCGCCGTCGTTCATGTGCTGGGGCGCGAAGCGCAAGCCGTTGTAGACCGCCTTAACATTGATGTCCAGAATACGCTGAAACTCATCGGCGCTTTGCTCGGCAATGGTCGGCCCTGAATTCTCAATGCCCGCGTTGTTCATAATAATATCGAGCTTACCTAGGCGCGCTTCGGCCGCTTCAAAACACGCGCGCAACTGATCTTCATTGGTCACATCTGCCTGCAAAAATATTCCATTTAGCTCTTCTGCAAGACCCGTGGCATCCCGACGACCCACAATCGCCACCCGAGCCCCTGCGGCTGCAAACCGTCTGGCCGTTGCCAGTCCAATACCCGACGTACCGCCCGTAATAAGTGCATTCATTCCTTCGAGAGAAAACATAGAGACCTCTGAGATTTATGGCAACGTCATACGTGCCTGTGGTGAGTAGATAGCGCGCACGATAGCGCATCGATCATTGAGCATAGGTCAGTTACGAGCATCGCTAAAATACCCAACAGAGCGTAGTTCTCCTTTGTAAACTGACAAAAAAAGCCCCATCAACATGATGAGGCTTTTCGTTCTGACTCGTGATACGGCAAACGTTTGCGCCACATTGACCAACAGAGGTGTTATCGACAAATGCGGTTTCGGCCGGCGTCTTTCGCCTGATACATTAATTTATCCGCACGTTTCAGTAGGTCACTCTCGTTATCCGTCGCGGTATTTTCTGCGATGCCTGCACTAAACGTCACGGGGCCGTGCTCCAAATCCGTCGTGCGAAATGACTCTGCAAGGTATTTCAGCTCTCGATAGGTGTCATCTAATGACAACGGTAACAGGAGCACAAACTCCTCTCCCCCTTGGCGGATCGCTAAGCCCTTATTACGCGCTGCGGTCTCTTGCAATAACGCCGAAAAGCTTTTTAGAATCTCATCGCCATAGCTATGGCCCCATTGATCATTTTGGTACTTAAAATGATCAAGGTCCAACAAAGCTAGACTGAAAATAGGTTGATGACCTTTCCATGTCAGAAACTCTTTGTCCAACATTCTCCTATTGAACAATCCGGTCAAAGCGTCTTTTTCTGAAAGGGCGCGTAACTGTTCAGCCAACGTCTCTGCTTTCGCTCTTTCTAGCTTGAATCGAGTTGATAAACTTTCCATCATCACCACTAAAAAAAGCCCCATAATGATGAACGCAAACGTCAGATCAAATTGTTTCTGTTCTTCCGTCGCGTATTGAAAAATAATATCGGGATAATGTTTCTCAATTAAAATCAATGGAATAGGGATGATGATACAAAATAACTGCCCGAGGCGTCGGTACCAACCTAGGTCTTTGAAGGAAACAGAAATATAGCTAAGGCAACCAAAGATCATGAGATAAGTAGGGCCATTAGATCCCGCATTACCAATCCAATTCGCAGGGATCGACACCAATACAACCAGACCGATAAAGACAAACCTCATCGCGTGGAATTGCATTTTCCAGCGCGACAGATACCAAATCATCAGTATCAAGAGAGAGAGCGCGTATTGAAGGTAAATATTAAAAGCGCTGGTTAATTCTAAGCCATAATTGAAAACGGCCGAACACAGATACAGCACTGAAGCGACCAAAAGCACCGCATGATGTGTGTATTCAAATGGCTGATTGTTATCACCAAGCAGCCACTCCAATGTCTTACCTAAATAACGTTTGTTCATACCGTCTGTCCATGCCTTCACCTGTTTATAATAGTGGTTGCACACTCGACAAACGACACCCATATTGAAATAAACGGTGTCTGTAATAGCGACTTTTGTATGGATTTGGTTAATATCGACGATATTAGGAAGGGAACGTCGCGCATGATGGGGACACTAGCGAATCTGCTCAATTAAGAAATCCACCATGGCTCTTACAACAGGGCGCTTAGCGCTGCTGGCTTTCCAATTTAGGTAGATCATCGCTTCGCCACTTTCAGTTAACGAGGGCTGCCAGTCTGGTAATAACTCTACTAGACGCCCAGAGCGCAAGTCGTCCTCAACGAATGTGCGACTCACCAGCGTGACGCCTTGATTCGCGCGCGCCCACATTAGCAAAGGCGCACCACCGTCTGACGCCAGCACAGGATCAATGCGCACTTTGCGAGTGTCGTTGCCTTTTTGAAAATACCACCAGGTAAATTGACGGGGTCGGAAAAACGTCAAACACGCATGCTTGTGTAAATCCTCGGGGGTGGTTAAAGGTGGGTGTTTGGCGACATAGTCTGCTCCCGCGACTAAGACCGCGGACATATCCAGTAGTGGGCGATAAATCAAATTGGAGTCTTCTGGACGACCATAGCGAATGGCTAAATCGAAAGGGCTGTCATAGAGGTTAACCAGTTGATTCGTCAGATGAATTGCTACGCGGGCGTCTGGATAACGCTTGCGAAACTCTGCCACGAGCGGCGTCAATGTTTCGCGTCCAATCGTGTCAAAGGTCGTTATCTGGATCAGCCCTTCTATCCGCTCGCTTGGCTTACCAAAGCTCTCTTTGATTTGGTTAACCGATTGCAGAACCTCTTGGCACTGACTGTAAAATTGCTTTCCATCCGGCGTTACTTCAAGGTGCCGTGTTGAGCGCACCAGTAATTTGACCCCTAGCTCGTGCTCCAATTGGTCCAGCCGACGCGTAATGGTACTGGGCGTTTTCCCTAATGTGGACGCCGCGGCACTGAACGACCCCAGCTCCACCACTTTGACAAACTGCTCCATCGCTTCAAGCATGTTCTGCTCCCTTAGCCAAACCTGAACTAAATACCACCATCACTCACAAAGTAAAGCACTCACTTTTGCATACTACGCAAAACCGAAACAGTGATATCAATAATTTACGCAAAGAGCATATCAAAACACAATGGCTTCTATCGTCACTGACCCTTTATAGGAGCTCCAAATGAACACTATCGAAGCCATTCATCATCGTCGCTCCATTAAGCAATACGACCCTAACCATGTTATGCCCCAAGAGGATGTAAACACCCTGCTCGAAGCCGCTAGCCTCGCACCGACCTCGTTCAATATTCAACATTGGCGTTTTGTGCATGTCACAGACATGGACATTCGCCAACAGCTGCGTAGCGCAGCATGGGATCAAACACAGGTGACCGATGCGTCGACTCTGCTGGTGGTTACCGCGAATACTCAATCATGGCAAGAAACACCAGAACGCTACTGGGAAAATGTCGATCAAAGCACTCAAGAAACCTTGGTCAACATGTTGCAGGATTTTTACCATGGCCGAGAGTGGCTACAACGGGACGAAGCCATCCGCTCAGGAGCCATGGCGGCACAAAATATTATGCTCTCTGCCACAGCACTGGGTTATCAGACCAGCCCCATGATCGGTTTTGATATCGATAAAGTCGGTGGGATTATTAACCTGCCCGAAAGCCACGTGATTGTTATGATGATCGCCATCGGCAAAGGCACCACGCAAGCCTACCCGCGAGGCGGCCAGCTACCGCTGTCTGAAATCGTCATTCAGAATACGTTTTAAATAACGGTGGCGACGGCAACGTTGCGCAGAGAATAGTGAGAGTCAGATGAGAAGCATAGCTCCTTTTCATTTGGCTCAATTCGCTGCCTGATCGGGTAGCTTTTTTAATCTAGTGATCAACTTAACACGCGTTAGATCGTTATTTCGCTCGTTGCGTTAGGCTGAACCAATTTCCCGAGTTATCGACGCCTAAGGCTTCGACCCCGTAAAACTGCTCGGTAGGCGGTTGGATAAACTCAACGCCTTTCGCGACAAGCTCTTCGTAGGTCTTTTGACAGTTCGCTGTTTCGAAAACCCCAGCACCAAACGCGCCATCCGCGACGAGGGCTCGTATCTTGTCCGCGGAATCCTTGGTAAACATTGGCCCTTCTTTTGGCTCGGCTAAGACAAGCTCAAGATCCGGCTGCGCTTTTGCAAAGACGGTTAGCCAACGGAAACCTCCGTCTACGGTCATGTCGGTTCCGACTTCAAAACCTAACTTATTTTGGTAGAAATCGAGCGCTTCATCTTGGTTAAGAACGTAAACGGTAACATGGGCGATTGACTGAATCATTGGCATCTCCGGCAACAAAGTAAGTAGAGCTACTGATCATAGCCAAAGGAAGCGAAGATACCTTATTCAATATTGCTCTTTTCAAGCTTGGCGCCAAACAAATGGTGCGCGTAACACATAGGAATAGACTGAATGGGGTGAGTGAGCGGGTCGTTCGCTAACGCCTGTAATTTTGTCCGATATTGCGTCGGCGACAACCCAGTCTTTTTGCGAAATAACGCAGAAAAGCTGCCAATACTGGTGTAGCCAACCAACTCACAAATGTCATTGATACTGCGTTGGCTCGTTACCAAGAGTTCCTTTGCTCGCTCAATCCTAATTTTCGAAATGTACTGGTACGGCGATTCTCCAAACACTTCAGAGAACACACGGCAAAAGTGATATTTAGACATACACGAATACGTTGCGACGTCCGCTAGATCGAAAGCGAGCGCGTAGTGCTGGGTGAGATAGTCTCGACCAAGGCAAACTTTTTTATATTGCGTGTGGTTAACCGTCATGCGTATCCAACATAATATTTGCTTACGTTGTCACTAACGCTACCACAAAGCTAATAATTTTAGACCTTTGGATCCGAGTAAATCGCTGCAGGGGAGTCATTTGAGGGAAGGTAACGCCTACTCAACGTAGCGAGTAGGCGTTGAGTTTACGCTTTGGCTTTTAAAAACTGTCCAATCCAAGCCATCAACTGGGGGCTTTGTATATCGTCTTGCTCCACACTCTGACGGGCTTTTTCAGCCACCTCAGGGGTTAACGTAACCCCATCATACAGCTCGATCAGTTCGTTTTCGTATTGCTTCGAAAACTCCGGATGCCCTTGAAACGTAAGAATACGATCTTGGTAAATAAGCCCTGCATGTTGGCAGAAGTCACTGGTTAAAAACGTCTCCAACTTCTCGGGTTTTTCAAGCACTTGGTCTTGGTGAAACGCACAGAACGCAATGTCTTTTTGGTCCACTGGAATGTCAAAACCCTCCACGACTTGGTAATGATGCACACCCACGCCCCAGCCGTTCTGGAATTTTGCTACACGCCCACCCAGCGCTCGGGCAATCACTTGATGCCCAAAGCAGATACCGACTAAGACTTGGCCTTTAGCATCCACGTCACGAATGAAATCACACAGCTGAAGAATCCACGGCTCATCGCCATAGGCATCCGACTTAGAGCCCGTAATGAGCCAGCCATCACACACATCGATGCTGGCTGGAAACTCATCTAGGCGCACGTCGAAGATTTCAAATGCGAGCTCAGGTTCATGCGCTTGCAGCTGCTGTGCAAACATTTGTGCGTAAGTCGGATACTGCGACTGCAGTACCTCGGGCGTCACACCCGCCGCAAGAATACCTATTTTCATGTACAACTTTCCTCTGACAAACCGCGTTTAAGGCCCTTGGAATCGATTTTGACGACGCATGATCACAATGGCCGCAATCACTGCGATGGATACGGCAAGGATCATTAAGGTCGCTAGGGCATTGATTTCTGGTGTAACACCGAGACGAACTTTAGAGAAAATCACCATCGGCAAGGTCGAGTTACCCGGACCGGAAACAAAGCTGGCAATCACTAAATCATCCAGTGATAAGGTAAACGACAGCAACCAACCCGACAAGATAGCAGGGGCGATCAACGGTAATGTAATTAAGAAAAACAACGATGTAGGTTTGGCACCCAAGTCCATCGCCGCTTCTTCCAGTGTTTCATCTAACGACGCTAGGCGGGATTGCACCACCACGGCGACGTACGCCAAACAAAACGTCGTATGCGCGATGACGATCGTCATCGTGCCTCGGCCGGCAGGCCAGCCGAACATATTTTCCAACGCAACGAACAACAGCAACAAGGATAAGCCGGTGATCACTTCTGGCATCACCAAAGGGGCCGTCACCCAACCCGATAAGATGGTTTTGCCACGAAACTTACGCATTCGGCTTAAAACAAAGCCCGCGATTGTGCCTAGAACCGCAGCTAAAGTCGCACTGATCAGAGCGATTTTCAGGCTCACCCACGCGGCATTCATGATTTGCTCATTCTGAAACAGCTCGCCATACCATTTCAATGACCAACCACCCCAGACCGTTACCAGCTGAGATTTATTGAAGCTGTAGACAATCAGCGCAATGATGGGCGCATAAAGAAACAAAAAACCAAAGCCCGCGCTGAGTTTAAGTGTCCAAGAGTTACCTTTAATCATAACCCCTCCTTATTGCCATTACGCATGAACATAATTGGCCCTACCAGCACAATTAACATGACAATGGCGACTGCAGAAGCGAGCGGCCAGTCTCGATTTAAGAAGAACTCATCCCACAGTACACGTCCGATCATCAGCGTATCGGAACCGCCTAATAGTGCCGGGATAACGTATTCGCCCACCGCTGGAATAAACACCAGCATACAGCCAGCAATAATGCCGGGCTTGGCCAACGGCAACGTTACTAAGCAAAACGCGCGCCAAGGTTTGGCACCAAGATCTTGCGCGGCTTCGATCAAGCTCAAATCCATTTTTTCCAGCGTCGTGTAAAGCGGCAAAATCATAAACGGCAAATAGGTATACACAATGCCGAGGTACACGGCAAAATCCGTCTGTAGTATCTGCAACGGCTGATCAATCAAACCAATCGACATCAAAACTTCGTTGACCAAACCATTCTTTTTCAGCAGCGCCATCCAGGCGTACACACGTAATAAAAACGAGGTCCAAAAGGGCAGTATCACCAACGACAGTAGAACCGTACGCATTGTCGGTCCACTGCGAGCAATCAAATAGGCAATGGGAAAACCGATAATTAAGGTGAAAAACGTTGAGATGGCCGCAATGCGTAATGAGCTTAAATACGCGTCGAGGTAAAACCGCGATTCAAACAAAAACAAGTAGTTGCCAAAGGTCACTTTAAGCGTCGCAAAGGCACTGTCTGGGTCCCATTCAAACAAAGGTGAATAGGGCGGAATGGCAATCATCGCCTCGGATAAGGAGATTTTGAACACCACCAAAAAGGGAATAAAGAAAAAGGCCGCCAACCACAACATGGGAACCATGATCACTAACCAGCGACCTAAACGAAGTGATTTAAACCGCTGAAACAGACTTGGACGCGAGGAATCGGAGGGTGCTGAAGTAGTCATCATGATGTCAGTACCACGCTACTCTCAGGTTCCCATGAAAGGTAGACATGATCATCCCATGTTAAACGGTCGCCCGAATCTCGATACACATTAGGCTGTGTCACTCGCACTTCTTTGCCTGAAAGTAATCGCACTTTGTAGATCGATTGGCTGCCCATATACGCCACGTCTGTGATCACGCCTTCGCTGCGATTGTGAGGGCTGTCGGGGGCATCACGGGTGATGCGTATTTTCTCTGGACGAATGGCAACACTGACACTTTGGTTCGGCGCACAGCTGACACCATGATCCAAATACACCATCTCTTGGAGGTCAGAGCAATGCACGGTAGCGCTGTCGCGTTCATCCGTAACCACGGTGCCTTCAAATAGATTCACATTACCAATGAATTCGGCGACAAAACGATTGTTTGGGTATTCGTACATGTCATGGGGCTCGGCCGTCTGCACAATCACACCATTGTTCATCACGCCAATACGCGTCGCCAACGTCATGGCTTCTTCTTGGTCATGGGTGACCACGACGAAGGTAATGCCCAACTCTTCTTGTATGCGCATCAGTTCAAACTGCGTTTCTTCACGGAGTTTTTTGTCCAGCGCACCGAGCGGTTCGTCCAATAGAAGAAGCTTGGGTTGTTTCACCAACGAGCGTGCCAGTGCAACCCGCTGACGCTGTCCACCCGACAACATATGCGGTTTTCGGCGCGCCAAGTGACCGAGTTGCACCATGTCGAGCATGTCAGCAACGCGCTTTTGCACTTCACCACTGGGCAACCCTTCGCGTTTCAGGCCAAACCCCACATTGGCTTCCACGCTCAGGTGCGGAAATAACGCGTAGGACTGAAACATCATATTGACTGGGCGTTCCCAAGGAGGCGTGTTAGACATATCAACGCCATCAATAATGATGCGGCCTGACGTCGGCGCTTCAAAGCCCGCTAACATGCGTAATAAGGTACTTTTCCCGGAGCCAGAGCCCCCCAGCAGACAAAACAGTTCATTCTTATAAATATCCAGCGAGACATTATTGACGGCGGTGAAATCGCCGAACTGTTTGTTGATTTGTTCGATTCGGACAAAGGGTTCCGCATCGTTCTGACGCCAGTTTAGTTTCTCATGTGACGTCGTTTGAGGCATAACGGAGGATACAGACATAGCTCACCTACTTAGCAATAAAAGAAAGCCGCTAGGCGATAAAGGGCACCGCCTAGCAACGTCGCGTGAGCTTAACGACCGGTTTTGATATTGGTCCAAGCACGCGTTAACGAACGGTCAAAGCGCGATGTGTGCGCCGACTGTACGTATAGATTTTCTTTTACCGCTTGCGGAGGGTAGATGCCTTTATTGTTCGCTACGTCGTCATTGAGCATCGACTCAGCGGCTGTATTCGGTACCGCGAAGTACACATAGTTTGAGATCGCCGCAGCGATGTCCGCTTTTAAGATAAAGTCGATGAATTTATGCGCTGCTTCTGGGTGAGGGGCATCGGCAGGAATCGCCATCAAGTCGAACCACGCCACCGTGCCTTCTTTCGGAATCACAAATTCAATGTCTACGCCCTGTCCCGCTTCGGTAGCACGACTTTGCGACTGCAATACATCGCCGTTGTAACCCACTGAGACACACACATCACCGTTGGCCAGATCAGAAATGTACTGACTCGAATGGAAGTACTTAATGCTCTCACGAAGACCCGCCATCAGTTTAGCCGAGGCTTCCAGCTCACCTTTGTCTTCCGAATTTGGATCTACGCCGCGATAGTTATTCACGACAGACATCATTTCAGCTGGGGAATCCAACACGGTAATGCCACAGTCCGCCAGTTTTGCCGCTGTATTGGGGTCAAACAGAACATCCCAAGAATCGATCTCAGTAGTCCCCAGACGCTCTTCGATCATTTTGGTGTTGTAGCCAATCCCAATGGTGCCCCATGCGTAAGGAATATTGTATTGGTTGCCAGCATCATGCTGCTCAATCGTCTTCGCCAAGGTCTGGTCGAGGTTGGCGTAGTTGCTTAGCTTGCTCTTATCGATTTTCTGGTACACGCCAGCCTGTACTTGACGCTCAAAGAAAGAGTTAGACGGCATGACAACATCGTAGCCAGAACCGCCCGCCATCAGCTTGGCTTCTAGCACTTCATTGCTGTCATACACGTCGTAATTCACCTTGATACCCGTTTCTTTGGTGAATTGATCCAAAGCGCCCGGCGCCATATAGTTTGACCAGTTATAAACGTTGACCACGTCCTCTGCATAACTGCTTGCAGCAAAGGTCGACACAGCACCAGCGATCAAAAAACTTAATGTATTACGTTTCATATTGGGGACTCCCATTATAGGCCAACTGTTATTGGCCTGTTCCAGTTGTGACATTATTTTTTGTTCTTGGAGGCTTTGAGACTCTCTTGTTATTTATTCAGGGTAACGCGCTTATAAATAGGCTTCATATTCCACATTGGATATGCGCGCATAAATTTTTTGTTGTTCCTGTTCTTTGGCCGAGCCATAAACACGGACAAATTCAGGCCCTAAGTAATCCAGTAAAAAGGCGCTATCCAGAAACGATTCAGACGCCAACTCCCATCGATTAGGCAGTGCTTCAAAGCGTTCAGACATCGCGTAGGCATCGCCTTCAATAGGTTCTGGAGGCGACATTTTCGCTTCTATGCCATGTAAGGCAGCGCCCAAGACGGCGGCTAAAACAAGGTAAGGATTCGCATCGGCGCCCGAGACACGGTGCTCGATACGGCGTGCAATGTTTTCGCTTTCAGGAATACGAACGGCTACGGTGCGGTTTTCATAGCCCCAGCTGGCGAAGGTAGGTGCATGAGCGCCATTTTGAAAACGGCGATAAGAGTTTAAATGCGGCGCAAACACCAGCATAGAATCTGACATGTGATTGAGCAGTCCGGCCACGGCTTGTTTTAACAAACTTGAGCCTTCTTCCGTGCCATTGTCGAACACGTTATTGCCCTTTTCATCCAGCAAGCTGAAATGTACATGGAACCCATTACCACTCTTATCCGCGTACGGTTTCGCCATGAAGGTCGCGCCGAAATCATGTTGGCGAGCCACGCCTTTGATTAAACGCTTGAACATGATCGCGTGGTCCGCAGCAAGCACGGCATCATCGGTGTGCTTCATATTAATTTCGAATTGGCCTGGGCCTAATTCCGAAATGATCGTATCCGCTGGAATGCCTTGCGCTTCACAGGCAGCACGTACTTCGGCGAAAAAGCCTTCTAGGCCATCCATTTCTTCAATGGAATAACAATCTGTCTTGCTAAGACGACAGCCATTGCCATCCACAATGACCGGTGGCGAAGGGACACGCTTGGCTTCAGACGAACCATCCAACAGGTAAAACTCTAATTCTGTTGCCACCACTGGGGTATAACCGAGATCTTTAAAGCGCTTTACGATGCGCGTTAGGATTTGACGAGGATCTGGGTAAAACGGTGTGCCATCGGCATTAAACATCATCGCTAAGAGCTGATCACGTGCCGACTCGGCCCACGGTACAGAAATCGGTGCATCATGAACGGGTAAACAAATACCGTCGCTGTCGCCTGTCTCAAACACCATGCCATTTTCAAGCACGTCATCTCCCCAGTGGTCAAAACCGATGACAGAGTGAGGCAATTTCACTCCTTGCGTCATCACGCTTTTCAAACCACTCGAAGGCATACGCTTACCGCGCAAGTTACCGTTAAGATCTGTAATGAACAAATCAAACTCATTGTTGCTATCGTAAATATCCGACATAAAAAGCTCTCTTATGAAATTAGTCTTACTGCGGGAGACTCTTTAACGCATGAATAGCCGAACTTTAATTCGAGTTAAGCATTAAATCAGTGATTTCAGGTTAGGTTCTCTCGATATAACTCACTGTAACCCGAGCAAATGATGCGAGTAACTATCCCCGATTAGGTATATGCAATAAGGCACTATTTGTATAAAAACTACTCTAATAGGATTACAGTTATTTATCTTTGCTGCTCTAAAGGCATTGATATATAGGCACTTTGATAAGGAAGCAGACCTAAATGGAGCGAACCTGCGCATCTTAAACCGAAAAATATTTCGGGTTATCCGATTTATTTTTACTACACGGACAGATACAAAGTCGATGTATTTTTGTCTGACTAAGAGCACATTCCTAGACGGGATAAGAAAATAAAAACCGACATTTTGATCGATTTATAGAGGATGCGTTAAGACCTGAAAACTGGCGCACAAGTTGCTTCATTTAAGCCAGCGTCAGGACGGCTAGGCTTGCTTGACCCGTCACACCGTATTCGATCCAAGTAGAAGAGGCGTTATACTCATGCAAACAAACACCTTACGAGGACAGCTAGGTCTTTCAGAAATCATGAAGGATTTAGCCACACTGACCTGTCACGTTCGTGTGCCTAGCTTTCCAAGTGTATTAGAAGGGGTTTTAAGCAATCTATGCTACTTTGACACCATTATCGTGGTGACTTATAAAAAAGCACTGAAACCACTGCTCATTTATCCCTCCGACCCAGCGGAGCAAAGCCAAACCTTACGCACGTATTTAAATCAGGCGTATTTACTCGACCCTGTGTTTAACTCGATCCAACAAGGCATTGCACCCGGCATTTATCGTTTGGTGGATATGGCGCCCGATTCATTTGAAGAAACGGAGTATTACCAGTCCTGCTATCAAAAGTTTGATTTGGTCGATGAGATCAACATCTTGGTGGACTTGGATAAAAACACCACCTGCGCCGTGTCTCTGGGGCGTAAAAAAACGATTGGCTCTGTGCGCCGTACAGAGCTGAATAATCTAAAAACCGTATTCCCTATGTTGGAAGCGTTAATAGGGCAGTTTTGGATGGCGCAAGCAGGGGAGTTTATTGAGCGAGCACCGTCTACCGGGCCGCTTAAACATGCACTGAAAACCTTTGCTCAAGGTGTTTTAACGACCCGCGAGCAGGAGATACTCGGGCTATTACTGAAAGGGCACTCATCAAAGTCCATTGCCAACGAACTGGGCATCAGCGCTGGCACAGTTAAGGTGCATCGTAAAAACATTCATGCGCGCTTGGACACCTCCACACAATCTGAAATTTTCACGCTATTTCTCAGTCACTTAGACGCATTAGACCGAGAAGTTGTATAACTGAATGCGATCACTGCCGAATGTATAAACACAAAACAGCCGCTCATGAGCGGCTGTTTTCATTTCTTTATCCGTGACCCCACTAGATGCCTAATCGATCACGCATGTTGTAGTACGCCGCACCAACAACGGTGTAGGGCACGCGTAACATGCGACCGCCTGGGAACTGATACTGTGGCATGCTGGCGAACACATCAAAGCGTTCGGTATCACCGTCTATCGCATCCGATAAGATTTCGCCCATCAAATGTGAATTGGTCACGCCATGGCCAGAGTAGCCTTGTGCGTAGTACAAGTTCTCGCCGATTTTACCGACCTGAGGCATGCGCATCATGGTCAACAGGAAGTTACCGGTCCACGCAAAATCGATTTTTGTGCCTTTCAACATCGGATAGGTTTTCAGCATCTTCGGCACAATGATCGACTCAATTTCACCTGGATCACGCGCGCCATAGGTGGTGCCGCCGCCATAAATTAGACGTCCATCGCCGGATAAGCGGTAGTAATCCAGCACATAGTTACAGTCTTCTACACAACGATCCGTTGGTAACAGTTGTTTTTGCATCTCAGGCGATAACGGCTCGGTAGCAATCACTTGTGTGCCACAAGGCATGGCCTTTTTCTCGATCTCTGGCAATATGCCAAAGATGTACGCATTACCTGCGACGACGATTTTATCGGCAATCACAGAACCTTGTTTGGTCACGACTTTGCCTGGCACACCTTTTTCTAAACGCACCACTTCTGAGTCTTCGAAGATCAGTCCTCCAAGGCTTTCAAAGGCTTGTGCTTGGCCTAAAACAAGGTTTAACGGTTGAATATGGCCGCCTTTGCGATCCAGTAAACCACCCTCGTAGCGATCGCTACCAATGTGGTCTTGAATCGTAGAGGAAGTCAGTAGCTCAAGTTCATTGTGGCCATGAGACTCCCACAATGCTTGCTTGGCTTTTAGCTCTTCAAATTGCTTTTTATTGCAGGCCGCAAAGACGTTGCCGTGTTTTAAGTCGCAATCAATATTGTATTTTTCAATGCGATGACGGATCAGATCGGCCCCAGCAAAGGCCATTTTCGCCATTTTCTGGCCAATATCCTCACCGTAATTATCAAAGATGTAATCAATATCTCGGTTGAAGCTGTTAACGATTTGACCGCCGTTACGACCCGAGGCGCCAAAACCAATACGACTGCCTTCAACGACAATCACACGTTTGCCTTTTTCGGCCAACGCCAGCGCAGTAGAAATGCCGGTAAATCCAGCCCCCACCACACAGACATCGCAACGGTGCTCGCCGGTTAACTGCGGACGCGGTGTTTTGTCGTTTGCGGAGGCCGCATAATAAGAGTTTGCATGAGTAGGAGATGACATAATAAACGACCTTCCAAAGCTTAAAGACTGATAATAGGTTTATGGCAGGCTTCGCCTGCCGCCCTCGTTTTAAACGCTGAGAGGGCGATAAACGGTGGTTAGCAACCCCAATATTTATTTGAGACTGATCCACGTATTTTTGAGTTCGGTGTATTTCTCTAGTGCGTGCCATGATTTATCACGGCCATTACCAGAGGCTTTAACGCCACCAAATGGCACTGTACTATCACCATCGCCCCAAGTGTTTACCCACACCATGCCCGACTCTAAAAGACGACTAACACGATGCGCACGGCCTAAGTCGTTGGTCCATACAGAGGCCCCTAACCCGTATTTAGAGTCATTTGCCAGCGCAATCGCCTCGTCTTCGCTGTCAAATCCCATGACGGCTAACACTGGGCCAAAAATTTCTTCGCGGACAAATTCCATCTCATGCGTCGCGTCGGTAAAAATAGTTGGCTTAGCGTAGAAGCCTTGCCCCGCTTGATACTCAGGTACGCCACCTAAGGCTAACGTCGCCCCATCCGCGATGGCACTTTCAATAAAACGCGTCACGGTATCCAGCTGGGCTTTGTCGACCATCGGCCCCATTTTGGTTGCAGGGTCCAAAGGGTCGCCCGGCACATACGCTTTGGCCGCCTCCAGTAGCGCCACCATGAATTCGTCTTTGATGCTGTTTTGCACATACAAACGCGAACAAGCGATACAGACTTCGCCTTGATTAGTAAAGATGGCCGTTGCGGCGCCTTTCGCGGCCGCTTGAATGTCTTTGCAGTCTTCAAACACCAAGCACGGGGATTTACCACCGGCTTCGAGCCATACGCGCTTCATATTGGACTGACCCGCATATTGCATCAGCATTCCGGCGACACGGCTGGAACCAGTGAAAGCCAACGTGCCAATATCGTGGTGCAACGCAAGGGCTTTACCAGCGGTGTGACCATAACCGGGGAGGACATTGAAGACACCATCTGGGACCCCCGCTTGCGTTGCTAACTCGGCAATTCGTAACGCACTCAACGGCGACTTTTCAGAGGGTTTCAGGATAACGCAATTGCCCGCTGCCAGCGCAGGCGCAATCTTCCACATCACCATCATCAAAGGGTAATTCCATGGTGTGATGATCGCTACCACACCTAATGCTTCGCGACTGATCAACGCTAGATTGTCTTTATTGGTTGGCGCAATTTCGCCATACAGTTTATCGATGCATTCCGCCGACCAACGTAGGGAGTCGATCGAGTCTGGTACATCAATATTGACCATTTCAGAAATGGATTTCCCCATATCTAAGGTATCGATTAACGCCAACTCGTCTTGATGCTGCTCCAGTAAATCAGCCCACTTTTGTAAAATGCGCTTGCGTTTACTCGGTGCCATATCCGACCAAGTACCGCTTTTAAAGGCCGCTTTCGCCACATCCACAGCGATGTCGACATCCGCCGCATCACAGCTGGCAACGTTTCCCAGTAAGCGCTCGTCAGTCGGATTAATGCAGGCGAATGTGTCACCGCTTTGCGCTGGCGTGAAACGTCCATTGATGTAGGCCTGCGTCGACAGGGACAGTTCCTGTTGAAGTGTTTGCCATTGTTGATAGGTTTTCATTCGTCCGTCCTTTCTCTGACGCTCACGGGGAACGTGTAGTGAATTGCTAGGGTTCTAAGTTAACTGAGTGCCATCCTATCTCACCATATCCCCGTGGGGGTATATCGTTTTTTTAGCAGCTCACTAAGATGAGGCAGTACGTCAAAGCAAACTCTTTGCCGATTTGTTTATTACAATAACTGTACCCATCTGGGTGATGATCTGGAGAGCACACTATGTCAAAAGTAACGGTGGCGGCCACACAAATGCACTGTACTTGGGATCAACAGGACAACCTCAGCCGTGCTGAAAAGTTGATTCGCAACGCGGCCTCGCAAGGCGCACAAATTATTTTGATCCAAGAGCTTTTTGAGACGCCGTATTTTTGTATTGAGATTCATGAGCCTTACCATGACTTGGCCACCACACTTGCTGAAAATGAGGCATTCCAGCGTTTTACCACTCTGGCCAAAGAGCTTAATGTGGTCTTGCCGTTCAGCTGGTTTGAAAAAGCAGGGCAAGTTCGCTTTAACTCCGTCGCCATGATCGATGCCGGTGGTGAGTTACTGGGCGTATATCGTAAAACACATATCCCAGACAGCGATGGCTACTTAGAAAAATACTACTTCAGCCCTGGGGATACCGGCTTTAAAGTATGGCAAACCAAGTTCGGTTGCGTTGGTGTAGGCATCTGTTGGGATCAGTGGTTCCCTGAAACCGCACGCTCTATGGCCTTAATGGGTGCGGATATCTTATTGTTCCCAACTGCGATAGGCTCTGAACCTAGCCAACCACAGCTTGATACCATGCCACACTGGACCAACACCATGCGCGGTCATGCCGCCGCCAACCAAGTACCTGTGATTGCCTCCAACCGTATTGGCAAGGAAACCGCTCAGCATCGCGATTTAGAACTGACGTTCTACGGGTCTTCATTTATTTGTGATGAAACTGGCGAGCTTGTTCAACAAGCCAACCGCGACAGCGAAGACGTGTTAGTCCACACCTTCGATCTTGCGCACATACGCACTCAGCGCAAAGCGTGGGGCTTATTCCGAGATCGTCGTCCAGAGCATTACGATGTGATCAAAACCCTTGATGGACAAGTCAAATAGGAGCCGCTATGCAAGTACCTACCCCTAAAGCAGACGGTTTTTGGATGCCGGGAGAGCATAGCCCTCTTGCCAGCGTGTGGCTGGCGTGGCCCACTCGACCAGACAACTGGCGCAAACAAGCCGCACCAGCACAGGCGATCTTCGCGCATTTCATCAAATGCCTAAGCCGCTACGTCACCGTCAAAGTCGCCGTCCTGCCGGAGCAAGAGACACAAGCAAGAGCCATGCTGCCAGATCAGGTACAGATTTTTCCGATGGCCTATAACGATGCGTGGATGCGGGACATTGGCCCGACCATGGTCATCAACAACGCCGGCGAGAAGCGTGCCGTCAATTGGCAGTTTAACGCATGGGGTGGGGAGCTTGATGGGCTCTACGATGACTGGTCAGACGACGAAACCGTTGGCATACGTATCTCCGAACATGAAGATGTGGTGTGCTACAACGCCCCGCTTATTCTTGAAGGTGGCTCCATTCACTGCGATGGAGAAGGTACCGTCTACACCACCGAAGAATGTCTACTGCACCCCAGTCGTAACCCAGATTTAAGCCGTGCAGAGATCGAAGCGTATCTCATGGATTACTTGGGCATCGAAAAAGTCATCTGGCTGCCATTAGGTTTATTCAACGATGAAACCAATGGCCACATTGACAACATCCTGCATGTGGTCAAACCCGGCGAAGTGATCCTGACCGTCTGTGACGACAACGCGGATCCGCAATACGCCATCAGCCAAAAAGCGTTAGACGTACTGGCCAACGAAACCGATGCCAAGGGGCGGAAGATCAAAGTGCATCAGATGCCGCTTCCGGGACCACTCTACATGTCTCAAGAAGAAGCCGCAGGCTTAGTACAACCGGACCGTATGGCACGCGAAGCAGGCGAACGTCTCGGCGGATCGTACGCGAACTTCTTAATCTGCAACGACGCCATCTTCTACCCGCAACTGGACAGCACACAAGATGAACGCGCGAAAGACGTCTTAGCAACCGCCTTTCCAGAGCATACGTTAGTGGGCATTCCCTCACGCGAAATCCTACTCGGCGGTGGGAACTTGCACTGCATTACCCAGCAAATACCTGCGTAACCAACACGCCTAACACACAAAAGCCACGCCTGATACAGGCGTGGCTTTTTTTGGTTACTTTCATCTGAACCCAATTACTTCACGGAAAACTTTACGATTTCAACACCTCTATTAACCGGACGTATCACGACTGTACCAGCAAGCTTATCATGCCACGCTTGTTTCTTTTTATCCCAAGCGACCCAGAAAAAACCAAGACCAAAGGGCAGCATTGAAATAAAATAGCCAAAATAACGAATGATTGACTGCTTTATTGTTGGAACGTTACCTGTAGCGGCATCGAGTATTCTGGCTTTGATCACCATTTTACCTGGGGTAGCTGATTTATAAATCCAAAACAAAACTGTTACGACAATAGGCAGCACCCAACTAATAATAAAATCAGGCAACCCTATAATGAACTGATCTGAGCTCCAATACTGACTGCCATAGATTGTATGTAACATTGGAAATGTAAATACAATTATTAAAATACTGTCAATAAATGACGCACCACATCTTGCCCAAAACCCAACGTACTCTTGTGTTGATTCGAATGCTTCCATTTCAGTCCTATTCATCCTTACTACTCCATTTTCAAAAATCTTAAATCCCTAATGTTCTGCTACGCTGATGCGTTATCACACACAGACTTGAGTGCCGCATTATAAGCCAATTGACCGATAATCAGCACATGCCTAAAGCAAGAAGCCAACTAATTCCCCTACTACCACTGTGTTTCACGCTGTGTAAGACGCGTCTTTCTCTGCGGTGAAGACATCAGATTAAGGAAAAGCTACGAGAATCACCGTTGGCGGTTCGAGATTGTTTTCATCTTACCCAAACCATCTGATCCCAATTACCCAATGATTTTAGTCACTTAGTGTTTGCACTCTTTTTGTCCAGTTGATCGACTTTATAATTGCTATGTTTAGTGTCGCGCTGTCTTTGCGTGCTTCCAGGGAAGGGGCGCTCGATCCTATGCTCCATGTGCTTTCCCTACATAAAAACATAATATGGAGAGTCTTATGGCCGCTATTATTGATACATTAAACAATCTATTTTGGGGTTATATCCTCATTTATGGCTTGCTCGCGGTCGGTGTATTCTTCACCATCCGACTCGCATTTATTCAAATCCGACACTTCCCAGAGTTCATTCGCACCATCATGCGCACTCCACAAAACGACCGTGGCGGTATTTCTCCTTTTCAAGCACTTTGCACCAGCCTTGCTTCTCGTGTCGGCACCGGCAACATGGCAGGCGTGGCTGTTGCACTCGTCTTAGGTGGCCCAGGCGCGATTTTCTGGATGTGGATGGTTGCATTGATTGGTATGGCAACCGCCTATGCTGAGAGCACTTTGGCGCAGCTTTATAAAGTGCGCGACGCCAACGGCCAGCTACGCGGCGGCCCTGCATTCTATATTGCTAAAGGCCTAAAAGCCCCGTGGGCTGGAGCGCTGTTCTCATTGGCATTGATTCTTGCCTTTGGTTTAGTGTTTAACGCCGTGCAAGCCAACTCAATTGCTGGCGCAATGGAAGAAGCCTTTAACATCCCTAAACTGGCAACCGGCTTTGTCATCATGGCGCTGGCTGCTGTGGTAATTTTCGGTGGCATCAAGAAAATTGCCCGTGTTGCCGAGATCCTTGTTCCGTTTATGGCGGGCGCCTACTTGCTATTGGCGCTGTTCGTGATTGTCGTCAATATTGAAGAAGTACCTGCCGCACTGGCACTGATTGTGAAAAGTGCCTTCGGCTTTGAGCAAGCGGCAGGTGGCGTCGCGGGTGCCTTACTAAACGGTGTAAAACGTGGTTTGTTCTCAAACGAAGCGGGCATGGGGTCGGCGCCGAACATCGCAGCCGTCGCGACACCCTATCCGCATCATCCATCGTCTCAAGGCAT
Organism: Marinomonas gallaica; assembly: GCF_049821165.1. Classification (NCBI taxonomy): domain Bacteria; kingdom Pseudomonadati; phylum Pseudomonadota; class Gammaproteobacteria; order Oceanospirillales; family Oceanospirillaceae; genus Marinomonas; species Marinomonas gallaica. The sequence goes on from NZ_CP187511.1 coordinate 579,845, forward strand.
GGTGCAGTCACTCGGTGTGTTCATTGATACCTTGCTTGTCTGTACTGCCACGGCATTGATGATCTTACTGTCAGGCGCAATGGGTACAGATGAAACCGGCATTATGCTCACACAAACAGCCCTTGATGAGCACCTAGGCGGCTTTGGTAGCTACTTTGTTGCCATTGCGATTTTGTTCTTTGCCTTTACATCCATCATTGGTAATTACAGCTACGCAGAAAATGCGCTCACGTACCTCAAATGGGCGACCAAGCCCGGTATTTTCATTCTACGTGTCTTGGCATTAGCCATGATCCCTTGGGGGGCATACCAAAGTGTTGCGATGGTCTTCAATGCCGCCGATGCGGCCATGGGGCTGATGGCAACCATCAACTTAATCGCCATCGTCATGTTGTCAGGCGTGGTCGTGAAACTGACCAAAGACTTCTTCAAGCAACGTAAAACTCACATCCCTGTCTTTGATGCCAGAGAATACCCTGAGCTGAAAGACCAGATCGATGAAAACATCTGGAATGAAAACAACGAAGATGAAACCCAAGACATCCCCACGACGAAATCGTAACGATTTGCCTGTCTAACAAAAACGGCCTCATCGGAGGCCGTTTTTGTGCTAATCATTGTCAAATAGAAAGAGGTACAGACCTGATAAGTCTAAAAGACCTTAAACAACGCGTCTTGTCGAACATTGGTTATTTTTCATCTGCCCCCAGTAACCGTTCAAGCTGAGCAATGCTAAAGACCTTCTTTCGCTCGCGAGATGGCAGCTTCAACAGCCGCCAATGCTTGAGGACTATTTTTCCAACAGCTGGTTCTCAGCATTGAAGCCACCATTTCTGCGACATTTTTTGCAGTGTGCGCAGATAACGCCTCGAAGGAATCAATGCCGATTTCTTCAAACCTCCTAACCACAGTAGGCCCAACACCTTTCACCGCTAACAAAGCGGCTTTTTCAGATTCTGAGAACCCCACGACTCATCTCCTTGTAGCAGCATAACGCCCGCTTAAACGGTGAAAACTTAATGGCGCTTATTTTGGGCTATTTTTCATCTGCCCCCGATTACTTCAATGACCCACCATCTCAAGCTTGTCTTTATATATAACAACTAATCTCATGCGTATTCCTTGAATACTTAACGCCCAAAGAAAGGGTAATTACTAGTAATGATAACGGCACGAAATAACCGTAATTGCTGTATCATCCACGGCATATACCAAACGATTGGTATCATCTATTCTGCGAGACCAGAAGCCTGAAAGGTTTTCTTTAAGAGGTTCCGGTTTTCCAATCCCAGCAAATGGAGTGCGCTTTACATCGGCAATTAGCTTATTGATACGTTTCAAGGTTTTCTTGTCTTGAGTCTGCCAATAAACGTAACCATTCCAAGCTTCATCAGTCCATGATAATAGCCTGTCACTCATCAATAAGTTCTCGCTGGGTCGTTTTACCCGCTTTAAACTGTGCAATTGAACGATTTAAGTGTTCAGCGTTCGCTGGAGAACGAAGTAAATGAACCGTTTCCATAAGACTGTTGTAGTAATCCAATGACATTACCACAGCATCTTCAGAGTCACGACGAGTGATTACAGTCGTATCCGCATCGTTAATGACATTATCCAAAACGGCTTTTAGGCTATTTCGGGCTTCGGTAAAAGAGACTATTCTCATTTTGCACCTCACTTGTACAATATATGGGACAAGTTTAGTTTAAGACTAAGTACATGTACAGGATATTGTGCATCACTTTACAGTGCTGCTAATGCCGCAATAACCGGCGCGAAGTAGTAGCGTCCGGCTCAGCAGGCGCGTAGTTGATTGCTCTTAACGCAAGTGATTCCACTCCGAAGCAGTAGCACCACAGTAGAAGCACTGGAAACTATCGTAATCCATGCCAAGAATATCCAATGCTTCTTTTACTTGCTCATTTGTTGGAACAATTATTGGGACTATTTTTCATCTGACCCAAATTACTTCTGGTTTTAGCACTAATAGGATTGTTGAAAAAACAACCAACCAAAGTTATCATAAAGTATAACTTTTCATGGAGGGAATCATGAGTTGGAAGTTACAGTTTTACAGTTTTACAGTGGCGTTGAAGAGTCAATCTTATCAATGCCACCCAAAATACAAGCAAGAATGATTCGATTATTAGAGCTCATGGAGCGCCACGGTGCCAACCTAGGTTCTCCCCATACAGAGCCGATGGGCGATGGATTATTCGAGATACGGGCAAAAGCACAGGAAGGTATTGGACGAGGCTTGTTTTGCTACTTAAAAGGTAATGAAATTATAGTCTTGCACGCATTTGTCAAAAAAAGCCAGAAGACGCCTAGAAAAGAATTGACCATAGCCAAGCAAAGACAAAAAGAGGTGCAATCGAAATGAGTTTAAAAGATCTCAAACAACGTGCTTTGTCGAACCCTGAGGTACGTGACGAATACCACAACTTAGAAAGCGAGTTTTCCTTAATCGATCAACTGCTTTCCATGCGCACCAAAGCTGGCCTTACTCAAGAACAAGTCGCCGAACGTATGCACACGCAAAAAAGCAATATTAGTCGACTAGAGCGAGGCAACGCCAACCCAAGCTGGCTGACGTTACTTAAGTACGCCAAAGCCTGTGGATTTGAACTGGGGTTGGAAGTTAAGAAGCGATAAGGGGGCGGGCAGTTACGGCTATTTTTCATCTGACCCCGATTACTTGCACGCGCCGTAACAAGCTGGTGGAGAACGATGGAAACATAACGCCCAGCTAAGTGGAAAATTGACGTTTGCCATAATCGCGAAGCGATGGCAGGCGGTAATTTTTCCGACTTTAGCTGCTTGTTAGCTTACATTTTGCTAGTTGCTAATTTAGTGATGTATTCACCTGCGGACTTATAGCTAATACCAGTTGTATTAAATAGACCATATACCGCACCATACCCCTGAAAATATTCACTAATATCAGATAAAGGCCCACCTTCGTAGCCATGTGTTTTTAAGTAATCGGTACATGCATCTGACCACCTTTCAATCCAAGTAGATGGAAAGCCATAACTATCTTCATCCGATACAATCCCGAACTCATTCAAGTGGTCTACTACTTTCTTAACCAACTCAATATCCCAATTAGTTAAATGATCTAAAGTGGTCATAATATTCCTTGTAAGCTAACAATTAAGGGTTATACGGCAGCGTAGCTGCGGCTATAACCCACTGTTGAACGGCTGCGTTGTCTATATAGGGGATTTGCTTTTTTCATGGTAGGACGTCCCTGTAAAATAACTCGCTTAATACCAAAGTCTGTTTGGACTATGCCGCTTCAGATCGTCTTTGATCGCCGCTATGTTGGTTCATAATAAACCCTTTTGTAGCGTGATTTGACTTGTGAGGCAAGCGATTCCCTCAGGCCTTTTGACCTGATCTGTTTTTATACGCTGATCTCGCCGTTTGCTAACGCTAACTGCTATTGTCCCATGACAACATGGGGACCATTTTTGCCGCTTTATTCTCAGTGACATCACCAAGATACATCACAGCACGCTCGCCACAAGCAGGACACGAACATCCTGATTCAGCTGCCTTTTCACTGTCGTTCTTGGTTCGCGGTTCGTATATCTCTAACTGATTATCTACCCGCTTCTTCACCTTGGCTCTTATGGCATTCGATAAACAGCCATAGTGCCTGATTCTCATAAATCCTTTGGGTAAGACATGCAGTAAAAAACGCCTTACCAGTTCTTGTGGCGTGAGTGTTAAAAGCGATTGCTTGCCGGAACGATAGTCTCGATATTGAAGGCTGATTTTGTCGTTGTTCCACACTTGGAAGCGGTTGTTAGATAAGGCAATACGATGGCTATAGCGTGCTAAATACGTCACCAAGGTCGAGCGATATTCAAGCGCTGATTTGCAATAGACCACCCAAGGCTTTTGCATCAAAACATTCAGTGGTTATTTTCATCCGACCCCGATTAGCTTGAGTAGAATTGTTGAAAAAACAACCAACAAAAGTTATCATAAAGGATAACTTTTCATGGAGGGAATCATGAGTTGGAAGTTACAGTTTTACAGTGGCGTTGAAGAGTCAATCTTATCAATGCCACCCAAAATACAAGCAAGAATGATTCGATTATTAGAGCTCATGGAGCGCCACGGTGCCAACCTAGGTTCTCCCCATACAGAGCCGATGGGCGATGGATTATTCGAGATACGGGCAAAAGCACAAGAAGGTATTGGACGAGGCTTGTTTTGCTACTTAAAAGGTAATGAAATTATAGTCTTGCACGCATTTGTCAAAAAAAGCCAAAAGACGCCTAAAAAAGAATTGACCATAGCCAAGCATAGACAAAAAGAGGTGCAGTCGAAATGAGTTTAAAAGATCTCAAACAACGTGCTTTGTCGAACCCTGAGGTGCGTGACGAATACAACAACTTAGAAAGCGAGTTTTCCTTAATCGATCAACTGCTTTCCATGCGCACCAAAGCTGGCCTTACTCAAGAACAAGTCGCCGAACGCATGCACACGCAAAAAAGCAACATTAGCCGACTAGAGCGAGGCAACGCCAACCCAAGCTGGCAGACTTTACTTAAGTACGCCAAAGCCTGCGGATTTGAGCTAGGGTTGGAAGTTAAGAAGCGATGAGGGGGCGGGCAGTTAAGTTTTGTTCCTGCCCACGCCCAGCTAAGCCGCCGGAACGGAGTTGATTGTTTTGTGCAAGCGTAGCGGTAACGCACAAAACGAGCAACGCAGTGAAGGTCGGTTTGAGCTGTTTGTTAGTACAAACCCAAAAGCCGGCACTTAGGAAAGCCAGTTGAAACTTTGAAGTATGGCGGTAGCCGATGAAATAATTGATTTTATAGACTTTGCGGAGCTATCAACGTGCTTTAGCTCTCCTGATACCTTTTGCAGAGCGGATTCACTTTGCTTAATTGCACTTATCGCGACTGTGGTATTCCCCTGTTTTTCTGCAAACTCTAAATCTTCGATTACACTTTTAAGAAGCTCACTATGGTCAGGCGCAGCTTCGATTAGTTCGGCGACTTTATCGCGATACAGCCTTAATTCCTCAATCTTAACGAGCATCTCTCCTCTATCAGAATATGCTTCGCACTTACATGGATCAGAGCTACAAACAGGGCACGAATTGTAGTAGTAGGTAATAAAACTATCCTGTAAGCTTTCTCCTAAATAGTAGATTCCCCAAGCGGATAATATCCATGCAAAGCAATCAGCAAGCTCATTTTCAATTTCAATTTTATTTTTTGTTCCTTTACAAAACGAAGTGTATGCTTCGTGAACCTCCCCTAGCTCCTCTAGAAGCCTAAAGAAATGAAAAGTTGGCCCTGCAGCCTTCCAAATATGTGTATTTGCAGGATATAGATCGTTTGTCTTTTTAACAAATGAGTCAATCGAAGGGTTAGGGTTTGCCGACCTAGCAATATTATATTTAATACCAAGCTCTTCCTGTATTTTCCATTCTTTTATATACGAAACAGGCTTCTTATTTGTTTTTGAGCAAACGCAGGGGCTCGTAATGCAATAGGGGCAAACTTCAGGGTATTTCCGCAAATATGACTCTTGAAGATCAATTTCTAATTTATTAGCTATAGCAAAAAGCCAAGAAAATGTTTTTATAAAGTTTTGGACACAATTTTGTTTCCTTGGTATGGCTCGAGAGAGGTACGAAACATTCCTAAACAGGTATGAAAAGATGTACTCTACATCACGACCCGCATTGACATCGCCGTACAGGCTTTTCAGGTATTCTTGTAGATCAGAGACTGTTTCTGGTTTGTTTTTCAATTCTTTCAATTTCGACTCCCTCTATGGTTACTTAGTGTACTAACAGCTTAATAGCGCGAATGCTCGTTTATGCAACATACCGTACGTGCGGGTTATTCTGTTTAGCACCTTAAGGCTAAGGTTGCTAAACATTTGATTATTACAGGGTTAAAAAGAATCTTCAGGCGCTCTCTCACTGTAAAAACAAGTATGCGCGTTTTTCTAAATAACCGTGCGAGTCAGGGAGAGGAAAAGATGTGTAGCTCTCGTCTTCCTTGACGCTATGCTGACACACTAATCTATTTTCAAATGAGTGCCAATCAAAACAGGCTAATAGTAGTTTGAACCCTGCTTATTATCATCTAGGACGCTGCTTTGTCCCCGATACAATCGGGTCGTACAAAAGCCTTGCTAGCGATGTCATGCGTTTGATTCGCGCTGACGGTCTCGGCACGAGACATTGCGCAAGCGAAGGAAATGCATGGCATTGCAAACCAGTAGGTTAGATGCGAAGCGGGGGCGGGGTCCCTCGCGCAGCGAGGTCGTACAACGTGTCCCCGATAGCTTAAAAAGCGACCAATAGTTTATCTGAATAGCTAAATACTAATATACTTCTCAAAATACTAAGTGGTACGCTTTATGGTACGTTCATAGAGGATATTCATCATGGTAACCATGACGGCGACAGAAGCTCGAAAATCATTTTTCGAGTTGATTAAACAAACCAATCAGCAGCACGAGATCATTGAGGTACAACATAAGACTGGCAATGCGGTGATCATGTCTGCAGAAGACTACGAAAGTTTGCAAGAAACGCTACATTTGCTGTCACAACCCCATTTCAAACAGACATTCGATCAATCTGTTAAAGAAGCCGATGAAGGCCAAACCGATAGCTTTGACGATGTGTTTGGGGAACCTCTGTGACAGAGAAGCCCTACCATATAGAGTTCACCAAACAGGCGCAAAAGGATATTGCCAAGCTAACCCCAAAGCTTAAGGACAAGCTAAAAGATATTCTGCGCCACAAAATCTCTGTCGCTCCTGAAACTGGCAAGCCACTCGTCGGCGACCTAAAGGGCTATTACTCGGTTCGCTTAAGCTTTCAAGACAGAATCGTCTACCGGATCGAGAATGGCCGCTGTGTCGTGGTGATTATCAGAGCACGGTCACATTACGGGGAGTGAATACTCCTAGCTATCATACAATCGGGTCGTACAAACGCTTTGCTAAGCGATGCCATGCATTTGGTTCGCGCTGACGGTCTCGGCACGAGACATTGCGCAAGCGAAGGAAATGCATGGCAGCTCCAACCAGCAGATGTGAAGCGAAGCGGGGGCGGGTTCCCTCGCACAGCGAGGTCGTACTACGTGTCCCCGATACAATCGGGTCGTACAAACGCTTTGCTAAGCGATGCCATGCGTTTGATTCGCGCTGACGGTCTCGGCACGAGACATTGCGCAAGCGAAGGAAATGCATGGCTGCTCCAACCCGCAGATGAGAAGTGGAGCAGGGGTGGATTCCCTCGCGCAGCGAGGTCGTACAACGTGTCCCCGATACAATCGGGTCGTACAAATGCTTTGCTAAGCGATGCCGTGAGTTTGATTCGCGCTGACGGTCCCGACACGAGACATTGCGCAAGCGAAGGAAATGCATGGCATTGCAAACCAGCAGGTTAGATGCGGAGCGGGGGCGGGTTCCCTCGCGCAGCGAGGTCGTACTACGTGTCTCCGATACAATCGGGTCGTACAAATGCTTTCCTAAGCGATGTCATGCGTTTGATTCGCGCTGACGGTCTCGGCATGAGACATTGCGCAAGCGAAGCAAATGCATGGCAGCTCAAACCAACAGATGTGAAGCGGAGCGGGGGCGGATTCCCTCGCACAGCGAGGTCGTACAACGTGTCCCCGATACAATCGGGTCATACAAACGCTTTGCTAAGCGAAGCAAATGCGTGGTATCGCCAACCCACAGATGTGAAGGGGTTCTATTGAGTTCCGATTTCGTCGCATGTTTTCGGGGGTGTTGCTTTACACTGTTGCTGACACTCTTTTTTAATGGGTAATCGGGATGAGCAGTAATACGCTTTCTAGTCAGCAGCGATCGGCCTTTCAGCAAGCAAGGCTGGCGCGTGATCCGCGCTTTGACGGGACATTTTTCGTGGCGGTCAAAAGTACGGGGATTTTCTGTCGTCCTATTTGCCCTGCGCGTTTGCCGAACGAATCCAACGTTGCCTACTATCTGCAAGCACTTGAAGCGATGCGCGATGGTTTTCGACCGTGCTTACGTTGCCGACCCGACAGTGCGCCCGGTTCCTGTGCTTGGCAGGGCGTTCAAACCACGGCCACGCGAGCGCAAACGCTGCTGTCGAATCTGCCACCGGAGCCGATTAGCACGATTGCCGAGCGTTTGGGCATCTCCGAGCGTTACTTACATAAATTGATTCATGCCGAGTTAGGCCTGTCGCCTAAGAGCGTTCAGCTTTACCATCAGCTAATGTTTGCTAAGCGTTTGTTGCAGCAAACCCGTCTGCCGATTGAGGATGTGGCATCGAGCGTTGGCTTTCACTCCGCCAGACGTTTGCAGAGCGCGATGAAAAACCATTGGTCATTAACCCCTTCGCAACTGCGTCGCGCCAACCCCGACGGCTTAGAACAAGCTGTGCCTCAGTTAACGCTCTTTCTTGCGTATCGTCCGCCTTACCCATGGGCGATGGTTCGGGACTTCTTGCGTAGGCGCGCTATTACCAAGGTAGAAGAGGTGCGTGATAGCAGCTATCGACGTGTATTTAGCGAGGATGGCGTCAATGGTTGGATTTATGCAGAGCATCAACCCGAGCACAATGGGTTTGCAGTGAGCGTATCGATTGATACGTTGCAAGCGGCACCTAACATACTGGCGACGTTAACGCGCGTGCTCGACCTCAATGCCGATCCTGATCTTATTTTCCAAGCGCTCTTGTCGGCGGGCATCAACCCTGATGAGGCGGTCGAAGGGCTGCGGTTACCTGGTGTTTGGAGTGTGTTTGAAGCAGGGTGCCGAGCCATTTTAGGTCAGCAAGTGGCGGTGAAAGCGGCCATTTCCCAAATCAACAAACTGACTCAAGCCTTAGGGCAAGACAATGGCTTCGGCCTGACGTTTCCGACGCCAGAGGCGGTCGCGGCCAGTGACCTAGCCTTTTTTAAAATGCCGCAAGCGAGAAAAAACACCTTGCGAGCGTTTGCCCATTATATGGCCACTACCGACACCAAAGACTTTTCGCCCGACGCCGTACTCGCGTTAAAAGGCATTGGCCCTTGGACGCTGGATTATATAATGATGCGCGGATTGAGCGACCCAGACAGAACGTTAGCCGGCGACTTAATCGTGCGCACTATGACCGATACGCTGCCGATCCAACCTGAGCGCGCGGCACCCTGGCGCAGTTATTTAGCCATTCAGTTGTGGCACATGGCCGATGTCATCAAAAATAAGGAGCCTGCTATGTACAACCAATACCTTCAAAGCCCATGTGGACTGATTCATATTCAAGCGACTGAGGAGGGCATTACGGCGATTCGATTTGTCGAAGCGTCGGGCGCGCATACGTCGAATCCATCTGAGCTGACCATCGAAGCCTGCCGCCAGCTTGATGCGTATTTTGCGGGCCAGCTGACGGTGTTTGATTTGCCGCTGGCGGCTCAAGGAACGCCGTTTCAGCAAAGCGTTTGGCAAGCGCTCTGCGCCATACCTTTTGGTGAAACACGCAGCTATCAAGACATCGCGAATGCCATCGACAACCCGAAAGGCGTGCGTGCGGTGGGGCTCGCCAATGGCAAAAACCCGATTTCCATTGTGGTACCGTGCCACCGAGTGATCGGCAGCAACGGTAAACTCACAGGCTATGCGGGCGGGCTCGAACGCAAAGCCGTGCTATTGGAACTGGAAGGCGTCCATTAAACCAGCGTCTTTTTCAGTGCTTACACTTTCTCCGCCAAGCGATGGGCCAGCTGATGCAAGAAGGGCGCGAATAAAAATGAAATCGCACCCGCCGCCGGCCATGCCAATACCCATGCGTGCATCCAGAATGATACAAAGTCAGGGTGCAGGCCAATGTTCAAAAAAGTAATCCAAGCGGACATCAACAACGACAGCACAAAAGACATCATGGTGGCGAAAATAATACGGTGTTTCATAGGAAGCCTCTGCGTTACTGCATAAGTTTAACAATGCATACAGCATAACAAATCGCTATATTGGTAAAAATAGACACTTTTAAGAACCCTTTTTACAAATATGCAAAATGCTAGATGATCTAAAAATCTTTATCACCGCGGCGCAAACCAAAAGCCTGACGGCAACAGCCGAGAAGTTGGGTATGACCATCGCAACGGTGTCACGTCGTATAGCGAATCTTGAAAGCACCCTTGGTTCGGTGTTGCTGCATCGCTCTACCAAAGGCCTGACGCTGACAACGACGGGGGCGTCTTATTATCGTGAGTGCGCGGAATTTATCGAAGCCCTCGACCAACGTATCTCCGATTTGGACCACACGCTAAACAGTTTAGAAGGGGAGGTGAAGATCCTCGCGCCGACGAACCTTGGTGCGGGGCCGTTGGATGAGTTTTGGCCTCTGTTCGCCATCAAGTACCCACAAATTTCACTTCGTATTGAGCTGAGTAATGATTTTCAAAGCTTACAAGATACTCAAGCAGACCTCGCTTTGCGCTCTGGCCAGTCCAGCAATCAATCGTTAATTCAACGTAAGGTGGGTGAAATACAAGGAATATTGGTGGCTTCACCCAGTTTGTCGCCTTTTCCCGAGACGATAGAGCAACTGGAACAAACACAAAGTATTGCAGGGCAGCTGTTTAATGAGTGGCATTTGATTCACGATGCGTCTGGCGCGGAGCAAACCATCGATAAGCCCCATCGCCACACCTGTAACGATATGCGCATCTCAGTCAACCTTGTCAAACATGGGCACGGGGTGACGTTTTTACCCGAAAGTCTTGTGTATGACGAGATTCAAGCAGGGCAGCTCAAGCGTGTTCTACCTGAATGGCGTGGTCGATCGCGCGAAATCTATGTGGTATGGCCGTATCGCCGCAGTTTATCTGTCAGAGCAACACTGGTACGCGATGAGTTGATGGCCTTTCTCCATAGCCAAGCGTGGTTCAAACCCTCATAATTTAGCCACTCAGATTCAAACGAGACCACCTCATCATGGAACATTTAGTTTGGTGGCAGTACGCTGCCATCGCAGGGATTTTTATTTGGAGCGGCTTTGTCCGTACAGGATTAGGCTTTGGCGGTGCCGTCTTAGCATTGCCATTTCTACTGCTCGTCCATAACGACCCACTGGTATTTTTACCCATCATTTCGATTCATTTACTGGTGTTTTCGAGCTGGATCGCCTGGCGAGGCTCGCAAAAAGCCAAACAGGAACACGCCACCACAGAGCACGGCGAAGCTACGGGCAATATCGCATGGGGCTATTTGCGCAAAGCGCTGGGGATTATGATTGTCCCAAAATTGATCGGTGTATTTGGTTTGCTGACCTTGCCCCATGACATTGTGACTGGGGTGATTTTCATCATCGTTGCGGTGTTTGCCGTGTCTTATATTCTGGCTAAACCGTTCTACAGCAACAGCCCTGTTGTCAGCACCGGTCTGCTGATGATGGGTGGTTATGTGAGCGGCACGTCATTAATCGGCGCGCCATTGATTGTTTCAGTGTTTGCCACCAAAGTACCGCGCCATCAGTTACGCGATACCTTGTTTGTGCTGTGGTTCATCTTGGTCTGCATCAAGATGGTCTCGTTCCTGATTGCGGGCGTCGATCTGCAACTGATCCATCAGCTGTGGTTGCTGCCTTGTGCTTTCATTGGGCACCTGATCGGCCAGCATTTTTACGACAAAATTCAAAAGGCCGAAACGCCTGTGTTCTTCAAATTCATCGGCTGGGCGCTGTTACTCGTCTGTGTGTTTGGGTTATACACCACGTTTTGGTTGTAACCCTCCCCTTAAAAAAACAAGGGGAGGGAACCCGAAACGCGACAGTGCCGGAAGGGGTGAGCTCAATGTGTCAGTTGATCTACTAGATACACGATCGACTGGTACTCTATCCCCGAATGCTCGGTTAAACCTATCTCGCAGGTGCGGGAGTTGGAATAGCCGACATCACAGTCTTGTACAGCGCTTTTCAGAGTTTTGAGTGCGCTTTGGTTCAGCTCAGGTGTGGAGAATCCTTTGTCTCCGGCAAAGCCACAGCAGGTAATATCAGGCGGTATCACAACATCGTCTGCCAACTGTCTCGCCAAGTCGATAAACGTTTGACCCAAGCCCATACGGGTGGTGCTGCAGGTGATGTGCAGGGCCATTTTTGGGATTTTGCGTTCAATAGTAAGCTTCGGCAGCGCTTGCTCTGCAAGGAACTGTACTTGCTCGTACAGTTTCAAGGATGGATCCAGCGTGTCTTTCATGGTGAGTAAGCATGGGCTGGTGTCACACACGATCGGTAATGCGCCTTTTTGACTGGCGTCCATTAGTAACGTGTTGATATCCTTTGCTTTTTTCGCTGCTGCGTTAAATTGGCCTTTAGATTGAAACGCCATGCCACAGCATTGGTTTTCGACGTCTTTAGGTACAATCACGTTATAACCCGCTTTTTCGAGTACAGACAACATGACTTCCATCACAGGACGTTTGTCAGAAGCATCTGGGCCTGCGCCCATAACACGGGTGGCACAACTGGGCATGTAGACGACGCTGGGGCGTTCGTCATTGACCATAGGAATACGTTTTGGCATAGACGCGGCTGTGGGCATTTGCGGATGCCAGTTAGGCACCATGCCGCCACTGACTTTATGGGCCACGCCCGTCACCGCTTTCATAGCGCCGTTACCCAAGGCACCTCGCATCGTGCCCGCGACAGCAAGCCCCGTGCGTGCGGTTTTGGTGACGCCGGCAAAATGATCGGCGATCCAATAGCCAACTTTGGTGTCCTGATAACGCTCATGTCGCAGCTCGCGAGTCAGGTCGCCCGTATTAATGCCGACAGGACATTGCATTGAACATAAGCCACACGCGGCGCAGGTATCGACGCCTTGGTAACTGTATTCTTCTCGCAACTCAGCAAGACGCTGGGGCGATTCACCAGAGCGCTCTAAACGCTGTATTTCACGCCACAGTACGATGCGCTGGCGTGGTGTTAAGGTCAGATCGCGGGAAGGGCAAGCGTGCTCACAGAAGCCACACTCGATGCAGGTATCTACCTTGTCGTTGGCTTGCGGTAAGGGCTTTAGATTTTGCACATGGATATTAGCGTTATGACTGAGTATCACATCGGGATTCAGTAAGCCTTTAGGATCAAAGGCTTTTTTCAACTGCCACATGATGTCGTAAGCTTGTTGCCCCCATTCCAGCAGCACATACGGTGCCATGTTGCGGCCCGTGCCGTGCTCTGCTTTTAGCGAGCCGTTGTATTTCACCGCCACCAATTGCGCCACTTCATCCATCAACGCTTCGTAACGTGTTACTTCCGCCGGATCATCAAAGCCTTGGGTAAAGACAAAATGCAAGTTGCCTTCTAGCGCGTGGCCAAACAGGATAGCTTCGCGGTAACCGTACTTTTGAAAGACGCCCTGCAGTTCCGCGACGCCTTCCGCTAATTGTTCCACGGGAAACGCGACATCTTCAATGATGACGGTGGTGCCAACTTTCCGGACGGCGCCCACCGCGGGAAACATGCCTTTGCGGATTTTCCAGTAGGTATCGTAGAGTGCTTTTTCTTGGGTAAATTCAATCTCATACAGCGCGTTCATACCCTGCAATGATTGTGTTACCTGTTGTACTTTTTGATCGAGTTCATCGGCTGTACTGCCACGAACGTCGATCAGCAGGCCAGCGACGTCATCGCCTAAGTCCGCCAAAATAGCTGGCATGCCCGGTTTGCCGGCGACAGTACGAAGACCAGCACGGTCAATCAGTTCAACCGCGGAGACAGGCGTGCTTTTTAGAACCGTCACCGCACGACAGGTCGCTTCCATATCAGGGAAATAAATCAGTGCCGCGGCTTTGATCGGATGATCTTCAACCGTTTCATAGGTCACCTCACTGATAAATCCCAGTGTGCCTTCTGAGCCGATCATTAAGTGGGTCAGAATGTCGAACGCATCCTCAAAATCGACCAAACTGTTCAGACTGTACCCTGTGGTATTTTTTAGCCTGTATTTGTGCCTGATTTTATTGGCTAAATCGCTGTTATTTTTCACGCTGTCCGCAAGTGTTTCCAATTCAGACAGCAAATCTGCGTGGCTTTCGCGAAACGCTGTACGACTGTGCTCATCGGACGTATCAAGCAAGGTGCCATCTTCCATGATCACGCGCATGCTTTTCACGGTGTGGTAGCTGTTTTGTGCGGTACCACAACACATGCCACTGGCGTTATTGGCGGCAATGCCGCCAATCATACAGGCATTGATCGAGGCTGGATCCGGGCCGATCTTGCGTTGATAAGGCGCCAATAGCTGGTTGGCTCGGGCACCAATGATACCGGGCTGCAACGACACCGAATGGCCGTGATCGTGAATGCGATAGCCTTTCCATTGATCCGACAGTTGAATCAGTACCGATTCTGTCACGGCTTGCCCTGATAGACTGGTCCCGGCGGCACGAAACGTCACCGGAATATCAAGCGCACGGGTCTGTTGCAGCACGAACCGCACTTCGTCTTCGTCATGCACACGTACCACAAGCTGCGGCACAAGGCGGTAAAAGCTCGCATCTGTGCCGTAAGCGAGGGTGCGCAACGGGTCATGAATTAAACGCTCGCGATCGATGCGTTGCGCTAAGGTGTCGTATAACGCTTGATATTGCGGTTTCATATCGCTCTTCTATCCTTTTCTCTAACTGCCGTAAGCCATTGCAGGTAACCATAGTACCAGCTGCGGCCACGCGACAATGATTGCCAGTGCCATTAACTGCAGGATAATAAACGGCACTACCCCTTTGTAGATGTCTGACAGTTTCACATCTGGCGGGCACACACCTTTCAAATAAAACAATGAGAAGCCCATCGGCGGTGTCAGGAAGGAGGTCTGCAGTGCCATCGCGACCAACATCACGAACCATACCAGCTCTGGATTATCGATTACGCCATAGCCGTTGATGTTTAGATCCAGCGCAGAAATGACCGGTGCCAGTAATGGCAATACGATCAAGGTGATCTCGATCCAGTCTAAGAAGAAGCCCAGCAGAAAGATAATCAACAGCACACAGACGATAATACCGTAGTCACCGAATGGCAGAGCATGCAGCCAAGATTCGATCAGCTCATCACCCCCTAATTCACGCAAAACGAGGGCAAAACACGTTGCGCCTAGGAAGACCGCAAAAATGTAAGCGGTTGTATTGTAAGAGCCTTTCAACACGTCCTTGAAAACGCTGAAGTTGAGTTTCTTATTCCACCATGCCAATACCGTTGCGCCAAACGCACCGACACCGGAAGCTTCCGTTGCTGTTGCAATACCCGCGAAGATCGACCCCAGTACGGCGAAGATCAATGCCACTGGCGGCAAAATACTTTTAAATACGTTCCAAATAATCGGCCAATCGACTTTTTTCACGTCCTCAGGCAAAGGGAACATGCTCGGGCGAATAATGCCCACCGCGAGAATAAAAAAGATGTACATCGCACCTAGCAAAAAGCCTGGAGCCACCGCGCCCATAAATAAGTCACCCACGGACAGAGCTAATTGATCCGCCATGATCACCAACATGATCGACGGTGGAATCAAAATCCCCAGTGTACCGGCGCTGGCAATGGTGCCCAGTGCTAAGGGTTTGTTGTAATTTTGCGCACGCATTGCAGGGAGCGACATCAATCCCAATAACACCACCGACGCGCCAACAATCCCCGTCGAGGCCGCCAAGATAATACCGATCAACGTCACCGTAATGGCTAAACCACCGCGCACTCGACCAAACAGCTGTTGAATCGATTGCATCAATCGCTCGGCGACACCGGAGCGGTCCAGCATGATGCCCATGAAGATAAACATGGGTAACGCCACCATGACCCAGTTATCCATGACTTTATAAATACGGTTGACCACCAAACTTAAGGTTAAATAATCTAACCCCGTGAACGTGTCTAAGTAGATGTCAGATAGATAGCCAATGAAGGCAAACGCTACCCCCACACCGCCTAAAACGAAGGCAACAGGGAAGCCCGTGAACAGCAACGCGATGAAGGTAATAAACATCGCGATGACTAAAATTTCATTCATTTCCATAGTGTTAACCTCGGCGCAGTGCTGCAATGGTACGGATTAGACGCGCCAAACTTGATAAGAACAGCAATGCAAAGCTCAATGGGATGACCGACTTGATCAGCCAACGATAAGACAGGCCTGTCGGAGAAGCGGAGGTTTCATTGATGCGCCAAGAGTCGTAGACAAACGGCAAGCTCGTGTCAAAGACCACATAGATAAACGGGAACAATAGAAACACAATGCCAAAGACTTCCCACAAATGACGAGCACGAGCAGACAAGGTGTTATGCAGCAAATCCACGCGAATATGGCTATTCGTCACTTGCGCATAGGACACACCAAACATGACGCCAATGGCGTACAGATGCCATTGCAGTTCTTCCAGTAGCACCATGCCATGGTTAAAGCCATAGCGCAGCACGACTTGCAGCAGTATGACGGCAATCAAGGCGACGTAAGACCAAGCAAATAGACGCCCACTGCCTAATACAATTTTCTCTAGAAAGGTTGCAAAGGGCACAGTTGGCAAAGCGTCGGAATCAGAATGAGACACGCTACTCTCCTGTAAAATCAGTCAGAAAAGCCAGCAAACTCAAAAGCTTGCTGGCATTTGGCAATCACTCAGATAGCGTTATCGAGGTAGAAAAGCGTTTTCGCCCCATACTTTATAACCGTCGCGGAACTCAGATAGGTCTTGCCACACTTTGGCAAAGAATGGGTCTTTCGATGTTTCTTCTAGCACCACTTCGTCCCAAGCCGACTTGAACGTACTCAGCATTTCAGGGCTCCACTGCTTGATCACCACACCACGTTTTTCAACGTTTTCTTTCATCACGGCAAACTGCTCAGCTTCACCTTGTGCTAAGGAGTCTGCAACAGAGGCTTTACATACTTGGTTAATTTGCGCTTGATGACTTTCTGACATGTCATTCCATGTGTCTTTATGGATCAACAGCTCTGCCAATGTGGCTTGCTGATGCCAACCAGGGAAGTAGTTGTACTTGACGATTTTATGGAAACCGATGTTTTTATCGACTGAAGGAATCGAGAATTCCGTCGCATCAATGGCGCCTTTTTCAAGGGCGGGGAAGATTTCAGAGCCTGGCAGTAGCGACGTCGATACGCCCAGCTTCTCCATCACTTTGCCACCCAAGCCAAAGAAGCGCATGCGCAAGCCATCTAAGTCTTCCGGCTTCTCAATAGGTTTTGAAAACCAACCAGAGGTTTCTGGCGGTGTAATACCACATGGCACCACGTGAACGTTGTAACCCGCTTGATCGTACATCTCTTGATACAGTTTCAGACCATTACCGTAGTATATCCACGCCAGATACTCAGACGCTTCAGGACCAAATGGAACAGAAGAGAAAATTGGTGAGGCAGGAATCTTACCGGCCCAGTAACCCGCTAGGGTAAAACCAGCGTTTACTTTGCCACGAGAAACCGAATCAAGAATTTCAAATGGCGCAACCAATTTCCCAGGCTCGTATACTTTCATACGCAGGGTATTGTTGGACACCAGTTTTAACTGATCAGCCACTTTAAGAATTGGAGAGCCTAGGCTTGGCAAGTTTGTCGAGAAAGCCACTGGGACTTTCAGCAACACTTTACTGTCTGCCGCCAGCGCTACTTGTGGCGCGAGTGAAGCAAGAGAAACAGCCAAGGCTGTGCCGGTAAGCAACGTTTTAACCGTAGTGTTCATATGTCAGACCTTTATTTGGATATGGTTATTTTTATCGTTCCCCTTCAAATACTCCCAGTCATTTGAAGAGTTTATCCAAGATCAAATAAATTGGTCATACCAATTTACCTAATCACAGTATGGCAAAGATAAGAACATGTCATAATTTTGTCAACCGGTTATATTTAAGACTTTTGTCGACATTTTCGCGAAAATTAGCATTGGTTTTACCACTTTTAAACTTATCCACATGATTTGAAAGACCCCCATTATTATGTTAAAAACTCCAATATTGGTAATACCAAATATATAAAGTTCATTCAAACCAATGGCGTAGAGCCGCAGAAAAGGCAGCTATCAATGGAAAAGCGTAACTTTGGGCGAGTAAAGCAACCAAAAATCTCAGACATCATCATGCAAGAGCTGGAAACCATGATTTTAGAAGGGACGTTTAAGCCGGGGCAAAAATTACCGCCAGAGCGAGAATTAGCCGAACGATTTGAAGTCTCGCGTCCGTCGTTACGCGAAGCCATCCAGAAATTAGCCGCCCGAGGTGTGCTTAATTCCAAACATGGCGGTGGCACGTACGTGTCAGAACAACTCGGGTCTTCGTTTACTGACCCATTACAGGCGCTGCTCAGTTCACACGATGAGTTTCTCTACGATCAACTCGAATTTCGAGACGCATTAGAAGGACTATCGGCTTATTACGCCGCTTTGCGCGCTACCGATGCAGACAAAGTCATGCTCACCAAACGCTATGACGCCCTCGTGGAAGCAAACCTTAGAGAAGATGCCAGCCAAGAATCCAAACTCGATGCAGAATTTCACATGGCCATTGCGGAATGTGCTCACAATGTTGTCCTGCTGCATACTTTACGCAGCCTGTTCTCCACATTGGAAAAAAGTATTTCGGCGAACTTAACCAACTTATTTGAAAAAAAAGCCGCACGCGGTCACGTTATGGCACAGCATAAAGCGTTGTACGATGCGATCATGGCAGGCCAACCAGAGGAAGCCCGCGCCGCAGTTCACTCCCATCTGATATTTGTTGAAGATAACTTATTGGAAATGCGCCGCGAGGCATCACGTATTCAACGCTCCTTACGACGCACAGAAAACGGCGATTGGTAAGTTATGATGCATCAAACCAAACGCCGGCTTTCATATTGCGGCGGTAACACCACCAAAGGGTGATTGCGCGGGCGACAAAGAACACCGCCATACTGAACCATAAGCCATGGTTGCCGAACCCTTGGGTGACAAACCACAATGGAAAGAAGATGCCTAGAACACTGGCGATCATGGTGTTTTGCATCTGTTTCACACTGGTCGTGCCGATGAAAATACCATCGAGCATATACGACCAAATACCCAACAGTGGGAAAGCGATTAACCAAGGCAGGTACAGTTTGGCGTCAGCGCGAACCGATTCAACATTGGTCAGTAAATCAATGATCATGCCGCCAAAAGCGCTAAAAATCAGCATCAAGAGTACAGCAGCGAGCAGTGCCCAATAGGTTGATAGCCGTATCACCTTTTGAAACAGCGCTTTTTGCTTACGGCCGAGAGACTCGCCACACAGCGCTTCCACGGAAAAAGCAAAGCCATCCAAAGCATTGGAGATAATCATTAGAAAGGTCAGCAACACCGCGTTGGCCGCTAGGACCGAGTCCCCTAGGCGAGCCCCTTGCGCGGTAAAGAAGCTCATCACGGTAAGCAGTAAAATCGTGCGCACAAACAAATAACGATTCACTTGTATCAATTCGATATAAGTACGCCATTTCGATAAGTCGATTAACGGCACATGGCCGTCAAAACGTCGTAATTGTTTCGCCGCGAAGAATAACGCCACCATAACACCCAAGTAATGAGACGCTACGGTCGCCCAAGCGACGCCAACACTGGCCATGTCCCACTGATACACCGCCACGTAATCCAATACCATATTGGCAATGTTGATCACCAACAGCATCCAAAGCGGGCCTTTAGAATACTGTACACCGAAAAACCATCCCATGAGCGCATAACCCGCCAACACGGCAGGCGCACTGTAAATACGCGCTTCACAATAGGCTCTCGCCCAAGGCTCTAATTCAGCACTGGGTGCCATAAAGTAGAGGGCAAGCTCAATGATTGGGGTTTGCAACAGAATCAGCAGCAAGCCGAGTCCCACGCCCATAGTAATGGACTGCAATAACAATGCTCGAACTTGGCGGCCATCCTCTCGGCCGAGCGCTTGCGCGGTCAATCCGGTGGAGCCCATACGCAAAAAGCCAAACGCCCAGAATAGAAAACTAAAAATGCTCGCGCCAATGGCAACAGCGCCAAGATGTACGGCTGTCCCTAGATGACCCACGACCGCCGTATCCACCAATCCCAATAGAGGCGTGGTGATATTGGCAACCATCGGCGGCCAAGCCATGCGCCAAATTTTTAGGTTCAATTCACCGTCTTTTTGAAAGCGCTTTATAAGATGTTGATAAAACAATACAAGCCTCAACAATAGGTCGTCTGTGGATATCCACTTATTGTGGATAAGTGGTTGTTTTATGCACTGCCAAAGAAAAATATTCACTTGTGGACATAACAGCACTTTATACACAAAACAGGGAATACTAGAAAGTTTTCAACTGCAAGCCAGGGAAATAAACACCATTTATACCCACAATCCACTCTTTGAATTTGTTTATCCACAAAACAAACCGCTCATCTTGTATCCCAAGGCAAACATATTGACTTCTGGATAAGTGGGTGTTTTTTCCACAATTTGCTTTAAAATAGTCGGTATTTTGCTAAACTCAGCGTCGAAAATTTTGGGGAATTTTATGAAAAAAGCACTAAAACCTGTTCTTGAGGGCCTCGCCGTTGGCTGTGTCTTTGTCAGCATTACCATGTTGTTTGATATTCCAATGTACATGAGTTTAGTCATTGGCGCTTTAGCGGCGTTAGGCGGTTACCGCAACTCCATCAAAATGGACAAAGCGAAAGCGGATAAAGCAGCCGCTGCGGAACAAAAAAATGACTGAAGCGACTACAACAAGCGTATACGGTGAAGGCGATGCTACCTTACAAGCCGTGGGTGGCTTAGAAGGGTTGACCAAACTGGTGCATAACTTTTACCGCATTATGGCTGAAGTACCAACTTACCGTCCGCTGTACGACATGCATCCGCAACCCATTGAGACTTCGATTAATAAGCTCATCTTGTTTTTGCATGGTTGGTTGGGTGGTGAACGTCTGTATGCAAAGAAATACGGTCAAATCGCACTGCCTCGTGCCCATGCGCACCTGAAGATCAACGATCACGAACGCTTAGTTTGGCTAAACTGCATGTCGGATGCGATCAGTGATTTAGGCTACCCTGAAGACCTACGTGAATACTTAGTATCCGCATTTAGCGTGCCAGCTGGGCGTATTCAACAAGTCAGCCAAGCACAACACGCCGCACAATCTTAATCCCCTCTAATGAGCAGCGTATCAACTGCGCTGCTTAGTGACTTCGATACCCAAGCGCTTCGCTAAACGCACTAAGTTTGCTCTATCCATGGACAACAAGCGTGCGGCTTGCGACCAGTTTAACTGTGATTGATCAAGTGCCCGTTGAATCAAACGACGTTGATAAGCTTCTGTGGCCTGTTTCAAATCGAGTGTTTCAACTGCATCCTTTTCATCCTCGCTTATCGCGAGTGTATCCCAAGGTTCAGGCTCCGCTATAAACGCATCCAGGTCACTCAAATGCGTCACGTCAATGCAGGTAATCCCTTGATTTGTATGTTGTTTGGCTAACAACGCCGCACGCGAGAGTACGTGTTCTAGCTCCCTGACATTGCCTGGCCATGGATACTGCTGCAATTGCTGACGTGCTGATGCACTGAGGGTAATTTGCTGTAAGCCAAACTTGCGACGCAGTTGTTCGGCAAAAAACCCTGCCAACAAGAGTACATCGCCCTGACGCTCTCGCAATGGCGGCACAGTAATCGGAAACACACTCAAACGGTGGTACAAATCGGCTCGAAAACGCTTTTCGGCGACTTCTTGTTTTAAGTTACGATTGGTCGCCGCAACTATGCGGACATCGACGTACTCGACAGTATCTTTCCCCACGGCTTGAATTTCTTGGTTTTGGATGGCTCTCAGCAAGCTCCCCTGTGCTTCGAGTGGCAGCTCACCAATTTCATCCAAAAATAGGGTGCCGCCATTGGCCAACGTAAACTTGCCCGTTCGATCCCGATCCGCACCAGTAAACGCCCCCTTCACATGACCAAACAGCTCACTTTCAATCAAGCTTTCCGGAATGGCCGCACAATTGACGTACACCATCGGCGCTTGGGCACGTTTCGAGAGTCGATGCAGCGTTCGCGCCGCCAGTTCCTTGCCGACACCGGTTTCACCTTCAATCAATACCGCAAGATCGGCGGGCGCGACCAGTTCAAGATTTTGTCGAAGGGTTTGCATACTCTGACTGTTGCCAACCATATCACTGCCTTCTTTGAGCAGCGCTTCTTCGTTTAATTCGACAAGTAGGTTTTGCGCATGCTTCGATTTCTGCTCAAGGCGATCCAACAACATGGCCGTGTTAAGACTCATCGCCGCCATCGTCGCGACAATGTCCAGTGCCCGTGAATCAATGTCATCAAAGACTCCCGGGGACATGCTGTCGAGCGTCACAACACCCAGTAGCTTCCCTTGAACATACAGAGGAATCCCCATACAAGCATGCACAGGCAGACCGTCATCGTGTCCGGCGACCATGCCATCATAAGGGTCAGGCAGTGTACTGCCGGTCGGAAAGCGTACTGGCTGATACGAGTCACAGATGGCCGCGAAGCGTGGGTGCTCAGCAATCACAAAACGACGACCCATCACATCATCCACTAAGCCTTGTTGCGCCAGCGGCTGAAGATGCTCACCTTGATGCACAAGCAACACCACGGCATCGCTTTCAATGGTGGCACGCACCGCACGAATTAGCCGCTCAAAGCGATCTTCAAGCGTGACAGAGCTGGCAAGATCTAAGGCAAAACGGAGCAGATTATCGCTGGCAATCATAGAGTTCTCACTGATTCGTTCTTGTATATGTCATATTGACCTATTTAAAGCATAATGACATATCTTAAAAAGAGTCAAATTGACATAAATCAGATTTATTGAATTTATTAACCTTATGATTTTTAAGGAAAATTAAAACTGGCACTGTTTTCGCTATAGATCTAGGTAATTGTTATGAAAATTGCTCAGTCAATCGAGCTTATTACCTTGAGCGTTCTTAGGAGCCTATTTATGTTATCGCAAACTCATATCGACACCGTCAAAGCCACTATCCCAGTCTTAGCGTCTGCTGGTACGGCTATCATCGAACATTTTTACAAGCGTATGTTCGCACACAACCCTGAGCTTAAAGACGTGTTCAATATGTCGCATCAAGCCACTGGCCGCCAACCAGCAGCTTTGTTTAATGCCATTGCCGCGTACGCGACACACATCGATAACTTAGAAGTATTGACGGGCGCCGTGATGCGAATTGCTCACAAGCACACCAGTTTTAACATTCAGCCTAATCAATACCCAATCGTCGGCCATCACTTAATCGAAACACTACGTGAATTACTGGGCGATGCGTTCACACCAGACATCGAAGAAGCATGGGGGGCAGCGTACCAACAACTGGCGGATCTGTTTATTCAGATTGAAGGTGATTTATACAAAGCCAATGCGGCGAAGCAGGGTGGTTGGGATGACTTCCGTACTTTCCGCGTTGCCAAAAAACACCCTGAATCTGAGTTGGTAACAAGTTTTGTGCTCGAGCCTACGGATGGCGCTGCGGTGGTCGATTACGTACCTGGCCAATACTTGGGCATTAAGTTACATCCAAGCAATCACGAATTCGATGAAATTCGTCAATACAGCCTTTCTACGGCCCCGAATGGCAAAAGCTACCGTATTAGCGTGAAACGCGAGCTGAGCGATGTGAAAAATGGTGTGGTATCAAACTATCTACACGAAAGTGTTCAAGAAGGCGATGAAGTTGCATTAATGCCACCAGCCGGTGACTTCCATTACCAAGAGCGCGAACGTCCAGTCGTTCTGATCTCAGCAGGGGTGGGTTTAACCCCAATGAACGCAATGCTGGATACGCTGGCGGCACAAGGCAGTAAAAACCCTGTTTTCTACCTACACGCATGCCGTAACCCTCAACAACACTCATTCGCCGAGCATGTTGCCAGCTTAGCGGATACGTTAGCACTGACTTACTACACTTGGTATGAAACCGATGCGCCTGAGAACACTGATCATGTGTTAGCCGGCCAAATGCAACTGGCACAAGTGGCTGAAGTACTGCCGCTATCAGAGGGTGACTTCTACTTATGTGGTCCTGTAGGTTTTATGATGTTCGTCAAAGAACAGCTGCTAAGCCTTGGCGTGAGCGAAGATCGCATTCATTACGAAGTGTTTGGTCCGCATCAAAGCTTTTAAGAAAAAGCCAATGTAGGACCGCGGCTACCGCGGGAATGGCTTCGATTCAGAAGCTTAATCCCTTGCGCAGCGAGGTTTCTACTGGTTAGGGGATTTAAACGGCAGTAACGCGTGGGTATCTTGATGGTAGCCACGCACGGCTTCGGCTTCTTCTTTGCAGAAGTGGCCGATCGCATCACGAAAGCCTGGGTTGTCGATGTAGTGAATGCTGTGGCTAAAGACCGGTTCAAAGCCACGGGCGATTTTGTGTTCCCCTTGAGTGCCTGGATCAAAATGCTGTAACCCTTTATCGATGCAGAACTCGATGCCTTGGTAGTAACAGGCTTCGAAGTGCAAGCAATCAAATTCCTCGATACAGCCCCAATAACGGCCATAAAGTGAGTAATCGTCGAAGAAACACCATGATGCGCCTACTGGCTGATCGCCTTTATACGCCAATACCAATAAAATTTGATCTGCCATGGTATCGACCAATTGCTGGAAGAAGGCTTCGGTTAAATAACCTGTCTGACCGCGTTTAGCGTAGGTACTCTGATAGCAAGTATAAAAGAACTGTATCTCTTCTGAGGTTAACTCCGAACCCAGTTTACGGGTTAAATGCAGCCCTTGTTGAGCAATCTTATCGCGCTCTTTTCGGGCGCTTTTACGTTTGCGGCTGGAGAAATGGCTAAAGTAGTCCTCCATGGACTGGTAGCCCTTGTTAAACCAATGGAACTGACAGGAGACACGATGTAAGTATTCATCAGATTGCCCTAAGTGTTTGGCAAGATGCTCGCGACAAAACAGTAAGTGCCAGCTGGAGAACTGACGATCTTGGTTGGCTTGCGTCAGTAGCGGCGCCAGCGCTGCATACATAGACACGTATTCTTCAGAGCGGCCACTTGGATCTAGATGCGTAAACAGACGCGGGCCAGTCACAGGCGAATAGGGAACCGCCCAAATGCGCTTGGGATAATAGGGGTAGCCATAGCGCTCATAGGCTTCGGCCCATGACCAATCAAACACAAACTCGCCTTGCGAATGCGTTTTCAAAAACGTCGGTGCGATCGCAACCGGGCTTTCATCGTCTTCCATCACCAGCAGGTATTCTGGATACCAACCTGTTCCATCACCCAGGCAGTTGTGCGCTTCTAATGCTTGATAAAAGGCGTATTGGGCAAATGGATAAGAAGTCTCACCAATGGCTTCTTGCCACCGGTGGTAGCCTATGTCCGCTACCGACGCAAACCATTGTGCTTTCATGACACCTCCGAAATGAAGTTATTTATTGTGACTTAGCCATCATCTCCGAGTCGACTAAACAGCACATCCCTGTGCCGTTTAGTCAGTGCGAGGTGAGTTTATGATTTTAAAACTGAAAGCCTTACATCTCAGCGCGAAGTTTCTCAATCACGGGAGCTTGCTCTGGGCGTTTATGAAGCCATAAAAAGAACGCTTCTGCGGCTTGCCCAACCAACATACCAAGACCGTCCGCGCCTTGCGCACCACGGGCAAAGGCCCATTGCATAAAGACCGTCGGTTCAGCACCGTACACCATATCGTACACCCAGGTTTTATCGCTCACGAGGCTGTCTTTTAGTGGCGGTAGTTCGCCCCCTAAGCTAGCCGACGAGCCATTGACAATGATATCAAACGGCCCTTCAAGGTCATCATAGCTTGAGTAATCGCAACTAAACTGCAATGCCAACTCTTCCGCCTTGGCCACCGTACGGTTCGCAATGGTAATAATGTCGGGATTTTGCGCCATCATCGGACCCAAGACTCCGCGTACCGCACCGCCTGCGCCCAACACCAAGATACGCTTATCTTTAAGCGGTTGCTCAAGTACTTTGACAATGTCTCGTACCATGCCAGCGCCATCTGTGTTGTCACCGTATAACTCACCGTTTTTGCCCATCATCAAGGTGTTCACAGCACCGGCTTGTTCGGCGCGTTTGCTCAGTTTGTCACACATATCAAAAGCACGCTGTTTAAACGGCACGGTGACATTTAAGCCTAGGCCGCCGTCAGCAAAGAAGTCACGCACTTGCTGCTCGAAGCCTTCTAAGTCGCCCAGAATCTTAGTGTAATTCACGGACAATTCTGTTTGTGCGGCAAAAGCATGATGAATATCTGGAGACTTGCTGTGTTCTATTGGATTACCAATTACTGCGAGCTGTTCCACTGTACACCCCAATCATTGATCTAGTTATGCTTATGAAAATTAGGCGCGACCTAGCCAATCGCGACCCGTTAAGTAGTAATCCGTTAATGCAGCTTCTGGGCTGCCTGCTTCTGGCTCATAGCCGTAAGTCCATTTCACTTCTGGTGGCAAAGACATCAGTATTGATTCTGTGCGCCCCGCGCCACTTTGCAAACCAAAGTGCGTGCCACGGTCAAATACTAAGTTAAATTCTACATAGCGACCACGACGATGTAATTGAAAATCGCGTTCATGTTCGCCAAATGGCGTATTTTGATGTTTCGCTAAGATCGGTTCGTACGCTTCAATGTAGCCATCACCGACGGCTTGCATGAGAGCAAAGCTTTCATCGAACGGTAACTCATTGAAATCATCAAAGAAAAGACCACCAATGCCGCGGTGCTCTTGGCGATGTTTTAGGAAGAAATATTCGTCACACCACGCTTTAAAGCGGTCGTAATAGTGTTCGCCAAATGGCGCTAACGAGTCGAACGCGTGTTGGTGCCATTGGATACAGTCTTCATCATCACCATAATAAGGGGTCAGATCAAAACCACCACCAAACCACCAAACCGGGTCTAAGCCTTCTTTGTGAACAACGAATAAACGGACATTGGCGTGCGATGTGGGAGCGTAAGGATTACGCGGATGAATAACAAGCGAAACGCCCATGGCTTCAAAGCTACCACCGGCCAGTTCTGGACGATCGGCCGTGGCTGACGGCGGGAGTTTATCACCACGAACGTGGGAAAAGTTAACGCCCCCTTTTTCGATCACGTCACCTGACAGCACTCGAGTGCGGCCCATGCCGCCGGTGTCACGCTGCCACGCATCTTCATGGAAACGAGCACTGGGTTCAAATACTTCCAGACGCTGACAAATGCGATCTTGCAGGCCCATCAAATACGCTTTGACGGTGTTGATCTTATCCTCGGTTAATGCGCTCACAATTTGGCTCCAATCCGTATGACATAAATTGGAGCCATTCTAACATTGTTCAGCGCGTACACTGAACGCTCTCGCTGGATAAGATTAAATGCGATCGACGAGGTTACGCCATGGGGCAACCGCTTGTTCAAAGCACTCTGACTGACCGGTAGCACGTACCAGCACCGAGGCACCATGCATGCTGGCCAAGATTTGGCTGGCATATTGGCGGGATTCTTCGGTCGGCATCCATTCTTTTTTCATATAGGAGATAACCGTAGCGAGCCAGTCGTACTTCATTTCATAAAATTCAGACATGGCTTCCAACGTTGCCTCGTCGAGTAGACTTTTCTCCACCGCCAAGACCGTACAAAGGCTGACGTACTCTTCGTCAATCACTTGCAGCTTAAAATCGTCAATAAACTTATTCAGTGCTTTCTGCGCGGCTTGACGTTTTTTCTTCGGTAATACCAAACGCTCGGCGTAATCATCTCTATAGCGGCGCATGACCGCTGTGCATAGATCACCTTTGGTCGGGAAATGATAATGCACACTGGCACTTTTAATCCCCACTACAGCCGCTAAATCACGAAAGCTCATAGCCTTGTAACCTTGCTTTAGCATGGCCTCAAGTGCCGCATCAAGAATCGCTATCTTGGTCGTATTAACCGCTTTGTTTGGCGCTTCCAACTTTGACTTCATATCCATCGTGCGTATCCATGTTTAAAACTAATCAATTGATAGATCTATTTTTAACCTATCGCTACGTCAGACGCTATAGGGAAATATGGAGAGACAGTTTAAATGAAACTTTATGAGCAGATGCTACAATGCGCTGTTTTTTTATTTTGAGCGAAAAATATTGTATGAAACACCTTGATTACCAACCCATGCGATCCATCAGCTGGAGCTTAAGGCTGGGTTTTGTCTGCTTAGCATTTGGTTATTTAATTGCTTTACGTTATCTTGCTGGCGTAGCGTGGCCTGACTCCTTTCTTGGTGCTGTTTATCTGACAACCGCTTTTGTCGGGCATTTCGCCTTCTTAGCGCTCATCGCTTGGTGCAGCGTCATCTTGCCCACGGCGTTAATTATCCCCAATCTGAAACTCGCCAAGGTTCTGATCACGCTTGAACTGGGCGCGTTACTCTTGCTTCTCATTGTGGACACCTTTGTATTCCAACAATACCGCTTTCACCTAAACATGTTTCTCTGGAAGCTGATCCTTAATGATACCAATAATGAGATCTTCGCTTTTTCCAATACCATGAAGGCCTTGGCTGTGATGGCCATTGCGTTGGTAATGGCGATATTGTTCTTTATCGGTCAAAAGCTCGCACAGCCCAAAAAATCATGGCCACATGTACGCCTCATCTCAGCACTTTTGGTAGTCTATTTAAGCGCAAACCTCATTCATATCTGGGCCGATGCTCAATATATTCAAAGTCTCACGCGCTATAATCGCAATCTGCCCGTCTATTACCCAGCGACCGCGACCAAGTTTATGGCGAAACATGGCTGGCTCAATGAAGAGGCGCAACAAGCCAATGCTTCGTTGTCGATGAATAAACAAAATGCCAGTATTCAATACCCGCTGAATCCGCTGCGAGCGGCCCCATTAACAGCACCGATGAATGTCCTGATTATCGCGGTGGACTCTTGGCGTGCCGATGAAATGAACGCAGAAGTGTCGCCAAACATTTGGGATTTCTCGCAAAGAAGCATGCGCTATAACGCGCACTTTAGCGGAAGTAATTCGACACGCGCTGGGATATTTTCGCTGTTTTACGGTTTACCCAGTGTTTACTGGGATGCCATGTTTGCCAACAAACAAGGCCCCGTACTAATACAACAGCTCAAAGACAACGACTATCAATTTGGCATATTTACCGCCGCGACCCTAACTAACCCAGAGTTTGACCGTACTGTATTTCGCGACGTCGATAACTTGCGCCTAACCTCTGAAGGCGATACCCCTATTGCGCGAGACATTGATCTCACAGAGGATTGGCTACAATGGATCGATCAACATCAACAACAAGGCGCTGATAAACCTTTCTTCGGTTTCTTATTCTACGATGCCCCTCATGGCTACTCGATAGATGACTCATTGCCTGCGCCATTCTTGCCAGAAGAAGACATTAACTATCTGGTACTGGATAATGATTATGATCCCACCTTGATCCGTAACCGCTATCGCAATGCCGTTTACCAAGATGACAAATTGATCGGGCAAGTCCTCAGCGACTTGCAAGATAAACAGCTGTTAGACAACACCATTGTCATCATTACCGGCGACCATGGGCAAGAGTTTAATGATACAAAGCACAACTACTGGGGACACAATAGCAACTTTGCGGCCCCTCAAACCCATGTCCCCTTTATCATGCACTGGCCTGGGCAAACAGCAAACGAAATCGCTGTAGAGACCTCTCACTTTGATATCGTACCAACACTATTGCATCGCGCTTTGAGTGTGACTAGCCCTGAACGAGACTACTCTATGGGTGGTAACTTACTCGCTCCAGTACAGAAGAACTGGCGCCTGGCGGGTAGCTACAGCTCCTTTGCGGTGATTTCTGAAGGGCTTATTATCGTCTCCAGTTTAGACGGATCCATGCACATCTATGATGAAAACATGCATGAGGTCTCTTCCGCCGCACTCGACTATAGTGTGTTATCAAAAGCTATGGACGAAATGAAGCGCTTTTATAAATAATCAAATTTCTATCTGTACAGGGACGTACACTTAAACCTGATTTCTGCTCTCTCCATTAGATTCACTCCCAGATCGTTTATTTTATAAGCAGTCTCTTCTTGGTATTGACGTACATCCTTGGTTAATTGTATTTTGGATACAAAATACAATTAACCAAGGAGCTCGCGATGAATACACAAGTCTTTCACGGTGTCATACCAGCGTTGATGACGCCTTGCCAATCCGATCGAACCCCAGATTTTGATGCGTTAGTCGAGAAAGGTCATGAGATGATCGCGGCAGGTATGTCAGCCGTGGTGTATTGTGGCTCGATGGGCGATTGGCCACTGTTGAGCGATGCTCAGCGCATGGAAGGAGTGGAGCGCTTGGTTCAAGCGGGCATTCCAGTGATTGTTGGAACCGGTGCGATCAATACCCAATCCGCCGTCGCACACGCTGCCCATGCTGAGAAAGTCGGTGCAGCGGGACTGATGGTGATTCCACGAGTACTGTCCCGTGGTAGCGTGATTGCGGCGCAAAGACATCATTTCAAAGCGATTTTAGACGCTGCTCCGAGCATTCCGGCCATTATTTACAACAGCCCTGTCTATGGTTTCGCGACCAAAGCCGATTTGTTCTTCAGTTTGCGTGCAGAGCACCCTAATTTAGTAGGCTTCAAAGAATTTGGTGGCGACGCAGACTTACGCTATGCGGCAGAAAACATCACCTCGCACGATAACGATGTTTTGTTAATGGTGGGCGTGGATACTGCGGTTTACCACGGTTTTGTGAACTGCGGCGCAGTGGGTGCGATCACTGGTATTGGCACAGCACTGCCGAAAGAAGTTTTACTGTTGGCTCATTTATCTCGTAAAGCCGCTCAAGGCCATGCGGAGGCCCGCCTACGTGCAAAAGAGTTAGAAGAAGCCATGGGGGTGCTCGCCAGTTTCGACGAAGGTCCAGAACTGGTCTTATTCTTTAAATACTTACTGGAACTTAACGGAGAACAAGCCTATCGCCTACACTTTAACGCAACAGATGAGCTGAACAGCGCGCAAAAACATTACTGCGAACAACAATACGCACTGTTTAAAGCGTGGTTCAAGAATTGGTTCAAACAAGGTGGGGTAATCAAGGAATGCTGGTAATCGACAGTCATACGGAAGGTGAGCCTACGCGCGTCATAATAGAAGGTGGACCAGATCTTGGGAAGGGAACACTTGCTCAAAAAGCGCAGAAATTAGCGACAGATCATCAAGATTTTTACCGCTCTTTGGTCGTTGAGCCCTATGGTCAAGAAGCCATGGTGGGTGCGTTATTGGTGGAACCAAACGACCCAAGCTGCGTGGCTGGGGTCATTTACTTTGATGCGGCAGCGGTCATTGGAATGTGTGGTCATGGCACCATTGGCGTTGCCGCAACCCTCGCACACATGGGAAAAATAGGGGTCGGTAGCCATCGTCTTGAAACGCCAGTGGGCATCGTTGAAGTGACCTTGAACGATGCCCATACCGTGACACTGCAAAATATTCCCAGTTACCGTTTTCAAAAAGGTGTTGTTCTGGATGTTGCCGAGGTGGGCACGGTGATCGGCGATGTGGCCTACGGTGGTAACTGGTTTTTTATTGTTGATCAAAGCCCCGTGACTGTACACCCGAACAATATTCGCCAATTAACAGAAGCCAGTATCAAGGTTCGCGACGCTCTGTACGCCAAAGGGATAGAGGGCAAAGAGGGTGGCGTTATTGACCATATTATCTTTTATGGGCCAGCGTTAGATCCGGCCCATCACAGCCGAAACTTCGTGCTATGCCCTGATAATGCTTATGACCGCTCGCCATGCGGTACTGGCAGCTCAGCACGCTTAGCCTGCTTAGCCGCTGATCAATTACTGGCACCTAAGAATGAGATGTATCAAGAAAGCATCATTGGCAGTGGCTACACTTTAAGCTATCAATTTGCCTCGCCCGATCATCCTAGCCATGCGGTCATCCCGCGTATCACTGGACAAGCCTTTGTGACGCGCGAGTCGAAAATAATGGCTAACCCTAATGACCCCTTGCGCCATGGAGTGCCTTAATGACCCGATCAATGCCTTCCGTTCAGCAAGCCGACATCATTATTATTGGCGCAGGCGTTATCGGCATCAGCATTGCTTTACAGCTGCAGCAGCAAGGCAAACAGGTTTTGCTGCTGGACAATCAAGATCCTAACGCTCGTACGTCCATTGGTAACGCAGGGGCATTTGCCTTTTCAGACATTATTCCGCTCGCTACACCCGGCATTATGGCAAAAGCGCCTAAATGGTTGGTGGATCCACTAGGTCCACTGTCGATTCCCGCATCCTATGCCTTGCCGATCTTACCATGGATGCTGCACTTTTGGCGTGCCAGCTGGGCGGATCGTTACCAGAGTTCTCTGACCGCACAAGCAAGCCTAATGCAGCTGTCTAAGGCCGCTCTCGATCGTCAGGTACTCACCACCCATGCCGAACACCTAATTCGCCACGAAGGTCAATTACAACTCTACCAAGGCCAAGCTGAATTTGAAGAGTCGTTATCCGGTTGGCGAACACGACAAGAACACGGTGTTACTTGCGAGCTGCTCACAAACCAAGCCGACATCGCTGACATTCAACCGGGGTTAGACAGTAGCTTTACCCATGCCGGCTTTACACCGGAATGGAAAAACACCACGCACCCTGAGGCATGGCTGAACCATTTATCGCGCACCTTTTTCAGTGGGCCAGGCCAAGTGCTTCATGATCATGCGTCATCACTGAAGTTGAAGGACAATGGCGTGCATATAAAAGGCCAGAAGAACGACTATTTCGCCCCACAAGTTGTCGTATCGGCTGGCGCATGGTCTAAGGCCTTAGCCACCTCAATTGACGACAGTTTGCCATTAGAAACTGAGCGTGGGTACAACACAACGTTGCCAGCAGGGGCGTTTGATTTGCGTACCCATCTCATCTTCAGCAACCACGGTTTTGTCGTCACAAAGGTCGGCGAGCAAATCCGTGTCGGGGGGGCGGTAGAATTAGGCGGCTTGGCGCTTGCCCCCAATTATCGTCGCGCTAAACTACTGCTTGATAAAGCCACTCAGTTTCTCCCGTCACTCAATCCAACAGGTGGCCAACAATGGATGGGGTTTCGTCCGTCAATGCCAGACAGCTTGCCGGTGATCAGCCCATCAGGTCAGTCTAAACGCGTTGTCTACGCCTTTGGCCATGGCCATTTAGGGCTCACGCAGTCCGCTGGAACGGCCGAATTGGTCTGTGACCTGTTGCTTGGTAAATCCCCGCGTATCGATTTAGCGCCTTTTTCAGCGCAACGCTTTTAACTTAACACCTTGCGCAAAGGCGCAAGTAAGCCCCAATAATAGGAATGACTATGAGCGAGCAAATCACCTTATCACTGGATGATATCCGCACATTGAGTGAAACCATTCTAGTGAGCAATGGCTTTAACCAAGCCCACGCCAGTGCCATTACGGACATTATCTACACCAATCAAATCGGCGATTGCCACTCTCACGGTTTGTACCGCTTATTTATGTGCGTCGAAAGTATCCGCTCTGGACGCGTTGACGGCACAGCAGCACCAACCATCATAGATGCGGCACCCGCGGTAGTTCGAGCCAATGCCAATGACGGTGTGTCGTTACTGGCGATGCAAGCGGCCATGCCATTGCTGATCGAGAAAGCCAAAACAAACGGCATCGCAGCCTTAGCCATCAACCGTTGTTTTCATTTCTCCGCTTTATGGCCCGAAGTAGAAAAGCTGTCCGAAGCGGGTTTAGCAGGGATGGCCATGCTGCCGAGTCATGCTTGGGTAGCACCGGCGGGGGGGCGTCGCGGTTTGTTAGGCACTAATCCGTTTGCTTTCAGCTGGCCGCGTCAGGGAAAATCACCGTTTACCTTTGATTTTGCCACCAGCCAGTTCGCCAGGGGGGAAATTGAACTGTACCGTCGTGCTGGCAAAGCGTTACCTGAAGGTGTGGCGATCGATAAAGAGGGGCAGCCCACCACCGATGCTGAGGCCGCGATGGACGGCGCCATGCTGACTTTTGGGGGGCACAAGGGCTCGGCGCTGTCTTTGATGATTGAATTGATGGCTGGGCCTTTGATCGATGATCTGACCAGCAAAGAAAGCATGGACTTTGCCGAAGGCAAACCTGAAGCGCCGTATCATGGCGAAATCATTTTAGCGTTCGACCCAACTCTATTAAGCGGCGGACGCGCACTGGAAAACAACGATCGCGCTGAACGTTTATTTGCCGACGTCATTGATCAGGG
Organism: Marinomonas gallaica; assembly: GCF_049821165.1. Taxonomy (NCBI): domain Bacteria; kingdom Pseudomonadati; phylum Pseudomonadota; class Gammaproteobacteria; order Oceanospirillales; family Oceanospirillaceae; genus Marinomonas; species Marinomonas gallaica. Next base: position 614,121 of record NZ_CP187511.1, read on the forward strand.
TGCGCGCTTGCCTTCTCAACGTCGACAAGCGGCTCAAGCGTATAATCTGGCGCGCCAAGCGGTTGAGATCCCTAAAACGCTGTACGACGATTTATTGGCGTTGAAGCAAACCTAGTCGCTTTCAACAAAAGCGGTTCTAAGGCTCAAAACGGCACGCTAAGCGTGCCGTTTTTGTTGATGGGCATTACATAAAGTCATCGTCCATCAGCGGTGCGAACATTAGTTCCTCTGGTAACAAAGCGCTAGGAATGTCTTGATAACACACGGGACGCAAGAAGCGTCTAATCGCTAGGGAGCCAACAGACGTCGCGCCAAAGTTTGTCGACGCGGGGTAGGGACCGCCATGCACCATGCTGTCACATACTTCAACGCCTGTAGGGAAGCTATTGGCCAGCACACGGCCAGCCTTGCGCACCAAGGTGGGCATTAGACGTTTCGCATCATCATGGTCCGCGTCCTCCACGTGCAGTGTGACCGTCAGCTGACCTTCAAGTTGCTGAGCAATCTGCTCAAACTCCGCCAAGGAGTCGGCGACAACCACAATGCCTAATGGACCAAATACTTCATGAGACAAGCGTTCATCTGCTAACCATTGCTGAGCTGTTGTCGTGTATAAATACGGCGTAGCAGAACGGTCTTGACACTCTGTTGCTAAAATCTCTTGGGTATTATCGCTGGAGGCAATGCGCTGTTGACCCGCACGATAGGCCTCAGCAATGCCATCGGTTAACATGGTTTGAGTGGGTACATAAGACAATGCGGCACTGGTTTTAGTGACAAACTCATCGGCTTCGCTGCCAGCCATGACCACCGCTACGCCAGGGTTGGTACAGAACTGACCTGCGCCCATACAAAGGGAGTTGGCCCAACCTTGCGCCAGTTCGCCAGCTCGCTTCGCCAACGCATTAGGGTAGAGAAACATGGGGTTAATTGATCCTAGCTCGCCAAAGAATGGTATTGGCTCAGGACGTTGCGCACAAAGATCATAGAGCGCACGACCTCCGCGTAAGGAGCCAGTGAACCCCACTGCTTTGATCAATGGGTGTGTCACCAGCGCTTCGCCCATGGCAAAGCTGTCACCGCTGTCTTGGATTAAGCTAAAAACACCGGCTGGCATGTCACACTTCTCAATCGCGGCATGAATCGCTTCGGCCACAATTTCCCCTGTACCGGGGTGTGCAGGGTGACCTTTGACAACAACCGGACAACCCGCGGCCAGTGCCGACGCCGTATCACCGCCTGCTGTCGAAAATGCCAGCGGAAAGTTGGACGCGCCAAACACCGCCACAGGGCCAATCGGCACTTGCATCATTTTCAGATCGGCACGGGGTAGCGGTTGGCGATTGGGTAAAGGTGAATCAAAACGGCGGTCTAAATACATGCCATCAAGAATATGTTCGGCAAACATACGTAATTGACCACAAGTACGGCCTCGTTCACCCTGCAAACGCGCTTCCGGCAATCCCGTTTCGCTGGTACCAATAGCCGTAATCGCATCGGCTCTGGCATCGATTTCATCAGCAATGGTGTTTAAGAATTTTGCGCGATCCAGTCGGTTCTTTTCGTTATAGACATTAAACGCATCTTCTGCTGCTTGAACCGCAACCTTGACGTCTTCGATTCGGCCTTTGGAGTAAGAATGCGCACTGCCACTGGCCGGGGAGGACAGGAAATAGTCCTGTGTATCGACCCACTGTCCAGCAATGAGATGTTTACCGTGAGGTTTGAACGTCATAGAGCACTCCGTTTTCCAAACAATGAAACTGTATTTTGTATCCAATTTCATTGTTGATGAAATAACGCTATGACACAAGGGGAGTCTTACAATTTAGCGTACTAGACAACCATCGTCATGACGTGACGCTATGCAGACTCACGCTTTTTCTGTACCCAGTCTAAAACCTGTTGTTTGGTATTTATCAAATGGGCACGTAGCATCTCTGTCGCACTCGCCACATCTCTTGCTCGAGCAAACTCTAACAAAGATTGATGGTCTGAGCGCGCTCGATGGTTGGTGATATCAATGTGCAGTCCAACGTAGCGACTGGCTTGCAAAGTCACACGCTCTAACAAAGCTTCGGTCAAATGACGACCCGCCGCTCGGTATAAACATTGATGGAAAAGCGTGTTTAAAGGTCCCCATTGTGCGACGTCGCTCTTTTCATAGGAGGCATCCATTTCTTCAAGCAGTGCTGCGCACTCGGTAAAATCTTGTTCTGTCATCTTAGGAATCGCGTGCTGGAATAGAGCCACTTCCAATTGGATGCGTAAATCAAAGATCTCGGCGATTTCATCCAAAGTATGCTTGGTCACCGTGGCACCACGATGATTTTGAAACACCACTAAACCTTCTGCATCCAAACGTTTCAAGGCTTCTCGAACTGGCATGCGAGAAACATCGTATTCTTGCGCGAGTAATTCTTGGCGAATCAAAGCCCCTTCTTCTAAATCGCCAGAAAGAATACGTTGGCGTAGATCTGCAACAATCACATCAGGCAGGCTTTGTCTTACAACTGCACGCTTTGGGGCCAAAAGGTGTCTCCTTTCATTATCATTCTGACAGGTAATAAATCGATTATACCTAATAATACGTCGAACAACGCTAGTGTTCTGATTGGGTGTCACCAGAGTATTTACTCTTTTCTTCATTATGGTTTCATTTTTCTTAAGCAAATACTGCCCTAATAAAGCGCTATATTGAAACCAGCCGTAGGAATCGACCCTACAGAAGTCACCAAGCGTTCAAGTTAAAAGCTTAAACGCACTAACTCACTATGAGTCTGGAGCAATGATGAATATCACTCTCGCACAACCAAACTTATTGAGAAACCAATCTTACATCAACGGCCAATGGGTCCCAGCGGATTCAGGTAAGACCTTTGCTGTGACTAATCCCGCTAATGGCGAGACCATCGCCGACCTTGCCGACTGTGGTGCAGATGAAACCACACGCGCCATTGAAGCCGCCGATGTAGCGCTCACGACGTGGCGACGCAAAACTGCCAAAGAGCGCTCCCTGATCTTGCGTAAGTGGCATCAGCTTATCTTGGACAACCAAGAAGACTTAGGCAAAATTATGACGCTTGAACAGGGTAAGCCGTTAGCCGAAGCGAAAGGCGAGATCTTGTACGGCGCATCATTCATAGACTGGTTTGCCGATGAAGCGCGTCGTATTTATGGTGATGTCATACCAACCTTTGCGGAAGGTAAGCGAGTACTTACTATTAAACAGCCTGTTGGAGTGGTTGCTACGATTACTCCGTGGAACTTTCCAAATGCGATGATCGCTCGTAAAATTGCACCCGCATTAGCCGCTGGTTGTACGGTGGTCGCTCGCCCATCCAAAGAGACGCCTTTGAGTGCGTTAGCACTGGCTGAATTGGCCCACCAAGCAGGCGTACCTGAGGGTGTCCTCAATATCATCGTCGGCAGTAGTTCAAAAGATGTGGGTGGCGTGATGACGAGCCATCCAACCGTTCGCAAGCTAAGTTTCACTGGCTCAACGCCTGTCGGTAAGGCGCTTCAGTCGCAGTGCTCTGACACCGTAAAACGCACATCGATGGAGCTAGGCGGTAATGCGCCGTTTATTGTCTTTGACGATGCTGACATCGATGCCGCCATTGATGGCTTGATGGGCTGTAAATTCCGTAACGCCGGCCAAGTGTGTATCAGCGCCAACCGTATCCTAGTGCAAGACGGCATTTACGATGAGTTTGCCGACAAGCTGACTAAACGCGTTGCTGAGCTAAAAACAGGCAATGGCCTTGAAGAAGGCGTTAAAGTGGGCCCTTTGATTAATAAAGGCGCCGTAGAGAAGGTAGTCGAATTGGTCGATGATGCCGTGAAGAAGGGCGCACAAGTGACTGTCGGCGGACATGATTCTGAGCAAGGTGACGAGCGCTACTATCAGCCCACCGTATTGACCAATGTAACCGACGATATGGATGTGTTTTCCACCGAGATCTTTGGTCCCGTTGCCGCACTCTACCGTTTCAAGACAGAAGACGAAGCGATTGAACGTGCTAACAATACCCCATTTGGTTTAGCGTCTTACTTCTATTCCCAAGGGTTTAGCCGTATTTGGCGTGTTTCAGAAGCCTTAGAATACGGCATGGTCGGCATCAACGAAGGTGGTATCTCTACCGAAGTCGCACCCTTTGGTGGTATCAAAGAGTCAGGTAGCGGTCGCGAAGGCTCGAAATACGGCATCGAAGACTATGTCGAAATCAAATACCTGTGTATGGGCGGTATACAAGAAGACGCTAAATAAGTGTCACGTCTATCCCATAATAAGAAGGCGAGCCAATTGGCTCGCCTTCTTATATAGATCCCATTTACCACCGACCCTTCGCTGACGATTTGTCATGATGTAAAACCGATACTTTTGTTAACAAAGAATTGAACAAACATTGAAGCTCGTAGACTCCATACGGTCTTGGCGCACATTCCCTGTGAACAACCAATCTCCCACCGTAATCATATCCTGCAAATATAGACCTAGGGTTTTGGTGGTGTTTTCACGGAAGGCGGGGAAGCCTGGATTGGGCGCGTTAGTCGCAATAGGAATACCACGGTAGGGCACTAACTCTTGATGCATGAAATGAAACCAAAATAAATAACCATTATCATTTAAAAGCAAATATCATTTTCATTTAAATCAATTAGTCTTTCGCTTTAAAAACAGACAAACGCTAAACACGCCCTTTTGATGCTATCGAAAAAATACCTGACTATAGATTGGTCAACTTCATGGCTAGATTACAATTTGAATGTCTCGTCCCATCACTATTTACCGGCTTAAAAAACGCGGCCGTGTATGGCTTATCTTTGCCTGAACGCAGTAGTAATTTCTAATGTTTGAATAACATCAAACAAAGCATTGATAGCTTCCCATTTTTTCCGCCCTATAGTTCTCCTACTATCCAATCATTACGGACAAATAGTGTCCGAACACACATACCTCATTATGAGTCTGGAGTTATTATGCAAGTAACATTAGCTCAACCAAACCTACTGAAAAGCCAATCATTCGTGAACGGTGAGTGGGTTGCGGCTGATTCTGGTAAAACCTTCGCAGTGATCAACCCTGCAACGGGTGAACACATTGTTGATGTAGCAGATGTTGCGGCAGACGAGACAACGCGTGCTGTCGAAGCGGCGAATGCGGCGCAAAAAGCATGGCAAGGTAAAACAGCAAAAGAACGTGCGATGTTACTACGCAAGTGGAATCAGCTGATTCTTGATAACCAAGAAGACCTGGCTAAGCTAATGACTCTAGAGCAGGGCAAACCGTTTGCTGAAGCGAAAGGCGAAGTGCTGTACGGCGCGTCGTTCATCGATTGGTTTGCCGACGAAGCACGTCGTTTATACGGTGAAGTGATTCCGTCTTTCGCCAATGACAAGCGCGTGTTAACTATCAAGCAGGGTGTGGGCGTTGTGGCAGCGATCACGCCTTGGAACTTTCCAATTGCCATGATTACGCGTAAAGCCGGTCCTGCACTTGCAGCGGGCTGTACGATCGTTATCAAACCATCAGAAGAAACACCTCTGTGTGCCTTGGCGCTTGCCGAGTTGGCGCATCAGGCGGGCATCCCAGCGGGTGTTCTGAACGTGGTAGTGGGTACCGACGCTAAGGCGATAGGCGGCGTACTGACTGGCAATCCTATCGTGCGTAAATTGAGCTTTACTGGCTCAACACCAGTAGGAAAACTACTACTCTCTCAATGCGCACAAACGGTAAAACGCACCTCCATGGAGCTAGGTGGCAACGCACCTTTCATCGTATTCGATGACGCTGACCTTGATGCAGCGGTAGAAGGCGCGATTGCTTCCAAATACCGCAACGCCGGCCAAACGTGTGTGTGTGCCAACCGTATTCTTGTTCAAGACGGTGTTTACGATGCCTTTGCTGAGAAATTGGCAAAACGTGTTGCGGAATTTAAAACCGGTAACGGTTTTGCAGACGGCGTAAACATCGGTCCTTTGATCAACAAAGCAGCGGTTAACAAGGTTGAAGAGCTTGTTAACGATGCGGTGAGCAAAGGCGCAAAAGCATTAATCGGTGGCGCAAAAGCAGAGCAAGCAGGCGAGCAGTTCTTCGAGCCAACCATCCTAACGGGTGTAACACCCGACATGACCATTTTCTCAAGCGAGATCTTTGGCCCTGTGGCTCCGTTGTTCCGCTTTAGCACAGAAGATGAAGCTGTTGAGATGGCAAACAATACCCCATTTGGTTTGGCATCTTACTTCTATTCCCAAAATATCGGCCGTATTTGGCGTGTTTCCGAAGCGTTGGAATACGGCATGGTCGGTGTTAACGAAGGCATTATCTCCAGCGAAGTTGCGCCATTTGGTGGTGTGAAAGAGTCTGGCAGTGGCCGTGAGGGTTCCAAGTACGGTATCGACGAGTACGTGGAAATTAAATACCTATGCATGGGCGGCATTAACTAAGCCACCCGTAATGCCCGCCAGTGTCATTGACGCGCGGAACGTTTGACCGTCTATTGTCGCAGCACCGCCCTGTAGGGCGTCCATGCCCTAAAGGGGCGGATCGCCCATCCATGGGCTTATTGCTTGCGACAATAGACAGCCAACATGACCTAAGCACATGACATTGCTCGCACCTAATTAAGAGAGATCGAGACAAATGAACAACGCTAGCTTACAAGAACGCAAAGTAAATGCCATCGCACGTGGCCAAGGCAACATGGCTCCTGTGTATGTAGACCGTGCCCTAAACGCTGAAATTTGGGACGTTGAAGGCAACCGTCACATCGACTTCGGTGCGGGTATCGCGGTAGTGAACACGGGCCACAACCACCCGAAAGTGAAAGCCGCAGTCCAAGCACAAGTTGAGCGCTTCACCCACACGTGTGTCATGGTGAGCCCATACGAGTCAGCTGTTGCTCTTGCAGAAAAACTAAACGCTGCCGCACCTGGTAACACGCCGAAGAAATCTATCTTCGTAACGACGGGTGCAGAAGCGGTTGAGAACTGTGTGAAAATCGCCCGTGCTTACACGGGTCGTCCGGGCATCATCGCGTTCAACGGTGGCTTCCACGGCCGTACCAACATGACCATGGGTCTAACAGGTAAAGTAAACCCTTACAAAATTGGCTTTGGTCCATTCCCAAGCGACATTTTCCACGTGCCGTACCCAAATGAGTACCTAGGCATTACTGAAGAGCAAGCACTTGCTGACCTGCAAATGCGTTTTACGTGTGACATTGAGGCGTCTAAAGTAGCGGCGATCATCATCGAGCCAGTTCAAGGCGAAGGTGGTTTCTACATGGCGTCAGCAAGCTTCCTACAAAAGCTACGTGCGGTATGTGATGAGCATGGCATTCTATTGATCATGGATGAAATCCAAGCAGGTTTCGCCCGTACTGGTACGATGTTCTGCCACGAACAATCTGGCGTCGAAGCGGATCTTATGACGGCAGCAAAAGGCATCGCAGGTGGTTTCCCCATCGCAGCGGTAGTGGGTAAAGCAGACATCATGGACGCGCCAATTCCTGGTGGTCTTGGCGGTACTTACGGTGGTTCTCCAGTAGGTTGTGCAGCGGGTCTTGCAGTATTCGACGTGATCGAAGAAGAAAACCTATGCGAACGTGCTAATCAAGTGGGCGCGCGTTTTGTTGAGCACCTAAAAGGTCTACAAGCGGAATACCCACACATCATTGGCGACGTGCGTAACGCTGGCGCCATGATCGCAGTTGAATTCGTTCACGACGGTGACGTAACTAAGCCATACCCAGAGCTAGCGAAAGGCCTATCGGCAAAAGCCGCTGAAAATGGTCTAGTACTGCTTTCTTGTGGTATCCGCGGCAACGTTATCCGCTTCCTACCAGCATTGACGATCGAGATGGAGATCATTGATGAGGGTATGGACATCTTCAAGCGCATCTTTAAAGAGCTTGTGTAAGATGTCAGTTTTAACGGTTTAGTCCACCTAGACTTCCGTTTACAAGACAAGCCCTCCAGGTTGAATGTCTTGTTTTCAGCCGCTGCCTCACAAGGGCAGCGGCTTTTTTATGTGCGCTTTACGCTAAGTTTAATAGATGCTCGGGGACAATCGCGCCACGGTGCTGTATGACTTGTGCTGCAATGTTATGCGCAAGCTTGGCGCTGTCGGCTTTACTCTTGCCTAACGCTAAGCCGGCTAAATAGCCGCCGTTAAAGGAATCACCCGCACCCGTTGTGTCCAGTGGACGAATGCCTTCCAGCGAGGGGACAAGCTGTTCTTCTGAGGCAATTAGACAGCCTTCTGCGCCTTTTTTAACGATGACTTCCTGTGCGCCTGCTTGCTTCCAAAACGCAACCACATCACGGTCTGTATGCAGGTCATTGAGCAGTTGCTCGTCGTCAAGGGTTGTCATTACCGTGGCTTGGGTAGCTGAGACCAGATCTTGCATGGCAGACGATGCCTCTTTGGCACCTTGCCACAGTTTAGGGCGGTAGTTCGGATCAAACACTACGCTGACATGCGCCGCTTTTAATGCATTGACCAGCTTCATGCGTGCTACCGGCGTCAAGATCGCCAAAGAAATACCAGACAGATACACCATTTGATAGTCACTTAACGAAGCTAATAGAGCATCGCCTTCATCGCCATCAAACATGCGCTTAGCCGCCGATGTTTCACGCCAATAGGTAAAACTGCGTTCACCATCGTCATCATTTGATACAAGGTATAACCCCACCTTGCCATCCTCAAGGCAACGGATCGAGCCCGTATTCAAATCAGCGGCGCTGAGTGCATCAATGAGTTTATGACTGAGCTCATCTGTACCTACTGCAGTTATATAGCTCACATCTGCTTGGTTATTTAATAGCTTCTTTAAGTAATAAGCCGTGTTGTAGGTGTCACCGGCGTAATTTTTAATCAAGTTGTTAGGGGTATCGCCTGTTGTTAGCTCGATCATGCATTCACCGATGCAGGCAATTTTTATGTTGGACATATGAGAACTCCAAGCATAGCCGCTTAATCTGAGGTTAAGCGGCTATGACAATGTCTAAGAAGAGAGGGAACTGAGTGTTGGCTGTAAAGGCGACTGCTGCAGCTGTGTGACTAAGTAACTGATTCGTTCACACAATGCCGTGTCGTCAGCCAAGAGTGCAGGAAAAATGTCTGTCATAGCCAGCAAAGACGCGACTTTTTCTACCGTATTCTCGCTCTGACTGATCGCAGCGAACACAGTAGTTTCTAACGGGTCATTTATCGAGGTCTGCGCTTGTTGATGTTGCATAACATACAGCATCCAGCCCGCTAGCCCAAGCTCTGTCGCTTGTCGAGCCATACCTTGCTGCGACAAATCGCACCAGCCTTGCAACCAACGCTGTGGCAATTTTTGCGATCCATCCATGGCAATTTGTTGTAAGCGATGCTGCAAACTGTCATTTTTAAAGCGTTGAATCAAGGCAGAGCAGTAATTTTCTAATTCTTGTTGATCAAACGATGGCAGGGTCGGCGAAACTTCTTGCATCATATAGAAACGCAGAAACTGTTCAATCGCAGGATCGGTCATCGCTTGAGCGACAGTTTCATAACCTGCAATAGGACCCAAATACGCCAACAGTGAATGGCTACCGTTGAGCATACGCAACTTCATCATTTCGTATGCAGACACGTCAGCGACCATCTGCACACCAAACGCCTCCCACTGTGGGCGACCTTGTGGGAAGTTATCTTCTACTACCCATTGGCTAAACTGCTCACACTTTACCACCGTCGGGCTATCGATCCCGGTGTCTTGTTTGATCGCTGCAAAATCCGCCTCGGTCATAGCAGGCACAATACGGTCCACCATCGAACTTGGGAAAGCCACCTGCTGCTCTATCCATGCCGCGAGCTCAGCATCAAACGCTTTAGCAAAGCTCACCACCGCCGTTTGCACGCGTTTGCCATTGTGGGGCATGTTGTCACAACACAGTACGGTAAAGGGCTCAAAACCCGCTTCTCGGCGCAAACGCAAACCTTGGACCAATAACCCGATAATCGTCTTTGGACTCTCTAGGTTCGCCAAGTCATGTTGGATATCCGCATTGTCCGTTTGCAACTGACCTGTCGCAGGCGATAGAAAGTAGCCTTTTTCTGTCACTGTCATCGTGACAATCTTGGTATGTGTATCCGCCAGACGCTGCACCAACGCTTGTCGGCCCATTGCATCACCTGCGAATAACGCTTCTTTCATGGCGCGAATTTCTCGCACTGTGGCGGTATTCTGATCAGCGTATTCCACCACATGAAACACATTGTTGGCCTCATTTAATTGCTCAACCAATGTTACATTAGAGCGGATATTCGCACTGACCAACGCCCAATCACCACCACATTTGACTAAGGTGTTTTCGATATAAACCGCTTGGTGGGCACGATGAAACGCCCCCAAACCAATATGAACGATGCCAGCTTGATGCTGTTCAGGCGTAATAGGGCTTGTTACTGTTGTTATATTCATAAAATTAATTAACTTAGTCTATGAAAGAAAGATCGACTATAAGGTGAAATTACGAGGCTCTACACAACAACGCTCTAAAGTGCTTTGGGAAACTCTAGACCTGCCAGAGCGGCAGACTCTTGCAGGCGAGTTAAAGTTTCATCGTTCATTCGCACGCCTTGAATTTGAGACTGCTTAGCACAAGATAACCCAAATTGTCCTGGCACTCGCACAGGCTTATCCGCTTCTCTTGGACGAGATGCTAGGCACAATTCGTTTAGCTTATCCATTTGTCGCTTAAATGCATCCAAGCCTGCAAATGCATTAGGATCAATCAATTGGATGTAGACATTCCCACCCCAGCGTGCAACATCATCTGCACGACCATGACCAGATAACCCTTGGGTAAGCATTTCAACCATCATGCTAAAGCAGTAACCTCTGTGGCCATAATCCGTACCACCTATTGGAAGTATTGCACCTCCATCATTGATAACACTTGCATCAGTCGTCGCTTCTCCGTGCTTGTCTTGAAGCATAGGAAAAGGCATATCAACTCCTGTATTAAGATGCTCTCTCACTTTAGAAAAAGTACAAATAGAGGTTACCGTATCAATAATTACAGGGTCACCATTAGTAGGGTAGCCAATAGCCCATGGGTTGGGGGTTAGTACAGGATCAATCCCCCCAAATGGCGCAACCAATTTACCGGCGGGATCAGAAGTCGTTACAATACAAACTAGGCCTCTATCAGTGGCAAGTTTAATGTAAGTTGATAAGCAGCCAATATGATGTGCACGATTGATCGATGCTGTTACCACTCCATGCTGATTGATACGTGCAAATGCCTCTTCCATGGCTTTGTTCATCATCCAGATACCTGGCATATAATGCGCGTTCCAAACGAATGTAGAGCCCGTGTCATTGACCACTTCGATATCATCTGACTCTTGCATTTTTCCAGCCTCTAATTCTGGAATATAGTAAGGAATTAAAGACAAACCATGAGTGGTAAATCCTAGTTCATCACTTTGTATCAATAATTCCGCTGTAACACTAGCTTGCTCATCGGACATGCCATATTGACTAAGCAATTGCGAGCCTAATGATTTAAGTTCATTGCGATCAAAATACGTAAAATTCATGTATTACTCCATTAAAGTAGAGGGTAGTACCAGCGAAATACTTGGAAAAATAACCAATAAAACGAGGAACAGTATAAAAGTAAGGATAAAAGGCACTGACGATTTAAAGAAGTCTTCTGTTTTACACCCTAGTAAACTACAGACTGTAAACATACAAACCCCTACAGGTGGTGTATTAGCCCCAACCAAAATAGTAGTGATCATGATGACCCCTATGTGTACAGAATCGAAGCCAAAAGAGGTCAATATTGGTAATATAATAGGCGTTAGTAGCAATACACATACTGTTCCATCTAATATCATGCCGAATATAAGCACCAATAATAAGCATAATGTCAGGGCTAAATAGGGGGTATTAGTAATATTAGAGATAAAGCCTCCGGCCACATCAGGTAGTTGCTCTAAAGTAATCGCGTAGCCTAATGCACCGGCTGCCATAATTAGAAACATCACCATCCCTAAATCAGTCGCAGAATACTTCAATGCTTTTTTTAGGCCATTAAATGATAATTCTTTGTAAATCCAACGGCCAACGATCAGTGCATATACAACAACAAATGCCCCTGCTTCGCTAGGTGTGAAAATGCCTAGTCGAATGACAAATAATAGAAATACAGGAAACAGCAGCGCCCATATATTGATCCTTGCACTTGAAGCGACGTCCTTAAATTTAGGTAACCCAGGTATTTCAGGTTTAATATGATAATGCTTTGCAATACCCCAGCTTAAGATCATTTGCATCACAGTTAACAGAAGGCCAGGAATAATTCCGGCTAGAAATAACTTGCCTATGGAGACATTCCCAACAAAACCAAACAAAATCAAACTAATGCTCGGGGGAAAAAGCCCAGTGATCAAAGAGCTGTAGGCTATAACATTCGCAGAGTAGGCAACAGGGTAGCCTTTGCGCTCCATCTCAGGACCAATTAAGCGGCTCTGCATCGACGCATCAGCTACCGCTGAACCAGATACGCCACCCAGAATAGCACTCATGAACACGGAAATTTGACTAAGCCCACCAGCAATCCAGCCAACCACATATTTAGTGAAGTGAAACAAACGGGAAGCAATACCTGTCTCACTCATAATATTGCCCACTAAAATAAATAATGGTACAGCAAGTAATGCGAAATTTTGAGTGGGTGAAGCCACTTTCTGATAAAAAATGGTGAAGGGAATCTCACCTACAAAGCTAAAATATATAGCTGTCGAAATGAGAATTGAAAAAGAGACAGGGACCCCTATCACAACTAAGAATAAAAACGCTAAACCCAGTGTTAACATTTCAAACTCCTACCTTTTTATTCATATCACTTCGCTCAGTTTCTCCTGTATTTTTAATAGCCTTCAGCGATCTTATCCTATTTTCTATATGTGCCATAATAGTAATCGACATAAGAACCATAGATAAAGGGATAACAAGCATTACGTAACGATAGGGAATACCCGTTGCATTAAATAACCTAAATTTATAAAGCTCGATAATTTCAACACCTTTATCTATCGAAAATATGGTAAACGCCAACATCAATAGAAGTACAAAAATCTGTATAGCGGTTTGTGCTTTGGGTTTTAATTTTTCAACGAAATAGGTGATACCTATATGCTTATTTTTCTTTAAAGTAATGTCTATGCAAAGAAAGCAAATAATCATGAATAGTATTTTTGCTATTTCAACCGACCAAATAATTGGATAGCTCATACTTCGAGCTATCGCTGCAGAAAAAACAAGTATAACGATTAACGACAAAATAATCTGAGCCAAAGCTACTTCTATTTTGTAGATAGATCGACTGATTTTATTAAACATAATAAACCCTTTGATCAATCATAATTAATCTTTTTTAATTTAGGCTTTCTTGCACTTTTTCATATTCTTCGGTCAAGTCCAGCGCTTTATAAAGAGTTTTGCTATTCTCTTGGAAAGGTTCTATGTCGACGTCATTAAAGGTCATACCATGTTGTATGGACTCATCGATGTATTGTTTTTCATTCTCTAGAATCATTTTCGTCACAAATTCACCCGCTTCCACTGCTTCCTCTTTTAGCAACGTTTTATACTCTTCCGGCAAAGAGTTTAACCAGTACTCACCGACTACTAAGTAGGTCATTAAGAACGCATGATTTGTCGGCTGGATATAGTCTGCAACTTCATAAAGTTTGGAGTCGTAAAATGCTGCTGGATGCACTTCAACACCGTCGATAACCTGCTGTTGTAATGCGGTATACGCTTCGTTCCAAGGCATAGGGGTCGCAGTACCACCGAGTACTTCAACTGTTTTAACACCGATAGTAGAGCCTGCTGCACGGATGCGCATGCCTTCTACATCTTCTGGAGAGGAAACGGGCTTCTTCGTAACAAGCATTCGAGTGCCTTGAAACCAATTCGCTGAAAGAATAACTAAGCCACTTTTTTGTTGTAGCTCAGTTTGCAGGTCGGAAAATGCATCAGATTGGTAGTAGTTCTGTGCTTGCTCTAATGATTCAAACACATAAGGACTAGCCAAAACCCCGAAGTCATTCACATAGTTTTGCAAGCGTGATGGATCAGCCATCATAGAAACATTTGATCCAGCTCTGGCTTGCTCGATCAAATCACCTGTCCCCCCTAGAGAGCCACTTGGATACACATTGATTTTAATATCCCCTTCCGTCGCCGCTTCGACTTCCGCTTTAAAGTGCTTTAGACCTTTGGTCAATGGGTTGTTAGGGGCTAACACCGTACTCATATTTAGCTTATAAGACTCAGCACTTGCCGTCATACCAACACACGATAGCGATGCAGCAAGCAGTATTTTTTTTGTATTCATAATCGTCTCCATTCTTTTTTATTTTTGTGGTTATTTTAGACAGAAAGTCTTTTTCTGGTGTCTTTTTAAGGCGTATTCTCAATACTCACCCATAGTGACGAGCACTTTGCGGGTAATCTCTGGGTGTTTTTCCATTAACTGGATGCCATCCGGCATTTCATTCAAGGCAACACGGTGACTGATTAATTTCAGTGGGTCCAGTTGACCAGACGCAATCAATTCCAGCACTTGTGGGAATCGGCGATTATTTAAGCGAGAGCCAACCAGTGTGAGCTCTTTCTTAATCACTTCGATTTGCGACAGATCACTGGGTGCAGAACTAAAGCCCAATAGACCAACACGGCCCGCAGGACAGGCAATGCGCAAAATTTCAGGCAATAGGGCAGGAATGCACGCCGCATCTGCGATCAAAGGTACGCCTTCGCCATTTGTCCATTCACGTACGGTGTCTTCGACGTTTTGCTCGCGGCTATTGATCGTATCGGTTGCGCCCAATGCTTTGGCGGTTTCTAAACGCTCCGCAACGATGTCCGTCACGATAATTCGCTCAATGCCAATCGCTTTAGCGACTTGCACGATGGTCAGACCAATCACGCCCGCGCCATAAATCAATAGCGTATCCCCATCAATTGGGTTCATACGCGATAACACATTCATCGCAATGGAATACGGCTCGACCAACGCGGCTTGTTCTAGCGTGACGTTGTCTGGCAGTTTAATCACATTGGACGCTGGCGCACTGGTAAACTGGCTAAAGCCGCCGTTACGGTGCACACCAAATACTTGCATGTTCATACACACGTTATGGCGTCCAGCGCGGCAAGGGTAACAGGTGCCACAACTAATAACGGGGTCAACGCACACGCGATCACCGACGGCTAAACCTTCGACATCGTCCGCCAGCGCCGTTACCACGCCAGAGAATTCATGGCCTGTGACACGGGGGAACTGTACGAATGGGTTTTGACCATGAATGATGTGCAAGTCGGAACCACAAATCCCTGCGAACGATGTTTTAATCATCACTTCACCGGCCGCCACTTCTGGCATCTCGGTGTCGATTAGGTTGTATTCGTTAACGTTTTTAACTTGGAAAGCTTTCATAGGGTTACCAGTTCCACAGGGTGCCATCTTCCAAGCGATTCACTGGAAGATAAGCAGGTTTATAAGGGTATTTCGCGGCCAGTTCTTCATCGATGTCAACACCGTGCCCAGGCACTTCGCCCGGAGTGAAGAAGCCGTCTTTAAATTCGTAGGCATGTGGGAACACAGCATCCGTTTCAGCGGTGTGCGGCATGTGTTCTTGAATACCAAAATTCGGTACCCACGTATCAAAATGCAGCGCCGCGCCCATGCAGACAGGCGATAAATCTGTCGCGCCATGGAAACCTGTTTTCACATGGTACAGCGCTGCAAAATCCGCAATACGACGCACGTTTGTAATACCACCAGCATGTGTAATGGTGGCGCGAATGTAGTCAATTAATTGCTTCTGAATCAGCTCTTGGCAATCGTGCAATGAGCTAAAGACCTCACCAATTGCCAATGGAGTAGTGGTGTGCTGACGAATGATTTCATAAGACGCTTGATGCTCGGCAGGGGTACAGTCTTCCAACCAAAATAAGTGGTAAGGTTCCACTTCTTTGCCAAGACGCGCCGCTTGAATCGGCGTTAAACGATGGTGTGCGTCGTGCAAAATATGCAAGTCTTCACCGAATTGATTGCGTACTGCTTCAAATAACTTTGGCACGTGGTTGAGATATTTTTCCGTCGACCAAACATGCTCAGCGGGCAGATCAGAGTCGGCTGGCTCGTAAGGCTTACCCGCTTCTTTAGCGACGCCATAAGTAGTCGGTACGCCAGGGATGCCACATTGCACACGTACGGCTTTATAGCCTAGGTCGACATGCTTTTGCACTTCTTCTAAACAAGAGTCGATGTCTAAACCGGTCGCATGACCATAGACCATCACTTTTTCACGGCTTTTACCACCGAGCAATTGGTACAAAGGCATGTTTGCCATTTTTGCTTTGATGTCCCACAGGGCCACATCGACGGCTGCAATAGCGGTCATGGTCACAGGACCGCGACGCCAGTAAGCACCGCGGTATAAGTACTGCCAAGTATCTTCGATACGCTGCGGATCTTTACCAATGAGCGTTGGGATAACATGGTCTTCTAGATACGCTACCACCGCTTTCTCGCGGCCGTTAAGCGTCGCATCACCAATACCATATACGCCTTCATCGGTTTCAATTTTAAGCGTAACCATATTGCGTCCGGGGCAGGTCACAATCACTTTTGCAGATCGAATTTTCATACTGACAAACCTAACTTATTATTTTTTTGGCATACCAAAAAATGGATTACGAGGCTAAAACTAGCCTAATTTTCAACCACAAACAAGCATTCTTGCACTATTGGCATACCATTTTTCGCTGTAACCGGACAAGATCGCGACTTCCTATCGACTTTTTCGAGGAAGTGCGTAAATATGGCATACCACTTTTGTAACCATCTAATCAGTAGAAATCATGGCAGAACGTCTTTACAAAGAAATTGGTGAGAAGATTAAACAAGAAATACTCAAATCAGACATGGGTATTGGCGATAAGCTTCCGACAGAGCGAGTCTACGCAGAGCTGTTTGGTGTGAGCCGAACGTTGGTGCGTGAAGCATTCATCATGCTTGAAATTGAAGAGCTCATTGAAGTCAAAAAAGGCTCTGGCAGCTACCTAAAAGCTCGCCCATTTGATCGCCCTGACCGACAAGTATCAGATGTCGGCCCTTTCGAATTGCTTCAAGCAAGGCAAGTGATTGAGAGCGCCGTGGCCGCCTGTGCAGCATTGACAGTGACAAAAGCAGATTTACAGCGACTGCAAGACACATTAGACCTTGAAGAAGCCGAAATGCAAAACGTTGAAAAAGCGAATGCCGCCGATCGTGAGTTTCATTTATTGGTCGCCCAAGCCACGCAAAACACGTTATTGGTCGATAATGTACTGCGTCTTTGGGACATGCGCGACAACAACCCCATGTGGCAGCAACTGCATGCTCGTATCCCTGAGTCGTCCTATCACGGCCAATGGCTAAAAGATCACGAAAAAGTATTGATGCAACTGCGCAAACGCAGTGCTGAAGGCGCGCGTGATGCGATGTGGCAACACCTAGAGAACGTCAAGCGAACCCTGTTTGAACTGTCTGACACCGAAGCGCCGGATTTTGATGGGTATTTGTTTTCTTAGCGACGGAATAACCATTTCTGGCAACTTAAGGGCGTATTTTAGATAGTACGGGGCCAGCTACGTACTGCAAGACAAGGTAAACGAATGCGCCTGCCAATACACCAATCCCTAAATTAATCAGCATCGGGATAAGTCCAGATACAATGGCTTCGAGTGCGGGTGGTAAGGATGACAGCGGAGCTTCCCAGTGTGGTAAGGCGTGAGCAATGATGCCACCACCGACTAAGAACATGGCGAAGGTGCCCACCACAGAAAGTGTTTTCATTAGCTTAGGTGCGAAGGTTACGAGCCCCATCCCCAGAGTGTTTAGTAAGCCATCTGGGTATTTTTTTCTTAGATAAAGTCCTAGATCATCGAGCTTAACGATCCCAGCAACCAGAGCATACACACCGGCGGTCATAACAAAGGCTATAAGGGAAACCACTAAGACTTGGCTAATAAACGCAGCGCTTTGAACCGTACCTAAGGCAATAACGACGATTTCTGCTGAGAGTATAAAATCAGTGCGGATGGCGCCTTTGATTTTATTTTTCTCGTAGGCCACCAAATCTGTACCCTCTGGTAGATTTAACTGGTCACTGTGCTCTTTTTTATGCGTTAAGCTGTGCAGAACCTTTTCGAAGCCTTCAAAACAAAGATACAAGCCTCCAATCATTAACAACGGTGTAATGAGCCACGGCGCAAAGGCTGAAATCAGTAAAGCGAGCGGCACTAGAATCAGTTTATTAATAAAAGAGCCTTTGGCAACGGCCCAAACTACTGGTAGCTCTCGGTCAGCGCTGACACCTGTAACTTGCTGAGCGTTCAGTGCTAGATCATCACCGAGCACTGCACCGGTTTTCTTAGCGGCCACCTTAGACATCAACGCAATGTCGTCCAGTAGGGTAGCGATGTCATCAATCAACGCGAGTAAATTTGTACCAGCCATGGTTCTAGCTCCTGTGTGGATGTTTCATTGACAGTACCATTAACCCACTTTAAAAAACGCCAATGACTTCGAAAATTAAATGCAGTATTAGCGATTTAGAAGATGATCATGTGGTTACACTGAGCCTAATCCTAATAAGGTGCGGCCCCCATTTCACCTTGTCCAAAGTACGCTCTAATCACGTCTAAAAACAATTCTCTAGGCTTATTAGGCTGGGCGGTTTTCTTGTAGATAGCGGCCATGCCGAGGTTATAAAAACGCTGAGATGTGGCAACAGCAACAATATCACCACGTTTTAGATACTCCGCCGCGTAAGTTTCGGGTAAAAAGCCAATGTATCGCCCGGACAAAATAAGCGCTAAACGCGTGTCGTAAAAATATGAGATTGCAGATAAAGTCATGTTAGATATCTGCTCACTTGCCCCTTCATGAGGCTTCAAGCCCGCATGTGTGGCGGGAAAGCTATCAACAGAATCGATTTGCTCTTGCTCTGATAACAGCGCCAATGGATGCGTTTTGGCCACATAGATATAGCAGGGCTCACTGTATAAATGGATGTACTCAAGGCCATCAAGTTTACGGTGATAGGGAATAAACCCCACGTCTGCGCCATCGTTTAAAATAGTACGCTCAATTTTAGCCATCGAAGTGATGTTGGTTTCGAGCGTCACCTCCGGTGCACGGTCGGTGAACTCACGAATCAACTCAGGAAAACGGCAACGCGGATCCAGACTCACCGAGTCTGACAGCGCAATCCGCAAACGGCCCGTCAAGCTGGCATTGAGGTTGTTCACGGTAATACGAAACGCATCTAACGATTCCAGTAAGGTTTCGGTCATGCGGTAAATGATTTCACCTTCTTCGGTCAACGAGAAGCCACCACGACCACGCTTACAGAGGGTTAGGTTCAAACGAGACTCAAGGTTTGAAATATGCAGGCTGATCGTAGAGCGGCCAATATTTAACATGGTCTCCGCCGCTGAAAACCCACCGCAGTCTACGACTGTTTTAAAGACTTTCAGTTGCTTGATTTCGTAGTCGCCTACTTGACCAAGCGAGTAATTTTTCACGCTCATCATGCCCCCTAACAACTCAGCTAGATGTCTAATGTTACTCAGTATATCCGATCTTTATAGCATTCCACATGGCCAATTCATTGTGATCCCTAGGTTTGTTTGGTCAACACCTAACTTTAGGTTTAGACAACAGCGTTTCACTCCCTAGTGAGCTTCTCTAATGTGGAGCTATCAGTGTTGAGTAATGGCATCACCCTTGTTAATTAGCGCTGGTAGCTCTTAAGAAGCCCTCTCAATGCTTCTTATTTTGAGAATCTTTGTACTTTTTATTAGCCCGCGCACTTGCTCGGGCTTTTTTTAAATGTACTGTTCATATTTATGCGTTAATTTATGCTCTTCTCATTTCCTTTGACTTAGGAGTTTTTGTGTCCTTAAAACTTTCTGTTCGACAAAAGCTGATCGCTATTTTGCTTTTCGTATGTATCGGTTTTGCTGGGTTTGGCTTATACGCTGTGATGAATTTTCAGCAGATGCAACAAGCTGGGCTAAAAGCCAATAGTATTGCCGATTCCTATGCTCAGCTGAGTAATCTGGAAATCACGCTGCTCAAATTCGAACGCCATGCGGATACACCTAAGCAAGAAGACATTGCCAAACTCTTTCAAGAACTCGACAGTCTTATCGAAGAAGACGCTCTGCAACAAGTACTGGCGAATCCTTTCCTAGATGAGCAAGCGAAACAAAATGTGCGGACACTTGAGCAAAACCTTCCAAACTACTTTGATCGCTTACAACGCTATTTAGAGACCACTCAAAAACTGGGTACAGATAATCAAAGTGGTGCGTTATTGGCTCTAAACCAAGCCGCAGCGACCGCTGAGGAAAACCTCGCAATGTTGGCCAGCTTTGCGGCCACATTTAAAGAAGTGCGCACCAAAGAAAAGGACTTTTTAGCCTACCCAACACAGGCCAACCAAGTCATATGGTTTGAGTCTTTAGATGGGCTGGTTACACAAGTGAATGAGATTGGCTTTGGCGATGTATTTAATCCATTGTTAGACGCCTATCGCACGGCCGCTCAACCCGTTGCGAATTACGCTTTGTCGCGCAAACAAATCAAACAAGCGCTGAATCAGGCTCGCGAGCAAAACTCACAAACCTTGAACAATACGACAGAGTACCTGAAATCACCTTTATTAGAACAAGCACAGCTGCAAGCCAATGTTACAGCCACAAATGCGCGCCGTAATTTGATCATTGGTGGCATCGTCCTTACGTTACTCATCGGTGCCATCATTGCGACGGTGATTTACAGCTTAAATCAAAAAATCCAAACCATCTTGAAACGCTTACAAGAAGTGGCGGCCGGCAAACTGGTTCGCCATGACAACAACACGATGAATCCAAACGATGAATTCGATCAGATTTTAATGACCTCGAATGAAATGACGGACAACCTCAGTCTTCTGGTCAGCCAATTACGCAATAGCAATCAAGCGTTGGTCAGCACCGCCGACCAATTAAGCGAGGATGCGATTACGATCGTGTCTGGCAGTGAGCAGATTCGCGACCGTAGTAATACTTTGGCTGCTGCGACTGAAGAAATCTCTCACACATCTGCGGATGTCGGCAATATGACACAACAGGTCAATGCGGCCACTAACGATGCCTACAACTCAGCTCAAACCGGGGCGCGTGTGATTGGTGATGCGATTGACGCCATTCAAGCGGTTGCCTCTTCCATTGAACAAACCCATGTCAGTGTGTCGCAGCTCGGTGAGCGCTCCAAAGAAATTGACTCTGTGATCGACCTAATCGTGGGCGTTGCAGAGCAAACTAACTTACTCGCTCTGAACGCAGCCATCGAAGCCGCACGTGCCGGAGAAGCAGGCCGAGGCTTTGCGGTGGTCGCAGACGAAGTCCGAACCTTAGCCGAGCAAACCGTTCAAGCCACCAGCAGTATCACCAGCAAAATTGAAGGCATTCAGCGAGAAACCCAAAATGTTATCGCGGCCATGGCGTCCAGCTTAGAACAAGTCGCCGCTGGAAAAGAGAAAGGCGAAACGGCTGTCTTTACCATCAAAGAAGTGGAAGCGTTAACCTTAGATGCTGCAGAGCGGACACAATCGATTTCTGCTTCGATTCAAGAAGTTGTACTGACGACACAGACCATGGCCAAAGATATGGATGATATTGCTCAAAGCATCGAACATAACTACCATGCGACGCAAAATATCAAAGCATCCGGCCAAGACATCCATGGTCATGTTTCCAGCTTAACCCAACAAATTGCGCAATTTGAAATTAGATAGTCATTCATTTTTTAGAATTAGTTTGAGAAAAAGGGGAAGCATCGCTTCCCCTTTTTTACGGTCTAATCATCGCCTTAATTGCACCATAAGAGTGCATTATAATACACTCTGATTGTTGGGCATTTATTGATCAACAAAAACCACCGTAATTTTTTGAAAATGCTTTAATAATCAAATTACTAGATCATCATGGGCGCGTCATAATTGTGACACTATTTGAGCCCTAATATAGGGCACACGCACGAATCTAAACCAACTATACATCTGATTTATAAAGACTTTTAAAATACGTTCTATTGTTTGGTCACAACAAAACTTTAGGTAGGTTTTGTATGGTTTAATTTGTGCAAGCTTTTTGAAAATATCCGTAAAAGCCGCCATCGTCGGGGAGGACATGGCTAAATCTAGCAACTCTTTATCAAGAGGTTACTCATGTTAAAAACACTACAAAAAGTAAAAAAACATTTAGTCGCGAGTTCTCTTGCTGTCGCTTTAGGCGCTGGCGCAGTAGCAACTTCAGCTCATGCAGCTGATTACAACTGGCGTTTCGCCAACCTATACGGTCGCGGCACAGCGTTCGGTGAAATCTACGAAAACTTAGCAAAGAATATCGAAACCAATACCGATGGCGCAGTAAAAGTACAAGTTCTTTACTCGGGTGAAGGTGTCGGTACAACCGGTATTCTTGGCGCAGTAAAATCTGGCCTTGTAACGATGGGCGCACCGTTCCAATCGATGCACGCGGGTGAATTACCTGCAGGGGTTGTAGAGATCGGTCTACCAGGTGGTACTGATGATACAGACAAATTGCATGAACTGTTTTACGACAAAGGTTGGGGCGAAATCCTAACCGAAGCGTACGGTTCTCAAGGTCTAGTATGGCTTGACCCGTACATTCAGCCACCGGTTTACATTATCACCAAAGAGCCAATCAACTCGATTGAAGACTTCAAAGGCTTAAAAATCCGCGCACCAGGCGCATACGGCAAGTTCCTTCGTAATCTAGGCGCTTCACCTGTCTCTCTAGCTTGGTCTGAAATTTATACGTCTCTTTCAACGGGCGTAATCGATGGGTCTATCGGTTCTAACATGATCGATCACCGTGACGGTAACCACGTTGAAGTTGCGAAGTACATGTACAAACTGCCTCTAGCTGGCGCGCAAGTACTGCCAATCGTTGTTAACCGTAATGCATGGAATAAACTAACGGACGAGCAAAAAGAAGAAGTTCGTGCAGCGACAAAAACACATGCAGAAGAACAGCTAACTAAATCTAAGCAATGGGAAGCTGAAGCCGTTGCTGAAATGGAAGCTAAAGGTCTGAAATGGTCTCCAGCACCAAGCGAAGCTGATAAAAAAGCTTGGGCTGAAGCCGGTGCCGGTCTTTGGGACGAATACGCTGCCGCGGATCCATACAGCAAGCGTCTAATCGACGTGTTACGCGCAGAACAGAAATAATCTATACCCCCTCCAAAGGCGAGCGTCTCCACGCTCGCCTTTTTTTGTTTAAATCTCGAGGTACATTTCCATGTTATTGACTGCGATGAGGCTATATTGTCATGCGGTCCGCCGAGTGGTGGAATTCGTAGGCAAATCCGTTTCTTATGTCATGCCTGCCTTGGCGTTTGTCGTAGCTTTCGAAGTATTTTCTCGCTACTTCCTGAATAAGCCGACAATCTGGGCTTATGACTTATCATTGTTTATGTTCGGTTACATTGCTGCGCTAGGGGGTGCCTACGCACAACAGCGCCGTGGCCATATCAACGTCGACATCCTGTACAACAAAGTTCCCCCACGCATTCGCAGCTTGTTTAACTTGTTTTCCTTTGCATTAGGCATCTTTTTCTTAGTGATCGTTTTCAAAATGAGCGTGGGTAAGTTTGAAGAAGCCATTGAATTTAACTACCGCCGTCAGAGTGAGTGGGCCCCACACATGCACCATTTCTGGGTCATGATCTGCATTGCCAGCAGCCTGTTGATAGCGCAATTATCAAGCGATTGGTTGGACGATGCTGTGCATCTGTTTACTGGTAAACGCTTATTACCTGAGCTGAATGTTGACGACGAGGACGACGCATAATGATGAGTATCGAAGTATTAACCGGCGTCCTACTGGTCTGTATCTTAGTGACGTTTGCCCTTGGGGCACCAGTCGGTCTAGCGCTAGGTGGCATTGCCATGGGTGTTGGCTACATTACATGGGGCGATGCGTTATTTAACGTGATTCCCACCACGCTTGAAGGCACCTACTTCAGCTTTATTCTGTTAGCCATTCCTTTGTATATCTACATGGGGCAACTGCTAACACGCTCTGGTATTGGCGATGCCATGTTCAGTGCCAGCCAAATGTTGATTGGTAAAGTCCGTGGTTCATTGGCGATCAGTGTCATCATCGTATGTTCCATGATTGGTGCCATGGTGGGTATCATCGGCGCAGGTATCATGACCTCTGGCAGTATTGCACTGCGTCCTATGCTTGAGCGTGGTTACGATAAACGCTTAGCACTGGGCGTTATCATGGCCGGTGGTGGGTTGGGTATTTTGATTCCACCCAGCATTCCAATGATCATGTTCGCGTCATCGACGCAGAACTCTGTCGGCCGTATGTTCATCGGTGCGTTGATTCCAGCATTGATTACCATTGTGCTACTGATCACGTACGTGGTGATCTCTTGTAAGATGAACCCGAAGAAAGCACCGTTAGACAAAGTACCGGACGTGCCACAAACCACCAAAGAGAAGCTACTAACGGCCCGTGATGGCGGCTTGTCACTGCTGCTGATCGTTGCGGTTTTAGGCAGCATCATCATGGGTATCGCGACGCCAACTGAGTCAGGCGCCATTGGTGTTGTGGGCGCCATCATTCTGGCAATTTTCTTTAAGCGCTTTAAGCCTAAAATGGTACGAAGTGCAGGGCTACGTGCCGCGGTTCTTGTCAGCGTCGCCATGTGGATCATCTTTGGTGCTACGGTGTTCAGTAACTTCCATCTATTGATGGGTGTGCAAAACATGGTGGCGGGCTTCACTCAAGATCTTGGCTTACCGCCAATGATGGTCATTTTGTTGTTCCAACTGATCATGCTGCTGCTGGGGTTCATCATTGATGAATTCATCATCGTTTTGATGTGTGCACCGATCTTCACACCGATTGCCGTATCGCTTGGCTTTGACCCAATCTGGTTTGGTATCTTAATGATTCTGAACATCGAAATCGCGGTACAAACACCGCCTTACGGTTTCGCGTTGTTCTACCTAAAGGGGATCGCTCCACCGGGGATCACCATGCTCGACATCTACCGCTCGGTCACACCCTTCGTCTTGATTAAGCTTTTGGTGCTATTGATCGTGATGTTCAACCCAGAGCTTGTGACGTGGTTGCCAAATAAACTCATGGATTAGCGGCAGTTAACAACGACTCTCGCGACGTTAAAAAGCCCCTTAGATTGATCCCTAAGGGGCTTTTTTAATACAGGAGATGACGGCTTCACTATTTAAATAAACGCGCTTCTCACCTCATTCACGATAGCGTTTTAATAGCAATGCCGCATTCACGCCACCAAAACCAAAGCCGTTACACAATACATACTCCACCGCTTGCTCGCGTGCTATGAGAGGAATGAGATCCAAATCGGCCATGCTGTCTTCGGGTTGATGCAAGTTAAGCGTGGCGGGTAGGGTATCGGTACGCAGAGCCTGAACACTAAAAATCGTTTCCACGCCGCCTGCTGCGCCTAATAAATGTCCTGTTGCAGACTTGGTCGAGGAAATGGCCACCTCTGTGACAGCCTCGCCAAAGACGGTGCGTAGGGCGTTGATTTCACCCCGATCGCCGACTGGGGTTGAGGTAGCATGAGCGTTCACATATCCGATATCTGAGGCGCGAATGCCGGCCATGTTGATAGCCTGCTGCATGGCTCTGGCTGCGCCTTCTCCAGACTCTGGCCCAGCTGTGAGATGATAAGCATCGCTACTGGTGCCATAACCAACAATTTCAGCAAGCGGTTTTGCCCCGCGCTCTAGCGCATGCTCTAAGGTCTCAATGACCACTAACCCTGCGCCTTCGCCCATTACAAAACCTTCGCGGTCCGCATCAAATGGGCGAGAAGCTTGCTCGGGCGCATCGTTGCGTTTGGACAAGGCTTTCAAGGCGCCAAAACCGGCCAGCGAGAGTGGATCAATACAGGCTTCCGTACCTCCCGCTAACGCCACTTTCGCTTCACCTGTTTTGAGTAAACGTACGGCATCGCCAATCGCCTGAATGCCCGCTGCGCAAGCGGTGACAGGCGTGCCCAAGGGGCCTTTAAAGCCATAGCGAATGGATACATTGCCAGCCGCCAAATTGGCTAAGAATGCCGGAACAGTAAACGGCGACAAACGCTTAGCACCTTGGGCTTTGCGCACGCTTTCTGCATGGGTAATAGTCGGCAAACCACCGATACCGGTGGCAATGATGGTGGCCGTTGCTTGTTGGTCTGCTGCGCTTTCCGGTTTCCAATTGGCTTGATCAAGTGCCTCTTGCGCCGCCGCAATGGCAAATAAAGTAAACAGATCAACTCGTTTACGTTCCTTTGGAGACAGATAATCGTCTTGATTTAAACCATTTTCCAATTGCTCATGGCTTGGGACTTGCCCAGCAATATGTGTGGTTAACCCTTCTGATAATTCGGTCGGTAGAGTTCGCACCCCGGACTCTCCATGAATCATTCGCTGCCAGACCGCATCGACGCCGATTCCTAATGGTGAGACGATTCCCATTCCTGTGATGACATAGCGTTGGCTGGTTAACATAGTGTTCTCCACATTTATTTGCGCATGGTTGAAAACCCTTATGCTAAAGTTGATCTATATATGATCAAGATAATATTTTATGGAGAGTGATATGTCTTATTCGCCACAGCACAAAGAACAATCGCGCCAGCGTATTTTGCAAGCTGCGGCGTTGCTATTTTGTTCAAAAGGATTTGATCGTGTCACGCTAAGTCAAATTATGAAACAAGCCAATATGACCCACGGGGCGTTCTATGCGCACTTTTCTGGTAAAAGCTCTTTGTACGAAGCCGCATTGAAGTTTGCGACTGCGAAAAGCTTTTGGGCACGGTCTGAGAAAGGTAGCGAAGCGAAAGACACTCACTTAAAAGCACTCATTACACGTTATTTGAGCTGGAGCCGACCTGATACAAATAAACCCTCGCCATTAGAGTTTTTAGTCACCGACGCAGCTCATAAAGACGAGAAGGTGCGTCAGACCTATCAGGATTGTTTTGAAAATTTAGTCACCCGACTGGCCACTATTTTAACTAAACGGGGCACAGATAACGCCCAGAGCTTAGCGGAAGAAACAGTTGTATCGCTTGTAGGAACCGTATCAGTCGCGCGCTCCATTACAGCCCCCTTAAGAGAGGAGTTTGTGAAGCGCGCCCGAGCGCGTATTCTGCAACGTCTCAATCAAGAATCATCCCTTACCGGGAAGCCGCTAACACGTTAACTAACCAAGATACCCGAGTGAATCTATTTAAAATAGTCTCACTCGTCTTCGTTTTGCTCGTACCAATCCAAAATCACGGGCGTGATCTCAGGCCCTGCTACGATAAAGTGCCCATTGAGTAATGACTCACGCTGATTATAACGGAACGGTTTGCCGCTTGGTGCAACCAGCTGACCGCCGGCGGCTTCGATAATCGCTTGTTGCGCTGCGGTATCCCACTCACTGGTTGGGCCACGACGTAGGTGTAAATCTGCAATACCTTCAGCAATACGACAACCTTTAATCGAACTGCCTTTGGGCAATTCACGAACTTGCTCGTAAGACGCTTTAAGCGTGTCTTTTAAATCGTCGGGCAGGGCAGGACCATGACTACGACTGGTCATGGCGACCAGCGGCTCACGCGGCTCACGCACAGAAATCGATTCAAATGCCTCACCGTGCCATTTGATCGCACACGGTTCAATCTCATGCCATGTTTGCGTCACGCCGAAGTAGCCTTCACCCGTAGTCGGTAAATAAACAATGCCTAAGATCGGTTCGCCACCCACCACCAGCGCGATGTTAATACTGAACTCGCCATTGCGTTTGATAAACTCTTTGGTACCATCAAGTGGATCAACGACCCAAAGCTGTTGCCAATCTTTACGCTCTTCAAAGGTCACCACAGCTTCTTCCGACAAGATCGGAATCTCTGGGGTAAACGATGCCAAGCCTGCCATAATAATACGGTTAGCGGCAATGTCGGCAGACGTGACAGGGCTATCATCAGACTTGTGCTCGACCCCTAGGTCGGCTTTCTGATAAATCTCCATGATCGCATCGGCGGCATTGTGTATTATGTCTTGCAGTGCCTTAAAACTAGGGTGACGACTTACATCCATCATAATGGTACTAATTCTTTCGTTTCATCATTCGTGTGTCCACTTTAATAAGTAAAGCAGAAAAGCATGAGTAAAGCAGAAAAACATCAGCAATCACAAGCAGTAAGATTAGATAAATGGCTTTGGGCGGCACGTTTTTACAAAACTCGCTCGCTGTGTAAAGAAGCCGTAGACGGCGGCAAAGTCATGTACAACGGCTCTAAAGGTAAAGCCTCTCGCAATGTTGAGCTCGGCGCACTGGTCACTATCCGTAAAGGCTGGGACGAAATGACCGTTGAAATTAAAGGCCTGAGTGAGCAACGTCGGGGCGCACCAGAAGCGCAATTACTTTACAGCGAAACCGCAGAGTCTATTGAAAAACGGGAGCGTCGAGCGGTCGAGCATAAATCGTTTGGCGGGCGGATCATGGCCGATCATCGTCCAAACAAGAAAGAGCGCCGTGACATCCAGCAATTAAAGCGTGATATTTTCAGTTCTGACTGAGTATCGAACTCTGAGAACGAACTCTTGAAACACTACGGGGCAAACTGATATTGCCCCTGAGTGTTCACCACCATTCCGGACAACTCCAATTCCATCAAGGTCTGCGATAAATCCGCCGCCCCTAATCCTGTTCGGCGAACCAATGCATCAAAGTCAAAACTGATACGCTCTGTACTCAGGACGGTTAACAACCCCGCAGCATGAGAAGAAAGGTTCGAAGCATCAACCACGTCAAAATCTATCAACGTTGGCACCGATGGCTGCTCACGAAGCTCTCGCGGCATTTCCGCGACGATGTCATCAACGGAGCGCACTAGAGTAGCGCCTTGGCGAATCAGATGGTTTGTTCCAGAGGCTTGCGGATCGCCCACACGGCCAGGTACCGCAAACACCTCACGGTTTTCTTCCAACGCATAGCGAGCACTGATTAAAGAGCCACTTTTTTCGGAGGCTTCAACCACCAACACACCATGACTCATACCACTGATAATACGATTACGCGGCGGGAACAATTGCGGTCTAGGGCTGGTGGTCAGTGGGTACTCGCTAATCAACACACCTGCATTATCTAGAACACGCTCAAACAGTTTTTGATTTTGGCGTGGGTACAGGTTAAAGAGCCCCGTTCCCATGACTACGATTGTTTCCGCTTGCGCGTTAAGTGCGCCTTGATGAGCGTGGGCGTCAATGCCTTTTGCGCCACCACTGCAAACACAATAACCACGCTCAGATAACTCCAACCCCCATTGCTCTGCGATTTTCTTGCCGTAGCCAGATGCGTTACGTGCCCCCACCACACCAATACAGGGCTTAGCCCAAGATTGAGTATTGCCCTGCGCATAGAAAAACGTTGGCGGTACAGCAATGGTCTGCAATAGGTGGGGATAGTTCATATCGTCGCGAAATACAATGGACTGATTGGATTGTGCCAACCAGCGTTCGGTTACGTCAAAACGCTCTTCGGCATCGTAGGGGAGTTTACCTGTTTTCAGATAGAGCATCGCTGCACGAGCGGTGTTGTCAGACCAATTTAAAGCACGTAGAACGTGATAATCAACCGATTGCGCAGCGTTACGATGAACCGTTGTAGGATCTTCGAATAAGTCACCTGAATCCGTGTCTTCTGACGCCCATGCATCAAGATAGGTCCAGAGATGGGCAAGACGGTTAGGACCGACTCCAGGGATGAAGCTTAGAGCCATCCAGTCACGTTGCGTAAAACCATTGTGAACAATATTCATGCGGCAATCCTTTGCAAGCATCGGGATAAAATAGTGGTTTGAATCGAAAAAGCACTGTAAATACGCTAAAAAATTGCGACGCATTTAACCATATTGCACAAAATTTAGCCAGCTTCATACACGCATTTTGTGATTAATGAGTTACAATAGGGTTATTGAAATTCATCCTGCTAAACCCGATGTTTTAGTAGAACAAAGAACTGATGAGTGACTGGAAAACCATATGGCAGTATTACCCGTTTTAGAGTATCCAGATCCGCGCTTACGCAAAGTTGCTGAACCTGTTACAGAGTTCACCGATGCGTTACAAGCGACGATCGATGATATGTTAGACACCATGTACGATGAGAATGGTGTCGGCCTTGCGGCGACGCAAGTTGATTTCCATTACCGTATTGTCGTGATGGACTTCTCTGAAGAGCGCGACGATCCCATTGTCTTCGTTAACCCTGAGTTTGAGGTGTTAGATGAGGAACCCAACGAATTCCAAGAAGGTTGCCTGTCCGTACCAGGTTACTACGAGCACATTTACCGTGCAGCGAAAGTAAAAGTAAAAGCCTTAGATCGCTACGGCAAAGCGTTTGAAATGGAAACGGATGAATTGATGGCGGTCTGTGTTCAACACGAGATTGATCACTTAGATGGTAAGCTAATGGTAGATTACCTTTCTCCGCTAAAGCGGAATCGTATCAAAACCAAATTACTGAAAGCACAAAAGCAGCGTGCATAATTAACAGTTAGAAGCGCATTCGTTCTATTCAACGTTGTTTGAACTTGTACAGTGCCGCACATGATCCTTCATGAAAAATCAGGCTTCGGCCTGATTTTTTTGTTACATGAGACAAGAACCACACTATGACCGACTCAACTCAGCTAAACCCAAATACTCCGCTGCGTATCATTTTTGCTGGCACACCAGACTTTGCAGCGTCCAGCCTTCAAGCGGTATTAGATAAACAAGCCGTTAACCATTACGATGTTGTGGCCGTTTACACCCAACCTGATCGTCCAGCTGGACGCGGTCAAAAGCTCGTTGCCAGCCCAGTAAAACAATTGGCGCTAGAGCACGATATTCCAGTCTATCAACCGCTGAACTTTAAAGACGAAGCGGACCGTAAGACACTTGCCAAACTTGATGCCGACATCATGATTGTGGCAGCTTATGGTTTAATTTTACCTAAGACCGTGTTGGATACGCCCAAGCTTGGTTGTATTAATGTTCACGCTTCTTTATTACCACGTTGGCGTGGTGCAGCACCGATTCATCGTGCTGTCATTGCGGGTGACAGTATAACTGGCATCACGATCATGCAAATGGACGTAGGCTTAGATACCGGTGATATGTTGCTCAAGAAAGAATGTGACATTAAACCTGAAGACACGTCTGGCAGCTTACACGATCGTCTAGCGCTACTCGGTGGCGATGCTTTGATCGACGGTCTTGAAGCCATTCGTCATGGCCATGCCAAACCGGAAAAACAAAACGAAGACCTAACTTGTTACGCAGAGAAGCTCACCAAGCAAGAAGGGGAAGTCAATTGGAGTTTGGATGCGTCGATCATCAGTCGTCGAATTCGTGGTCTATTACCATGGCCAGGTGCCTATACACAAACGCCATCTGGGGTAATGAAAATTCACGCGGCACGCTTACTAGACACACAAGATCAAGATTTCGAATGTGGTGAAATCACGATGGTCAGCAAAGAGGGTATCGTCGTTGCTACTGGCAAAGGCTCTATTTTGATTACTGAACTGCAGTTCCCTGGCGGTAAGCGCATGTCCGTTCAAGATGCACTGAACGGTAAATTCAAAGAGCAACTGCAATTAGGCAAAACACTGGGGAGCCAAGAATGAGTCAATCCGCTCGTTTAATCAGCGCCAAAATCCTCGAGCAAGTACTACTGCAACGTGGTTCTTTATCGACACAGATTGGCAAACAAATTGGCGAGGTGGACTATGATGAACAAGGTTTAACAAAAGAACTTTGTTTTGGTGTCTGCCGTTATTATCCGCAACTAAACAGTATTGCACTTAGCCTGCTCAGCAAGCCGTTTGAAGAAAAGGATTTTGATTTGTATGCCGCCTTATTGATGGGCCTGTATCAAATCGACCACATGAGCACTCCGGACCATGCTGCAGTAAACGAGTCGGTAGAGCTGTGCCGCCAACTTGATAAAGAGTGGGCAACGAAGTTAATGAACGCCGTACTTCGTCGTTACCAACGTGATCGTGATGCAATTTTAGCAAACCTCACCAAGCAGCCGTCGGTAGAGTTCAACATGCCTAAGTGGTTGGTGAAACGCTTTAAAAAGCATTGGCCTGAGTCGTTCGAGCAAATCGTCGAGGCCACCAACACTCATCCGCCAATGTGTATTCGCGTGAACGAGTCACGTGTTTCACGTGAAACATACCAATCAATGCTGTTAGAACAGGATACTGTTTCACGTGAAACAGCTTTTTCAGCATCAGGTTTGTACCTAGAGTCAGCTGTTCCAGTATTTATGTTACCCAATTTTGATCAAGGCGACGTGAGTGTTCAAGATGAATCCGCACAGTTAGCCGCAAGCTTACTTGCCCCTCAAGCAGGCGAACGCATTCTAGATGCGTGCGCAGCACCCGGTGGCAAAACGGGTCATCTGTTAGAAAAACAACCAAACATCGAGCTGACGGCAGTGGAGTTAGAACCTTGGCGTTTGACTCGTATTGAATCAAACTTAGAACGTCTTGGCGTGTCAGCAGAACTGATCTGCGGTGATGCCAGCCAGCCAGCGCAATGGTGGAACAAGCAAGCGTTCGATAAGATTCTATTGGATGCGCCATGCTCTGCAACGGGTGTGATTCGCCGTAATCCAGATATCAAGATCAACCGTAAACCAGATGACATAGATGATTTGGTTGAGATTCAAGCGGCGATATTAGACGCGACGTGGCAAACGTTAAAGCAGGGCGGCTACATGCTTTATGCAACATGCTCTTTAATGCCAGAAGAAAATGAGCAACAAATGGCCGCGTTTCTTAACCGCCAATGGGATGCCAGTGAATGTCCGCTGAATCAGTTGGCCCCAGATCAGACACTGGCATTTGGTAAACCTGTCTCACACGGCGTCCAAGTGTTTCCAACGGTCGATGGACAAGACGGCTTTTACTACTGCTTATTACAAAAGCATTAAGCAGCACACCATACGGTTCCTGTTACCATACTCTTCCTTAATGAGGAGTATGGTTCATACCTTATGAAAATATATGCGCATTATTCACACAAACACCATTAAAACTTTAGGCATTCAAGTTTAGAATGAGTCCTATCACCTCAAACCGTTTGAGGCCGGTTCTTTTTACAATGCGATGAGCGAAATAGGCTCTAAGGCGATCCATGAAGATCATAATTATTGGCGCTGGCCAAGTTGGTGCGACGCTTGCTGAGAACTTAGCAAATGAAGACAACGATATTACAGTAATCGATACCGATCTGAACCGTTTGCGAGAACTGCAAGATCGACTGGATATTCAAACGATCCAAGGCAGTGGATCTCATCCCGATGTATTAGATCAAGCCGGCTGTAATGATGCCGACATGCTTATCGCCGTGAGTAACCAAGACGAAACCAACATGATCGCCTGTCAGGTGGCTTATACCTTATTCAAGACGCCAACCAAAATCGGCCGAATTCGTTCTAACGCTTATTCTAAATACCCTAAGATTTTTGCAGATACCGCACTACCGATGGACGTACGCATCAGTCCAGAAAAGGAAGTGACCAAGCATTTAAGCCGTTTGATTCGTTATCCAGGCGCCTTGCAGGTCATGGAATTTGCCGAAGGCAAAGTTCAGCTGGTAGTGGTAAAAGCCGAAAAGGGTGGACCACTGATTGATCGACCGATCAGTTTCTTACGTGAGCACATGCCATCAATTCAGACACGAATTGCGGCAATCTATCGTAATGGCCAATCGATTAAACCAGACGGTAACACCCATATCCATGCGAACGATGAGGTGTTCTTCCTTGCTGCGCAACGGGATGTGCTCGATGTGATGAGCGAGCTACGTCCACTGGATACGCCTTATCGTCGCATCATCATTGCCGGTGGCGGTAACATTGGCGAACGCTTGGCGCAGAGCCTTGAGAAAGAATACCGCGTTAAGATCATCGAACGCGACCCTGAGCGCTGCCGCTACTTATCTGAAAACCTAGATAACACCATCGTGTTAAACGGTGACGCGTCGAAGCAAGAGCTATTATTAGAAGAGAACATCGAGTCAACGGATGTGTTCTGTGCCATCACTAACAACGACGAAGCCAATATCATGTCGTCTATGTTGGCTAAGGTATTGGGAGTACGTACGGTAATGACCATTATTAATAACCCAGCGTATGTCGATATTGTTCAAGAAGGCATGATCGACATTGCTATATCACCACAGCACACGACCATCAGCTCGCTGCTGACCTATATTCGTCGTGGTGACGTGGTCAACGTTCATACCATGCGTAAAGGGGCTGCGGAAGCATTAGAGGCGGTGGCTCATGGGGATTACCGTTCTTCAAAAGTAGTGGGGCGTTCCATTGCTAATATCAATTTGCCAGAAGGTGCCACCATCGGAGCGATTGTTCGGGGTGATGAGGTAATACTCGCTACCGGTGAAGTGGTGATCCAAGCAGAAGACCACTTGATTATTTTCGTCTCCAACAAAAAGCAGATTCCTGCAGTCGAGCAGCTGTTCCAAGTTGGATTAAGTTTCTTTTAAACACTACTCATTTGATGATTGTCCCACGCTTGCGTGGGACATTTTTAACAAGGCTACTGCATGCATATTCAGGTAATCCTACGCGTTATCGGTTTGCTCATTATGATCTTCAGCTTAACGCTGTTACCTCCGATTGCTGTCTCTTTAATTTATCAAGATGGCGCAATACTCGCGTTTCTTTATGCCTTGGTCATCAACTTAATTGGCGGCTTGGTGATTTGGTTTCCGTTTCGTAATCATCGTGGAGACTTAAAAATACGCGATGGCTTCTTAGTGACCGTTTTGTTTTGGTCAACACTGGGATTGTTTGGTGCGGTGCCTTTCTTACTTGCCACGGAACCACATCTAACATTTACCGACTCTTTGTTTGAATCCCTGTCCGGTTTGACAACCACGGGTGCGACCATTCTAACGTCCATTGATAATCTGCCAGAGTCGATACTGTTTTACCGCCAATGGCTACAGTGGTTAGGTGGTATGGGTATCATTGTGCTAGCCGTTGCGATCATGCCAATGCTTGGTGTTGGGGGAATGCAGTTGTATCGTGCCGAAACCCCAGGGCCCGTTAAAGATTCTAAATTGACGCCTCGTATCGCTGAAACCGCCAAAGCTCTTTGGTACATTTATGCCACTCTGACACTCGCCTGTACTCTGGGTTACTGGGCCGCAGGCATGACATTTTTTGATGCGTTGTGTCACAGCTTCTCTACCGTCGCAATCGGCGGATTCTCAACCCATGATGCCAGCATTGGATACTTCAACAGCGTCACCATTGAAATCATCTGTACGGTTTTCATGGTGATATCGGCGTTGAACTTTGCCTTGCATTTCTATGCATGGCGTACACGCAGTGTGTGGCATTACTTTAAAGATCCGGAAGCGCGCTTCTTTTTCTTTATGTTGCTATCAACCATTTCGTTAGCAACGCTGGTATTGATTCTTACTGCGACGTTCGATTGGCAAACCTCGCTCCGCTACGCCGTATTTGAAAGTGTGTCGATTGCTACGACATCTGGTTTTAGTACATCAGACTTCTCCGTGTGGCCTCACTTCCTGCCGTTCTTGTTAATCGTCACATCCTTTGCTGGCGGCTGTGCGAGCTCCACTGGTGGTGGTATGAAAGTTATCCGTATTCTACTGATTCTTAAGCAGGGCTTTCGTGAGATTCAACGTCTAGTCCATCCGAATGCTGTCATTCCTATCAAAGTCGGTGGTAAAGCGATTCAAGAACGTGTGGTGTCTGCGGTATGGGGATTCTTCTCCGCTTACTTATTGGTCTATGTCATGTTAATGATTGGCTTGATGGCTACGGGTATCGACCAAGTCACCGCGTGGTCGGCTGTGGCCGCAACGCTTAACAACTTAGGTCCAGGTTTGGGTGAAGTCGCGGCTAACTTCGCTTCAATCAATGATCCATCTAAATGGATGCTGTGTTTTGCGATGTTACTAGGGCGTTTAGAAGTGTTCACCTTATTGGTATTATTCACGCCTATGTTTTGGCAGAAGTAAGCAATATAAGGAAATAGTCCCATGACACCTGCGACTCAAACATTGAAGAAACGTAAGATTGCTTTCACGCAGCATGAATACGAGCATGACCCGAATTGCCAAAATTTTGGTGAAGAGGCGGCCAGCAAACTTGGACTGGCACAAGAAGAAGTATTCAAGACGTTGCTGGTCACAGATGACAAAGACGTGTTTGTTGCCATCGTGCCAGTGACAGGAAAACTGAATTTGAAGCGTACCGCAGCAGCACTGAAAGTGAAGAAGCTACGCATGACTGAACCAAAAGAGGCAGAACGTCTGACCGGGTATATTGTCGGAGGCATCAGCCCCATAGGGCAGAAAAAAGCCCTTATAACGGTCATTGATGACAGCGCTCAGGTTTTAAATAAAATGTATGTCAGTGGCGGTAAGCGAGGGTTTGATATTGGTTTAGCACCAAGCGATCTCGCGACTGTGTGCCGGCAAACGCTTTTCTCACACATTGCTGAGCAATAAAAAATGGGGCGTAAAAAGCCCCATTTTTACGGATATAACTTACCGATTTATTGTTGATCGTGCTCTTTGTAAGGATTCAGTGCATCGTGCGGCTGAATCTTAAAGCGTTTGTATTCCCATTGGTACTGGCTTGGTGCACGTTTAACAAGTTGCTCAATCGTCGTATTCATGCCTTCAAGAGATGTGCTTACATCCGCGTCATAGAAGCGTGGATCCACTTCTAGCGCCGTCATTTCAAAGCCTTTTTTTGTTTGAATGCAGCCTACAACAAATGCTTTCGCGTTGGTCTTCTGCGCAAGTTGGCTTGCTAATGTCATGGTATAGGCTTGGTGACCAAAGAATGGAGCAAACTCGCCACTGCCTTTTTGTGGCACTTGATCAGGTAACATCCCAACCACACCATCTGCGTTAAGTGTTTTCACAATTTGCATTACACCACGGCGATTCGTTGGCACCAGCTCACCACCTGCGCGGTTGCGGGCCTTAAGAATAAACGCATCCAAAGCCTCGTCTTTATAAGGACGGTACATGGCCGTCATCGGACGGATAGAGCTGATATAGACGTTTACGGCTTCCCAGTTCCCTAAGTGCGGCGCTAAAAGAATAACCCCGCCTTTGCCTTCTACCGCTTCTTTGAGAGCTTGAGCGCCTTCTCCGTCATAACACTGATTCAATATAAACTTCACATCACGTGTCCACAGATGGCCCATTTCAGCGAAAGTTTGGCCCATGTGTTGTAAACGACGATTGCGTAAACGCGTACGTTGCTCTTTGTCCATGTGGGGTAAGCAAAGTTCTAAGTTTCGATCAATAGCACGGCGTGTACGACGATCAAAACGAAGGCTTAATAAGCCGAAAATGCGTCCTGCACAACGAACAAATGGAAGCGGAAGCTTGCCAATGATGGTAATTAATTTCGTCATTGGCGAAGAGGAAACTTGATCGGACATAACACCCACTTAGTAAATTCACTAACTATTGGTTCTTGGCAAACTGGCGGAAACAAAAAAGTGTTTCACGTGAAAACTCAACCTAAGCCAACCTGAAACCATTATACTACCATCTAATACCGTTCATTTATCTGAGGCAGACACAATTATGGCCAATAACAAGCCTATTATCATTCTTGATCGCGATGGCGTCATTAACCAAGATTCGGATGCGTATGTGAAATCCGTCGATGAATGGATCCCTCTATCCGGTAGCATCAAAGCCATGGCAGCACTTAGCAAAGCAGGTTTTCAAATTTTTATCGCAACCAACCAATCTGGTATTGCCCGTGGTTACTATGACGAAGCGACATTGCATGCGATGCATGACAAAATGCTGGACTTATTAGAGGCCGAAGGCGGCCAAGTGGAAGGCATAGAATATTGCCCCCACGGGCCAGATGATGCCTGTGAATGCCGTAAACCAAAGAGCGGTATGATTGAAACCATTGAAGCGAAACTTGGGGTTAGTTTTAATGACACCCCTGCCATTATGGTCGGCGATTCATTGCGAGACCTAGAGGCAGGCAAGGCACGTGGCTGCGCGCCAGTTTTAGTACTGACAGGCAAAGGTCGTGAAACCCAATACAAAGACATCGACTTTCATTTTGATATTTACACCGATCTCGCTGCATTTGCCATTGCCACGTTGCATAAATACTCATAGTACCGAAACCGTGTAGATAGTGAGTGCTCACATATCGTTACAATAGTTAAATTTGATACACAGTAATAGCGTAATAAGCTCTTCAAAGGCCGTGAGGGCTTATTACTTTTACAAAAATCCGCTTTTTACCTAAGCTTGCTGGCGATTATTCAAAATCCCCATTAAGTTATCTTCCAACCATCCAATTAGATCAATCACTTTTTGCCCAAACTCTATCCCTAGTGGCGTCAGTTGGTATTCCACATGGGGCGGTACAACCGGGTACACAATACGTGTTACAAAGCCATCAGCCTCCAGCTGTTGCAGCGTCTGCGCGAGCATCTTTTCACTCACACCTTGAATGGTGCGACGCAAATGACTGAAACGCTTTGCTTCACCATCACGTAAAGCCAAAAACACCAACATCCCCCAGCGGCCAGTCACGTGTCGCAGCACTTCTCGGGATGGACATTTATTTGAGAACACATCACCACGATCAAATTTGATCGCCATGGCATCGGAACTCACATCAGTAATTTTTTTCATACTTACCTTTTTGTGCGTACTTACTAAAAGTAAGTTTTAAGTCTAACCTATATTCAGACACTAACCAATGAACAGGAGTGCAGTATGATTTTAGTAACCGGTGCAACAGGCCAATTGGGTAAATTAGTTATTACAGGTTTATTAGCTCGCGGAATCGCGGCCGATGGCATCGTTGCCGCCGTTCGTAGCCCAGATAAAGCAGATGATTTAGCCCAACTTGGCGTCATCGTTCGTAAAGCAGACTATACCGACCCAACGTCATTAAAAGCAGCAATGGTCGGCGTAAAGCGTGTGGTTTTGGTGTCATCCAGCGAGGTTGGCCAACGTGCTCCGCAACATCAAAATGTAATTGATGCCGCAAAAGAAGCCGCCATTGAGCTGTTAGCCTACACCAGCATTTTACACGCTGAAACGTCGCCTTTAGCATTAGCCGAAGAGCATCGCGTAACCGAAGCGGCTCTAAAAGCATCAGGCATACCACACGTTGTACTGCGTAACGGTTGGTACTCAGAAAACTACACCGCTTCCGCAGCCATGGCACTTGAGCATGGTGCCGTATTAGGCAGCGCCGATGAAGGCCAATACGCAACCGCGACTCGTGCAGATTATGCAGACGCTGCGGCCATCGTGATTACGTCGGAAGATCAAGCCGGTAAGGTGTACGAGCTTGCAGGTGATGAGGCATTCACATTGGCCGAATACGCCGCTCTCTTGGCGTCTATCAGTGGTAAAGAAGTGGTTTATCAAAACTTATCTGAAGCTGAATACACGAAAGTATTAGTAGACGTCGGCTTACCAGAAGGGCTGGCTACGATCTTAGCCGACTCAGATGTCGGTGCAGCAAAAGGCGGCTTATTTGACGACAGCCATACGCTTTCAACGCTCATCGGACGACCCACTACACCGATCCAAGACAGTATTAAAGTCGCACTTAAATAAGACTCAGCAACGCCTTAAACAAGACACAAAAAAGCCAGAGTCAACTCTGGCTTTTTCATTACATTGCAAAAAACATTTAGACTTAAACGTCTAAGTTCGCAACTTTCAGAGCGTTTTCTTGGATAAAGTTACGACGTGGTTCCACTTCGTCACCCATCAAGGTGGTAAACATCTGATCCGCTGCTACTGCATCATCAATGGTAACGCGCAGCATACGACGCGCATCTGGATCCATCGTTGTTTCCCAAAGCTGCTCAGGGTTCATCTCACCCAAACCTTTATAGCGCTGAATCGTTAGACCCCGAGACGCTTCTTTCATCAGCCATGCTTTCATACCTTCGATGGTCGTCACAGGTTCTTTACGCTCACCACGCTGGATGTACGAACCTTCTTCAAACAATTCATCGATCGTTTGTGACAACTCAACAATGCGTTTGTAGTCTGGCGATGAGAAGAATGCAGACTCAAAACGGTAACGCGTGTTCACACCGTGAGACATGATGTCGACGACAGGTAAGAAGGTATTACGCTCCGCATCTTTTTCGACACCGAAGTCAAAACGGAAACCTGTACGTACGTCTAATGGCATTTGCTGTGCTAACGTATTCACCCAAGATTGAACCGTCGCTTCGTCGTTCAACTGATCAACGGTCAACTCTTTACAGTACAGAAGCTTGTTCATAACATCTTTCGGATACACACGAGCCAAGCGTTCAATGTCTTCTTCAACACGAATGTAATCACGGATCAGCTTAGATAAGCCTTCGCCTTGAATACCAGGTGCATCGGCATTGATGAAGAATTTCGCGCCATCCAGTGCGACCTCAATAAGGTATTGCTCCAGCGCGGGTTCATCTTTGATGTACTGCTCTTGCTTGCCACGCTTGATTTTAAACAGCGGAGGCTGAGCAATAAAGATGTGACCACGTTCGATGATTTCCGGCATTTGACGGAAGAAGAACGTAAGCAGCAGGGTACGAATGTGCGAGCCGTCGACGTCAGCATCGGTCATAATAACGATGCTGTGATAACGCAGTTTGTCCGCATTGAATTCGTCACGGCCGATACCACACCCTAATGCCGTAATCAGTGTGCCGACTTCTGCAGAAGACAACATCTTGTCAAAACGCGCTTTCTCAACGTTGAGGATCTTACCTTTCAGTGGCAGGATCGCTTGCGTACGACGGTCACGGCCTTGTTTCGCAGAACCACCGGCCGAGTCACCCTCCACTAGGTAGATTTCAGAAAGCGCTGGGTCTTTCTCCTGACAGTCAGCCAGTTTACCGGGTAGTCCGGCGATGTCTAAGGCACCTTTACGACGTGTCATATCACGAGCACGACGTGCGGCTTCACGCGCACGGGCCGCATCCAACATCTTGTTAACGATGATTTTGGCTTCGCTCGGTTTCTCTAGCAAGTATTCAGCAAAACGCTTCGCCATTTCTTGCTCAACCGCGGTTTTCACTTCAGACGACACCAATTTATCTTTGGTCTGAGAAGAGAACTTCGGATCCGGCACTTTTACCGATACGATCGCCGTTAAACCTTCACGGGAGTCATCACCTGTGGTCGCGACTTTTTGCTTCTTCGCCAAGCCTTCAGACTCAATGAAGTTATTAAGTGTACGTGTCAACGCACCACGGAAACCAGCAAGGTGGGTACCGCCATCGCGCTGTGGGATGTTGTTGGTGTAACAGTAGATATTTTCTTGGAAACCTTCGTTCCACTGCAGTGCCACTTCTACGGCGATGCCATCTTCTAAGTCATCGCGTTGACAAATAAAGTGGAAAATATCGTTGATTGGCGTTTTGTTGGTGTTCAAATGCTCAACGAAGGACTTCAAACCACCTTCGTAATTAAAGAATTCTTCTTTCCCCGTACGCTCGTCTTTCAGGTGAATGGCCACACCCGAGTTTAGGAAAGACAGTTCACGTAGGCGTTTAGCTAGAATGTCGTAGACAAACAGAATGTTTGAGAAGGTATCAGCCGACGGCTTGAAGTGTACCGTGGTACCAGCACCATCGGAGTCTCCCACAATGGCAAGAGGCGCTTGAGGTACACCGTGCGCATAATTCTGCTCATAGACTTTGCCGTTCTTGCGAATCGTCAGTGTCACCGTTTCGGACAGGGCGTTTACCACTGAAACACCTACACCGTGCAAACCACCGGAAACTTTATAAGAGTTGTCATCGAATTTGCCCCCTGCGTGCAAGACCGTCATGATCACTTCAGCTGCCGACACACCTTCTTCTTCGTGCATCTCAACTGGAATACCACGACCATTGTCCGATACAGAAATGGATTCGTCTGGATGAATGATGACTTTGACTGTGTCACAGTGACCCGCTAACGCTTCGTCAATGGAGTTGTCCACTACCTCAAACACCATGTGGTGTAGACCGGTTCCATCATCCGTATCACCGATATACATACCGGGACGCTTACGCACAGCGTCTAGCCCCTTAAGCACCTTGATACTGGACGAATCGTAATTATTTTCACTCATTTAACTCTCCTGTGCGTTTGGGGACAATTCGCCTTGTCTCATGGAGAAGTGACGAACATCTATCTGATCAGACCAAGTAAAGTCCATACTATCTGGCCCAACGCTTGTAATAAAAATTTGGCTATCCAGAGATTCCAGCAGCTGACAGAGCTTGCGGCGGTGATTAGCGTCCAGTTCAGCGGGTAAATCGTCGACTAAAAACACTAACTGTCTACCACGCTCAATCAGCAATTGCCCTTGGGCAATTTTTAACGCCGAGACCACCAGCTTTTGTTGGCCGCGAGACAACGTATCGAGTGCATCCCCTGTCGGGGTTTTAACTCGTAAATCGGCCCGTTGAGGTCCGGTGTTGGTGTAACCAACATCTATATCTCGCTGATAACTGTGTTCAACGGCTTCCGCTAAGGAACGCTGTGCGTCCCAACCTTGAAAGAACGTTAAATGCACATCAAGATCTGGTGCGAGCTGCTGTAATACGCTTTCAAAATGCGGCGTTAGCGCGGCCACATACGCTTTACGCGTATGATTGACTTGCTCACCTAAGCGGATCAACTCTTGATCAAACGCCGCCAGTAAATTGGCAGATATTTTACCACGTCTGAGCACGCTATTCCGCTGTTTTAACGCTTTTTGCCACCCACGCCAGGCATTTATAAACTGCCCATCAAAATGGAACACACCCCAGTCGACAAATTGGCGTCGAATCTTAGGCGAGCCCTCCAATAAACGGAACGCATCTGGGTTAATTAGCTGGACGGGTAAACATTCGGCTAATTCTATAGCTGACTGTGCGGCACGACCTTGAATACGTACTTCGACTTGGCCATCACGACCACGTTTGATGCCGACGGGTAACTGCTGAGTACCTTGATCAACTTGCGCAAACACAACACATTCCGGCTGTTCATACTGGATGTAAGTTTTGTACTTATGACTGCGGAACGAACGTCCAAAGGACAGTAAATAGATCGCTTCCAGTATCGAGGTTTTACCGCTGCCATTTTCCCCGACAATGATGTTCACCTGAGGGGACGGTTCAAAGCGCACATGGGTAAGGTTACGAAGACGAGAAATGTCGAGACGAGCCAGTGGCATAGGGGTCTTATAAAGTAAGAAGAGGGCACGAGCGCACCCTCTTTATTGGGTTTACAGTCGCATTGGCATCACAACGTACTGCGATGCATGGCCTTGACCTTCTTCGATCAAAGCACTGCTGTTGGAGTCATTCAAAGAAATACGCACTTCTTGAGAATTGACAACGCCCAACACATCGAGCAAGTAACCGACGTTAAAGCCAACCTCAAGGTTATCACCTTGGTACTGAACCAGTACGGATTCTTCGGCTTCTTCTTGCTCTGGGTTGTTAGCAAACACTTGCAACATGCCATTGGACAGAATCAAACGCACACCACGGTATTTCTCGTTCGATAAAATCGACGCACGCAAGAAGACTTGGCGTAGCTCAAGGCGATCTGCCGTGACCGTTTTCTCGTTATTACGTGGAATAACGCGATGATAATCAGGGAACTTGCCGTCAACAAGCTTCGATGTGAAGGTATAATCGCCGACGTTAGCACGAATATGATTCGAGCCAATGGTCAATTCAACTTCGTCCTCTGAGTCGTTCAGTAGACGGTTCAATTCCAACACACCTTTACGCGGTACGATAACTTGCGTCAGATCACCTTGTACGTGAGCATCTTCAACCGCCGTCGCCAGTCGGTGACCGTCTGTTGCCACCGCGCGAAGTTGGCCATCTGCCACTTCAAACAGCATACCGTTTAGGTAATAACGTACGTCTTGGTTTGCCATAGCAAAGCCAGTGCGATCAATCAGCTTACGTACATTTCCTTGTGGGATCTTCACCACAAGTTCGCCTTGCATATCCTGAATGTTTGGAAACTCTTCCGCAGGCAAGGTAGATAAACTGAAGCGTGAACGGCCAGAACGGATCACGGCTTTTGACTCATCAACTGAGAATTCGATCACAGCACTGTCAGGCAAGCTTTTACAAATGTCCATTAACTTACGAGCAGGGACGGTGATGCGGCCTTCTTCGCACTCATCTAGCTGCGCACGACCTACCAGTTCCACCTCAAGGTCTGAACCCGTCAATGTCAGAGTTTGATCTTTTACTTCCACCAACACATTGGCTAATACTGGCATCGTTTGTTTACGCTCAACCACACCAGCTACTAATTGTAGCGGTTTAAGGAGCGTTTCGCGGACGACTGAAAATTTCATTCTTTTCCTCGTTAATTCAAAGTCTTAGACCAATTAGGTGGTCAGAATGCGCATCAATTGCTTGTAGTCTTCACGGATATCCGAATCCGTATCCTGCAGCTCTTTTATCTTACGAATCGCGTGCAGCGCCGTCGTATGATCTCGACCACCAAAGGCATCGCCGATTTCCGGCAAACTGTGGTTGGTCAGCTCTTTGGCCAACGACATAGCGACTTGACGCGGACGAGCAACGGATCGACTGCGACGTTTAGACAGCAGGTCACTGATCTTAATTTTGTAATATTCGGCGACAATACGCTGAATAT
Organism: Marinomonas gallaica; assembly: GCF_049821165.1. NCBI lineage: Bacteria > Pseudomonadati > Pseudomonadota > Gammaproteobacteria > Oceanospirillales > Oceanospirillaceae > Marinomonas > Marinomonas gallaica. The sequence continues at coordinate 659,029 of NZ_CP187511.1, forward strand.
TATCAATGTTCACTAACTTGTCCTGCAAGGCCAATAAGTCTTTTAATGACTCGCGCACAAAGTCGGGCGTGATGGAACGTCCGGTAAAATGAGAATTGGCAATCACTCGCTTTAAAGCGCCTTCTAATTCTCGCACATTCGAGCGTATTTTTTGCGCTATAAAGAATGCCGAATCATAAGACAGTTTAACACCGCTTTCTTCCGCTTTACGCATCAAAATCGCCACACGAGTTTCAAGTTCCGGCGGCTCTATCGCTACTGTTAGACCCCAACCAAAGCGCGACTTCAAACGATCCTCTAAACCTTGAATCTCTTTTGGGTAACGGTCGCAAGTCAAAATCATCTGCTGACCGCCTTCAAGCAAAGCATTAAAGGTATGGAAAAACTCTTCCTGAGTTCGATCCTTACCGGCAAAGAATTGAATATCGTCGATTAAAAGGGCGTCAACAGAACGGTAATAGCGTTTAAAATCATTAATTGCGTTGAGTTGCAACGCTTTTACCATATCCGCCACGAAACGTTCCGAATGCAAATACACCACTTTGGCATTGGGATTATGACGCATTAGTTCTGTGCCCACGGCTTGCATTAAGTGGGTTTTACCTAAACCCACACCACCGTAAATAAACAGCGGATTGTAAGCGCCCCCTGGATTTTCAGCCACTTGTTGCGCGGCCGCATGGGCAAGTTGGTTCGACTTACCTTCGACAAAGTTCTCAAAGGTAAACGAGTTATTTAAATTGGCGCCGTGATTAATACCCCCTTCAACTTCAACCTTACGATTAGGCGGGGTAAGCGGCAATTGACCTTGTTCATAAGGCTCCGGTTCAGGGCGAACATAATTGTCGCCTAAACTAAGCGGTGCCTCGAATTCGATTTCTGGGCCGTCGCGATCGTTATGGTCCATCAAGCTAAAACCAGGGCTATAACCTGATTCAAACACAGGTTCCGAATGAGACCCTGAACGTGGTGCAGGCTCCGGTGCTTTGGCCGCTGGCGGTTGCTGGGGTGGTGGCGGAGTAGGATTGACGAAATTATTTTGGCGTACCGCCAAGACTAGGCTTGGCGCTGGCTCATTTCCCGCAAACTCAGACAACAACTCTTTGATGCGCGCTTGGTACTTATTCGTTACCCAATCGAGCACAAAACGATTTGGAGCATACAGGCACAGATCCCCATTAGACTCGGCTTGCGCTTGCAGCGGACGAATCCAGGTATTGAACTGTGATGTGGAAAACTCTTCCTGCAAGGTAACAAGACAGCGCTCCCAATACTGCAAAGACACGATAAACGCTCTCCTTGATTGAGTTTTAAATTCGACAAATTTTAAGCAAGAGGGGGATTTTAGCGTGAGCATTCGCAGTTATCCACAAAAAATGCAGTATCTAGCTCAAATCATAAAAAATAAAAAAATGTTAATAACAGGAAGACTTATGCACAGCAGTGAATGAACCGTATCTAGTGTGCATAAAACACCTACTTACCCACATATTAACAGCGGCTTTAGAATATTTTTATCAACAGGTATTTCGTCACTCAACTATTTGTTAATAAAACAATTTATATGGTTCACATAATGCTATGTGCATAACTATTAGAGCGAAAATTATTTTTTACGCACATCTTCGGTATAACGCTGTGCGTAAGTTATTGAAGCATTGGTGGTTAATTTATTTACAGAAAAGCGTCTGTGCTGGATTGAATTGTGCCGGTAAACCCTCTAAAATCCGCGCCCTGATTTTGTAATCAAACCAAGAGGCTTGGCGGACGCTAACCCTCACACTCAGAACACTGATTCAGTGAGAGAATTGAAATGAAAAGAACTTTCCAACCTAGCGTACTAAAACGTAAACGCGCACACGGTTTCCGTGCTCGCTCGGCAACAAAAAACGGTCGTAAAGTATTGGCGGCTCGCCGTGCTCGCGGTCGCAAGGTTCTAAGCGCGTAATCTTTGATGACACGCTTTATGTTTCCCCGGCAGGTCAGGCTCCTGAATGCCGGGGACTACCAATCCGTCTTTAATGACACCTCCTCCAAAGTCTTTGCTGGCGAATTTCTCTTACTAGCTCGAAAACACGAAGGTCAGGCACGTCTTGGCTTAATAGTGTCCAAGAAAACAGACAAGAGAGCCGTAGGCCGTAACCGCATCAAACGCGTGGTACGCGATTCCTTCCGTCACCAGAAAGACCTGTTAAATGGTTTAGATATCATTTTTCTAGCTCGCCACGGCATTCGCGATGTAGATAACCCAGATTTGCACAAACGCTTAGAAAAAGCGTGGAAGCAACTGGCCAAGAAAGCCCAAAAGCCAAATTTTGAGCAAAAACAACGCAAGACATCGCAGAAATAGGCTGAAAAATCAGCTAAAGGCTGGTTTAATACGGCGTGATTTTAAAACGGGTGTTTTCACCTCCATCGTCCAACCAAAGAAACTAGTTGAATACCATGGATTTCAGACGTTACTTATTATGGGGAGCTCTGTTTGTCAGTGGCTACCTGCTGTTCCTGCAGTGGAACCAAGACTATGGCACAGCTGCAACAGCACAATCTGCAAGCACGCCAAGTGAAACGGTTGTAGCAACTAATGCAGATTCCGATCTTCCAAGCGCGAACTCGATTACCCAAGCGGCGAGCAATGCGGATATTCCAGATCAAGCAACACCTGTTGCTCAAGGCCAACTGATTCACGTTAAGACCGATACTCTTGATGTGGCAATCAACCCTTTGGGTGGCGATTTGGTTGAAGCCTCTTTGTTGCAATACATGAAAACCAATAATGGCACAGAGCCATTTGTGATTTTAGATAATGGCGGTGAACGCCTTTATGTCACGCAAAGTGGTTTGATTGGACGCGACGGCCCAGATGCAAGCGGCACTCGACCAACATACAGTGCAGAGCAAACGTCTTACACCCTTGAAGAGGGTGATAACACAATGGATGTGAACCTTTACTACACGGATGACAAAGGCATTAGCTACACTAAAACCTTCGTTTTCACACGCGGCGCTTACAGCATCCGTCAGTTGATTACCGTAAACAACACCAGCTCTGAAACATGGCGCGGTAATCAGTTTGCGCAAATCAAACGTGATAACAGTGAAGACCCTAGCACAGCAACAAATATGGGCTTGCAACCATTTATCGGTGGTGCAATCTCTAATGAAGAAAACCCATACGATAAAATTTCGTTCGATGACATGGCGGAAAATCCAGTTAAGTCAACAACAACGAAAGGTTGGGTAGCATTGCTGCAACACTACTTTGTATCGGCTTGGATTCCGGAGCAAGGTCAAAAAGTGACGCTGCAAGCGCGTACGAACAATGGCTTTAACCTAATTGGTTTCACAGGTTCTGCTGTCGAAGTACCACCGGGTCAGCAAGGCACGCTAAGTTCGACTTTCTACGTGGGACCTAAACTGCAAGATCAATTAGCCGCAACGGCTGAAAACCTAGACTTAACCGTAGATTACGGCTGGTTATGGTGGTTAGCACAACCGTTGTTCTGGTTATTAACGGCGATTCAATCGGTTGTTATTAACTGGGGTGTGGCGATTATCTTGATCGTAGTCTGTGTGAAGGCATTGTTCTTCAAACTGTCTGCAGCAAGTTACCGCTCTATGGCGAAAATGCGTAAATTTGGTCCTGAGCTTGCTCGCCTTCGTGAACAGCACGGTGATGATCGACAAGCCATGTCCCAGGCGATGATGGCCCTGTATAAGAAAGAGAAGATCAATCCTCTGGGTGGCTGTCTTCCTATTCTGGTACAAATGCCAGTATTCCTATCCCTTTACTGGGTATTGATGGAATCGGTAGAGCTACGCCACGCGCCATTTATGCTATGGATCACTGACCTGTCAGCAATGGATCCTTACTTTGTACTGCCGATCCTAATGGGTCTGAGTATGCTAGGTCAGCAAGCGCTGAATCCAACGCCTCCAGATCCAATGCAAGCGCGCATCATGAAGATTATGCCGATCGCATTTACGTTCTTCTTCTTGTGGTTCCCGTCTGGTCTTGTACTGTACTGGGTTGTGAACAACACGCTTTCGATCATCCAGCAATACGTGATCACTAAGAACATAGAGAAAAACGGCTAGTTATTTACCGTCATTCCATTGTTAAAAAAGGCTTCCTACGGGAAGCCTTTTTGTTATTAAAGTCTTACACTAAGCATATTATTTTTATCGTTTATACAGGCCGTTATGTCAGATTTTCAGCAACTCATCGACCAAGATACCATTGTCGCGCAAGCCACCGCTCCTGGTCGTGGCGGTGTCGGCATCGTGCGAGTTTCCGGCGCCAAAAGTCTCGAAATTGCACAGGCGATTATCGGTTTTGAACCAACGCCTCGTTACGCTCATTATGTTCCATTCAACGATACTCAAGGCGAGCAGTTGGATATGGGCATTGCACTTTACTTCCCGGGGCCAAACTCCTTTACCGGTGAAGACGTATTCGAATTACAAGGCCATGGCGGCCCTGTCATTATTGATATGTTATTAAGCCGTTGCCTGAAGCTTGGCGCGCGTCTAGCGCGTCCTGGTGAGTTTTCAGAGCGTGCTTTCTTGAACGATAAGATGGACTTAACACAGGCTGAAGCCATTGCCGATTTAATCGACTCATCGTCCGAACAAGCGGCAAAATGTGCTTTACGCTCGTTACAAGGTGCGTTTTCCAAACGCATTGACGAACTGGTGGAAGCCCTTATTTATTTGCGTATTTACGTAGAAGCCGCCATTGATTTTCCTGAAGAAGAAATCGATTTTATCGGCGACGGTAAAGTCGCCGCTCAGCTGCAAGAGATTCGCGATAAACTGCAAAGCGTGATGAAAGAGGCGAACCAAGGCGCACTGCTACGTGAAGGTATGAGTGTGGTGATCGCAGGGCGTCCGAATGCGGGTAAGTCGAGCCTTTTGAACGCATTATCAGGCAAAGACTCTGCAATCGTGACGTCGATCGAAGGCACCACTCGCGATGTACTGCGAGAGCATATTCATCTAGATGGTATGCCACTGCACATCATTGATACCGCGGGGTTACGCGACAGCCCAGACGAAGTGGAGCGCATCGGTATTCAGCGTGCTTGGGAAGAAATCCATAAAGCCGATCGCATTCTATTGATGGTCGACAGCCAATCGGTCAATTCCAATGATCCAAACGATATTTGGCCAGAGTTTATGGGGCAATTGACCTCTAAAGATCACCTAACACTGGTCCGAAACAAAGTCGATCTAACCAAAGAAAGCACGGGCTATGAAGAATGTAACGGACTGCCTGTGATTTCGTTATCGGCAAAAACCAATGATGGCATCGATGCGTTAACCACGCATTTGAAAACTGTAATGGGCTTTGACAGTACAACGGAAGGCGGTTTTATCGCTCGTCGTCGCCATATCGAAGCGCTGCAGAAAGCCAACAGCTTCCTTGACGCAGGCTTTGAACAGCTACATGGCCATGGTGCAGGAGAGTTGTTAGCAGAAGATCTAAAAGAAGCGCAGCAAGCTCTCAGTGAGATCACAGGTGCTTTTACCAGCGATGACTTGCTCGGTCGTATCTTCGGCTCTTTCTGTATTGGTAAATAGAAAACGTCTGTATTTTGTAATTCTCAGGATGTCACAGCCCCAGTTTCTGACTGGGGCTTTTACTCTTTAAGCGCTGTTGTTTTAAGAGTATGCGAGAACTCTGCACCCAATCAGAACCTATAAAAGCTTCGTGTTAAATTCAGGACTCTTTTCAACGGTAATCCCCCCGAAAAATATCAGCGCCAAAGTATATAGATACCAGCGTCAAAGTAGACATCTCTTTAGAAACAGGGTATGAATGGTTAAAAAACGGTGACAGGATGTGAACGTTATACTCAGGTTTGGGGATAATGAATGTTGCAAGACGCACGGAGGAGATGCCATATTCCCTTCACTAAAACTATACCTGAGTAACTAAAGTAACTGGTAGAAGCTATCAGGATAAGAAAGAGTATTTTTAGTTTCAGTTGAGCGATGGAGCCTTTCGAAGCAGCATTGATAGAAAAACTGGGCTGAATAAAACGTTTCGATACAAACCACTAATAGGATAGCAATTTTGTGCTTAACTATTATGACGATTTGTATGAACTTCGCATTCGGAAACTATGAAGGTCTATTATGAAAAGTGTCTCTCTTAAAAATAAGTTATTGCTTATTAGCATCGGGTCAATTTTATTTATTTCTTTATTATTTACATGGCAGACTTATTCAAAAATCACTTCTTTGAGCGATGATTTAAAGCAAGATGCCGTAATAGACCTAAAAGCATCGGCGGTATCAAAGCTTGAACTCAATACGCGTATTGCTGGTGAAAGAATACAAGCTTATGTTGAAAAAAACCTTGATGTAGCTCATGTTTTGGCCTCCCAACTGTCTGAAAATTCGACAATATCCCCCCCGCTATCTAGAGAGCAGGTTTCTCGCTTAATTGAAGGCGCTAAAAAAAGCGCACCTCAAGCTAGCGTTTTATATACCTTTTATGAACCCAATGCGTTTGATAACAAGGACAGCGAATACGTAGGTAAAGAGACCAAAGTGAATGCGAAAGATGATGGCTCTTTTGGCGTGACCGTGGCACTTGATGAAAATGGAAACGTAACTTACTACCCAATTGAAAGCTCTCAAATTAAATACATCACTGATAGAGACGACTATGGCCAACGTATTTCTGAGTGGTACCTGTGTCCTCAAGAAACCAAAAAAGCCTGCATTGTTGAACCCTATTTGTTTGATTTGCCTAATGGCACTAAGGTTCTGATGACGAGCCTAGCAGTGCCTGTTATTGAATCTGGTTCATTCAAAGGTATTGTAGGTGCCGATCTTGATTTGCCTGTTATGCAAGAGTTTGCAGATGAATTATCTAAAGGGCTTTACGATGGTCAGGCTTCTGTTTCCATTCTAAGTAAGAAAGGGTTAATTGTTGCTTCGACTCAATACACTGAGAGTTTAGGAAAACCGTTTAAAAGCGCTGAGACGAAACATGGTCAAGCCTTATTAGAGTTAGCCAATAAAGGCGGTGTCATCGAGCAAGATGACCAATTAATTATTGCTCAGCCTCTGACACTGGGTAATACCGATACTCAGTGGAGCTTCCTTGTGAGCTTACCTATGTCGGTCGCTATGGCTAAGTTGGATGACAAATTAGCACTGATGGAAAGTGTTAAACAAAGAGCGCTTATTGAGCAGTTAACCTTAGCCGTGATTGTTTCCATTGTGGCAACGATATTAATGCTATTGATTGTTCGCTCTATTATTCGTCCTTTACAGTTATTAAATGAGCAAGTGGCTCAGTTATCTGGTAATGATGGTGATTTAACGCAGACACTCAATCTCAATGCTCACGCCGAGTTAAATGAGCTCAGTGCAGGTTTTAATCTCTTCTTACAAAAGCTTCGCGATATGGTGAATTCGTTAAAATCCATTGGCGTCACTGTGCGTGAATCTTCAGGCAAGAATGTCAGTGCCAGCCATAGTTCATTGGAAGAAACCGCTCATCAAAAAGCGGAGCTTGCCAATGTGGTGACTTCTACTCAAGAAATGTCCAACACTGCTCATGAAGTGGCGAAAATTACCGCAGGCTTGGCTGATAAGATGAAGTTGATGAACAGTACCGTTCGTCAATCTCAAAGCAGCATTGCTACGTCAACCAATACTGTCCAAGAGCTTAGTCACAGCATGGAAAGTGCAAAAGGTTCCATCGATAAAGTGTCTGCCCGTTCCAACGATATCAACCAAATTCTTGAAGTGATCCGCAGTGTTGCAGAACAAACCAACTTATTGGCTCTCAACGCAGCGATTGAAGCAGCACGAGCTGGGGAGCAAGGTCGAGGCTTTGCGGTGGTGGCGGATGAAGTACGTAGTCTTGCCTCTAAAACGCAGAATTCAACGGAAGAAATCGATAGTCTAATCAGCAATCTACAGCAAGAAGTGAAAATCGCGGTAAGCAGCATTGCGAACAGTGGCGAAAAAGTAGCCTTATCTGTTAAATCTACGGAAGAAGTGAATAACAGTCTTGCTGCAGTGGTCAATGAAATAGAGCTGATTAACGATCATATTCAACAAGTGGCGGCAGCGGCAGAAGAGCAAAGCCAAGTGAGCGTGGATATCACAGGAATGCTAAGAAAAATTGAAGATGCGGCCGAGGTATTGGCACAGTTTGCTAATCAAACAAATGACAGTAGTGAACAGGTGACTCATCAATTAGATGAGTTAGATCGTCAATTAAACCGATTGAAAAGCTAATAAAGCTCGATAAAACGATCGGTTGAAAATGGGTAGCAAAAGCTACCCATTTCAGCATGTAGATTAACCCAGTTTTTGCTGAGGTCTTGTTTTTTAAAGCCCTGTGGCATCTAAAAGCTTGCCATGACTCTGCATTCAAGCAGAACGAATAATAAGAGCTTTGATGGTAACGTCAGAATAGTAAGCGTATATAATCAATTCATCTTCACCACAACTCGCCCGCGAACGCTTCCGTCTAAAAGCTTGTTCGCGTATTCCACGGCATCCTCTAAACCAATCGTTGCACCGATCTGGTCTAAATCCTCAGCATTTAATAGCTCAGCAAGACGCTGCCATGCTTGTTCGCGATCGGCTAATGGACGCATCACGCTGTCGATACCATAGAGCGTCACCCCTCGAAGAATAAACGGCGCCACTGATGCTGGGAAGTCCATGCCTTGCGCGAGTCCACACGCTGTGACCGCACCGCCGTATTTCACACTCGCACATGCGTTCGCTAAAGTATGGCTGCCAACACAATCAACCACTCCCGCCCAGCGCTCTTTTTGCAAGGGTTTTCCTGCTTCGGATAACTCTGCACGATCCATCACATCACTAGCTCCCAGTTGCTTTAAGTACTCCGACTCTTGTGGTCGTCCAGTGCTGGCCACCACATCAAAGCCTAATTTACTTAAAATGCGTACGGCATAACTGCCGACGCCGCCATTGGCGCCAGTGACTAAAACAGGACCATGAGAGGGCGTAATACCATGTTTTTCCAACGCTAACACGCTGAGCATCGCTGTATAGCCGGCAGTACCAATCGCCATCGCTTGTTGGGCGTTGAATGCACTGGGTAACGCAATCAACCAGTCACTGTTTAAGCTGGCTTGTTCCGCTAGACCACCCCAATGAGTTTCCCCTACACCGAAACCGTTTAACAAGACTTGATCACCTACTTGAAAACGGTCACTTTCAGTCGCCACGACCTCACCAACCAAATCAATCCCTGGCACCATTGGAAATTGACGCACCACTGGCGATTTACCTGTAATCGCTAAGGCATCCTTGTAGTTTAGAGTACTTGCACGTACCGCAATCTGAACGTCTCCTTGCGGTAAGTCAGCTGTTTCTAATTGGCTTAGCTGAGCTTGGTAACCTTGTTCGTCCTTCGTTATAACCAGTGCTTTAAACATGCGGTCCTCCTAATTAGACCAGTTGTCTATAAATAGTTAAATTTCTAACGGGGCAAGCCCGCTAAATAGAATTTTTCAAACTGAATCAATGGTCCACTAGACTGCAGTAATCTAGCGCGCGCCACAGCACCTTCCCAACCAATCCAAAAAACATGTGCTAACGCATCGACATCTGCATCATGAGCCAATAACCCTTGCTGTTGAGCCAACGTCAGACAGTCCGCCACTTTACTCTGCCAGCTTTGATAAGTGTCAAGCACTGCTAAGCGGATCGTCTCAGGTAATGCATTGGCTTCTTGCTCTAGGTTACCCACTAAACAGCCACGTTGATAAGCGTATTTCTCCATACCGGCTTTGGCCGATTCGATAAAGTTACGCAATCGCGTTACTGGAGGTAAATCATCATCCAGCAAATAGCGATCAAGCTTATTTTCAAAGTAATGCCTGTATCGTTCGAGTACAGCTAGAGCAAATACTTCTTTGCTATCAAAGTAATGGTAGAAAGAACCTTTTGGTATTTCCGCAAATCGCAGCATCGGCTCCAATCCTGTGGCATGAAATCCGTTCTGGGTCAGCCAAATTAAGCCAGCCTGCAACAGTGCGTCCTTTGTATCACGGTAACTCAAATCATTTTGCTTCGGTCGACCGCGTCGGCTCTGAAGTACTTCCATTAACATTCCTCTTAATTAGACCTCCTGTCTAAAAATAGTTGGTTATGCACAAATTCGCAACCAGCATCGTTAGATAGGTTATGCACATAACCATTGAAAGAGACCTAAGTGGCTGTCAAGAAATTTTATTCACAAAATTATTGCGCAAAAAAGATGAAGATGAAGAAAAATTTAACTTTTTTACCTGTGGACTAAATTTTCAGATTTTTGCTGTATGTATAACCAAAAAAACACATAATTATTAACAATATTAGTAGGTTATAAACATCTTCCCCGTAAATTTAGCTTGTGGACAAACACGGTAATAAGTCCATAAGAAGTTTTGCACAGTTTTGCACAAGTAGGTCAGTAAAAAAACGGTCTGTATAACTAACATATTTATACACAGCAATTGGTTATCCACATCACAGGATTACAGGTGGGAACTTAACATGTTGTTATGTGTATAAGATTATGATGTATATAGTTTTTTATAAGTTACTAACAGAAATTGTCTTGCTATATAAATAACTTAAACATAAAAAAATCATATATAACCTATTTATACTATTATTGATGACCGGGTTAATAGCCTGAAAGGTCTCTTTCAATTTGGAATTTACTCGATATACTAAGCGCCCTGTTAGATCAACTGTTCATTTTTTATTCATTACCCGAGGTTCGTGTGGATTTCCCAACTCACTTTGATGTGATTGTGGTCGGTGGTGGCCATGCTGGTACCGAAGCCGCTCTTGCTGCAGCTCGCATGGGTGTAAAAACCCTTTTACTTACTCACAATATTGAAACGTTGGGGCAGATGTCTTGTAACCCAGCGATTGGTGGTATTGGGAAGTCCCACCTAGTTAAAGAAATTGATGCCTTGGATGGCGTGATGGCTCTAGCTACGGATAAAGCGGGCATCCAATTTCGTACGCTAAACAGCCGAAAAGGGCCTGCAGTCCGTGCAACACGTGCTCAAGCCGATCGAATTCTTTATAAAGCGGCTGTTCGATATACGTTAGAAAACCAAGAAAATTTATGGTTGTTTCAACAATCATGTGAAGACCTAATTGTTGAAAACGGTGCCGCTCGTGGCGTTATTACTCAAAGTGGTATTCGTTTTTTAAGTAAGACAGTCATCATGACGACCGGCACATTTTTAGGCGGCATTATTCATGTGGGTATGCAAAATTACTCAGGTGGACGAGCAGGAGACCCTGCTTCCATTGGTTTAGCGGAAAAGCTACGCGCTCTGCCGTTTCGTATTGACCGCTTGAAAACCGGAACCCCGCCACGTATTGATGCTCGTACTGTCGATTTTTCAGTTATGCAAGCTCAGCCTGGAGATGACATTACTCCGGTGATGTCTTATATGGGCAGCCGTGCTTTGCATCCAGAGCAAATAAATTGCTTTATTACTCATACCAATGAGCAAACACACGACATCATTCGTTCAGGTATGGATCGCTCACCTATGTACGCAGGTGTCATCGATGGGGTAGGACCACGTTACTGCCCATCAATCGAGGACAAGATTGTGCGGTTTGCGGATAAAAACTCGCACCAAGTGTTCATCGAGCCCGAAGGGTTAACGACGCACGAGCTTTATCCAAATGGTATTTCGACGTCACTGCCATTTGATGTGCAGTTGGATTTGATTCGCTCTATGAAAGGCTTGGAAAATGCACATATCACGCGGCCAGGTTATGCCATTGAGTATGATTTCTTTAATCCGCAAGACTTAAAGTATTCGCTTGAAACTAAGCACATGGAAAGTTTGTACTTCGCTGGCCAGATCAATGGCACAACGGGTTATGAAGAAGCGGGCGCACAAGGTTTGTTAGCCGGGATGAATGCGGCTTTGCAGGCACAAGGCAAAGAGCCTTGGACGCCACGTCGTGATGAGGCGTATTTAGGCGTATTGGTTGATGACTTAATCACCATGGGAGCCGATGAACCATATCGGATGTTTACCAGTCGTGCCGAATACCGTTTAATTCTTCGTGAAGACAATGCTGACTTGCGATTGACTGAAAAGGGCCATCAATTAGGTTTGGTATCCGAAGAGCGTTGGGCTGCATTCAATAAGAAACGTGAAGCCATTGAGCTTGAAACACAACGTATGAAAGCGGCTTGGATTGTACCCAATACACCGGAAGCGGAATCGATCAATCCAAAACTGGAAACACCGATTTCCCATGAGTACAGCTTACTTGACTTATTAAAGCGCCCTGGCGTGGAGTACTCGGATGTTGCTAATCTGAAAAATGCACCGGAGCAGCCAGTTGATGAGCAAGTGGCCGAGCAGGTACAAATTTCAGTGAAATACGCTGGGTACATTTCTCGCCAAGCAGAGGATATTGAGCGTTTGCGTCGACAAGAAAATACAGCGCTGCCTGAAAACATGGATTATTCCATCATTGATGGTTTGTCTAATGAGGTGAAGCAAAAGCTTGAAGCGGCACGTCCGGCTACACTTGCGGCCGCGTCCCGTATTCAAGGCATTACACCCGCTGCGGTATCTTTACTCTTGGTTCATTTGAAAAAACGTGCCATAAGCCACAAAAGTGCCTAGAATCAGCAGCCAATAGTATGCATTTCTAGGAACGACTGTGAGTTATTTTGATACCCTCAAACGAGGTGCCGAACAAATGGGCATCTCGTTATCTGACGAAACCATTGAACGTCTTGTTCAGTATCTAGGACTTCTTGAGAAGTGGAACAAGGCGTACAATCTCACTGCTATCCGTGACACAGACAAAATGGTGTCGCTACATCTACTGGATAGTCTTGCAACATTGCCTTTTATTACCGGTAAAAAAATTATCGATGTTGGTACCGGTCCAGGCTTGCCTGGCATGATATTGGCTATCTGTTTACCAGAGCATGATTTCACATTGTTGGACAGTAATGGTAAAAAAACGCGTTTCCTGACCCAAGTAAAAATGGAAATGGGGCTGACCAACGTTACCGTTGCGAATGAGCGAGTTGAAAACCACGTTAATCAAGGCGCATACGATCATGTCACTTCCCGTGCTTTCGCATCGCTTGAAGACATGATTAATTGGTGCTTACCATTGCCGTCAGCAAAGGGTAATTTTTTGGCCATGAAAGGCGTGTATCCTGAAGACGAGCTGGAAAGCCTACCAGATACGGTAACGGTAAAAGAGATTAAAGCATTGAGTGTTCCCACCATTGACGCCGAGCGTCATATGGTGATTATGACCCGCAAAGGATAGTAAAACTATGGCGCGTATCATCGCAGTGACCAATCAAAAAGGTGGCGTAGGCAAAACCACAACCTGTGTTAATTTAGCCGCATCACTGGGCGCAATGAAGCGTCGTGTACTCTTGATTGATCTCGATCCACAGGGAAATGCCACCACCGGCAGTGGCTTATCGAAAGATGAGCTAGAACGATCTGTGTATGATGTCCTAGTTGGAACCCATGGTGTTAAAGAAACCATGGTCTACAGTGAAACGGCTGGTTTTACGGTGTTGCCTGCTAACGGTGATTTGACGGGCGCAGAAGTCGCATTGCTGGACTTACCCAGTAAAGAGACGCGCTTACGTGCAGGCCTATATGAAGTTGAAAATGAATTTGACTACATCTTACTGGACTGCCCACCTTCCTTGAACATGTTGACGGTCAATGCCTTAGCTGCAGCTCAGGGCGTGCTTATTCCTGTGCAATGTGAATACTATGCTTTGGAAGGATTGACGGCACTGCTGCAAACCATTGAAACAATTTCCACGGCACTAAACCCAGCGTTGGAGATCGAAGGCATATTACGGACTATGTATGACCCTCGTCCAAGCTTAACGCACGATGTATCGACGCAACTTGTCGAGCATTTTGGCAATAAAGTGTTTGATACGGTTATTCCTCGAAATATCCGTTTAGCCGAGGCGCCGAGCTATGGTTTGCCAGTATTACAATACGAGAAGCAGTCTCGAGGCGCTGTCGCGTATTTAGCGCTGGCTGGCGAGTTTATTCGTAAGCGTGCGGTCGCCGCTTAAACAGTTAAAAGGTTTGATTGGAATGACGATGAAAAAGCGTGGATTAGGTCGCGGATTAGATGCTTTGTTGGCGCCGAAAGCGGCACCCGCTCAAGATACGGCCGCTGGCGACGCCATTGAAACGGCTGATAATGTTATTCAAGGGCTGACGTACTTGCCCGTTGATTGGCTGAGCAAAGGTAAATTCCAGCCACGTCGCGACATGAACCCCAATCAGTTGGATGAACTGGCGAACTCGATTCGTAATCAAGGTATCATGCAGCCGATTGTTGTGCGTCCAATTAGCGAACAAAACTACGAAATCATTGCCGGTGAACGTCGTTGGCGTGCGGCTAAAATCGCTGGTCTAGATAAAGTACCGGTGATAGTCCGTCACGTAGAAGATTCTGATGCCATTGTTTTAGCGTTAATCGAAAACATTCAACGAGAAGACTTGAACCCTGTTGAAGAGGCCATGGCCCTTCAGCGTTTGGTGGACGAATTTAAGCTAACCCAGCAACAAGTCGCTGATACGGTCGGTAAGTCACGTTCTGCCGTTGCAAACCTTCTTCGTTTGTTGAATTTATCGCCTGACGTACGACGTTTATTAGAACATGGTGACATTGAAATGGGGCATGCCCGAGCTCTGTTAGGGCTTGATGCTGAGCTTCAGCCGCAAGCGGCATCAGTCGTGATCACTAAGTCACTTTCTGTTCGAGAGACAGAGAAATTAGTGAAATCTTATCAAACGCCAGCCGAAGAGCAGGTAAAAAAGGCGCTACCGGACTTCTCTGAGCATGCTTCTAAGATTGCAGAAAAAATTAATTCTGGCGTGAAGGTGCAGCCAAGCGCTAAAGGGAAGGGGAAATTAGTCATCGAATATCGAGATCAAGCGCATTTAGAAGCGATGATGAATGAGTTTTTTGGGGTATAGCTGCAAATTTGGTGCGTTAAAGCACTAAAATAATCGACATTAGACTAATAGTGCACTTTCTGTGCCGCGTTTGTATTGAACCGCCTTAATATAACCCATATAATGCGTCGGATTTTAAATTTGATCACATTGTGTGCGTATTTAAACGCATCATCATTGTGCGTCAACTAGGGGAAATTGATGGCTCATACTAAGCCGCTCAAGGCGAGTGCTTTATTAGCCGCCAAAAAACGCGCTGTGTTTCGCTTTATTGCAACACAACTCGTGTTAGTTTTTTGCCTTAGTGTTGGAATTTATGCGATGTACGATGGTCTACACGCCTACTCCTTTTTAGCAGGAGCGTTAGCCAGCGTACTTCCAAGTTTATATATGGCATGGCGTGTGTTTGGCCATGCTGGGACGAGAGCCGCGCAAGACGTGGTGAAGTCATTTTACCGGGGTGAAGCAGGTAAATTGGTACTGACGGCTATCTTACTTTCCGCTGTCTTTATTTTTATCAAGCCAATTGCTGCAGGCGCGTTATTTGCCGGCTTCGGTGTTGCAATTTTGAGCCATTGGCTCAGCCCTTTGTTGCTAAAGTATTAGCAGCAAAGGTAACGGTTTTAATCATTGAAAGAGTGTGGATGTAAATATGGCAAGTGAAAATCTCACAGCGTCAAGCTACATTCAGCATCACCTTCAGAATTTGACCTATGGTCAACATCCTGATGGTACGTGGGGTATTGCTCACGGTGCTGAAGAAGCTGCGGCAATGGGGTTCTGGGCGATTCACCTGGACACAATGTTGTTCTCGATCGGCCTAGGTATCCTGTTCCTTTGGTTATTCCGTAAAGCGGCGAAGAAAGTATCGGTTGATACCCCTTCTGGTCTTCAGAACTTCGTTGAGCTGATGGTGGAATTCGTTGACCAGAGCGTGAAAGAAACGTTCCATGGTAAGAACAAAGTCATCGCGCCGTTGGCATTGACGATTTTTGTTTGGGTGTTCTTGATGAACACGATGGACTTAGTACCGGTCGACTTTTTACCTCATTTAGCGTCTTTGTTGGGTGTTCCATACTTCCGTGTGGTACCGACGACAGATCTTAACGCGACACTTGGTATGTCTATTTCAGTCTTCATTTTGATCATTTATTACAGCATCAAAGTGAAAGGCGTGAGCGGATTTGTTGGCGAATTGACATTGCAACCTTTCGGTAAGTGGATGATTCCATTCAACTTATTGCTTGAAGGTGTGGGTCTATTGGCTAAACCTGTTTCTCTAGCATTACGACTTTTCGGTAACTTGTATGCTGGTGAATTGATCTTCATCTTGATCGCGATCTTGCCTTGGGGCATTCAATGGGCTCTGTCTGTGCCTTGGGCGATCTTCCACATTCTAGTAATCGTATTGCAAGCATTCATCTTTATGATGCTGACAATTGTTTACCTGAGTATGGCGCACGAAGATCACTAAGATCGCGTTGTTAAAACGATTTATTAAAACCTTGAAATCTTAAAAACTGTGAAAATTAGGAGTTAAAATGGAAACTGTAGTTGGTCTAACCGCTGTTGCTGTAGCCCTTCTTATCGGTCTTGGTGCCCTAGGTACTGCGATTGGTTTTGGTCTACTTGGTGGTAAATTCTTGGAAGGCGCTGCGCGTCAACCAGAAATGGTTCCAATGCTGCAAGTTAAAATGTTCATCGTAGCGGGTCTTCTTGATGCCGTAACTATGATCGGTGTTGGTATTGCATTGTTCTTCACTTTCGCAAACCCATTCGTTGCTCAGGTTGCTGGCTAATACGTCGCTTTACTTTGAAGTGATTTATTAATTTTGAACGACTAGAGCGAGGATATTTGCGTGAATATTAATCTCACACTAATAGGCCAAGCTATCTCGTTTGCTATTTTTGTGTGGTTCTGCATGAAGTTCGTGTGGCCACCAGTAATTGCTGCGCTCGAAGAGCGTAGCAAGAAAATAGCAGACGGTTTGGAAGCAGCTAACCGTGCTTCACGTGATCTAGAGCTAGCTCAAGAGCAAGCGACTAAGACACTACGTGAAAGCAAGGAACAAGCGGCCGAGATTATTGAACAAGCCAACAAACGTGCTAACCAAATCATTGATGAAGCGAAAGAGCAAGCGATCACAGACGGCAAACGCCTACGTGATTCAGCTCAGTCAGAGATCGAACAAGACGTCGTACGTGCTAAAGAAGCGCTGCGTAGTCAAGTTTCAGCTCTAGCTCTTATCGGTGCAGAGAAGATTTTGGGCGCCAGCGTTGATCAAAAAGCACACAGCGAGATCGTTGAACAACTCGCCAAAGAGCTATAAGCGAGGGTCCTATGGCTGAATTAAAAACAGTCGCGCGACCATACGCCAAAGCAGCTTTTGAAGTAGCTCGTGAGCAAGGCCAAGTAGCTGAGTGGGCCAATATGCTTAGCATATTGGCTACTGCTACAACTGAGCCAAAGCTAAAAACAGCGCTTCAAAATCCAGCTTTTAGTGCGCAAGAGAAGGCAGCAGCTCTAGCGGAAGTGTGCAACGAAGTGATCACTGAGCAAGGTAAAGCATATTTGCTAAGTCTTGCTGTGAATAAGCGTTTAACGCTTCTTTCAGCGATTTCTGAGTTATTTGAGCAGTTCAAGCTGAACTATGAAAAAGCGGTAAATGTTGTAGTGACATCTGCCTTTGATTTATCAGCTGAACAAGAGCAAACACTGGCCGCTTCACTGGGTAAAAAGTTAGATCGTCAGATCAACCTTACCAGTGAAACAGACGCAAGCCTTATTGGTGGCGTGGTAATCCGTACCGGTGATTTAATCATCGACGGTTCAGTACGCGGAAAACTGGCGAAACTGGCCGAAGCGATAAACTCCTAAGGTTTCATTCGCGAAACCAGGGTTGAGGAATTTAGCATGCAGCAACTGAATCCATCTGAGATCAGCGAGATCATTAAGAAGCGCATCGAAACACTTGATGTGACTTCAGATGCCCAGAATGAGGGCACAATTGTCAGCGTTGCAGACGGTATCGTATTGATCCACGGTCTAGCTGACGTAATGTACGGGGAAATGATTGAGTTCCCTGGTGGTATCTTTGGTATGGCATTGAACCTAGAGCGTGACTCTGTCGGTGCCGTAGTACTTGGTAACTACCAAGACCTTGTAGAAGGTCAAAAAGCAAAATGTACTGGTCGTATTCTTGAAGTACCAGTAGGCCCTGAGCTACTAGGTCGCGTTGTTGACGCACTTGGTAACCCAATCGACGGCAAAGGCCCAGTTGATGCGAAACTAACTGACGCAGTAGAGAAGGTTGCACCTGGTGTAATCGCTCGTCAGGGTGTTGATCAGCCAGTGCAAACTGGTTACAAAGCAATCGACTCTATGGTGCCAATCGGTCGTGGTCAACGTGAGTTGATCATCGGTGACCGTCAGATTGGTAAAACGGCTCTAGCAATCGACACTATTATTGCTCAGAAAGATTCTGGCATTAAGTGTGTGTACGTTGCGATTGGTCAAAAGCAATCTACGATCGCTAACGTAGTACGTAAGCTAGAAGAACATGGCGCATTGGAATACACGACTATCGTTGCAGCGGGTGCATCTGACCCAGCAGCGATGCAGTTCCTAGCACCATATTCTGGTTGTTCTATGGGCGAATACTTCCGTGACCGCGGTGAAGATGCGTTGATCGTATTTGATGACTTGACGAAACAAGCTTGGGCTTACCGTCAAATCTCATTGCTACTTCGTCGTCCACCAGGTCGTGAAGCGTACCCAGGTGACGTATTCTACTTGCACTCTCGTCTTCTAGAGCGTGCATCACGTGTAAGCGTTGAATATGTAGAAAAGTTCACTAACGGTGAAGTTAAAGGCCAAACGGGTTCTTTAACAGCTCTACCTATCATCGAGACTCAAGGTGGTGACGTATCAGCGTTCGTACCAACGAACGTTATCTCTATCACCGATGGTCAGATTTTCCTTGAAACGAGCTCATTCAACGCCGGCATCCGTCCTGCAATGAACGCTGGTATCTCGGTTTCTCGTGTAGGTGGTGCAGCGCAAACTAAAATCATCAAGAAGTTGGGCGGTGGTATTCGTCTTGCTCTTGCTCAGTACCGTGAATTGGCTGCGTTTGCTCAGTTCGCTTCTGACCTTGATGATGCGACTCGTAAGCAACTTGAGCACGGTAAGCAAGTAACTGAATTGATGAAGCAACCGCAATTCAGTCCAATGTCAGTAGGTGACATGGGCGTAATCCTTTACGCTGCCAACGAAGGCTTCCTTGCAGATGTTGAAACAAGCAAAATTGCTAGCTTTGAAAGTTCATTGTTGAGCTACATGAACAGCGAACACGCTGCCATGATGCAAGACATTAACAAGTCTGGTAATTACAACGACGAAATCGCAGGTACTTTCAAGTCAGCGATTGAGAAGTTTAAAGCTACACAAACTTGGTAATGATTGGGTGGCTGGCTTGCTGGCCACCAATCATCTCTGCAGTTTGTGAATTAACATTCTCACAAGGGCAGGTCTAATATGGCAGTCGGAAAAGAGATACGCGCTCAGATTGGGAGCATTAACAATACGCGAAAAATTACGCGCGCTATGGAAAAAGTAGCTGCAAGTAAAACGCGTAAAGCTCAGGATCGTATGGCCTCTTCTCGTCCGTATGCAGATCGCATTCGTCAAGTGATTGGTCACTTGGCAAACGCGAATCCTGAGTATAAGCACCGTTACCTAACCGAGCGTGAAATCAAGCGAGTTGGTTACGTCATCGTATCCAGTGACCGTGGTTTGTGTGGTGGCTTGAACGTTAACGCGTTTAAAGCGGCTATTAGAGACATGAAGCAATTTGTCGAAGCAGGGGTCGAAGTTGAGATCTGTGCCGTTGGCTCAAAAGCCGTGTCTTTCTTCAAAAACTACGGTGGTAATGTATCCGCAGCAGTAACTGGCCTAGGTGATGCACCAGAAGCATCACGTTTGGTTGGTAGTGTGAAGGTTATGTTGGATGCGTTTGATGAAGGTCGCATCGACCGTCTAGTTTTGGTGTCTAACGAATTTGTTAACACCATGACTCAGAAACCATGTGTCGAGCAACTTTTGCCGCTACAAGCAGAAGAAAATGCAGAACTGAAGCACCACTGGGATTATCTGTACGAACCTGATGCAGTAGAGATCTTAAATGATCTACTGGTTCGTTACATTGAGTCTCAGGTATACCAAGCCGTTGTTGAAAATATTGCGTGTGAACAAGCCGCTCGAATGCTGGCTATGAAAAACGCAACGGACAACGCGGGCGATATCATTAATGAATTGCAGTTGGTGTACAACAAGGCACGTCAGGCAGCCATTACTCAGGAAATTTCTGAGATTGTTGGCGGCGCGGCAGCGGTTTAAGGTATTTAGGTATTAAGAGGATCCGAACATGAGTAGCGGACAAATCGTACAGATCATCGGTGCGGTTATCGACGTGGAATTCCCACGTGATAGCGTGCCAAAAGTATACGACGCCCTTACTATTGAGGGAAAAGAGTTGGTGTTGGAAGTTCAACAACAACTAGGTGATGGTATTGTACGTACTATCGCCATGGGTTCTACCGAAGGTATGAAGCGTGGACTAGAAGTTCAAAGCACTGGTAATCCAGTGTTGGTACCTGTTGGTACTAAGACTCTAGGCCGCATCATGGATGTTCTAGGTAACCCAATTGATGAAAAAGGCGCCATCGGTGAAGAAGAGCGTTGGTCTATCCACCGTTCAGCTCCTTCATACGCTGAGCAGTCTTCAAGCAACGAATTGCTTGAAACAGGTATCAAGGTAATCGACCTTGTTTGTCCTTTCGCGAAAGGTGGTAAAGTTGGTCTGTTTGGTGGTGCCGGTGTAGGTAAAACCGTAAACATGATGGAGCTTATCCGTAACATCGCAATCGAGCACAGCGGTTACTCTGTATTCGCAGGTGTTGGTGAGCGTACTCGTGAGGGTAACGACTTCTACCATGAGATGACTGACTCGAACGTAATCGACAAAGTATCTCTAGTATACGGTCAGATGAACGAGCCACCAGGTAACCGTCTTCGTGTAGCATTGACAGGTCTAACCATGGCGGAGAAATTCCGTGATGAAGGCCGTGACGTACTATTCTTCGTCGATAACATCTACCGTTACACACTAGCGGGTACGGAAGTATCAGCACTGCTAGGTCGTATGCCTTCTGCGGTAGGTTACCAGCCAACTCTTGCAGAAGAGATGGGTGTGCTTCAAGAACGTATTACGTCGACTAAGACGGGTTCTATCACGTCTGTACAAGCGGTATACGTACCTGCCGATGACTTGACTGACCCTTCTCCAGCGACAACGTTCTCGCATTTGGACGCAACCGTTGTATTGTCACGTGACATCGCATCTTTGGGTATCTACCCAGCGATCGATCCATTGGATTCTACTTCACGTCAGCTTGACCCACTTGTAATTGGTCAAGAGCACTACGACGTAGCACGTGGCGTACAGATGGTTCTTCAGCGTTATAAAGAGCTGAAAGACATCATCGCGATCTTGGGTATGGACGAGCTTTCTGAAGAAGATAAGCAGACTGTAAACCGCGCTCGTAAGATCCAGCGTTACTTGTCTCAGCCTTTCTTCGTAGCGGAAGTATTCACTGGTTCTCCTGGTAAATACGTTTCTTTGAAAGACACTATCCGTGGCTTCCAAGGTATCCTTAACGGCGAATTCGACGAACTTCCAGAGCAAGCGTTCTACATGATCGGTAGCATCGACGAAGCTGTTGAGAAAGCTAAGAAACTTTAATCCACGCAGTGTCAGTGAGCCTTGGCTCACTGACAAAGCCTGACTGAAAAGAGGCAACTTATGGCTATCACGGTACAATGCGATATCGTAAGCGCTGAACAAGAGATCTTCTCAGGTTCTGTTGAGACTCTTGTGGCTGCAGGTAGTTATGGCGATCTAGGTGTTTACCCAGGTCATGCGCCTTTGTTGACTACATTGCAACCAGGCCCTGTTCGTGTGATTAAGCAAAACGGTGACGAAGAAATTATCTTTGTATCTGGCGGCTTCCTTGAAGTTCAGCCTCATCGTGTAACTGTCTTAGCAGATACCGCTGTTCGTGCGAACGACCTTGATGAAGCGGCAGCACTTGAAGCGAAGAAACATGCTCAAGATCTGTTGGATCAGCAACATGCTGATTTGGATATTAGCCGTGCAACGGCTGAATTGGCGGAAGCCGTAGCTCGTCTACGTACTATCCAGCAGTTCCGTCAAAGCAAATAAGCTAGACGTTATCCAGATCATAAAAAGCAGCCTTAGGGCTGCTTTTTTTATGTCTATAATTTGGTGATGAGAAGCATCTACCCAACATGCTGACTTATAAAAGGAGTAGCATTGTGAAAGTTGGAAGGGTTTATGCATCCTGCACAACACCCAACTTAGTTTAAAAAGGAGTTTTTATGAGTCATACCATTCTTTGCGACATTGTTAGTGCCGAACGCACGCTGTACTCGAGCCCTGTGAGGTATATTGTTGCGCCTTCAGATCAGGGTGAAGTTGGCATCTTTCCAGGGCATGCCCCGTTATTGACCTTATTAAAATCGGGCAGTGCTCGTCTGGTAAAAGAGGATGGCAGTGAAGAGCTGTTGTATATTTCGGGTGGTTTTATGGAAGTGCAGCCTCATCGTGTCATTCTGTTAGCGGACTTTGCAGAGCGAGCGGGCGAGTTAGACGAAGCAGAAGCTCTTGCGGCTAAGCAGCATGCGGAAGAGCACTTAGGCAGCTCCGGCAATGATCTTGATCATACCCGCGCTTTGAAAGAGCTAAGCGAAGCGGTAGCACGCCTTAAAGTGATTGAACAGAATCGTAGATCGGTTCATTTTGTCGACAAAAAATAAATAATGTTCAAATATTAGCCTTTAGTATTAGATTTTTTGGCGCTTTTTTCGTCTATATTTGGTTTCGACGTTTCAGATTGTAGACAATCTGAAGTTTGGCAAAGAATAAACATAAAAGGTCTGCCTGCATGTCATATCAAATAGAGTATCAACGTGCCTGTACTGAACCAGAGGCATTTTGGCGCGAAAAAGCGCAAGCGTTAGAGTGGTTCCAATTTCCGCATACCGTGCTCTCACAGGATGAGCATGGCATGGACCGATGGTTTGCTGATGGCGAACTCAATACCTGCTATCTCGCGCTTGATCATCACGTCGCTAACGGCCGTGCTGATCAAGCAGCGCTGATTTATGACTCCCCAGTGACCAACACCAAGCAGACTTACAGCTATCAAGAGTTGTTAGGTGAAGTGTCTGTGTTTGCGGGCGCACTGAAGCAGCAAGGGGTCGGTAAGGGCGATACAGTCGTTATTTATATGCCGATGATCCCTCAAGCTTTGATGGCCATGTTGGCGGTTGCACGATTAGGGGCGATTCACTCCGTTGTCTTTGGTGGCTTCGCTGCCCATGAGTTAGCGGTACGCATTGATGACGCTAAGCCTAAAGCCATCGTGACGGCCTCCTGCGGCATTGAAGTGTGCCGTATCGTGTCTTACAAACCGTTACTTGATGAAGCTTTGAGACAAGCCAAGCATGAACCCAATGCTTGTATTGTTTATCAACGAGAACAAGAACTTGCAGAGCTTAAAGCAGGCAGAGATTACGACTGGAACGAGCTAGTAAAAAGTGCTTTTCCGTGTGACTGTACCCCTGTTAAAGGCACTGATCCACTCTATATCCTATACACGTCGGGGACGACCGGAAAACCGAAAGGTGTGGTTCGCGACAATGGTGGTCATGCTGTTGCCTTGAACTATTCTATGAAAGCCATCTACAACATGTCTCCGGGTGAGGTGTTCTGGGCGGCATCGGATGTCGGTTGGGTCGTCGGCCATTCATACATCGTATATGGCCCTTTGATTTATGGCTGTACCACTGTGATGTACGAAGGTAAGCCAATCATGACGCCGAATGCCGGTGAGTTTTGGCGGGTCTGTAAAGAATACGATGTGAAGACTTTGTTTGCTGCGCCTACGGCGTTTCGTGCCATTCGTAAAGAAGATCCGCATGCAGAGTTACTCAACAAAGAAGACTTAGCCGGTTTGCGGGTCATCTTTATGGCAGGAGAACGTTTAGATCCCCCTACGTACGAATGGACTAAAGCCGTCACCGGTAAATGTGTTGTTGACCATTGGTGGCAAACGGAAACTGGCTGGGCGATTTGCGCTAACCCAATAGGATTGGAAATGAAGATTGCCAAACCAGGTTCTTCGACAGTGCCATCCCCAGGGTTTCAAGTGCATGTACTGGATGATCGAGGCGAGCCGCTCGCACCAATGGAGCAGGGCAGTATCGCCTTAAAAAGACCGCTACCCCCCAGTTGTTTACCGGCTATTTGGGGGGACGTTGATCGATTTAAGTCGGGGTACTTAAGTGAATACCCCGGCTATTACACTTCTGGAGATGGTGGTTACATTGATGAAGACGGTTATGTGTTTATCATGGGGCGAACCGACGACGTTATCAACGTGGCAGGACATCGGCTATCAACGGGTGAAATGGAAGAAGTTGTCGCCATGCACGATGCTGTCGCTGAATGCTGTGTGATCGGTATCAATGACGATCTAAAAGGCCAGTTACCATTAGGATTGGTACTGTTGAAAAATGGCTATGAAGAACACACCGATAAAATCCAAGAAGAGTTAGTCGCCTTGGTTCGTCAAGAAATTGGTGCCTTGGCCTGCTTTAAGATTGCTATGGTGGTACCGAAGTTACCGAAAACCCGTTCTGGTAAAATCCTGCGTAAATTACTGCGTCAGATTGCTTCGGGAGAAGAGTTTAATATTCCTTCCACCATCGACGACCCAAACAGTATTCATGACATTCAGGATTTAATGGCCGAGCGCGGCATCATTGTCGACAAACTGGCGGGTTAGCAGCCTAGCTGAGTTTTTCAGCAAGCCAACATGGCCGCGCCATGTTACTCCACTGTTGCCCGAGCCTACGCTCGGGCTTTTTTATAACGGCTATTTTTTGCCTTACAACAGTCGCCATAGGGTATCAAAGATAATTTGTTGTGCTTTGGCGATGTCGTTGGATTCTAAAACCACGGCCGAAGGGAAGTTATCGCGCGCGAGCGAAATGATGGCACACTTGGGTGGGTAGATGGCGATGTAGCTGGCATCGACGCTGCCTTCAGTTTTTATCCATTTACGTTCGGACAGCTCAGCCTCTTCACCACCGTCGCCTAAAGCGATCACTTTTACGTTAATGCCCAGCTTTACTCGCTGCTTAGTGTACGTTGGGAACGGTCGATATAAATACGGACGAATCGGTTTGGAGGAAAATACACAGTATTCCTTATGGTCTTGCTGGGACACCACGTTTAAAATGTCGCGCAATACCCACTCAATACCATCGTCACCTTCGTAATAACGCACGTCGGTGTGGTGAAAGATTGGTTGGGACTGCACCAAGCTTGGAATAATCGTGTGTTTGAGCGAATCAATGGTCTTCTCTATGTTCTGCTTACGCTCTTCAGCAAGGTTGAGCAGAATATCCGGATTCTCAGCCATGAAGAAGCGACGTTTGCCTTTTGGGAAGTAGCTGACGACGCCTTTATTTTGCAGCTGTTTGAGAGATTCGTAAGCGGAACCCCGGTTAACGCCTGATTGTTCCGCAATATCGCGAATCGACGCTGGCCCAAGTTTAAGCAAAGTTTGGTACAGCGTGGCTTCACGCTCTGTAAGACCGAGTTGTTCTAACACTTGATGCAGCATATTTTATTAATCGTTTTAATCGCAGCCGCCAGAGGCATGGTTGAATAGAGACCTTAGTGACGCGCGTCTAAACATGACAACATCGCCCTGCGGACGTCCCTGTCCGCGAAGGGCGCGCCCGCCCATCCTTGGGCGTTGTGTTTGTCATGATTTAGACGCCGCTAGGCTAAGCCGTTATTTTGCCTTATCGGTAAGATTCTGCAAGGAGTTAAAAGAGTGAGTGATGATCAGCGTTTCGGTGGTATTCGTCGCCTATACGGCCATGCTGCCTATGACTGTTTTCAACAGTCCCACGTTTGTGTGATTGGTATCGGTGGAGTAGGTTCTTGGTGTGCTGAGTCTCTTGCGCGTTCAGGCATTGGTCAGATTACCTTAATCGATATGGACGATGTGTGTGTCACCAATACCAATCGCCAAATCCACGCGCTAGATGGCAACATAGGCAAATCGAAAGTCGACGCTATGGCAGAGCGTATTAAGTTGATCAACCCCAACTGCCAAGTGAACTGCATTGAAGACTTCATCACGCCCGAAAACATCCCTGAGCTGCTCGATACGCCGTTTGACTATATTATAGATGCGATTGACAGCATCAAACCTAAAGCAGCTCTGATCGCTTGGTGTAAGCGTAATAAGCGTCCTGTTATAACCGTCGGTGCAGCAGGCGGTCAGCTAGATCCGACTCGAATTGAGATTTGTGACTTGGCGCGTACCGAGCGCGATCCGCTCGCGGCGAAACTGAGAAACTTTCTACGTCGCCATTACAACTTCACTCGAAATACTAAGCGTCGTTTTGATATTGAGTGTGTGTACTCGCAAGAACAGCTGAAATACCCACAGCTAGACGGTACAGTTTCTCAGCAACGTCGTCGAGGGGATACAGAGACCAAGATGAATTGCGATACAGGGTTTGGCGCTAGCACGGTCGTTACTGCTACCTTCGGCTTTGTTGCGGTGGGACGCGTTTTGGAAAAGTTGGCAGTAAAAGCCAACCAAGCCTAAGCAATTTTTTACAAGAGTCTTGCCTTGTAAGCTGGTAGTGTGAAGTCTACGTAACGCTATCTTGGAGGCCGGATGCACGCCAACGAATTCTGCAACGTTTCTACCAGTCAGACCCTAGGCGGCTTGGAAATGATTGAAGCGCGGTTTACCGAAACGGTATTTGGTAAGCATGCCCACGCAGGCTTTGTTATTTCTGTAGTGGATGCTGGTGTGATGCATTTTAGTCATCGTGGTGAGAGCCATAATGCGCTACCGAAGCAACTCTCTATTGTCAGCCCTGATGAGCTGCATACCGGTTCCAAAGGACAGGGTGAAGGTTGGCGTTATCGTGCGTTATATCCATCTCAAGAGCGTATGAGAGCGCTCAACCACTCATTGTTTGGCACGGCACAAACGCCTTACTTTCGCCAAAGTGTGATCAACGATGCGCGTCTTAGTCTGCAGATGCGCGGCTTGTTGAATAAACTGACCCACGGCTCTGAAGCTTTGGATGTGGAAGAGCATTGGGAAATGTTGCTGGTAAACTTGTTACTACAAGAAAGCCAGCAAACTGCGGCACTGACGTTGAGCAAGGCACAATCCAATATCGAGTGGGTGCGCGATTTACTGGCCGATTGCTATGACCAGAAACTGTCCCTGGATGCGGTGGCGCAACAGGCGGGTATCAGTAAGTTCCATCTTATGAAAGAATTTAAACGTCGCTACCAACTGACCCCGCATCAATTTCAAATCCAGCAACGCTTAAATCACGCCCGAGCGCAACTTAAACACGGTATCAGCGCTGTGGATGTGGCGCTAAAGTGTGGTTTCCACGATCAAAGTCACTTCAGCAAAGCCTTTGTCAGTGCCATGGGCATTTCGCCAAGTGCTTACCAACAACAATTCAACAAACAGCAATTCAACATCTAGATCCGTTCAAAGATAGTGAATCGATAGAAGATCTATGTTCGGAGATTCTAAGATATCAACTTGCCTTTAGCAGTTAGCATTTGTTGACTGACTGTCGCACTTAAAATAAAACCAATTGTGCAAATAACGGCTGCTATAAGTGGTAGCTGAGATAAGTGTGTGCCAGTATCTATTGCTGCACCTCCCAGCCATGCTCCTCCTGCATTACCTAAGTTGAATGCTGCAATGTTAAAAGCAGAAGCTAGCACTGGAGCGTTTTTAGTCTCTGATAAAACGTAGGTTTGTAAGGTTGGAATGGTTGCGAACATAGCAACACCAAATAGTAAGCAAGCAATGATCATTGCGACGGTTGAGTACACACTAAAATGCAATACGACTAAGGACAGTACTAATGCGCCTAAAGCTATTCGTACCCCTATAATGGCATTGTGGCCAGATAGTATCGCCCCTAGAGGATTGCCGACGGCCATACCAAGGCCACATACAAGAAGTATTAGTGGTATAAACTCATCTTCAATGCCCGTTAAGCTAGAGAGCATGGGGGCAATATACGTAAACGCTGCAAAGCTACCTCCGAAACCAAACATGGTGATCAACAGAGCTCGAATCGTTCGAGGCTGAATAAGAGTTTTGAATTCTGTGCCGAGGTTTGTTGTTTGTTCACGCTGTATTTCTGGAACGAATTTAGCAATTGATAACATTGCAATTCCCCCGAAACATGCAATAACAATAAAAGTAATACGCCAGCCAAAAGCTTGGCCGATTAAGGCGCCTATTGGGGAACCGAAAATATTAGCAAGTGTAGCCCCTAAAAACATAGCGGCGATGGCGCTAGCTTGTTTATTAACCGGCACGAGTTTTGTTGCGACAACGGCACCCAACCCAAAGAATGACGCTTGTGATAGGGCGGTAAACAATCTTGCCCATACTAGCGTTGAATAGTTTGGTGCGAGGACACATAGAATATTACCTAGTGTAAATACAAGCATTAAACCAATAAGCACAGGCTTTCGGTTTAATCCTATTAACAGAGGGGTCAGCAAGGGGGCACCAAGAACAACCCCCAGTGCATATCCTGAAACCAGAAAACCTGATTGTCCAAGCGTTGTATTAAGGTCGTTAGCAATTTCTTGCAAAAGCCCCATGATAATAAATTCACCGGTACAAATAGCAAAAGCTCCTATGGCCAAAGCTCTGATAGCAGCAGGCATGAATTCAATCTCCAGATAAAGTGACGAGTAAATAATTGAGAATATGAAATGTGTGCTTTGGGATTAGAGCCGGGCACCACCAATGGTGTAACCGCCATCGATTGTAATGTCTTGCCCTGTCACAAAGGTGGAGTCGTCTGAAAGTAGCCAAGCTACAGTGCCGCTCACATCGTCCGGCGTACCATTCCTTTTAAGTGCGGAATGTGATGCCAGTTTATCTCTGAGAGTGTCATCCAGAGCGTCAGCGGCCATAGGCGTTAGAATAATGCCCGGACTGATTGTGTTGACTCTGATACCTCGCATGCCTTCTTCAATCGCGAGCGTTTTCATTATGCTAAGCAAGGCGCCCTTAGTGGCTGCGTAGGCTCCTGCTCCAGGCATAACGGACTGGGTAGTCCAAGAGGCATTAATTACAATCGAGCCATCCTTCATCAAAGGAAGACATTGTTGAATGGTTAGGAAAGTGCCATATAGATTTGTCTCTATTAGCTTAGCGAATGTGTCTTTCTTTGTTGTAACTAATGGACTGAATTCACCTAAAATACCAGCATTGGCAAATAGGCCGTGTAACTCTCCAAAGTGCTCACGAATATGCGTCATGGTGTCTAAGAGAGACGATTCATCACTCATATCGCAGGAAATGGCTAAAGCTGTTCCTCCTGATTGATTTATTTGAGCGACTAATTCATCAATAAGGTTGGCTCGACGACCGATCAATATAAGTTGAGCGCCTTCCTGCGCTAGCCTTAGCGCTACAGCTTTGCCCATACCTGTCCCTGCGCCCGTTATTAATACCTTTTTGCCATGAAATCTTTCGATCATTACGATGCTCCTGTGAATGTGTTTGTTATCAAGCATCATAATTAAAAACTTTAGATGTATAATTGGGGTTATATTTAAAACACTTTAAAGGATTACTTTTAAATGGATCTATTTAAGGCTATGCAGTGCTTTACTGTAACGGTCGAGACAGGTTCAATGACCCGTGCTGCAGACAAGCTGAATGTTACCTCTGCGATGGTAGGGCAATATATTAGCGGCCTCGAGTCAAAATTGGGGACGAAATTACTTAATCGAACGACTCGTAGCCAGCATCTTACCGACTTTGGCAGAAGCTATTTTGAACAATGTAAAGATATTCTGGAACGAGTTGCTGCGGCAGAATTAGAGGCTGAAATTCAGCAAAATGATGCGCGCGGTCTTTTGCGAGTGACGGCGCCTCAGACTTTTGGTGCCACAAAGCTGATGAAAGCGCTCAGTGCGTATCGAGCAGCCTTTCCTCTAGTGCAATTAGATATACTACTAACGGATCGTAATGTTGATCTTATTTCTGAAGGGATTGATATTGCCTTCCGTATTGGAAAAGTCCCCGATAGTCGTCTAATTCAGCGTAAGCTTTTGCCTTACAAAATGGTACTGGCTGCTTCCCCTGAATATTTATCCTTGCGTGGTATACCAAAACATCCGAATGACTTACATGCCCATGAACTGATCAGCTTTTCACCTAGCGCAAGAACGACGTTTACACTGTACCAATTTGAAAAGAGTTTAGAGGTGACTTTTTCATCCATGGTCTCTCTAAACAGTGGTCATGCTTTGTTGAATGCGGCTTTAGCTGGCTTAGGATTAATATTACAGCCTAAAGTATTGTTGGATGAGCCTTTGAATAAGGGAACTCTGGTACAGGTGCTTCCAGATTGGCAGTTCAAAGAGCGCCACATGTCGTTACTGTATTATCGCGATCAGCGTATGACGCCAAGATTACGTAGTTTTATTAACTTTGCTATTGAGACGTTCGCGGCAGAGTCATGACGCTGATATTGGTTGGGTATGATGTATTTTTATCCCACCTTATTATTCGCTCCTTGCATAAATCGACAGCAATTTTTTACAAGATAAGAACGTGCAATCGGCTTAACCTAATGGTCTTAATCGATCAATGAGAGCGTTATGGAAAGTCAGTTAGCCTTTTTAGCCGTTTGTTTGGCGTCTGCTGCCTCCCCAGGTCCTGGTGGTTTGGCGGTGGTCAGTAACAGTATTAACCACAATCTTCGCCGTACCTTGCCGGTGATTTTTGGTATTGCCACAGGGCTGATGTTGGCATCTTTATTGGCCAATACGTGGCTGTTGGCGGTGATTCATTCCAGTGAAATGGCGTTTCAGGTAATGACCTGGTTATGCAGTGGCTATATTGCTTATTTGGGAGCTAAGGCGCTGTATTATGCTAGCCGTGAAATGACCATTGCCGCACAGGGTTACAGCTTTAAAAATGGCGTACTGATTTCGCTGTTGAACCCGAAAACCCTAGTGTTCTTCGGGGCGCTCTTTCCAATGTTTATTCCTGATCAAGGGCATTTTATTTCCTATGCGATCTTACTGACCTTAGAGCTGGTATTGATTACCTTGGTCATTCATATTTTGGTGTCATCAGCGATCGACAAAGTCTCACATTTGCTACAACACCACCTCGTCGCGATTAATCGCGCTACCGGTGTGATGTTTATCGCATTAGGAATTAGTGGTTTTATCTTTTAACAAAGCAGAGACAGTTTAGGTCTGAATCTGCTGTAAAATTCTCAATATCCCATTAGTACGAGAGCTGGTGAGGTAGCTAGACAGGTTAAACTCATTCAGCTCTGCGGCCAGATCCATTGCTTGTAACTCGGCTTTGCTGTGGCCATTAGTAAGGCTTAAGATCACTACGAGGACACCACGCATGAGTTTGGCGTCGCTGTCGGCTTGGAAAGTGCACACTCCGTTTTCTTGGCGCTCAATCAGCCAGACGGCACTTTCACAGCCTTTTACCTTGTTCTCTTCAATCTTTTCAGCATCCGTCAGTCGCTCAAGCTGTTTGCTAAGGCTTACTAACTCTTTAAAGGTAGCTTCTTTACTTGTGCAGGTTTGTAGTTGTGCTTGGATAGCGTCGCGGTTTAATTCAGTCATCACCTAATATCTCTATGGCTTCGAGAAGAACATCACAGAAGCGGCGGGCTTCCGATAGGGTATTGTAGCAAGCAAATGAGGCACGTAGGGTGCTGCTGACGCCTAATTGTGCCATCAACGGGTGAGCGCAGTGACTGCCAGCACGAACCGCAATGCCTTGGCTGTCCAAGTAGCCGTTTAAATCCAATGTATGAATACCGGGCACACTGAGAGACACCACTGTGGTGTCTGTGGCAGGCGAGTAAATTTCAATGTCATTGTTGAATTTCAGCTCGTCGTAGACATAGCGCGCCAGCTTTTGCTCCCAGATCAGCATGTCTTCACGATCTTGGCAGGCTAGAAAATTACACGCTGCTGAAAGGCCAATCACGCCTTCGATATTGGGTGTGCCCGCTTCAAGCCGGTAGGGCAGTGTATTAAACTCGGTGCTGTTGTAGGTCACGTGGCTGACCATTTCACCGCCGGTTTGCAAAGGCGTTAGCACGTCCAGTGCATGGGCTTTACCGTATAGCGCGCCAATGCCTGTTGGACCGTACATCTTGTGGCCGGAGAAAGCATAGAAGTCGCAATCCAGCTCAGTCACATCCACTTCATAATGAGCAACGGCTTGTGCGCCATCCACTAAGGTAAAGGCGCCTACGGCTTTCGCCGCCGCTAGCATGTCTTTGAGCGGAGTCTTTACTCCAATGGCATTGGATATCTGAGTGCAGGCAAAAATACGCGTGTGTTCGTTAAAGTAATGGGCGTATTCCGGCTCCCACTCACCCTTTGATGTAAGTGGTAGTACACGCAAGCGCGCGCCAGTCCGAAACGCTAATTGCTGCCAAGGGACAAGGTTTGCATGGTGTTCAAGACTGGTGATTAAGATTTCATCATCGGGTGTGATACACCACTCAAGGCCATGAGCCACTTGGTTAATGGCTTCCGTGGTGCCTTTTGTCCAAATGACATAGCTGTTTTCGGGCGCATTCAGAAACTGTGCGACGCGATCGCGGGCGTGTTCAAATTGAGCGGTGGCGCGATCACTAAGGTAATGGGCTCCCCGGTGAACATTGGCGTTGCTGGTGGTGTAATAGGTTATCAGAGCATCCAATACCACCTGTGGTTTTTGAGTGGTGGCCGCATTGTCGAGGTACACCAACGGGTGCTCGTTCGCTTCCATTGACAGGATTGGAAACTCATCTCGAATTGTATTTGCGTCAAAAGACATACACCACTCACTCAGACCGTTTTTGAAAATAGGGGTAAATTGTACCTCAAAATGAGCTAATGGCTGCAATAATGCATGTTACAGGTGGTAAACACTTGTCATTTCAGCCTGATTCGCTAAGGTTCTAACAGAATGCACAGATTTAGACATTAAAGGTACAGTGACCGTGGCGGACTTTTTATACAAAGGCGTAGTGGATTGGTTTTTAGAGCAAATGAGCCAAGGGAAATTGGCCCCAGGGGATAAGATGCCGTCCCTGCGCAAACTTGCGAAACAGCTTGAGCTGAGTCTCAATACCGTGATTCATGGCTACGATTTGCTGGCTGAGGAAGGCTGGATCGAGTCTCGTCCTAAATCCGGCTACTTCGTATGTCATAAGCCCAGCGTGAAGCACGCTCATGTGCTGGCCGGTGATAAAGTGGTGCAATTTGGCGAGGCGTTGAGTAAGAAAATGCCGTGGTCCGCTTTATCACATCGCGCTGCGATGGTGGACCAAAGTGATGAATTCTTGATTGCGAGCGTCAAACAGGGGGAATCGGATCTGCCTATTTTAGGCAAAGGCCATCTTGCGGTACGTGAGGCGGTAAGTGAGCACTTACGTAAAGTCGCTATCAACGTCCATCCATCGCATATTTGGCTAGGCCGTTCCCCATTGTCTATGTACACCCAAGCGGTTCAAACATTGACGAATCGCGGTGACGCTGTGCTGGTGATCACCCCATGTGATCCACGTTTAACCTCGACACTGATTAATCTTGGTCGCAAAGTATTTACTTTAGCCGCGGGTGAAAGAGGGGTCGATTTGGATGAAGCCGTGCGCTGTATGCGTGACGATGCCATTAAATTGGTCGTGTTCCCAAGTCAGTTTGCTTTCCCAAGTGGTAGTGAAGTGTCAAATCTAAGCTTGCGCCGTTGGTTAGCTATTCTCCAGCACGTTGCAATTCCTGCGATTGAGTGGGATATGACGTCGCATCTTGGCTATAAATCCTCGACATTGATGACGTACAAGTCCTTAGACGATAAAAACCAAGTGGTGTACATCGGTGGTGTAGAGTCAAAAGGTGTCGACCGTAACGCAGCATGGTGTATTCCTGGTCAGTATACAGACTTGGAAGGGGCTTTATTGAGTGCTGACTTAGCCTTGAGCGATCCGCAGCAGCAAGCGCTTATGGACGCCTTGCAATCGACGCAGCGTCAGTCTTTGATGCGTCGAGCTCGTCAAATATGGTCTGTGGCGGAGAAATCGAAAAGCATCTTGGAAGCGGCGTTGGGAAATACCGTGCGCTTTGCCAGTTGTAAAGGCGGGTTAACATTATGGCTGCAATTGGATCAAGCGCTTACCGATGCGCAGATGACGCAGCTGTTAGCGAAACATCGCCACGGAATTGTGCCGGGTTATTATCTGTCGGCGCAAAACGATGCGGACCATTGGCTGGCCGTCAATGTGACCTACGATGCGATCGATAAGCTAGCTTTACAGCTCAGTCGTTTTGTCAAAGCGTCGAAGGTGGCGGATACGATCGAGTCTGACTGCGCCGAAGCGTTGTCTCAAGTGGAAACGGAGCCGGACATGGCCGACGAGTCATCAACGGCACCGCAAGCCTCAGAATCAGAAACTTCTGGCTTACTACTCGAACCGAGTGATTTTGAGTTAGACGATGTAATGCTGAAAGAAGGCGAGACAGAAACAGAACTGGATGCGCTGCAGTCAGTTACTGATGATAGTGCCCTAGTTGATGACGCCCTACCAGCTGACGTGAAGTCTGACGCGCCTCCTGAATCTGAAAGCAACGAAGAAAAAACGTCGAAAACCGTCTATAACCCTATGTTGGATTTGATCAATCACGATTTTGGCTAATCCCAACTTCTTGCATAGAGTGTGATTTCCGTTTTCAGGGTAAGCATTTTTTCTGAGTCCTCCTATACTGCTAATAAATCAAACATTTAGAGTAAGGAGGCACTCGCATGCCCGCATTGGATTTGCAGTTTGTTCGTTCACAGTTCCCTGCATTTGATGAGCCTACGTTGGCAGGCCAAGCGTTTTTCGACAACGCGGGTGGTGCTTACGCCTGTTTGCCTGTGATCGTGCACCTTAATCGCTATTACCATCAAAGCAAGCTTCAGCCCTATCATCTGCATCCTGTATCTCAAGATGCCGGTAAGCAAATGGACGAGTCCCATAATCGTTTGGCTGGGTATCTTAATGTCTTGCCTGAAGAAGTACACTTAGGCCCGTCTACTTCTCAAAATACCTATGTATTAGCGCAAGCGTTTGCGCATCTTTTGCAAACTGGTGATGAAATAATTGTTACCAATCAAGATCACGAAGCCAACATAGGCGTATGGCGCCGGCTTTCTGAACGTGGCATTGAAATTAAAGAGTGGCGCGTTAATACGATTACAGGTGAGCTGGATCCAGCTGATTTGGATACACTTATTACGGATAAAACTAAATTACTGGCGTTCACACATTGCTCCAATATAGTGGCGCATATTAACCCAGTGAAAGAGATTTGTGCCAAAGCTAAGCAGGCAGGCGTGTGGACCGTTGTCGATGGTGTGGCGTATGCTGGTCATGGCTTCCCTGATGTAAAAGAGCTAGGCGCTGATATCTACCTGTTCTCGCTTTATAAAGCATTTGGGCCCCACTTAGGCGTTATGGTAGTGCGTCAGGCACTAGCGTTACAGTTGGGGAATCAAGGACACTATTTCAACGGTGGGTATCGGCATAAGTGGTTCGTCCCAGCGGGGCCTGACCATGCACAAGTGGCGGCGGCCTGTGGTGTAGTAGATTACTTTGATCGGTTACATGATCATCATTTTGACTCCAGCAAAGACATCAGTGTGAGAGCCAGCAATGTACGTAAGCTTCTACATGATGCCGATGCAGCGTTGTTACCACAGTTGTTGGATTATGTTTCAGAGCATCCAAAGCTGACGTTGGTTGGCCCTGCAGACTTCTCAAAGCGTAGCGCAACGGTGTCTTTATTAGCTACTGAGCAAACACCTCAAGAATTGGCGGCTAAGCTTGTGAAACAAGGGATTATTTGTGGCGCTGGGCATTTTTACGCGGTGCGCTTGCTTGAAGCTCTGGGCGTGGATCCGGCGACCGGTGTGTTGCGATTATCTTTCGTACATTACACCAGTCAGGAAGACATCAATCAGCTGCTAGAAGCACTTGATAAAGCGCTTTAACCCCTAGAATTAAAGAGATTTTAGGCGCTGTTCAATCTGTGCCAACATCGGCGTATGATCTTGATAATCTATGGATATTTCCATCAGTTCTTCGCCGATGAGTAATGCCAGTGACGGAAATGAGTTCAATCCCAACTGACGTGCGTTATCGATTTCTTTTTCGGCTAATTCTTGTTGCAGAGTGTATTGCATGCTGAGTAAAAAGCCATCGCGGTTTAAGCCTATCTGTTCGGCACAATCCGCAAGGGTACTCAAGTT
This sequence comes from Marinomonas gallaica, assembly GCF_049821165.1. Taxonomy (NCBI): domain Bacteria; kingdom Pseudomonadati; phylum Pseudomonadota; class Gammaproteobacteria; order Oceanospirillales; family Oceanospirillaceae; genus Marinomonas; species Marinomonas gallaica. The sequence goes on from NZ_CP187511.1 coordinate 695,532, forward strand.
AGAGGGGTTTTTAGCGTCTAAGTAATAGGCCTTTTGAATTGCGTGATACATCTCCATTTCAAGGTTTTGGTCACGCGCGACCAAACAAGCACGATTAGCAGGATAGGTTGAGCGACGAGGCTCTGTATCTGTCCAAAATCGGTAGTTAAATTTTGTCCCCAAACTTTGTTCGATCTGTTGCCACGTCCCTTGTAGTTTCTCGCGCATGGCGACTGGCATCGGTTCATTTGAGTCCACTGCCAATCCACCCAGCATCGGCTGTATGATCAAGTCTTCACGATCTATGTGTTTCGCTAGCGCTTTTTGCAATGCAGTCCAAGTTGGTCGGAACCCCCAACACCAACTACACATCGGGTCGTAGCAATAAATTAATGTTGCGGTCATGTCTTTGTTCCTCATACTTGGGCCTTGCTATAAAACGCAAGGCAAAAAAAAGCCAGCTGAGTGATCTCGGCTGGCTTTTATTATTAAGCGATTAGCGCTTAGCTAGCAAGTACCTTAGCAATGCCTTCGCACAGTGGTTCCATATTGTCTTTTGTCATACCCGCAACGCTGATACGACCAGAACCCACAATGTAAATACCAAAATCGGTGCGCAGTTGCGCGACTTGATCTGGTGTTAAGCCTGAGAAAGAGAACATACCATTTTGATGTGATATGAATGAGAAGTCTTGCTCCACACCCTTCGCACGCAAAGTGCTTACAAACAAGTTACGCATTTCGTTAATACGCGTACGCATTGCTTGCAGTTCCATTTCCCAAAGGCTACGTAGCTCAGGGTCCGTTAGGACTTCTGTGACGACTGCCGCGCCGTGTGCTGGTGGGTTAGAGTAGTTAGCACGGATACAACGCTTCACTTGAGAGAAGGCGGCATCAGCGTGCTCAGATGTTTCACATACAACGGTAATGCCACCGACACGCTCGTTGTACAAACCGAAGTTTTTAGAGAATGAGTTAGCGATCAACATTTCTTGGACTTGATCCAAGAAAACGCGCAAACCTGCTGCGTCTTCTTCGAGGCCACTGCCGAAACCTTGGTAAGCAAAGTCAAACAATGGTAGGAAGCCTTGCTTGCTGCAAAGTTTTGCCAATTGTGCCCATTGCTCTGTGGTCGGGTCGATGCCTGTTGGGTTATGGCAGCAACCATGGAACAGAACAACGTCACCTTCTGGTACTTGTGAAAGGCTAGCGAGCATGGCTTCGAAATCCAGTGATTTCGTCGCTGCGTCGTAATACGCATAGCTGCCTACTTCCAAACCAACTGATTGGAAAATCGCTTGGTGGTTCGCCCATGTTGGGTTACTTACCCAAACGGTTGCGCCAGGTAAATGCTTTTTGATGAATTCTGCTGCAATACGTAACGCACCAGTACCACCAGGTGATTGAGCGGTACGTGCACGCTGTTTAGCGATGACATCGTGGCCTGCACCAAATAACAGCTCTTGAACGGCTTGACGGTAAGCTTCTGTGCCTTCAATGCTCAAGTAGCTTTTGGTCTTCTCGGTTGCAACTAAGCGCTCTTCAGCTTGCTTAACAGACTTTAGAATTGGCGTCGCGCCTAGCTCATCTTTATAAACGCCTACACCTAAATTAATTTTGTTTGGGTTTGGATCGTTACGATAAGCATCATTTAAGCCGAGAATAGGGTCAGCGGGTGCAACTTGAATGTTTTCGAACATGGTGACTCCCCATAAGGGTTATATGTACTGTTTTTATTGTGCGATGACGTTAAAAAATCAGCCGTAATGTTACTCGAAGCGTGTTCCCTTCGCTATAAAAAGAGGCAAAATTGGTTTGTAAATACGACAATAATTGACAAATAACAGAGTAGAAAAAGCGTGTAAGGGAAGACGTCGCTCAAATTTTGGTTGAGGATCTGAATTTAAAGATAAAGCAGTCCCACTGGCACAGCTTGCGAGACTGCCAGAATGTGGTGTGACCTTTGGGGCTATTCGTCCCAGCCGTCTGAAATCGCTTGATTAAGGCGCTTTTCTTCTAGGTAAGCTTCAATTGCTCGCCGAGCTTTCAATAAGCGTTCGCTATCTTCTTTCTGGTTGCGTTCGTTTTCCTCTTTCTTCAAGCTGATGGAAGCGTGTAACAGATCGGTTTTAACTTCGGAAATAATTTCCGCTGGCGTACTCATCATTTTTTCCTCACAGGTCCATTTCGACGACAGAAATGCACACATCACTGTCATCGACAGGTGAAAAAAGTCAAAATAGACAGACATCAAGACTTCAGTGATATAAAAAACGCTAACTGGTCAAAAATCAACCTATTTATTATGAATTTTTTATTGGCGGATACGAATGGATGTTTCTTTTATCCTCGATGCTTTGAACGATAAGCAGCGGGAAGCGGTGGCAGCACCGTTACAAAACAGCCTAGTGTTAGCAGGCGCAGGGTCTGGTAAAACGCGCGTGTTAGTGCATCGCATTGCTTGGCTGATGCACGCTTACGACATTTCCCCTTATAGCCTGATGGCCGTAACTTTTACCAACAAAGCGGCGCGCGAGATGCAAGGCCGTATTGAGCAATTGGTGGGCGTACCGCCACAGGGTATGTGGGTTGGCACTTTCCACGGTATTGCGCACCGTTTGCTGCGCGCTCATTGGCGTGATGCAGGGCTGAAAGAAAACTTCCAGATCATGGACAGCGATGATCAGCAACGGTTAGTGAAACGCATCATGCGTGAGCTGAGCATTGATGAGACACGCTGGCCGCCGAAGCAAGTTTGCTGGTTTATCAACGCGCAAAAAGACGAAGGTCGACGCGCGGCCCATGTGCCGGATAGCCATGACCCGTTTTCTCGCGGTATGCGTGAAATGTATTACCACTATGAAGAAGCCTGTGAGAAAAACGGCTTGCTGGACTTTGGTGAGCTATTATTGCGCGCTCATGAGTTAATGTTGACCACGCCAGCCTTGTTGAAGCATTACCAACAGCGTTTTGTACATGTATTGGTGGACGAGTTTCAAGACACCAACACCATTCAGTACGCGTGGCTACGCTTAATGGTTGGCGACAGCGGCACGATTACAGCAGTAGGTGACGATGACCAATCTATTTATGGTTGGCGTGGCGCGAAAATTGAGAACATTCAAAGCTTATCTAAGCACTTCAAAGACTTGCATACGATTCGTTTGGAGCAAAATTACCGTTCTACGGGGCATATCCTAAAAGCAGCCAACGGTTTGATCAGTAATAACGACGATCGTTTAGGCAAAGAACTTTGGACAGACAGCGGTGAAGGTGAACCGATCTCGGTATACGCTGGCTTTAATGAGCAAGATGAAGCACGTTTTATCATCGAGATCGTCAAGAAGTGGCGTGATGACGGTACAGCGTTAAAAGATATGGCCATTCTGTATCGGTCTAACGCGCAATCGCGTGTGATCGAGGAATGCTTAGTTAGGGAACAGATTGCTTACCGGATTTATGGTGGTCACAGATTCTACGATCGTCTTGAGATTAAAAATGCCTTAGCGTATGCGCGTTTGGCCATTGATCCTAACGACGATGGTGCAATGGAGCGTGTGATTAATGTACCGACACGAGGCATTGGTGAGCGCAGTATTGGCACCATCCGCGAACTGGCACGCGACCAAGGCTGCTCTATGTGGCAAGCCGCTGACCAGATTGTTACGCATAGCTTAATGCCTGCTCGCGCTTCGAATGCTATCAAAGGTTTTATGCAGTTAATTCATGGTATGGCAACGACATTGCAAAATCCTGATCTTGGCTTAGGTGATATCTTTGATCAGATTATTGCTGAAGCTGGCTTGATTCCCTATCACGAGAAGGAAAAGGGCGAGAAAGGCGAAGCCCGTGTAGAAAACTTAAAAGAACTCGTAAATGCGGCGAGTGGTTTCAATTGGCTGGACTCGGAGGAAGAGTTTAGCTCGCCGATGATGGCGTTCTTGGATCAAGCGGTTCTCGATGCGGGCGAAGCTCAGGCCGATGAATATCAAGACTCAGTACAATTGATGACTTTGCATTCAGCTAAAGGCTTAGAGTTCCCATTGGTGTTTTTAGCAGGTGTTGAAGAAAACCTATTTCCGAACCGAATGTCCTTTGAAGAACCTGGTCGTCTCGCGGAAGAGCGTCGTCTGTGTTACGTCGGTATTACTCGTGCGATGCAGAAACTCTATATTACCTACGCGGAATCCCGTCGACTATATGGTTCTGAATCGTTTAATAGTCCATCGCGTTTTATTCGTGAAATTCCAGAAGAGTGTTTAGAGGAAGTGCGCTTACGTTCACAAGTAGCGCGTCCTGTGTCAATGCAGCGTCCAGACTACTCGGCGTCAGTACAGCGTCAGAACCAAAACATTCTCCATGGGCATCAGGTGCCTGAGACGAATGTCTCCATGGGAGATCGTGTTAAACACCCGATCTTTGGCGAAGGCTTGGTTGTGAACTATGAAGGCCAAGGCCCCCAGGCACGTGTTCAAGTGAACTTTGATGAT
>NZ_CP187511.1:705000-912500 GCF_049821165.1 Marinomonas gallaica
CAGTTCGGTCCCTATCTGCCGTGGACGTTTGAGATTTGAGAAGAGTTGCTCCTAGTACGAGAGGACCGGAGTGAACGAACCTCTGGTGTTCCGGTTGTCACGCCAGTGGCATTGCCGGGTAGCTATGTTCGGACGGGATAACCGCTGAAAGCATCTAAGCGGGAAGCCTCCTTCAAGATAAGATCTCACTGGCACTTAAAGTGCCCTAAAGAGCCGTTCGAGACTAGGACGTTGATAGGTTGGGTGTGTAAGTGCTGTGAGGCATTGAGCTAACCAATACTAATTGCTCGTGAGGCTTGACCATATAACACCAAAATGGTTTTTACTGTCGTTGTTCCAGACAACGAACAGTACTTCCTCCTTCCATGGAGGTCGAGTGTGAAGAAAACATACTCGCTGTACTACAGATTACGACACTACTGAAATTGTTCCAGACAATTTTCAGTATTGCCTCCATCCTTGGAGGTACTGGTTTGATACTTGGTTATCACTATTTCAAAAGTTTTATTGTTAAAGACTCAAGTTCACGAACTTGCGTGTTTTGGCTAAGGCAAGCATAAGCCCCCAAAACGATCGCAAACCCGTTTGCTTGACGATCATAGAGGCGTTGAACCACCTGATCCCATCCCGAACTCAGAAGTGAAAGGCGCCATCGCCGATGGTAGTGTGGGAGATCCCATGTGAGAGTAGGTCGTCGTCAAGCATCATACAAAGGAAGCCCTGATAGCGATGCTGTCAGGGCTTTTTTATGTCTGCGGTTTTCCGCACCTCAACGCAGCTAGATTGCGCATCCCTTTTATGCCCCGCTTGCGCCTGTTTCATGCTTCGACGCGTCAGCGCGTGACATCAAAAGCATGCGCCTTATGGCATCAGTCAGAGAAGGCGTTCAGAAAAACACAGGCATAGCACCACCTGATCCCATCCCGAACTCAGAAGTGGCTCTCAACACGCCGCAGGCGCTCATCATCGCCGATGGTAGTGAGGGAGCCCCCCTGTGAGAGTCCCGCAAGGGCATAGATATCGTCAAGCATCATACAAAGGAAGCCCTGATAGCCACGCTGTCAGGGCTTTTTTGTGTCTTCGGTTTTTCTCATCTCAACGCATCAACACCTCAACGTAGCTAGATTGCGCATCCCTAAAGAGTGCGTCTTATGGTATCGATCAGAGAAAGTGTTTAGAGTCAGACCATAATCGCGCACTGTACGAGCTTTCTTCGCTGTGACTTTTGACATTAAGGTAACGTCATCTAATAGTGTCGCAATATCATTGCGTCATGCTGAACACGTCAGCGCCCGCTTTTCAAATCCTTCAGTAAAGTCATTCCGATGTGCAGAAGATTCAATAAGATAATGCTACTGTAATGGTGAATGTGTTTATAAGAAGTTTTTTTCATTAACTAAAATACAAAATTTTATCTCTAACTTATTGAAAAATAAGGACTGTCACCAATATGTCAGGTAAGTGTCGTAAGTTTTATTGCTTGCAGCTGTTAGTTTCATGACTCAAGCAGTGACAAGGATTTTAAGATGATTATCAAAAAGCTTAGATTACAACGAGGTTGGTCACAGGATCAGCTTTCCCAGTTGAGTGGCCTTAGTATTCGTACTATTCAGCGGATTGAAAGTGGGCAAAAAGCTGGTTTGGAATCTCTAAAAGCTTTGGCTGCTGTTTTTGAAACAACAGTGTCAAACTTACAAGAGGAATCCGATATGGCAACAGGTGACAGTCAAACTCAAAAAGTCGATATTGAAGAGCGTTTAGCATTCGCTCGAGTCAAACGAGTAAAAGGTTTTTATATTCATCTGGGACAGTATTTAGTGGTAATGACCCTGCTGTTTACGATAAACCTTGTAACTCGTCCTGAGTATATTTGGGCTTTTTGGCCGTTATTAGGTTGGGGTGCAGGACTAACATTTCATGGTCTGAGGGCGTTCAGTTTGATCAAGTGGTTTGGCCCAGAGTGGGAAAAGCGTCAAGTTGAGAAGTACTTGGGAAGAAAGTTATAAATAATCTTTATCAATTACAGCGAGAGAAAAGTATGGCAATTCGTGTTGGCATCATTGGGTTTGGCTTATCTGGACGAGTTTTTCACGCACCGTTTGTATCGCATCAATCCGCGATGACGCTTTCCTATATTTGTTCTTCAAAGCCTCAAGAGGTGCATCAATATTGGCCTGATGTCACGGTGGTTGGCGATGCCGATGCATTGATTAAAAGTAGTGACGTTGATCTGGTAGTGATTACGACGCCTAATGAGCTGCATTTTCCACAAGCTAAGTTGGCGTTAGAATCGGGTAAGCATGTATTGCTTGAGAAACCTTCTGTTACGGAGGTGGAGCAAATCGAAGAGTTGTGCCGCTTAGCGTACGATAAAGGGTTAGTCTTTACTGTGTATCAAAACCGTCGTTTTGATGGCGATTTCTTACGTTTAAAAGAGTTAGTTGAAACCGCTGAGTTAGGGCAATTGAAGCAGCTAGAAAGCCGCTTTGACCGTTTTCGACCGGAAGTTCAAGACCGTTGGCGTGAGCAGCCTGGTGTTGGCACTGGTATCTTCTGGGATCTTGGGCCTCATGTGATAGATCAGGTGCTGGCGTTGCTGGGAACGCCTGACTGGTTAAGCGCAAGCATAGACACACTCCGTGAAGAAGGCGCTGCACCGGATGTGTTCGAAATCGAGTTGGGTTATGGCAAGTCTCGAGTTCGACTTGGTGCAAGCTTATTTGAAGCAGGGGACATGCGTCGCTTTAATGCCCGCTTTGATGCTGGCACTTGGCATTGCTTTGGTTTAGACGCTCAAGAAGATGCTTTGCGAGCGGGTGAGTTACCCGGTCAAGATGACTTTGCCAAAGGAGTCCAAAAAGCGATGAGATATAATGCACCTGACCAAAGCAGTATTACTGAGACGGAGGAAGTATTATCTGCAGGTCGTTATATTGAGTTTTATCAGCGTTTAGCGGATGCGATTCAAGGTAAAGGCGATGCGCCAGTTTCTAAGCAGCAAGCCTGTGAGTTGGTGTACGCTATGAAACTAGTAGAGCAGTCGGCACAATCAGGGGAGCGTAAGGCTTGGTTTTACACCAGCCCTTTCTAATGTGTCAGCGTACTTACGCACTTTTTGCGTGATCTCTTGAACTAAGCTCAATGAAATTCTATTGGCTGTTTAGATTTTCATTGAGTTGATCAACTATCCATCATACCATTTCGCGCGCACTGACTAGAGTGCACTCCAAGCGACGACAAAAACAAAAATACTGCCGTTTATCCCATTCCTATCGTGCCGAGCTTTTTAGCGTTATGGCACGTCGAGCGATACTGCTATATGCCATACAAGTGCAGGCAGTCAGTAACTGGTTTTTCTGAGGAAGATAATGAATACAATTGTGAATTTCGGCAAATTAGCGCTGGCTGGTTTGTTGTCTCTTACGTTAGCCGCCTGCGGTGGTAGTAATGACCCCGTTGCATCGGATACAAGTCAAGCCGCGCCAATTGCGAAGGCTAAGCCAATTGAGTGGAAAATGGTCACCACTTGGCCGAAAAACTTTCCTGCATTGGGCACCGGTGCTGAGCATCTAGCACAAAGCATTACCGCTATGTCTGGTGGCCGTATTAAGGTCAAAGTCTACGCCGCGGGCGAATTAGTTCCTGCACTGGAAGCGTTTGATGCGGTGTCCCGTGGCACAGCACAAATAGGTCATGCGGCCTCTTACTATTGGAAAGGCAAAGTGCCTGCAGCACAGTTTTTTACGACGGTACCATTTGGTCTAACGGCACAAGAAATGAATGCATGGTTGTCTCAGGGGGGTGGTCAAGCGCTTTGGGAAGAGGTGTATGCACCGTTTAATATTATCCCTATGGCAGCAGGCAACACAGGTACGCAAATGGGCGGCTGGTTCAATAAGGAGATTAATTCTGTTGCCGATCTTAGCGGACTGAAAATGCGTATGCCGGGTTTGGGTGGCGAAGTCCTAGCGGATGCAGGGGTAACAGTTGTGAATATGCCAGGCAGTGAAATGTTTACGGCATTGCAAACGGGCACGATTGATGCGACAGAGTTCGTCGGGCCATACAATGATTTGGCATTTGGTATCTATAAAGCGGCGAAATATTACTACTACCCAGGCTGGCAAGAGCCCGGATCAGCGATTGAGACGTTCATTAACAAAGAGGCATTCGAAGCCTTGCCGGAAGATTTGCAGTTGATTGTTCGCGCGGCAGCACGTCAAACCAATGCAGAAATACTAGATGAATACACCGCGATGAATCACAGCGCGCTAGACACCTTGATTAACGAGCATGGGGTGATTCTAAAACGCTACCCTGATGATGTTTTAGTGGAGTTCCGTGCATCGACGGAGAGGGTAATGGAAAAAGTGGCTGCTAACGATCCATTGAGCCAAAAAGTCTATGACTCCATGAAGCGCTTCAAGCAGAATGTCATGAAATGGAGTGATATTTCTGAGCGCGCTATTCTGAACGCTCGATCCGCTGACTAATGTGGATTAGAACTTGATCACATTTAGCCCCTTAATACTTTGAATTAAGAGGCTTTTTTATACCAATTGCTAATAGGGTTGTTGAGCAATTTCTACTCAAAACATAGTATCCTTGGATACCCATGTGCTGGACATAGGATCATTGCCTAAGAGCGTGAGATAATTCTGCGCACTTCGGTTTTAACTGACAAAAATAAAGTAACTCGCTTCCTAAGGGATATATCCATGATCAACGTAAAAGCTTTCAGCAAGTGGATGCTTGCTGGCATCACAGCAGCCAGCTTGGTTGCCTGTGGCGGTTCTGAGCCATCAGAGAATACGCAAACACAAGCGGCCGCTCCGGCGAAACCAGAAACCATTGAGTGGAAAATGGTGACCACTTGGCCGAAAAACTTCCCAGCATTGGGCACGGGTGCAGAGCACCTAGCTGAAAGCATTACCGCCATGTCTGGTGGCCGTATTCATGTCAAAGTGTATGCGGCCGGTGAGTTAGTGCCAGCGTTGGAAGCCTTTGATGCGGTCTCTCGTGGCACCGCGCAAATCAGTCATGGGGCCTCTTACTATTGGAAAGGCAAGGTGCCAGCCGCGCAATTCTTTACCACAGTGCCCTTTGGCCTAACGGCACAGGAAATGAATGCTTGGTTGTCTCATGGTGGTGGCCAAGCATTGTGGGAAGAAGTGTATGCACCGTTTAATGTGATCCCTATGGCGGCGGGTAACTCTGGCACGCAAATGGGAGGATGGTTCAATAAAGAAATTAACTCGGTAGCGGATCTTGATGGTCTGAAAATGCGTATGCCGGGGTTAGGAGGCGAAGTCTTAGCCGATGCGGGTGTCACGGTTGTTAACATGCCGGGCAGTGAAATGTTTACCGCACTGCAAACTGGCACCATCGATGCGACTGAATTCGTCGGCCCATACAATGATCTAGCCTTTGGACTCTATAAAGCGGCGAAATACTACTACTACCCAGGCTGGCAAGAGCCAGGTTCTGCGTTGGAAACGGTGGTTAACAAAGATGCTTTTGAGGCATTACCAGAAGACCTGCAGTTGATTGTCCGTGCGGCAGCACGTCAAACCAATGCAGACATCCTTGATGAATTCATGGCGATGAATAACAGTGCTCTAGAAACACTGATCAACGACCATGGTGTTATTTTAAAACGTTTCCCTGACGACGTATTGGCGGAGTTCCGTGCATCAACGGATACCGTGATGGAAAAAGTGGCTGCCCAAGATCCACTAAGTCAAAAAGTATACAGCTCTATGAAGGACTTTAAAAAGAAAGTCATGAAATGGAGCGACATCTCTGAGCGTGCCATCATCAATGCTCGTGCAGGTGAGTAGCTTGTTTTAATAACTGAATGGTTGCTAAGCCCCTTAGTCGTTGGATTAAGGGGCTTTTTTTTGATCAATTATGATGACAAGTGTTGAGCTATTTAGATGCAGAGCATAGTATCATTCGTGACCAATGCGGAAGAAATAAGTTTTTTGCTTGCGATTAGCTGAGTTTATTATACGGCCGCAATCCAGTCGTAAACTGACAAAAAGAATAAAGTAACGAGTTTTCTGAGGGATACATCAATGATCAACGCGAAAGCATTTAGCAAGTGGACGCTTGCAGGGATCACCGCGGCAACATTAGTTGCATGTGGCGGTTCTGAGCAGTCAAGCAGTACGGAAACACAAGCGGCAGCGCCTGCCAAACAAGAAACCATCGAATGGAAAATGGTCACGACATGGCCAAAGAACTTTCCTGGTCTTGGAACCGGTGCAGAAAACCTAGCGAACAACATTACGGAAATGTCTGGTGGCCGTCTGAAAGTTAAAGTCTATGCGGCGGGAGAGCTAGTGCCACCGTTAGAAGTGTTTGATGCGGTATCTCGCGGCACCGCTCAAATGGGCCATGGTGCAGCTTATTATTGGAAAGGCAAAGCTCCTGCGGCGCAATTTTTCACAGCGGTACCGTTTGGCATGACCGCACAAGAGATCAACTCTTGGATCTACCATGGCGGCGGTATGAAGCTATGGGAAGAAGTTTACGAACCATTCAACATAAAGCCATTGACTGCGGGTAATACTGGGGTACAGATGGGTGGTTGGTTCAATAAAGAAATCAACTCATTAGAAGATTTTAACGGTCTGAAAATGCGCATTCCTGGTTTAGGTGGTGAAGTGCTTGAGAAGCTAGGTGGCTCACCGATTAACTTACCTGGTGGCGAAATCTTTACAGCGCTGCAAACGGGTACGATTGATGCGACAGAGTGGGTTGGCCCATACAATGACCTTGCGTTTGGTCTGTATAAAGCGGCGAAATACTACTATTACCCAGGTTGGCATGAGCCAGGTTCTGAGATGGAACTATTGGTCAACAAAACGGCTTACGAAGAGCTACCTAAAGACCTACAGGCGATTGTGCGTTCCGCATCTCGTCAAGCAACGCAAGACATGTTGGACGAGTTTACTGCGTTGAACAACGATGCATTGCAGACGTTAGTGAATGAACATAATGTTGATCTTCGTCCGTTCCCAGAAGACGTTTTAAAAGCCTTGAAACAAGCGTCGCATGAAACACTGGAAGGCGTGGCGGCAAATGACGAAATGAGTAAGAAAGTATACGACTCTTTTAAAACCTTCCTAGGCAAAGTGTCGCAGTGGCATGACGTGTCAGAACGCGCTTACATTAATGCGCGTGATGCGGAGTAAACGTTCTTAGATTAAATGGTTCTTAAAAGCCCTGCTTAAAGTAGGGCTTTTTTTGATCTAACGGAAAAGATTAACAATCATATACAAAGCTTATCGAAAGACCGCACTGAGATCATTGACCCAATAGTATGCTCGCCTTAACCTTGTATGAAAACATACAAAGGTCAGGATACCATGAGTTCCTCCACCATTTATCACTCCGGTTGCCTTACGTCATATAAGGTCGTGCTTGCAACGTTACTAGATCAGAGCGTGTTCAAATTTCAGTGGCAAGAAATAGAGTGCCTTCAAGAAGTGCCCGTTTCAGGCATGGCATTGCTGCATGAGTCAGATGTTCAGGGCCGCGATATCCCTCTTATTGGTGCGCGAAAAATTCTTATGGTATTGGATAAGTGGGATCTTAGTTGTGCTTTAACGTGGGTTGAACAAGGTGCCAATGACAGCGCTGGGCTCGAGGATTTAGAGCGGATCGCAACTTGGGTAGTCGCCGAGCAGTCACGCAGTCTTTGGCATAATCCACAACCCTCTTATCAACAAAATACGCTGCAAACCGTGATAGACGCAATTCCGGTGCCGATCTTCTATAAAGATGAATGGCACATCTATCGTGGCTGTAATCTTGCTTTTAGTGAATTCATTGGCTTATCAAAAGAGAAAATAATTGATCATTCTGTGTACGATGTGGCACCTAAAGAATTAGCTGATATCTACTATCAGGCTGATCAAGACTTGTTGGCCAAAGGCGGCAAGCAGGAATATGAAACAGATGTAAAAAATGCTCAAGGTGAGCGGTTCGAAATAGAATTTCACAAAGCTATTTTTTATACATCTAATGGTAACAAAGGCGGCCAAGTTGGAGTCATGTTGGATGTTACCGAAAAGAACCGCTTAATGCGTGAGCTTGATAAAGTCAGTCGCACAGATCCGTTAACGGGTGTCGGAAACCGCCGTGAGTTTGATGATGCTGTCAGCTCGGCCTTAGGCGAAGCCCAGGCATCATATTCTTCCATCAGTTTGTTGACCATCGACGTAGATCATTTTAAATCGATCAACGATCAGTTTGGCCACAGCTGTGGTGATGAAGCGCTTAAGTTTTTGGTGCGTTGCATTTACCTAGCAAGTCCGAGTAATGCCAGTATTTATCGTATTGGCGGGGAAGAGTTTTACGTGCTGCTACCGAGAACTAACTTAGCCGAAGCTCGAAGTGCCGCAGAGAAAGTGTGCCAACATATTCCTTCGCAGCCTCTCATTTTAAAAGGCGAGCAAGTGAATATGACGGTTTCAATTGGGGCGATTCAGTTGGCTTCTGAGCAACAATTAGAAGACTCCTTTAAACGAGTGGATCAGGCCTTGTACGAAGCCAAAATGACAGGTAGGAACCGCGTTTGCCTAGCGTACTATGATTAAACAGGGAGGCTTTTGACGTGCAAAAAAAAGCCCGCTGATTAGTCATCAATCAACGGGCTGGACTCGTTTGCGGGAGGAAAAAGAGCCCCAAAATAAAAAAGACAGGGGGTGGAGACTCCCTGTCGTGCGCTCAATACCGCGTTACTCTGCTTTGCTGCCTAGCTCAAGCAGAGTAGCGTTGCCGCCAATAGCGGTGGTGTTGTTGCTTACGGTTTGTTCCGTAACGAAGCGCAAAATGTAGTGCGGCGCAGCAATGGTTGTCAGCGCTTGCACGTTTGTCTCTTCCACTAACTGACACAACAAGCCTGATTTTTGAGCCAGTTGTTTATTCAGATGTTTAGCTCTATCTGCGTCACAGATGATCGCAACACCTGCTAGATCCGTTGCATCAAGGATGGAGTCTTGTGCTGACTCCGCCACATTTTGAATGATGCCTTCTGGCACGTATTTAGACATTTGATCCATGATCGCTTGGCCTTCAGGGCCTACGGTAATGATCGGGTTACCCGCAATCAACGCCGCAAACACTTGCCCAATCAAGCCAACTGACAGATTGTCGCCAGATAAGCTGGATTGAACGGCTACCAAAAAGGCACCACGACCGTGAGTAGAAAGCGTATTGCTTTCTCCTGTTGGCCCTGGCATTAGCAAATCTTCGCCAATTTCGTGTTTGGCATTTTCGATTTGCCAGCGGGCCATACTCGCTTGCGCATGACTTAAGCTAAAAATCGCCTGTTCTAGGCATTCTGCACGACCAGAGACGCCCAAGTGGTCCCAAGCTTCAAAGGCTTGGTTGGCGACTTCGATTTGAATAGGTTTTACAATAGTCATAGGTGTTGTCTCCTGTTAGCCGAATTAAACCAATTGCTCTTTGGCAAAGCGTGGAAGGTAGTGAGGGCCACCAGCTTTCGGGCCAGTACCAGACAAACCTTGGCCACCGAACGGTTGCACGCCCACAACGGCACCGACTTGGTCACGGTTAATGTACAAGTTGCCGACACGAGCGCGCTGAGCGATGTGGGCACATGTGGTTTCGTTACGGCTGTGAACACCCATGGTCAAACCAAACCCTGAGTTATTAATGGTATCGATGATCTTGTCGAGGTCTTTCGCTTTGTAGCGAACCACGTGCAGAATCGGGCCGAATTTTTCATCTTTGAGTTGATCAATACTGTTTATTTCAAAGGCCGTTGGTGCCACGTAGGTTCCTTTGTCAGCCCACTCTGGTAGTGCAGACTGAGCAATCAAGCGACCTTCTTTTTTCATGACTTCAATGTGATCCAGTAGCATTTTTTGTGCTTTCTCATCGATCACAGGGCCAACGTCCGTTGAGTGCAAGTAAGGCAAGCCAACGCTTTGCTCTTTCATCGCACCTGCGATCATTGGGATCACTCGATCGGCAATGTCCGCTTGAACAAACATGACACGCAACGCGGAACAACGTTGACCCGCAGACGCGAACGCAGAACGAACGGCGTCGCGTACAACTTGTTCTGGCAATGAGGTTGAGTCGATCAACATAGCATTTTGGCCACCGGTTTCAGCAATCACGGGTACAGGTGCGACACCGCGGTTTGCCAAGGTACGGTTGATTAACTGTGCGGTCCCCGTTGAACCAGTAAAGGCCAAACCAGCAATGGCTTTATGTTCAGTCATTGGCGCACCAACCGTTGCACCGTTACCTGGTAGGAAGTGCAACACTTCTTTTGGAATGCCTGCTTCGTGCAGCATTTGTACCGCGCGAAAAGCGATCAGAGACGTTTGCTCAGCGGCTTTACAAACCACTGAGTTACCTGCAACCAGTGCTGCGACGACTTGGCCAGTAAAGATCGCCAATGGGAAATTCCACGGGCTGATACAGGCGAATACACCGCGACCAGTTTGCTGTGCGTGTTGCGTGTTGCCTAGGAAGTCTGTGAACGTCTTCGGCGCGGCAAAATTCTGACGTGCTTGCTGTGCGTAGTAGTGACAGAAGTCGACCGCTTCGCGGACTTCGTCAATACAGTCTTGGATGGTTTTACCTGCTTCGCGGTGACAGATTGCTACCAATTCAGCGTAGTTTTCTTCCATCAACTCAGCCATGCGCTCTAGGCAGGCTGCACGCTCTGTCGCCGGTGTTTGTGACCAAGCAGGGTAGGCCGCGTCCGCTTTTTCAATGGCTTGGTTAACAATCTCGCCGTTAGCCCAATGAACTTGCCCTGTAGCTAGCGTGTGGTCGTATGGGCAGTTAACCGCATGCACATCACCCGTAGACACGTTTTCACCGCCAACGATTGGCATGGCTGTCCATTGGGTGTCTTGCCCCATAAATACGTCGACAGAGGCTTTAAAAGGCTTCCACTCTGATTCGATTTCAATGTTCGGGCCGTAAGAGTTCTTACGGTCTTTAAACATGTCTTTTGGTAGGCTGATAAATGGATTGCGCAGCGTTTTACGGCTTTTCAGTACCGTCACTGGATGATCGACGAGTTCTGATACAGGGCAACGAGCATCCACTAAACGGTGTACGAAAGAGCTGTTAGCGCCGTTTTCTAGCAAGCGGCGTACTAGGTAAGGAAGTAGATCTTTGTGGCTACCAACAGGTGCATAAATACGTACACAGACATCTTTGTCTTTGATCAAGCGGTTGTACAGCGCATCGCCCATACCGTGTAGACGTTGGAATTCGTATTCACTTGTGGTCGCGCCTAGATTCTCTGCAATGGTCGCAATTGTCGCGATCGTGTGGGCGTTATGGCTGGCAAATTGTGGGAAGATCCACTCGCGAGTGTGTGTGCTTAATAGGAAGTGAGCACAGGCTAAGTAGGATACATCGGTTGCTTCTTTGCGTGTGTACACAGGGTAACCGCTTAGGCCACGCTGTTGACACAATTTAATTTCAGAGTCCCAGTAAGCGCCTTTTACCAGACGTAGCGGGATACGATCGCCTACATCTTTAGCAAGTGCCGCTAGCCAGTTCAATACCGGCAGGCAGCGCTTCGAGTAGGCTTGTACCACTAGGCCAAACAAGCCCCAGCCTTTGGTGCAGTCGTCACGAAACAGCTTTTCAAACAAGTGCAATGATAGCTCTAGACGGTCTGCTTCTTCGGCGTCAATGGTGATGCCAACGTTTAACGAGCGAGCTTTGTTGATTAACGTTTTAACGCTTTCAAACAGCTCTGTCATCACGCGTTCTTCGCAGCCTACTTCGTAGCGTGGGTGCAGTGCTGACAGTTTGATTGAAATTGTTGGGCGATGACCTTTGCTGTAAGTGTCTTGACCAACAGACTCGATAGCTTGCATGTAAGACGTGAGGTATTTATCAGCGTCTTGCGCTGTCAACGCTGCTTCACCCAGCATATCGAACGAATAAGTGTAGCCTTTGTCACGGTAACTTTTACCACGAGACAACGCTTCATTGATTGAACGGCCTAAAACGAATTGATGTCCCATGATCTTCATGGCTTGGTTCATTGCCTTACGAATAACAGGCTCTGACATACGGTTAACCATACGATTGACTAAGTTAGCCGGTTTGCCATCTTTGGTTTCGTCCATGGTCACGACTTTACCCGTCAACAATAAACCCCATGTGGAGGCGTTGACGAAGAATGAATCAGAGTTGTTGGCGTGAGAGGCCCAGTCGGCGACGCTCAAACGGTCTTTGATGAAGGCATCAGCGGTTTCTTTATCCGGTACGCGCATCAGGGCTTCTGCTAGACACATCAGCAAGATACCCTCTTTGGTGTCTAGGCTGTATTCCAATAGCAGTGAGTCGATCATCGACATGGACTCGCCGTCAGCACGTACTTGATCGATCAAGTGAGTGGCCGCATCCGTACTTGCTTTAAGCTGAACGTCGCTGGGTTCGGCAAGTTTCAATAGCTCTGTAAGCCATTGCTCTTCATCGACACTGTACAGTGGTGAAATGCGGTCCCAAAGCTGGCTGAGCGATTGCTCAAGAATAGTTGGCTGTAACACTTCTAGCGCATTAAACATAGTCGGATTCTCCCGCGACGACCGGAAAGCCATGCTTCCGTTTTAAACCGTTTGTGTTTTTTGAGGATACGATCTTTAAGTGTTGCAAAGACTTGTGAAAACTCAAGTAAGTTCAATGCAACAAAAGCGACCTTATTGTATGTGTGAAATATAGTGACAGGGGGGTTACAGCGTCTTTCGTAATACTCGGGATTTTTTATAAGAAAATCCGATAGAAAAAATAAGTGTTTTTAAAAATGCGTAAATGCGCCAAAAAAGAGCGTAAATGAGGTGAAATGCTTTTTATCTGTGTAATAGAACGATTGGCGATGTGGGTTAATCAAACGCCGCGGAACTGTTTTTGATACTTCAGCGGTGTAATACCAAGTGTCTGAGAGAAAGTGCTGGTCATGGCACTTTGACTTGAAAAACCACACATTTCGGCCACGTGAACGGGTGTATGTCCTTCTCTTAATAGCAGCTGTGCACGCTCTAAACGCTTACGAATCAAATATTGATGGGGCGTCATGCCGGTGCGCTCTTTAAAGCGCTCATGAAACTGGCTAACACTTAAAAAACAGAAGTTGGCAAGTTGGTTTATTTGCACGCGGCGGGACAGGTTGAGCTCAATAAATTGATCAAGCTTTTCAATATCCAGCTGTTGTCCGCGAGTTTTGACGTCTTGGCTTCCTAACTGATGGCGAATCGCGCTAAGTAAAGTATTACCACAGGCACGCGCTAACAGCATGTCTTCCGGGTACTGCTGTAGCTCACCTGACAACGCCGATGCGAGCACTTGTAAGCGTGGATTAAGCTCGAAATAGGCGGCTTGATCGAATAAACGGGATACCACCTCGTATTCTTCGTCGGTTATGGCTTTCTGTGGTGGCACCGGTAGATTCACTACTAAAATGCGATTGTCGCCCAAACCAACAAACTGATGGCCTTCTGACGACGGCACGATGCAACCGCTGCCCGAACGCATTTGTCGGCCACCTTTGCTGTCGATGTCAAAATCAGTATTACCGTCTAACACCACAACGAGCTGGTGATAATCGTGTTCGTGAGTATCGGCCACGCTAGGTAAACTGAATACGTCAGAGTCTGAATGGTTCAATAATTCTGCCTACTTTTTGTTCAATCGAAAGGTTAGAAGTATAGCTGTCATAGCCAAGATTGAGTAGAGGGAAGTAGAAGAGGGTGCCAAAACACCCTCTCGGACTGCGATATTTATAGGACGATGACTAAATTTCCTTGCGCACCGCTTTTCAATACGTCTTCATGCGCTTGTGACAATTCACTCAACGCATATTCTTTGCGTACAACCGGTTTTAAAACACCTTTTTCAAACTGCGGTAGCATCGCTTGGGCAATGCGGCACAGTTCCGCAGGTTTAACATTGGCTAACGCGACACCCATCACAGCAGCATCACGCGCCATCAAATCACGAGGATTGATGTCGACCGTACCACGGTTGCCAATCACGGCTACTCGACCACCAAAGGCTAACGCTTTTAGATCTTGATCGAGGTTATGGTTGGCCAGCATTTCAATGATGACATCGAAACCTGTTTGCAATGATTGGTACGCTGCTAAATAGTCGGTTTGATTATGCATGATCACTGTTTGCACGCCTTGAGCGCGCAGAAGGTTGGCGCCTTCTACTGTTCCAGCAGACGCTACGACGTTCATTCCAGCGGCAAGCGCCAGTTGAACCGTGGCAAGACCGACGGCCCCAGTCGCGCCATGTACCAATACTTTTTCACCGGCTTGAGCATGAGCACGACCAAATAAAGCGCGATGGGCTGTCGTGTAAGGCACTCCTAAACAAGCGCCTTCGGCGAAGCTCAGTGCATCGGCTAAAGGAAACGTATGGGTTGGCACACAAACGGCATATTCCGCTGCCGAACCGGTTAGGTTGCGAGAGAAGTATACGCGCTGGCCAAGGCTAAAGTTGGACACATTACTGCCCACTTCTACGATGGTACCGGCGCCGTCATTGCCCGGAGTATGTGGGAATGAGGCCGTATAGTTGTTTGTGCCTGAGCGGATGTAAGTGTCGACAGGATTAACGCCCGACGCGCCCACTTGGACCAAAATTTGGTCTGCATTAATGCTTGGTTTATCAGCATCCACCAGCGTTAAATCGCTTGCTGGGCCGTAATCGTTCACTTGCATCGCTTTCATAGTGTCTCCTTCGTCTCTTATGTTAACCGTAGACTTTTTCTGGCAACCAGGTTGCTAAGTCCGGCCATACCGCTAACAGTAACAGTACAAACAATTGAATTAAAATAAACGGAATCACACCTTTATATATGGACTGCGTTTTCACTTCTGGCGGTGCAACACCGCGCAGGTAGAACAGAGCAAAACCAAACGGTGGCGTTAGGAACGACGTTTGTAAGTTGATAGCCATCATAATTCCCAACCATACAGGATCTAGACCCATTGCCAACAGAACTGGTGCCACAATTGGTACAACGACGAAGGTGATCTCGATGAAGTCCAAGATAAAACCAAGGAAGAACATCACCAGCATCACGATCAGTACCGCACTGATGACACCACCAGGCAGTTGGTTAAAGAACTCATGGATCAGCTCTTCACCGCCAAAGCCTCGGAAAACCAGTGAAAACAATGAGGCACCGATCAAGATCATAAAGACCATACCGGTCACTTTGGTTGTTGTCAGTACACACGCTTTAAGTGTTTGCAAAGACAATTTACCAGACAGCCAAGCTAAAATTGCGGCGCCAAAGGCACCCACACCAGCGGCTTCAGTAGGGGTCGCAAGTCCACCTAGAATCGACCCCAATACTGCCAGAATAAGCAGTAGTGGCGGTACTAAACCTTTAACGACATCGACAAACAATGATGAATCGTCGATACCACGACGCAGCTCCTCTTTGGGGACCGCAGGGGCTTTTTCAGGCTGAAGCCAAGCGACCATTGCCACATAAACGATGTATAAAGACACCAAGAGCAAACCAGGGATTAAAGCCCCAACAAATAGATCGCCAACAGAGACAGTTTTAGGTGAGAAGACGCCCATGTCCAATTGTGCTTTTTGGAATGCGTTGGACATAACGTCACCCAACAGAACCAAAGCGATAGAAGGTGGAATGATCTGTCCCAGTGTGCCTGTTGCACAAATCGTTCCGGTGGCCAGTGCTGGATCATAACCACGACGTAACATGGTGGGTAATGAGATCATCCCCATGGTAACCACAGTCGCGCCGACGATACCGGTGCTGGCGGCCATCAACATCCCCACCAAGATAACTGAAATCCCTAATCCACCACGCATGGTGCCGAACAACATTGCCATGGAATCCAATAAACGCTCTGCGAGCTTGGATTTCTCAAGTAGAACGCCCATGAAGACGAATAAGGGAACGGCGATGAGTGTTTCGTTTCGTACAATACCAAACAATCGATTAGGTAACGCTTCTAAGAAGACCGCATCGAAGGTGCCAAACATGGCGCCACCCGCTGCGAACAGTAAGGCTGTGCCGCCTAAAGAGAAGGCAACGGGGTAGCCAAACAGTAAAAAGACACAGACGACCGCAAAGAGCCATAAAGGTAAAAATTCAGCCACCTTAGTGTGCCTCCGCTTGGTGTTTATTGAGCAGGACGCCGACATTTTTAAGAATGTCAGCAACCCCTTGAATGATCAGCATCAGCATCATCGCAGGAATCAGCGTTTTTAGCAGATAGATAAATGGCAAGCCACCGGGCTCTTGAGAGGTTTCTAAGACACGCCATGAAGCCGCGACGTAATCGATACTCATATAAGCGGTATACCCACAGAATGGCAGTAGGAACAGCAGACCACCCACGATATTCACCCACGCTTTTTTACGGGGTGAAAACCCTCGGTAGAAAACGTCGACGCGAACGTGTTCGTCATCTTTAAAGGTATAGGCCGCACCGAGCATAAACACCATGGCATGCATATACAGTACAGATTCTTGTAAGGCGATGGAGCCAATGCCTAAGCCATAGCGTAACACTACGATCAGACACGTTAGCAGCATCATTACAAGGGTAAGCCAAGCGACACATTTTCCGACAATGACGGAAATGCTCTCAGCACCACAAATGATTTTGTTAAGCATTTTTAAACCCACAGACTATTTTTTTGCTTTTGTAATAAGAAAGGCGGAAAAATCCGAGCGGTCAGTCTATTGGATATCCATGCTATTGGGAATGTTTTGGCGAGGTTTTGTTGTGAGATACTGCTTGCGGGAAGAGGGTAATATTTTATGGCAGCCATGGAGATCCTGCTTGAGCGGGCCGTCAATGGCCCATCAAGCTTAAGCTGGCACCTGACGGCGCTCTATTGGCTTAGATTTTTACCTTTAATTACCTTTGGTACTCAATAAATTCATTTGTTGGTTGACCATTCGCATCGGTTTTATTAACGGAAGATTTAGTAATGCCTTCCGGTGCTTGAATGGAAAAACTGATGTAAGGACGTGAGCCATCCGAATAGTCAAGACTCAGGTATTGCAGATGGACATTAGTAAACTCGAGAGTGTTGCTGATCCAGCTGTCACCGTTTTCGGGTGCGATGCGAGAGACAACTTTGACGTGTGGGATATTCAACCCTTCTGACATTAGCTTCATCAAAGTAGGTGTAGATTCATCAACGTATAGGTAACCAGTTAGTGTGGTCATTTTCATGTCTGGATCGACCGAGACGCTAACGGATTGAGGCATCAGAGTGATGGAAGTCGGTTCGTCGCTCATTGCCGTAATATCTTCAAAAACAATGCTATGTTTGTAAGCGACTTGCTGGCCATAGCTACCACAATAGTTACAAGCGTAAGCTGTCGCGTTGAACAACCAGCCAACCAATAATGTAATGATGATCTTCTTCATAGCGTAATCCCTGTCTATATATAAATATCCTGCGGCCAGGAAGTTAACAGGCCCATTTAAGGTCAGCAAGCGCGTTTACATATCTCTTACGCGATATTTAAAGGAATTAGAGGGTGTGTGCTGGTCTGTCATTCATGCTGCTTGATAAGGCTAATGAAAAAAGATTCAGATTATTTCAGCCTTTAACATTAATGTCACAAAGCCTCTTTATAGTTTTCACTATCGAACGAGAACGAAGTCATTCGGACTCAGAATCAAGATTTCGAATCATACCAAACTGACGATAACCATTGAGGTTGAAGTGATGAAAAAATTAGTTGCGACTCTAGCAGTATCTACTCTAGCAGGTGTTTCTGCTAACGTAATGGCAGATGTTGATGCGAACTTACCTTCGTACACGAAAGCAAGCGGTGTATCAGGTAACATTTCCAGTGTGGGTTCTGACACGCTAGCGAACTTGATGACACTTTGGGCAGAAGACTTCAAACGTCTTTACCCGAACGTAAACATCCAAATCCAAGCAGCTGGTTCTTCTACTGCGCCACCAGCGCTAACAGAAGGCACTTCTAACTTCGGTCCTATGTCTCGTCAAATGAAAGACAAAGAGATCGCAGCATTCGAGAAAAAATACGGCTACAAGCCAACTGCAGTGCCAGTTGCAATTGATGCACTAGCAGTATTTGTACACAAAGATAACCCAATCAAAGGTCTTTCTCTTCCAGAAGTGGATGCGATCTTCTCTTCTACTCGTAAAGGTGGTCACAGCGAAGACATTACTAACTGGGGTGCAACAGGTCTAACGGGTGCTTGGGCGGATCGTGACATTCAACTGTTCGGTCGTAACTCAGTATCGGGTACTTACGGTTACTTCAAATCAAACGCTCTATTCAAAGGCGACTACAAAAACTCTGTAAATGAACAGCCTGGTTCTGCTTCTGTTGTACAGTCAGTTTCTACGTCTCTTAACGGTATCGGCTACTCTGGTATCGGTTACAAAACTTCTTCAGTTCGTGCATTGCCACTGGCTAAGAAAGAAGGCGGTGAGCTAATCGAAGCGACTCCAGAGAACGCTGCGACGGGTAAATACCCACTGTCTCGCTTCCTATACGTTTACGTAAACAAAGCACCAAACAAGCCACTTGCTCCGCTTGAGCGTGAGTTCGTGAAGATGGTTCTTTCGAAAATGGGTCAAGAAGTGGTAGTGAAAGACGGTTACGTGCCATTACCAGCTAAAGTCTCTGCGAAATACATGAAAGACCTAGGTATTCAGTAATAGCTGGATAACAGGGAAGGTTTGCAGGATGCAATAAAGCAGGAGGGATTCGATCCCTCCTGCTTTTCCTATGTCCAAACCTGTCACAAAAATGTCATAAAAAGTGAATTCGGATGAGTACAAAAGCGGATCAAAAAGTACCCGAACTGGATTTCGATACGCCAGCGTTAAAGCGTCATCGTAAGGTTCGTGCGTTAAAAGATCGTAGTGCGAGCGTCGGTATTGCCATCGGCGGTAGCAGTGTGATCCTAGCTGTCCTACTGATATGTTTCTATTTGATGTATGAAGTCGCACCTCTATTTTCTGGTGCCAGCATTGAGCAGAAAGGCAGCTATAGTCTACCGGCTGAAGAATCGGGTAAAAGCTTATATTTAACCTCAGAAGAGCAAACCGAAATCGGTTTTCGTGTGGCTGAAAACGGCGACATGATTTACTTCAATATTGCCGACGGCAGTGTGATTAAAAATGTAGGCAATCCATTAGGACAACCAACGGCATTTGCTCTGGAATCCGATACCAGTCGTATGATGGCGTTTGCTTACGCAGATGGTCGCGTACTGGTCGCCAAGCAAAATTACAAAACCACCTACCCAGATGGTGTACGACTGATCACGCCAAGCATTGAATACCCTTACGGAGCAGAAGGTATTCAAGTGGCGGATTTCGCACCACGTCAGTTAAGCGTCCGCGACAATGATGAGCGTCTAACATTGGCGGTGATCGGTGATCAACAGGCCCAAGTGGTGCGTTTAAATAAAGATGTGAACTTCATCACGGAAGAAGTGGAGTTAACGGAAACTCGTGCTGAGATTCCCTTTGTAGAGGGCACTCGTGCACTATTGATTTCTGGCGATCAACGTTACCTATATGTTGCCGATGTAAATGGTGAGATGTCCGAATTCGACATTCGCGATTTAAGTGATGTTTCGACAAAAGACCAAATCGATCTAATTAAAGGCGATGCGCAGCTGGTTTCTATGCGTTACTTGCTAGGTCAGTCGTCAGTTATGGTGGCCGACAGTTCAGGTCGCGTGAGCCAATGGTTCAATGTACGTGATGAGAACAATGTTGAACACTTAACCTACATCCGTGATGTGCAACATCCTACTGGCCTAGTCGACATGGCGATGGAGCATCGTCGTAAAGGTTTTGCGACGTTAGATGACCGCGGTATTGTGTCGATTTTTAATGCGACGTCTAGCCGTCAGGTCGTCGATGAGCGAGTGAGTGATGACACCGCAAGGATGATCAGCTTTGCACCACGTGCCAATGGCTTGTTGCTAGAAGACAGCAAAGGCTTGCACTTCTTTGCCGTAGATAACGAGCACCCTGAAGTCTCTTGGTCCTCTATCTGGGGAAAAGTGTGGTACGAAGGTTACCAAGAGCCAACGTACACATGGCAGTCTTCGGCAGCAAACAATGACTTCGAACCAAAATACAGCTTGATGCCGTTGGCATTTGGTACCATCAAAGCGGCGTTCTACGCCATGCTGATGGCGGTGCCTCTGGCTATTTGTGGCGCGATTTACACGGCGTATTTCATGGCCGCGCCATTGCGTCGTAAAATCAAGCCAGTGATCGAGCTGATGGAAGCCTTACCGACGGTTATTCTAGGTTTCTTAGCCGGTCTCTTCTTCGCGCCATTCCTTGAAGAGAACTTAGCCGCTGCGTTTAGTATTTTAATTGTATTGCCAGTGGGCGTTTTACTGTTCTCATTCATCTGGTCTCGTATGCCAGCTGGTATTCGTTGGATGGTACCTGAGGGTTGGCAACCATTGCTTCTGATTCCAGTGATTGTGTTGCTCGGATGGGGCTGTGTAGCGATGAGTCCAGTGATCGAGCTGAGCTTCTTTGACGGTAACATCCGTGGCTGGTTGGGTGAACCAGGTATTATCTTCGAGCACGGTATTACATTCGACCAACGTAACTCAATGGTCGTCGGCTTTGCCATGGGCTTCGCTGTGATTCCAACGATCTTCTCGATCACCGAAGATGCGATTTTCTCTGTGCCAAAAGCGTTAACTCAAGGCTCTCTGGCATTGGGTGCGACCTACTGGCAAACCATGACACGTGTGGTACTGCCTACGGCAAGCCCTGGTATTTTCTCGGCAATCATGATCGGTATGGGTCGTGCGGTCGGTGAAACTATGATCGTACTGATGGCGACAGGTAACACGCCAATCATGGACTTCAACATCTTCGAAGGTATGCGTACGTTAGCGGCCAACCTTGCGGTGGAAGTGCCTGAGTCCGAAGTGGGCAGTTCTCACTACCGTATCTTGTTCTTAGCGGCGTTTGTGTTGTTCGTCTTTACCTTTGTTGTGAACACCATCGCAGAAACCGTGCGTCAGCACCTACGTAAGAAATACGGGTCGTTGTAATGAGTACAGAATTGAAGCAAAAGAAACAAACCGTATCCCAGTGGGTCAAGTCTGGTGATCCATGGGTATGGTTAAACGCCGGTGCCGTTGCGATCTCTGTGATCATGGTACTGGGTTTATTAGCCCTGATTGCAGTGCGTGGTCTTGGGCATTTCTGGCCAGCGGACATCAGCCAGGGAACTTACAGTTTACCAGGATCCCAGCCATACACATTGGTCGCTGAGCGTGTTGAGTCGACTGAAGTACCAGCGGCTCAGCTGCGTGAGGCCGGCATTGATGTGGCGGATCATCACGATTTGATGAAACGCACATTGATGAAAACCGGTAACCGCGACGTATATGGTTCAGATTTCCGTTGGATTATTGATGAATACTTCACTAATGAAACTCGGCCTGAAATGTTGTTCGCTGCCGAGCGTCATGAATGGGGCAACTTATACGGTTACCTACAAGCAGTCAAAGAAGACGGCCAAGTGGTTGCCTCGACGACTGATCTAACGCCGACGGAGTCTGCTTTAGCGACTTGGACAGCATTTGAACGCAGTATCGAACGTGCTACGACGATCTATGATGACATCCATACGGTGGAAAAAGATGAGATCGGTACGATCAACCATGCACTAGAACGTTTACGTCTAGAGCAGCGTCGCCTTGAGCTAAATAATGATCTAACGCCTGAGAAACAAGCAGACATTGATGCTCAGCGAGCAGAACAAAATGCTAAGTATCAAGCGTTACAGCAACGCCTGATTGATCTGTACGCAGAAATCAACCGGGATACGTTTGTGGTTCAAGTGATGGACGGCAGCGTTCACGAACTGCAAGTAGCTAAAATCGTTCGTGCTTACCGTCCAAATGCGATGGGTATCGCGCAGAAGATGAGTTTTTACGGTTCGAAAGTGTGGGAATTCCTAAGCGCAGAGCCACGTGAAGCCAATACTGAAGGCGGTGTCTTCCCTGCGATCTTCGGCACTGTGATGATGGTGTTGTTGATGACAGTACTGGTGACACCGTTTGGTGTGGTGGCGGCAGTTTACCTACGTGAGTACGCATCACAAGGTTTTGTAACGCGTACGATCCGAATTGCGGTCAACAACTTAGCCGGCGTACCGTCGATCGTATACGGTGTCTTTGGTTTAGGTTTCTTCATTTACTTCTTAGGTTCTGGCATCGACCAAGCGTTCTTTCCAGAAGCACTACCATCGCCAACTTTTGGTACCGGTGGTCTAATGTGGGCATCGATTACGCTTGCGTTGCTGACTGTACCTGTGGTGATTGTGGCAACGGAAGAAGGTCTGTCACGTATTCCACGTAACGTACGTGAAGGCTCATTAGCCTTGGGCGCAACGAAAGCGGAAACCTTATGGCGTGTAGTATTACCAATGGCCAGCCCAGCGATTATGACGGGTGTGATTCTTGCGGTAGCGCGTGCTGCGGGTGAGGTTGCACCGTTGATGTTAGTGGGCGTAGTGAAATTGGCGCCGTCATTACCATTAGACGGAAATTACCCGTACCTACACTTGGATCAGAAGTTCATGCACTTGGGCTTCCATATTTATGACGTGGGCTTCCAGAGCCCGAACGTAGAGGCAGCGCGCCCATTGGTCTACGCGACTGCACTATTATTGGTAATCGTGATTGCAACACTTAACTTAGCAGCCGTTACTATCCGTAACCACCTACGTGAAAAATACAAATCGCTGGAAATGTAAGACAGCGGAGAGAGACGATTATGAGCGAAACAAGCACACACTCAATTGATATTTCAGCAATGCAACGTAGCCATCAGGCGCTGCGCATTGAAGACGAAAACGTTTGTCTTTCCGTTAAAGACTTACACCTTTACTACGGCGAAAAAGAAGCGTTGAAAGGGATTGATATGGTCATTCCTGAGAAAAAAGTCACGGCGTTTATCGGACCTTCTGGTTGTGGTAAATCGACCTTACTACGCTGCTTTAACCGTATGAACGACTTAGTTGATGGTTGTCGTATTACAGGTGAAATTAACCTGCATGACCACAATATCTATGCCAAAGGCACTGATGTAGCAGAGTTACGCCGTCGTGTCGGCATGGTGTTTCAAAAGCCAAACCCATTCCCGAAAAGCATCTATGAAAACGTGGCCTATGGCCTACGCATTCAGGGCATTAACAAAAAGCGTGTGATCGATGAAACGGTTGAATGGGCCTTGCGCTCAGCGGCCCTATGGGACGAAGTAAAAGACCGTCTACACGAAAGTGCGCTAGGCATGTCGGGCGGTCAGCAACAACGCTTGGTGATCGCGCGTACGGTTGCTGTGAAACCAGAAGTATTGCTACTGGATGAGCCAGCATCGGCGCTTGACCCAATTTCAACGCTGAAGATCGAAGAGCTGATTCATGAACTTAAAAATGAGTTCACGATTGCCATCGTAACGCACAACATGCAGCAAGCCGCGCGAGTATCGGACTATACTGCGTTTATGTACATGGGAGATATGGTGGAATTTGGTGATACCAATAGCCTATTTACGAACCCATCAAAACAACAAACCGAAGACTATATTACGGGTCGTTACGGTTAGGATAAGGAACTGCCATTATGCGAGAACTTACTACGGACCATATCTCTCAACAGTTTAACGCTGAACTAGAAACACTGCGTCAGCACTTTCTAACCATGGGCGGTGTGGTTGAGAAACAAGTATCGGATGCGATTCAATCGTTGCTTGAAGGTCAAGGTGACTTAGCAGAAGAAGTGAAAGCCAAAGACAAAACCGTTAACCAATTGGACGCATTGATTGACGAAGAATGTACCCGCATTCTCGCGAAACGCCAGCCCGCAGCAACGGACTTGCGTATGATTCTGTCAATTGGTAAAGCGGTTTCTGAGCTAGAGCGCATGGGTGATGAAGCGAAGAAAATTGCCAATCACGCTTTGAAATTGATCAATGAAGGCGAATCGCCACGTGGTTATGTGGAAATCAGCCGCATTGGTCAAATGGTGACAAGCATGGTTCGTGAAAGCTTAGATGCATACGCTCGTTTAGACATCGATCTAGCGGTGAGTGTTGCCAAAGCGGATCGTAAGGTTGATCTTGAGTACAAAACAGCAATCCGCTCTTTGATCACTTATATGATGGAAGACCCACGCTCGATTGGCCCAGTATTCAACGTGATTTGGATTCTGCGTTCTTTGGAGCGTATTGGTGACCATTCTCGTCATCTTTGTCAGCACCTAGTGTACCTAATCAATGGTGTGAACGTACGTCACGTACCGACTGAAGAGTTGGAAGCACTGGCAACGGAAGATAAAAAAGCGTAATACCGTATGACATGTAAAAAGGGGCTAAGTTAATGACTTCGCCCCTTTTTTGTGTCTGTATTGGCTCAAATAAGTGTATCGAGCTCTGCAATAGCTTGCCCATACTCATCTACTGCGCTTTGGTATAGGTTGCTCAAGTTTTCTGCTTGACCTTGAGAGGCATCCGATTCCATGTGTGCAAACACACCAGCTAAAGTGGACAGAGCTAGGTTAGAGCTGGAAGACTTTAAGGAATGACTGAGCTGTTCTACCTGGTGTATATCCTGTGTTTCAATAGCCGTTTTTAGGCTGACGAGCTTGGCCTGGCTGTCATTGAAATAGCTTTGCTTCACGCGACTCAGAGTATCGCGACCAATAATATCCATTAATGATTTTAGCTGTGCATGGTCTACCGACATAGTAAGGAACTCCTCATCCTAAGAAAGTAACAGGGCCTCAAGTTGGGCCGCAGTAACAGGGTAATGATAGGTTTTATCCGCCTTAATGCGAGGCAAATCCTCTATAACGGATGCTGCTACAATGATTTGGCTGCCGAATGCTTGCAATCGCTCAATGAGCTCTACTTGTTCCTCATCAAGAGCACTTTTATCGCTGATCACAATGCACTCAAAGGGTAATGTCTGGAGATTTTTCTGCTGCAGCAGGCGCGTAAGGTCTCCTTCAGTGAACAGGTCGACCTGATGATTAAGTTGTTGCAGTAACGATAGAAACGCTTGATCTAGCAAGCTGTCCGACTGCCAAATAGCCACTTTAGCACGCTTACTAGCGCTTTTGTCTGCTGCCTGAGTCTTGGCGTCGTCTAATCCCATGGGCAGGTCGATCCAGATTTCAGTACCGGCTCCTTGAGAACTGGAAAAATGTAACTCTCCACCTAATGCGCCAATCAAATAATGACAGAAGGTAAAGCCCATACCCATTTGATGAATTTGCCCAATGATCGTATTGGCTGGATTATAGGGGTTTTTACGTAAACCAACCTGAACCTTGTTAGGTAAGCCTTCACCGGAATCGCGCAAGCTGATTTGAACCATCTTGGTGGCTTTATTGCCGTGTTTTTCAGGTAAATTAAAGATGGGGAGTGTTGATGGACGGACTTGAATTAGCAGCTCTGAATGATGGCAATAGGGCGCTAAGTGAGAAATTAAAGTGATTAAAATTTCATGTAAACGTCTAAAGTCAGTCTCGACAAGCTCGGGCAGTCGCGGATCAACGTGTGCAATGGCTCGTACTTGATGGGTTAAAAAGACGCGTTCTAATGCACTGACAGCATAATTGATGTGCGCTCTTAGGTTCCCCTCATTAGTTACTGAAGACATGCGATTGGCCTCGATTAATGTGAGGTCATAATAGCAGTCTAGCTGAGTGAGTAACTGGTTACTTTGAGTGCTGAGGTGCTCTAAGTGTTCTTGAACTTTAGCATCCGATGCTGTGCTTTTTAATGTGTTTGAGTGACTTATTAGATTGGTAAAGATGGGCTTTATATCGTTCACAATACGGCTAATAATGTCGACTTTACCGGCCTGCACAGCATCAATTCGTTCTTCTAGCCGAGTATTGCGTCTCAGCGTTTGACGCAGCTCTTTTGAGACTTTGTAGGTAACGTATAACAGAGTCGAAGAGATAACGAATAGTACCAATGAAACCATCTGAATATACGCCAGCTGAACGTCTAAATCGTGACGCTTTTCAGTGATAAAGTCGTTTGCGCCTTGATTTACGATGACCACAAAATCAGTGATTTGCGAATCCAGAGAGCGTAACCGATCCACAATGATCTCTGTTTGATCCAATTGGCCTTGTTCAAGACGCTGAATATTAAGACTGATGAGTTCCAGTTCACCCGCAATAATATTCAGCAGTCGTACTGCTCGACCATTGGCAAAGTTGCGAATATTACTGCCTAAATCACCTTTACGTAAGAGATCGACTCGACTGAGCACTAAGTCGTATTGAAAGTAAGCATTACCATTGACGGGGAGGTCGGCTTCAGAGAGATCTGATAAATAGTCCATCAGACGGTAGGTTTGCAATTGCAGTTGCAGCGAATGCCAGCGCGAGCTTTCAAACACTTGTTGTGAGTTGAGCGTTGAACTGCTATCGGAGAGAGGTATCAGAGTAAAGGTCAGTAACGATGTGATCATCATAAACACAATCAGCAGATTCGCTAACCAACGTTTAAACCGAGGTTTTTTGCACTCTGCATCTACGTCCATAATCAGTAGTCCGCTCGCATCACTTTAAGTTTATATAATTGCCAAATAGAGCGACCATAGAAGGCTTCGTTTTTTAAGTCTGGGTTGTCATCAAAGTTATAAATAACCATTAATGGGCCTTTACTACGCACAGCAATGGGTTGCCCATCCATTTCATAGGCAATGATGGCGCCTAATTGAGTAAAGTCTTCCAGTGGTATTTCAGTGATGTACTGATTAAAGGCGGTTAGACGAAGGACGCTTCCTTTAATGCCTTGCTGCTCAAGTAGGTCTCTCGGGTTAAAACCTTTGTAGTGATGCACACCTTCTTCCCAAGGGTTATGGGTAGAGATGTCGTAAGAGGGGAGCTGTTTGAGTGCGGCTAAATCGAATGTTAAAGAGGTTTCTGTATCACTGTGGTGATTCGTGACGGTGAGAATCGTATTGCCTTGCATCGCTTCATTGGCAGCAAGCGCCATTGTTGTCATCAAAGCGACGTATAATGAGAAAGACCACATGAAAAGACGTTTCATATTCGTACCTTGTCTTGAGCTTAGTGAACGCATGAGTAAACCACGAGTGTAGCAAATTTGCTTACAGGGAATAGGGGCAATAGCGAACAATAGTTACATATCTCAAGCAATTCGAGGCTTCTCTGGCGCAGGCAAGACACTTTTTTGCTGAAAAATATGCTTAAATAGACACCAATTATTAGTGCTACAAGTGTTGATTTTTAAACAGGGGTTTAGTTCGTGATCACTCATCCATTTGCCGCCGTAGGCGCTTACATACAAGCATTCCCGCTTCTTTTATCAAGCCGATTACGTTTGTTTTTATTGGCACCAATTGTGGCCAATATTGCGTTAATGGTACTGCTTTACACCGTGGCACTGAGCTATATGTCTGTTGCGGTAGATGAAATGATGGGCTACATACCTGATTGGATGTCGTTCTTAAACTGGTTGTTTTATTTGCTGCTGAACATTGCCATCGGTTTGATGATGTTTTACAGCTTCTCTGTGGGGGTTAATATCCTTGCTGCCCCCTTTATGGCATTTTTAGCGGAAAAAGTAGAAGAACAGCAAACGGGCAAAGAGTTCGATGAAGACATGAGTTTTACTGGGCTTATGGTGATTACTGGGCGCAGCTTAAAGCGTGAAATGCAGAAACTGGGGTATTTTTTACCGCGCTTTATTGCATTGCTGTTGCTGTCGTTTATTCCAGTGGTGAATATTGTCACGTCGGTGTTGATTGTGTTGTTCTCCGCTTGGATGCTGTCCTTGCAATACATGGATTATGCGTTTGATAACAATAAAGTCAGCTTCCCTGAAATGCGAGCCTCTCTGCGAGAAAAGCCGCTGCTATGTTGGACGTTTGGCTTTATCGTGATGTTTGGTGTCACCATTCCTTTCTTAAACCTGTTTGTTATGCCGATTGCGGTAGTGGCAGCCACACTCTTGTGGATCAAGGTATTTAGTGAGCGCTTTGTGAATTACGCCGATCTTTTGTCACAGACTCGATAGGATTACATTTTGAAAATACTGGTTGTTGATGATGCGTCGTTTACGCGAGATTTGATTAAACGTACGTTGCGTAAAAGTTTTCCTGCTGTGACGGTCGAGGAAGCGGTAAATGGTCGCAAAGCACAGCAAATGCTACAGAAATCTACGTTTGATATGGTGCTATGCGACTGGGAAATGCCTGAAATGACAGGTGTGGAACTACTGCAATGGTGCCGAGAGCAACCGCAATACAAGAAAGAAACACTGCCTTTTGTCATGATTACCAGTCGTGGTGATAAGTCTCATGTGGTTGAAGCGGTGCAGTCAGGTGTGACCGATTATTTAGGTAAACCCTTTTCAGCGGAACAGTTAGTACAGAAAGTAGTGACGGCTGCCAAACGTAATGGCATCGAGAAGAAGTTGGGTGATGCACCTAAAAAACCAACCGCTTCAAGCGGCGGCATTGCTTCGGGTTCGCTGGATGTGTTGATGGCGACGACGGTTGCGCCGAAAGCGGCTTCGCCTAAAATCACGAACCCAACAGTGTCGGTCAAAGACGTCAAGATACCAACCAAAGTTCGTTTTGCGGGCAAAGAGTTTCGTTGCATGGTGGTGCATTTCGCTAAAGACGAAGCCACGATGTTGATAAAAAGTGACGATGTGATTCCGACGGTGCTTGATCAAGCGGTGTTAGATTTGACGTTTGAGCAGAAGGTGAACCGTTTAAATTACTACGTGCAATCTGTCGCGACGACCGAGAAGAAACCGGACTCTGCTTTTTTAACAGTGACTCTGCTATTGATTGACCAAGATGCTGAAAAAGAAGCGTTTATAAAAGCGTTGTTTGATTCATTGTAACGTGACGACACGATTATAAGAATGCCCGCATACAATCGTATAGCGGGCATTTTTTTGGTAACGAAACGAGGTTCTCTAGGAGGTCGAAGAGGTTTCCGTTGTCGCATCTTCTTCTTGTGCCTGCGAATGTGCCTGCGGCTGAACGGGTGCATCAATACCGTCGGCTTCTGTCGCCACCGTTGCAAGGAGCGCCTCCTGACGAACACGGTCGGTTGGGAAGTGACACGAGAACGTACTACCAAAGCCTGGTTGGCTTCGAATTTGTAGCTTCGCATTATGGTGAATCAGTACGTGCTTAACGATGGCTAGACCTAGGCCGGTTCCGCCAGTGTTTGAACCTCGTCCTTTATCGACGCGGAAGAAACGTTCGGTCAATCGCGGAATATGGCGGGGATCGATACCTAAACCTTGATCTTCAACTGAGAATACGCCACTGAACTCATTCTGAACCCATTTAACGCGAATAACGCCGCCTTCAGGTGAGTACTTGATGGCGTTTACTACTAGGTTTGAGAACGCGCTGTAGAGCTCGCTGCTGGCGCCATAAATATAGCTGTCTTCGGGCAGATCAAAGCTAATCTCATGCTCATCAGACATCATTGGTAAGGCGGTCTTTTTGACCGTTTCACAAATGTCATCAATTTTGAGCCACTGATGCGCTTCACGCTTATCATTGGTCTCTAAACGTGATAGTAGCAGCAGATCTTCAATCAAATGCTCCATACGCAATGACTGATCCGACATGTTCACAATGCCTCGTTGCATCGATGGCGGAAGGTTATCTTTAAACATAGACAGTGTTTCGAGATAGCCTTTAATCACCGTAAGCGGCGTTTTTAGCTCGTGTGAGGCATTGGCAACGAAGTCTTTACGCATTTGCTCTAGTAGATGTAAACGGGTGACATCACGAACAAAAATCAGGTGATCATTTTGATCGTACAAAGTAGTTTGTACTTCTAGATAGATACCGTCTTTTGACGGAGATTTGATGACTAAAGGCTCACCAAAGCGCTTTTGAGAGAAATAACGAAAGAATTCTGGGTTTCGTAAAATGTTGGTGATTGGCTGACCGCGGTCCGTAGGGCGCTGTAAACCAAGCAACAAGCCCGCCGAATTGTTCCACCATTCCAAATTGCCGTTACTGTCCGCCATGATGACGCCTTCTTTAAGGGCGGCGGTAGAGTTTTCAATCCGGTTAAGTGCCTGACGCATTCGGCGTTTAGATTTGCGTTGTTTCTTTTGTAGACGATACACCGCATCAAAGATTTCACCCCAAATACCAGAGGCTTCTGGGGGGGCCGCTTTACCTGAGCGACGTAACCAACAGTGAAATTGGTACAGTTGGTACAGTTGCCAGTAGAGAGTGCCCAGTACATAAAGTAAGGCGAGTGCGAGAATATGGCCCAATACGAAACCTATGGCGATTACCGCCATGAGTCCACTCATCCATGTAAGGAAAGCCCGTTGCCAAGTTCGCTTCATATATATTAAGCCGTTCGTTTCGCAGAGAAACGGTATCCCGTACCGCGAACCGTTTGAATTAAAAAGTCATGTGACTCGCCGATCGCTTTGCGCAAGCGGCGGATATGTACGTCTACGGTACGCTCTTCAACATAGACATTACCACCCCAAACTTGATCCAATAGCTGAGCACGAGAGTAAGCACGTTCTTGGTGAGTCATTAAAAACTTCAACAAACGATACTCCGTTGGCCCCATTTCGATCGGCGAAGTGCCAATTGAAACACGTTGGCTAATCGGGTCAAGCAGCAAACCTTCTACTTCGATTGGATCATCAACACCTTGTGGTGTCGCACGGCGAAGCACCGCTTTCAGGCGAGCCACCAATTCACGCGGCGAAAATGGTTTGGTGATGTAATCGTCCGCCCCTACTTCTAACCCTTGGATTTTATTGTCTTCTTCGCTTTTCGCCGTCAACATAATCACAGGGATTTCGGCGGTCGTTGGGTCTTTCTTTAGACGGCGAGTCAACTCGACGCCACTACCACCAGGCATCATCCAATCCACAAGTACCAAGTCAGGTCGATGATCGACGATCATCTCATGAGCCTGTTGGCTATTTTCAGCTTCCATGTATTCATAGCCAGCCATTTCCAGCGCGACAGCGATCATCTCGCGGATTGGGGCTTCATCATCAATAATTAAAACTTTTTTACCGGTCACAGGATTTATCCTCATCTCAGGAACGGTAGATATTAAAGCCTCTAAATGTGACAACTGTGTTAAATTGTCACATCAGTGCCACATTCAAATGTAATACCCGAGTAAGATTCCTGCAAAGATACAGTAACCGACGCGGTTATTATCTAGGAAAGAGCGAAAACACGCTTGCCGATCTCGATCTTTCGCTTGTAGGTATTGCTGGTAAAACAGATACACAGCACCGAGTAAGCTGACAAAGTACAACAGGCCTAATTGAGCAATCACACCGATCCACATCATCAAGGATAGGGTCAATCCCTGTAAAATCAAAATCACCAGTAAGTCGTAGCGACCAAACAAAATCGCCGTCGACTTAATACCCACTTTAATGTCATCTGGGCGGTCTGTCATAGCGTAGTAAGTATCGTAAGCAATGGTCCAGAAGCAGTTTGCCACAAACAACATCCACAGCTGTGGGTCTAATAAGCTACCGCCTTGGGCGCTGTAAGCCATCGGGATGGCCCAGGAGAAGGCTAAGCCCAAAAATAGCTGTGGCAAATGCGTGTAGCGTTTCATAAACGGATACAAAGCAGCTAAGAACAAACCGACAAAAGACAACAAAATGGTCTGCCAATCGGTAAATAGCACTAAAATAAAGCTTAAAATCGATAAACCAGCAAACAGCGCTAAGGCTTCTACTTCCGATACCCGACCCGATGGCAATGGACGATTCTTGGTGCGTTCGACAAAGCCGTCCACTTTACGGTCGGCAAAGTCGTTAATCACACAGCCGGCAGAGCGCATACTGAACACGCCCAACACAAAAATAAATATTAGATGCCATTTTGGCCAGCCGTCAGCGGCTAACCATAGCGCCCATAATGTCGGCCACATCAGCAATAGGGAGCCAATGGGGCGGTTAAAACGGGTTAGATCGGCGTAATCTTTCAGTTTACTCATTTTTTGTAATCGCTTTGTTTAAAGTTGGCCTGCCGCTTGAGTAAAACGGGCAATAGCAGGGTAGAACGCTTCGTTGACTAATATTCCTGGACCATATTCCATAAAGACTGAACGGCGTGCCCACAAGGGCTCTGCGCAGTTTTGAATCAGCCCTGCGGGCAATTTAACCACTTCAGTTTGACTGCGGCGCAAAGCTTTAGATTTATACACGTATCCACCTAACGGACGGTTGTCTAAATACGGCAAATATCGCCAAGCACCTTTCAAAGAGCGTGCCGGAATAATAGAGCGAGCATAGACCACTGGTTCGTTATCGACAAATAAAATGACACTGCGAACTCTCGCCATTTCACGCGACTTCAGTCCTAAACGTAAGCGCTCGCGTGGAGAAGGTGACTGCCATGTATCTTCTAGCACCTCCACCCTCAGATGACCTGCTTGACGTAATTTAGCCGTGATCGAAAAGCGCGTCGTTAGCCAGGGCTGAATACCTTTTGGGATACTGCTGCGGCGCACTTGAGCAATGGAATGCCAACGATAATCAAATTGCTTGGTAAGTTTGTGATTTAACAGTGTCATTTATTACCGCTTATTAACCCAACCATCTTTGTTAACTCACTAGAGGAACTCATAACTTTTTTATGACAGAGTTTCGCCTCATCGAGGGTTAAATTAAGCACGTTTAGTATGCCTGGATCGAGCTTATCATCATTAAACAGTTGATGGCACAGGTACAATAAATGGGCTAATTTATTGTGCTGGCCCTCATAGCTGATCGTTTTGCTATACCGTACAGCCGTATAAATACTCTCTGGTAAGCCCCAGTGTTTTAGCAGCCAAGCGCCTAGCTGTTCTTTGGTAAAGTGGAGGGTCTGCATTTCGATGATTTCGGATGGTAAATGCGCATTTGCCTCAATGTAGCGCGATAAAATACCGAAGTGCGGTGGCAGTACCACAGCAATCGCTAGGTAGCCAAAATTATGCAGTAAACCTGCTAAGTAGGCATGGCCGAGTCGAGGGCGGTCGCCGGAGGCCATTTTACGAACCAGCTCTTCCATCAAAACCGCGTGTGACACGGCGCTAAACCAGAAGTCGTTATAATGGCGAGGGCCATTTTTCGGTAGTTGGAAGGCATTCCCCATGGACAAACCAAGCGCTAAGTTCATTACCATATCAAAGCCTAGCACACGAATGATGGCATCTTCGACGGAGTCAATTTCACCTTGCACGCCATAGTAAGGCGAGGATGCCCAACTAATGACTTGAGCGGACAACGATGGATCGAGGCTGATCACATCACACAAGTCATCCGTGCCAGCATTCTCATCGGAACACAGCTGGATAATACTGTGTGATGAGGCAGGCAGTGGCGGTACTTCAAGGGTTTCTTCTAAGCGCTGCTGTAGACGCATGGATTGAAATTTACCCAGTGCTGCTTGCATTTGAGCCGCATCCTGATTGAGATCATCCACCGGGCATTCGATCTTACTGACTGGAATTGCTATGCGTTCATAGCGCGTCAGCGGCCCTTTGAAACGAGATGTGAACTCTTCTTGGGTATAGCTTTTATAACTTTGGGTTGCATTGGAGCGTAGCTCGATGGCGTCACTGTTGAGCAAGGATGAGTCAATAATGGTCGAGCAGGTATTTGGTTTGACTAGGGGATCACCTTCAATATTGTAATTGGCGACAGGGTCAAAACGACGCTTGGTTAGGCGTGACAAGGCCGCCATATCCAGCATACTGTCATACGCAAAGATGACCTGTAGTTTACCGCTATTATCGGCTAGATGAATGATACGTACACGAGTGCTTGTGTTGGCTTCTACTGATTGTTCAGACACTCTACACCCCCAAATTAAACAATAGTCTGTATTAGGACATTATTATACAAACTAAAAAAGCCCCAGTAGGGGCTTTTTTAGAGATGATTTATTCAAACAGTCAGATCAGTGGTTCAAAATCTGACTCAAGAACAATTGTGTGCGGTCATGTTGCGGATTGTCGAAGAATTCGTGCGGCGTATTGGCTTCTACAATTTCCCCCGCATCCATGAACACCACGCGATCGGCGACCGTTTTAGCAAACCCCATTTCGTGTGTAACACACACCATGGTCATGCCTTCGTCAGCAAGCTGAATCATGACATCGAGTACTTCTTTGATCATTTCCGGGTCGAGCGCCGAAGTGGGTTCATCAAATAGCATGATACGCGGCTTCATACATAAACCACGAGCGATGGCGACACGTTGCTGCTGACCTCCAGAAAGCTGACCTGGATATTTCAGTGCTTGGTTGGCGATTTTTACGCGTTCCAAGTAGTGCATTGCCATTTCTTCCGCTTCTTTCTTAGGCGTTTTACGTACCCAGATTGGCGCTAGCGTTAAGTTCTCTAGAATGGTCAGGTGTGGAAACAAGTTAAAGTGCTGAAACACCATGCCTACATCTTTGCGGATCGCTTCGATGTTTTTCAGGTTGTCGTTCATTTCAATACCGTCCACCAAAATTTGACCTTTCTGGTGCTCTTCAAGACGGTTGATACAACGGGTCATGGTGGATTTACCTGAACCTGAGGGTCCACAGACCACGATCCGTTCGCCTTTTTTGATACTGAAATCGATGTTTTTCAGAACGTGGAATTCACCGTACCACTTGTTTACGTCTTTGAACTCAATGATTGCGTCTTCGCCCGGCTCAAGTTGGGCGAGTGCCATATTTCTATCAGTCATATTGTAAGGCCTCAAATTTTCTTATTAATTCCGCTTGTGTCCGGTATCTAACTTACGCTCAACCGCCATCGAGTAGCGGGACATACCGAAGCAGATAGCCCAATAAATAAAGCCAGCGAAGGCATAGCCTTCTGTGGTGGTACCTAGCCAATCACCATCGTGAGTGGCGGATTGAATACGACCCAGTAGATCAAACATACCCACGATGTAGACCAGTGTGGTGTCTTTAAATAAACCAATGAACGTGTTTACAATTCCCGGAATCACCAGCTTCAATGCTTGCGGTAGGATCACGAGCAGCATGGATTGCCAATAGGTTAACCCCATCGCGTCAGCTGCTTCGTATTGACCTTTTGGAATAGCCTGCAGGCCACCACGGATAACCTCGGCCATATAAGCTGCAGAGAATAGGGTGATACCAATCAACACGCGCAATAGCTTATTGAAGTTCAAGCCATCCGGTAGAAACAGCGGAATCATCACTGATGCCATGAACAAAATCGTGATCAGTGGTACCGCACGAACGGTTTCAATGAATACCACACAAACGGATTTAACGATGGGCATGTTGGAACGACGCCCTAAGGCGAGCACAACACCTAAAGGCAAAGAGGCCACAATTCCGACAACCCCTAACAGAGTCGTTAGAAATAAACCGCCCCAAAGAGACGTTTCAACGACTTCTAAGCCTAAAATACCGCCGGCGAATAGGAAGTAGGCCACAACTGGGTAGACGACCAAGACTGCAATCGACAATATCAGTTTATTGATGGCCTTGATGGCATACATGCCAATTAACAAAGCGAGTAAAATAGCCGCTAGGTTAATGCGCCAGTACTCTGTTTGTGGATATAGCCCGTACATAAACTGATCGAAATAGGCGACGATAAACGCCCAACATGCACCACCTGCGGTACAAGCATCTTTGTTTTCGCCGCTCCATGTCGCATCTAAAAATGCCCATTCAATGGTAGGAGGAACCAACAGATACAGGATGTAAAAGCTAAATACGGTAAGAAAAATATTCAGCGGAGAAGAGAAAAAGTTTTTGCGAACCCAAGCAACCGCACCGACCGCATTACTCGGTGGTGGCAGGCTTGGGGAGGGTTTAAATTCAATTGCCATATGTTTCTCCTAGCGCTCTACCAAAGACATTTTCTTGTTGTACCAA
This sequence comes from Marinomonas gallaica, assembly GCF_049821165.1. Taxonomy (NCBI): domain Bacteria; kingdom Pseudomonadati; phylum Pseudomonadota; class Gammaproteobacteria; order Oceanospirillales; family Oceanospirillaceae; genus Marinomonas; species Marinomonas gallaica. Next base: position 740,979 of record NZ_CP187511.1, read on the forward strand.
TTCATAAAGAATGAAATGGACAAACTTAGAGAGCCGTAAACCAACATACACAATCCAATGGTCTCGATTGCTTGGCCAGTTTGGTTAAGCGTCGTTCCCATTACCACGGCGACTAGCTCTGGGTAAGCGATTGCGGCCCCCAGGGATGAGTTTTTTGCTAAGTTTAGATATTGGCTAGTTAAAGGCGGAATGATAACGCGCAACGCTTGTGGTAAGACGATGAGACGTTGAGTAATACTGTCTCGCATTCCTAATGAACGCGCTGCCTCGGTTTGTCCCCAGCTGACAGACAGAATACCTGCACGAACGATCTCGGCGATAAACGCACCTGTATAGGTCGATAAAGCGACTAATACCGCAACGAATTCTGGTACCAATACCATACCGCCCTTTACGTTAAAGCGACTTGCTTCGGGCAAATCAAAGGTAACAGGCGCGCCTGCTAAGAAGTAACAGGCGATCGTACCGAATACAATAATGCCGCAGGACGTCCAATAAGCAGGAAACCATAACCCAGTACGTGTTTGACGCTTTTTCGCCCAAATTATTAAGGCAATCGACGCGACGACACAGGCTAAGAAACCAAAAATAACGACGCCGAAGCCATCTTGAAAAATAGGATTAGGCGAGTAAATCCCTCGCTTGTTAAGGAAAAAATCGCCGAAAATAATGCTGTCACGTGGGTGGGGTAATGCCGCTAATACGGCGAAATACCAAAAGAACATTTGCAACAGTAATGGGATGTTTCGCAGCGTTTCGATGTAAACCGTGGCCAGTCGTGCGACGAGCCAGTTTTGCGACAATCGCGCTAAGCCCATGATCACACCGATAATGGTGGCTAATACAATCCCGATGAATGAAATCAGCATTGTATTAATGAGGGCAACTAAGAATGCACGTCCGTAGGTGCCGGCTTCTGTATATTCAATTAGGTGAATTAGGATCGGAAAGCCCGCAGGTTCATTTAAGAACGCGAAGCCTGTCGATATGCCTTGGTTTTGTAAGTTTGCTTGTAGGTTATGAAAAAGATAATAACCAATAGCGACCACGGCAGTAAGAAGAACCACTTGAAACAACAGGGCGCGATTACCCGCATCGTTAAAAAAGCTCGTGTTCGTTGTAGTTTTTTCGCTCATCTTGGTTCAGGCAATCAATGCTCGTCAGATAGATGTTCAGATGGGAGGTTCCCAGCGGCGTGTTGCCGCTGGAATTTGTCCCTAGGGTAGGTCAGGGAAGAATGTACGTATTAACGTACTGGTGGCGCGTACAGTACACCGCCTTCAGTCCATAGATTGTTAACACCACGTGGTAGACCAACGCGAGTGTCAGGACCAACATTACGTTCAAAGACTTCGCCGTAGTTACCCACTTCAGCGATGATGTTGTAAGCCCAGTCAGAACTTAGGCCAAGTGCTTCGCCCATTTTACCTTCGGCACCGACTAGACGGCGAATGCCCGGATCAGTAGATTCTGCTTTGATTTTGGCAACGTTTTTAGAGCTAATGCCCATCTCTTCAGCGTTGATTTGTACGAATAGCGTCCAAGTGACGATATCTTTCCATTGGTTATCACCGTGACGAACAACAGGGCCAAGTGGCTCTTTGGAAATAGTCTCAGGAAGGATCATATGCGCGCTTGGATCCGATAGTTTCGAGCGATGCGCGGCAAGACCAGATTTGTCGGTTGTGTATACGTCACAACGACCAGAGGCGTAAGCAGATAATGCTTCATCCGCTTTCTGTACAACAACTGGCACATAATCCATGTTGTGTTTACGGAAGAAATCCGCCATGTTTAGCTCGGTTGTTGTACCTTGCTCAGTACAAACCGTTGCACCGTCAAGCTCCATTGCCTTCTCTACACCCAAGTCTTTACGTACCATGAAACCTTGGCCGTCATAAAAGTTTGTCGTTGTGAAGTCTAAACCAAGAGACGCATCACGGGTGTAAGTCCACGTTGTGTTACGTGACAAGATATCGATTTCGCCAGATTGAAGCGCAGTAAAACGTTCTTTGGCTGAAAGAGGTGTGTATTTTACTTTGTCTGCATCACCAAAAATTGCGGCGGAAACGGCGCGACAAGCATCAACGTCAATACCCGACCATTTGCCGGTACTGTCTGCATTTGAAAACCCAGGTACACCTGTACTTACCCCACATTGGATAAAACCTTTTGCTTTCACATCGTCCAATGTTGCTGCCGCGGCACCAGTGCTGATTGTCGCAGCAATCGCAGCGGTAGATAGAATTTTCCCAACGTTCGATTTCATGATTTTGCCTCCAGGCATTACTAGTTGTTATGTGTGCAAAAATGGATTCATCTTTGAATATTCTTTCACTAAAGCTTCAAAGCAAATTTCTTGCCAACATTATTAATTGTTTTTGTTGTTTCTCTAGTCTAGTGCAATCTTCTGAAATAGCACGGAACTACCTTATAGAATTACTGTTGACCCCCTCTCGTCAAGGCTAAATCACTAGGTTCATGCTACTTTTTTCCTTTTTTTGATGTCTGTGATTAATATAGGAGAATCAGTTGTTTTCTATTAATAGTTTTTGGCTATAATGAGAAGGTTTTGTGCATAATAAATAATATTTGCACATTATTGATGCAGAAAACGCTTAGTTTCTGTTGGATAAATGCACAAAATGACGCTTTCTGTACTTGTGTGGTGCTACTTGATTCTTTTGGTTTTCATTTGGTGCGGTGTTAGAGTGTGATGATGTAAGGAATGTTGGTTAGTTTTTGAAGGGAGTTAATGGGTTAATTTTTCCTAAGCTATTTGCCCCGTGGTAGAATCGCGCTAAATTAAATGACAGTTACCTTCGGAGAGACTCATATTGATGGAAACGTCTGCAAAGCCTTTGGACAGGTTGGATAAGAAGATCCTGCGCGAGCTGCAAATTAATGGACGCTTATCGAATGTTGAGCTTGCTAGTCGTGTTGGTTTGAGTGCGACACCTTGCTTAGAACGAGTACGTCGGCTGGAACGTAATGGCTACATTACTGGTTATTGCGCGTTAGTGGATCCGCGTAAAGTGGACGCTGGCTTGCTAGTGTTTGTGGAGATTCGTTTGAAAACAACGTCTCCCGAAGGCTTCAATGAATTTAAGGAGGCGGTGTCTGAGATTCCAGAAGTTCTCGAGTGCCACTTGATCGCCGGTGACTTTGAGTATCTATTGAAGGCGCGAGTATCGAATATGGATTCGTATCGCCACTTACTAGGTGAGACCTTGCTGACATTACCGCATGTAAGGGAGTCGCGCACTTACGTGGCCATGGAAGAGGTTAAAAACACAACCGTGGTGCAAATTTCCTAGCATCCAAACTGCGTTGCTTCGTATTCAAAACCACGCTTTAGCGTGGTTTTTTTGTTTATGGCTATCCGCTTAGTTTAGCTTTAAACCATCGCGTAGCTTTTTTAGTAGTTTTGGCCCCATGCCTTTGATTAGTAGCACGGCTTCCCATGATGAGAAAGGGCGTTGTTCAATCATCTCGTTCACTACCTTTTTCGGAATCCCTTTAACGCGCAGTAGTTCTTCTTGAGAGCTTTTATTTATGCTGGCTTTGGCTTTTTTCTCAGGGGTCTTTTTCTCAGTGGACGTTTTTGGGTTTTTCGACGCTTTGGGGATAGCTGGTTTGCTTTCGCCCTTGGTGTTTATCTGATCAACGGGTGCGTCAGTTAACGGAATTTCTTCTTTTAGCGCAGCGGTGGCGGCTGAGGGGCCTTCCTCAGCAGAGCAAGGTACTGCTTCGGGGATGTAATAAGGCTGTTCGAAGAACTGCTGGTCCATTAAAACGTACTGCTCACCCTCCCATTCATGGACTTCTAGAGCGAGTTGCCATGACCCTGCTGGTGGCATTTGGAAGACTAGGTCATAGTGACAATCGGCTAGCAAATGCTGGCCTGTCAGTTGACCTATCGTAGTACTGGCCAGCACCAGATAGTGGCCGTCCTGATGATAACCTTTAAGCTCAATCGCTAGCGTACCGCTAATGTTGTCAAGCGGACGATGGTTGGTAATCTGTGAGATGCAAAGGATGACGCGGTCGTCTTGGATCTTGTAACTGTAGTGGCCAGAGAAGGCGATGTCTCTGGATAATTCATTGTTAGTCGTCACAGGCGATTCCTCTTATGTCCTTATGATAGCGCAGTTGAGTATCTTTCAGTCATCATGTGACAACTAGGTTAAAAAACCAACACTAACTTTACGAATTATGATCAGACGTTGAGATATTGCTGGTGCTGTGGCAACCATCGAGACAGTAAAGGTGAGACATGTTCCGGATAATGGTGATAAAGAATCGCAGCGGCTTTCTGAACATCGTCCAGCAAAGACTTATCGCGTTGCAGGTCGGCCACTTTGAACTCTAGTAACCCTGTTTGACGTGAGCCAAGCAACTCACCCGGTCCGCGTAACTCTAAGTCTTTCTCAGCAATTTTAAAACCATCGGTAGTTTCACGCATGGTTGAGAGGCGCGCTTTGCCCTGCTGACCTAAAGGAGCGTGATACAAGAGCACACAATGGCTCGCGGTTTGCCCTCGACCGACGCGCCCGCGCAATTGGTGTAGCTGAGCTAACCCCAAGCGTTCAGGGTTTTCGATGACCATCAAGCTTGCATTGGGTACGTCGACACCGACTTCGATCACGGTCGTCGCGACTAAAAGCTGAATCTCACCAGCTTTAAAGCGCGCCATGATGTCGGCTTTTTCTTGTGCTTTGAGTCGGCCATGAACCAACCCGATGGTTAACCCCGATAAATGCTCTTGCAATAAAATAGCGGCGTCTTCTGCGGCTTGGCATTGTAACGCTTCAGATTCTTCAATCAGCGTACACACCCAGTAGGCTTGTTTCCCTTCGGCACAGGCATGTTGCACACGCTGAATGACTTCATCCCGGCGTTGATCGGAGACCACGATGGTATTTACGGGTGTGCGTCCAGGTGGCAACTCGTCAATCACCGAGCAGTCTAAGTCAGCGTACGCAGACATGGCTAACGTACGAGGAATCGGTGTGGCGGTCATGATCAGCTGATGGGGCTGGAAGCCTGCTTGTAGGCCTTTCTCACGTAGGGCCATGCGCTGATGTACACCAAAACGGTGTTGTTCATCGATGATGGCCAGAGCCAGACCTTTGAACACGACGGTTTCTTGGAATAGGGCATGTGTGCCCACGACAACCCCTGCGCTGCCAGAGGCAATCCGCTCCAACTCGGCTTCGCGCTGTTTGCCTTTAAGTTTGCCGATCATCCAAGCGACCTCGATGCCAAGCGGCTCAAACCATTGCTTGAAGTTAATATAGTGTTGCTCGGCCAGAATTTCGGTCGGTGCCATGACGGCCACTTGATAGCCTTGTTGGACTACGGCAGCGGCGGCAAGCGCAGCGACCAGTGTTTTTCCTGAGCCCACATCCCCTTGCACTAAACGCAGCATAGGATGGCCCGTACCGAGGTCCTGTAAGATTTCTTGGGTCACTCGTTGTTGCGCGCCAGTCGGCGAAAACGGCAAAGCTTCAATCAGTTGCTGCCCCAGCGCGCCCATATCCGGTACTTTGACTGCGACATCGTGTTTGGCCAATTGGCGTTTGCCGATTAAAGACAGTTGGTGTGCCATCAGCTCTTCGAATGACAAACGATACTGCGCTGGGTGAGCGCCACGCTTAAGCTGTTCTAAATCAGTGCCCTTGGTAGGATGGTGCAAAAAATGTATCGCGTCCGATAGGGGCGGCAGACTAAATTGCTGACGCATGGTATCCGGTAACCATTCGCGCAGATTGTGTGGTGTTAGACGTTCTAACGCTTGCTCACAAATTTGGCGTATCTTGGTTTGAGTAACCCCTTCCGTTAATGGGTAGATTGGGGTCAGTTGGTCGGTGCCTTCGTGTGGCTCATCGTCGTTTAGAATGCTGTACTCTGGATGATAGATCTCAAACCCAGTACTGCCACGCCGGATTTCGCCAAAGCAACGAACACGCCCCGATTGTTCCAACTGTTTTTTTTGTGCCGCAGAAAAATGGAAAAAACGCAGACATAGGGAGCCTGAGTGATCGCGCAATCGGCAGATTAAACTGCGCCGTTTACCCATCTTTATTTCACAGCCACTGACTTCGCCTTCAATCACGGCTTCATCACCAAACCTTAGCTGCCCAATAGGCACCACACTGGTTCGATCTTGATAGCGAATGGGCAAATGAAACAGTGCATCTTGGACGGTGTGGATGTTTAGCTTGGCGAGTTTGTCTGCCATCGCTTGTCCGACACCTTTGATCTCCTTGATGTCTTGCATTTCCAATGTGTCGACCATGGTTATCCCAGATCCAATTTCTGACAGGCCTCTTTAATGGACTGACTGAGGGATTCGATCGCCTTAGGGCGAGGAAAGCTGGCACGCCATGCCAGAGCAACGGTACGTTTTGGCGCAGGGCTTTTAAAGGGACGCACGGCCAACATATTTTCATCCAGATGTCTGACCGCCGACTTAGGCAGCACGGTGACCCCCAAACCAGAAGACACCATATAACGAATGGTTTCCAGTGAGCTGCCATTCACAATGGTATGTCCATCGTTTAATTCATCTTCGCCCACCAAGGGACAGGCTTCCATCACTTGATCGCTGAAGCAGTGACCTTTACCGAGCAGTAACAGATTGTCCGTCGTCAACTGATCGGTGCTGATATGGTCTAGAGAAGTCCATGGATGATCTTTTGGCATGAGCACCACAAACTCTTCTTCGTAGATGGGACGAGTGACGACGTCGGGCTCACGAAAAGGGAGAGCGACAATGATCGCATCCAGCGCACCGTTACGCAGTTTGGGGCGCAAGTTCTCGGTAAGGTCTTCCTCGATCGACAATGGCATGCCTTCGGCAATGCGTTTTAGTTCAGGAATCATGGAAGGAAAGAGGTAGGGGGCGATCGTATAAATCGCACCGACTTTAAGAGGCCCATTGAGCTGGTTTTTGCCAGATGACGCCAGTTCTTTAATCATGCTAGCCTGCTCAAGTACGCGTTTGGCTTGGCCGATGATTTGTTCGCCCAGCGGGGTAATATACACGGAGCTTTTGCTGCGCTCAAAAATGGCCGCACCGAGTTCGTCTTCCAGCTTTTTAACCGCTACACTGAGCGTTGGCTGAGACACGTGACAGCGCTCTGCAGCTCGGCCAAAGTGTTTCTCTTCTGCTAGCATAACGATGTATTTGAGTTCTGTTAGCGTCATAGTCATTACCCTTATAATTGGTATTAACTATGATAATACATAATTTGATAAAGTGTACTGCTTCTGAGTATATACGCTTTTATTGCAATGATTGAGGGTGTTATGGCAAAGGTTTTGATAGCAGGATGCGGTGACCTAGGACAAGGGGTGGCACGTCATTTCGTCGCGAAGGGGGCAGAGGTAACCGGCATTCGCCGTTCTGGAACTGCATTTCCGGAAGGAGTCAAAGGCATCACCCAAGACATTACGACACTGTCGGCAAAGGACTGGCCCGAGGCGGACTTGGTGTATTTAATTATGACACCTTCAGGACGCACAGCAGAGGCTTATCAAGCTGCTTATGTCGACACAGCTCAGGCCGTTGTTGACGGGTTTAAAGGCCGAACGACACCCCCCAAAGTGATTTTTGTCTCCAGCACCAGTGTCTATGGCGAAAGTCGAGGTGAATGGATTGATGACATCAGTCCTGCCGTCGCGGTATCACCAACGGCTGAGAAAATCCTACAAGCCGAAGCCATACTGGTAGAGAATTTCTCGGCCACAGCCGTGCGTTGCTCCGGTATTTATGGCCCCGGCCGCTATCGCCTAATCGAAGGTGTGCATCGTGGTGAGGCTTGGTCGCTGAACCAGTGGACCAATCGTATTCATCGGGACGATGTGGTGAGCGCCTTGTGCATCACAGGTGAGCACATGCTAGCAGATCAAACATTACCTGCTCATATCATTGCCAGTGACGGGCATCCCGCGTCAATGTGGGAAGTGAAGCTTTGGTTATCGGCACGTCTGCAGGTACCACCACCGTTACCAGATACGGTTAGCATTACCGATTATTTACCCAGCCGCGGTAAGCGTATCGTCGGACAGACACTGCAAGCGCTCGGATGGCGCCCAGACTACCCCTCTTATATTTCGGGTTATGAAAGTATGTTGCCGGACTATCAAGCCTGGTTGGCACAAAGAAACACCCAGTTATAAACCCAAAAAAGGCGCTTAGATCACTCTAAGCGCCTTTTTTAAGGTTTTGGGATTAGTCTTCTAGAACCAATACACCTTCGATTTCAACGGCAACGCCTTTTGGCAATGCGCGAACACCTAACGCTGCACGCGCAGGGTAAGGTTCGACAAAGAACTTAGTCATGACTTCGTTTACTAGAGCGAAGTTGCCTAGGTCAGTCATGTAGATGTTTAGCTTAACGATGTCTTTTAGAGAACCACCCGCTGCTTCACATACGGCTTGTAGGTTTTTGAACACCTGAGTCGTTTGATCAGCGACATCGTCGCTGATCACTTCCATTGTTTCTGGAACCAATGGGATCTGACCAGAAAGGTAAACAGTATTGCCAGCACGAACTGCTTGAGAGTATGGACCGATCGCTGCTGGAGCGTTTTCAGAGAAAATTACTTGTTTAGCCATGATTTAAAGTCCTTAAAGAATGATTCAATGAACGCTGTCTGATTAGCGTCCCACGAGCGTTTCGCGGGTCACTTTTTCAACACAGCGTATCGCTTTAATACGACGCATGACATCGGCCAAGCCTACGCGGCTTGAAATAGCGATGTTCAAACGTAATCGAGAAATCTTACCGCGCTCAATGATGTCTAAGTTTGATACTTGGAAATCGGTGTCAGTAATGGCGCTGGCGATTTGCGCGACTGCACCACGCTCATTTACATAGGTAATGATGAGACTGACATTGAGCTCTTCTTCGATCTCCTTGCCCCAACTCATGCGGATATAACGCTCTGGGTTGGCAAGGTGGTCTTGGATGTTCGGGCAGCTTTGATGATGAATGATAATGCCTTTATCGACTTGCACGTAGCCGACAATGGGGTCACCTGGAATCGGCGAGCAACACTTCGCGAAGGACATTAGCATGCCTTCGGAGCCATTCACTTTGAAAGATTTAGGCGTGACCAGTTCTTCTTCTTTAAAGTCAGGGAATAATTGTCGTGCCACCACGTAACCGACATGGCGACCTTTACCGATGGACTCTAGCAGGTCGTCTAAGATTTCAAATTGGTAATGATCCAACACCTGCTGAACTTGCTCTTGGGACAGTTCTTCGATCGTTGTACTAAACGCATTCAAAGATCGAGTCAGCAAGCGGTAACCAAAGGAAATCGCATTTTCACGCTGCTTCGTTTTCAAATAATGACGAATGTTGGTGCGCGCTTTACCGGTGATCGCAAAACTTAACCAAGCGACATTCGGTTGGGCACTTTTCGCGGTGATAACTTCCACGGTTTGACCGCTTTCCAATTGCGTACTGAGCGGCGCTAAGCGGCGGTTAATACGACACGAAATACAGGTGTTGCCGATTTCTGTGTGCACACCATAAGCGAAGTCGACGGGTGTTGCTCCAGAAGGCAGCTCAATGATTTCGCCTTTGGGCGTAAACACATACACTTCGTCAGGGAAAAGATCACTCTTAACGTTATCAATGAACTCCATCGGGTTGTGTGCTTTCTCTTGAATCTCAAGTAAGCTTTTCACCCATTTCGTTGCACGTTCATGATTGGTTGCCGTGACGCCAGATTGACCTTGAGACTTGTAGGTCCAATGAGCCGCAATACCTTGTACTGCAACCACGTCCATTTCTTTTGTACGAATCTGGACTTCTAACGGTAACCCATTATTGCCTAACACGGTGGTGTGCAGAGACTGATAGCCGTTGGACTTGGGTACTGCAATGTAATCTTTAAAGCGACCCTCGATTGGTTTAAACAGAGCGTGAATCACCCCGAGAATACGGTAACAGCTGTCCGGTCGGTCGGTGACAATACGTACGCCCATAACATCCATGATTTCTTCCAGAGAGCGACGTTTATTGTGCATCTTCTGGTAAATACTGTAGGTGTGCTTTTCACGCACACTGATGGACGAATCAATGTAGTCAGCGGCAAGTTCAGAGCGGATAAAATCTTCTAGCTTTTCCATCGCTTTATCACGTTGACCATAGCGCTTATTGATTGCGCGCTTAAGCATGCGTGAACGCATTGGGTAATAGGCTTCAAATGCTAAGGACTCAAGGTCAACTTTGACATTATACATACCTAAACGGTTGGCGATGGGTGCGTAAATATCGAGGGTTTCTTTGGCAATACGGCGCTTTTTATGACCCGGCATGGCGTCTAGAGTGCGCATGTTGTGGAGTCGGTCGGCCAGTTTTACCATGATGACACGAATGTCATCGGCCATTGCCATGGCCATTTTTTGGAAATTGTGCGCTTGTTTCTCGAGTTGGCTGTTGAACTCTAGGTGCGTCAGTTTGCTCACACCGTCTACAAGGCTTGCGACACCCTCGCCAAATTGTTCGGCAAGGGACTCGCGTGATATGCCAGTATCTTCAATGACGTCGTGCAAAAGTGCCGCCGTCAAGCCTTCGCAATCCATACGAAGGTCGGCCAAAATGAACGCGACCGCAAGTGGGTGAGTGACATAATGCTCACCACTTTTACGTTTTTGGCCGTCATGGGCCTGTTCAGCGTAGTAATACGCACGCTTAACCGTGGCTACCTGTTCATTAGGTAGATATTGGCTGAGCGTTTGAGCTAATACTTCAATAGTAGACACCGCTCACCTCACATCAGGAAAAGCTAAACCAGAACATCATGCGTTGAGCGATGTAAATCATAAAGAATTAAAACTCTGTTGTAGGCTTGTTCTGAAAGTCGACGTTTTTCGCATTAATTAGATCTTCTGCGATTTCGCGTAGTGCCACTACGGTCATTTTGTCTTCTTCAAGAGGCAGTTTTGCTTCTGCCCCGCCTGTTGCAAGCTGACGGGCGCGTTTTGCTGCCACCATTACCAACTCAAAACGGTTATCTACGTTTTCAAGACAATCTTCAACTGTAACTCGAGCCATGTTTGACCTCTATATAGGGTAAGAATTAATCACTAATTAGTATCGCTAATTTTACTTAACGGACGATCACTATGACAAGAGATCATTGATGAGTTCGCTGTGAATCTCTTGTATTAATGATGTTCTTGTGCGGTTCGCAGCAAAAACAGCCTTTAATTGAGTCAGAGCGTGCTCAAAATCATCGTTGATAATGACATATTCGTACTCTTCATAGTGTGACATCTCGCTGACAGCTTTCGACATACGACGAGCAATCACATCTTCTGAGTCGGTACCTCGGCCAGTTAAGCGCTCTTCAAGAGCGCTTAGAGAGGGTGGCAAGATGAATACGCCGATCGCTTCTGGGTACAACTCGCGTACTTGTCGCGCCCCTTGCCAATCGATCTCTAAAATTACATCTAGACCTTGGTCGAGCATGTCAAAAATAGCTTGTTTAGATGTGCCATAGTAGTTATCAAACACTTGGGCATGCTCAAAGAATGCATTGTCAGCAATCATGTCTAAAAATGAGTCAACGTCGACAAAGAAGTACTCACGTCCATGTTCTTCGCCAGATCGAGGCGCACGGGTAGTGTGAGAAACGGAAATGCGAACGTTTGAATCCGCTTCTAACAGTGCTTTGTATAGAGAGGATTTACCGGCACCGGATGGTGCTGACAGAATGAATAGATTGCCTTTTTGCTTCGTCATGACCCCACCTTGCTGAGCAAGACTGTGAATGTATAAACGGGCACTATATCACACTTACTTTCATAAACAGGCAGAGTGACTATAGTAAGTATTAGAGTTATCTAAAAAAACAGTATATGTGATTTGAATTGTTACAAATTCCTACAAATACTTCTAAACCATAAATCTATTTATTTGGTAACCAATACTATTATCTAACAAATAAAGTTAAATGAAACTGAGAGTAACGTATGAGTGCAAAAGGGAATATGCCACAGCGTAAAGAAGTTAAGTTATGTAAAATACTTTCCGTTGAAGACGATACAACGTACCAAGGCGCATTGCTGCTAACACTTAAAGCGCTGAATTATGGTGATCGTAAAATTGAGTTTTTGACCGCAAACAGTGCACAAGCCGCTTCGGCTGTGATTGCTCAGCATTCTGATATTGCTTTAGTACTATTGGATGTGGTCATGGAAACGGACGATGCCGGCTTACGCTTGGTAAAATCGATTCGAGATGGTCTAGGAAATCAACTGGTTCGGATTGTACTGCTGACAGGTCAGCCAGGCATGATGCCGTTGGGTGACCTAATGATCAATTATGACATTGATGATTACTGGAATAAAAGCGATCTGACGCACGAGCATTTGCAGTCCGTTGTACTGGGCAACATTCGTACATGGGAACACATGACGTCCATGCAGCAAGCCCGTCAAGGGCTGCAAATGTTGATTGAATCCAGTCAGCGCATCAGCAATAAACTCGACTTAAAAGCGTACACCCAGTCGATTCTTGAAGAGCTGTGTCGAGTATTCAACCTTGATATTGGTGGCATTGTCTGTATTGCCCACGAAAACGCTCAGGTACCCGAAAGTGCCTTGGTATTTGCTGCGGCAGGTGCTTATAAAAATTGGGCAAATCAATACCTTGGCAGCATTGACTCTGAACCTGAAATCAATCGGTTGGTCGGGCAGTGTATGTCCGCTCATTGCCATGTTTTAGACTCGCCGTTCTCAGCACTGTATTTCTCCAGCAAAGATGTGGACCAGAAAGATTATGTTGTAGTCGTTAAGAGTGAGCATGAGCTAACGGAGTACGAAGTCGATCTACTGCAAATCTTTGGGGAAAATATCAATGCTGGCTTTAGTAACGTCGCGCTGCATAACCGATTATCTGAATTAGCCTACTACGACACCGTCACTGGGCTACACAATAAAAACTGGTTAATTCGGCAGATCGAAAACTTATCGACGGCAGAACGTTTGAATACCAAACTATTTATGCTTCATGTAGAAGAGTTAACCTACAGCGAAGTGTTATTTGGCGTTACGTTTGGTCGATCGCTCATGCGTCATTTGGCAGCCTATTTAAAAGCGTGTTTTGTCAAAGCGATTGATGTGGTGTTGTATGAGCGCGATACCCTGATTTTGATGGTGTATGACAATCAACAAGATTATTCACGTGAAGAGCTTGAGCATGTTTTGCATCCGCAACTAGAAATAAAAGGCACGACGCACACTATTGATTTAACGGGTGCGTTGATTAAATTGGCTGACATTGATGAGCAAGGGCCGAGTCAAATATTGGGCATAGCCAAAGCGTTTTTAGAGCAGGTGAAGTATCAACAGAAGGTCTTTAGTGTTTTCGATGGCTCAGAGCTTGTCGATCTGCAAGAGCGTTATGAGTTGATGAAAAAAATGCGCATAGCGTTACAGAACAATAAGTTTTTCATTCATCTTCAGCCAAAAATTTCGTTAGTAGACCATTCTCTGATTGGCTATGAAGTATTAGTTCGCTGGCAGGACGATGATGGAAGCATGATTGCGCCAGACCGTTTTATTCCGTTGGCGGAAACATCCGGTTTAATTGATAAACTGGATGAATATGTCACCATTCGTGCTTGTGAAGCAGTTAAACAGCTACAACAGGCAAATATCAATGTTCCTTTATCGGTCAATGTTGCAGGTTCTGAGGTCACTCGAACGGACTTTGTAAAACGCTTTCAGAGTTGCTTATGCGAGCAAGGTGTCGATGCCCACAAAATAACTATTGAAGTCACTGAGACTCAGCTAATTGAAGTGTTGAAAATCGCATCCGATTATTTAGAGAAACTGCGTGACGTCGGCATTAAAATCAGTATCGATGATTTTGGGGCAGGCTATTCGTCATTATCCTATCTTTCCATGCTTAATGCCGACGAGCTAAAAATTGACCGTCAGTTTGTCGATCGTATGGATAAAACAGAACAAGATCGTAAGATTGTGCAAATGATTATTGAACTCGGCAAAACGCTCAACATGTCAGTGATCGCAGAAGGCATTGAAACCCAAGCACAGCTTGATATGTTGCGTGAGATGGGGTGTGATTCTGGTCAAGGTTACTTTATTGGACGCCCCATGCTCATAGAAGATGCTTTGGCATGGGCTAAAAGGAATGTTCAAGTGAATAAAACCAAATGAACCCAAAACTGATTGCGATTTTTGTCGTGCCATTCGTGCTCATGATTGCATTAGGCGTGGGGACTTTCCAGTTATGGCAAGCACAGTACAGTCAGCAGCTGTACTCTGAACAAACAGAGTTAGTAAATCGTGGCTCTGTATTGATGTCTCGCGAACTGGGTTATATGCAACAGACTGTGGGCTATATCGGTCGAGTGCTGGAAGGCTATATCACGCCGGATAAATTTGAATCCGAGCAGATATGGCGCGATAGAGTTGCTCAATACTTTACCCGTGCGCATGCATTGTCCCCTTATATATCTCAGCTTCGTTGGATTGGTCCGACAGGGCAGGAGCTTGTACGTGTAAATACCCTTAATAACAGCGCTGAAATCGTCTCAAGCTCAGGCCTACAAGACAAATCCAACCGTTATTATTTTATTCAAGGCATGGCGTATGGTAACGACGCTGTTTTGCTGACGCCGATTGATTTGAATGTCGAACAAGGGACGATTGTAACACCTTATGAAATTACTATCCGTGCCAGCTATAAGCTCTATAGCGCAGACCGTAAAGAGTTAGGTCTTCTGGTAGTGAACTATAACTTAAACTATTTGTTCGCTCGCTTGCGCGCCATACAAAGCAGTCGTAATTCGCTGGAAATGATCAACTCAAACGGGCAATGGTTGTTGTCTGAACGACCTGAGTTAGAGTGGGTGCATCTCTATGGCGATATATTATCTTCGTTTACTAACGCTTTTCCAAGGGCTTGGACAGATGTCGAAAAAAGTCGATCATTAAAGGAGTTTAGGCTTTCTGATAGCCGTCCCTTCACTTCATTACCAAACTATTTTAATGATGAATTATCGGGGCAGCCGAACCAGTATTTTCTGTCGATCGTTAGACAAGATGTTTGGCAATATAAAAAGCTGCAGATGATCTTTTTTGTCTTCTTGGCAGGTGTCATAGGGTATGTTTTCCTGACGACGGTTGGGATGCTGCTTTGGCGTTTAGAGACACAGCGTCGCCAGCATCTTCAGCAGATCGAGTCAGAGAAAAATCAGTTAGAAGTCGCTCATTATGAATTGGAAAAAAATAATCAGAATTTAGTGGCCTTGCAAAACGAATTGGTAGAACAAGGCAAGCTTAATTCGTTGGGGCTCATGGTTGCAGGTGTGGGGCATGAGTTGAATACTCCGTTAGGTGGTATACGTTTGAGCTTATCTTCACTGCAGAATTTGATGAAGCGTACAATCCATGATGCCAATGCAGAGGATGTAGAGGTTTGCAACGATATGATTGGCTTGGCGATGCAAAACCTTGCCCGAGCGACCGAGATCGTGGCGCAGTTTAAGCGCATTGCGACGAATCAAATGAACCCAGAGCCAGAGTCATTTAATGTTTTGAATATGCTGAAAGATACTTTATCTCCGCTTTCCTCCATACTTAAAAAGTACCCGTCTATTGATATTAAGTTGGAAGCGGAATCGAGTTTAAGTGTAACGTCACCCCAAGGCGTGATGTCTCAAGTGATCCAAAATCTTTTACTCAATGCGCTGGAGCATGCTTTTGATAAAGGACAGCCCGGCACCATTACGATTGCGGCGAAACAAGAAGAAGACTTTATGATTGAAGTATCGGATAACGGGAAAGGAATACGTGACGACATTTTAGCGACGATTTGGGAGCCTTTTGCCACGTCCGAGCGAGGCACACAACATACTGGGTTGGGGCTTTATATGGTGCACCAATGGGTTACTCGACTGCTCAATGGTCACATAGAGGCCGCCAATCACAAGCATGGAGCACGTTTTACGATTACCGTCCCCAATGCAAAAAATCCGACATAAGCCCAAAAGCGCTATGGCTAGTTTTCCTTAGCGCTGGCAAACCAGCCAATGATGCCCCAGATAAGACCGATTACAATCAAAACATAGAGCGGCAGCTGCCAGCTTTGAGTTCCATCATGTAACGCCCCAATGCTGACAGGTCCCGCGGCCGCGAATAAATAGCCCACCAATTGCGCCATACCCGATAAAGCGGCGGCCTCTTGAACGCTATGAGTACGTAAGCTGATGAGCGACAAACCCATCACAAAGCCCAAAGTACACCCAAAACCAAACAAGCAAGACCAAAGTGCAGCAAAGGTTGGTACAAATGCATAGCCGGTCAAACTTATCAGTGTTGCAATGACCGCAATACTGGTGAGCTGTCTAGGGCTGCCAAAAAAGTGCTTCAAGAAAGGCAAAATTAAAGCAGGGAGCATCCCCGCCGTTTGCAGATAACTGTGGTACAAACCGGCTGTGGTCGGATCAAAGCCTTTGGTGACCAAAATAGTGGGAATCCAAGCGTTTACAACGTAATTCAATACGGAATCGAGCGCTAAGAACAGTGTGATGATCCAGGCTAAAGGTGAGCGCCACAACACTCTAGGTGCTTGGGTCGAGAGTGGTATGGCAGTGGTGCGTTTAGGAATAAAAAACCAAAGCAGTAGCGCTGGCAAGATAAATACCAAATGGCTAAACAGTGCCACAGACCAACCGCGCCAGACATCAAATACGTCCGGGGCCCATTGGGCGATAGGCACAGCAAAGCCGGTCATAAACGCGCCGCCTAAATTCATCATCAACACATAAACAGCGGTCAACTGTAAGATTTGATGGGAAAATCGCGTTTTAATAAAATAGGCAACAACACATTACCAATCGCAATGCCTACGCCAATAAGCGTCATGCCAACATAAAGGTTAGGTAGGGCGTCGATACTGCGCAACGTAATACCGATGGCAATACTGACCGCACCGAGCAGTAAGGCGAGTTCTAGCCCGTAGCGTCGACCTAGGAAAGCGCCGAATGGTGCACACAACGCAAATGCCAATATAGGGAAGGTCGTTAATAGACCGGAGGCAGAACTACTCAGGTGCAAATCGGACTCAATTAGGTCGATCAGCGGAGCAATACCGACCACAGGGCCCCTTAGGCTCAATGCCATGACAAAAATAAACGCCAGCAAAAGCCAGTGGCGAGATTCGGATCGAAGGGGCATCAGCTTTCCCTATGATGAATGTCTGTTGGGTTATCGAGATCGATTGCGCTGCTTGCCGTTGCCTGCTGGAGCACCACCTTTGCCTTTCCCTGCGCCGGATGGCATTGGTTTGCTGCGGCCAGCGGGTGCCGGTTTGCCACCTTTACCATTGGCTGGGCGGCCTTTGTTATTGCCTGAAGTCCCTGCGCCACCTCGACCTGCCGGTGCTGGCTTGCCTTTTCCGCCCGCAGCAGGTTTGCCATTGGCAGGGCGTCCAGAACCACTTTTTCCGTTGGTATTCGGTTTGCCTGAGCGTTGTTCATTGCGACCTTGTCCGCCACGAGCGCCCGAGCCTGAGTTACCTTGATGGTTTTTGGGCCTGGGTTTGCGTGGGTTGCTGGCTTTCGGCGCGGCATTGCCGTCTGAATCTTTGGTCAGTTCTGCAATACCATTGATTTCTTTTTGCGTGAGGTCGCGCCAATCGCCAAGAGCGACACCTTTCAGTGATACGTTCATGATGCGAATACGCTCAAGTTGCACCACTTCGTAGCCAAAATGCTCCGCCATACGGCGAATTTGGCGGTTCAAGCCTTGTACTAAGGTGATGTTGAAAACGAAGGTCGATTCTTTCTTCACCTTACACTTCTTGGTCATCTGACCCAAGATCGGCACACCGTTACTCATGCCATCGATAAAGGCATCGGTGATCGGTTTGTTGACCGTTACTAGGTATTCTTTTTCGTGGTTGTTTGACGCCCGCAGAATCTTATTTACCAAGTCGCCATTGTTGGTCATAAAGATTAGACCTTGAGAGTCTTTGTCTAAGCGACCAATCGGGAAAATACGCGCGCCGTGTTTGACAAAACTGACGATGTTGTTTGGCTCGCTGGATTCGGTGGTGCTAACAATGCCGACGGGCTTGTTGACGGCGATAAAGATCAGATCTTCCGCTTCCATTGGCTCAATGGTTTGGCCATTGACCTTTACCAAGTCACCTGGGGTAACTTGGTCGCCAATGCCAGCGCGTTTGCCATTGATGAACACGCTGCCTTGCTCAATGAAACGGTCGGCTTCACGACGTGAACACAGACCACTTTCACTGATGTATTTATTGAGACGAATGGAGGTTTTTAATTGCATCGAATTAGCCTTTAAAGCCGCGGCCGACTAGGTACACTTCACGGGAACGAGCACGTGAAGACTCAGGTTTACGTACCACAACGCTGTCGAAGTTGGGGCGCATTTGTTTGACGAACTCTTCGTAGCCTTCCCCTTGGAACACCTTAACGGCAAAAAAACCTTTCGGTTTCAGCGTTTGCATCGCCATGTCCAAAGCTAACTCGACCAAATACATGGACGACGCTTGGTCAACAGTTGAGACGCCGCTCATATTGGGGGCCATATCTGAAATCACCACGTCCACGGGCGTACCGTCGACGGCGGTCATGATTTGATCGAAAACGTCCTGTTCGGTGAAATCGCCTTGAATGAACTCCACGCCCGCAATGCTATCCATCGGTAAAATATCAGAAGCGATGACTTTGCCTTTATCGCCTACCAACTTAGAGGCAACCTGCGACCAACCGCCAGGTGCAGACCCTAAATCAAGCACCAGGTTGCCCGGTTTGATCAGTCGATCTTTCTCGTTCAGCGTCAGCAGTTTGTAACTGGCACGGGAGCGATAGCCGTCCATTTGAGCCTTTTTTACATAGGGATCGTTGACGTGTTCATCGAGCCAACGGTTACTGCTTTTTGATCGAGCCATGGTGACGGGTACCGGATAGAAAAAGAAAACGCTATTGTACCTGCCTCGTGACCATCAGCAAAGAACCCTAGGCTTAGACCGCCATTGAACTGGCTGAGAACAGGATTTTTACGGCGAGAGCGATCAACACCAAACCAGACAAGCGATCAATGGTCACTGCATGGCGACGCAGCTTGTCCAAGATGTGTGAGTTGGACAGCATCAATGTGATAAAGGTGTACCACAAACCGTCGACGACAAATGGTGTTGCGACCATCAGCATCTGACCTTCGACCGCGCTCACGGCGGCCACAAAAGGACTAAACAGGGCGGCGAAGAACAGCGCAATTTTCGGGCTCAGCAGGGAAATCAGTAACCCTTCTTTGGCCGATTGCCAAACGCTGACGGTTTGGCCCGCGCCCAATTTAGCCGCGATGCCACCTTTGGAGCGCAGCGCATTAAAACCGAGATAGGCCAGATACGCCGCACCTGCATAGCTGATGACTAGAAATAGCCACGGTAATTGATGAAAGATCACCGCCAAACCAAGCATGGAAATCAACGCATACACACCAATGCCAAATGCGTGGGCCCACGCAGCGGCGAAGCCGTTCGGTTTACCTCCGGCTAAACTGTGTTTGGTCACAGTAACAAGGCTAGGTCCTGGCGACATAGCGCCGAGCAAACAAACGGTAAACAGTGATAGCCAAATCGTCAGTGTCATGATGTTCTCCCTTAAAGTGTTCTGCACCTTAGCAAGGCGACATCATTTAATGAAATCATGAATTCTCAATAGAGCTATGATTTTAAATCATAGCCGACCGAGGCTTTGACATCCGTCATAACCTGCCTCACGAGATTACGAACCCATATATGTGATGGGTCTTTATCGTACTTCTCGTGCCATACCAGCCAATATTTATCTAACGGCGTTGGGATGGGCAGCGGCTTGTAGGTCAGCTCATGTTCGACGGCCAAATGCCGAGCGATATGTTCTGGTGTCACCAGTAAAAGCGGTTGCTTACACAGCGCTTGGGCAGCGGCCGAGAAAAACGGCACATTTAAAGTGATGCGTCGCGCGAGCCCCAGTTTGCTAAGCTCTTGCTCAACAAAACTGTCTTTATCTCCACCGGCGTGAATTTTGATGTGCGCATAGGCCAGTAAGTCGTCCACGCACAGAGTGGTTTGCTTTGCCAGAGGATGGTACTGGCTCATCAAACAAACGCAACGGTCTTCGCCAATGAGTAACGAAGAGACGCCCTCTGGGCGAGTCAATGACATGCTGGACGCGAGATGAATGCCGGACGGATTCAGTTGGTCGATTAAGTGCGGATGCCAAAGTTGGTAATTGAGCGTCAGGTGAGGCGATTGTTCCGCAAAGACGTTGACCAACTCGGGCAAGATATATTGCGCCACGTAATCACTCGAGGACAACACAAACTCACCGTGCCACAGGCTAGGCTCAAACACTTCCTCCGCCATCATGTTGTCTAATGCCACAAACCAAGTCGCGAGCTGCTGTTGTAATTGCAGTGCTTTCGGCGTCGGCACCAACAGATTGCCATCACGAATTAACAAGGGATCTGCAAACAGTTCTCTAAGCTGGCTAAGGTGGCGGCTGACAGCGGATTGCGTCAAGTTAAGGCGCGCGGCGGCCTGACTGACGTGGCATTCTTCGAGGAGAACTTTCAACGATCTTAAGAGATTTAAGTTTACGTGTTTCGTCATCGTCGTTGCTCAATAACCAGAGTGAATAGGGGGTGCGTGAAATCGATCTTGTTAGGCCGAAGATAACAGTTTTTGAGCGGCTTTAGCATGGTGGTTAGGTCAATTGTTTTTATCACAGCGTACTTGGATCGACTGACTTGTGCGTTCGTCCAGCGTATAATAACGACCTTATATTATCTTTTCTGCACTACCTTTTGCCGGAGACACCGGCCGGGACTTCTCCATGATTCGTTTATCTGAACTTTCCTTACCGCTAGACCACCCTGAAACGGCTTTGCGTGAGGCGATTATTGAGCGCCTGCAGCTGGTCGACGAAACCTTGCTGGACTTCTTTGTTTTCAAACGCAGTTACGACGCGCGTAAGAAAAACACGGAGATTACCTTTGTGTACATCATTCACCTAAACACCAGCAATGATGAAGCGGTTTTGGCACGTTTTGAAGACGATGTGCATGTGAAGGCTGCACCGGATATCGAATACCACCCTGTTGCGACCGCACCAGCCAGCTTAACCGAACGCCCGATTGTCGTAGGCTTTGGTCCCTGTGGTTTGTTTGCCGCTCTGACGCTAGCGCAAATGGGATTTAAACCGATTGTCTTAGAACGTGGGCGTAACGTGCGACAACGAACCAAAGACACGTGGGCTTTGTGGCGTAATCATAAGCTCGATACTGAGTCCAACGTGCAATATGGCGAAGGCGGTGCGGGTTTGTTTTCCGATGGCAAACTGTACAGCCAAGTGAAAGATCCTAAGTTTTACGGTCGTAAGGTGATGAGTGAGTTCGTTCGTGCCGGTGCACCGGAAGAGATTATGTTCGTTAACAAACCACACATTGGTACGTTCCGTTTAACCGGCGTTGTCGCCAAAATGCGTGAAGAAATCATCGAACTGGGCGGCGAGATTCGCTTTGAAGCCAAAGTAACGGATTTATTGCTAGACCAGCAAAAAGTCACGGGTGTGGCCTTGTCGGATGGCAGTGAAATACATAGCCAACACATCGTCTTAGCGTTGGGCCACAGTGCTCGTGACACGTTCCGTATGCTGCATAAAAAAGAGGTTTTTATTGAACCGAAACCGTTCGCGGTGGGGTTTCGTATTGAGCACCCGCAGTCATTGATCGACAAAGCGCGTTTGGGTAAATACGCCGGCCATCCAGAGTTGGGTGCCGCGGACTATAAATTGATCCACCATGCTAAAAACGGTCGTGCCGTCTACAGTTTTTGTATGTGCCCAGGCGGCACAGTCGTGGCGGCAACGTCCGAAGAAGGTCGCGTGGTGACCAATGGTATGAGTCAGTATTCACGTAACGAGCGCAATGCCAACTCCGGTATCGTGGTGGGCATTAACCCTGAGCAAGATTACCCAGAGGGCATCTTGGCGGGTATCGAGCTGCAAGAGCGTTTAGAAGAAGTGGCTTATAAGCTGGGTGGTTCAGATTACAAAGCCCCTGCACAGCTGGTTGGCGACTTTATCAAAGGTAAGGCCTCAACTGAGCTGGGCGAAGTAGAACCGTCTTACAAACCCGGTGTGCAATTATGCGACCTAGCCGATGCACTGCCTGATTTTATCATCGAAGCCGTTCGCGAAGCATTGCCAGCCTTTGCTAAGAAAATTCGCGGTTTTGATCGTCACGATGCGATCTTAACGGGTATAGAAACACGTACGTCATCGCCGATTCGTATTACCCGTGACAACAAGAGCTTGCAAAGCCTAAACACGCAAGGCTTGTACCCGGCAGGAGAAGGCGCGGGTTACGCGGGTGGCATCTTATCGGCAGGCATTGATGGCATCAAAGTGGCGGAAGCCGTGGCGCTGGACATGTTGCAACAACAGGGCGCCTAATCAATGAAAATTGACCAGATCAAGAAACTGCAGCAGAAAAAATACCGTCAGGAGCTGGGCCACTGCCTAGTGGAAGGCGAGCATTTAGTGTTGGAGTTAGAAAAAGCGGCACAGAATAATCCTAAGCTAGCACCAGCAACGCTCTATGTCACATCGGAGTATGCCGATTGGTCGACGCAATTTGAAAAGATTGAAGTCAGTACCAAACAGATGGCGGGGATGTCCGATACCAAGAGCCCGCAGGGGATCTTGGCCGTGGTGCCGCTGGAGGCGATATCGCCCGCGTGCGACGATCAATTAACCGCCATTTATCTGCATGAAATCCAAGATCCCGGTAACTTAGGCACGATTTTACGCACGCTGGCGTGGTTTGGCGGTTTTCGCTTATTGCTAAGTTCTGGCAGTGTCGACCCGTTCAACCCCAAAGTGGTTCGCTCCAGCATGGGCGCTTTGTTCCATGTGCCGATGGAATTGGATGTCGACATCACGACCTTGCCGCAGCGTTTTAATGCGATTGGCTGCTTGGATATGCAAGGTGCGCCGCTAAGTTCACCGGAATTTAAAGTCTGTGACTGTTACATCTTCGGTAACGAAGCCCGCGGCGTGCCGCGCGAACATCTTGAAGGCTTAAACGCTCAAGCGTTTACGATTTCTGGTGTTGGCTTGATCGAGTCATTAAACCTCGCGACGGCTGTGAACTTGAGCGTTTACGAACGTCAGCGTTAGCCACGCTCCAACTTATGATGCCTCAAAAAGGGAGAAAGAATGCGACGCTTTCTCCCTTTTTCATGTTGTGTTAACAGGGCCCCGCCATTATTCGTGTCTATACTTCACGTTATATTAGCCAATACCTCATGTTCTTTGGCGTTTGGTCGATACTTTAGTTAATAACGAGTGGCAGGGACTGCCTAGTATTTAAACATGAGACAAGGTTGGGGTCGCATGAAACATATTTCATTATGGGGATTGATTGTTGTCCCTTTTGCTCTATTAGCAACGCTTGGCGGCGTCACAGTGTATCTATTTTCTACCGCCACTATTTCTAATGTTTCAGATAATGTGGGTCTGCATTATATTAAAGAGACCGAGTCTCGGGTGTATGATCGCGTCACGGATTTTATGGCACCGTTGAGCATCCTTGCCGAATTGAACCGAGATGCGATTGCCCACCATCCAGAATGGTTAGCGGATCTCGATACGATAGGAGGGCGATTCTACGAGCAAGCGGTGCCTTATCCTTACATGACCTTTATTTCACTGGCGACCGCGGACGGTCGTTATATCAATTCAACCCGTGACCCGTTTGGCAGCCGCGGTGATCACCACCTCGCTAACAATTACACTGGCGAGCCTCGCAGTTTAGAGGCGTTTGAGTACGATCCGATCCAATATATTGGACCTCGTATAGCGAGTGAACCCAGCTATCCAAACTACGACCCTAGAACACGGCCTTTCTATCAAGACGCGGTTAAGCAGCAAGGCATGACATGGAGTTCGATCAGCCCTTATTTTGGCTATCACTCATTAGGTGTTGGCTTATCCACACCGATTTATGATGAGCAAGGCACATTATTAGGCGTGACGGCGACGAGTGTGGCGTTGGTGGCATTGGATAAATATTTACAGTCGATCGAACTGGTGGATGATTCGTATGTTTTTTTAGCAGAAAGAAATGGCGATTTAATTGCCACCTCAAGTGACGAGGCGCTGTTCAGTGAGACCAATGGCTCAACTGAGCGCATGTCTCTGAGTTCTCACTCTAATAGCGTTCTGAAGCGCGCAGGAGAGGCGTTAATAGAAGGGGATCAAAAGCTTGACGTCAACGGTGAGCGCTTCTTGTATCATCTGCATCCGATTGAGTTACCTTATGGAGAAGTATGGTATCTAGGTGTCTTAATTCCTGAGTCATATTATCGAAACATGCTGACTGAGTATTCGAGCGCACTGTTTTTTATTGTATT
This sequence comes from Marinomonas gallaica, assembly GCF_049821165.1. Taxonomy (NCBI): domain Bacteria; kingdom Pseudomonadati; phylum Pseudomonadota; class Gammaproteobacteria; order Oceanospirillales; family Oceanospirillaceae; genus Marinomonas; species Marinomonas gallaica. The sequence continues at coordinate 765,467 of NZ_CP187511.1, forward strand.
AGTGATCTTTATCAGTATCGCGTTAGCGGGCTCTTTAATCGCACGTTTTATCGGTAAGCCCATTCTGCGACTAAACGAAGCGGTAAACGCCAACTCTTTAGAGCGTATACGAGCCATCCCGCAGCCTCTGAGTTACGTCCATGAAATCAACTCCCTTGGGCGAGGGTTGCAAGGCATGGCGAATAAGCTGTCAGATGTCATGCAAAACTTAGAGCAGAAAGTCGCGCAGCGAACCTCGCATTTAAAAAATGAAAATGAAGCGCTGCTTGCACAAAGTACGACCGATGAACTGACCGGATTATACAATCGCCGCGGGTTTAACTTACTGTTTGAGCAAGCATTTGAACTCGCTAAACAACAGAATAAGTCCATATGTACCGTGCTCTGCGACATTGATCATTTTAAACGGGTCAACGATACCTTAGGGCATGTGGAAGGGGATAAAGCACTGATTGCCGTGGCCGCGGTACTCAAACAGCATTTTCGTCCTCACGACATCGTCGCGCGCTACGGCGGAGAAGAGTTTATGCTTATCATGGTCGACATGGGCAAAGATGACGCTGTGTCACGATTACATAAAGTGCGTCAAACATTGATAAAACAGCCTACCCACAAAGACTTTCCAATCACTCTAAGCTTCGGTGTGACCTGCACGGATGGTTCTACCCACGTGACACTTGAAGAGCTGGTGAACGATGTGGATGCTAAACTGTACCAAGCTAAAAACACGGGACGCGATAAGATCGTTGATTAAATACTCATTTAGAGGCTTATCATTCACGGATGTCTTCTAGGACAACCGATGAATCCCCCAGCATGGTTCTCAGCGCCGCAGTAAAAAATGGGATATTTACTTGATTGATAATTTCATGTGTGTGAATGAAATTGGGTACCGTATTAATTTCTAATAGCCGCGTAGAGCCGTCGTTACGCAGCAAAACATCAATCCCCAGCAGGGTATAGCTTGAGTCATCGGCCGCTAAACGTGTATCTTCCAGCACGGGGCTAAGGTGTTTGACCAAGGCTTTGATGGTTGGATAACAGCGAGCATAGTCAGGATAATGAATAAGCTGAATCATCTTAACGTGCCCATTGGCGTTCTGATAGCCCGTATGATCGATTTGGACACGGTAGTCCGTGCTGTCAGGGTCGTAGGCAACGCCATGCACCACCAAGAAACCGTTCTGATAAAGATAGATCTTGTGGCGCCACACTAAACAATACACACGAACGGTAAACTTTTTCCCTTCAAATAAAGCAAGGTCCGTTACACCCGCTTGAATAATATGGTTCGTCTTTAAATCGGTATTGGCCAAGTCACTGTTTGCTACGCACTGCATACCTTTGCCACCGGTACCATACGCATTTTTGATAAACCAGATTGGGGTCGGCTCACCTTTATGATCGACCGCATCGTGTACCGTAAAGTAGGTTTTAGGCGCCAGAGATTCGAGATTGTGGTCAATCAGCGCTTGAGCCAGTGCGGCTTTATTCGCTAGGGGATTGGTGATGCGTCGGTTGATCAATTTCAATACACGCGTAGCGTCGCTTAAGTCGGTTAAATCTGGATGAGAATCGCCGTATGTGTCCCAATAAGTAAAACAAATTGGCTGAGCTTTCTTTATTAACACGGGGTCTAATTGATTAATAGCGTGTTGAAAAATATGCGTAGCGCGATTGGTCTTATTCGCCATTAACGATGTGCTACCGCTCGGTAACGCACGCGCAGTTTGAGTCGATGACTTGGCAGTGGCTTGTTTTATGTTTGGGTACAGCTGGAAGTCTTGCTTTTCTGTCATGGGCCTCGCGTGAAACCAGATATTAAAAGCCCACTTTTCACCTTCTACGACGGGTTCTCCAGCGTGTAAGCTGTCTTTATGAGCGAAGAGGTAGTCGTCTCCAACATTATTAAACAGCGCCATTCGACCTTGTTTTGCTTTGACCTCAGTATCCAACTTGGCAAAGCGTGTCCCTCCGCCTTGCGTGACGTCGTTAAGATACACTAATGCAGTCACTAAGCGCTGCCCACCATAGCGACAGCAGCGCTGCCCTCGTTCAGAGGTCAGGTCGTAAGCATCGTAATGGCTACGGTACTCTTGCTCTGGACCGTAATGAATGACCTGCATGGCTTCTGCGTTTTCCAACGGGATGCCAACCCTGTCTGCAATACGTTGTCCTATGCGTCGTACGGTTTCGTCCTCGGTATAACGTAACCAACAATTACTGCCACTGCGACCGTCAATGATGTCACTGTCTTTATCCAACGAGACCTTCGCCCGCTGCATTTTTCCAGAGGCTAGGGTAATCAAATAATCGCATTCGTCTGGCGTCAAGACATCGTCCTTAAAGCCTACGAACGGAACCGCATTTAGCACTGTCGTATCAGCGTATTCTGTTTTTACAGGGGCAAAATCTATCATGACGTTTGTTGATCTGTCCTTTGTGCATTGTATAGAAAGCGGGGCTGTTGAATCAGCTGTTAACCGATGCGTAATCGATAGACTTTCTAATAGTCACATATTCAAAGGATAAGTAAACGGACAACGTCAAAATAAGCGCCTTTAGGCGTGCGCTAGGTCGTGATTATATTAGATGAAACAATGCTAAGGTGTTGCAGAGTTAGAGGTGAGCGCCCTCTCAATCGACTCAAGAGGGCGCTATGAGATTAACTTAAACGTTTGATCAGTGCTTCTGCTACGGCTTCGGAGCTAGCTGGGTTTTGGCCAGTGATCAGTTGGCCATCTTCGACAATAAACGTTTCCCAATCGGAGCTCTTTTGATAATTGGCGCCGAGTTGTTTGAGTTCATCCTCTAAAAGGAATGGCACGATGTCGGTCAGGCCGACACCTTCTTCCTCTGAGTTAGTAAACCCTGTGACCTTACGACCCTTAACTAATGGCTCGCCATTTTCAGCACTCACATGACGAAGTACGCCCGGGGCGTGGCAAACAAAACTAATGTTCTTGCCCGCGCGGTAAAATGCTTCGATCAAATTAATCGAGTCTTGAGAGTGGGCAAGATCCCATAGCGGGCCATGACCACCTGGGTAAAATACAGCATCGTAATCTTCAGCTTTAACTGTCTCAAGCATCACTGTACTGCCTAAAGCTTTTTGTGCTTCAGAGTCGTTCTTATAACGTTTTGTTGCCTCTGTCTGGGCGTCATCAGAATCACTTTTTGGGTCAAGCGGCGGAAGCCCACCAGCAGGGGATGCCAATGTAACGTCTGCCCCAGCATCAAGGAAGGTGTAGTAAGGTGATGCAAACTCTTCTAACCAAAAACCGGTCTTCTCACCAGTATCGCCAAGTTGGTTATGAGACGTTAAAACCATCAAAATTTTCATTGTGTTCTTACCTCTTCGTATTCTTTGATTTTTTACAGCTTGGTTGTTTCGATCAATCGTCGCAACAGGCAACAGTACAAAACATGAGAATTAACGCATTTACTGCAACTTAGTAGAAACACGACATAACTATGTAACGTAATGATTCACTCTAGTTCAGAAACAACAAACCCGCTTTTAATGGGAATAAAAACGGGTTTGCTTCAACTTGTCGTGTTGAGTGACTTACTCAGTCGCCTCATGAACCGTTTCTTTCGACTCATTATAAATTTCAGATGAGTCGTCCTTCACACCTTCCCAAGTATTTGAGCAGCCACCTAAGAAAAGCGCTGCAACCATCGCTAATAATGGAAGTTTCATAGTTATCACTCCTTTATGTTTTAGGTGAATTAACCCTAGCAGAAGTTTTATCGAAGAAAACACGATGTGAATTTTTTGCTGCGTTAAACCACACTGGGGAGAAAGAGAATAAGCAAAGAGGCCGTTAAGTAGGCTCGATGATCGCCCTCTTGTGCTGCGCGAAGAGGGCGTGATGTTGCTACCATTCAAACAGCAAGTCAGTACGAATGATGTACTTAGTGCCTTTGGTGATGGCGTTAGAGCTGTGGATGTAACTCAGTGGGTGGCGACCATGAGGAAACAGCAAGACGCCGCCTACAGGCGTTCGGATATCCACTTCAGTGGTGGGATCGCCGCGTCTTACTGGCGCTTCAGGGTTGTCTTGATTCACTAAGAAACGTGTTTCGCCACCTTCGAAATCGTCGTTCAGCAAGATTAAGAAGGTCATTCTGCTGTATCGGTCGTCGTAGGCATTGGTGATCAGCTCGTCACCGACGACTTTTGAGCCAGGCCAATCGCCATCCACGTGAAACTTGAAAAAGTCGTCTTCTTGGTAGCGGTAAAAACGAAAACGCGTATTGATGCCAACCGGCTTTTTGCCTTCAAACAGGTCTAGATTTTGGTTCACGGCCTCGGCGATACGAGACCACAAGAGACGCTCTGTGCCGTCGTCCACGACGATGGTGATGTTATCGTTGTGGCGCACGTCTCTCGGCAAAGAGACGGCAGCATCTTTCAAATAGCCCAAGGATTCAGACAGCTTGATGAATTGCTGTACCTCTGCTTCATCCAAGACATTTAACAATTGATACGCGCCTGGAACACCCGAGTGATCAATGCGAGACACATTTGGTGTGCCTTGCTTTAACGAAAAAGCATTGTCGACTCGGCTGGCCCATGTTGGGATTGCTGGGTTTTGTGCGCCGGGCTCACGCGCGACGACGAAAAAATTATCAGTGTTCATATCGTCTCCTATCGGCTCATCACTTGAATGTGTGGTATGTGACGATGCCCTGCTAAGCCACCGTGATTCGCGGCGGCGGTGTCTAACCTTATCCGCTAGGGTAATGAAAAAGAGAGACGCTTTGAAACAACTTGTCGCGGTATGGGATACAAGCCATTTCCCATAGACCGCAGACCAATAAAAGCGTTTAGACCCTTAGCGGGTCTGTTCTAAGGCCTGAGGCTCGACAAACATCGCATGCATAAGCGCCAGCATCCACTTTAAGATAGGGCTGTTAGACGAGCGTTGGTGCCAAGCGGCAATCACATCAAAGCAGGGGGGTAATTCATCCAGTTCCACCTTGGCTAAGTGATCGTTGGGCAACAATCGAGACGGTAAAAAGCACGCCAAATGGGACGCGCCAATGATGCTCGGGGCCGCCGAAAAGCTCGGTATGGACATGACAACATTGCGACGTAGGCCTTTTTCGGCAAACCAATGATCGTGTGAGCCTTTCAAATTGGCGCGTGACGGCGAAATGATCAACTGCGGATGAGGCGCCAGCGCCTCAATGGACAACTGTTGTCCTGCCAAGGGCGAGTGTTTTGAGACCACACAGACATGTTGCTCATGAAATAAAAACATCGAAGGACACGTCTCAGGGATAAAGTGCGGAAAGGAAATGGCCAAATCCACCTCGCCCGTAAGCATGAGCTTATTGAGCGCGTCAGACTCGAAATCTCGGACAATGATTTTTAAATGGGGCGCTGCCTTGTTGACCGCATCCAATAGCGCTGGCAAAACCGTCATCAGCGCATAATCAGAGGCGGTAATGTGAAACACCCCTTCGAGTGTCGATGGCTCAAAAGCACGGTCCGGAAACAATGCCTCGATGTCTTGAACCACCTGATTTACCTGAGTCTCTAACGATTCTGCGAGCGGGGTCGGCACCACGCCATTACTGGTTCGAATGAACAGTTGATCGTCAAACGTCCCCCTCAATTTACGCAACTGCTCACTGACCGCCTGCTGCGTCAGCCCCATCACATTCGCCACTCGAGACACATTGCGCTCTTGCAACAACAACTGCAGCACCCGTAATTGCTTGATATCGAGCCTATTAATACCACTCATAATTGTAATCCATACAACTAAACATTCGTTTTCATTGTAACGTATAGAGGTACGATTGACGCACTCCGCTATTGGTCGACCTCGAATTTTTAGTAAAGTAGCGGGGTGAGAAAATGACGGCAGACACAATTTATTTTGCGCTGTTGGGTGTACACCGTTAGCCCAGACGATTTAACTTGATGAGGTAGTACAGGGATTTATGCAGCAATCAGGAATCTACGAGCAACTGATTACCCAGTTGGTGGAGAGGCGTTTGGACCGCGAGCGTTTTTATGTCGGTGAGCGTGAGCTTTCAGCAGCCGAAGCATCGGTTTGGCTATCCCGCTTTTTAGGTAATATTTTGGAGTATGCCATCGGATCTGTGCCGACTAGCAACGACCAACTGCAGCAGCAAATCACTTTATCCAACGAACTGCTGTTATGGCTGAAAGAGCGTTTGCAGGATGATGACCTGATTGAAGAGAACTTGCTCGATAGCCAAGGCAAAATTCTCACGGCTTTATACGAGCTAGAAAACCCGGTCGCGGCCAATCTTAAGCAATACGTAGAAGATATCTTTCCGCTAACAGGCCTGACGCAAAGTGAGCTGTTTTGCGGCAGCAACGCAGGGTTGTCGTTAGAGTCTGAGCTAAAACGTGAGATTCTTTCGGCAGATAAAATCTATTGGCTGGTGTCTTTCATCAAATGGGCTGGGATTCGCACCTTTCGTAAGGAGTTGGAGGCGTTCACTGCCAGCGGTCGAGAACTTAAGATCATCACTACATCTTACATGGGCGCGACCGATGCCAAAGCCGTGGAGTATTTGGCAAAGTTACCGAATACCGAAGTAAAGCTCAGCTACAACACCGAGCGTGAACGTCTTCATGCTAAAAGCTATTTGTTTCTTCGCAATTCGGGCTTCCACACAGGTTACATCGGCTCTTCTAATTTATCGCACTCGGCATTGACCAATGGCCTTGAGTGGAACTTAAAGATCACCTCGCAAGAAATCCCGCATATCATCGATAAGTCGCTCAGTACCTTTGAAACCTACTGGGTATCCAATGAGTTTGAGCCGTTTAGTGGCGATGCCAGCAGTACTGAAAAACTTAATAAAGCCTTGCGACAGCAGCGTGTTGGCGATGAACATAATACCGCACACTTTTTTGATATTACGCCGTTCCCGCATCAAAGTGAGATTTTGGAACGGCTGGCCGTAGAGCGAGATATTCATCAGCGCTTTCGCAACCTAGTGGTCGCGGCCACTGGCACAGGTAAAACTTTGATTTCGGCGTTTGATTTTGCGCGTTTTGTGAAGCAGAAGCCGAACGCGACTTTCTTGTTTGTGGCGCACCGAGAGGAAATTCTAAAGCAAGCCCGAGCGGCCTACCGTGGCGTATTACGAGATGGTTCCTTTGGCGAGCTTTGGGTGGGTGGTCATACGCCAGCCCACTATCGTCAGTTGTTTGTATCGATTCAAACACTGAATAATCAACTAGAACACCTTAACCTGACGCCAGACTTTTACGATTACATTGTGATTGACGAAGTCCATCACATCGCGGCAAGCAGCTATCGTGCTGTATTGGCCTATTTCCAGCCGAGTTTATTGCTGGGCTTAACGGCGACGCCTGAACGCCATGATGGTGGCGATATTTTGGCAGACTTTGGTGGTGTGGTTGCGGCAGAAATTCGCTTACCGGAAGCCATTAATCGCCGTCACTTATCGCCATTTCAATATTTTGGTATCGATGACGATACCGACCTTCGGAATATCGATTGGAGCCGTGGGCGCTACGATATTGCACAACTGACTAACCTTTATACCCATAACCAAGCGCGTTTTGACAAGATACTGCTTAGTTTGCAGGAGATCGTTACCGATATTAGCCAAATGAAGGCGTTAGCGTTTTGTGTCAGCCGCGAACATGCACAGTACATGGCGAGCCAATTTCTGCTCAAAGGTATTAAAGCTGACGTACTGACCAGTGATAACAGCGCTGAGCGTCAGCAGAAACAGCAGGCGATCCGTAGCGGACAAATCAATGTGCTTTGTGTCGTGGATATCTTTAATGAAGGTGTCGACATTCCTGAAGTCGATACTTTGTTGTTCTTGCGTCCTACCGAAAGTCTCACCATCTTTTTACAACAGCTAGGGCGTGGCTTGCGTCTAGCCGAGGGTAAAGAGTGTTGTACGGTATTGGACTTTGTTGGTAACTCACGACCTGAGTACGATTTTGCTAATAAATTCAGGGCGTTAGTCGGTAGAAGTCCAAAAGCGATCAGTGATGAAATCAAACAAGGCTTTCCGCATGCGCCGTTAGGTTGTCGAATCGAGCTGACAAAGCGCACCCAAGAAATGGTGCTCAGCCATATTCGCCAAGCGACACTTATAAAAAGTCGTCTGGCGGCTATGATCCGCCAATTTCCCCAGCATTCGACACAACCTCTGACACTAGCGAACTTTATCGCGCAACATCCACATATCGACTTAAACGAACTTTACAAACGCGGCAGCTGGGCTGAATTGGTAGCGAAATCCAAAGATGAAGTCAAAGAAGGCTCGCAGATCGATGAAGCCTTTAAAATAGTGCGCAAAGCGATACATAACCGCATTCTGACCTGTGACGATCATGGTTATTTAAACTTCCTTGAACGACTTTGTCAGACTGACTTTAGTGGTGCCAACGTGGACGATCGACGTACGGTAATGTGCCATTATGACTTCTGGCAAAAGCCGGGTCCTGATGTAGGCTTTGCGTCTTTAGCACAGAGCATCAAACAGCTTAGTCACCTAGGTGTAGCTGAAGAACTTGCTGATGTGATTCGCTGGCAACTTGCTCGTATCAAACATGAATTGGTGGATATGAACGATCTGTCAGAGGTGACGCTTAAGGTGCATGCTCGCTACGCCCGCGAGCAGATATTAGCAGCATTTGGTGCGACCACGTTTGAGCGTCAACCGCCGGCACGAGAAGGTGTGTTTGTTATTAAAGACGATAATATTGAGTTGCTGTTTGTCACGCTCGATAAAAATGAAAAGCAATTTTCACCGACCACTATGTATCATGACTACGCCATCAACGAGTCACTGTTTCACTGGCAATCACAGAACAGCGCTCGACCGGATCGTGGGCGAGGCCGCGATTACATCCGCCACCGCGAAATAGGGAAGCGTTTATTTCTCTTTGTACGAGAGCAAAGCAAAGATGAATACAGCCGCACGATGGGCTTTGTGAACTACGGGGAAGTGGAATACGTGTCTCACACCGGTTCACAACCGATGAGCATTACATGGCAACTGAAAACACCCATGCCGCACTTTATGTGGCAACAGGCCGCGAAACTGGCGGTGGGGTAGGTTATGTTAGATCACTACAGTGGTTAGCAACTAAGTTGTCCAAGAGGGATGCCCATCATTGAAGAACCCCGTTCTTTCTTGCTCCTCAGATATGAAAAAATCGGCCGAAGCCGATTTTTTCGCCTTAACAGCAAGCGTAACTGAATCGCTGCGTACAAGGCTGAGTTGTAAGACTTATAATAGTGATCATTTTGGTAATGTTAAGTTCGACATAAACTATCTGTTAATCATAAGCTATAGTTCTAAGCTATATTAAGGCGAGTCCATTCGAGATTCCCAGTGATAGAGAAAACGTGAGGTAGGCTAAAGTAAATTATCGGTCTATAATTAGTCCATATTTAGACTAATGGGATTTTTATGAATATTCAAACCGTGTCCTACCTGAAAGCAAATGCCAATAACCTCTCTTTAGATGATCCTTTGCACGTCACTCAAAACGGAAAAGAAGTGTATGTTGTACAAGACTCGCAGGCTTACTATGAGCAGCAAGAAACCATTGCTTTGCTTAAGCTGATTAACCTTTCTGAGCGCAGTTTGAATCAAAAGGGTGAGCTGTCTTTGGATGAGGCCTTTGATGTCTGAGTCTTTTCAAGTTGTTGCTACCCCAGTATTTAAAGAGACACTCAAAAAGCTATCAGCATTTTTAACACGCAAACATGGAGCCGTTGCAGCTGGTGACGCAAGGAACTTAATTAAGCAACAGGTTCTGGAACTGAGTCATCATCCCTTTTCCTCCCCGATTAGTGAGCGGTTAGCTGCTTTGGGTTTTATGGACTATCGCCAAATGCTGGTCGCTCAGCATAACTTAGTGTTCTATCGGGTCGATGAAGAGGCGAACAAGGTTGTACTTATTGCTGTGATGGACAGTCGACAAAGCATTGAACAGCTGCTTTATGAAACCATGCTGGTGCTTTAGAGGATGAAAGAGCCCAAGAATCTGAAAGCGAAGGACTGGGAGAGAAGTAAAATATGGCACCTAAAATTCCCATTAATCCTGTCGGTTTAGAGCCAGAATTAGAGCGCTAGTAAGTAAAACGGGTCAGAGTTCAATTAAGCTTAGAGTCACTTTGTTTAGAACACAGGGTTCGCAACGCTCTTTTACCACCTCTGCGATAAATACTGGGTGAAATACAATGGCATCACGATGTTGGTTTGTTCTAACGCTGATAAGCCTTGGGTGCCAGTGAGTTTGAATGTTGTGTTTGGTGCGCATTTATCAATGTAAGACGCAAGTGACTTTGCGCGGGTACGTTTGCCACTTTTGACTTCTACTGGGACGATATCGCTTTCATCGGTTGCCAAAATAAATTCGATTTCGGTAATCCCTTTAGCACTTTTATGCGCATAAAAATGTAAGTTTTGTTTTTCTGTCAGAGGTAAGAAATAGCAGTTTTGAAAGGCTTTATCGAGTGAAATTCCAATACTTTATTTATAAATAGATACAGTAATATCCATTTTTTGTTTTATTTGTCTATAATGGATATTACTGTATCCAATTGGTCTTTGCAGATGAATTTTACCTTACTTGATGATACCGATGTCAGCCAAGCCTATGCGGCTTATTTGCGAGGGTTACGCCAACAAGCAAAGCTATCACGAGCAGCGTTGGCTGAACGAAGCTGTGTACCTGCGGCCACCATTAAGAAATTTGAGCTGACCGGGCAAATTTCATTTCGCCAATTGCTGTTGCTTTGGCAGACTCTCGACTCGTTGGATAGGCTTTATCAGCTCACGCAACCTAGCAAAGAACGCGCTGCTATACCCACGAGTATTGATGAGGTGCTAAAAGATGAGTTTTAAACCCATTCAAAAACTCATGGTAACTCGTACGTTAAGCTCAGGTGAGCAGGTTGCTGTAGGGGTCTTGGCGCAGAATCGGCAAGGCGTTTTTTTTCAGTATGCAGACGGCTATTTGCAGGAGTTTGGCAATTTATCACCTTTTACCTTGCAAGCGAACGCGCAAGTTCAAGCCGCACCTAAAGCACCTCATCAAGGTGTACATGGCGTATTTGGGGATTGTTTACCTGATGGCTGGGGCATGCTGTTACAAGATCGTATTTTCCGGCAAAAGGACATCCTGCCTAATCAATTAACCGCGATGGATAGGTTAGCTTTTGTTGGTGATAAAGGCATGGGAGGGTTGTCTTTTTCTCCGGTGTCTGAGTTTTCAGCTACGACGCATGCGGATATTGATTTAGCCACCTTGGGCTTAGAAGCACAAATGCTGTTCGATGCTTCAATGTTAGATTATATAGACGATAACCACGATGAGTTAGATGGGCATACTCAACAGGTGTTGGCCGCATTAGTCGCCGGAGGTAGTTCGGGAGGGGCAAGACCAAAGGCACAGATTTATATGCCTGACGCAGAAACTCAGCAATGCCGAACCTTTGCAAAGCCTGGCGATGAAGCGTGGCTGATTAAATTTACCTCGAAGAATCTAGCGCTCGGCCATGAAGAAGGTTTGTGTGAGGCCGTTTATTTACAAATGGCTGAACAAGCTAAGTGTCAACCGCCGCAATGGCAACTCATTGAAGCACCATCTTTAAGCGGTGCATCTGCCTGGTTAGCGCTCAAGCGTTTTGATTATGTCACTGAACAGGCCGACTCAGGCCGTCAACTCAGTGCTGGTCGATTGCATATGCACAGCGCTTGCGGGCTGCTTGATGCAGACTTTCGAACGCCAAGCTTAGATTATATTGACTTGATCAAAGCCAGCCGCCAGTTGTGTAAATCTCCCGCTGCTGGACGACTGCAATTTCGCCGCGCCATGTTTAACCTGCTGTCGTCTAACCAAGACGACCACAGTAAAAACTGGGCGTTTTTGCAAGCGGATGACGGCCAATGGAATCCTGCACCTTTTTACGATGTTACCTACAGTCCACATCCATTCAACGAACACGCCACTGCGTTCGGAGGTTATGGCAAAGCGCCACCACTTAAGGTGATGCAAAAACTTGCTACCAGTGCTGGCTATGGGAGTTGGCATGAGGCAAAGCAAGTCATTGAAGAAGTCGCAGAAGCCATCAGCCAATTTACTCACCTTGCACAGCAACAAGGGGTCAGTAAAACGACAGCATCGGCAATTGCTAAGACATTGGATCAACGCAAACAGGAAAATGCCGCGCTGTTTAAATGAAAGTAAAACAGACGTTTCAATTCACAATAAATACATAGCAAGGTCATCGTCTAGATGGGTATTTAGACGCTAAAGTGCGCCAAGCACTCAGGGGTCTTTCAAGCCGTGCCGAGATTGGCGCTATGTCCTTTCAGGTGTATTTTGGTGGCTTGTGACAGTCAGACTCTCGTGTCATTGCCTTAGATAACGCGTAAGCCAAGCCTAAAAGTAGGATATTAATCCGATAATACCAAGTAAAGCGGGAATATAGTCCCATGGGTTGTGCATTAGAGTTGTTTGAATTTCGGGGTTAGACTATATTCCCATTAATGCTTGAATAATGGGAATTCAGTCCCTTTGGGTGGTGATATGGCTAAGCGTGATTTACACAATGTTCTGTTTCCAAAGCAGCGAAAAATCCTGACGCATTATGGTGAAGATTTGTTATTAGCGATGAAGCGTCGTGGCTACACAAAGAAGTTACTTTGCGAACGCACAGGCTTTGATCATAAAACCGTGAACAAAGTCTTCGCAGGTGATCCGGGCGTCGCCATAGGTACTTACTTAAAGATTATGGCCGTACTTGGTATGGAGAGTAATTTTGCAGAAATGGCCGCGCATGATGAAGTGGGTATCAAGCTGCAAAATATAAAATTGTTGGAAGGTTCAAGATGAGCCGCGAAATCGTTGAAGTCTATGGCGACTGGCAACCAATTGAAGCGCCACTGCTAATAGGGCAGCTTGCTTACAGTGACACCAGTCGAGGTGGTGTGTTTAGTTTTGCCTACGATAAAGCGTTTCTAGCCTCAGCCTATCGCTTGCAAATTGATCCTATGTTAACGCTTCATTCAGGTGAGCTTTACAATGATGAAGCAGATAAAAACTTCCGTGCATTCTTAGACTCTTCGCCGGATCGCTGGGGACGTATCTTGATGCAGCGTCGCGCTGTTATTGAAGCGAATAAGGGCATTCGACCTACAAGTCGACTGACAGAGCTGGATTATCTGCTCGGAGTGCATGACTCCTATCGTATGGGCGGGATCCGTTTTAAGCGACCAGACTCAGATGTTTTTTTGGATGACAACGCTGAGTTTGCCGCACCGCCTATGGCATCGCTACGCGAACTAGAATACGCCGCCATACAAATCGAAAAAGACGATAATATCGACAGTGATGAGTACTATCGTTGGTTAAAGATGCTTATCTCTCCTGGCTCGTCACTCGGCGGTGCAAGGCCCAAAGCCTGCGTGACGGATGAACAGGGGCATTTATGGATCGCCAAATTTCCTAATTTAAGTGATGATCATGATGTGGGCGCATGGGAAATGCTCTGTCATCAGTTAGCGCTTGGGGCTGGGGTCGATATGTACCCATGTATGCTGCAAAAATACTCATCAGAGCACCATACCTTTTTAACCAAACGCTTTGATCGCGATGGTGCTCAGCGTATTCACTTCTCTTCAGCCATGACGCAACTTGGTTACTATGATGGCAAGCATGCGGACGGTGCGAGCTACCTTGAAATCGCAGAGTTTCTAACCAACCAAGGGGCGCAAACAAAACAAGACTTAGCGCAACTGTGGCGTCGTATTGTCTTCAATATCGCTGTGTCCAATACCGATGATCACCTTCGAAATCACGGCTTCTTACTCACAAAAAATGGCTGGAAACTGTCACCAGCGTATGACCTAAATCCTATTACAGGCAAAACGGGCCTACATCTTAATATCTCAGATGTTTCTAACGCACTGGATTACGACCTAGCGTTTGAAGTCGCTGAACTCTTTCGTTTATCAGACGCAGAAGCTACTAGCATCTACGATGAAGTGTTGGGCGCAGTGGAAGGCTGGCAGGATGTAGCCAGTCAGTTAGGTATTAGCCGTAGGGAGCAATTGATAAAGCAAAGTGCGTTTAATGTGTAGGGGAATAGCACCGCTATTCCCTTCCAGACCGAAATTACTCAATATTCTGAATCTGTTCCCTCATTTGTTCAATCAGAACTTTCAATTCCACGGCGCTTTGCGTCGTTTCTACCACAATCGATTTAGACGATAGGGTATTAGCTTCGCGGTTGAGTTCTTGCATTAAGAAGTCTAGACGGCGGCCGATGGGGCCTTTTTCTTTGAGCTGACGGCGGACTTCTTTGGTGTGTGTGGCTAGGCGATCCACTTCTTCGGCGACGTCGGCTTTCTGTGCCAGCATGACGATTTCCGCTTCGACACGCATTGGGTCGAGTTCCACTTTGGCGGCTTCCAGTTTGTCCAGTAAGTTCTGTTTCTGCGCGGCGATGATGGTCGGTAGTTTGTCTTTGACGTCAGCGACGATGGCGTCAATAGCGTCTAAGCGTTCAATAATGATGGCGTCGAGCTGTTCGCCTTCGCGTTTGCGTACTTGGATCATTTCGTCGACGGCTTTGTTGAATAGAGCGATGACGGCCTTTTTCATGTCGTCGGCATCGACACTGTCATCGCTTAAAATGCCTGGCCATTGCAGAATCTGCAAAGGTGATGGTGTTTTAATGCCATCGAACCAAGTACCTAGCTCGCTTACGGCATTGGCAAGGGCTTGAGCGTTTTCAGCATTGATCTTTAGACCTGTCGCGGCGGTATCTACGGCATGTAGGCGTAGTTGGCATTCCACTTTACCGCGGTTCAGTTTTTTACGTAGCACGTCGCGAAAGCTGAATTCCAATTCACGAAATTGTTCCGGAAGACGAAAGTGTGGCTCAAGATAGCGTTGGTTTACCGAGCGTATTTCCCAGCTAATGGTGCCCCAATCGTATACGGCTTCTTGGCGCGAAAAGGCGGTCATGCTTGCAGTCATATCAATCCCTAGCAGCTAAATAAAAGTGGTTTGTAGTGTAACCCATGTGTGACTTTCACGTCAGGATAGGCAGGCATTTTGTTCAAGGTTCGTTATAATCACCCTTTTGAAACGAATGACAGAGAGACAACTATGCGTCCAAGTGGTAGAGCAGCCGATCAATTACGTCCTATGAAGTTTACGCGTAACTTTACCAAGCATGCGGAAGGCTCCGTGTTAGTTGAATGCGGCGATACCAAAGTGATTTGTACTGCGACGGTCGTAAAAGGCGTGCCACGTTTTCTCAAGGGCAAAGGCCAAGGCTGGATAACGGCCGAATACGGCATGTTGCCACGCTCCACGCACAATCGTGTCGATCGTGAAGCGGCACGTGGTAAGCAAAGTGGCCGCACGGTTGAGATTCAGCGTTTGATTGGTCGCTCGTTGCGTGCCGCGCTTGATCTTAAAAAATTAGGTGAGCACACCATTACCATCGACTGTGATGTGATTCAAGCGGATGGCGGCACACGTACGGCGTCCATTTCGGGCGGTTTTGTTGCATTGGCTGATGCCGTTAAGACTTTAGTCGACGCGAAGAAGGTCAAGGAAAACCCCATCGTGTCGCAGATTGGCGCGATCTCTGTGGGGGTGTATCAAGGTACGCCTGTGTTGGATTTGGATTACCCAGAAGACTCAAGCGCCGAAACCGATATGAATGTGATCATGAACGATAAGGGCGGCTTTATCGAGATTCAGGGCACGGCAGAAGGCGAAGCCTTTAGTGATGAGCACATGGTGGGCATGCTGGCTGTGGCTCGCAAAGGCATTACTGAAATCCTAGAAATGCAGCGTCAGGTATTGGCTGACGCCGCTGAGTAAACAGTGATGTGATTTGTAAGGGGGAGCCAATTGGCTCCCCTTTTTCATGTCGGACGTTTATTAGATGACGGAATTTGTTACTGCAATCGACGGCTTCTGGTTGTTATTTGAACAAATGGCTGTGTCATGATGCGAGTTGTTTAAAAGGAGAATGCGATATGAATAACAATAAAATCGTCGCGCTACTATTGGCAACGGGCTTATCGAGTGCGGTTTATGCTGAATCTGTGGTGTCTGGAACATGGCAATTAGAAAACCCAGCTTCTGCTCAAGGAGTGATTGACGACGCGATCGATGGCGTTGTGAAAGAGATGAATTTCTTTGTCCGCAGCATTGCCCGTTCACGCTTGGAAGACGAAGCGACAGTATGTCAGCAGTGGACATTAACTGAAAGCGCTGAGACGTTTGCTTTTCAATGTGCGCAGCAGCCGTCGTGGCAAGTGGCCGTGAGTGCCAGCCCTACGAACCTTAAAGGGGAAGATGGTCGCGATATTATCGCGCAATACAAAGCGACGGATACTAGCCGTCAAGCCACGCTGATCTCGGAACGAGGGGAGCGCCGTTATCGATGGGAGCGACAAGACGAACGCTTAATCTACCGTGCGACGATCGTGTCAGAGAAACTGCCTAAACCGTTACAGTGGACATTGGTGTACGAGAAAGTAGCCCCCTAAAAAAGCGAGCACGTAGCTCGCTTTGTCTTGGTGATCAGACGGTTACTTTTTTAACTTACAGGTGTTGATACCGAGTAAGGTATACAGTGCACAGAAGTTAAATACGCCGGTTGCTAGGGGAATCACACCAATGTAGCCCCACGCCCCGATGACACCTGTGAGCGCTAAAGCGATCAACAGAACCCCTACAACAATGCGTAAGATTTTATCTAGTCCGCCTACATTTGCTTTCATGATGATTCTCTCTTAAATGTCTCAATGAATAACATCAGTATAGAAAGTCATTTAATATTAGTAAAATCTAAAGTTAATGGAGTTGGACTTAGATCAAGAAACGCCCAAGATGCTGTGTACCTTGGACGTTATTTTTTGCATCGCTTGCTATGCAGCGATTAACGGATGACGGCACCTGTTGGTGCGTAATCGGTGATCATGATAGGCGAGTAATCTTTGATGTAGCCCATGAGTACATCCGCGTCCACATAGCCTGAGTTCACGTAGTTCGCATGATCTGTGACTTTTGGATAGCCATCACCACCTGTTGCCGTATAACTGTTCATGGCAATACGGTAGCTTTCGCCTTGTTCAAGTGGCTTGCCAGCGACTTTAATATCCGTTGCCTTACCGTCAACCAGTACCAGAGAGACGCCTTGGAATTGAGCAAACGCGCCAGAACCGGCTTCTTTTCTGGCCACGGCCGATAGGTAGTCGGTCAGCTCATCAGCGTTTAAATCTACGTACGATAATGCGTTGCCAAAAGGCTGCACTTGCAGAACCGATTTGTACGTAATGGTGCCCGCAGGAATGCTGTCACGAATACCGCCAGCGTTCATGACGGCAACATCGGCGTTTACTTTCTTCATCATGGCAGCGGCAATTAAATTGCCGAGGTTGGTTTCTTCTGAGCGAACGGTATTGCGATCCCCCATCAGCTTGCCATCGGTAAAGCCGATCTCTACGTTTAGCTTGTCTTGACCAATGTCTTGGTACGGTTGCAGCATCGCCAGCATGGTTGGATCTTGTTCGATCTCTTTGTCGATAAAGACGCGTTCACTGGTGCCGTCGTCTTTCTTCACTTTTTTCTTCAGGTTGACTGGGATTAACTCGTAGTCCGAGTACTTAATTTCGCCGTCGACGATGGTCATATCCAAACGACCTACGTATTTGCCCCATTCATGCGCCTGTAGAATCAGCGTGCCACTCTGTTCATCTGGCTCAAACAATGGGTTTTGTGAATGGCCGCCAACGATGACATCAATACCCGGTACGGTTCGGGCTAGAGTGACGTCGCCAGGTGCATTTCCACCGTGGTTGCCATTGTCGTAATGGCCCATGTGGGTGACAGCAACAATGAGATCGGCTTTGTCTTCCAATGCTGGAATGAGATCTTGTGCGACTTCGATAGGCGATTTGATGGTTAAGCCACCAAGGTATTCTGGATTACCAATTTTGATGGTGTCATCGGTGGTAAAGCCGACGACCGCCACGCGTAGGTCATCGACGGTGAAAATTTTGTAGGCATCAAACAGCGGTTTGCCGGTTTTATTGTCTATGATGTTGGCAGACAAGAACGGAAACCCCGCCCAATCATGTTGTTTTCTTAACACCTCAACAGGGTTGTCGAACTCATGGTTGCCCAGCGCCATCGCATCGTACTGCAGCATGTTCATGCCTTTGAAATCAGGCTCGGCATCTTGTAGGTCCGATTCAGGTACACCGGTATTGATGTCACCGCCAGACAACAGCAAGGTGTTGCCATCGTTGAGCATGACTTCTTCACGAATGTTATCGATCAGCGTCTTGCGAGCGGCCATACCGTACTCGCCATTGCTGTTTTCCCAGAAGCGGCCATGATGGTCATTGGTATGCAGTATGGTTAAGTGATATTCCTGACCGGCTTGCCACATCGGGGCTGTTGATGCAGGCTCGTTGTTCATCGTTGAACAGCCCGCTAGGGCAATAACAACGCCCGAAAGCGCAAATTGCGCGGCATAGCGTTTTGCGTTCATTTTGTTGTCCTTTCTTGTAATACCAGAGTTCATTCAGCGAAGCTAAGCTTCAAGGTTCCATGGTGAGACTAGCGCTCACTTATAAAATAATGTAACCCAACAAGATGACAACTGCGAGACGAAAGTGGATCTAATGGACAGGTTTTGAGGGGCATTTCAAAATGCAGTTTAAGGGACAGCAGCAAGACATATGTGGATATGCCGAGCCCTTCAACGTTTATGGGTAATTCAGAGCATCTACTTTCAAAAAGATAAAGTCTGAGAACCATTATTGTTCATATAATTATTTGATTATGTTAACACTAGGTAAAAAAATAAGGCCTCCGAATATAATAACCATCGATGGTATTACTATTGCAATCCATAAAAAAATTAGTGCTTTATACCAAGTGGGGATATTTTTTCTTATGCCTTCCAGCTTTCTCTTTTTCCCCAATGATGGAAATACAGTTATCCAAGATAAGATGGAGGTTCGTAATAAAGACGTTGGGAAGCTAGTCATTATTTCTATTTCACTATCTTTGAAGTGAGGTTGTTTTAGATATTTTTCCAAGACCTTTTTTGGAGTTAAAAAAGTTAATAAAAGCCAAAGAGTAGGTACGGTAAGAAAAGCAAAGATTATGCAAAAAAATAATATAGTTGCAAGGCTATCAAACGTTGATTGTGTTAGACTCATTTCTTTCCTTTAAAGTGCTTTTAAGTTATCAAAACTTCTACTAGGGCTATATATGCCCAAGTCGCAAATTGCTTGTGCTCTTGTTAATGATACGATATCCACTGGGTCACCAAACATGTTGTATGTTGATCTAGCTTGCTTTCCTGCTCCAAGCCCAGCCAAAGCAGAAACTGCCCCAATAGCTAATATGCCTACCCAGCCAATAGGAGTAGATGCTAAAATTATACCTGCGCCTATTCCTGCTAGCGTTCCACCAATTGCTCCACTAAGAGTCTCTACAAAAATTTCATTTTTCTCATGTATATTATCAGCCTGACACATATCATGCGCCCCTTTAACAACCCCGAAGCCCGTCAAAATTAAGCCACCTTTTGATGCTAGTTTAGCAAGCTCATTTAGACGGCCAGCATATTTTAATATATTGGCATTTGCAGGTAAGGCTTTTGTTCGGTTAATGCGTATTGCTTGTTGGGTGGTTTGGCCATTGAACACAGCCCTTTCGAAAACAGGGCCTACTCTTTGAGAGTAGTTTTTTAACACTTGCCTTCTTTTATAATCGTACTGGGATTTAGTTAGTTTTTTGTTCTGATATTGAATGTAAAGTGAATCTACTTCCTTGATTAAACTGCTGTTTTGCTCTCCCGCGAGTTCTCCTAGTACATTGGCTGTTGCTGCTGCGCCAGTCGATAAAATGTCATAGTTTGACTGTAGCCAAGCTAATGTCCAAAACATGTCTCGTTCTTGAGGGTCGCTTGGAATGCTGCTAAGAAATTGCTGGGTTGCTGAATCGTTCGGTCGAAATGCCATCACTGAGTTGTTATTCATTGCTTTGTTTCTGAGCACTTCAAAATCTTGCTGAGCCGCATCTTCTTCTAGACACATGGATACTCCATAGCGCGGTGTCATAGGAAGTAAGCTGATAACTTGTCGAGGCTGGATCGAGTTAGGGTTGGTGATGTGTTTATTATTGAATAGAACTTGCAAAAGCGCATAGTCGTATTCTGTCGTGCCGTAGCGAATATCGTAGTAGCTGGTAATAATCTGACTGAGTGTATCACCCGGTTTTACGTAATAGAAAACAGGCTCATAAGAGTTTTGATAAGCGGTCTTCTGGTAAAAGCGGCGTTCGAATTCTGCAGAATAGTCATTGCTGTTATTGACGAGTGATTGCATCAGTCAGATATCCTTATCTTGATAAACTTTATAATGCTCGAAACTCTAAGTGATCATTCCTTCAACAGAAAGCCTGTTTACGTAAAATTTTCGATGCCTATACAGTTATCCCACTTTCCAGCGCGCCAAAAAAAGCCGGCCCTAGGGCCGGCAAACTTCCTCTTAAACAACGGTTAAAAGCTATCGATCGATACGTTCGCCAGTGTCTTTATCAAACGCGACGGCTTTGGAGGTATCAAGCATCATGGCGATGGTTTCACCGGCTTTGGTCGGGTAAACAGGATTACAGCGGCAGTTGACTTCGGCTTCTGAAATACGGGTTAACACCATGGTGTCGGCACCCATTGGCTCGGTGACTTCGACATCAATGTCCGCGGTGACGACAAATTCAGCGCCTTCTTTGTGTGGCTGCGGCTCGGTAATCATTTCAGGGCGCAGTCCCAATAGAATCTCCTTGCCTAAGTAGGGTTTCAGGCTTTCTTGATCTGGGAAGGGGACAACGGTGGGCTTGCTGGCTTGCAGTTCCAATGCGAATGCACCGTTCTGCTCAACCACTTTCGCTGGGACGAAGTTCATTGCTGGAGAACCCATAAAACCTGCTACGAACAAGTTGGTTGGGTTGTCGTAGATTTCCTGTGGTGTGCCCAGTTGCTGTACTTCACCGTCTTTCATAACGGCGATGCGGTCGGCCAGTGTCATGGCTTCGATTTGGTCGTGGGTCACGTAGACGATGGTGGTGCCCAGTTTTTGGTGTAGCTTTTTGATTTCCGTACGCATTTCAACACGCAGCTTGGCATCAAGATTCGACAATGGCTCGTCGAAAAGGTACATCTTAGGGCGGCGAGCTAAGGCGCGACCCATGGCGACACGTTGACGCTGACCACCAGACAGCTGAGCGGGCTTACGTTTCAACAAGTGACCAATTTGCAACATATCTGCAACACGCTGTACTTCGGCTTCGCGCTCGTCTTTTGGCACTTTACGCATTTCTAAACCGAATGATATGTTTTGCGCGACGGTCATATTTGGATACAGTGCGTAAGACTGGAACACCATCGCGATGTCGCGGTCTTTCGGACTTGAGTAAGTAACGTCGTTGTCGTCGATTAAGATGCGCCCTTCAGACACGTCTTCAAGACCCGCAATCGAGTTCATTAACGTGGATTTACCACAACCTGATGGACCCACTAGGATCAGAAACTCACCGGCTTCGATGGAAATATTGATGCCTTTTAGAATTTCCGTTTGGCCGTAGCGTTTTTTAACATTTTCAATGACGAGATTTGCCATGTTGTTTCTCCAAATTCTGTAACGGGCCGGCGGATGTTGTCGCCGGCGCACGGTTCAACCTTACAAACTTAACCTTTAACCGCACCGGCTGTGAGGCCGCGTACGAAATACTTACCTGCTAACACGTAAACCAATAGGGTCGGTAGGGCGGCGATGATGGCGGCGGCCATGTCGACGTTGTATTCCTTACCACCGAAGCTGGTGTTAACGAGGTTGTTAAGGGCTACCGTCACAGGTTGTGTGTCGAAGCCAGAGAACGCCACGCCAAATAGGAAGTCGTTCCAAATTTGCGTGAACTGCCAAATAACCGTAACGACGATGATCGGCGTCGAAACCGGCAAGATAATACGGTAGAAGATGGTAAAGAAACCGGCACCGTCTAAGCGCGCCGCTTTGATCAATTCTCCTGGAATGGATTGATAGAAGTTACGGAAAAACAAAGTCGTAAACGCCACACCGTACACCACGTGTACCAGCACCAAGCCCGTTGTGGTGTTAGCAATGCCTAGCCAACCCAAAGTACGCGCCATTGGCAACAGGATCACTTGGAACGGAATAAAACAACCCACCAACAGTGCGGCAAAGAAAAAGTCGCTGCCACGGAATTTCCAGTGGGAAATGACGTAACCATTGATCGCACCCAGCAGTGTCGAAATCGCCACAGCAGGAATAACGATCTTGAACGAGTTCATAAAGTACGGTGCCATGCCTTCACACTGGCTACCCGTACACGCCCCGCTCCATGCTTTTGACCACGCGCTGAAGTCTATGGAACCTGGTAGTGACAACAAGGTGCCGCTGCGAATCTCTTCTACGTCTTTTAGGGACGTAAGCAGCATGACGATGAACGGTGCTAAGTACACGGCTGCCATCGCCAGTAGGCAAACATACAGCGCCACACGTAATACTTTGTCTAACCCAGAAGTCTGACGTTTTGCTACGTTACTCATGGCGCTCACCTCGTAGTTCTGAGTACAAGTAAGGGATCAGGATCGCCAAAACACAGCCCAACATGACCATTGCTGATGCCGCACCTAAACCGATCTGGCTACGGGTAAAGGCGTGGGCATACATGAAGTTTGCCGGTAGATCAGACGAGTAGCCTGGACCACCATTGGTCAACGCGGCGACTAAGTCGAAACTCTTGATGGCAATGTGTGACAGGATCACTAACGCACTGAAAAAGACGGGTTTTAGCGATGGTAAAATAATGCGTCGGTAAGTGGTAATAATGCCCGCGCCATCGAGTTGAGCGGCTTTGATCATTTCACCGTCCACACCACGCAGACCTGCTAAGAAAAGCGCCATGACGAAGCCAGATGCTTGCCATACGGCCGCAATGACCAAACAGTAAACGACCATGTCTGGGTCAGATAGCCAGTTGAAGCGGAAGTCTTCAAAGCCCAGTTCGATCATCATTTTCTCAATACCGTTGGTTGGGTTAAGCAACCACTTCCACGCGGTACCCGTTACGATGAATGAGATCGCCATTGGGTAAAGGTAAATGGTACGAATCGCGCCTTCTGCTCGAATCTTCTGATCTAGGAAGATCGCCAGCATGACGCCAAGAAACAAACAAATCAGGATAAACAAACCACCGAATACCCCAAGGTTAGTCAGAGCAACGATCCAGCGGTCATTCATAAATAAACGCTCGTATTGTTCTAGGCCAACGAATTTGTACGAAGGCAGCATACGAGAGTTTGTGAAAGAGAGTACGGCAGTCCATATCATGTAGCCGTAGATACACACGACGGCCGCTACGACAGTCGGTGCCATGACGATTTTGGGCATCCAATCGGCCAAACTCAGGCGCGCAGGACGACCAGCTTGAGTCGCTCCAGACCCAGCATTGGCGGCGTTTTTGTTCATAATCGGGGCTTCTACTTTAGAGGAGAGAAGAGAGGCCAACCCTTGGGTTGGCCTCAGATTGTAACGCGTGTTACATGCTTGCCTTAATGGTACGAGCAAGGCGATCTACTGCTTCTTCAGCGGTCATAGATTCGCTGTTGTAGAAGTTAGTGACCACATCAAATACCGCACCTTGCACCATTGAGTTCACAGCCATGCCGTGTGCCATACTTGGTACGAGATCGCCCGTTGTTGAGCTGGCTAGGAAAGCATCCATTGAAGAGTGTGCACAGGTATCGAACTTGTCACGAGGCATGTTCAAACGTGCAGGGATAGAGCCTTTGTTTAGGTTAAAGGTTTCTTGGAACGTTGGCTCAAGCATTAGCTTAGCAAGATCTTGTTGAGCGCTTTGCGCCCCTTCATCATCCACTTGGAACATCGCTAGAGAGTCGATGTTAAACGTAAATTGGCCACTTGTGCCTGGCGCTGCGTAACAGACGTAATCAATGCCAGCTTTTTTGCCTGCCGCTGTGAATTCGCCTTTGGCCCAGTCTCCCATGATTTGCATCGCTGCTTCACCGTTGATCACCATCGAGGTGGCAATGTTCCAGTCTCGGCCTGAGAAACCTTGGTCTACGTAGTCACGGGTCTTCTTGAACTTTTTGAACACATCAACCATTTCATCGCCACGCAATGTTGCATCGTCTAGACCGATAAAGGCTGCGCTGTAGAACTGTGAACCTTTGGACAGTGCAATGGCTTCGAATAGCGTCGCGTCTTGCCAAGCTTGACCACCGTGAGCAAGTGGCGTGAAGCCGGCTGCTTTGATTTTGTCTGCTGCTTCGAAGAACTGATCCCACGTTGTTGGAATGCTAGCGCCCGCTTTTTTGAAGATCTCAGGGTTCGCCCACATCCAGTTTACACGGTGCACGTTAACCGGCGCTGCCACATAGTGACCGTCGTATTTCATCACATCGCTGACAACTTGAGGTAGGACAACATCCCATTGACCTTGTTCGGCAACAGCGTCAAGGTTTGTTAGGAAGCCAAGATCGCCCCATTCTTGAATAGTAGGGCCTTTGATTTGTGCCGCCGCAGGCGGATTGCCAGCGATCGCGCGAGATTTTAGAACGGTCATTGCAGATTCACCGCCGCCACCCGCAACAGCGAAGTCTTTCCAAGTGTGGCCTTCTTCTGTCATCAAGTCCTTTAGAACGTTGATCGAAGCGGCTTCACCACCGGATGTCCACCAATGCAGTACTTCTACTTCACCTGCGTGCGCTGTCGCTGCAGCAACAGAAATGGCAAGACTCGATAAACCTAATGCAATCTTTTTCATGGTCAGTAACCCTTGTTATTGTTATGGGACTTTGTAACTAACGTTTTTATCAATCTAGATCATCAGCATAAGAAATGCTCACTTAGACATAACAAATGTAGCAAACCTTATGCACGTAAGTAGTAAAGTAGAGCAACCAAATGTATCAAAGTCTTGCAAAGTGCTGTTTTGACAAGAGGGAAGTATTTGGTATGCAATAAATTTCTCTAATGCATGTCATGTTACTGTGCGCTAATAATCTTCAGCTATACTGAAATTTGATTTAGGTTTTACCTAATAGGGCAAGGAGGCAGTGTGAACACGCAAACCTATTTAGCGGTCGATGTTTTTTTTCTCGCCCTTTATTCATTAATGCTTGTTTTCATTTGGAAAATTTCCCGCAATAAAGCAGATCAAGAGAGGCCAAGCAGCCTATTTTGGTTATCGATTATGCTGATCATTTTGTCTGTCACGGATCTGGTGTTTGACCATTCACATTACCATCCTGAGTCCTTCTCTGGCATGGTGACCATGATTCTAAATGCTGCCTATGGCATCGGTGCGACGCTAGCGTTGTTGTATCTTTTATTTAATTGGCGCGAGCGTAATCGATCGAAATCCCTGCATTTAAACAATCAACGGCTGCAAGAAGAGATTGATCGTCGACGCAGTGTCGAAGCGGAATTACGTCGTTTGTCGGACTCTTTAGAGCATGAAGTCGCGCTGCGTACCAGTGAGCTGCAAGAAATTAAAGACAAGTTAGAGCTGGAAGTGCAGGCTACAGAACAAGCCAACAAACGCATGATGAGCATTTTTGAGTCGGCCCCCAATGGTATGTTGGTAGTGAATCGTGATGGCATCATTACTCAAGCGAACAGCATGGTCGCTTCCATTTTCCGTTGTCAGGTGCAAGAGTTAGTCGGACGGTCTGTCGACAGTTTAGTACCGAGTGAATTACGAGAGCGCCATGAAGTGGATCGCGATGGTTTTCAGGCTAAGCCCTCGAAACGCAAAATGGGGGCACGGCGTGATTTGTATGGCGCACGGTTAGATGGCTCGTATGTGCCGCTGGAAGTAGGCTTGCATCCTGTTGAACTGGATGGCAATACTGAAATTGTGGCGGCCATTGTTGATATTAGTGAGCGTAAAGCTTACGAAAAGCGCATACATGAACGTAATGAAGCATTGGAAGTATCGAACCGAGAGTTACAGGAGTTTGCTTTCATTGCGTCCCACGACTTGCGAGAACCACTGCGTAAAATTATTTCCTTTTCGATCCTGTTACAAGAAGGTGAGTATGGGAAATTCAACGAAGAAGGCCAAGTGTTCTCAGGTTATATTGTCAATGCGGCCCAACGCATGCGAGATTTATTAACGGATTTATTGGCGTACAGCCGTGTGACATCAAAGGCGAATCCGTTTAAGAGTGTTAGGCTGAACCCTTTATTAGAGGAAGTGCTGGAAGACTTGCAGCTGATCATCGAAGAAACTCAAGCCCAGATACACATCGAATCGCTGCCCAGTGCCGAGGTGGATCAAGTACAAATGCGGCAATTGTTTCAGAACCTAATCAGTAACAGCTTGAAGTATCATCACCCGGATCGTGTGCCTGAAGTGTTTATTTCCGGACAGGAAAAAGAAGACAGCATTTATCTTGAATTGCGTGATAATGGGATTGGCTTTGATCCACAATTTTCGGAACAAGTATTTGATATTTTTAAGCGATTACATGATCGTCAGGACTATTCTGGTACTGGTATGGGGCTCGCCATTTGCCGCAAGATAGTGTTACGACACGGCGGAACAATTGTTGCTCAGTCGCAAGAGGGAGAAGGTACAACGATGTTGATTGAATTACCCAAACAGCAGGTGGATCAGCATGTCTCAAATTAACGCAAATCCGGTGCGCATCGTGATGCTCGATGATGACCCTGAAGATGCACTGCTGGTTTCAACGGCGATTAAGCGTCTTGAGTATGATGTGCCGTTTCAGCACATACAGACGAGCCAAGCGTTTACGTCTTACCTTTCTGAAGACTATATAACGCAGTCTTTGGAATCTGTTGTTATCTTATTATTAGATCTAAATATGCCGTGTAAGACCGGCTTAGAATGGCTGAAAGAATTACGTTCCGAAGCGCAATATAAAGACCTTATTATTGTTGTTTTTTCCACATCGGGAATGACAGAAGAGCGAGTGAGAAGTTTGTCTTTAGGGGCTGATGAGCATCTTGGTAAACCAGACCGAGTACAAGATCTGACCCGTAAACTTGAT
The DNA here is from genome assembly GCF_049821165.1 of Marinomonas gallaica. Classification (NCBI taxonomy): domain Bacteria; kingdom Pseudomonadati; phylum Pseudomonadota; class Gammaproteobacteria; order Oceanospirillales; family Oceanospirillaceae; genus Marinomonas; species Marinomonas gallaica. The sequence goes on from NZ_CP187511.1 coordinate 792,631, forward strand.
ATTTTGTGCCGACGCTATGTGTAGCAATCAACCTAGAAGGAGAAATCGTGGATAAGAAAAGCTTATCAGTTCTGGTAATCGAAGACGATCACGAAGATTTTATTCTCCTGCGTACCTATCTTGCGCGTGCTCATCGCTCTCACTTTGACTTGCATCACGCGGCAAGCTTTTCAGAGGCTGTGAAGACATTAGTCGAGCAGGAATTCGATGCCATACTGGCAGACTATTTTTTGGATGGTCATACGGCCATGGATTTGTTTAAACACGCTAAATTAATTGGTCTTGAGACGCCCATCATTGTGCTGACTGGAGGCGATGCTTCGGAGTTAGACGATGTACTGATGCAACTTGGGGCGTCGGATTTTATTCCCAAAGATGAACTGACAACGGCACTTCTAGAGCGCAGTGTGCGGCACTCAATTGAGCGTAAGAAAGCCGAGCAGCAAATCTCAATGCTGATTAAACGCGACCCTTTGACTGGTCTAGGGAACCGTTTGATATTTGAAGAGCATGCGGAGCTGGCCATAGCACGTGCGCGGCGCAATAAAACCCGATTAGCCGTGGCGTTTCTTGATCTGGATCGTTTTAAAAACGTAAACGATACATTAGGTCATCATGTGGGCGATATGTTGCTGACATTAGTGGGTAAACGTATTCAAGAATCGATTCGCGCCAGTGACTTTGTTGCGCGCATTGGCGGTGACGAATTCACCTTACTATTAGACAATGTGCAGGATGTCTCGAGCTTAAATAGAATTGCTAATAAAGTGCTGGCGGAAGTTTCTCGTTATGCGGTACTCGACTGTAAGCATCTAGAAGTCTCGGCCAGTATGGGCATTGCGCTGTACCCAGACCAAGGTGAGACAGTCTCTGAGCTCATGCGAAAAGCCGATATGGCATTGTATGAGTGTAAAAAACTTGAAAGCAATCAACATCATATGGTGTTTAGTGACAGCTTACAGGCTCGTTTGCACAAGGAAACTCGCGTTGAAAATGGCCTACAGCGAGCCTTAGCCAATAACGAATTTGAATTGCAGTACCAGCCTATTGTGTCACTCGATAGTCACCAAATTCATGGTGTAGAAGCGCTGATTCGTTGGCGATTGCCCGATGGTAATTTACTGATGCCAGGGGAGTTTATCGATGAAGCAAATCGTGTTGGGCTGATTGGTGCATTAGGCGAATGGGTATTAGAAACCGCGTGTCAGCAGCTAAGATGCTGGCTGGATGAAGGCTTTGTTATAAGCATGTCGGTCAATATATCGCCACGCCATTTGCGTCAGGCTGGTTTTGAAGAAATGGTTCAGAAAATGGTAAAAACCTACCGACTTCCAGCAGGGAGCTTGATGCTAGAGCTAACAGAAGAGGTGTTTGTCGACAGCGGCCTTACGAGTCTTTATGTATTGAATGAAATTCGCAAAGTAGGGGTGGGCATCGCAATTGATGACTTTGGCACTGGCTATTCCTCCATGCGTTATTTAAAAACTTTGCCGATAGATCGTATCAAAATCGACCGTTGTTTTGTGTCCGGTAGCGGCAGTGAAGACTTGTCTGATCCCATGATCACTCAAGCCATTGTGTTTTTAGCGGAAGGCCTAGGGTTCGATTTGGTTGCAGAAGGAGTTGAAACCGAGCAGCAGTCATTGGACTTAGCCAGCCAAGGTTGTCACAAAGGGCAAGGGTATTTGTTTGCCAAAGCCCAACCAAGCGATGTCGTAACAAGGTTATTGCGTGATCAGCCCTTAATGGCGCGGGAGCCATAGACGTACTTCTAAACCACCCTGTTCACGGTTTTGCAGGGAGACCTCACCACCGTGGGCGCGGGCAATGTTGCGTGCAATGCTTAAGCCAAGACCAACACTGCCAGTGCGTCCGCCTTGAGAGCTTGATAGCTGAGTGTAAGGTTGGAACACATGGTCCAGCTTCGTATCAGGAATCCCTGGGCCTTGATCGCAAATACGGATACACAGTTCATCCACCCCGTCTTCTATGTGGATTTCAGCATGATGACCGTAGTACAACGCGTTGTCGATCAGGTTTCCTAAGCAGCGGCGAATAGCCAAAGGCTTGCCGATGTAGGGGGTCTGTAAGGTGCCAATAATGGTCATCGCTTGCGTCATTTGGTTGGCGCTGTGTTGGATGTCTTTAAGATAGCGCATGATGTCGATTTCGACGCGGTTTTCGTGAATATCAGTTTCTTTTACACTCTGAATCGCCCCTTTTACCAACAAATCAAGATCTTCAAGGTCGCGCACCATGGCTTCGCGAGTATCCTCGTCATCTAACATTTCAGCGCGTAAACGAAGCCGTGTGATGGGGGTTTTCAGGTCATGTGAAATGGCGGCAAATAGCTTCTCTCGATCATTCAGGTAACGCTGAATCCTTGCCTGCATGTCGTTAAAAGCATGGGCCGTATGCTTTACTTCCAGTGCACCGACTTCTCGTAATGGTTTAAAGTCACCTTGACCGAAACGTTCCGCCGCTCTGGCCAGTACTGCCAGTGGTCGTGTCGTGCGGCGCAGAATGAGTAGGGTGAGCAGCAGTACTGTGGTCACGGACACGATTAATGAGAAGACCCGGTCACGGCTTAGAGGTGACGTCGTTTCTTCAAGAAAATAGGGATCTGGCATAAGGCTGGCCAAATACAACCAATCTGAGTCGTTGATTGGAATTTGAATCACGATAATGGGCGGTGTGAGCGGTTTGACGAGTAAACTGTGGTGTCCCCAGCGTTCCGGCAAATCAACCAATCGCGTGTGATTGTTGATAACGTGTAAGTCTTCGGGGCTAGAGAAGGCAATCTTGGCATTGCTGATGCCGAGCTGTTTGCTCAGCGTGTTTTGAACTTCGGCTTTGACAATGTCTTTAAGGGGCGAGTCTTCAATAGGGTTGATTAAAATCTCTTCTCGGTTCAAGGTCACAAAAAACCGTGTTCCGCCCATATCTTGCAGTTGATCAATGACAATATGGCGGTAATTCTGCGGTAATGACGTGAAATAACTGACGGTCGCGGCGATTCGAAACGCCATGTGCTTGGACACTTCACGAACGTTTTCACGGGTATCAGCTTCGACTTGATGCAACCAAATGCTTGAGCCGATCAGCTGTACGGCCGCGACACCAAAGGTCATGATGATAACGATTTGGCCTGTTAAAGATTGGAACCAACGTTTAACTCGATGCAGAGTGGTCATCATCAGTCGCTGTGACGTGTGCTGTGAGGATGTAGCCTTGTCCACGTACCGTTTTGATCAATTGTGGTTGGCGTGCGTCTTCTCTTAAGCGTTGGCGCAAACGGCTGACGTGCACATCGATAAACCGATCCAGCGGGGTGGTATCACGGCCACGCGTGTTTTCCGCAATGTAGTCTCGTGTCAGCACTGTGCCTGGGTTGGTGACGAATAACATCAGTAAGTTGTAATCCGCACCACTTAACGATTCTTTAACGCCTCCAACGGAGAGCTCGCGAGTTAAAGTGTCCAGCACAAATTGGGCAAAGCGATAAAAACGGTGAGCATCCGGCACACTGTCTTCTACTGGTTCGGGCACATCATTGATGTGTTCCATGCGACGGTGGATGGCTTTGATGCGAGCCAATAATTCGCGCGGATTGAACGGTTTAGCTAAGTAGTCATCCGCGCCAATTTCAAGGCCGATAATACGGTCCATTTCATCGGAGTTAGCGGTCAACATGATGACAGGTACATTGGATTGAGTGCGCAAGGTTCGGCACACGGAAAAACCATCGGCACCGGGTAAGCGGACGTCCAGAATAACCAAATCTACATCATCTGTCGGGTTAAATGCAGCCAAAAAGGATTCGCCCGAATCGGCCGTTCGAACCTGATACTGATTCTTTTCTAGGTACGATTTGAGCAAAGAACGAATCTCATCGTCGTCATCCACAACGTAGACGCATTTAGTTTTTGTCATATAAGTATCATTGGATAATAAATAATCAGATAAGGAAAAGAGTCTAGCAAGAAACCGTTTGTTAACCAACGGCCTAGATAATAGAGTCAGTAATTGTCTGTGGCGGCTATAGTAACATGTATTCAGCCGCGACGTTTCAGACATATTCGCCAGTTGCTGTAAGGCACACGGCTGATATTAACAATAAGAGAGAGACAACACGATGACGACAAAAGTAATGGCTTTTGGTGAAGCCTTAATCGACTTCCTTTCGAATGGCGATACGGCTTTAGATGGGCTTGAGTCATTTACCAAATACCCAGGTGGCGCACCCGCTAACGTGGCGGTGGCGGTTGCTCGTTTAGGGGGGAACAGCCATTTTGCCGGACAAGTGGGTGACGATGCTTTTGGGCACTATTTAAAAGCATCATTGAATCGCTATGGTGTGAACACAAGTAGTATGCTGATGACCAAAGAAGCGAAGACCGCACTGGCGTTTGTGAGTCTCGATCAAACAGGCGAGCGTAGTTTTGAATTTTATCGCAATCCATCGGCCGACATGTTATTTCGTGGCGAAGACTTTAAAGCGGAATGGTTTGCTGACGAAGCGGGCGTTTTTCATACCTGTTCGAATACGTTAACCGAAGCGGACATTACGACTGCCACTATGGCGGGCATTGAACTAGCCAAAGCCGCGAACTGGATTGTCAGTATTGATGTGAATCTGCGTATTAATTTATGGCCTGATCATCAAGTTGAAGTTCAGCGTGTGGTCGATTGGATGCGCCAAGGAGACGTTATTAAAGCCAGCTTGGAAGAGCTAGAAGTGTTGTCGAACGAGCCATTGGTATTGATCAACGAGTTACTAAGCGACGGTGTGTCACTGTTTGTCTTAACCGATGGTGGCAATCCTGTACGTTACTTTGCAGGTGAGCAAGGTTCTGGAGAAGTGATTGCTCCTAAAGTGGATGTAAAAGATACCACGGCGGCAGGAGATGCGTTTGTCGGAGGCTTGCTGTATCAATTAGCAGAACGTGGCGGTGATCGTGCCTCGTTGCAAAGCTTTACACAGACCGAGCTAGAAGCGTGCATTCGATTTGCTGTGGCGTGTGGTGCAGAAGCCGTGACCAAAACCGGTGCCTATCCATCTTTGCCGTCGTTAGAACAAGCACAGCTTCGACTCGACACAATTTAACCGCAGATCGCACGTAAGGTGCGCTGGTGAATCAAATACAGGAGTAGGGTGATGGCGTTGAACTGGTGGCAGGGGGGAATCATTTATCAAATTTACCCACGTAGCTTTATGGATGCCAATGGCGATGGTATTGGCGACTTAAAGGGCATTACAGGCAAGCTGGATTACGTGGCTTCTTTGGGAGTGAATGCCATTTGGCTATCTCCCATTTTTACTTCTCCGATGAAAGATTTCGGCTACGATGTCAGTGATTATCGTGACATTGACCCTATGTTTGGTTCGTTAGCGGATTTCCAGCGCTTAATTGAGCGAGCCCATGAGCTCGGCTTGAAAGTGATGATCGACCAGGTGATCAGTCATTCTTCGGATCAACACCCTTGGTTTGAAGAAAGCCGTCAAGATCGTACTAACCCGAAGGCGGATTGGTACGTTTGGGCAGATCCAAAACCCGATGGCACGCCGCCCAATAATTGGTTGGCAATCTTCGGTGGCAGTGCTTGGAAATGGGACTGTCGCCGTTTACAGTATTATTTGCACAACTTTTTAGAGTCTCAACCGGATTTTAATTTTCATCATCCTGAGGTGCGTAACGTTCATTTGGACAGCATGCGTTTTTGGTTAGAAATGGGAGTGGATGGCTTTCGCTTGGATACGGTGAACTTTTATTTTCACAGCCAAGGGTTAGAAGACAATCCGCCAGTGCCGCCGGGCGAACCGAAAACCAAAGGCGCGCCAGAGGACAACCCCTATACCTATCAGCGTCATGTGTATGACCTAAGCCGCCCAGAAAACCTGATATTTTTACAAGAGCTACGGGCCTTGATGGATGAATTTCCAGGCACCACTACGGTGGGTGAAATCGGCGATGATTTCCCGCTTAAACGGATGGCGCAATACACGGACGGTGGTGACAAGCTGCATATGGCGTATACCTTTGAGTTACTCAATAAACCTCGTTCTCCAGAATTTCTGCGCGATGTTATTCGTACCACTAATGACAGTGTGCGTGATGGCTGGCCGTGCTGGGCGGTGTCAAACCATGACGTGGTGCGCATGCGGACGCGTTGGGGCGCTGATGAAGATCCGATTCAGTATCCATTGGTGATTTTAGCGCTAACGCTGTCTTTGCGTGGCAGTGTCTGTTTGTACCAAGGAGAAGAGCTCGGTCTGCCGGAAGCGGATGTGCCGTTTGAGCGTATTCAAGATCCTTATGGTATTCCGCTGTGGCCAGTGTTTAAAGGCCGTGATGGCTGCCGAACACCGATGGTGTGGGAGGATGCTTCACATGGTGGTTTCTCGACCACTGAACCGTGGTTACCAGTAGATGCTCGGCACTTGCCATTGAGTGTGGCCACTCAAGAAGCCAACCCAGACTCGTTTTTGCATCAGGTTCGTCAATTGATTCACTGGCGACAGTCGCAGCCTGCGTTGGTGCGTGGTGAATTAACGTTTGTCGACGTTGGCAATGAGGACTTATTGGCGTTTACGCGATGTTATGAAGAGGAAACTGTGGTGGTTGTCATCAACGTCACAGGGCAATCTCAGCAAGCGACACTCACAGAAACGGTCGGTGAAGTGTTAACAGGGCATGGTTTTGAAAGTCAAATGTTGGGGCAAACACTGACGCTGCCAGCGTATCAAGCTTATTACGCGACTCTTGCGTAATAAGCTTAACTGATTAGACGTCGTATTCTGAGGTAAGGTGCTCTTTGTTTAAGTGATGAGACACTTGAGCTTGGAGCAACTCGGCACAGGACACAGCATCCATCAAGGCTTGATGAGCGCGATAACGTGGTAGGTTATAGCGCTGACGACAAGCATCTAAACGCAGTGATGGCTGTCGTCCAAAGCGCTGCCACCAAGGCTTATGAATCGCATTGGCTTCAATGGCCATGGTATCGAGCATCGGAAACAGAAGTGGTTCACCATAATGTTTCATGGCCGCTTCGTATAGAAACGGTCGTTCTATGGCCGCACAATGAATCACGACAATCTTACCGGCTATGGCATCCAATACTTCGTCCAAGAAGCTCGATAAACGTGGCGCATCTTGGATTTCCGAATGGGTAATCTCATGAATCGCAACCGATTCGTGAGTCAGTGGGCCATGGGGTTTTGCTAACCAGTAACATGCACTGTTTAGGCGAATGCCCTCAAGGTTAAAGTCCACCAGCCCAATGCTGACAATGTCGTCTTTATTAGGGTCCAATCCCGTTGTTTCGATATCAAGAGACACCAAGGGAGTCTCCTCTAATGGCTTATCTAAACCTGGCACGCCCGCGCCATAAAAACGCTTTAAAGCAGGAGATTGGCACTCCTCTGCTAATTTTGCGAACGCTTCTTGCCAGTTGTCCGGTAGCTGTTTCGGGTTCATTGGCAGTACTTAGCCTTTTCCAGGGTAACGGTATTTTAAGAACTCTTGCTGACGTGAAACGATGTTGAATGCATCACGTAAATGACGGCGCTCAAATTCGGATAAGGTTTCTGGGTCAACGTTGTTATTAGGGAACTCATCTTCTTCGATTTGGTTCTTCTGGTTTTTGATACGTACCATGCCGATCATTTCCAGCGCAAGAATCAAATCGCGAGCTCGACCATCCGGCATAATGCCGGCTTCCTCAATATCTTCTAAACGCTCAAAAGTGTTCAGTTTATTCGAGCCTAATGCCAACGCATGCACGCGTACCAAATCGGCAATCGGTGCAATACCGCGAGATTTTAAGTTAAAAGTACGTGACTGTTTCCCCTCGCCATCCAGTACAAACTGTCGGAAGAACCCCAATGGCGGTGTACGCTGGTTTGCATTACGCGCCAGCGCAGATAAGAAACCTTTATTTTCTTTGGCTAACTCACGGATATAGCTGTTTAGCTGACGAGCAAGGGTCTTATCTCCGTAAATGCCGCGTAGATCGAAGAAGATCGACACATGAAGCAAGGCTTCGGCTTTCGGTTTTTCGATCCACTCCGCAAAGGTTTTCTTCCACTCAGATAAGGGGATGCGCCAGCGTGGATTCATCGCCATGATGTCCCCTGTACAAAGAGGGTAACCACAGCGGTCTAGATTTTTACAGACGTAATCGCTCAGCTCGCGGAAATAGTCACCATGCAATGCTTTGTCATAACGGTCGTGCAAAATCAGCGCATTATCTTGGTCAGTACTGATGGTTTGTTCTTCTCGTGCTTGAGACCCAAGCGCTAGGAAACAGTAAGGAATAGGCGGCGGCCCTAATTCACGTTCGGCAAGCTGCAACAATCGCTTCACAAAGGCTACGCCAATGTGCGACATCGCATTGCCAATCATTTGTGTGTTGGCATCGGCGTTGACCAGCTGCGTAAAAATGTGGTCCATTTTCTGGCTAATGGCAACTAATCCGTCGACATCTTCTTGTTTGAAAATATCGCTGATGACATAGACTGAACCGTGGCTTTCACGTTGCACCAAATCGCCAGTGCTGATCACGCCGAAAGGACGACCGTTTTTTACCACCGGTAAATGGTGAATATTGGTCGCCATCATTTTTAGCACCGCTTCGGAGGCAAAGTCACCCGCGTCGACCGTCACTGGGTTTTGCGTCATGATCATATCGACACGCACATCCAGCGGTAAACCTTTTGCCACAACACGATTACGTAAGTCGCGGTCGGTTAAAATACCGACCAGACTGTTATTTTCGGTAATCAACAAAGAAGAAACACGCTCGTTCGACATGATATTGGCCGCCGTTTTGATGTCAACATCATGGTTGGCCGTAATCGGTGGGCGACGAAGAAGCGAATGCACGGGACAGGTCATCAACGATAAATCGGATGATTGGTTGTCCATAGCTGTCTTCAAACGGACTTCACGAGAAAGCTCAAAGAAGTCGGAGAAAGAGTCGAACTCGCTGTAAAACTGAATAAACCAGCGAGCAGGGATACGGTAAAGTAACGAATCTTCTAACGCCATCATGGTATGTGATGAACGCCCCCCACGTAGCAAGGAGGACGAGCCAAACACATCGCCTTCATGCATACGACGTAGTAGCTTGCCGTTCTTGTTCTTAGCTTCAATCGCACCTGAACGAATAAAGAAAAGTGTTTGGTTACGTGCTTCAGGCGCAATCGCCCATTCGCCCGCCCGCAGGTAGGTGATTTCAATGTCTTTCACCATGTCCTGCAAAATCGGCTCATCTTTTAAATCAATAAAAGGGGCGTATTCACACAGTGTATCCAATATTTCCGAGAGTTCGACGTCCATAAATGTCCTCGCTTATACGGCAGGGTATAAAATGGCAGCGATCCCCATTAAGACAAACAAAACACATGCCGCGATACGTGTTTTCTTGGGATCAATTCGTTGCATTAGCCATTGACCGGCGTATACAACGGGCACATTTGCGATCAGCATACCAATCGTTGAACCAACGGTTACCCATAGTACCGAATGATAGTTAGCACCTAATAATACGGTAGCAATCTGTGTCTTGTCGCCCACTTCTGCAATGAAAAACAAGATAAAAGTGGCGAAAAAGGCTCCAGACTTTAGGAATTTGCTCTCTTCGCTGTCATCTTTATCTGGAATCAGTATCCACAGGCCGACGACTATAAAGCTAGCACCGATTACCCAGTTTACCCAAGTACCCGGAATCCAGTTAGTAATTTGAACGCCAATCCACGCAGAGATTAAATGGTTAATGATGGTCGCAGCAACGATGCCAAGCACTATTTGGAACTTTGACGAGAATCGAGCAGCGAGAAACAGCGCGAGCAATTGGGTTTTATCACCCATTTCGGCTAGAGCAACGGTAGAGATTGAGGTAAGGACGGCTTCCATTAAGTGTATCCAACGGTGGGCGATTAAACATAAGACGAATAGCTTGTGCCCACCTGGAACAAGCGATCGTCTTAAGTCTCATCAATCCAGCGCGTGATGCGTATGGACTCCATTGCCATGAGCGTGAGGCTCAATTATGTTGACAGTGGATCTTCGTGAACGAAGAAGATTACTCCCTTAAGAGGACGGGCAGTATAAACGAAGCGGCCCTATAAAAACAATAAAGGCGGGTTGCCCCGCCTTTATAATTATTAAACGTTATGACTAACGCACAAATTTAAGGTCTGATTGTAAGCCTTTAAACAAGCTGACACACATGACCAGTAGCAACACGGTAAATGGCAAACCAATGGTAATTGCTGCCGCTTGAATTGCGGTTAAGGCTTCAGAGCCACCCCCCACAAGCAGTGCGACCGCGATAATACCTTCAAGAATAGCCCAGAACACACGTTGTGACATTGGGGCATCAGTTTTACCACCTGCAGTAATGCCGTCAATTACCAGAGAGCCGGAGTCGGAAGACGTTACAAAGAACACCAACACCAAGACAATCGCAATGAATGAAATGATCGAAGTAAGTGGTAAGTGCTCAAACATTTGGAACATGGCCAATGACGCATCAGTAATGCCGTTTTCTGCGAGTGAGCCAACACCTTGCTGGACTTGCTCAATCGCTGAGCCACCAAAGATTGCCATCCACACCATAGACACCAGTGTAGGTACTAGCAATACAGCTGTAATAAACTCACGAATAGTACGGCCACGTGAAACACGTGCGATAAACATGCCGACAAATGGAGACCAACTGATCCACCAAGCCCAGTAGAAGACAGTCCAGCCATGGTAGAAGGTTTGGTCTTCACGGCCGACCATGTTACTGAGCGGGATAATATTCTCTAGGTAGCCGACGAAGATGGTTCCCATCGCTCCAAAAATGGCACCTGTGTGGCCGACAACAAGAACAAAAACCGCTAACAATGCCGCAATGATCATGTTGATGTTAGACAGCAACTTCACACCGCCATCTAAACCACGAGCAACGGAAATAATAGCCACCCCTGTTACCACAGCAATGACGATAATCTGCGTTGTCAGAGTGTTTGGGATATCAAATAAGAAGTTCAAACCACTGGTCGCTTGTTGTGCACCAAAGCCAAGCGACGTTGCAAGACCAAATATGGTGGCAATAACGGCCAGAATGTCGACAAAGTGACCTAGTACACCCCAGACGCGTTCGCCAAATAAGGGATAGAATGCTGAGCGGATGGTAAGCGGTAAGCCTTTGTTGTAGGCAAAGAAAGCAAGCGACAGAGCAACGATCGCGTAAATAGCCCAAGGATGAAGACCCCAGTGAAACATGGTAGCCCCCATGGCAAGTGATTCTGCCTCGGGCGTATTAGCCACAACATTGAGCGGAGTGCCATACCAGCCGGTATAGTACGCCACAGGCTCTGCCACACTCCAGAACATTAGGCCGATACCCATACCTGCTGCGAAGAGCATACAGAACCATGTAAGAGTGGAGTGTTCCGGCTTAGCTTCTGTACCGCCGAGACGAATCTTACCCATAGGCAAGACAATCAGCGCTAAACAGAATAGGACGAAGATGTTACCAGCGACCATGAAAAACCAGTCGAATTGATTGATCGACCAGCCACGTGCGGCCATTAAGACATCTTTAGCGTTGTCAGGAAAGGCGATGGAGCCGATGACGAAAGCGAAGATAATAAATGCCGAGATGCCAAACACAGGGTTATGCACATCTAATCCGAGGAATTGTACGTTGTCCTGACCCGCTTTATAGGACGTATCGTACTCTTCCCGGCCTTTCTCCGAGGAACCTTTGCTCATATTGTTTCTCCAAATCGTATTTGGTGGTAACAATTGGAATGAAGGCCGTCCATAAACTGAACATAAAACACAACTTCTAAGCAGCCATTCCAATTGTCGCTCTGCGAGGCAATACCGGTAAGTTGGATTACGTTCGCGTTGATAACGATCAGCTCATAACCCTGAGCTGGCAGCTTTTGAATACGCAACGCCATAAGCATCAAATAGCGCCTATGGCTTGCAAAACCGAGAATGGCAGTAAGTTATTTAGATGTCAAATGATTGTAAGGGGATTTTTTATTCGTTAATAAACAGCTCAAGCAGCTCATTAAGGAACAGTTTTCCCTTCTCTGTGGTGCAGATAATTCCTGCATCAAAGCGCTCTTTATCCAGCAATTCTAACGAGACCGCTCGCTGGCAAGCCTCGAAAAGCTGTGTTGGCACAGTACGATAGGCGTAGATTTCATAGTCCTTTAGCGAAAATGCTTCAAACAGACGTAAGCGGTTCATCATGAACTCTAAGGGTAAATCCTCTACATTAATAGCTTCTTTGATAGACAGTGCTTCAGGCAGGTTATTGAGGTAGTGATTCGGATGTCGGGTCTTTCGTGTACGAAATATTTCCCCATTTGCCAGTGTGATCTTTCCATGCGCACCTGCTCCAATGCCGATGTAATCACCAAAACGCCAATAGTTTAAATTGTGTTGAGCTTGACGGTTTTGTTTGGCATTGGCAGAAATTTCATACTGCTGGTAGCCATTTTTCTCAAGCAACTCAAGCCCGGCATCTTGAATATTCCAGAGGGTGTTGTCCTCTGGCAGAGTGGGCGGGCGGCGGTAAAATTCCGTATTTGGCTCAATGGTTAGCTGGTACCAAGAGAGGTGTTCTGGGTTGAGATCAATAGCAAGTTGTAAGTCTGCTAAGGCCATTTCGAGGCTTTGATCAGGTAAACCATGCATCAAATCTAAGTTGATATTATCGAAACCGGCTAAGCGAGACTTATCCACAGCTTGGATGGCTTCTTCGCGGTTGTGGATTCTTCCTAGGGTTTTCAACAGGTTTGGCTGGAAACTTTGGATGCCAATGGATAGTCGATTGATGCCTGCTTTGCGAAAGTGGGCGAATTTCTCTTGTTCAAACGTACCAGGATTGGCTTCCATGGTGATCTCAGCGCCATCCACCCAATCGAGCTTCTCACGCAGCGCATCAAACAGCTGATAGTAGAAATCCGCACTCATTAAGCTTGGTGTGCCACCGCCAATGAACGCTGTTTGAATAGGACGTCCGGCGACATACGCCAAGTCCACGTCGAGATCCGCCAGCAATTGGTCTAAGTAGGCTTGCTCCGGCAGTTGACCATTTTCTTCAAAGCGATCGGCTTGATGTGAATTGAAGTCACAATACGGACATTTTCGTACGCACCAAGGGACATGAATATAAAGGCTTAGAGGCGGTAAATGGCTCATAGCATTTGACGGGCTTTAAACGCCTCGACCAGATCTTTTAAGGCTTTGGCGCGATGACTTAGCTGGTTTTTGACTTCTTTTGGCAAGCTAGCTGAGCTGCAGCCTTTTTCAGGCACATAAAAGATGGGGTCATAGCCAAACCCTTCGACACCTTCAGCGGACTCCAAAATACGACCTTCCCATGTGCCATGGGCAATAATAGGCGTTGGATCGTCTTTATGACGCATAAAAGCGAGCACACAATGGAAACGTGCGCTGCGCTGTTCGGCAGGCACACCATCAAGTTTTTCAAGCAGCAGTGCGTTGTTAGCTTCATTGTTGCCGTGGTCGCCTGCGAAACGCGCTGAGTAAATCCCCGGCGCACCCTTTAAGAAATCCACTTCGATACCGGAGTCATCGGCTAATGCAGGTAACCCTGTTGCGGCACAGGCGTGACGCGCTTTAAGAATGGCGTTTTCGACGAACGTTAAACCGGTTTCGTCAGCATCCTCAACGTGAAAGTCTCTTTGAGGTTTTACTTCAAAGTTAAATTGACTTAATAGGGCATTAAATTCTTTGATCTTGCCAGCATTGTTGCTGGCGAGCACGATGGTTTGGCTCATCTGATTACCTTTAGTCCACGTAAACGTGGCGTTGGAATGTGACCGTCATGGGTTGGTTGTCTGCACTGAGTTTCGCCTGGACGGTAAATTTTAAAATTTCGTCATCGGTTTTAGTGAAAGGCGCTAGATAGTAAATCGAGTCGCCTTCTTCAATGGTCATAAACTCTAATGACACGATCTGCCCCAATAGGTTGGTTACCTTAGCGGACACGATTGCGCGTTGAGATTGTGGCAGTGCCCCCGGATCTTGAGTGGTCACGGCCACATTTAACAAGCCTCGACCTTTGCTGCGAATGAGACCGTATTGATTAGCAATCTGAGGCGTTAAAAAAGTGGATTCGAAGGTGTTGTAATGCAGCTGATAGGGTCCGAAGTCCGTCACTTGATCTGCGTGGGCAAACGATACCAATAGGGTGGTAAAAACACCTAGAAACCATTTCATAATCTCTCTCCGACGTTAGCGGCTTACTTTGAAAATAGCAGTCTCGCTAAATAAATTGGGCATTAAACGAGTCCACCAATGATCATGCAATTGTCCATCAACAGCGGCCCAGCGTTGTACTTTTAGGCCTTTGTCCTGACATAAGTCGCGAAAATCGTTAAAAGTACAGAAGTGGATGTTGGGAGTGTCGTACCAATTGTAAGGCAAGAACTCGGACACAGGCATGTGACCTTTAATGCCTAAGTGTACGCGGTTGCGCCAGTGACCGAAGTTAGGGAAGGTGATGATCGCTTCTTTGCCAATGCGTAACATTTCGTCGAGCAACAAATCTGGTCGACGGAACTGCTGAAGCGCATGCGCCATCACAACCACTTCAAACCCTTGTTCTTCAAAGTTCTGAAGTCCTTGGTCAATGTCCTGCTCTAGAACAGGGATGCCTCTTTCGATACACATATTAATGTTTTCAGCGTCGATCTCTAAACCATAACCTGCGACATTTTTGTGCTCGCTTAAGTGGGCAAGCAACGCGCCGTCGCCACAGCCTAAATCTAATACGCGAGAGTTGGACGGGATCCAATCACTGATGAGCTGTAAGTCTGCACGCATTAGGCATTCTCCTTAGGTAAACGTTTAGCAACACGACTTAAAAAACCGCGCAGGGCATTCATGTAGCGTGGAATCGGGAATAAGAATGCATCGTGGCCTTCAATGGCTTCGATTTTGGTGTAGCTCACATGTTTGCCTGAGCGAATCAAAGCATCAACGATCTCTTCGCTGCGAGCAGGGGAAAAACGCCAGTCTGTTGTGAACGAGACTAATAGGAATTCACATTGTGCTTTGCTGAGTACTTTTGCCAAGTCACCGCCTTCGCGCGCCGCCGGGTCAAAGTAATCCAGAGCTTTGGTCATCAGCATATAGGTATTGGCATCAAAGCGCTTGGTAAAGGCTTCGCCTTGGTAACGTAGGTAGCTTTCCACCTCAAACTCAACTTCGTAGTTGTATTGGTAGGTATCGTGGCGCATTTGGCGGCCAAATTTATTGCCCATCGAATCATCGGACAAATAGGTAATGTGTCCTAACATGCGGGCTAAGCCTAAACCATTGGTCGGTATGGTGTCTTGTTCGATGTATTGACCGTCATGGAATTGTGGATCACGGCGAATAGATTGGCGTGCGACTTCATTAAAGGCGATGTTCTGTGTCGATAGCTTAGGTGCTGAGGCGATAATGGCCGCGGCTTGAAGACGGTCAGGGTAACGTACGCTCCAGTCTAAGACCTGCATGCCGCCTAGACTGCCACCGACGATGGCCGCAAAGGTTTGAATACCAAAACGATCCGCAAAGCGCGCTTGGGTTTCGACCCAGTCCTCCACGGTCACCATGGGGAACTCAGCACCCCAGACTTTACCCGTAGCGGGATTGACCGTTGTTGGGCCAGTGCTACCTGAGCAGCCACCGAGGTTATTCAAACTGATGACGAAGAAGTGGTTGGTATCAATCGGCTTACCTGGGCCGATCGCAGAATCCCACCAGCCTGGTTTACGATCTTCCATGGAATGATACCCTGCCGCATGGTGATCGCCGCTCAACGCATGGCAAATCAAGATAGCGTTGCTGGCGTCAGCGTTAAGTTCTCCATACGTTTCATAAACAAGCTGATAATTAGGCAGAGTCTGACCACAAGCCAGCACTAACGGTGTATCGAAGTGTGCTACCTGTGGTGTGATAAGCCCCACAGAATCGACAGGAATGGTATCCGGCATAGGTTGTGCGTTTCCTGATGAAAGTAAGCGAAATGCCGCGCTGTGAGCGACCGATAGAATTCTTTTAATGGAGGCACAGTCTAGCGTTTGCGCTACAGGGCATCAAGAGAGGGACGTAAAACCCGACCAGTAATCGTACTGGTCGGGCGCTTTTAGAACGATTAGCGTAGGGTGAAGACGCGGGTTTTGTCCGCCAAGCTACTTGCCATGTCGTGAATCTGATGAGCGCTGTTAACAATCAGTTCTATGGAGTGACTGTCTTCGCTCAGTTGTTGAGCGATTTGATCCATTTCAGTGCTCATTTGTACGGCGGTGCTGGCAACGTCTTGAATAGAGGTCGCCATTTCATCAGAGGCCTGTGAGCTGGTCTGCGCGTTATTTTCGATGGTGCGAATGGCACTTTCTGCTTCACCACCATTTTGCTCGATAACACGTAGACGTTCTTGGCCTTGTTCCATCGTCTCTATTGCTGTTTTGGTGGACGTCTGTATGGTGCTGACAATGTCTGTGATTTTTGAGGTGGCGTCGACGGTTTTCTCGGCGAGCGAACGGACCTCATCGGCGACTACCGAGAAACCACGGCCTGCTTCTCCTGCACGGGCCGCTTCAATCGCGGCGTTCAATGCAAGCAAGTTGGTTTGGTTCGCTAGATCATTGATCATGCCGATCACGTTATCAATGTCGGAAGACAAACGACCCAGTTCATCGAGTTGTTTACCCGTTAGGTTAACTGCATCCACGGTGCCTTTCAGGTTATCCAATACCACACGAATGGTTTTGGCACCGGCTTTCGCAGATTCATAGGTTTCGCTTGAATGCTCGCGAAGCTCAGCGGTGGTTGAAGATAGGTTGGTGATACGGCCGGATATATCATCCGTTGCAACCGCAAGAGAGCTGGTACGTTCGGTGACGGAGCGATTATTGTCCGCAATATTGGTAATGGCGCCATTTAAATCATTGACCATTGAGCTCACGCTAGAGGTGGTCATGACAACGTCACTCAACACATTGCCTAAACCGCCGGTCATTTCATTAAGTGATTTGCTGAGCGCATCAAACTCGTCATTACGTTTGTTGTTAATAGCGGCTTTGGCGGTCATGTCGCCTTCTTTAACCTTGGTTAAATCTGCGATGACTTGCATGAGTGTATTACGCGCACTACGACCAATGCTCATCATCAATAATAATGAAACAAGAGAGACCGCAATTGAGACGGCTATTAATGTGTAAAGCGATTGATTACTTTGTCGGTCTGAGGCGACTTCCGCTTGTTGGACATAATTGCTAATCAACTCAGCGAGAGCCATTTGACCTTCGGCAAATTGGTTCTTTTCTTGATCGAAGCGTTGTTCTGCTTGTCGCAGTGAGTCGAAGGCTGGCCCGTAAGCTAATAGTGCCTCGTAATATTCTGCGGCCACCGGACCGATGCTGTCTTTGAAGCCAAAGTCATTTACCTTGGAAATAAAACGGTCATAGCTTTTTTGCAGATCGGCGAGTACTTCAGCGTCTGGATGGCTAAGATAAGTGGCTTCAAATTTGCGGACGTTGACAAACTCACGACGCAATAGACTTAGGCGCTCGACATTCGTAGCAATTTGCTCGCCTAGCATAGACACTTTGCCTTTCAAACCAGATGTATTACTGAAGCCAATGATGCTACGCTTTTCTGCCAAATCTAATAGGGCATTAGCATAATTTTCTAACGTAGACTGTGAAGATTGTAAGGCACTGACCAATTGTTCTTGGTCAGCCATGTTGATGTCTTTTTTGAAAATTTCTATGTCTTTCTGTTTGCGAGCTTCCAGTGTGGTGATGTACGCCGTGTAGTTAGCATCATTAAGATTGCGTAGCTGATCGGCGGCTTCCAGAATGCCAAGGCTGACCTTATCGACACTGGAGCCGATATCCCCATAAACACGCAGTTTTTGATTGGCCTCTTGTTGGGCATTCATTCCATTGATAGCGACCAGTGTAACAAGCGTAAAACCAACGACAGCACAAACTAGCAAACACAGCAGTTTGGCCCTAAAGGACAGGTTGTTCAACATACATCACCTTCAACCATTAAATAACGATATCGTTCAAAAATAGAGCATTGGGTGTTCAGTATGCAAGCATCGTGCAATTTTAAATAGTAATTTTAAGTTATTACTTTGTATAAGGCGTAAGTGAGCTGTCCAGCGCACTTTTCTTTTTCGAGCTGCCAGTGGTTTGGTAGGCAGCTCAGGGCGTTTTCACTCTCTTTTTCGATGTAAATATAACCATTGGGTTTGAGCCATCCTTCAGAAATCATAGGAATGATTTTTTCAAGCAACCCTTTTCTAAAAGGTGGGTCTAAGAAGATGATATCGAAGGCTATTGGTGGGGTGTTAAGGTAAGCCATTGCATCGCGGTTAATCACACTTCCATTGCTGGCTTTTAACGTTGTGAGATTATGGGTGATCTGCTGTGCAACGGCTCGGTTAAGTTCTACAAACGTGCATTCTTTTGCACCACGAGAGAGCGCCTCCAATCCCAGTGCACCAGACCCAGCAAACAGATCCAAACAGCTCGCCCCAGGAATATCGAAGTTTAACCAGTTAAAAACCGTTTCGCGCACGCGGTCAGTGGTGGGACGTAATCCGTCTAAATCTAAAATGGGTAACTGGCGAGAACGCCAATCACCACCAATGATGCGCAGTTTTGATTGGCCTTTAGTGTTATTGGCCTTAGTAGGTTTTCTCATAGCTTTATTAGAACTTCTTGACGAGATGATGGAATCAACAGCTGTTCGAGGTGCTGTCGGTATTGCTCTATTGTAAAAGAGTTCGCGGCTTCACTGTAGTGTTGAGCAAAATCATTCAGTGATAAGGGGGATTTCGGCATCGCGACACTGGTCGCAATTGCACGCCACCAATCTGGATTTTGGCTAAGAGCGGGTAATTGCTGTAGAAGCTGATCTTTCAGCGCGTTAAACGCCGCTTGCTCTTGATAGCTCGGTAACTGGTCAGGTGCAATCCAGCTTGTATGCGATTGAGACGATGCTGGGTCGGCTAACAATACAGACTGAGGTGTTTCTATTTGCCAATTCACGAAGGCTTGTGGCGACTCTAAGTGCAGCTGCCATTGTCCTGCTTGGCTGTTAAAACGTTTCTTCTGTGCTTGTAAGCTGTCTTTTGCCCAGACTTGAAGCGTGAGCCAATCCGTAACAGAGGTGATTGGAGCAATTCCTAGTGCGCCATACACGGCACTGAGTGATTGATCACCAATCTCAGACGATGACGGTGCTGTAGCAAGCTGCCTATCACTGTTTGCAGAACCTTGTTGCATGGATTGTGTGAGAGCATTGAGCCCTTGCTGTAAGGGTTCAATGGTATTGTCGTTCAGCGCTCCAGTGATGACGATGTGAGATACCTGCTGTTTGATTAAACCAAAGTGTTGCGTTAGTTGCTTTACGGTGATTTGTTGTACAGACGAGGGCGTCGCTAGTGCGGAGTTAGGAAAAAGTTGCAGCATCAATTGCTGCTGACCAATATCGTTACGCTGGTGCTGTTGCCAACTTTGTAATGCGGCCTCTTTAAATTGCGTTTTGTTTAGCCATGCGCTGAGCACATTTAAGGTCGCTGTAAGAAACTGCGGTCGATTGCTGAGTGAGACGCTAATCTGCTGTTGGCTTACGGAATATCGTGTTTCTGCCGCGGCTGCAATGGGGGTTAAGCGCTGATTAATCGTCGCCGTGCTCAGTGGCAGTGTTGGGCCTGTGAGCAAAGACAGGGTGGCGGCCGTGAGCTGAGGTGATTGCGCATTACTATTAAACACAATGGCAAGTGATAGCTTATCACTGCCTTCCCAGTCATCTTGCGTAAGCCAATACACAGGAATTCCGGATGCGGTTTGCCAAGTTTCGATGTTAGGTGTCGCAAGGTTAACACGCGTACTGGTTAAATTTAGCAGCCAAACAGCAAGAGTGGTGACTACTATAATGACGGCTAATACGGGACGACTAAATAACGGCTTATCGCGTTTAAACATAGAATTGTCGCTTGAAGAATGAGATAGAGTACATTTTTCCACGAAAGTGGGGCTTTTTGCTAATAGGAATGATGCTAAAATCACCGTTTTTAACGCAACTACGCCTTGGTTTGCTCGGCGTCGCGATTCAATTACCCATCCATTGGGATCAATCTAGAGAGATGTGAATGGAATTTGTAGATCAGATAATCGCTTATTTAACACCATATTTTGGTGAATACGCTCGCTTCGCACCGATTGCTATCGGTGTGATATTGGCCATCTTTGCTTTCATCATTAAACGTTCTGTTATGAAAAGCATGGATGCCGACATTAAAGCGGCGAAACAAAAGCCGCTAGACACGTCTGCCGAGCCACAACCTGAGTCGTCCGAACCTGAAGGCATTAGTGAGCCAATTGTCGAGGCCGAGACAAAAGCGGCTACGGGGACAAAAGCGGCTACGGAAACAAAAGATGAGAAGCCTGAGGTTGTTGTGGCTGCGCCGGAAGAGTCTGCTCCTGATGCCGTTGCTCAACCCGAACCGGCTCCGACTCCAGTACCGGCGCTTTCTTGGTCCCAGCGCATTAAAGCTGGGTTGGCGCGTACTCGTGGTGGCTTTGGCTTGTCTTCTCTTCTCATGGGCAGTAAAAAAGTCGATGACGATTTAATCGAAGAGCTGGAAACGCAACTACTAATGGCGGATGTGGGGGTGGCGGCTACACAGTCATTAATTGACTCCTTAAATGCCAAGCTGAGCCGTAAAGAGCTGAAAGACACCGATGCTCTCATGCGCACCTTAAAAGGTGAGTTGCAGGACATCTTAGTGAACTCCGAAAAACCGTTAGTACCTGAACACAAAGACGGCCCATTTGTTATCTTAATGGTAGGCGTTAATGGCGTGGGTAAAACGACGACCATTGGTAAGTTGGCGAAGAAGTATCAAGCCGAAGGCAAGAGTGTGATGTTGGCCGCCGGTGATACCTTCCGCGCGGCCGCCGTTGAGCAACTTCAAGTATGGGGCGATCGCAATAATGTCCCTGTGGTCGCACAGCATACGGGCGCGGATTCAGCCTCTGTGATTTACGACGCCATCGAATCTGCGAAATCCCGCGGTGTCGATATTGTCATTGCAGATACAGCAGGCCGATTGCAGAACAAAGCGAACTTGATGAGCGAGCTTGAAAAAGTGGTTCGTGTCATGAAGAAGCTCGATGTGGCGGCGCCACATGAAGTGATGTTGGTACTCGACGCGGGGACTGGTCAAAATGCGTTAAGCCAAGCAAAGCTGTTTACCGAAGCCGTCGGTGTGTCCGGTATTACGTTGACAAAATTAGATGGTACCGCGAAAGGCGGCATCATCTTCGCGATTGCAAAGCAATTCAGTTTGCCTATTCGATACATTGGTGTGGGCGAGCAAGCAGACGATTTACGTCCGTTTAAGTCTCAAGAATTTGTTGACGCTTTATTTGAGAGTGAGTAACAGTTAGATTAAACCAGTCAACAACAGGGGATGTCTGCGTGGAAATTGAGTTTCAACGAGTAGGGAAAAAATATGAGAGCGGTCATGATGCTTTGTCGCAGGTGAGTTTTCATCTACGACAAGGGGAAATGGCCTTTCTCACAGGCCATTCAGGGGCCGGTAAAAGTACCTTGATGAAACTCATTATGATGATTGAACGTCAAACTACAGGGACTATTTTAGTCGATGGCGTCGATCTTCGTACGTTAGGTAAACATGCGATTCCTTACCACCGCCGCCGTGTCGGTGTGGTATTCCAAAATCACCAACTTTTGTTTGATCGTAGCGTGTTTCACAATGTGGCTTTACCGTTGCAAGTGAGCGGAGCGGATGACGATCAAACAGGCAAACGCGTACGCGCGGCATTGGATAAAGTGGGGCTGTTGGGCAAAGAAAAACTCAACCCGATGGCGTTGTCTGGTGGTGAGCAGCAGCGTATCGGCATTGCGCGTGCGGTGGTTAACAAACCTCAATTGCTGCTGGCCGACGAACCAACAGGTAATCTAGACCCCCGGTTGTCTGCTGAAATTATGAACTTATTCCAAGAGTTTAATCGAGTTGGTGTGACGGTTATGGTGGCGAGCCATGACTTGGCGCTGGTGGCGCGCATGCGTCATCGTGTATTGACGTTAAATCAAGGCCGAATGGTCAATGATGGAGGGTTTGCTTAAATGGCAAGACCTCCTCAACAGCGCTCTGCTGCACAGCGTGGCGCGACTCGTCAGGCACATTCAGCAAAGCAAAAGCCTGCTTGGCGTGCCCAAGGGTTTGATTTCAAATTGTACCTACGTCAGCATCAAGCCTTCCTTATTGAAAGTTTGACTCGGCTGCTAGGTCATCCTCTTGCCAGCGCTATGACAATTATGGTCATTGCGATCTCGCTATCTTTGCCAGGCGGGTTATTTGTTTTATTGAAAAACGTGCAATCGGTGACTGACCGTTGGGAGCAGCAGTCGGTTATTTCGCTGTATTTGTTTTCTCAGTTAGAGGACACCGAAGCGCTTTCGTTGTCTCATCAATTGTCGAGCCGAGCCGATGTATTGTCAGTCGAGTACATTTCTAAAGAAGAAGGCCTACGCTACTTCGAGCAGTCCAGCGGTTATGAGCAGATCATGTCTACGTTGCCTGAAAACCCGTTGCCGATCGTTTTAAAAGTTATCCCCAAAGCGATTGTTGATCTCAATACCCTGCCGGACTTACAAGCACTACGAGACCATTTACAAAGTCTGCCGCAAGTTGAATATGCGCAGTTAGATGCAGAGTGGTTGCAGCGTCTTGCGACGATGATCAGCTTTGGTGAGCGCTTTGTATACGCCATTTCTGCTTTGCTGGTCATTGCAGTGTTGTTGATTGTTGGTAACACGATTCGTATGGCGGTTGAAAGTCGTCGTGATGAAGTGCTTGTCATGAAACTTGTAGGGGCAACGAACAGTTATATTCGTCGACCTTTCTTATACATGGGGTTCTGGTTTGGCGTGCTAGGCGGTTTATTCGCCTCAATCTGCATACTTATGTTGTCGTGGTGGGTGAGTTCGCCTGCTGAGCAATTGATTGAGCTTTATCACGCAGGTTTCGAGCTACAAAGTTTTAATGCAGTTGAAATTATAATGTGTTTAACTATCAGCGCAGTGATTGGCGTGTTCGGCTCTTGGGTCGCAGTAAGTCGCCATATCCGCGATATTGAGTTGCAGTAATTGAGGAAGAATCCCCCTCGTAATATTGACAAATTGAGGTCAATTCTCCACATTTACCGCACACACAGTGTGAACTTTGTTGCTAGTATTTGCTCATACTCAGTATGAACACGAAGAGGTAAAATAGAAATGGGTCAAGCTCTCCAGCCAATCGACATGATGACTCCAGGTCAAAATCTTGAGTCGTATGTTCAGGCCGTTAGTACCATTCCAATTTTGTCAGCGGATGAGGAACGCGAGTTAGCAGAACGTCTTTATTACCAAAGCGATTTAGAGGCTGCACGCTCGTTGGTTATGTCTCACCTGCGTTTTGTCGTACATATTGCTAAAAGTTACTCTGGATACGGCCTGAACCAAGGCGATTTAATCCAAGAAGGTAACGTTGGCTTAATGAAAGCGGTTAAGCGTTTCAATCCAGAAGTGGGCGTGCGCTTGGTATCTTTCGCCGTGCATTGGATTAAAGCCGAAATTCATGAATTCATTCTGAAGAACTGGCGTATTGTGAAAGTCGCGACGACTAAAGCACAACGCAAAATGTTCTTTAACTTACGCAGTGCTAAGAAAACACTCACGTGGTTAAGTAATTCTGAAGTTGAGTCGGTTGCCAGCGATCTCGGTGTAACGCCTGAAGTTGTACGTCAAATGGAAGGGCGCATGAGCTCTTCTGATATGGCATTTGATGCCAGTGGTGATGACGATGATGACAGCGCATACCAAGCACCTGCTAACTATTTAGAAGATTCGAGCTACGATCCAGCGATGGTGCTTGAACATGGCAACTGGGAAGCCGACTCTAACCGTCGTCTTGAAAGTGCGATGCTAGAGCTTGATGACCGCAGTCGAGATATATTGATTAAGCGTTGGTTGAGTGAAAATAAATCTACCTTGCATGATCTTGCCGATGAATATTCGGTATCGGCTGAACGTATCCGTCAGCTTGAAAAGAATGCGATGAAAAAGATTCGATTAGCCATGGGCGAAGCACAGTTTCACTAAGCTTCTATCCCTAATTAACAACTAAAAAGCCCTTCATGTGAGGGCTTTTTTGTGTCTTGAAAAACTTAACTCACTGCTAGCACTTTATAGCCACTTGGCTAATTCTATTGTGTGGAAAGCGTCTTATGTATCAGTTTGGCTTGCGCTATGTCTCATGCTTCGACGCGTCAGCGCTTCCCTGATACATAAGACGCTTTCTATCTAGGAAGGTTAATGGTTTTAGCTAATGGCGTTGTTGAGAGATTACTGACTGCGTAATCGATTACCTGGTACAAACTGCCAGGTGCGGATGATTTCGAGTTGGTCCACTTCTTTTTTTAGTTCCGTAGGGAAGCTATCAAAGGGTTCTGCTAAGCGGACGGTTCGCATGGCGGCATCATCCAGCACGCGTATACCAGAGGACTGCAGTACCTCAATACTTTCGACATAACCATTCGGCATGATGGCGACTGCTAGGCGCAGCTGGCCATAAAGGTGGTTCTGCTTAGCTTCAGAAGGGTAGTGAATATTACCGATTCGCTCGATTTTGCGGCGCCAGTCATCGAGGTATTTGGCATCAATGGCGGATTTTGCGGAGACTGAGGTTAGGCGTCGAATACGTGGGCGTTTGGCATAGGATTGACGTTGTTGATCAAGTAGCGCTTCGAGTGTTGCGATATCGCTCGACAGTCTACTCGGCACTTGAGTCTTGCCCAGAAACTGCTCTTCCAGGGTTTTGTTCTGTTGTTCTGGGTCGTCCAGTACCCGAAAGACATCACTCTGATTGCGACTGGCGATGAGTTGCGGGTCTTTGACGGGTTCTGCTGACGCCAATTCGGGTTGGACGGGAGGGGTGATGTCTTGAATCTCGTCTGACCGGAATTGAGCGGTTTCTGTGGTGGTTAGCTTCTGTTTGCGTAGCTCTGTGCCACTTGCCTGTTGATTGGCTTGGGCAATGAAATCGGCTTCTTTAGGCGCGTCAGATTTGTGCTGAACCAGTGTTACTTCGAGCGCTTTCCTAGGAGCAGCTTGTCCCATGGAGAAATCAAAGTTCACCAGTGTAATTGCCATCAAGTGTAGGCTGATGGCAATAAACAGGGTGATTGAAAAGCGATCTGCGCTGCGCATAGCGAATTATCGAGCGTTTAAACGCGCCTCAATGGCGTCCATGAGGGTCATGCCAATGTTCAATCCATATTGGTCATCTAATTGGCGGACACAGGTTGGGCTGGTGACATTGATTTCCGTTAGATAGTCGCCGATGACGTCTAAACCGACGAACATTAGGTCTTTTTCTTTTAGCGTAGGAATGACTTGATCGCAGATCCAACGGTCTCGTTCACTGAGTTCACGCCCCTCACCACGACCGCCAACAGCTAGGTTTCCCCGTGTTTCACCCGCAGCTGGAATGCGAGCCAAAGCATAAGGAATAGGCTTGCCGTCGACGATAAGAATACGCTTGTCACCTTGTTTTATTTCTGGAATGTATTTTTGGGCCATGATCTGTTCAGTCCCCAGACTCGTCAAGGTCTCGATGATCACTCCCACATTGGAGTCGTCTTCTTTAAGGCGGAAAATGGAGCTACCGCCCATGCCATCCAATGGTTTGAAAATCACGTCTTTATGCTTTTTATGGAACGCTTTGAGTAGATCACCACGGCGAGTAACGAGCACTTCAGGGCAGCATTGCGGGAACTGTGTCGCGAACAGCTTTTCATTACACTCTAAAAGAGATTTTGGGTTGTTGACCACTAGTGTACCGTCGCGCTGGGCTTGATCTAGAATCATGGTGCTGTGCATGAATGCACTGTCAAATGGCGGATCTTTGCGCATTAAAATAACATCCAGATCACCCAAAGCCATCATGCTCTCTTCACCGAGTTCATAGAAGTGATCAGGGTCTTTGAAAACGCTCAGCGGCTTAGTCATAGCAAAGGCACGACCATTGTCGAGAAAGAGGTCAGACTGCTCCATGTAATACAAAGACCAACCTTTATCGGCGGCTGCCCATAGCATGGCGAGAGAGGTATCTTTTTTGTAATTAATGGCTTGGATAGGATCCATTACGATGCCGAGTTTAATGGTCATGATGTACTTTTCCTGTTACAGCGCACAGGCCTATTGGGTCTATGGCAAAAGTTTTATATAGGGAAGAGTATAAGGACTCGGGACAGGAAAGATAAGGGTTGAGTGAGAAAATATCGGACAAGAAAAAGCGGCACAGCGAGGTGCTGTGCCGCTCAGTTTGTTTACCAACCGCCAGTGTTGTCGGTTGCATCGATAAAGATAACACCGTCATCGTTAACAGAGGTGTTGCCTTGTGGGAAATTGCTGCTATTTGGCGCGGCCGTATTATAACTCGGCTGGGCTGTTTGCGGCACTGGCACTACAGGTTGAGCTGTTCTAACAGGGGGTTGATAGCTGCTCTGAGTGGGAGCGTTGTATTGTGGTTGTACCGGTGCCTGATACTGCGGCTGAGTTGCTTGTGGCACTGGCGCTACAGGTTGAGGTGTCGGAGTCACAGGCTGAGCCATTTCAGCAGAGGCAGTTGTACGTTTTCTTGGTAGCGTCTCTTGTTCAAAACCAAGCTCTTTAGGTTGGTAAATACGTAAGGCGCGCATTAAATCCCCTTTCGCATTAAACAAACGGAAGACTGCATACAGTTCGTCATAGTCTGCATTCACATAATCTTGGCGTGCTTCAAATAGCTCGTTTTCACTGTCTAATACATCGAGTAGGGTGCGTCGACCAAGGTTAAACTGCTGTGCATAGGCCATTTGAGATTCTTTAGTGGCCGTGACATATTGTTGTAAGTATGACTTTGAACCCAACGTTGCTTCATAGGATGCCCAAGCCAATCGGGCAGATAGCTCAGCCTCACGAACGGTATTACGTTGAATCTCAGAAGCTTGAGTGTTCTGTTGAATAGCTGCTTTGCGCGTGTGTTTGTCTGCGCCACCATTATAGAGGTTGTAAGAAAGACGAAGCATAGCGGTTAGATCTTCGTCGGCCCCTTTTCTGCCATCAATGTTGTCGTCAAAAGAGCGCTCAACGACAAGATTTAACTCAGGGTAGTAATTAGATTTAGTTGAGCTTAGGTAATGCTCG
Source organism: Marinomonas gallaica (assembly GCF_049821165.1). Classification (NCBI taxonomy): domain Bacteria; kingdom Pseudomonadati; phylum Pseudomonadota; class Gammaproteobacteria; order Oceanospirillales; family Oceanospirillaceae; genus Marinomonas; species Marinomonas gallaica. The sequence continues at coordinate 819,942 of NZ_CP187511.1, forward strand.
GTTGCTGTAACATCCCACTTCGCTGAATCAATTGCTGGGTTGTTCTTTAGCGCTTGATCCACGGCATCGGCTAAATTCGTCGGCAGCATTGAACGATCAGGTTCAGGATAGATCAGTTCTGCTGGCGGCATATCGCCCACGATGTTCTTATAATTTGCCTCAGAGGCACGAAGGTTGTCTAAAGCAGATAAGCGGTTTGCTTCGGCTTTGGCAAGACGAGCAGAGATTTGGCTAAAATCTGATTGACGGCCTACACCCGACTCACTTGCTGTACGAATTTGCTTATAAATTCGATTATGAGTATTTAAGTTGGTTTCAGCCAACTGGTACAGCTCACGGTTTCTTAAGACATCTGTGTAGGCTTGCGTGACTTCAAGTGCTTTATTTTCGACCTGAATAAGAGCGTTCCAGCGATTAGCCTCGGCTTCGGCCTTCAATCGTTTTACATCATAGGTAGAATTGAACCCATTAAAAATAGGTTGGGTCAGCGTTAGCGCAAGCTCTCGGCGCGTTAACGATACATCTTCCCCCGTTCCTTGGTAGTCGTAAGTCGTTTCATGACCAATGCCAGCATTCAAGTCAATAGAGGGTAAAAAGCCATTTCCCTTTGAAATTTCCGTTTCCTCCAAGCTCTCTCTGAATAGAGCGATGGCTTGGCGAACTTTTGGATTATTTTCAACTGCTGTGTAAGTAGCTTCTTCAAGAGTGATGCCCATTACAGGTAGGGCACAAAAAGAAGTAGCCAGTGCAATACCACTGACAATTAACTTTTTTCGAAACATGGGCGTCACCTAAAGTGTAAGACGTTAAAAATAGAAAACAATGTGTACATAATTTATCCAAATTCTAGATGGTTTTTGTACATCATTGGAGGCATATTTGTGTTACAGGTCGAATTCTAATGTTATGAAATGTAACCGCTATAGATCGCCCCAGAGTAAATTTAACGCCGTAAGGGCCACAATGGGCGCTGTTTCTGTGCGTAATACTCTAGGTCCTAAAGCGATAGCAGAAAAGCCTTGTTGTTCTGCAAGATCAACCTCAGCCTTTGAAAGGCCACCTTCTGGGCCGATTAGCAGGGCAATTTTCTGGTTGTCTGGTCGAGTGAACTGATTCAAAGGGCGTGCACTATGGTGATGTAATGTCAGTTTTAACATTTCGTTACAATTGCTAACCCAATCTTGCAAATCAATAGGGAAACACACTTCTGGTACAATCCCTCGGCCTGATTGTTCTGCGGCACTGATGGCAACTTGCTGCCAATGCTGTACACGCTTTTCGAGTCGGGCATCGTTTAAGCGTACCTCGCAACGTTCACTGAATAACGGCTGTATTTTATAAACACCTGACTCAACGGCTTTCTGAATCGCATAGTCCATGCGTTCCCCGCGTGAGATGGATTGCCCTATGGTGACCAAGAGAGGTGATTCGTTGCTCAGAGCTTCAAATGTATCCACTGCCACTTGAGCGCTACGCTTTTGCACATTGAGCAGCTTAGCTTGGTATTGTCCGCCTTGACCATTAAATAAAACGATTGGGTGATTTTCCTTTAATCGCAGTACTTTGCAACAGTGCTGAAAAGCGCTATCAGGGAAGTCAAATGTGCTGTGTTCAGCCAGTGGTAGGTCGACGAAGATACGTGGAATTCGCATAAAATAAAAAGCCCTCTATTGAGAGGGCTTTTATAACGGAAATTGCGGTAATTATAAACCAGCAGCGTTACGTAATGTGTCAGCTTTGTCCGTGCGTTCCCATGTGAAGTTTTCTTCTTCACGACCAAAGTGGCCGTAAGCCGCTGTTGGTAGGTAGATCGGACGTTTAAGATCGAGCATCTTGATTAGGCCTGCTGGGCGCAGATCGAATTGTTCGCGTACTAGCTGAGAAATCAACTCGTCACTGACTTTGCCTGTACCAAAGGTGTTGATACTGATTGACGTGGGCTCGGCCACGCCAATAGCGTAAGACACTTGGATTTCGCACTTGTCAGCAAGACCTGCGGCAACAATGTTTTTCGCGACGTAACGACCTGCATAAGCGGCTGAACGGTCTACTTTCGAGGGATCCTTACCTGAGAATGCACCACCGCCGTGGCGCGCCATACCGCCGTAAGTATCAACGATGATCTTACGACCTGTTAGGCCACAGTCACCCACAGGGCCACCAATGATGAATTGGCCTGTTGGGTTAATAAAGAATTTAGTCTCTTTCGATAGCCATTCTTCTGGCAGAACAGGCTTGATGATTTCTTCCATCACTGCTTCACGTAAATCGGCTTGTTTTACATCGGCACTGTGCTGTGTAGAGAGTACCACCGCATCGATCGCGCATGGTTTGCCGTTTTCATCGTAGCGGAAGGTAACTTGGCTTTTGGCATCGGGGCGTAGGAATTCTAGCGTGCCGTTTTTGCGTACTTCGGCTTGGCGTTGAACCAAACGATGGGCGTATGTGATCGGAGCAGGCATTAAAACGTCAGTTTCATTGGTTGCGAAACCAAACATTAGACCTTGGTCTCCGGCGCCTAGTTCTTTCTCGTTGGCTTCATCTACACCGACAGCGATATCAGCCGATTGTTTACCAATTGCGTTAAGGACTGCGCAGGATTCCCAGTCAAAGCCCATATCAGAGCTGTTGTAACCAATGTTACGGATAACGCCGCGGGCGATGTCTTCGATATCAACCCAAGCATTGGTGCGTACTTCACCAGCAACCAAGACCATGCCTGTTTTAACAAGCGTCTCACATGCAACACGTGCTTCTGGATCTTCTTTGATGATGGCATCCAAGATCGCATCGGATACTTGGTCTGCAATTTTATCTGGATGACCTTCCGAAACAGATTCTGAGGTAAATAGAGAATATTCTGACATGTTTGTGCCTCTATAGATGTAAATTCTAGAGCGCCAAACAGGCATAAAAAAACCCGCTTAGCTGAAATGGTTTGCTAAACAGGCGTATCATGCTTCTGTTTAGCTGAATTTATATAGCGTCCGCAAGCCGAAACAAATCGACGCTGTGCTGCGGATAATGAACTAATGGCGACTAAAATTCAAGCAATTGTGCATTAAGGGTAGGGTGCTTTCGGTGCTTTTTTGCTATGCTATTGTCCATCTTTGTGCAATTTCATTTTCTTTGCTTAATTAGTAAGCAGATGCCGCCTGATGCCGTTGCAAGGCTTGGGCTTAGCGTGGAGAATGAAGCCGACATTTCGTACATTAACCAGGAGTGGATGATCAATGCCGTCTCGTAAACAACTTGCTAATGCTATACGCGTACTGAGTATGGACGCGGTTCAAAAAGCAAAATCTGGACACCCAGGCGCGCCAATGGGCATGGCTGATATTGCAGAAGTGCTTTGGAATGACTTTCTGAAACACAACCCAAGCAATTCTAGCTGGGTCGATCGTGACCGTTTTATTTTGTCAAACGGCCATGGTTCAATGTTGATCTATTCCCTGTTGCATCTTTCTGGCTATAACTTGCCAATGGAAGAGCTAAAGCAATTCCGTCAGCTACACTCGAAAACTCCTGGTCACCCTGAGTATGGCTACACTGATGGCGTTGAAACAACGACTGGCCCTTTGGGTGCAGGTATTAGTAATGCTGTGGGTATGGCCATCGCTGAGAAGACATTGGCAGCACAGTTTAACCGTGAAGGCCACACAGTAGTTGACCACAACACATACTGCTTCCTTGGTGACGGTTGTATGATGGAAGGTATTTCCCACGAAGCTTGTTCACTAGCGGGTACGCTTGGTCTAGGCAAATTGGTTGCATTCTGGGATGACAACGGTATCTCTATCGATGGTCATGTAGAAGGTTGGTTCACTGACGACACACCTAAGCGTTTTGAATCTTACGGTTGGCATGTGATTGCTGACGTAGATGGTCATGACCCTGAAGCAATTAAAGCCGCCATTGAAGCTGCGCAAGCAGAAACTTCTAAACCAACACTGATCTGCTGTAAAACCATCATTGGTTTTGGCTCACCAAATAAATCAGGTTCACATGACTGCCACGGTGCACCACTAGGTGATGACGAAATCGCTGCAGCCCGTGAGTTCCTAGGTTGGTCAGAAGCACCATTCGAGATTCCAGCAGACGTTTACGAAGGTTGGGATGCAAAATCAAAAGGTGCGGCAGCGCAATCTGAGTGGGAAGCGAAATTTGAAGCTTACCAAGCGGCTTACCCAGAACTAGCGGCTGAGTTTGACCGCCGTGTTGTTAAAGGTGAATTGCCAGCTGACTTCACAGAAAAAGCCGCGGCTTACATCAAAGAGTGCCAAGACAAGGGCGAGAACATTGCCAGCCGTAAAGCATCACAAAATGCGATCGGCACATTTGGAGCAATGCTTCCTGAACTGCTAGGCGGTTCTGCCGATTTGGCAGGCTCCAACCTAACGTTGTGGTCTGGCTCGAAAGGCATTCAAGAAGACCCAGCGGGTAACTACATTTACTACGGTGTACGCGAATTCGGTATGAGCGGCATTATGAATGGCGTATCGCTACACGGTGGCTTCATCAACTACGGTGCGACCTTCATGATGTTTATGGAATACGCACGTAACGCAGTACGTATGTCTGCACTGATGGGCATTCAAAACATCTTTGTTTACACCCATGACTCGATTGGTCAAGGTGAAGATGGTCCTACGCACCAGCCGGTTGAGCAACTTGCTAACCTACGTATGACACCAAATATGTCCGTATGGCGTCCTGCTGATGCGACGGAAACAGCGGTGGCATGGTCAGCGGGTATCCAGCGTCGTAAAGGCCCTACGGCACTTGTGTTCAGTCGCCAAGGTTTACCTGCGTTGTCTCGTACCGATGCGCAAGTGGCAGATATCGCGAAAGGTGGTTACGTGCTTTCTGACTGTGAAGGCACACCAGAATTGATTTTGATTGCAACGGGTTCTGAAGTATCTCTAGCCATGGATTCAGCGCAAGCGCTGACTGAAAAAGGCACTAAGGTGCGCGTTGTCTCTATGCCGTCTACCGATGCGTTTGATGCGCAAGATAAAGCGTACCAAGAGTCTGTCCTACCAAGCAGTGTCATTAAGCGTGTAGCAATTGAAGCAGCACATGTTGACTACTGGTACAAATACGTTGGCTTTGGTGGTGCGATGGTTGGCATGCGTTCATTTGGCGAATCTGCACCGGGTGGCGATCTGTTGAAGTACTTCGGTTTCACTGTCGAAAATGTTGTTGAAACAGCAGAGAAACTGCTGAACGCCTAACGGCTTCGCAACGAAAGAGGAGCTTAGCGCTCCTCTTTTTTGTTGGATCAATGTGATAAGAGAACTATGTTGCGAATAGCAATTAATGGCTATGGCCGTATTGGTCGATCTGTTTTACGTGCGATTTATGAAAATGGTTACCAAGACCGTTTACACGTTGTCGCAATTAACGAGTTGTCAGATATTGAAACGATCAGTTATTTGACTCGTTACGATACGACTCATGGTCGCTTTCCGAAACCTGTTTCCGTTGAAGGTCAGAGTCTATTGATCGGTGAGGACGCGATTCGGTGTTTTAGTGCTATGTCTCCGGAAGAGCTGGATTGGGCGACTTTAAAAGTAGACCTAGTCTTGGAGTGTTCGGGTACGTTTACCGAACGAGATGAGATACAGCGCTTTATCGACGCGGGTGTGCCAAGAGTACTGTTATCTCAGCCGGCATCTGCCGATGTGGATGCGACGATTGTATTTGGGTTTAACCATGAAAGCTGTATGTCTGCGGATCAGACGATCGTCTCTGCGGCATCTTGTACGACAAACTGTGTTATCCCTGTGTTAGATACGTTACAAGAGTTGGCAGGTGTAGAGCATGGTGCAACGCAAACCATTCATTCCGCTATGAATGACCAACCTATTATAGACGCTTATCACACCAAAGATTTGCGACTAACGCGCTCAGCCATGAGCTCGATTATTCCTGTGAACACGGGGCTGGATCGCGGTATTGCGCGTTTGATGCCCGAATTAGAAGGTAAAATCAGCTCCAATGCGGTACGTGTACCGACGATTAATGTCTCGTTGATCGATATGGTGGTACGTACCAAGCAAGATGTGACAGCAGAACAAGTAAATACCGCCCTTCAAACCGCTGCTTCGTCTAAGTACGCGGGATTATTAGGTTACACTCAGGAAGCCCATGCGTCGGTAGACTTTAATCATGATCCGCGCTCCGTCATCATCGATGGTACACAAACCCAAGTGGTAGACGGTCGGCTGGTGAAGCTTCTGTGTTGGTTTGATAACGAATGGGGTTATGCGAATCGCATGCTGGATGTGGCGTGCTATTGGCAACAACAATTGGAAAACAGTGCTCAGCACTGATGGTTTTAAAAACGACGAGGAATCGTGCATGACCGTAATTAAAATGACCGATTTGGATCTAGCGAACAAACGCGTATTGATTCGTGAAGACCTTAATGTGCCTGTGAAAGAAGGCAAAGTAACCAGTGATGCCCGTATTCGAGCTGCATTGCCAACATTAAAGTTGGCATTAGAGGCGGGTGCGAAAGTGATTGTGATGTCTCACCTTGGTCGTCCAACAGAAGGGGAGTACGAAGAGCAATACTCACTACAACCCGTTGCCGATCACCTTGCGGGTCTTTTGGGTCAAGATGTCCCTCTGGTAAAAGATTGGTTAGATGGCGTTGAGGTTGCCGCGGGTCAACTTGTGTTGGTTGAAAACGTGCGCTTTAACAAAGGCGAGAAAAAAGACGATGAGGCGCTTTCTAAGAAGATGGCTGCTTTATGTGATGTTTATGTCATGGATGCCTTTGGTACAGCTCACCGTGCTCAAGCATCAACACACGGTGTGGGTAAATTTGCTCCGATCGCTTGTGCTGGTCCATTATTGGCGGCCGAGCTTGAAGCCTTAGAGAAGGCGCTGGCGAAACCTGCTCGTCCAATGGCAGCGATTGTTGGCGGTTCAAAAGTATCGACTAAGCTAACGGTGCTGGAGTCATTGTCTGATAAAGTCGATCAGTTGATCGTCGGTGGCGGTATTGCTAATACGTTCTTGGCAGCAGCTGGGTTTCCTGTTGGCAAATCACTTTATGAAAAAGATTTGATTCCGCAAGCCAAAGCATTGATGGAAAAAGTGAACATTCCTTTGCCGGAAGACGTTATTGTCGCGACAGAGTTCTCCGCAGAGGCGACCGCGACGGTTAAAGATGCGAAGGATGTAGCTGAAGACGATATGATTTTAGATATCGGTCCGAAAGCTGCTTCTAAATTAGCGGGACTGCTAGAGAGTTCAAAAACGATCATCTGGAATGGGCCAGTTGGTGTATTTGAGTTTGATCAGTTTGGCGAAGGTACTAAAGCGTTATCGCTAGCTATTGCCAACAGTGATGGTTTCTCTATTGCAGGTGGCGGTGACACGCTAGCGGCAGTAGACAAGTATGAGATTGCAGACAAAGTGTCTTACATTTCAACGGGTGGTGGCGCTTTCCTTGAGTTTGTCGAAGGAAAAGTACTTCCAGCGGTTGCTATGTTGGAGTCACGCACGCAAAATTAGTGTAAAGCTACGTGCTTGCACTTGAATAAGACGGGGAATACCCTGCAGGATGAGGTGAGTCCTAGGACTTTCTCATCTTTTATAATTATAAACACTTAGAGAGTGACCAGTCTTTCATTAGACAGACTGACAATATAACGATAAGGCGAAACGCCACATGTGACACACATGCGCATGAATATAAAATCACACGGTGTCTCTTGATTGGATGCACTGTTTAGACACCAAAAACTTCATTGTCAGAGGAAACTTTTATGCCTTTAATAAGTATGCGTCAATTGCTGGATCATGCAGCAGAGCATGATTACGGCTTGCCTGCGTTTAACGTGAATAACATGGAGCAGGTCAAAGCGATCATGGAAGCAGCAGACGAGGTGAACTCACCTGTTATCATGCAAGCTTCTGCAGGCGCGCGTAAATACGCTGGCTCTCACTTCCTTCGCCACCTGATTGCAGCGGCGATTGAAGATTACCCACATATCCCGGTAGTCATGCACCAGGATCACGGTACGAGCCCAGCCATTTGTCAGCGTTCTATTCAGCTTGGTTTTTCATCGGTTATGATGGACGGCTCTTTAATGGCTGATGGTAAAACGCCTGCTAGCTACGAATACAACGTTGATGTGACGCGTCGTACCGTAGAGTTCGCTCATGCGTGTGGTGTGTCTGTAGAAGGTGAACTGGGTGTACTTGGTTCATTAGAAACAGGTCAAGCGGGTGAAGAAGATGGTGTCGGCGCAGAAGGTATTTTGTCGCACGACCAGATGCTGACGGACCCTCAAGAAGCGGTAGACTTCGTAAACGCAACGGGCATCGATGCGCTAGCAGTAGCGATTGGTACAAGCCATGGAGCGTACAAATTTACTCGTCCGCCAACTGGGGACATCTTAGACATCGAGCGTATTGCGAAGATTGTTGAGTTGCTGCCAAACACTCATATCGTATTGCACGGTTCTTCTTCAGTGCCGCAAGACTGGTTAGAAATCATCAACGAATTTGGTGGTGAAATTCCAGAGACATACGGTGTGCCTGTAGAAGAGATCGTAAAAGCGATCCGCTACGGTGTTCGTAAAGTCAACATCGATACCGACCTTCGCCTAGCCGCAACGGGTGCGATCCGTCGTAGTCTTGCTGAGCACAAAGGTAACTTTGATCCACGTAAATACTTAACAGAAAGCATCAAAGCGATGAAGGCTGTGTGTATTGATCGTTACGAAGCCTTTGGTTGTGCAGGCCAAGCGTCTCGTATTCAAACCATCGACCTTGAAGAAATGGCGATTCGTTACGAGCACGGCGAATACGCTAACGGTCGTCGTTTCTAAATAAGGTTTTGTTTGACGAGCATTTTTTTAAAAGTTTTTAAAAAAAGTGTTGACCATGAAAATGGTTTCTCTATAATGCTCGCCATTCCTTGCGGGAGTGGTGGAATTGGTAGACACGCTGGATTTAGGTTCCAGTGCTTCACGGCGTGAGAGTTCGAGTCTCTCCTTCCGCACCATATTTTAAAAAGCCGAGTTACTTTGTAACTCGGCTTTTTTTATGCCTTTTTTACGCGTTTGTATTTCATTCAAAGTGGTTCTCGTTAGAATGTCTTTAACCATTTAAAGACCAACGAAGCCTATGCGTCAGCTACGATTTTTCTTCATCTGCTTAACGATTACTCTTTTATCTCAAGGGGTAAGTGCGTACACGTTTGGCCAGTCCTCGTTCAGTTTGAAGCGCTTTTTAGACGCTAACCCTAGTCAAATCCCCCTCATTGAGCAATTGTCGGTGCGTGTTCGCTCGCAACCTGCTCCTTTATTAGCGACTCATCCTGATACTCAGAAAATCGCCGTCATACTGCACAGTGATCCATCCATTGCATTTAATCGAGCGTGGATGATGACGTTTAAGCAGCGTATGAAAGAGCTTAGCATTGATTTTCGGCTAGATGTGTTCCATATAGACCGTCGTGACGGTATCGACTCTACCTTGAATACCTTCCAGAAGATTGAGGCGGCTAATTTTGATTATATGATTGTTGACCGAGTTGATGATCATAATCGGCCCTTATTAGAACGGATACTTAAAGCTGGGGAAACAGAAGTGCTAATAAGGGGGGTTATTGCACCATTTTCATCGTGGCATATGCATCCGCCGCTGCTGTATATAGGTATTGATCGGGCCAAAATGATGCAAAGCTTGGCAAGCTATTTGGTCCGTATGCTTGATGAAGGCACGCTGATTGATACATTATCGGTTGATGACCCTTATAAAAATGAAACTGGCTGTCAGATTTTTCTAAATGAACTCTATCGGGAAGGCTATCAAGTACGCCATCGTTATCAATTGAAAGACAATGCTCAAGCAGCTCAACGTGTTGCGCTGCAAATTGTGAAAGAGAGTCAAGCGTTAGGATCGTCGCATTTTATTTTCTCTTGCACGCCGAACCTTAGCGAAGGTGTTGTGCGAGCTTTAAGTCGTCAGCAACAGGTGTTGGTAAGTACTAATGCTTGGCTAGGCCTGAAAGACTGGGAGGACGCCTACAAGCAAGGGATTATTATGGTTACAGTTGTTGGAGATTTGGATTATAGGGCTATAGCTGCAGCGGAAGCGATCAAAGCAGACATTGAATCTCGTCTTTTACCCGCTGTATATATGGAATCTTTTAGTTTATTGGTACAAGACATGGATGAGCAGACCCGTAACATTCTTTTGCAACAAGCACTCCCTTACTCGATGTCGTTATGGCCACGATAAGCCTGCGTAAGCGCTTTTCTCGTAAAGTGCTCATTCCTTTTATACTTGGAGCGCTTGTTTTGTGCTCGGCCGTTTGGGTAATGGATTACTATACCCAGCGAGGCCATTCATTGGCATCATTGCATCAACGTACACAAACACTCAGCATGAGTTTTTCGGCGTACTTGGATCGCGCCAATTTTGAAGTTAAGTATTTGTCTGAGCAAGTGAATGATGGAGAAACCATCGATGGCCTGTTTCAGCTTCATGATGTGTTGTTCTTTGGCGGCTTGGATTTTTTCTACGTAGTCTTAGAGAATGGCCAAGTAATGGAGGATCCTAGAGTTAGGCTGTATACACAAGACACGCCTGATAGCCTTATTCAAGGCGCTCAAATAAACGCTTGGCGGCATGTGTCTTCCAGTGACCGAGGTGAAATGCTAGTGTTCAAAAAGTCCCTTGGGAGCAACAGTGTTGGGCAGAGTCAGGGGTTCTTCTACGGTTTCATTTCACTTAATAATAACTTAGCACTGGCGAGTGACCTAATTACCAGCGCAGATGCAGACTTCATACGTATTAAAGACCTAGTGGGCAATGTATTACTGGTAGAGAAGCAAAGAAGCTTCTCTGATGATATACCTTACATTACTCACGATAGCATTCTCTCTATTCCCGAGTTAGAAGATAACCTCACGGTAGAATTGCGCTTTGCTCGACCCCTTACTGAGTCGTTTAGTGGCGTGGTCATGATTGGCTGTGCGGTGGTCTTAATATGCTTCTTGTTAATGTATTGGTTGATACAGTTTTATGCGCAGCGGGTCATGTTTGTGCCGATAACGGGTCTGCCTGCATTGGGTCGGGAGGGCGCAATGGATTTTTTAGAGTTCCAGCCGCTGCTCGCTCAAATGAACCGCTTCCAAGTGCAGCTCAAAGTGCGTGAGCAGCATTTAGAGTTGTTGTCTAACTCTCTACAATCCGCCATTTTATTTTGTGATGAGTCTTCGCGCGTTACGAATATGAATAAAGAAGCGAAAGGGCTATTTCCTAGTTATCAGTTTGCTAGCACGGTCTTTGATATGACACCTATCGCTTGTCATCAGCCAATTCAGCGTGCGTTAAAAGGTGAGTATGGTGGTGGATTCGAATTAGAGTTCCCTGAATCCGATAGAGTATACGATTTTAATACGTACTCTTTTATCAATGAGCATGGTTTTCGTAGTGTGATGTTGGTGGGTCGAGATGTGAGTGAGATCCGTCGCTTACGTTGGCACCTAACGCATCGTTTCCCGCAGCATACATTAGACCGGCCTCATCCACCGTCACAGTTAATATTGCAAGAACTGGCGAGTTGTAAAGATCATTTAGAAACGTCACCACAATCGACGGTGCGTTGGTTGAATGTCATAGGAGATTTGCTAACGAAGATTAGCCATCTTGATAGTGCAGCTTCGAAAAAAATGCCACTTGGAGAGCTTGTGGTGCAGGTACAAGATGAATTGGATCTAAGTCTTGTACCCAGTTCAAAACAGCAGGACTTCAGTGTCGAGCTCTCGTTAAGTGATGCACAACTCGTTGCGGAATGGACACAAGATCACCGATCAATGCTAATGGTGGCGTTTCTGTTATGTATCAACAGTTCGATATCCGGCCGATACATCCATATCGGGTGGGAGAAGAACAGTTTAGTGATTAAGTTGTTTGGGCTCGAAGAAATGACGCCTGCTTTGCAGTGGTTGAGTCACGAATATCCTAAATTGGTGAAAGGCCGCGTGGACGCATCCGATGCGAGCCGTTTTGTGATGATGGCGACGCTTATGCCTGAAGCTCAGCATGATCGTTCACTTAATGTCATTGGTAAGCATGCTGTTTTGGTAAAAAATGATTATACCGAGAGCAATCGATTACTCGAACTATTAAAGTCGATAGGAATGCGTGTTGAGGTGTATTCATCGTTTGCAGAGTTCTTCGGTGCGGGCACGCCGTATCGCACAAAATACGATGTGATGTTTGTCGGCGTGGGTGATATAGAATTAGCTAAAAGTGGCGTTGATAAGTTATTGACGTCAAGTCGAAGCCAAGCGTTACCTGTTATTCATGTAGGCAATCATCGCTCTGATGAGCTGCCTGGTGAAACTATGTTGGCACATCAATTAATGCCGTTTCGTTTAGCCTCAATGGTGGTTGCTTTAGGGGCCGCGTCCAAAATCAGCTTGGGCGATTGGGCCACCCACGCAACCAACTTCATTATCACTGGCGGTACGCATATTAGCCAAGTGATTTGGCAGTCTGAGCTAAACGCTAGCGGGTTCGTGGCGCGTCGAGAAGTCGATATTATTAATCTAATGTCAGTGCTCAGACATCATAGTCCAGTCGTGGTTGTGGTATTAGACAAAGCAACGGCGCAGTTAGCGATGAAATACCATTTGGAGCATCTAGGGAATACTAAATGGATCGTGCTGGAAGACTTTTTAGATCGACCTGATACAATGCGTTTTATTGATGTTGAAGGACGGCTTCCGAACGATGGTGCGCTTGAAGCTCTACTGCAAAATTTAAATGTTAAAGGCGAATGAATATGAGTGTAATCGGTTTAATCGGTGCGATGGATGAAGAAGTCGCTGTTATCAAAAAATGGATGACAGACATACAAGAAACAAGTGTTGCTGGCTGTGAGTTTTACTCTGGACAGCTTGATGGCAAAGACGTCGTACTGCTTAAATCGGGAATTGGTAAAGTTAATGCAGCGGTTTCTACGACATTACTGATGGCCAGCTTTGATCCATCTATAGTCATTAACATTGGTTCAGCAGGTGGATTTGATGCAGAGCTGGAAGTGGGTGATGTGATTATTTCAGATGAAGTGGTTCATCATGATGTCGATGTCACCGCATTTGGATATGCCCTTGGGCAGTTGCCGAGTATGCCGGCAACATACAGTGCCGATTCAGTGTTGGTTGATAAGGCGCTGCAAGCGGTAGCTTCCGTAGGCCAGGCGAAAGCAAAAGTCGGCTTGATCGGGACAGGCGATGTGTTTATGTGTGAAGCTGAACGTGTGGCGAAAGTGCGGGCGGCATTTCCTTCCCTTAAAGCGGTTGAAATGGAAGCGGCTGCGGTGGCTCAAGTGTGTCATAAGTTTTCGGTTCCTTTTGTTGTTGTGCGCTCTTTATCTGATGTGGCCGATAAAGAGTCCCCAGCAAGTTTTGACGAGTACTTGACTGTGGCGGCACAGAACTCATCACTGATGATCCGCGCAATGTTGCGAGAAATGTAATGACTGGGCTGTTTAAGAGTGTGTTTTGTATAAGGACAGTGTTGTGCGGGCTTGCGCTAGTGGCGCAGGTTAGTTATGCCGACCCTATTGAGACGACTTCCTCTGAACAGCCGGAGCGTGAATGGTGGAAGTCGACCCATGAGACCATGTCAACCAAAGTAGGTGAATGGTCAAATGGGCTTGATGCTTTCTTTTCAGGCCAGCGACATGAAGATGCCTCGACCAGCTTTGTCAGCATGCGATTTGGCTCCATTATTGAGGGAAAGGAAGGTATATCTGGCTTCTTTAACTTGGATGCAAGACTGCATTTACCTTATACAGAAGATCGACTGGATCTGATCATCGAGTCGGATGCGGATCAACTGACACAAGATAATCGACGTGTTGATAATGAGCCGGGTCAGAATATTTTACAATCTGCTCAAAATACTCGCTTCGCGACCATGCTGCGTTATTTCAAAGAAGAGTGGAATGCGAACATTGATATGGGCTTGTTATTAAAAATGCCGGTTGACCCGTTTGTACGTATTACCTTTGAGCAAGACTATGGGTTAGGGCAATGGTCTTTTAAACAAGAAGAGTCGTTGTTTGATTATTACTCTCTTGGGTACGGTGGTCGTTACGGCATTAAAGCATTAAGACCGATTGGTGATCGTTATGAGTTTGGTGCCGATTTTGGTGTGACGTATTTAGAAATTGATTCAGACACGTATTGGCGCCAAAACGTGTTTTTGAATCACGACTTCTCAGACAAGAGTAGACTGCGCTATCAAATCAGTTACCTGCAGGAAGGCTCAACACCTCGAGCAGAGAGCTTTTTGTATTACGTTGAATACCAGCGTCTTTTGTATGATGACTGGTTAATTGGTCAGCTAAAACCACAGGTGACCTATGAGCGTGATAACGACTACAAAGCAGAGGTATCTCTGAGTGCCTCACTAGAAGTGCTATTAGGCCCAGGGTTTCTTTAATCACCTTGTTTCAGCGGTCATCGTTCGCAAAGTAAGCAGACTCTTTGTATAATGCCGCGCCCATATTCTCGAACCTTTAGCGGAAAACTGCATGAGACCAGATCAAATTCAACCAGAACATTACGCAGCTCAGTTACAGACGAAGCAAGACTCATTGCTTGAGCTGATGGCAGACCTTGATATGCCAGAGCTAGAGGTGTTCGAAAGTGCTCCAAGCCATTACCGGATGCGTGCAGAGTTCCGTATCTGGCATGATGGCGATGACTTGTTCTATGCCATGTTTGACTCCGCTGACCCGCGCACTCCCATTCGGGTTGATCAATTTTTGGCTGCGTCAACGCTGATTAATGAACTGATGCCTAAGTTATTGGATGCGATTCGTGATATTCCTGTGTTGCGGTATAAATTATTCCAAGTAGATTTTCTCACGACAACGACCGGCGAAGCGCTGATCAGTATGTTATACCACAAGCCTATTGACGATGAGTGGCATCAAGCAGCGGTAGAGCTTAATGAGTCATTCCCTGCATGTCATTTCATAGGCCGTAGCCGTAAGCGTAAGCAAATCCTCACACGGGACTTTGTGATGGAGACGCTAACGGTACAGGGTCGCAAGTATCACTATCAGCAGGTCGAAAACAGTTTTACACAACCCAATGCGGGTATCAGTGAGAAAATGCTTGAATGGGCTCTTGATGTGACGAAAGGATGTTCTGGTGACTTGTTGGAAATGTACTGTGGTAATGGAAATTTCTCCATTCCATTAGCGCGTCGATTTGATCGAGTGATTGGTACTGAAATAGCAAAAGTCTCGGTCAACTCTGCAAGTTTAAATGTTGCTATGAACGGTGTCAGTAACGTACAAGTGGTTAAAATGGCCAGTGAAGACGTGTCTGATGCGCTTAATGGTGATGGGGCTTTACCTAAAGCATTGGTTCAAGCGGGTATGGATACGTTGAATCCTTCGGCGGTGTTAGTAGACCCACCACGAGCAGGATTGGACGATGGTACGGTTGAGTTGGTTCGAAAGATTGATCAAATTCTATACATCTCATGCAACCCCGAGACACTTAAGAATAACGTAGATGCATTGTTAACGACGCACAAGGTGACACGCTTTGCGATGTTCGATCAATTCCCCTATACCCATCATGTTGAAGCCGGTGTATTTCTAGAACGACGATAAGTCGTTCTAGTGTTCTAGACAGCATTTAATGCAAGAGTACAGAAGGGTTAGGCGGAGAAGTTGATCGTCTGGCCTAGAGCAGAATCAGGGCTAATATTGTATTGTGATGCAACGCTACCACTCTGGCTGGAGTTCGATGGTGTAGCGTTTAATGTGCTACCGGAGTTGCCCGAAACCTGAGCAGCAACAGCGGCGTTATTAGATGTTGCATTGGCTCCAAACTCAGAGGCCGTGGCCACATCAGCACCAACTTCTGTGGCAGACGTTTGAGCAACGGTTCTTGCGGCAACATTGTCTTGAGCTAACTGCTGAGCTTCGGGTGAGATGCTGACAGACACATCCACAGACTGCGGTGCGGCATTTGCCGTTTGGCTATTGCTCCCGTTACCTGTGTTGGGTTGAACAACAGGTGTATTCGTCAATTCTGGGTCGTTAAACTGACTAACGATGCTGTTGTTAATTCCTTCGATGGCCATAGCTCACCTCTCATTGATTATCTTTTGAACACCTTGATTCTAGTGCCGATGGCGCTGTCTTGCCAGTTAAAATGCGTAGATAAGATGTAAATTCTTGTTCAGTTGAGTATTACTCTATTAAAGATGAAGCTCATTCCGGCATCTGCTACTACGACAATTTAGCGAGTGTGGTAACATATCTTTTAAAAATACCCCCATAAGAAACCATAGAGATATATAAAAAATCATGAGTAATACTTCTTTAGAAAAAGCAAAAATCAAAATTTTGTTATTAGAAGGTGTTCATCAATCTGCGGTTGAAGCGCTGAATGCCGCTGGATATGAAAACATTGAGTATCATAAAACGGCTTTACCAGAAGATGAGCTGATCGACAAAATTGCCGATGCCCATTTTATCGGTATTCGCTCTCGCACACAGTTAACCGCCAAAGTACTGGAGCATGCACATAAGCTAGCAGCGATCGGCTGTTTCTGCATCGGTACCAATCAAGTAGACCTTGATGCCGCTTCCAGTAAAGGGATTGTTGTCTTTAACGCGCCGTTCTCCAATACACGAAGTGTGGCTGAGTTAGTTCTGGCCGAGATGATACTTTTACTTCGCGGTATCCCTGAGAAAAACGCGGTATGTCACCGTGGTGGTTGGCTGAAATCCGCTGTTGGCTCTTTCGAAACTCGTGGCAAACGTTTGGGCATCGTTGGTTACGGTAGTATCGGTACGCAGCTTAGTGTGTTGGCAGAATCGTTGGGTATGGAAGTGTGCTTCTATGACATTATTACTAAGCTCCCATTGGGTAATGCCCGCCAAGTTAAATCACTTGAGGAGCTGCTATCAACATCCGATGTGATATCTCTGCATGTACCTGAAACCCCAAGTACCAAATTGATGATGGGCCCAGATGAGATTGCTCAGATTAAAAAAGGTGCCATTTTCCTAAACGCATCCCGTGGTACGGTCGTTGATCTTGAAGCGCTTGCCGAGTCGATAAAAGCAGGTGATGTTGCTGGAGCCGCGATCGACGTATTCCCAGTGGAACCAAAAGGCAATGCCGAAGAGTTTGTGTCGCCGCTGCGTGGGTTAGACAATGTCATTTTGACGCCGCATATCGGTGGATCAACAATGGAAGCGCAAGAAAACATTGGTGTTGAAGTCGCGGTTAAACTCATTCAGTACTCTGATATTGGTACGACGACGGCAGCGGTTAACTTCCCAGAAGTCGCGTTACCTGCTCAAGCTGATAAGCACCGTATCCTGCATATCCATGAAAACCGTCCGGGTGTGCTGACTAAGATCAACGCGATCTTCTCTGACAACGATATTAACATCTCAGGTCAGTTCTTACGCACCACCGAGAAACTTGGTTACATGGTGATGGAAGTCGACTCCGATACTGGTGAGCTAGCACTTGAAAAAGTGAAAGAAGTAGAAGGTACGATTAAGGCGCGCGTTCTGTTTTAAGTGTCCGGCTTCGTTCTGAATTTAAAAAGCCAGTGTGAAAAGCGCTGGCTTTTTTGTATCTGAATGAGCATGTTATGAGCGAATACCTAACGTGCTGGTAATGTCGTCAATTTTTTGTCGGACATTCTTTGTCATGTCCGCAAGGAATCGCTCTGATTCATCTGCCTGAGAGCGGACTTTTTCTACAGTTTCTGTCAGCATACTTACGCTGCGTTTTTGATCTTCGGCATACCCTGAGGCTTTACGTGAAAGTACCGTCGACTGATACGACTTCTCTTGTACTTCCTGAGCAGAGTGGCCTAGCTCTGTCGTTAATGAACGTTGCTCTGAAGTCGCGGCTTCAATCAATCCTAAGTTCTTACGTAAGTTGGATGTTGAACTGGTTAATGATTCAAAAATGGATGTGATCTCTTCAAGGGAGTGTTGTGTTCGACCTGACAAGGATCTGACTTCATCGGCCACTACCGCAAAACCTCGGCCTGCTTCACCTGCACGAGCCGCTTCAATAGCAGCATTTAGAGCCAGTAAGTTTGTTTGCTCAGCGATGTCACGAATGCCGCTGACAATAGAGTTGGCGTTGGACACAGAGTTTTCCAAGCTGCCTAATGCAGTTTTGCTTTTCTGTAAGCGTTCTACCGTTGTTGTATTGGCGCTTTCAAGTGTTGATACTTGTTTCGAGCTCAACTCCATTGCGTCGCTGGTGTCGTGCGCATAGCTTTCTACCTCTTTTGCGCGCACTTCAGCTTTATTTGCTAGCACGTCTACATGAGCCGCTTGTTCAACGGTTTGCTCCAGTGCTTCTTTTGATGCAACACTAATTTTATGAACTTGGCCGAAGGCACTTAGCATCTCATTCAAAGACGTGGAGATGTTTTTAAGCTCAGTATCACGTTGTTGTCGTTGCACTGCGATTTGCTCAAGATAACGATTTAAATAGCGTGCAACTTCTGATAGCTCATTTTTGCTATTGGTGACTTTGAGCGTGTGTATATCATCACTTTCAACCAATGCTTTCACTGCGTTGTATAGATCCTTTGCGCTGTTCACGACAACACGGCTTTGGAATAAGTGAGTGATGAGGGTGGTTAACAACATGATGATCACAAATGCGCCAAAAGCGATCAGAGTATTGCGTTCTGTTTTTGCAGTGGCAGCTTGAATTGTTGCGGTGCCTTTATCAAGTTCGTCGCTGAGATCGTCAATAAGTTGTCGAATGGAGGTCTTGGCGCGGTTCGCTTGCTCTATCACTGCTAAACTGTTTTCGATGTCTTTCATGTAGCGATTCGCCCACGTGTTTAGCTCGCTCTTAGTTTCATCAAAGGTATCGCTGGTCTCTTCTGTTGCCTCAGTGCTTCCCCAACCCATTAATGCTGATAGGTCGTCAGTACTGTCATCACTGCCCGTATTGGATGCTTGCCATGCGGGTAATTGAGAGAAAAGGGTGACTTGATTAATCAGTTTTTGGTTTGCTTCGCTCACTATCTTACGGTTATCTGAAGAAGGGTTGTTCAAATAATCTTTAGCGGCTTGCTGTAACGAAGATAGCGCCGTGAAGAGATTGCCTTGAGCAGTAAGATAGCGCATGACTAAGTCGCTCTTTATGCTGTCGCTAGTGTTGTTGATAGTGCCGTTCAAGTAATCGAGGGACAGACGCATCTGGCGCTCGTTGTTTTCAATAAGAGCGAGAGGATTGCCGGATAGCTTGCCTGCTGCTCGAACGTCGGTTTGTAAGCTCATGACAATCGCATCTAAACGTTTGCTTAACGGTACCTGTAGATCAGTAGGTAGAGAGGTCAACATAGGTTTGATGCTTTCGGTGATAAATACCTCAGACTCTTGTAGCAACGAAGCTTCACCCGAAGTTAAATAGCGTTCAATTTTTTGCTCTAATTGTATTGCAGAGGCTTCCCATACCTTATTAAAAGCATCATTTTGCTCAAAAGCTGTCCGATAGCTTTGAGTGCTCCATAATAGAAGCGCGGCGAGCGCTGCGGCGATCACAAGATAGCTAAATGTTGTGGCGCGTGTCACATGGGAGATTTTCAAAATTGTCTCTCTATAATTCTCGGCAAGGTGATTGATGCGCTAACAATATTATTGAGTTGTGACAGTTATGTTGCGGAGGCTTAAGTGTATCAAAATGTACACAATGTGGTGGTTAATGTAGCGTAATGTAAACTAAAACCTGTCCGAGTGGTTTGAAAACTCTTGACTGTTCATTTTTTCGTCACTAAATTGTAATAACTCTGACCAATACTGATACGGATAAACCAATTTTGGTATGACACTTCCTCTGTTAGGAAGCGTGTGTCTAAAACAAACAAGGAGTCCATATGTCCATTTCTCGTCGCCAGTTTCTGCAAGGGGCCTCCATTGCAGGAGCGGTTGCTGCAACACCCTTTTCTATCAGTTCTGCAATCGCTGCAAATAAAGAGTTAAAGATTTATGCATGGGCAGGTTACATCACCGATGAAATGCTGGCTGACTTTAAGGCAAAGACAGGCATCAATGCGACCTTTACGCCTTATGGTACCAATGATGAATTAATGAACTCTCTTCGAGCAACCGATGGTACGGGCTTTGACATCATTATGCCGACCGTTGATCGTGTGCCAGGTTATGTGGACTATGAGTTAGTCCAGCCCTTGGATACGACACGTATCAAATGGGATGGGTGTTTAGAGAGTGCTTTATCTGGTTCAGAAGTTGGTGGTGTTGTGGATGGTAAGCGCTATTTTGCACCGTCTGATTGGGGGACCGAGGCGATTGCGTATAACAAGGAATATGCGGATGTGGATCCAAATAATCTCAGCTATGGTGATCTTTGGAAGCCAGAGCATGCAGATGGCGTGACGGTTCGCGGCCATTCGGCGTTAGTGGGTATTGGTTTGTGGCTTGAAAAAATGGGCAAGCTACCATTTCCGTTATTAGAGTCTTATAAAAACGAAAAAGCCATGCGCGCGAACTTTGATGTGATCTTAAAAGAAGCGACTAAGCATAAAGATATGGTGGCGCAGTTCTGGTCGACAGAAAATGAAGCGCAAGGTGCGTTTAGAACCAATGGTGCAGTGATTGGCCAAACTTGGGACAGCACGGCCTTTAAACTGTCGCAGGAAGGGGAGCCAGTAGTCTATGGCGCACCGAAAGAAGGTGCCCTAGCATGGATGGAAGGTTTTGTGATTCCTAAAAATGCTAATAATGTTGATGCCGTATACGAGTTCATTAACTGGTATTACACACCAGAAGCGGGTGCGATGTTTGTGAAAGCAACGGGCTATAACTCTACCTCCAAAGGGGCGGCAGAGCTATTGCCTCAAGCAACCAAAGAGTTTTTTAATAACTCCTATTCAGATCAAGACCTTGCCAACCTTTGGTGGTGGCCAATTCAAGAGCCTTGGTACGTTGCTCTACGTAACGAGTATCAAGATCGTTACTTGTCCGCATAATGTAATTGCCTTTCAAAGGCCCGCCCCTGAGCGGGCCTTTATCGTTTAATGAATACCCAGTTAAGAAGGTTATATGGATCGTAGTGTACACCTAAATAATGCCATCATGCGTTTTGGCGAATTTACTGCTGTCGAGAAAATGGACTTGAAAATTGAGTCCGGTGAGTTCTTTAGTTTTCTTGGACCATCGGGGTGCGGTAAAACGACCATATTAAATATGATCAGTGGATTTTTAGAGCCAAGTGAAGGCGGTGTTTATATTGGCGATCAGTCTATGGCAGGGGTTCCTGCTAATAAGCGCCCCACATCGATGATCTTTCAAAACTTAGCCCTTTTTCCGCTAATGACGGTTGCAGAAAACATTGAATTTGGCTTAGAGGTGCGTGGCGTATCGAAAGCTGAGCGTAAGAAAACATCCGATCGGCTGCTTGAATTGGTGGCGCTAGAGGGAAGTGGAGAGAAGAAGGTGTCGGAGTTGTCTGGTGGGCAGAAGCAACGCATCGCGATCGCACGTGCCTTGGCGGTTGAGCCTCAGGTGTTGTTGTTAGATGAGCCTTTGTCTGCTCTAGATTTGAAATTACGACAGCATATGCGGACGGAATTGAAAGAGATCCAACGTAAAACAGGTATTACTTTCATCTATATTACCCATGATCAGGGTGAAGCTCTGACGATGTCTGATCGTGTGGCGGTGATGTCTGCAGGTAAACTGCAACAAGTAGCGGATCCTATAACGTTGTATCGAGAGCCGGAAACAGCGTTTGTTGCGTCGTTTGTGGGGGAGAATAACGCGATTCCTTGCCGTGTACTTGAGTCTAGTGAGGGTTACGCAGTTGTGGATGCGGGTAGCCTTGGATCATTGGCTGGCCGTATAAAGCGACCGATAATGCCCAGCGTAAGCGCTACGTTATTTGTGCGTCCTGAAGGGTTGAAGCTTGGATGTGAAGGCGAGTTTACTCTGTCTGCCACACTGGCCGAAGTCAACTTTGAGGGGTCTTATCTGACGTTAACGGCTAGTTTAGCTAATCAGCAAGTTGTTGCGATACAACTACGAGCTAATCAATACAATGAAGCCATGATTGCAGGGAGTGCGTTAACGTTATCTTTTGACCGTCAGGATGCCATTGTGATTGCAGGCGAGGCCAATGATGTTTAGTCAATTAAAGCAGCGCTTTGGTAGTCCGTTATCTGTCGCGATTGTGGCACTGATTGCGGTATGGCTGATTGGCTTAGTAATACTACCGCAATTGATTATGGTGAATTATTCATTGAAGCCAAACTTATTGCCGGGAGAGATTGGTGGCATTCAAGATCAATATACTCTGAGTAACTACGCTACTTTATTCAATAATACGATCCATTTGTCGATTTTCTTTAAAACCATCTGGTCAAGTGTGCTGGTGACATTTCTCACATTGGTTGTGAGTTACCCATTGGCCTTTTATTTAGCGAAAGTCGCTACGCCAAGACAGGCAGCCTTATGTTTGCTGTTACTTATTATCCCGTTTTGGATTAATGAGATCCTACGAACGTTTTCGTGGTACATCATTTTGGCCTATAAAGGACCACTGAATGCATTGTTGTTGGAATTGGGACTGATTAATCGCCCTGTGCGGTTTTTATCTGGTGATGGTGGTGTATTGATTGGCATGGTGTACGCCTACATCTTGTTTATGATCTTTCCAATTTATAATGCGATTGAAAGTTTGGATAGCAATCAGATTAAAGCTGCTCGCAACTTGGGCGCAAGCTGGCTGCGGACTCATTATCGCGTTGTTATTCCTCATGCCAAACCGGGCATCGCCACTGGTTGTATTATGACCTTTATGCTAGCAGCAGGAAGTTATGCTGTTCCGGCATTGCTCGGCTCACCAGGCAGCCGTTGGTTTACCCAAATTATTTACAACTGGTTCTTTGAGGGTGGGGATTGGAATCAGGGGGCCGCCTATGCCTTCTTACTGTTGATTATATGTATTGGTTTTATTGCTTTGGTGATGAAGGTGTTTAAAGTGGGATTAGGAGACATCGCCCGATGAATTCAGCTGCGATCCTAAAATTCGGTGTGCGTTTCTACATAGGTGTATTTTTTCTGTATTTGTTTACCCCGCTAATAATCATGGGGTTAGCGACATTTAATGATAGCCGCTTTCCTACGGTATCGCCGTGGCGAGGCACCACGCTGAAATGGTTTGAGGCGCTAGCGCAAGATAACGCGATGTGGGAAGCATTGGGTAACAGCGCTTTAGTGGCATTGGGAGTATTATTAGTAGCGGTACCTGTTGGTGTTAGTTGTGCGTTGTTCTTGTCCTCAGTAGAAGGGCGCGGCAAAACATTTCTTTACTCGCTGATGATGTCTCCCTTGTTAACTCCCGGTGTTATTGTCGGTATTTCCACACTTATTTTTTGGCGTGGGCTATCCGTAAATGGCGGTATCGTATTAACGGTTATCGCACAAACAACCTTTATATCAGCTTATGTGATGTTAATGGTACTGGCGCGATTGCAGCGTTTTGATCGCACGTTGGAAAATGCTGCATTGAGTTTAGGTGCTACGCAATGGCAAACGTTTCGCCGTATACTTTTGCCTTATTTACAGCCTGCTATCTACTCAGCTGCTGTGATTGCTTTTTTGCAATCTTTTGAAAACTACAACACGACGCTTTTTGTAAAAGGCTACGACACAACGCTTACTGTCTATATTGCCTCCAAAGTTCGCACTGGACTGACACCGGCAGTGAATGCATTAGGTTTGGTGCTTATTGCGATTACTATTGTTTTAGCTGTTGCTTACGAAATAAAGCGTCGTAGAGAACGGGCTTCAGCATAGATTAACTCTTCTGAAATGTGCGCATTGATCGTTTCGTGATCTTTTATGCTTGCCTTTGACTAAAAAAACGTCTAAAACTACATACCCCTTGGGTGAATATTACGTTTTAGTGGCTTTTTTATTAAATATTATAAAAACCGCTTGCACTGAAAATTCAGATGCGTATTATACGCCTCCACTGACACGGACAACGCTTCACAACAACGAAGCACAACGCGTCAGACGCTCTTTAAAATAGATAATCAGATAATTTGTGTGGGCGCTCGCTGGAGACTTCTAAAAATTTTGAAGTCTTAAATGAGTGACCATGTCAATTCGCTTTACGTTTGGTCGATTACTTAGGTAGTTGATTGAACATAGTTAAAGTCAGACGTGATTCATGAGTTTGAGCAAGCTTTTTAAACTGAAGAGTTTGATCATGGCTCAGATTGAACGCTGGCGGCAGGCTTAACACATGCAAGTCGAGCGGTAACAGGAATTAGCTTGCTAATTTGCTGACGAGCGGCGGACGGGTGAGTAACGCGTAGGAATCTGCCTAGTAGTGGGGGACAACATGTGGAAACGCATGCTAATACCGCATACGCCCTACGGGGGAAAGGAGGGGATCTTCGGACCTTTCGCTATTAGATGAGCCTGCGTAAGATTAGCTAGTTGGTGGGGTAAAGGCTCACCAAGGCGACGATCTTTAGCTGGTCTGAGAGGATGATCAGCCACACTGGGACTGAGACACGGCCCAGACTCCTACGGGAGGCAGCAGTGGGGAATATTGGACAATGGGCGCAAGCCTGATCCAGCCATGCCGCGTGTGTGAAGAAGGCCTTCGGGTTGTAAAGCACTTTCAGAAGTGAGGAAGGGTGATTGGCTAATATCCAATTATCTTGACGTTAGCTTCAGAAGAAGCACCGGCTAACTCTGTGCCAGCAGCCGCGGTAATACAGAGGGTGCGAGCGTTAATCGGAATTACTGGGCGTAAAGCGCGCGTAGGTGGTTTGTTAAGTCGGATGTGAAAGCCCAGGGCTCAACCTTGGAATTGCACCCGATACTGGCAGGCTAGAGTACGGTAGAGGGGTGTGGAATTTCCTGTGTAGCGGTGAAATGCGTAGATATAGGAAGGAACATCAGTGGCGAAGGCGACACCCTGGACCGATACTGACACTGAGGTGCGAAAGCGTGGGGAGCAAACAGGATTAGATACCCTGGTAGTCCACGCCGTAAACGATGTCTACTAGCCGTTGGGGATTTTATCTTTAGTGGCGCAGCTAACGCGATAAGTAGACCGCCTGGGGAGTACGGCCGCAAGGTTAAAACTCAAATGAATTGACGGGGGCCCGCACAAGCGGTGGAGCATGTGGTTTAATTCGAAGCAACGCGAAGAACCTTACCTACTCTTGACATCCAGTGAACTTTTGAGAGATCAATTGGTGCCTTCGGGAACACTGAGACAGGTGCTGCATGGCTGTCGTCAGCTCGTGTTGTGAAATGTTGGGTTAAGTCCCGTAACGAGCGCAACCCTTATCCTTATTTGCCAGCACTTCGGGTGGGAACTCTAAGGAGACTGCCGGTGACAAACCGGAGGAAGGTGGGGACGACGTCAAGTCATCATGGCCCTTACGAGTAGGGCTACACACGTGCTACAATGGCGCATACAGAGGGCCGCGAACTTGCGAGAGTAAGCAAATCCCACAAAGTGCGTCGTAGTCCGGATTGGAGTCTGCAACTCGACTCCATGAAGTCGGAATCGCTAGTAATCGTGAATCAGAATGTCACGGTGAATACGTTCCCGGGCCTTGTACACACCGCCCGTCACACCATGGGAGTTGATTGCTCCAGAAGTAGCTAGCTTAACCCTTCGGGGATGGCGGTTACCACGGAGTGGTCAATGACTGGGGTGAAGTCGTAACAAGGTAGCCCTAGGGGAACCTGGGGCTGGATCACCTCCTTAAACGATATAGAGGCTCTGGTGAGCGTTCACACAAATTATCTGATGTAACTATCTATTCAAAGTGCGGTGCTTAAAACATTAAGCAAGACGCTAATGACAGCCTATCGGTTGTTTTATTAGTTTCTGACTTAGTGCTTTGCACTAAACTTGCTCTTTAACAATTTAACTTTTTGAAATAGACGATAATCAAGCGTCAAACCGGTGGAAAGACTCTTTAACCTAGAGGACTTTCTATGATCGTAAATCCAACTGAGACACAAAAGCTCGTTGGTATGTAGTTCAGAATAGATAAGACTATTTTGGGTTATATGGTCAAGTGACCAAGCGTGCACGGTGGATGCCTTGGCAGTCAGAGGCGATGAAGGACGTGGTAATCTGCGAAAAGGTTCGGGGAGCTGATAAACAAGCTTTGATCCGAACATGTCCGAATGGGGAAACCCACCCGCTTGCGGGTATCGTATGGTGAATACATAGCCATACGAGGCGAACCCGGGGAACTGAAACATCTAAGTACCCGGAGGAAAAGAAATCAACCGAGATTCCCTTAGTAGCGGCGAGCGAACGGGGATTAGCCCTTAAGTTGAATTGGTGTTAGTAGAAGGCTCTGGAAAGGGCCGCCATAGTGGGTGATAGCCCCGTATACGAAAATGCCTTTTCAATGAAATCGAGTAAGACGGGACACGTGATATCCTGTTTGAATATGGGGGGACCATCCTCCAAGGCTAAATACTCCTGACTGACCGATAGTGAACCAGTACCGTGAGGGAAAGGCGAAAAGAACCCCAGTGAGGGGAGTGAAATAGAACCTGAAACCGTGTACGTACAAGCAGTGGGAGCGGACTTAGTTCCGTGACTGCGTACCTTTTGTATAATGGGTCAACGACTTAATGTTAGTAGCAAGCTTAACCGTTTAGGGGAGGCGTAGGGAAACCGAGTCTTAATAGGGCGTTCAGTTGCTAGCATTAGACCCGAAACCGGGCGATCTATCCATGAGCAGGTTGAAGGTTGGGTAACACTAACTGGAGGACCGAACCCACGTACGTTGAAAAGTCCGGGGATGACTTGTGGATTGGAGTGAAAGGCTAATCAAGCTCGGAGATAGCTGGTTCTCCTCGAAAGCTATTTAGGTAGCGCCTCGCGTATTGCCATTGGGGGTAGAGCACTGTTTGGGCTAGGGGGTCATCCCGACTTACCAACCCCATGCAAACTCCGAATACCAATGAGTATGAGCGCGGGAGACACACGGCGGGTGCTAACGTCCGTCGTGGAAAGGGAAACAACCCAGACCGTCAGCTAAGGTCCCAAAGTTACAGTTAAGTGGGAAACGATGTGGGAAGGCTTAGACAGCTAGGAGGTTGGCTTAGAAGCAGCCATCCTTTAAAGAAAGCGTAATAGCTCACTAGTCGAGTCGGCCTGCGCGGAAGATATAACGGGGCTCAAACTGTACACCGAAGCTACGGATACTAGTTTACTAGTATGGTAGAGGAGCGTTCTGTAAGCCGTTGAAGGTCAAGCTGTAAAGCAGGCTGGAGGTATCAGAAGTGCGAATGTTGACATGAGTAACGATAAGGGGAGTGAAAAACTCCCCCGCCGGAAGACCAAGGTTTCCTGTCCCATGTTAATCAGGGCAGGGTGAGTCGGCCCCTAAGGCGAGGCAGAAATGCGTAGTCGATGGGAAACAGGTTAATATTCCTGTACTCGTACATATTGCGATGGAGAGACGGAGAAGGCTAGGCCAGCACAGCGATGGTTGTCTGTGTTTAAGGCGGTAGGTTTGGGACTTAGGCAAATCCGGGTCCCTTTAAGACTGAGAACTGACGACGAGCCCTCTTTTGGGCGAAGTGGTTGATGCCATGCTTCCAGGAAAAACTTCTAAGCTTCAGATATGATCGAACCGTACCCCAAACCGACACAGGTGGTCAGGTAGAGAATACCAAGGCGCTTGAGAGAACTCGGGTGAAGGAACTAGGCAAAATGGCACCGTAACTTCGGGAGAAGGTGCGCCGGCCGATGTGAAGGACTTGCTCCGTAAGCATCAGTCGGTCGAAGATACCAGGTGGCTGCGACTGTTTATTAAAAACACAGCACTCTGCAAACACGAAAGTGGACGTATAGGGTGTGACGCCTGCCCGGTGCTTGAAGGTTAATTGATGGGGTTAGCGCAAGCGAAGCTCTTGATCGAAGCCCAAGTAAACGGCGGCCGTAACTATAACGGTCCTAAGGTAGCGAAATTCCTTGTCGGGTAAGTTCCGACCTGCACGAATGGCGTAACGATGGCCACACTGTCTCCACCCGAGACTCAGTGAAATTGAAATCGCAGTGAAGATGCTGTGTATCCGCGGCTAGACGGAAAGACCCCGTGAACCTTTACTATAGCTTCACAGTGAACTTTGAACCTACTTGTGTAGGATAGGTGGGAGGCTTTGAAGTGAGGACGCCAGTTCTCATGGAGCCAATCTTGAAATACCACCCTGGTATGTTTGAGGTTCTAACTCAGATCCGTTATCCGGATCGAGGACACTGTGTGGTGGGTAGTTTGACTGGGGCGGTCTCCTCCCAAAGAGTAACGGAGGAGCACGAAGGTGCGCTCAGCATGGTCGGAAATCATGCATAGAGTGTAAAGGCAAAAGCGCGCTTAACTGCGAGACAGACACGTCGAGCAGGTACGAAAGTAGGTCTTAGTGATCCGGTGGTTCTGTATGGAAGGGCCATCGCTCAACGGATAAAAGGTACTCCGGGGATAACAGGCTGATACCGCCCAAGAGTTCACATCGACGGCGGTGTTTGGCACCTCGATGTCGGCTCATCACATCCTGGGGCTGAAGCCGGTCCCAAGGGTATGGCTGTTCGCCATTTAAAGTGGTACGCGAGCTGGGTTTAGAACGTCGTGAGACAGTTCGGTCCCTATCTGCCGTGGACGTTTGAGATTTGAGAAGAGTTGCTCCTAGTACGAGAGGACCGGAGTGAACGAACCTCTGGTGTTCCGGTTGTCACGCCAGTGGCATTGCCGGGTAGCTATGTTCGGACGGGATAACCGCTGAAAGCATCTAAGCGGGAAGCCTCCTTCAAGATAAGATCTCACTGGCACTTAAAGTGCCCTAAAGAGCCGTTCGAGACTAGGACGTTGATAGGTTGGGTGTGTAAGTGCTGTGAGGCATTGAGCTAACCAATACTAATTGCTCGTGAGGCTTGACCATATAACACCAAAATGGTTTTGAGAGTGTGAAGAAAACATACTCGCTGTACTACAGATTACGACACTACTGAAATTGTTCCAGACAATTTTCAGTATTGCCTCCATCCTTGGAGGTACTGGTTTGATACTTGGTTATCACTATTTCAAAAGTTTTATTGTTAAAGACTCAAGTTCACGAACTTGCGTGTTTTGGCTAAGGCAAACATAAGCCCCCCAAAACGATCGCAAACCCGTTTGCTTGACGATCATAGAGGCGTTGAACCACCTGATCCCATCCCGAACTCAGAAGTGAAAGGCGCCATCGCCGATGGTAGTGTGGGAGATCCCATGTGAGAGTAGGTCGTCGTCAAGCATCATACAAAGGAAGCCCTGATAGCGATGCTGTCAGGGCTTTTTTGTGTCTGCGGTTTTCTGCATCTCAACACCTTAACACCTTAACACCTTAACACCTTAACACCTCAACACAGCTAGATTGCGCATCCCTTTTGTGCCCCGCTTGCGTCTGTCTCATACTTCGACGCGTCAGCGCGTGACATCAAAAGCGTGCGCCTTCTGGCATCAGTCAGAGAAGGTGTTCAGAAAAACAGAAACAGAGCACCACCTGATCCCATCCCGAACTCATAAGTGGCTCTCAACACGCCGCAGGCGCTCACCATCGCCGATGGTAGTGTGGGAGTCCAGCAAGAATAGATAACGTCAAGCATCCTACAAAGGAAGCCCTGATAGCGATGCTGTCAGGGCTTTTTTGTGTCTGCGGTTTTCTGCATCTCAACACCTTAACACCTTAACACCTCAACACAGCTAGATTGCGCATCCCTTTTGTGCCCCGCTTGCGTCTGTCTCATGCTTCGACGCGTTAGCGCATGACATCAAAAGCGTGCGCCTTATTAGCACCACCTGATCCCATCCCGAACTCAGAAGTGGCTCTCAACACGCCGCAGGCGCTCACCATCGCCGATGGTCCCCTGTGAGAGTCCCGCAAGGGCATAGATATCGTCAAGCATCCTACAAAGGAAGCCCTGATAGCGATGCTGTCAGGGCTTTTTTGTGTCTGCGGTTTTCCGCACCTCAACACCTCAACGCAGCTAGATTGCGCATCCCTTTTGTGCCCCGCTTGCGCCTGTCTCATGCTTCGACGCGTGACATCAAGAGACTGCGTCTTATGGTATCGGTCAGAAAGGCCGAATATCCATTTGCTTCTCTTATGAATTTAGTGCTGACTAATTCAACTTTCTTTACCTAAAGTCAGGTATATGTCTAAAACGTCTTTTCGTAGCATTAGTACTCATTACTTCATGGGAATTCAAAGGGTATCGTTTTGTCATCTTATCAAAGTCTTAAGCAAAGGATGTTTCTGGGACAGCTAAAGAAAAGCGCTATGCAAGCGCTGTTGGCTGTGAGTGCATTGGCAAGTGTGACAGCATGTGCTGTAACGCCATCAGTGAACCCTGAGGAAGGGAGTGAGTTTGATTACGCATGGCTTAAAGGGTATGCCAAAAATCTTTCTGAGAAGGCTTATAAGAGTCATCAAGGTGAGGTGCCGGAAGTACTGTCTAGTCTCGACTGGGATGAATACCAGCAATTGCACTTCAAACGCGATGAAAGTCTATGGCAGCAAGAAGACACGGATTTTCGCGCGGGCTTTTTCCACTTAGGGCAAGGGTTTGTATCCCCGGTTCAAATCAACGTCATTGAGGACGGTAAGTCGCATCCGGTGGAATACGATGCAGACATGTTTGACTACGGTAAAACCCCCGTTAATGGCGATCGCTTACCAAAAGACTTAGGTTTTGCAGGTTTTCGCATGCAGTACGGCACAGACTGGGAGCGTGATATCGTTGCATTTTTAGGGGCGAGCTACTTCCGTGCTGTCGGGGCTGAAATGCAGTATGGTTTGTCAGCACGTGGTCTAGCGGTGAACACGGCGATGGATAAGCCTGAGGAGTTTCCTGTCTTTACGCATTTTTGGTTTGAAAAACCGCAGCCGGGCTCAGACACGATAACGATTTACGCGTTGATGGATTCTGAGAGTATTACAGGTGCATATCGCTTTGATATGAAGGCTGGAGAGCCGTTGACCATGCGTGTTGACTCAGCGTTGTACCCACGCAAAAAAATTGAGCGTTTAGGGGTAGCGCCACTGACCAGCATGTACATGATTGGTGAAAATGACCGTCGTACAAACTATGACTGGCGTCCTGAGATTCACGACTCTGATGGTTTAGAGCTATTGACCGGCAATGGCGATTGGATTTGGCGGCCATTAGGTAACCCTGAACAGCTGCGCTTCAATGCCTATATGGACAACAATCCTCAAGGATTTGGCTTGATGCAACGCGATCGCAACTTTGATCACTATTTAGACGATGGTGTGTTTTATGAAAAGCGTCCTAGTCTCTGGATTGAGCCGATTGGCGATTGGGGCAAGGGCTCGGTGCAATTAGTCGAGATTCCAACGCTGGATGAAACATTCGATAACATTGTTGCATTTTGGAACCCTGCTCAAGACATCAAGCCAGGGCAAGAGCTTTTATTCAGCTATAACATGTATTGGGGCAGTCAAGCACCGTTTGAATCTGGTAAAGCTACGGTGCAGAGCACTTATACTGGCATCGGTGGCGTAGTGGGTAAGAAGCGTGAATACTATAGCAAGCGTTTTGCGATCGACTTCGAAGGTGATATTTTCGATATGCTAGGTAAGACGGCTGAAGTGAAGCCTGTGATCGAAGCCTCACGTGGGCGTGTTGAGATTACCTCTGCCCGCCCTCAAGCGCACATTGGTGGTTACCGTGCCATGTTCGATTTAGTTCCTTTAGACGACTCGCAAGAGCCGATTAATATCAAAGTATATTTGGAAGCGAATGGTCAAAGACTGTCTGAAACATGGATGTATCAATGGACGCCTCCAGCTAAAGACGATCGCGCTCTGCATAATGCCGGTCATTTAAAGTAATTAGAGGCGCCCCATGATTTGGGGCGCTTTTAATTCAAGTGTTAACTGACGAACCGCATAGCAACTAGGTTAGGTTGCTTTGCTCTATAACGTTGCAGTCTTCCGTAAAGATCTTGGGGTAGGATGTTTTCGTTCCCAATCAGTTCAAAGCCGCTGCGTTGATAAAACTCTATAAGTTCCGGCTGGTTTAAACAGTAACTGGCTTGTTTTTCGAGCGTTGGCTTTAGGGCGGCTAAAAGCGCTGCGGCATAACCTCTATTTCGATAGTCGGGGTGTGTGACGAGTCCGGTTAGAAGTACACAGTGTGTTAGCGGTTTTAGTCGCACAGCCGACTTTATTAACGCTCCATCTTTAATAACCCATACTGGCTCTGATTTGTTTGGCTTTGCGCTTGGGTAATACGCTTGATAGAACTTCTTAACAAGCGGAAACCATAGAGCTTCAACGGGCCTTGGGTCGATTGAACTGTTCAAATTCGTTGCCTGATGCTAGTGATTTGTTTTATATCCGCTATGATAAGCGTTTCGTTTAAATGCTCAATGGGATAGAACAATGCGCCTGCATCGATTTGTAATGACTTTTCTACTTGCCAGTATATCGTGTTGTATTTCTGCTAATGAGTGGGTGCAATTGAAGGACGAGCCTTTTGTGGAATACCGTGAACGCCTTAGTCATTTCATCACTGACCGTAAGGCTTGGGTAGACGCAAATAAAGGTGCTATGGAGGTAGAGGCCGTGCTGCCCTATGAGCGTTTTCCTGATAAGTCTTGCTCGGGGCCGAAAATTGGTGTCCTTATGTTTCATGGTCTTTCTGACTCTCCTTTTGCTTTAAGAGACTCCGCCCAAGCGCTGTCGGATAGCTGCTTTTATACTCGAGTGATGATACTACCTGGGCACGGTACTAAAGCGGAAGACCTTATTAACGTCACACGCGATGATTGGCGTCAAGCGGTAGCCAATGCGACAGAGCAGTTTTCTCAACAGGTTGATGTTGTCTATCTGGCGGGCTTTTCAACCGGTGGTGCGCTGGTGACAGAGTATGCATGGAATAATCCTTCTGTCGTTGAAGGCGTCGTTTTGTTTTCCCCTTTATTCAAGATCAACAGCAGTATTGATTGGCTTGCACCGTTGCTTTCTCCTTTTATTAATTGGCTAGATCATCATGAGTCAGATGACTATGCAAAGTATGCATCAATCCCTGTCCCAGCGATTGCAGAAGCCTATAAATTAGCGAAAGAAGTGCGACAGATTGTAGTGGATGCACCAGCCAAAGTGCCTGTGTTTTTGGCTCTATCTGAAGAAGATGCAACAGTTGACTCGTCAGTGACTCTAGAGGTTTTTAATACGTCATTCAAAGATCACCCATACAGTGAAATGGTGCTCTACAGCGCGAATCAGCAAGCGGCCTTTGATGAACAGGTGGAGATCATTAATACCGACTTGCCCGAACAACGTATCTTTGGGCTGGCTCATATGGCAGTGCATGGGGCGCCTGATAATCCGTATTACGGTGAGCAGGGTGAATACCGTATTTGCTCGTGGTACCTAGGTGAAGAAAGTCGTTATCAAGAGTGTCGTGAAGCTGAGCATAATTGGTTTGGCGAGCGATCAGATCAACTGTCTTCACTGAGTGACGTCGCAGCAAGGCTGTCTTGGAACCCATATTTTGATGATTTAATGGAACGTGTATCCGTCTTTGTGTCGAAAACACGTGAATTGTAAGAATAGTTAAGCGGAGTGCTCTACATGAGAGAAGTTCTAGCCTTGCTGAGTGACAGTAAGTTTCATTCAGGTGAAGAACTTGGGGAGGCCTTAGGGGTCACTCGGGCAGCCGTTTGGAAGCGCCTTAAGAAACTAGAGACATTTGGTATTACGGTCCATTCTGTCAAAGGAAGAGGTTATCGCATTCCTGAGCCGATCATATTGTTAGAAGAGGCGCGTTTGCGAAGCGCAGGCGTTGATCCAAGTGTTGCAATCGACATTCCTTTTGAAACACCATCAACGAATGATGTATTAAAACAGAAAGTGGCGTTGGGGGCTCGGTTGCCTGCGTTGGTAGTGACAGAGCATCAAACGCAAGGTAAAGGGCGACGTGGTCGTGTTTGGGAAAGCGGAGTGGCGAAAAACATAACCATGTCATTCGCGTGGAAGTTTGAGCAAGGCCCAAGTGTCGTTGAAGGGCTGAGTTTGGCGGTTGGGGTGGTTATTGCTCAGGTGTTGCGACGCTTGGGGGTATCTAACCCTGGTTTGAAGTGGCCCAATGATATTCACGTAGATGGTCATAAAATATGCGGTATTTTGCTGGAGTTGGTTGCAGATCAAGATGTATGTCGTGTCATTATAGGTATTGGCTTAAACGTTGAATCGACAACAGAGCAGCAAAAGAGAGTGGATCAGCCTTGGACAGACCTAACGTCACGTTTGTCTTATACGCCGGATCGTAATGACATTATTGCTCAAATTACTCAAGGCTTAGTGGAAATGTGTGAAGTTTTTGAGAAAGGCAAAGGCCTAGAGCACTATCATTCGCAATGGCAAGCATTAGATATACTTTACAATCAGCCTGTGACTGTTTATAGCGGTGTGCGTCAGCAAGTCGGGATCGCCCGAGGAGTTGATGAGAATGGAGCGCTAAAGCTAGAAACCAATGAAGGGGTCGAGCTTCTTCATGGAGGGGAAATTAGTGTGCGCAAACAATAGTACGCTGATCGTTGATGCCGGTAATACCCGAGTTAAGTGGACCCTCTTTAAAGGGGATAGAATAACGGATAAATGGGCGCAAGAGTTACCGAGTACAGATCGCATCGGCTCACCTCAAAACATTGTGCTCGCGAGCGTGCGTTCTGCTGAACATGATGCCGTACTTACTTCGCTCTTGCGCCGATCTTATCCTGAAGCAGCGATGCATAGCATTCAGGCCGAATCAGAGGCATGTGGTGTGATTAATTCTTATGCGGAGCCACAACGATTAGGGGTGGATCGATGGTTGGCTGCAATCGCGGCCTATCATGTCTATGGTGGACCAGTGGTTGTTATAGATGCTGGAACAGCGATAAAAGCAGACTTCGTAAGCGACGAGGGGGTTCATCTAGGTGGCTATATTGTTCCAGGGTTAGCGTTGATGGAGTCAAGCCTAGTCAGTCAAACTGCTAAGATACGCTATGATGCCGCGGAAGTCTCTTTAGAAGAAGGGGTTCCTAGTAGCACGGCGGATGCCGTATCGGCAGGCTGTTTAGAGATGGCTTTAGGGTTTATTCAGCGATTATATGAGAGGCATGGGCAGGCGAAATGGTTGGCGACCGGTGGGGGAAGCCAAGCACTAATGAACCGTTTAGCGATTGATTATGTGTTAGATGAGCATCTTGTGGCGAAAGGTGCCAAGTTTGTATTGGATGCTCGATTGAAGGGTGCTAAATAAATGAAATGGTTATTTTTGCTGATGATTCTCGCTAACGCTGGGCTTGTTGCATGGTTGGGCTTTTCTGCGGCTGATACCAAAATAGAGAAAGCGCCTGTATATGCCCCACCAGTGAGTGAGAAAATATATTTAATTGGAGAAGAACTGCCTGATAGTAATGTTGCCATGAGCACAAATGTGTATTCGAATGCGCCTGCGTCGACGGCTGAAAGCGTAGCGAATGAGGTAGGGCAGGCTGTAAATAATATGTTGAAAAATGACGCTGCGACAGTCGTTGAGACAGAAAACCTGCTCTGCCCAGTTGTGGTATTAGAGCGTGATGCAGATCGCCGATTAGTAACTGAGGCTTTCAACGAAGCAAAAATAGCATTTACTCAGCAAGAAGCGACGGGTAAGCGAGATAAATTTTGGCTTTATATATCAGCGCCTGCAACAACAGCCCAGGCACAGGATATAGTTGCTCGACTAAAATTAAAGCGTATAGACAGCTATATCATTTCTCGTGGCGACATGAAAAATCGAATTTCATTAGGTTTGTTTTCTTCTCAGGAGCGGGCAGAGCAGGCGCAGGAGTCGATTTCAGAGCGCTCAGGGATGCCCGTAAACGTGTATCCACATCAGCGGAGTGTAAAGCTCTATGAATTACTGTTGGATCAACCGATAACAGAGCAGGCATGGCGAAATTTCTTACAAACATTGGATTTATCCAAGCTGTTAATAAAAATAGAAAAAAATCCTTGCTAGTGCTTGCAATTGAAAATCTGATTCATATAATGGCTCCCACCTTTTGAGGCGTTGTTACCAATGCTTTGGAAATCGTGGAGGGGTTCCCGAGTGGCCAAAGGGAGCAGATTGTAAATCTGCCACGAAAGTTTCGGTGGTTCGAATCCACCTCCCTCCACCATTAATTCGCGGGTATGGTATAGTGGCTATTACCTCAGCCTTCCAAGCTGAAGAGGCGGGTTCGATTCCCGCTACCCGCTCCAGCTTATGCTCATGTAGCTCAGTTGGTAGAGCACACCCTTGGTAAGGGTGAGGTCGGCAGTTCAAATCTGCTCATGAGCTCCAGCATTTCTCAATGCTAAAACTGGCAGATTTATAGTTGCCAATTTTATTGTCTGTTTTTTGGGCAATACTGCTTGCTAAATCTAAGTGAGTCGGTATAATTCTCCGCCCATACGAATGTAGGCCAATAGTTCAATTGGTAGAGCACCGGTTTCCAAAACCGGCTGTTGGGGGTTCGAGTCCCTCTTGGCCTGCCATATTTCGTATCCAATTTCTTAGCTAGGGATCACCTGAAGTATGAGTTCGAGTGCTGAAACTCAAGAGTCTCGCGGAGACGTTTTTAAGTGGGCGATTGTTGTCCTTCTTACTGCTGTGGCGGTCGTTGGGAACAATTATTTTTCTGCTGAGTCATTGCTGTATCGCTTGATTGCTGTTTTGGTTCTAGCTGGTATTGCTGGCTTTGTTGCGCTGAATACGGCTAAAGGGCGTTCTTTTGCGAAATTAGCGAAAGAGGCGAAGACCGAAATTCGTCGTGTTGTATGGCCAACGAGACAGGAAACGGTTCAAACAACGTTGATCGTTTTGGCGGTTGTTATTTTTATGTCTCTCGTACTGTGGGGAGTTGATTCGCTCCTTGGTTGGATCGTTTCCGCAGTAATAGGTTAGGAGTTGCTCGTGGCGAAACGATGGTATGTGGTACAAGCGTACTCAGGTTATGAAAAGCACGTAATGCGCTCGCTCAATGAGCGTGTTGGCATTATGGGTATGGAAGATTATTTTGGCGATATCCTGGTTCCGACAGAGGAAGTAGTTGAGATTCGCGATGGCAAGAAGCGTAAGAGTGAACGTAAGTTCTATCCGGGCTATGTGTTGGTCCAAATGGATATGAATGATGACTCTTGGCATCTAGTCAAAGGTACAACGCGTGTGCTTGGCTTTATTGGCGGTACAGCGGACAAGCCATCCCCTATCACTGATCGTGAAGCAGATGCGATTCTGCAGCGAGTCAATGAGGGTGTGGATAAACCTCGTCCGAAAACATTGTTTGAAGTGGGTGAAGTGGTTCGTGTTAACGAAGGTCCATTTGCTGACTTTAATGGTGTGGTTGAAGAGGTTGACTACGATAAAAGCCGAATCAAAGTGGCGGTGCTTATTTTTGGGCGCTCGACACCGGTTGATTTGGAATTTAGTCAGGTTGAGAAAACCTGATAGCACTAATCGGGTAGCCTTCGGGCTGTGACCCATCTGGAGTAAAAAATGGCTAAGAAAGTCCAAGCTTATATCAAGCTACAAGTTAAAGCGGGTCAAGCGAACCCAAGTCCACCAGTTGGTCCTGCACTAGGTCAACACGGTGTGAACATCATGGAATTCTGCAAAGCATTCAACGCGAAAACACAAGGCGTTGAAGCGGGTCTTCCTACACCAGTTATCATCACTGTATACAGTGACCGTAGCTTCACATTTGAAACGAAATCTACTCCGGCTTCTGTTTTGCTTAAAAAAGCAGCGGGTTTGAAGAGTGGTTCTCCACGTCCAAACACTCAGAAAGTTGGTACGGTTACTCGTGCTCAACTAGAAGAGATTGTTGTTGCGAAGCAAGCGGATTTGACTGCTTCTGACATGGATGCTGCCGTACGTACTATCGCAGGTAGTGCACGTGCAATGGGTCTAGACGTTGAAGGTGTGAACTAATGGCTAAGCTAACTAAACGCGCTCGCTTGATCGCTGAAAAAGTAGACGCAACAAAACTGTACTCTGTAGAAGAAGCAATGTCTCTTCTGTCTGAACTTTCTACTGTTAAGTTCAAAGAGTCTGTTGACGTATCTGTAAATCTTGGCGTTGACCCACGTAAATCTGATCAGGTTGTTCGTGGTTCTACAGTGCTTCCTAACGGTACAGGTAAAGACGTTCGCGTTGCTGTATTCGCTCAAGGTGCAAACGCTGATGCCGCTAAAGAAGCGGGTGCAGATGTCGTTGGTTTTGAAGACCTTGCTGAACAAGTTAAAGCTGGCAACCTAGACTTTGATGTTGTAATCGCTTCTCCAGATGCGATGCGTATCGTTGGTCAACTAGGTCAGATTCTTGGTCCTCGTGGTCTTATGCCAAACCCTAAAGTGGGTACTGTAACACCTGATGTTGCGACTGCAGTTAAAAATGCAAAAGCAGGTCAAGCACGTTACCGTACTGACAAAAATGGTATCATCCACGCTGGCGTTGGCTCTATCGACTTCGCTGCAGATGCTATCCTAGGTAACCTTGAAGCGCTTCTAGCTGACTTGCGTCGTGCTAAACCAGCGTCTTCAAAAGGTATCTACATGAAGAAAGTGACTTTGTCCTCTACAATGGGACCTGGTCTACAAATTGATTTAGGTGCGTTAAGCTTCTAAGTCAGAGCTTTGGGGTCTGTACCTTGTGTATAGGCCGTCAAAGACCGCAGGAGTCGATGATTTAATTATAGTGTTGAGAAGCACTTGTCCTGCGCAGATGGTGTGGCCCGATTCAGAACATAAACTGGATCCAAATCACCAGTAAGTACTCCGAAAGGTTTCTTTCGGAGAGTTGGTAAATTTGGGGCGTAGCCCTGCTAATCCAGGAGAAAACCAGTGGCATTAGGTCTAGAAGACAAAAAAGCCATTGTCGCCGAAGTTAGCGAAGTTGCTAAAGGCGCCTTGTCTGCTGTAGTAGCTGACTCTCGCGGTGTAACCGTGACTGACATGACTGCTCTTCGCAAACAAGCACGCGAAGCGGGTGTTTATGTACGTGTAGTACGTAACACACTGGCTCGCCGCGCAGTTGAAGGCACTGACTTCGAATGCTTGACAGAAAGCTTCGTTGGTCCAACTCTTATCGCATTTTCTAACGAGCACCCAGGTGCGGCGGCTCGTTTGTTGAAAACTTTTGCGAAAGAGAACGACAAATTTGAAGTGAAAGCATTGGCGTTCAACGGTGAGTTGATCCCAGCTGGCGACATCGATCGTTTGGCAACATTGCCAACATACGACGAAGCAATCGCGAAACTAATGAGCGTTATTCAAGGTGCGACAAGCAAACTTGCGCGTACTCT
The DNA here is from genome assembly GCF_049821165.1 of Marinomonas gallaica. Lineage (NCBI taxonomy): Bacteria > Pseudomonadati > Pseudomonadota > Gammaproteobacteria > Oceanospirillales > Oceanospirillaceae > Marinomonas > Marinomonas gallaica. Next base: position 859,398 of record NZ_CP187511.1, read on the forward strand.
TGCGGCGATTCGCGATCAGAAAGAACAAGAAGCAGCGTAATACTGAAACGCACTTACTTGAATTCAATTGGTTTTTGTTGCCCTACAGGCAACTACAAAATGTTAGGAAATCTGAGTCATGGCTCTAACTAAAGAAGATATCATCAATGCAGTAGCAGAAATGTCTGTAATGGACGTTGTTGAACTGATCGAAGCAATGGAAGAAAAATTCGGCGTAACTGCAGCTGTTGCTGCAGCTGCAGGTCCTGCTGGCGATGCTGGCGCGGCTGCTGAAGAACAAACTGAGTTCGACGTAGTTCTTACTGGTGCTGGTGATAAGAAAGTTAACGTTATCAAAGCTGTACGTGGCGCAACTGGTCTAGGCCTTAAAGAAGCGAAAGCAATGGTTGACGGCGCTCCAGCAACTGTTAAAGAAGGCGCTTCTAAAGAAGAAGCTGAAGAGCTTAAGAAAGCTCTTGAAGAAGCAGGTGCTTCTGTCGAAATCAAGTAATAATGTTGCTTGTTTCTCAAAAGTTCGACATCTAGTCGGATCGGCTGGTGGTATTTTGCCACCGGCCTTTTTGGGTTTCTAAAACCCGATTAAATATTTATTATTATATTGAGAGATAAATCTCTCGATTTCGGTAGGCCTGATTAAGAGGCCTTTTGCGTCAATGTGCACAAGCTGGGGAATGCTGATGGCTTACTCATATACTGAGAAAAAACGTATCCGTAAGGATTTCGGTAAACTGCCGCCCGTTTTGGATGTGCCATACTTGCTGGCAATTCAGCTTGAATCCTACCGTAACTTCTTGCAGGAAGGTAAAAATCCTGCAGAGCGTGGGGAACTGGGTCTGCATGGGGCCTTTAAATCTGTCTTTCCAATGGTCAGCTTTTCCGGCAATGCGGCGCTAGAATACGTCGATTACCGTTTGGGCAAGCCAGTATTTGATGTAAAAGAGTGTCAGTTGCGTGGTGTTACGTATGCCGCTCCTTTACGTGTTCGTGTGCGCCTTATCATTTATGATAAAGAGTCTGCGAACAAGGCAATCAAAGACATTCGTGAGCAAGAAGTATACATGGGTGAAATTCCACTCATGACAGAAAACGGTACCTTTGTTATCAATGGTACTGAGCGTGTTATTGTTTCTCAATTACACCGTTCACCTGGTGTGTTCTTCGACCATGACCGTGGCAAGACGCATTCATCAGGTAAACTTCTACATTCTGCTCGTGTGATTCCTTACCGTGGTTCTTGGTTGGACTTCGAGTTTGATCCAAAAGACTGCGTGTTCGTTCGTATCGACCGCCGTCGTAAACTGCCTGTAACGATTTTGTTGCGTGCATTAGGGTTTGATACTGAACAAATTCTCGATACTTTCTTCGATACAACAGGTTTCTATTTAAGCCGTGATGGCGTTGAAATGGAGCTGATTGCAAGCCGCTTACGTGGTGAAACAGCTCAGTTTAACATCGCTGATCAAAACGGCGAGTTGATCGTTGAAGAAGGTCGTCGTATTACGGCTAAACATATCCGTCAGATGGAAAAAGTAGGTCTTGAGCGTCTCTCAGTTCCTCTTGAGTACCTGTTGGGTAAAGTGACAGCTAAAAACCTTGTGCATCCAAGCACGGGTGAGTTGATTGCTGAAGCGAACACAGAAATGTCTGTTGATCTGCTAGAGGCACTGGTTGCTGCTGGCATCAAAGAAATTCAGGTTCTTTACTCGAATGATCTTGATCACGGGCCGTTTATTTCTGATACCTTACGTATCGATCCTACAAATAACCAGCTAGAGGCATTGGTAGAAATCTACCGTATGATGCGTCCTGGCGAGCCACCAACCAAAGAATCTGCAGAGTCCTTGTTCCAAGGCCTGTTCTTCTCAGAAGATCGTTACGATCTTTCTGGTGTTGGTCGTATGAAGTTCAATCGTCGTTTAGGTCGTGATGAAGATGAAGGTCTAGGTATCCTAGACAATAATGACATCACTGATGTTCTTAAGACATTGCTAGATATCCGTAACGGTAACGGTATGGTCGATGATATTGACCACCTTGGTAACCGTCGTATCCGTTCTGTCGGCGAAATGGCCGAGAACCAATTCCGTGTTGGTTTAGTACGTGTAGAGCGTGCCGTTAAAGAGCGTCTGTCTATGGCAGAAGCGGATGGTTTAATGCCACAAGATCTTTTGAATGCGAAGCCGGTTGCGGCAGCGATCAAAGAGTTCTTCGGTTCAAGCCAATTGTCACAGTTCATGGACCAAAACAACCCGCTTTCGGAAGTGACTCACAAACGTCGTGTTTCGGCATTAGGCCCCGGCGGTCTAACCCGTGAGCGTGCTGGCTTCGAGGTTCGAGACGTACACGCAACGCACTACGGTCGTGTGTGTCCAATCGAAACACCGGAAGGTCCAAACATCGGTCTGATCAACTCGCTATCTACTTACGCGCGTACTAATAGCTACGGCTTCCTAGAAACGCCTTACCGTAAAGTGGTTGATGGTAAAATGACTGACGAAACGGTTTACGTTTCGGCGATCGATGAAGCGAAATACGTTATTGCACAGGCATCTGTGAACGTAGATGAAGAAGGTCGTTTGGTGGATGAACTGGTTCAGGTTCGTCACATGCATGAAACGACTCTGATTCCAAAAGAAAAAGTGAATCTAATGGACGTGTCGCCACGTCAGGTTGTATCCGTTGCGGCATCATTGATTCCATTCCTAGAGCACGATGACGCTAACCGTGCCTTGATGGGATCGAACATGCAACGTCAGGCTGTACCAACGCTAATCGCTGAGAAACCAGTGGTCGGTACTGGTATGGAGAAAAACGTAGCGAAAGACTCTGGTGTTTGTATCGTTGCCCGTCGCGGTGGTGAAATCGAGTCTGTTGATGCAAGCCGCATCGTCGTTCGTGTGAACTCTGAAGAGACAGAGGCTGGCGAAGCGGGTGTAGACATCTACAACCTAACGAAATACGTTCGTTCGAACCAAAACACATGTATTAACCAGCGTACTTTGGTGCTGAAAGGCGACAAAGTATCACGTGGTGACATCATGGCCGACGGTCCGTCTGTCGACATGGGTGATCTTGCCCTTGGTCAAAACATGCGAATCGCGTTCATGCCTTGGAATGGTTACAACTTCGAGGACTCGATCCTAGTATCTGAGCGCGTAGTAGAAGAAGATCGTTTCACTTCGATTCATATCCAAGAGCTAACGTGTGTGGCTCGTGATACGAAGCTTGGGCCTGAAGAAATTACCTCTGATATCCCGAACGTAGGTGAGGGTGCTCTGTCGAAACTGGACAGTTCAGGTGTGGTTTACATCGGTGCAGAAGTAGAACCTGGTGATATTCTAGTTGGTAAAGTGACGCCTAAAGGCGAAACACAGCTTACACCAGAGGAAAAACTTTTGCGTGCGATCTTCGGTGAGAAAGCATCAGACGTGAAAGATACCTCACAACGTGTAAAAACAGGTACGCGTGGTACTGTTATCGACGTACAGGTCTTTACACGTGATGGCATCGAAAAAGATGATCGTGCTAAGTCGATTGAGAAATCTCAATTGGATGAAGTGCGTAAAGATCTAAATGAAGAATTCCGTATCGTTGAAAAAGCAACGTTTGAGCGTCTAGCTGAAGCGTTGATTGGTCAACAAGCTGAAGGTGGTCCTGGCCTTGCTCGCAATGCTTTGATCACTGAAGACTACTTAGCTGATCTTGATCACCCTGAGTGGTTTAAGATCCGCGTAGCGAATGAAGAAGCCAGTGAACAGCTTGAGAAAGCGCAAGCGGCTTTGATTGAGCGTCGTAAAGAGCTTGATGCGAAATTCGAAGATAAAAAACGTAAACTGCAAACAGGCGACGATTTGGCACCAGGTGTGTTGAAGATCGTTAAAGTTTACGTAGCGATTAAACGCCGTATCCAGCCAGGTGATAAAATGGCCGGTCGTCATGGTAACAAGGGTGTTATCTCTAAGATTATGCCTGTTGAAGATATGCCGTATGACGAAAACGGTGATCCAGTTGACATCGTACTAAACCCGTTGGGTGTACCATCTCGTATGAACGTAGGTCAGGTACTGGAAACTCACTTGGGTGCAGCAGCGAAAGGCTTGGGTCGCAAGATCGACGAAATGCTCAAAATTGAGCGTGAAAAAGCTGAAACTGTTAAAGAACTTCGTGTTTTCCTAAACGAAATCTATAACGGCTATGAAGGCGATTTGCGCCCAGCTCGTTCAGAAGACCTAGACAGCTTCTCTGATGAAGAGATTCTTGTGCTAGCGGCGAACCTTAAAAAAGGTGTGCCGATGGCGTCTGGTGCTTTTGATGGTGCTAAAGAAGCGGAGATTAAGCGTATGCTTCGCCTTGCTGGCATCAACGAGAGTGGTCAAATCAAACTTTTCAACGGCCGTACTGGTGATGCCTTCGAACGTCCTGTAACTGTTGGTTACATGTACATGCTGAAGTTGAACCACTTGGTAGATGATAAGATGCACGCTCGTTCTACTGGCTCGTACAGCTTGGTTACTCAACAGCCGTTGGGTGGTAAAGCGCAATTCGGTGGTCAGCGTTTCGGTGAGATGGAGGTATGGGCACTAGAAGCATACGGTGCTGCCTACACGCTTCAAGAAATGTTGACTGTTAAGTCGGACGACGTGAACGGCCGTACTAAGATGTATAAAAACATCGTAGATGGTGATCACCGCATGGAACCAGGCATGCCTGAATCCTTCAACGTATTGGTGAAAGAAATCCGTTCTCTTGGTATCGACATCGAGCTAGAAAACGAATAAGCACGAATCACATTTGACCTGCTGGGAAGGTAAGCCTTCCCAGCCTTACGAGTGGGGCGAATATCCATGAAAGACTTATTAGGTCTTCTAAAAACACAGGGACAATCAGAAGAGTTTGATGCGATTCGCATTGGCTTAGCTTCTCCAGATATGATTCGTTCATGGTCTTATGGTGAAGTTAAAAAGCCAGAAACCATCAACTACCGTACGTTCAAACCTGAGCGTGACGGCCTGTTCTGTGCCAAAATTTTTGGTCCTATTAAGGACTACGAGTGCTTGTGTGGTAAATACAAGCGTCTGAAGCACCGTGGTGTCATTTGTGAGAAGTGTGGCGTTGAAGTAGCGTTGTCGAAAGTGCGTCGTGAACGCATGGGACACATCGAGTTGGCTTCACCTGTTGCTCACATCTGGTTCCTGAAATCTCTTCCATCACGCATCGGTCTTATCATGGATATGACACTGCGTGATATTGAGCGTGTACTTTACTTCGAATCATTCATCGTGATTGACCCAGGCATGACAACGCTTGAGAAAGGTCAGCTACTGAACGATGAGCAGTACTTCGAAGCACTAGAAGAATTTGGTGACGAATTTGACGCTCGTATGGGTGCCGAAGCGATTCAAATGCTTCTACGTGACATGGATTTGCCTGAAGAAATCAGCACCATGCGTGAAGAGTTGAACGCTACGAACTCTGAGACGCGTATTAAGAAGCTTTCTAAGCGTCTTAAACTGATCGAAGCTTTCCATCATTCTGGTAACAACCCAGAGTGGATGGTATTAAACGTTCTACCAGTATTGCCGCCAGATCTTCGTCCTCTAGTGCCACTAGAAGGCGGCCGTTTTGCGACGTCTGATTTGAACGATCTATACCGTCGAGTGATTAACCGTAACAACCGCCTTAAGCGTCTTCTTGAGCTGTCAGCTCCAGACATCATCGTACGTAACGAAAAGCGTATGTTGCAAGAGTCTGTCGATGCGCTATTAGATAACGGTCGTCGTGGTCGTGCAATCACAGGTTCAAACAAGCGCCCTCTGAAATCTTTGGCTGACATGATCAAAGGTAAGCAGGGTCGTTTCCGTCAAAACCTTTTGGGTAAACGTGTAGATTACTCTGGCCGTTCTGTAATTACAGTAGGTCCATCACTACGTTTGCACCAGTGTGGTTTGCCTAAGAAAATGGCACTTGAGCTATTCAAGCCATTCATTTTCTCTAAACTAGAACTTCGTGGCATGGCAACAACCATTAAAGCCGCGAAGAAAATGGTTGAGCGTGAAACACCAGAAGTATGGGATATCCTAGATGAGGTTATCCGCGAACATCCAGTGATGTTGAACCGTGCGCCAACACTTCACCGTTTGGGTATCCAGGCTTTTGAGCCGATCCTAATCGAAGGTAAAGCGATTCAGTTGCACCCATTAGTGTGTGCGGCTTACAACGCCGACTTTGATGGCGACCAAATGGCGGTACACGTACCGTTGACGATTGAAGCACAGCTTGAAGCACGTGCGTTGATGATGTCTACCAACAACATCCTATCGCCTGCCAATGGTGAGCCGATCATCGTTCCTTCTCAGGACGTTGTATTGGGTCTGTACTATATGACGCGTGATAAGATTAACGCGAAAGGCGAAGGCATGGCCTTTGCTGATATCAAAGAAGTACATCGTGCATACGGATCGAAGCAAGTTGAATTGCACGCGAAGATCAAAGTGCGTGTCAGCGAAGTGGATACAACGCTAGAAGGCGAGAAAGTACCTGCTACATTTATCGCAGACACAACCGTTGGTCGCGCATTGTTGTTTGATATTGTTCCTGATGGCCTTCCATTCTCGGTAATTAACCAACCGATGAAGAAGAAAGCGATCTCTAACTTGATCAACCAGTGTTACCGTAAAGTTGGCTTGAAAGAAACCTGTATCTTTGCTGACCAACTAATGTACACAGGTTTCGAATACGCAACAGCGTCTGGTTCTTCTGTAGGTGTTGATGACTTCGTTATCCCGCCAGAAAAAGCGACGATCATTGCGCAAGCGGAAGAAGAAGTTAAAGAAATTGAGTACCAGTTTGCTGATGGTCTTGTGACACAGGGCGAGAAGTACAACAAGGTAATCGACTTATGGTCGCGTACTAACGAAACCGTTACTGAAGCCATGATGAAAAACTTGGCGAAAGAAACGGTTATCGATAAAGATGGCAAAGAAGTTGAGCAGCAGTCATTTAACTCTGTTTATATGATGGCCGACTCTGGTGCCCGTGGTAGTGTGGCTCAGATGCGTCAGCTTGGCGGTATGCGTGGTTTGATGGCGAAACCGGATGGTTCCATCATCGAAACGCCGATCACTGCGAACTTCCGTGAAGGTCTATCGGTACTTCAGTACTTTACCTCAACTCACGGTGCGCGTAAGGGTCTTGCCGATACGGCCTTGAAAACAGCTAACTCGGGTTACCTAACGCGTCGTCTAGTAGACGTTGCGCAAGACTTGGTTATTACTGAAGTAGACTGTGGTGCGAAAGAAGGTTTGCTTGTTAGTGCCTTGATCGAAGGTGGTGACGTAGTTGTACCTCTAGGTCAGCGAGTGCTGGGCCGAGTCGTCGCGCAAGATGTTATCGATTCGAAAGGCGAGCTTGTTGTTGAAGCTGGCGTTCTTATTGATGAGCACAGTGTGCGTGCCATTGAAGCTGCAGGTGTGGACGAGATGATCGTGCGCTCTGTTATCAGCTGTGAGACGAAGCACGGTGTGTGTGGCATGTGTTACGGTCGTGACCTAGCACGAGGCCATTTGGTTAACATTGGTGAAGCTGTTGGTGTTGTTGCTGCACAGTCAATCGGTGAGCCAGGTACACAGCTTACCATGCGTACGTTCCACATTGGTGGTGCGGCCTCTCGAGCGTCTGCAGTAGACAGTGTTCAAATTAAGAGCGCCGGTACTGTACGTTTCCATAAGATGAAGAGCATTGAGCGTGAAAACGGTCAGCTAGTGGTTGCATCGCGTTCATCTGAATTGGCGATTGCTGATGAGGCTGGCCGTGAGAAAGAGCGTTACAAGCTTCCATACGGTGCTGTGCTAAGTATCCGTGAAGGCGATCAAGTGACCGCAGGTCAAGTGGTTGCTAACTGGGATCCGCATACCCACCCAATCGTTTCGGAGATGCAAGGTAAGCTTGAATTCTCTGGTATGGATGAGGGTGTCACTATTCGTCGTCAATCGGATGAGCTTACGGGCTTAACGACTATCGAAGTCTTAGAAATGCGTGATCGTCCATCGTCTGGTAAAGACATTCGTCCAACTATTTCGGTAGTAGATGAGAGTGGTGCGCCAGTGATGATTCCTGGTACGGAAATGCCAGTACAGTACATGCTGCCTGAGAAGGCTCTTTTGAGCTTGGATCATGGATCAACAGTAAAGTCTGGTGAAGTACTAGCGCGTATCCCGCAAGAGTCTCAAGGTAACAAAGATATTACCGGTGGTCTTCCACGCGTAGCTGACTTATTTGAAGCGCGTCGTCCGAAAGATCCTGCTGTCATGGCAGAAGCAACGGGTGTGGTAAGTTTTGGTAAAGAGACAAAAGGTAAGATCCGTTTGGTTATCACACCACAAGATGGTGGCGATCCAATCGAAACCCTGATTCCGAAATGGCGTCAAATTAACATCTTCGACGGTGAAGAAGTTGCTAAAGGTGAGATCATTGCTGACGGTCCTTTAAACCCGCATGATATCTTGCGTCTTCAAGGTGTTGTAGCCCTAGCTGACTACATTACCAACGAAGTACAAGAGGTTTACCGTCTACAGGGCGTAGGCATCAACGATAAGCACATCGAAGTTATTGTGCGTCAGATGCTTCGTAAAGTAGACATCGCTGACTCGGGTGATACTAACCTGATTCAGGGTGACCAAGTAGAATACACACAAATGCAAGAAGCGAACGAAGCTGCGGAAGCAGAAGGTCGTTTCCCTTCTAAGTATGAGCGCGTACTACTTGGTATTACTAAAGCTTCATTGGCAACTGAGTCATTTATCTCTGCGGCATCGTTCCAAGAGACGACTCGTGTACTAACCGAAGGTGCGGTAACTGGTAAGAAAGACCATCTACGTGGTCTGAAAGAAAACGTTGTAGTAGGTCGTCTGATTCCAGCCGGAACAGGTTTGGCTTACCATAGCGGTCGCAAAGCTAAGAAAGAGCTTGCGAAAGCAGCAGTTGAAGGTAGTGCTTCAGTAAGTGCTTCTGATGTCGAAGAAGCGCTAAGTGCAGCATTAAAAGACTAAACACTGTTGATATATGCATGGGAGGTGAATTTTTGTTCGCCTCCCTATTGACTGTTTTATAGGCGCAAATTAAACTTGCGCCTCGTTATTTTTGGCGATTTCCGCCAATAGACTTGGATGTGGAGCTTGTTAAATGGCAACCGTTAACCAGTTGGTTCGTAAACCACGTAAACGTAAAGTGGCAAAAAGTGACGTTCCTGCGTTGCAAGCTTGTCCGCAACGCCGTGGCGTCTGCACACGTGTATACACTACTACGCCTAAGAAGCCGAACTCGGCTTTGCGTAAAGTATGTCGTGTTCGCTTGACGAACGGCTTCGAAGTAACTTCATACATCGGTGGTGAAGGCCACAACCTACAGGAACACAGCGTAGTGCTGATTCGTGGCGGTCGTGTAAAAGACCTTCCAGGTGTTCGTTACCACACAGTACGTGGTAGCCTAGATACTTCTGGCGTACAAAATCGTAAGCAAGGCCGTTCTAAATACGGTACTAAACGTCCTAAGTAAGCTATTAAGCTGCTTTAATCGTTTAGACATAATTTTTTAATACAGTAAGGCCGAGCACAGAGATGGTCTCGGACTCACCTGAAGAGGACATAACCCATGCCTAGAAGACGCGTAGTCGCAAAGCGTGAAATACTTCCAGATCCTAAACACGGAAGCCAACTGCTTGCTAAATTCATTAACCACGTAATGGTTAGTGGTAAGAAATCTGTTGCAGAAAGCATCGTTTACAATGCTTTGGAAACAGTAGCGCAGCGTACTAAATCTGAAGACCCAATGTCGGTTTTCGAAAAAGCACTTGAGTCTATCCAGCCAATGGTTGAGGTTAAATCTCGCCGTGTTGGTGGTGCTACATACCAAGTACCTGTAGAAGTTCGTCCAGCTCGTCGCTCAGCGCTATCTATGCGTTGGTTGGTTGACGCAGCTCGCAAACGTGGTGAGAAGTCAATGGCACTACGTCTAGCAGGCGAAATTCTAGATGCGTCTGAGAACAAAGGTTCAGCTGTTAAGAAACGTGAAGACGTTCACCGTATGGCTGAAGCGAACAAAGCGTTCTCTCACTACCGTTTCTAATCGTCCGGAGAAGCTTAAGTGGCACGTAAGACACCCATCAATCGTTACCGCAATATTGGTATTTGTGCGCACGTTGATGCGGGTAAGACGACAACTACTGAGCGTGTTCTGTTCTACACCGGTCTTTCTCATAAGATCGGTGAAGTTCATGATGGTGCAGCCACCATGGACTGGATGGAGCAGGAGCAAGAGCGTGGGATCACGATCACTTCAGCAGCAACAACTTGCTTCTGGAGTGGCATGAATCAGCAGTTCGATCAGCACCGTATCAATATTATCGATACCCCAGGGCACGTAGACTTTACTATCGAGGTAGAGCGTTCTTTGCGTGTACTTGATGGTGCCGTTGTGGTGTTGTGTGGATCCTCTGGTGTGCAGCCTCAGACAGAGACTGTGTGGCGTCAAGCAAACAAATATGAAGTGCCTCGTATGGTGTTCGTCAATAAGATGGATCGTACAGGTGCGGATTACTTCAGCGTCGTAGGGCAGCTTGAAGAGCGTTTGGGCGCAAATGCAGTACCTATTCAAATCAACATTGGCACCGAAGACGAGTTCGCTGGTGTGGTTGATTTGTTGAGTATGAAAGCCATTATGTGGAACGAAGAAGATCAGGGTATGACCTATGATCTTGAAGATGTACCTGCAGACTTGGTTGACGTTGCTGAAGAGTGGCGTGAAAAAATGCTCGAGGCCGCCGCGGAAGCAAATGAAGAGTTGATGGATAAGTACCTTGAAGAAGGTGACCTGTCTATTGAAGATATCAAGAAAGGGTTGCGAGCTCGTACGCTAGCTAACGAAGTTGTATTAGTGACCTGTGGTTCTGCATTCAAAAATAAAGGAGTGCAGGCAGTTCTTGATGCTGTTGTTGAATATCTACCTTCGCCATTAGAAGTGAAAGCGATTGAAGGCACCTTAGAAGATGCTGAGACCGTTGTAGCTCGTGAAGCGGATGACAGCGCACCATTTGCATCCTTAGCATTTAAGATTGCTACGGATCCGTTCGTGGGTACGTTAACTTTTATACGTGTATACTCTGGCGTTCTGAGTTCAGGCGACGCAGTGTACAACTCGGTTAAACACAAGAAAGAGCGTGTGGGCCGTATGGTTCAGATGCATGCGAATAACCGTGAAGAAATCAAAGAAGTACGCGCAGGCGATATTGCAGCTTTGATTGGTATGAAAGATGTGACAACAGGGGATACGTTGTGTGACGGCAAAGATGTTGTTGTTCTCGAGCGTATGGAGTTCCCTGAGCCTGTAATCTCTGTCGCTGTTGAGCCAAAATCTCAAGCGGATCAAGATAAAATGGCTGTGGCTCTTGGTAAGCTTGCGCAGGAAGATCCTTCTTTCCGCGTAGAGACACACGAAGAGACGGGTCAAACCATTATCTCTGGTATGGGTGAGCTTCACCTAGATATACTGGTGGATCGAATGAAGCGTGAATTTAAAGTTGACGCCAATATCGGTAAACCACAAGTATCTTACCGAGAGAAAATTCGCAAAGAAGTGGAAGTTAACCACAAATTTGTGCGGCAATCAGGTGGCCGAGGACAGTACGGTCATGTAGTCATGAAGCTTATTCCAACCGATAAAGAGGGTTTGGAATTTGTGAATGAGATTGTCGGCGGTGCTATTCCTAAGGAATACATCCCAGCTGTCGAAAGAGGCATTTCAGAGCAAATGAAGAACGGTGTTATTGCTGGCTACCCATTGCTTGGGTTGAAAGTGGTATTGTTCGATGGTTCTTACCATGATGTTGACTCTAATGAAATGGCTTTTAAAATTGCAGCTTCTCAAGGCTTGAAGAAAGGTGCTGCAGATGCAGAACCTTGTGTTCTTGAGCCCATGATGAAAGTAGAAGTTGTAACTCCTGAAGAGTACATGGGAGACGTGATGGGAGACCTGAATCGTCGCCGAGGACTTGTTCAGGGGATGGAAGATTCCGTATCTGGTAAAATTATTCGAGCAGAAGTGCCGTTAGGCGAAATGTTTGGGTATGCAACAGATGTGCGTAGTTTGTCGCAAGGGCGTGCAAGCTATGCAATGGAATTCCTGAAATACGCTGAAGCGCCAGCTAGTGTGGCAGACGCGATCATTAAAAATTGAAATTTAATCATCATACTTACTAATCATAAGGTGTATGTATCATGGCAAAAGCAAAGTTCGAACGTAGTAAACCACACGTTAACGTTGGTACAATCGGTCACGTTGACCACGGTAAAACTACCCTAACAGCAGCACTTACTCGCGTATGTGCTGAAGTATTTGGCGGTACAGCAGTAGCGTTTGACGGTATCGATAATGCTCCAGAAGAGCGTGAGCGTGGTATCACGATCGCAACGTCTCACGTAGAGTACGATTCTCCAACTCGTCACTACGCACACGTAGACTGTCCTGGACACGCCGATTATGTTAAAAACATGATCACTGGTGCTGCTCAAATGGACGGTGCGATCCTTGTTTGTGGTGCGACTGATGGTCCAATGCCTCAAACTCGTGAGCACATCCTTCTTTCTCGTCAAGTAGGTGTACCTTACATCGTTGTATTCCTAAACAAAGCAGACCTTCTAGCTGAAGACTGTGGCGGTGCGGACACTGAAGAATACGCTGAGATGCAAGAGCTTGTAGAAATGGAACTACGTGATCTTCTATCTGAGTACGACTTCCCAGGTGATGACACTCCAATCATCCCAGGTTCTGCTCTAATGGCTCTTAACGGCCAAGACGACAACGAAATGGGTACTACAGCTGTAACTAAACTAGTTGAAGCTCTAGATAACTACATTCCAGAGCCAGAGCGTGCAATCGACGGTGCATTCATCATGCCTATCGAGGACGTATTCTCTATCCAAGGTCGTGGTACTGTAGTAACAGGCCGTGTTGAGCGTGGTATCGTTAAAGTTGGTGAAGAAGTTGAAATCGTTGGTATCAAAGATACTACAAAAACAACTTGTACTGGCGTTGAGATGTTCCGTAAGCTTCTAGACGAAGGTCGTGCTGGTGAGAACTGTGGTGTACTACTACGTGGTACTAAGCGTGATGACGTTCAGCGTGGTCAAGTACTAGCTAAGCCTGGTTCTATTAACCCACACACTGATTTCGAAGCAGAAGTATACGTTCTGTCTAAAGATGAAGGTGGTCGTCACACGCCATTCTTCAAAGGCTACCGTCCACAGTTCTACTTCCGTACAACTGACGTAACTGGTGCTTGTGAGCTTCCAGAAGGCGTAGAAATGGTAATGCCTGGTGATAACATCCAGATGACTGTATCTCTAATTCACCCAATCGCGATGGACGAAGGTCTACGTTTCGCGATCCGTGAAGGTGGTCGTACAGTAGGTGCTGGTGTTGTTGCTAAAGTTCTTAAATAATTCAAGCTTCGCTTAATTTATTTATAGCTGCATAAAAAGGTCGCTCTACAGGGCGGCCTTTTTTTATAGGTGCTGTTTTCAAATTGGTTACTTGACAACCAATTTTTAAACGGCTAACATTCGCCGTCCTTAAATAAGGATGGTAGGTCAAATTCTGTACAGATGACTTATCTGAACATAGTATTTGGAGTTGGAAATGCAAAGCCAAAAGATCCGTATTCGTTTGAAAGCTTTCGATCACCGTTTGATTGATGCTTCAACGCAAGAGATTGTGGACACTGCTAAGCGCACAGGCGCTCAAGTACGTGGTCCGATTCCGCTTCCTACTCGCAAAGAACGTTACACAGTACTGATTTCTCCTCACGTGAACAAAGATGCACGTGACCAATACGAAATCCGTACTCACAAACGTGTTCTAGACATCGTTGAGCCAACTGAAAAAACTGTTGATGCTCTAATGAAGCTAGACCTTGCGGCAGGCGTGGAAGTACAAATTTCTTTGGGTTAATTCCCAAAGGTTTAGGGGTGCGATAACCAACAGGTATCTGTTGGCCTAAGCACAATAGTGGAATGATCTGGAATGATCAGCCGTAGCGGGTGATAGCCCCGTACACAACTGGCAATTGAGGTATAAAATGGCTATTCAATTAGTCGGACGTAAAGCCGGAATGACACGTATCTTCAACGAAGATGGTGTATCCGTGCCAGTAACCGTTATCGAGGTCGAACCGAACCGTGTAACGCAGGTGAAAGACTCAGAAACTGATGGCTACTCAGCTGTTCAAGTTACTGTAGGTACTCGCCGTGCAAGCCGTGTAAACAAAGCTGCTGCAGGACATTATGCAAAAGCGAACGTTGAAGCGGGTCGTGGTTTGTGGGAGTTCCGCCTTTCTGGTGACGAAAAAGAAATCAATGTTGGTGATGAGCTAACTGTTGCGGATTTCGAAGCTGTAACTAAAGTTGACGTAATTGGTCAATCTAAAGGTAAAGGCTTCCAAGGTGCAATTAAGCGTCACAACTTTAGCATGCAAGATGCTACTCACGGTAACTCATTGTCTCACCGTGCTCCTGGTTCCATCGGTCAATGTCAAACACCTGGTCGTGTTTGGAAAGGCAAAAAGATGGCTGGTCACATGGGCGCAGCTCAAGTAACGACTCAATCTCTTGAAGTTGTTCGCGTTGATGCTGAGCGTAACCTTATCCTTGTAAAAGGTGCGGTTCCTGGCGCTGTTAATGGTGACGTAATCGTTCAACCAGCAGTTAAAGCTCGCTAAGGGGTAGACAATGAACTTGAATCTAACAGGTGCTGAGGGAACTGTAGAAGTTTCTGACGTAACCTTCGCACGTGAATACAACGAAGCGCTAGTTCACCAGGTTGTTACTTCTTACCTGGCTGGTGCTCGTCAAGGTACTCGTGCACAGAAAACTCGCTCTGAAGTAGCTGGTGGTGGTCGCAAACCTTGGAAACAAAAAGGTTCTGGCCGTGCGCGTGCTGGTACGATCCGTAGTCCTCTATGGCGTTCTGGTGGCGTAACGTTCGCTGCGAAAAACCAAGATCACTCTCAGAAAGTAAACAAGAAGATGTACCGTGCAGCAATGCGCACCATCTGGTCTGAGCTTGCTCGTCAAGATCGTCTTGTAGTAGTTGAAGAGCTTTCTATCGAAGCTCCAAAAACTAAGCTGTTCAAAGCTAAAATGGCTGAATTGAATGTTGAAAACGCGCTTGTAGTTGCGCAAGAGCTAGACAGTAATCTGTTCCTAGCTGCGCGTAACATTCCGAACGTTGACGTTCGTGATGCAGCGTCTATTGACCCTGTTAGCTTGATCGCATACGACAAAGTGTTGTTGACAGTTGGTGCTCTGAAACAAGTTGAGGAGGCACTAGCATGATCGGCGAACGCATTTATAAAGTATTGTTAGGTCCACACATCTCTGAGAAAGCGACTATCGTTGCCGAAGGTAACGGTCAGTATGTATTCCGCGTTGTAAACAATGCGACGAAACCAGAGATTAAACAAGCAATCGAAGCGTTGTTTGAAGTCAAAGTAGAGTCTGTTCGCACGTTGAACCAGAATGGTAAAACTAAACGTACAGCTCGTGGTCTAGGCAAGCGTAACGACGTGAAAAAAGCGTACGTTCGTTTGGCGGAAGGCCAAGAAATTGATTTCTTGGGCGCTGAATAAGGGGAGATAGGTCAATGGCTGTTGTAAAATGTAAGCCAACGTCTGCAGGCCGTCGTCACGTTGTTAAGGTTGTTAACACTGACTTGCATAAAGGTGCGCCATACGCTCCTTTACTTGACAAAAAAAGCAAGTCTGGTGGCCGTAACAACAACGGACGCATCACTACGCGTCACGTAGGTGGTGGTCATAAGCAACATTACCGTATCGTAGATTTCCGTCGTAACAAAGATGGTATCCCAGCGGTAGTTGAACGTTTGGAATATGATCCAAACCGTTCTGCAAACATTGCACTAGTAAAATATGCTGATGGTGAGCGTCGTTACATTATCGCTTCCAAAGGTATGGAAGCTGGTACTGTTGTTTCTAACGGTGCAAGTGCTCCTATTAAAGCGGGTAATACTTTGCCTCTGCAAAATATCCCTGTAGGTAGTGTTGTTCACTGTATCGAGCTTAAGCCAGGTAAAGGTGCACAAGTTGCACGTTCTGCTGGTGCTTCTGCTCAGCTTGTTGCTCGTGAAGGTCGTTACGTTACTCTTCGCCTACGTTCTGGTGAAATGCGTAAAGTTCTAACTGAGTGTCGTGCAACTCTAGGTGAAGTATCTAACTCTGAGCACACTCTACGTGTTCTTGGTAAAGCTGGTGCTAAGCGCTGGCGTGGTGTTCGTCCTACAGTTCGCGGTGCGGCAATGAACCCTGTGGATCACCCGCATGGTGGTGGTGAAGGTCGTAGCTCTGGTGGTCGTCACCCAGTTACACCTTGGGGTGTTCCTACGAAAGGTTACAAAACTCGTAAGAACAAGCGTACTGATAAACTTATTGTACGACGTCGTACTAAGTAATAAGAGGAAACGACTGTGCCACGTTCACTAAAAAAAGGTCCTTTTATCGACCTTCATTTGTTGAAAAAGGTAGAGGCTGCGGTAGAAAAGAAAGACCGTCGTCCAATTAAAACTTGGTCGCGCCGTTCTACTATCTTCCCTGAATTTGTAGGGTTGACTATCGCTGTCCATAATGGTCGCCAGCATGTCCCAGTTCTAGTATCTGAAGACATGGTCGGTCATAAATTGGGTGAGTTCGCTCCGACCCGTACTTACAAGGGTCATGCTGCGGACAAGAAAGCCAAACGGTAATAAGGGGTATTAACATGAGTGAAGTAAGCGCTTCATTGAAGGGTGCTCGCCTCTCAGCGCAGAAGGCCCGTTTGGTTATAGATCAAATCCGCGGCAAATCTGTTAGCGAAGCACTGAACATTTTAACGTTCAGTCCTAAAAAGGCGGCAGTAATTGTCAAGAAAGTACTAGAGTCTGCGATAGCTAACGCTGAGCATAACGAAGGTGCTGATGTAGATGACTTGCGTGTTTCTACGGCTTACGTTGATGAGGCTATGACTCTGAAACGTATCATGCCACGTGCCAAAGGCCGTGCTGACCGTATTCTAAAACGCGGTTGCCATATTACAGTTAAAGTCGCTGACTAATTAGGAGAAACCCAATGGGTCAGAAGGTTCATCCAACCGGAATTCGCCTAGGGATAGTTAAAGACCATACTTCTACTTGGTATGCGAACAACCAAAACTACTCTAAGCAACTATTAAACGATCTTCAGGTTCGTAAGTTCCTTGAAGAGAAACTTGTTCAGGCTTCTGTGTCTCGCATCGAGATCCAGCGTCCTGCACAGACTGCTCGTATTACAATTCACACTGCCCGTCCAGGCATCGTGATTGGTAAGAAAGGCGAAGATGTTGAAAAACTACGTAACGCTGTATCAGCAATGATGGGTGTTCCAGTTCACATCAACATCGAAGAAATTCGTAAGCCAGAACTAGACTCTAAATTGGTCGCGCAAAACATTGCGGGTCAACTTGAGCGTCGTGTTATGTTCCGTCGTGCTATGAAGCGTGCAGTGCAAAATGCAATGCGTGCTGGTGCGAAAGGTATCAAGGTTCAGGTAAGTGGTCGTCTAGGCGGAGCTGAAATTGCTCGTGCAGAGTGGTACCGTGAAGGTCGTGTGCCTCTACACACTCTACGTGCTGACATTGACTACGCTACTTATGAAGCAAACACTACTTACGGCATCATTGGTGTTAAAGTGTGGATCTTCAAAGGCGAAATCTTGGGCGGTATTGAACAAGTGCGAGCTGACAAAGGCGCACAGAAGAAGAAGTCTAAGTAGGGGGTAGTAAATGTTACAGCCGAAACGTACTAAGTTCCGTAAGATGCAAAAGGGCCGTAACCGCGGTCTAGCACTTCGCGGAAACCAAGTTAGCTTTGGTGAATTCGGATTGAAGTCGACTGAACGTGGTCGTCTTACTGCTCGTCAAATTGAAGCGGCGCGTCGTGCAATGACTCGTCACATCAAACGTGGCGGCAAAATTTGGATCCGTGTATTCCCAGACAAGCCGATTACTCAGAAGCCTCTAGAAGTGCGTCAGGGTAAAGGTAAAGGTAGCGTAGAATACTGGGTGGCTCAAATCCAACCAGGCAAGATGCTTTATGAAGTTGAGGGCGTATCTGAGTCTCTAGCACGCGAAGCGTTTGCGCTAGCGGCGGCTAAGCTTCCTCTATCCACAACTTTCGTAACGCGTACGGTGATGTAGATGAAAGCAAAAGAATTGCAAGAAAAGTCTGTAGCTGAGCTACAGCAGACCTTGATCGAACTGCTACGTGAGCAATTTACACTGCGCATGCAGAAGGCCACTGGTCAGTTGGCTCAAACTCATTTGCTCTCGCAAGTTCGCCGCAATATCGCACGTGTTAAAACCGTGCTAAATGATAAGGCAGGTAACTAAGATGGCAAGTGTAGAAACTCAAGCTCGTACAGCTACTGGTAAAGTAGTAAGCGATAAGATGGATAAGTCCATCGTAGTACTAGTTGAGCGTACGGAACGTCACCCTTTATACGGTAAGTTCGTTCGTCGTTCATCTAAACTGCACGCTCATGATGAAAACAACGAGTGCCAAGTTGGTGATACGGTTAAGGTAGTGGAAACACGTCCTTACTCTAAAACTAAAACTTGGAAGCTAGTTCAGGTTGTTGAGAAAGCAGCTGCTGTATAAGCAGCTCCTTCCTTCATGAGACTTGTTAT
Organism: Marinomonas gallaica; assembly: GCF_049821165.1. Classification (NCBI taxonomy): domain Bacteria; kingdom Pseudomonadati; phylum Pseudomonadota; class Gammaproteobacteria; order Oceanospirillales; family Oceanospirillaceae; genus Marinomonas; species Marinomonas gallaica. The sequence goes on from NZ_CP187511.1 coordinate 878,159, forward strand.
CTAATTTGATTGGAGAGCAGTAATGATTCAAACAGAATCGATGCTTGATGTAGCAGATAACAGCGGCGCGAAGCGCGTTCAGTGTATTAAAGTACTGGGTGGCTCTCATCGTCGTTATGCTGCAATCGGTGACATTATCAAAGTCACAGTAAAAGAAGCGATCCCTCGTGGTCGTGTTAAGAAAGGCCAAGTTATGAACGCTGTTGTCGTTCGAACTAAGAAAGGTGTGCGTCGTCCTGATGGCTCTGTGATCCGCTTTGATGTAAACTCTGCGGTTCTACTAAATGCTTCAGGCCAACCGATCGGTACTCGTATCTTTGGTCCTGTGACACGTGAATTGCGTACTGAGCAGTTCATGAAAATTGTTTCTCTTGCGCCTGAAGTGCTGTAAGAGGGAGGGGACAGAATGCGTAAAATCAAACGTGACGATGAAGTCGTAGTAATTGCTGGTAAAGATAAAGGCAAACGCGGCAAAGTTGTTAAAGTAGTAGACGAAAGCCGTGTACTTGTTTCTGGTATCAATATGGTCAAGAAACATGAAAAGCCAAACCCTATGAAGGGTACGACTGGCGGCATCGTTGAAAAAGAAGCACCTATCCAGGTTTCAAATGTAGCCATTTTTAACAATGCTACGGGTAAAGCGGATCGCGTCGGCTTTAAAGTGAATGAAGACGGTACTAAAGTACGTGTTTTCAAATCTAACAGTGAAGCGATCGACGCCTAAGAGCGAGAATTTATAGCCATGGCGAGACTTAAGCAAGTTTATAAAGATCAAGTTGTAGCTCAACTGACAGAACAGTTCAGTTACAACAACGTAATGGAAGTGCCTAAAATCACCAAAATTACGTTGAATATGGGTGTTGGTGAAGCTATCGCAGACAAGAAACTTCTTGAAAATGCGGTAAATGATCTTACAGCACTTAGCGGCCAGAAAGTGGTAGTAACAAAAGCACGCAAATCTGTTGCAGGCTTTAAAATCCGTGACGGTTACCCGATCGGTTGTAAAGTTACTCTACGTGGTGAGCGTATGTGGGATTTCTTCGACCGTTTGGTTGATGTTGCTATCCCACGTATCCGTGACTTCCGTGGTCTTAACCCGAAGTCATTTGACGGACGCGGTAACTACAGCATGGGTGTTAAAGAGCAGATCATCTTCCCAGAAATCGATTACGATAAAGTAGACCGTGTACGCGGTATGGATATTACCATTACTACTACTGCTCGTACCGACGAAGAAGGTCGTGCTTTGCTAGCCGCCTTTAGTTTCCCTTTCAAGAAATAAGAGGTAGGAATCATGGCTAAAGTATCAATGATTCAACGCGAAGCTAAGCGCGAAAAATTAGTAGCAAAGTACGCTGAAAAGCGTGCAGCTCTAAAGGCGATCATTAACGACGTTAATGCATCGGACGATGAAAAGTGGGAAGCAACGCTTAAATTGCAAGCGCTTCCACGCGATTCATCTTCTTCACGCCAACGTAATCGTTGTCAGATTACAGGTCGTCCGCACGGCGTTTACCGTCGCTTCGGCTTGTCTCGTATCAAACTGCGTGAAGCAGCGATGCGCGGCGATGTACCAGGCTTGAAGAAAGCTAGTTGGTAAGCAAGTAGAGCGCGATCATAATACATGGCAGTGAGGGGGTGTTCAAAAGCTGGACATTCTGCTCGCTGCTGTGTACTATGCGCGAGCTCTATTTGCTGCACAATGGTTTTTTTATTAGGAGCTCTTAAATGAGTATGCAAGATACAATTGCGGATATGATCACTCGTATCCGTAACGCACAGTTGGCTGCAAAAACAACTGTGTCTATGCCTTCATCAAACATGAAGGTGTCTGTTGCTAATGTTCTTCGTGAAGAAGGTTACGTAACTGACTACAGCGTTGAAGAAGGCACAAAGCCTACTCTTACAATCGAACTTAAATACTTCGAAGGTAAGCCTGTAATTGAAGAGATCAAGCGCGTCTCTCGCCCAAGTTTGCGTCAATACAAAGCATCAGCAGAACTTCCTAAAGTAGAAGCAGGCCTAGGCGTTGCTATCATCTCTACTTCTAAAGGTTTGATGACTGATCGTGCAGCTCGTGCTGCTGGTATTGGTGGCGAAGTAATCTGCACAGTTTTCTAGGAGTTAGGTATGTCTCGAGTTGCGAAAAGCCCTGTGACGCTTCCTAGTGGTGTAGAAGTTACTCTAAATGGCCAAGCTGTATCTGTAAAAGGCGGCAAAGGTGCATTAGAGCTTAACGTACACGCAAGCGTTGAAGTTAAAAAAGAAGACAATGTTCTAACTTTTGCTCCACGTGATGGTGCAAAACAAACCAATGCATTAGCTGGTACGACTCGTGCCCTAGTGAACAACATGGTTGTTGGTGTAAGCCAAGGTTTTGAAAAACGTCTGCTACTACAAGGTGTTGGTTACCGTGCTGCTGTTAAAGGCAATGTACTGAACCTTGCACTAGGTTTCTCACACCCAGTTGATTATGATCTGCCTGAAGGCGTCACAGCTGAGTGTGCATCACAAACAGAAGTTATTCTTCGCGGTATCGACAAACAAGCAGTTGGCCAAGCCGCTGCTGAAGTTCGCGGCTTCCGTCCACCAGAGCCATATAAAGGCAAAGGTGTTCGTTATGCTGATGAAGTTGTTCGCCGTAAAGAAGCTAAGAAAAAGTAGTAGGTAAGCATTCATGAACACTAAGAAACAATCTCGAATTCGTCGTGCTCGCCGCACACGTCTGCATATTCGTGACCTAGGTGCGAACCGTCTTACTGTAAATCGCACACCACGTCATATGTATGCACAAGTAATTTCGCCATGTGGTAGCACAGTGCTAGCAAGCGCTTCTACTCTAGACGCGAGCCTACGTTCTTCTGCGACTGGTAACAAAGATGCAGCAGCTAAAGTGGGTGCTCTTATCGCTGAACGTGCTAAAGCAGCTGGCATCAGCGCTGTTGCATTTGACCGTTCTGGCTTCAAATACCACGGTCGCGTTCAGGCGTTAGCAGATGCTGCGCGTGAAGCTGGTCTAGAGTTCTAAGAGGTAGCAAATGGCAGTTAACGAACAACAAACTAGCGATCTACAAGAGAAGCTAGTACAAGTAAACCGCGTTGCCAAAGTAGTTAAGGGTGGTCGTATCTTCTCTTTTACTGCTTTGACAGTTGTTGGTGATGGTAACGGTAAAGTAGGTTACGGTCGTGGTAAAGCACGTGAAGTGCCTCAAGCAATCCAGAAAGCGATGGAGCAAGCTCGTCGCAATATGGTTTCTGTTGCTCTAGATGGCGACACACTTCAATACCCTGTTAAAGCGAACCATGGTGCATCTAAAGTGTACATGCAGCCAGCTTCTCAAGGTACTGGTGTTATCGCGGGTGGTGCAATGCGTGCGGTTCTTGAAATCGCAGGTGTTCACAACGTATTGGCTAAGTGTTACGGCTCAACTAACCCGATTAACGTTGTTCAAGCAACGATTAAAGGTTTGGCTGACATGCGTGCACCTGAGCAAATCGCTGCGAAACGCGGTAAGTCTGTCGATCAAATTTTGGGGTAATGTGAAATGGCTAACAACACCATCACAGTAGAATTGACTCGTAGCCCTATTGGTCGTCTTCCGAAGCACCGTGAGACAGTTAAAGGCTTGGGTCTTAAAAAGATCGGTCAACGTCGTGAACTAGAAGATACTCCTTCTGTTCGTGGCATGATCAATAAAGTTTATTACATGGTTAAAGTGGTAGGAGAATAACATGTTCCTAAATACTATTCGCCCTGGCGAAGGTAGCAAGCATGCTCCTAAACGTGTAGGCCGCGGTATTGGTAGCGGTTTGGGTAAAACTGGCGGACGTGGCCACAAAGGTCTTAAGTCTCGTTCAGGTGGCTCAGTTAAACCTGGTTTTGAAGGCGGTCAAATGCCATTGCAGCGTCGTCTGCCAAAATTTGGTTTCACTTCACGTCAGGCACAGTATGTTGCTGAGGTTCGTCTTAACGAACTAACCGCAGTGAATGCAGAAGTTGTAGATTTGGCTGCTCTTAAAGGCGCAGACATCATTGGTGACAAAATTAAGTCAGCAAAAGTTATCTTGTCTGGTTCTATCGACAAAGCAGTAACTGTTCGCGGCCTTAAAGTTACTAAAGGTGCTCGCGCTGCTATTGAAGCAGCTGGCGGAAAAGTCGAGGAATAGATGACAAAGCGTGGCTCACTACCTACAGGTATGCAAAACGGTCTAGGAGAGCTTTGGGCTCGAATTCGTTTTGTGTTCTTAGCAATTATTGTATATCGAATCGGTGCACACATTCCGGTCCCGGGGATTAACCCAGATCGTTTGTCTGCATTATTTGACCAGAACGAAGGCACAATCCTGAGTCTATTTAACGTATTCTCAGGCGGCGCATTGGAACGAATGAGTATTTTTGCTCTGGGTATCCTGCCATATATTTCTGCCTCGATCATTATGCAGTTATTGACTGTAGTGAGCCCACAGCTAGAGCAGCTTAAAAAGGAAGGTGAGGCGGGTCGTCGTAAGATCACCCAATACACCCGTTACGGGACAGTTCTTCTTGCTCTTGTACAGTCCGCCTCTATGGCGGTTGGCCTTGCTAGTCAGGGTATTTCGTTCAGCTCTGGTCTAGAGTTCTACGCAGTTGCTGTAGTTACTCTTGTGGCTGGTACGGTATTTCTGATGTGGTTAGGTGAGCAAGTTACTGAAAAAGGTATTGGTAATGGTATTTCGATCCTTATCTTTGCCGGTATCGTAGCAGGTCTTCCTTCTGCTCTAGGTCGTTCATTTGAGTCGGCCCGTCAAGGTGATATCAATATCCTTGCGTTGCTGTTGATTGGCATATTAGCAATCGCTACCATCGCGTTCGTTGTCTTTATTGAACGTGGTCAGCGTCGAATTACTGTGAATTATGCTAAACGCCAGCAAGGCAAAAAGGTGTTTGCCGCACAAAAGAGTCATTTGCCACTAAAAGTAAATATGGCGGGCGTAATCCCACCGATCTTTGCTTCTAGTATTCTTCTGTTCCCTGCTTCGATCGGCCAGTGGTTTGGTCAAGGCGAGGGTATGGAATGGTTGCAAAATATTTCTTTGGCTCTAGCTCCTGGGCAACCGCTCTATGTGCTGTTGTTTGCGATAGCAATTGTTTTCTTTTGCTTCTTTTATACAGCGCTGGTGTTCAACCCTAAAGATGTGGCAGATAACTTGAAAAAGTCCGGAGCGTTTTTGCCGGGCATTCGTCCAGGCGACCACACTGCTCGATATATCGACGGTGTTATGACTCGCTTGACACTTTTTGGTGCATTATATATCACGCTAGTGTCACTGATGCCTCAGTTCTTTGTCGTGGCTTGGAATGTTCCTTTCTACTTCGGTGGTACTTCGATGTTAATCGTAGTGGTCGTAGTGATGGACTTCATGTCACAAGTACAAAGTCATTTAATGAGTCATCAATACGAGTCATTGATGAAAAAGTCGAACCTGACTGGATATGGTCCAAATGGCCTAATGCGTTAAGCATAGGTTGGAGTTGAACATGAAAGTACGTGCATCTGTAAAGAAAATCTGTCGTAACTGCAAAATCGTTCGTCGTAACGGTTCAGTTCGAGTGATTTGTTCTGAGCCTCGTCACAAACAGCGTCAAGGCTAATAGTCGAATTATTCGATGATGGGAGGGTGGTTGATTTTTGTCCGCTAAGCTGGCATAATCTTCCGCCCTCATGAAAGCAAAGTGATGAATTGAATTCATCCATAACAACGGAGTAAAGTGAATGGCCCGTATAGCCGGTGTCAATATTCCTGACAATAAACATGCGGTCATTTCTCTAACTTACATCTTCGGGATCGGTCGCACACGCTCACAAGAAATCTGCAAAGCTGCAGAGATCGCAGAAACCGCTAAAATCGGTTCTCTAAGTGATGAAGTGCTAGACCGTCTACGTGGCGAAGTTGCTAAGTTTACTGTAGAGGGTGACCTCCGCCGTGAAGTCAGCATGTCTATCAAGCGTTTGATGGACTTGGGCTGTAACCGTGGCATCCGTCACCGCCGCAGCTTACCTGTTCGTGGTCAACGTACCAAAACGAACGCTCGTACACGAAAAGGCCCTCGTAAGCCAATTCGTAAGTAATTTAACGCGTTTCGCTCTAGCGCATTAAGTCTGCTAGAGCTGAGCATTAGATATAGGAAAAGTGCAATATGGCTAAGCCAGCAGCGCGCAGTACCAAGAAGAAAGTCAAAAAGACGGTCGTCGACGGTGTTGCTCATGTACACGCGTCTTTCAACAACACGATCGTGACTATCACTGATCGCCAAGGCAATGCTTTGTCTTGGGCGACTGCAGGTGGTTCTGGTTTCCGTGGTTCTCGTAAAAGTACCCCATTTGCAGCACAGGTTGCTGCAGAACGTGCCGGAACTGCTGCACAAGAGTTCGGCCTAAAGAACGTTGACGTAATGATCAAGGGCCCTGGTCCTGGTCGTGAATCCGCAGTTCGTGCATTAAATGCATTGGGTCTGCGCATCAACAACATCACAGACGTGACGCCAATCCCGCACAACGGTTGCCGTCCGCCTAAGAAACGTCGCGTTTAAGAGGAGACAGACACATGGCTCGTTATTTAGGTCCAACTTGTAAATTGTCTCGTCGTGAAGGCACAGACTTACAACTTAAAAGTGGCTCACGCGCTTTAGAATCAAAATGTAAAGCAGAAACAGTTCCTGGTGTGCACGGTGCACGTCGTGGTCGTCTTTCTGATTACGGTCTACAGCTACGTGAAAAACAAAAAGTTCGTCGTATTTACGGCATTCTTGAAAAACAATTCCGCAACTACTACAAAGACGCTGCTCGTATCAAAGGTGCAACTGGTGAAAACCTTCTGCAACTTCTTGAGTCACGTTTAGACAATGTAGTATACCGTGCAGGCTTCGGCTCTACACGTGCGGAAGCTCGTCAGCTAGTTGGCCACAAAGCCATTCTAGTTAACGGCGAATTGGTAAACATCGCATCATTCCAAGTGAAAGCTGGTGATGTTGTGTCTATCCGTGAAAAAGCTAAGAAGCAGTTGCGTGTACAAAACGCGCTAGAGCTATCTAAAAGTCGTGCACCGATCCATTGGGTCGAAGTTGATGCAACTAAACTGGAAGCAACTTACAAAGCTGCTCCAGAGCGTGCCGATTTATCAGCTGAAATTAATGAGAACCTAATCGTCGAGCTTTACTCTAAGTAATAGCTAGATGGTTAGGATTAAGAAATAGGTGGATCTATGCAGCGTTCAGTGAGCGAATTGTTAACCCCACGCAACATCGAAGTACAAGAGTTGGGCCAATCGCGCGCCAAAGTGACTCTGCAACCGCTAGAGCGTGGTTTCGGACACACATTAGGCAACGCGCTTCGTCGTATACTTTTGTCTTCTATGCCTGGTTGTGCAATTGTCGAAGTAGAAATCGACGGTGTATTGCATGAGTACAGTGCGATTGAAGGGGTAAAAGAAGACGTTATTGAAATTCTTCTTAACCTAAAAGGAGTTGCGATCGCTCTACACGGGCAAGATGAAGCAACTCTAACACTAAGTAAGAAAGGTCCTGGTGTCGTAACGGCTGGAGATATCCAACTGGTTGCTGACTCTGAGATCTCTAACCCAGATCATGTGATTTGTCACCTTGATGATACTGCAGAGTTAAACATGCAGATCAAAGTGGCCCGTGGTCGTGGTTATGAGCCTGCTGACGCTCGTGTTGCTGGTGACGATGAGACTCGTCCTATTGGTCGCTTGCAGCTGGATGCCTCTTTCAGTCCTGTTCGCCGTGTTGCTTACAGCGTAGAAAATGCTCGTGTAGAGCAGCGTACTGACCTAGACAAACTTGTCATTGACATTGAGTCTAATGGTACGATCGACGCAGAAGAAGCAATTCGCCGTGCAGCGACGATTCTACAACAACAAATCGCGGTATTTGTCGCACTAGAAAGCGAAAGCGAGACAGTTGTAGAAGAAGAAGAGGATGAGATTGATCCAATTTTGCTACGCCCGGTTGATGATCTTGAGCTAACCGTTCGCAGTGCTAACTGTCTGAAAGCAGAAAATATCTACTACATCGGTGATTTGATTCAGCGTACAGAGGTTGAGTTACTTAAAACGCCTAACCTTGGTAAGAAGTCATTAACTGAAATTAAAGATGTTTTAGCACAGCGCGGTCTGTCTTTGGGAATGCGTCTAGAAAACTGGCCACCGGCTAGTCTAAAAGACGATAGCAAAGTTCTAGCTCGCTAGATCATTGTTCCCTGACCACCGTAGTTTGGTAAGGAATGTAAAATGCGTCATCGTAAGAGTGGACGTCACTTAAACCGTACTAGCTCACATCGTAAAGCGATGTTCAAAAACATGGCTGCTTCTTTATTCGAGCACGAAGTTATTAAAACTACGTTGCCGAAAGCCAAAGAACTTCGTCGCGTTGCTGAGCCTTTGATCACATTGGCGAAAGAAGATTCCGTTGCGAATCGTCGCCTAGCCTTTGCACGCACGCGTAGCAAAGATGCAGTAGGTAAATTGTTCTCTGAGCTTGGTCCTCGTTACCAAGGTCGTCCTGGCGGTTACGTTCGCATTTTAAAATGTGGCTTCCGTGCAGGTGATAACGCACCTATGGCTTACGTTGAACTGGTCGATCGTCCAGTTACGGAAGCAGCAGACGCTGAGTAATACAGCATTTGCTTTAAAAAAGCCGGGCCACAAGCCCGGCTTTTTTGTGTCTACAGTCTTTCTATTGCAAAAAGACCGATATAAATAGACACAAAAAAAGAGCCATAGGCTCTTTTTTTATGGTTTGCTCATATCTTTTAAAGCATGGGTTTCAAGAAACGAGCGGTATGTGAACTCTCATGCTGGGCAACGGTTTCAGGTGTCCCTTCAGCAACTATGTAACCACCGCCACTACCACCCTCTGGGCCTAGGTCTACAATCCAATCTGCGGTTTTAATGACATCTAGATTATGTTCAATGACAACCACCGTATTACCATGATCGCGTAAACGATGTAGTACCGTGAGTAGTAATTCAATGTCAGCGAAGTGCAAACCTGTTGTTGGCTCATCGAGAATATACAGTGTTTTACCTGTATCGCGTTTTGATAGTTCTTTGGCCAACTTAACCCGTTGTGCTTCGCCACCTGATAGAGTCGTCGCTGCTTGACCTAAACGAATATACCCTAAGCCAACATCCATCAGTGTTTGTAGCTTGCGGGCGATGGAAGGAACAGGGTCAAAGAATTCTCGAGCTTCTTCAATGGTCATGTCTAAGCACTGATGAATATTCTTCCCTTTGTAAGTGATTTCTAGCGTTTCACGGTTATAGCGTTGTCCCTTACAGACATCACAGGGAACATACACGTCTGGTAGGAAGTGCATCTCGACTTTGATTACACCATCCCCTTGACACGCTTCACAACGACCGCCTTTGACGTTAAACGAGAAGCGCCCTGGCTTGTAGCCTCGAGATCGCGCCTCTTGTGTCGCAGCGAACAGTTCGCGCATCGGGGTAAAGATACCCGTATAAGTTGCTGGGTTTGAGCGTGGCGTACGACCAATTGGACTTTGGTCTATGTCGACACATTTGTCGAAGTGATCCAAACCTTCAACTTTTTCATAGGTGGCTGGTTTTAGTGTTGTCGCGCCATTAAGCGCGGTTGCCGCGAGTGGAAATAATGTACCGTTAATTAAAGTCGATTTCCCCGAACCAGAGACACCTGTTACGCAGGTCATCACCCCTACAGGAATATTTAAAGTGACGTGATTAAGGTTATTGCCTTGTGCGCCGTGCAGCGTCAGTTGTTTTCCTTCTGTCGCTTGATGACGAATTGACGGTACTTTAATAGAACGCTTGCCAGTTAAGAATTGTCCCGTGATGGATTCTTCGCAAGCCATAATGTCTTCAGGTGTACCGGATGCAATGACTTGGCCGCCATGAACACCTGCACCAGGGCCGATATCAATCAGGTGGTCTGCAACACGAATAGCATCCTCATCGTGTTCGACAACAATCACTGTATTGCCTAGATCTCGTAGTCGCGTTAGCGTGCTGATTAGGCGCTCGTTATCCCGTTGATGGAGGCCGATAGAAGGTTCATCTAATATGTACATGACGCCCACTAAACCTGCACCGATTTGACTGGCGAGGCGAATACGTTGGGCTTCACCGCCGGATAATGAGTCTGCTTTGCGGTCGAGCGTTAAATAATCAAGACCTACGTTTACTAAGAAGCTCAAGCGATCACGTATTTCTTTTAAGATTTTTTCTGCAATGGCCCCTTTGGCCCCTTCAAGCTTCAATGTCTCGAAATAACTTAAGCATTCAGCAATCGGTTTTTTGACGATATCAGGCAGAGTTTCCGTGGCAATAAACACATTACGTGCAGCTCTATTCAAGCGCGTGCCATGACAAGTGGGACATGCTTGAGTGCTGATATATTGAGACAGATCTTCGCGAACACTGTCAGATTCTGTTTCGTGATAACGGCGATTGAGATTGGGCAATACGCCTTCGAATACATGTGAACGTGTCATTTTGTCACCACGTTCATTTATGTATACAAAGTCGATCTTGTCTTTGCCAGAACCGTTTAAAACAACATTTTGAAACTTTTCTGGAATATCTTTAAATTTTGCATTGATATCGAATTCGTAAAAGTTGGCCAAAGCATTCAGTTGCTGGAAGTAGAAAATACTCCGACGTCCCCAGCCTCGAATAGCGCCTTCACCGAGGGTTAAATTCTCATCTTGAATGACGCGATCGGCATCGAAGACTTGATGCGTACCTAAGCCATCACACGTTTGGCAAGCGCCATTCGGGTTGTTAAACGAGAATAAGCGAGGCTCAAGTTCGGTAATGGCGTAGCCACATACTGGACAAGCGAATTTGCTTGAAAAGATGTGCTCATCGGTTTCATCATCCATATTAAGCACTTTGGCGATACCATCTGACAGCGATAAACACGTTTCAAAGGATTCCGCTAAGCGCAGCTGTAAATCAGGGCGTACCTTAAAGCGATCAACAACAACTTCAATGGTATGCTTTTTGTTTTTCTCTAACGTTGGTGCATCATCAAGATCCACGACGATGCCATCAATTCGAGCGCGTACAAAGCCTTTTGCCAGCAATTCGCTAATAGTATGAAGATGTTCACCTTTGCGATCCTTGATGATCGGCGCTAGCATCATCATCTTGCTTTCTTCTGGTAGCGAAAGCACTTTATCAACCATCTGGCTAATAGTTTGGGCTTCCAGCGGTTCGCCGTGATCTGGACAGCGTGGCTGGCCTGCACGAGCGAAGAGCAGACGAAGATAGTCATAAACTTCCGTGATCGTACCGACGGTCGAACGTGGGTTATGTGACGTGGACTTTTGTTCAATGGAGATCGCTGGAGATAAGCCTTCGATATGATCAATATCGGGCTTTTCCATCATGGACAAGAATTGACGTGCATAGGTTGATAATGACTCAACATAACGACGCTGTCCTTCGGCATACAGCGTGTCGAAGGCAAGGGACGATTTACCTGAACCAGAGAGCCCGGTAATCACCACCAGCTTGTCGCGAGGAATGTCCAAATCGATGTTTTTTAGATTGTGGGTCCGCGCACCGCGAAGGGTAATAGTGTCCATGTGTCTCCAAAATGTAATGCAACCAAGGAAAAAGTCATTCAAAATAGAATAACTGTCTATTTTTACAGTAGTTAAAATAGAGCTTCAACGGTATTTTTAGTAAAATCTTCGATCTTTCAACAATCACCCCTAAATACGCAAGTAGTAGCACCTATGGATGTCATTGAACGCCGCTCAGTTTTAGCCTTAGCAATGGTTTATCTATTCCGTATGCTTGGCCTGTTTCTTATTATGCCTGTCATCAGTGTGGCCGCGGATGGGCTAGACGGTTCCGATGCCGCGTTGATTGGTGCGGCGATCGGTATATACGGGTTTACCCAAGCCTCTTTACAGATCCCGATGGGGATGATGTCTGACAAGATCGGCCGTAAAAGAGTGATTATTTTTGGTCTAATGTTGTTTGCATTAGGGAGTATTATTTGTGCCAATGCTGATAGCATTGTAACACTGATTATCGGACGAGCGATTCAAGGTGCAGGAGCGATTGCCAGTACCTTGATGGCATTGCTCAGTGATGTAACGAAAGAGCAAAACCGCACGAAGGCCATGGCGATGGTGGGTATTAGTATTGGTGCGTCGTTTATGATTTCACTGATTCTTGGGCCTATTTTGTATCAGTGGGTCGGACTATCTGGTCTGTTTTATCTGTCTTTTGGGTTTTCTATTGTAGGTATGGCGTTAGTCCTTTGGGCAGTGCCTAATGTGACGCAGCATAGCTTTAGACGTGATACAACACCAAGTTTAGTGGCTCTAAAAGGCGTTTTAAAAGACAGCCAACTACGTTTTCTAAACGTCAGTATATTATTGCTGCACGGCAGTTTGACGGCGTTGTTTGTGGCAATACCAAGTTTGTTAATTCATCGCTATGGGTTAGCCTTAGGTCAGCACAGTATTTTGTATTTGCTCGTTATGGGCGGGGCTTTTATTTTGATGCTACCGTTAGTGATTGCGGCAGAGGGCAAAGGTAAAATGAAGCAAGTACTCACCCTTGTCATTGGTATTCTTGGTGCGACGACTTTATTGATGGAGTGGTCTGCACAACTATGGTTGTTTGCCGTGGCAGTGTGTTTGTTCTTTGTTGCATTTAATACGTTGGAAGCGACATTACCATCCGTGATCAGCAAGCTGGCTCCAGTCGGTTATCGTGGTACCGCAATGGGTGTGTTTTCAACGCATCAGTTTATGGGCGCATTCATTGGTGGAGCCGGTGGAGGCTGGTTGCTACAACACACATCGGTTACAGTGCTGTTTTCTGTCATCGGTGGTATTTGGTTAATGTGGGCAGTTGTGAGTGCCTTTCAACCTGCCCCAAAGCAAGTGGCAAGTATGGCTTTCAGTGTAGCGGCACAGACAGAGGACGATGTGCATCAGCTTAAAAAGCAATTAATGGCAATCCAAGGAGTGGAAGATATGCAGATTTTCACAGATGAGCAAACCGCTTATTTGAAAGTAGATAAAAAGCAGTTAGACAAAGCAGCGTTGCAACGTGTAGCGCCGCAAATTCAGCTATAAGAATTTACAGTTAAAGAATTGGAGTGACCTCATGGCACGTGGAATAAATAAAGTAATCTTGATCGGTAACGCAGGCAGCGACGCAGAAGTGCGTTTTATGCCCTCAGGTGCAGCAGTAGCAAATGTGAACCTTGCCACGTCTGAAAGCTGGCGTGATAAGCAAACGGGTCAAATGCAAGAGCGTACCGAATGGCATCGTGTGGCGTTCATGGATCGTGGCAACTTCCGTCTAGGTCAGATCGCTGGTGACTTTATCAAGAAAGGCTCGAAAGTATACGTAGAAGGCTCGTTGCGTACGCGTGAGTGGGAAAAAGACGGCATTAAGCGCTACACAACTGAAATCGTTGCGAATGAGATGCAATTGCTTGATGGACGTGCAGACGGTCAGCAAGGTGGTGGTTTTGGTGGTGGACAGCAAGCACCACAGCAAGGCGGTTACGGTGCACAACAAGCACCTCAACAAGGTGGCTATGGTGCGCCAGGTGGTTACGGCAATGCGCCACAGCAATCAGAACCACAGCAAGGCAGCTACGGTGCATCGCCAGCGCAGTCAGAGCCTCAGCAAGGTGGCGGTTACGGCCAGCCACAGCAAGCGCCAGCTCAGCCGCAGTCATTTGGCAGCTGGGGTAATCAACCTCAACAAGCCCCTGCGCCAGCACCACAAAAAGCGCCTGAGCCAGCTAAGCCACAACAACCTGCGCCAAGCTTCGACGATTTTGACGATGATATCCCGTTCTGAATCAAGAGAGTAGAATCGCATTTGATCTGGAAAAGGCTGCACATTGTGCGGCCTTTTTCGTATCTAAAGAGGAAGCTCTTGTTATCTGTTTTACTCCTATGTATTTGATGGGTAGGTTTGAGATATTCCAAATACAACATGGAGGTAGTACATATGCTTGATCTAGACTTTGGGTTGATTCTTCACCACTTGACGCAGATGGGCGTGGCGTTTTTGCTTTCATTACCGATCGCATTTAATCGAGAACTTCACGATAGAGGTGCCGGATTGCGTACCTTTCCTCTTGTGACGATTGCATCGTGTTCATTTATGTTAGTGGGTATGAGTGTATATGAAGGGTCCGATGCAGAAGCTCGGGTGATGTATGCCGTTATTACTGGGATGGGGTTTATTGGTGGTGGTGCTATTTTTAAAAGTGGGGACTCCGTATCCGGCACAGCCACAGCGGCAGGCATCTGGAATACGGGAGCCATTGGTGTTTCGGTCGCCTATAGCCGATATGAAATCGCTATACTATTATCGGTCATTGGCTTTTTGATTTTCCAGTTTTCGGGCGCTCTAAAGAAGCGAGATGACACCGCAAATGATGGCTAAGCCTTTGCTATTAGTGGTTCTGAATAGATTGCTGTTATAATGAAGCCAACATTTTTAGCAGAACCTGCTTACCAAGAGTCGTAAGACATTGCTGGCAGAGATTACCCTACAGCTTGTATAGGGGCTCCTACGGGAGCCTTTCTTGTATCTAGCTGTCGTAAATGAATAGGGTGCAAAGTTTGAGGTGATCTATGCAAGAGGACGATGATTTCTCTTTGTTTGCGCAGGAAGTAAAGGGGATTCGCCCAATAAAAAAGACCGAGATATACCTTGGTAAAAAAAAGGGCGAAGTGGACTTTACGGAACGTCAGAAGGCCGCTTTGATTGCAAAGGTTGAAGACCGTAATCACTTGTCCAAAGATTATGTTGAGCGAGTTGATCCTGATGACATGCTTGAATATAAAAAAGACGGTGTGCAAGATGGCGTGTTTAAGCGCTTGCGTCAGGGTAAGTATGGTATTGATTCTCGCCTAGATTTGCATCGACGTACCGTAGAGCAAGCTCGTGTGGAAGTATACCAGTTTGTTGCGGACTGCATGCGGCATGATATTCGTGTGGCGATTATTGTTCACGGAAAAGGTGATCGAACACCAGACCCAAATGATCAGGCGACTATAAAAAGCTTTATTAACAAATGGTTGAGAGATCTCGACGATGTCATGGCGTTTCATACTGCACAGCGTCACCATGGTGGATTAGGCGCAGTGTATGTACTGTTCCGAAAAAGTGACAAAGCGCGCCTAGAAAACTGGGAGCGTCATCAAAAGCGTTAACATAGCAGAGCGCTATATCTCTGCCGACAAAATCACAATCTTGATATAATTCACACGCTTTATTGCTTGAGATTAAGGCGAATACACCCAATCTACGTAGTAATAGAAACGATTTTTACAGGGGTAATATATGACCATGAACAATGCACATCACCCAGCGTTTAAGGCTATTCGCAGTGAATTTATAGAAGCGTTAAATGTGACGGTACAGGAATACGAGCACAAGGAAACAGGTGCAAAGCATTTTCATATTGCCTCTGATAACGATGAAAACGTCTTTCTTGTCGGATTGAAAACCGTACCGACGGATTCATGTGGCGTGGCGCACATACTTGAGCATACGGTACTGTGTGGTTCTGAGCGCTTCCCAGTGCGTGATCCATTCTTTATGATGATTCGCCGCTCACTGAATACCTTCATGAACGCGTTTACGTCATCTGATTGGACGGCTTACCCATTTGCGAGTAAGAACAAGAAAGATTTCCGTAACTTACTCGATGTGTATCTAGATGCCGTATTTTTCTCACGTTTAGACCCATTGGACTTTTCACAAGAAGGCCATCGTTTAGAGTTCGCTGAGCCAACCAATCCTGATTCAGAACTGACGTACAAAGGCGTTGTATTCAATGAAATGAAGGGAGCGATGAGCTCGCCTACATCGGTGTTGTGGCAGGCCGTGACAAAGTATTTATGCCCAAGTAATACCTATCATTTTAACTCTGGTGGTGAGCCGACGGATATTCCAGATTTGTCATACGACGATTTAATGGCCTTCTACCGCAAACACTATCACCCATCTAATGCTGTTTTTATGACATTCGGTGATATTCCAGCAGAAGAGTTACAAGCTGAGTTTGAAACGAAGGTACTGAGCCGCTTTGAACGTTTAGACGACAAAGTCAGTGTGCCTAACGTAAAACGTTACTTCTCTCCTGTGCGAGTTGAAGAAGGTTACGCAACCGATGAGGCCAAAGAAGATGGTAGCCATGTGGTCGTAGGCTGGTTACTGGGTGAAAGCATCTATTTGGCGCAACAGTTCGAAGCAGAGCTGTTGTCCAGTGTGTTACTGGATAACTCTGCGTCACCATTGCGTCGCGCGCTGGAAAACTCTGAACTGGGTCAATCACCTTCGCCATTATGTGGTTTAGAAGACAGCAACAAAGAAATGAGCTTTATGTGTGGCTTGGAAGGCGTTAAGCGCGACAATGCCCCACAAGTGGAAGCATTAATTCTAAATACATTGGAAGACATCGCCGAAAATGGCATTGAGCAAGACATGGTCGATGCCATGCTGCACCAATTAGAGTTAAGTCAACGCGAGATTGGCGGAGACAGCTACCCATACGGTTTACAGCTGATCCTAAGTGCCCTGTCGACTGCGGTGCATGAAGGCGATGTGATTGCGCAGTTAGACTTAGATCCTGTGATCGAGAGTATGCGCGAAAAAGTGGCTGAAAAAGACTATATCCCAACACTCGTACGCGACTTGTTATTGTCTAACGCACATCGTATCACCTTAACGTTGAGCCCAGATGAAGCATTGGAAGCGCGCCGCAACCAAGCGGAGAAAGATCGTCTAAGTAAGATCAAAGCAGGCTTAAACGAAGCACAAAAGCAGCACATTGTTGAACGCAGTCAAGCGCTGAAAGAGCGCCAAGAGCAAGTTGATGACATGAGTATCTTGCCTAAAGTGGGGCTTGAAGATGTGCCTGCTCGCTTACCTGAGTATGAAAACGAACAAGTGACTGAAAGTTTGCCCATTACGTTTTATCCACAAGGTACGAACGGTCTGGTGTATCAGCAATTGGTGACAGAGCTTCCAGCGTTAACCGAAGACGAAACTAGATACCTGCCGTTGTATGCTTATCTTGTGACAGAGTTAGGGGTAGGCGATCAAGATTACTTAGCGGTGCAATCACGCCAGGCACAAGTATGTGGTGGTTTAGGAGCATCTTCCTCTATTCGTACTGAGCTTATCGATAAACAGCGTGTGAGCGGCTACTTTGTTCTCAGCTCAAAAGCGTTAGTGCCAAATGCCAAGGCCATGACTGAATTAATGGCGCAAACCTTTAATGACGTGAGATTCGACGAAGAAGGACGAATTAAAGAGTTGATTTCCCAGCGCCGTGCGCGTCGTGAGCGTTCAATTACTGGGCAAGGCCATGCTCTGGCAATGAGTGCTGCCAGCAGTGGTATGTCAGGCCTCTCGGCACAACAAGAAGCGTGGGGAGGCATGAGCGGTATTCGTGATGTGATTGCACTGGATGACTCATTGAAGAATGACTCAACTGCGATGTCGACGTTGCGTTCTGTGCTAGAGTCGATTCATAGCAAGTTAGCTGGCGCTGCGAAGCAAGTACTTTTAGTCGCAGAGCCTCATCATAAAGAGTCTTTGATGGCCCAAACATCGCCTGTTTGGCAAGCAGTGGCGAATCATGAGCAGCTGACGCACTTTTCTTTACCGGCCATTGATCAAACTGTGAAGCAAGCATGGGTGACTGCCACTCAGGTCAGCTTCTGTGCTAAGGCGTTTAAAGCTGTAGCGGGTGAGCATCCCGATGTGGCGCCGTTAACGGTTTTAGGCGGCTTCTTACGCAATGGATACCTACACCGAGCAATTCGAGAGCAAGGTGGTGCTTACGGTGGTGGTGCAACCTTTGATGGTAGCAGTGGCGCATTCCGCTTCTATTCATACCGTGACCCACGGTTGTTGGAAACATTGGCGGACTTTGACGCGTCGATTGACTGGTTACTTGGCAATGAACATTCACATGATGCCCTAGAAGAAGCTGTACTAGGTGTGATTGGCTCAATGGACAAACCGGGATCTCCTGCTGGTGAAGCACAAAGTGACTTCTTCTTGCAGCTGCATCGTCGTAGTCAAGCTTACCGTGAGGCGTTCCGAGCGGGTGTGCTTTCGGTAACGGTAGATGATCTTAAGCGTGTTGCTAAGCTTTACCTAACGAAAGAGAATGAAAGTATCGCTGTTGTGACAGCAAGCTCGAACAAGCAATTACTTGACGATGCTGGCTTCGATATTTGTACTTTATAATCATAACGATAATTTAAACCTGAATGGACAGTTCAATGGATCAGTTTCATGACATACGCCCTTACAACGACGATGAGGTCGCCGGGGTGTTACAAAATTTAGTAAATACGCCAGACTTCATCGATACGATTGTCGGCTTCAAGTTTACTAAATGGCCGCAATGGACACGTGGTTTCTTAGCGTACGTCGTTAAGCATGTGTTGCAAAAGGAAGTGCGTAAAATCAATGATGTACGTGCTTTCCAGACGCAAGTGGCTGATTACATGGAACGCATGATTAAAACGACGACGAGCAATGTTGAATATCGCGGTGTCGACAAGTTGGCTAAGAACGAAGGCTATCTTTTCTTATCGAATCACCGCGATATTGCTATGGATCCAGCGTTTGTGAATTATGGTCTTTACCTAAATGGCCTCGACACCGTACGCATTGCGATTGGTGACAACTTGCTACGTCGTCCGTTTGTGTCTGACTTGATGCGTTTAAATAAGAGCTTTATCGTTAAACGTTCTGCTAATGGTATTCGTGAAATGATGGCGGCGTTTGGCCAATTGTCTGATTACATCACCCATTCATTGACCAAAGAGCACTGCAATATTTGGATTGCTCAAAAAGAAGGCCGTGCCAAAGATGGGATAGATCAAACTGATCCAGCCATCATTAAAATGTTTTTTATGAGCCAGAAAAAACAGAAAATTGCCTTTCCAGACGCAATGCGAAATCTAAAAATTGTCCCCGTTTCGATATCCTACGAGTACGATCCTTGCGCCTTCGATAAGGCGCGAGAATTAAATGAGAAGTCGACAACAGGCTCTTACCAGAAAGCCGAATTTGAAGACATTGACAGTATTCGTAAGGGCATTGTTGGGCGTAAAGGTAAAGTCATCGTGACCTTTGGCGATGTGATTGACCATAACTGTGCGACGCCTGATGAAATGGTGGCAGAAGTGGACCGACAAATTGTAGGTAAGTATGCCATTCAGTCGACTAATGAGGCGGCTTTGAAAATGCTTAATGGTCAAGCGAGTGGTGACTCTGTATTTGATGAGTACATGGCAACGTGCCCAGACGTGTTACGTGAAACGGTGTTAAACATGTACGCCAACCCACTGATTCAAAAGCAAGAGCGTGGCCTACTTTAGGCTGGAATAAATACGGAGTAAGCGCTTCATGAAACCTAGGAATTCGCTACGGGCTCTGATTGGCTCGTTATTGTTTACCCTATGCTATGCGGTCTTAACAGGCTTTACGGGGATTTTGGCGCCGTTGATTGGCTTTATATTGCCACCGAGTTGGCGCCAGCCAATGCTAAATATTCATAACCACTCACTGTTGTTTTTATTTCGAGTGCTCTGTGGTGTCAAAGTAGACATTATTGGTCGTGAAAACCTACCTGGTAAAGATTGCCCTGTTGTTCTAGCGGCGAACCATCAAAGTGAGTGGGAGACCTACTTACTGCAGGTCTTGAAAACGCCGATCTCGACGGTTCTGAAGAAAGAGCTACTCTCGATTCCGTTCTTTGGTTGGGGATTGCGATTGGTACAGCCGATCGCCATTGATCGCTCGAAGCGAGCTGGAGCTTTGAAGCAAATCTTGAAGCAAGGTAAAGATCGTTTGCAAGCGGGCCGCTCGGTGCTTATTTTCCCTGAAGGGACTCGTACTATGCCGGGGAAAGAGCGTGACTTTAACAAGGGCGCCGCTATGCTTGCTGCCTCTTCAAAAAGACCTATTTTACCCATCGTACACAATGCAGGTCATGCTTGGCCTGGGCGAACGTGGCGTCGATACCCTGGTACGATTACGGTAGTGATTGGGCCGCTGATTGAAGTTGAAGGCAAAGATACCAACCAAATTCACGAAGAGATGGAGCACTGGATGCGCGATACAATGCGTAAACATCCATAGCTGCTGTGTTCAAGACATAAAAAAACCGCTCAATGAGCGGTTTTTTTATGTCTTGAACTGCTGCAATTAGCCTTCGTATTTTTTGAAGACTAAGCTGGCATTGGTTCCACCGAAGCCAAAGCTGTTAGACATTACGTAGTTTAACTCAACGTCGTCTTGACGAGTAAGCGCAACTGGAATGTCACCCGCTTCAGGATCTAGTTCCGTGATGTTTGCAGACGCCGTGATGAATTTGTTCTCCATCATTAGCAAGCTATAGATAGCTTCGTGAACGCCGGCAGCACCGAGAGAGTGACCAGATAGAGACTTAGTGGAGCTGATGGTTGGGATTTCAGAACCAAACGTTTCGCGAACCGCTTGTAGCTCTTTCATATCACCAGCAGGCGTGCTCGTGCCATGAGTGTTGATGTAGTCAATTTTGCCATCAATAGTGCTCATCGCCATTTGCATACAACGAACCGCACCTTCACCAGACGGTGCTACCATGTCATAGCCGTCAGATGTTGCACCGTAGCCTACCACTTCAGCGTAGATCTTAGCGCCACGGGCTTTAGCGTGTTCAAGCTCTTCAAGAACAAGAATACCGCCGCCGCCAGCAATAACGAAGCCATCACGTTTAGCATCGTAGGCACGAGATGCTTGATCTGGCGTATCGTTGTACTTAGAAGACAGTGCACCCATTGCATCGAACATGCACGTTTGCGTCCAGCTCTCTTCTTCGCCGCCACCTGCGAATACAACGTCTTGCTTACCTAGTTGGATAAGCTCCATTGCATTACCGATACAGTGTGCACTGGTTGAACATGCAGACGTAATGGAGTAGTTCACGCCTTTGATCTTGAACGGTGTCGCAAGACAAGCAGACACAGTGCTGCCCATGGTTTGCGTAACACGGTAAGGACCTACACGTTTAACACCTTTTTCGCGTAGTGTATCAGCAGATTCGACTAGATTTCGAGCCGATGCGCCGCCTGAGCCAGCGATCAAACCTGTACGAATGTTAGAAACTTGGTCTTCAGCTAGGCCTGAGTCAGCAATCGCTTGCTGCATGGAAACGTAAGCGTAAGTCGCTGCGTCCCCCATGAAACGACGAACTTTACGATCAATTTCAGTATCGTCTAGATCAATACGACCACATACATGGCTGCGAAAGCCTTTTTCCTTGTAGTCTTCTGCGAAACGAATGCCTGAACGGCCTTCTTGCAGTGACTCAAGAACGGATTGTTTGTCATTGCCTAGGCAGCTAACAATGCCTAGACCAGTTACAACTACACGACGCATAACTAATGTGCCTCTTATACTCTTAATCTTTTAGAAGTTTTCTGTTGATGTAAACAAGCCTACACGTAGGTCTTTAGCCGTGTAAATCTCACGACCGTCAACAGAGACACTTCCGTCAGCAATGCCCATTACAAGCTTGCGTTCGATCACGCGCTTCAGGTCAATACGGAACGTTACTTTCTTAGCGGTTGGCAAGATTTGTCCAGTGAATTTCACTTCACCAGAACCCAATGCACGGCCACGTCCTTTGTTACCTTTCCAGCCAAGGAAGAAGCCAACAAGCTGCCACATAGCATCCAGACCTAAACAGCCTGGCATCACAGGGTCACCTGGGAAATGGCAGTCGAAGAACCAAAGGTCAGGAGTGATATCCAATTCAGCAATGATCTCACCTTTTCCGAACGCACCGCCTTCGGTAGAGATGTTAGTGATTCGGTCTATCATTAGCATGTTGCCGACAGGAAGCTGAGCATTACCTTCGCCAAACATTTCGCCGTTGCCGCACTTTAGAAGTTCGTCTTTTTCAAACGATGAAGCTGTAGTCATTATAGTCCTATTTCCACCACTCCTTGTTTACCTAAGCAAAGTAATAGAGCGTGTGGTCCAGTTAGCAGTATGAAAATCCATGAGATTATATCGGTTCAGGGAAGTAATATGAATGTTTGTGCGGAAAAAAACCAATTGTGAGTCGGTAAAAGTACGTTTTTTTTGTCTATTTACGTAACAAAAAGACAAAATTTACATGGGTGGCTGTATGTGGATAGCATATTGCTCTTGTCCGCGAGACTGAAAAATACGGATGTTTGTACAAAATGGGAGCAAATATGAGCACGATAACCTATCAACAAAAATTAGTATCAGTGGCAGAGACCACGTTATCGATTCATTTGCGCTTGCTCGAAAACCCCTCCCAAGCTTTACATTTTCTTCATGGTAATGGCTTTGCGGTACGCAGCTATGACGCTTTGTTAGAAGGCATTGCAGAGTTGGAGGATCTCATGCTGCAAGATGCGGCGGGTCATGGTTTATCTCCTGCAGGTGATCGATTTGCGGGATGGGAAGAGTCTTCATATCGCTTTTATCGGGCGTTAATAGAGCAGAAACAGAATCAGCAATGGAAAGATTTAGTTGGCGTTGGTCATAGCTTTGGGGGGTGTATGACGCTACTCATGAATCATCGTGATCCGCAGCTATTTAAGCAAATGGTCCTATTGGATCCGGCTTGGTATCCACCGGAAATGATTGCGCAATTGAACGATATGAATGAACAGGATAAACGCTCAAAGTTGCTTCTGGTTCGACAAACCGAGCGTCGGCGAACGCTGTGGCGTGATACACAGGAAGTACTGAGCCGTCTGCGAGGTCGAGGGACGTTTGCGGGGTGGCAAGATCGGTGTTTACAGGATTATGTGACGTATTCGACGCATGAAAACAAGGAGGGTTTTCGACAATTAAATTGTCCACCATGGCTTGAAGCCGCTGTATTTGGTAGCTCTCCTAGTATGTTATGGCAAGCGATAGCGCAGCTTGAGACACCAACATATGTGATTTGGGGGACGGATACGCATGAAATGTTTCAAGCATCCTATCGCTTAGCGCAAACAATGAACTCAAATCTACGATTTATTGAAGTGCAAGGTGACCATTGTTTTATGATGCAGCAGCCGGAGCAAACCGCACGCTTGGTGCGTGCGGTGATTGATCATAACGGTGAAACCATTGATGCGTTAAAGCGCTCGGGGTTTGTACTTAGGTGCGACGATTTACCGCCGCATTGGCTAAGTTAATCAGGGCTTGCTTATAAGGTGAATCAGGTAAAATGCTGATTGCAAAAATAGCGAGGTCAGATTGTTTTCTGGCTTCGGCCTCTGTGTATTCGATCGCGCCACAATCACGTACATCGGCAAGAATAGTCTCTAGATTTTCTAGGCCGCCGGTCTCTATGGCGGATCGTACGCGTTGTTTGGTCTCCTCAGTTCCATGCTTCATGGTAAAGATCAGCGGTAAGGTCGGTTTTCCTTCTGCTAGATCGTCGCCCACACTCTTGCCCATTTCTTCTGCTGTGGAAGTGTAGTCCATAACGTCATCGATGAGCTGGAATGCAGTGCCAACGTACATACCATACTGGCGTAGCGCTTCTTGGTAGATGTCGCTGGCTTCGGCCACCACAGCGCCACATAAGGCAGCACCTTCAAACAGTTTTGCTGTTTTGTATTGGATGACTTTGATGTAGCTTTCTTCGGTAGTATCTGGGTCGCCGCAGTTGATTAGCTGCTGAACTTCACCTTCCGAGATGATGTTGGTAGTACCAGATAGGATTTCCATACATTGGAAACTGCCTACGTCGACCATGATTTGAAACGCTCGAGTATATAGAAAATCTCCTACCAAGACGCTGGGCGCATTGCCCCATTCTTCATTGGCGGTTTTTTTGCCGCGGCGCATATCGGATTCGTCAACCACGTCATCATGTAGCAATGTAGCGGTGTGAATGAACTCGATAATAGAGGCCATTTTCACGGCATTGCTCAAAGAGGTTTCACTAAGACCGTTGGCAGATTGTGCGGCACGGGCTGACAGTAACACCATTAGCGGGCGCAAACGCTTGCCGCCATTACTAATGATATAGTAACCAATTTGCTCGATGAGAGGGATCTCGCTCTTAAGTTGCGAAACAATGTAGTCATTTACTTGACCGAATTCATCGGCCACCACGTCATGAATATTAGTAGGTTGCATGGAACTTCCGAAGCTAAAATATAGTCAAGCCGAACAGCAAGAGGCGTCAATGCTAGGTAAGCTCCTACAGCGGGTCAACCCAAAACAGTAAAAATACTGATCGGAAGGTGAATTGGCTTGTTTTTGTTGGTTCTCTTTTGTACAATTCGGCGTCCGATTTGCCCACACTTTTGCTCCCTATCATATGGTGAAATGTAAGCCCTTGAAGGGTATATGTTTGTAAGCCACTAGAAGTAGGTCAAATACAATCCAGTAGCCGGGCAAATTCATTTGGAGAGAGATAATGTTTGCAGTGATCAAAACAGGCGGTAAGCAATACCGTGTACAAGAAGGTCAAACTCTTAAAGTTGAGAAACTAGCTGTTGAAGCCGGTTCTGCAATCGACTTTAACGAAGTTCTTCTTGTAAGCAACGGCGACGACGTAAAAGTTGGCGCGCCAGTTGTTGAAGGCGTGAAAGTGACAGCTGAAGTTGTTGCACACGGCCGTGGCGACAAAGTTAAAATCTTGAAATTCCGTCGTCGTAAGCACTCTATGAAACGCCAAGGTCACCGTCAGTGGTTCACAGAAGTGAAAATCACTGGTATTAACTAATTAAGCGTTTAAAGATTTAATATTTAGGAGTAAATCATGGCTCATAAGAAAGCTGGTGGTAGTACTAAAAACGGTCGCGACAGTCAGTCGAAACGCTTAGGTGTTAAACGTTTCGGCGGTCAGGTTGTGATCCCAGGTAATATTCTTGTTCGTCAACGTGGTACTGAATTCCACGCAGGCGAAGGCGTTCGTGTTGGTAAAGACCACACTTTGTTCGCTGTTGCTGAAGGTCAAGTGAAATTCGAAGTGAAAGGTAAATTCAAGCGTCGCACAGTTTCTGTTGTGTCTGCTGCCTAATCGCATCGCGAATCACTAAAAAAGAGCTCCGCAGCGCGGGGCTTTTTTTTTGGAAAAATTCTATAATCAGGGCGGTTGAACTCTGATAACGCACCTAAGAGGTGATTTTGTGAAATTTGTTGATGAAGCCACGATTTATGTTCGCGCAGGTAAAGGTGGTAACGGTGCTTTAAGCTTTTGGCGAGAAAAGTTCGTCGCCAAAGGTGGCCCAGACGGTGGCGATGGTGGTGACGGCGGCAGTGTGATGTTGGTGGCCGACGAGTCATTGAATACACTGATCGATTTCCGTTTTACCAAAAAATACATTGCTGAAAATGGTCAAGGTGGTCAAGGCCGCGATATGACTGGCTCTAAAGCGCCGGATCTTGAGATCAAAGTGCCGGTTGGTACGACGGTTATTGATGAAGATACTGGTGAGACGCTAGGCGATTTAGTGCAAATCGGTCAGCGCTTGAAAGTGGCGCAAGGTGGCCATAAAGGTTTGGGGAATACTCGCTTTAAATCGAGTACAAACCGTGCGCCGCGTCAAACGACGAAAGGGACGGTGGGTGAAGAGCGTAACCTCAAGTTAGAGATGAAAGTCTTGGCAGACGTGGGTCTGTTGGGGCTGCCGAATGCGGGTAAGTCTACCTTCATCCGTTCAGTGTCATCGGCTAAGCCAAAGGTGGCGGATTATCCGTTTACTACGCTGGTGCCAAACCTTGGTGTGGTAAAAGTTAAGAAGCATCAAAGCTTCGTAATTGCCGATATTCCAGGAATCATTGAAGGTGCGGCAGAGGGTGCGGGTTTAGGGATTCGATTCTTAAAGCACTTGGTGCGTAACCGTATTCTTTTGCATATCGTTGATATGGCGCCTTGGGACGACGTGACACCTGCGCAAGCGGCTCAGATTGCGGTGAATGAACTGCATGAATTCTCGCCTGCATTGGCGGAGAAACGTGAGCGCTGGCTGGTTCTGAACAAGCTTGATATGGTGCCAGAAAGTGAGCGTGAGGAACGCTGTCAAAGTGTGATCGACGCATTGAACTGGGAAGGTAAAACGTACCGTATCTCAGCGATTTCCGGTGAAGGGACTGAGGTTCTGTGTCTTGATCTGATGACCGCGCTAGACGAAAAACGTGAACTGTTAGCCGAAGATGACAATGCTCGAGCTGAAGAGCGCGCAATTCGTGAATTGATTGATGAAGAAGGTCGCGATCGCATTCGTCTACTTCGTAAGAATCGCCGTAATGGCTCGGACGACGATGACTTTGATGAAGACGATTACGATGTGGACGTTGAATACGTTCGATAAACTTTTAGTGAGATAAGCTGTAGATGGACATGAGAGAGAAGATTGCATCCGCTCAACGAGTGGTTGTAAAAATAGGTAGCGCTTTATTGACTAACGACGGTCAAGGGCTAGATGTCGGCAATATTGGGCTTTGGGTTGCGCAGATTGCACAACTGCGAGCGCAGGGTAAAGAGGTAGTATTAGTCTCTTCCGGCTCCATTGCGGCAGGCATGAAACGCCTAGGCTTCTCTTCACGACCGACACAAGTAAACGAATTGCAAGCCGCTGCCGCGGTAGGGCAGATGGAGCTAGTAGGCGTTTACGAATCTCATTTTGAAGTGCATGGTCTGTGTACCGCGCAAATTTTGCTGACACACGACGACTTATCCAACCGTCGCCGATACTTAAACGCCCGATCTTCGCTGCGAACGCTGTTAAAGCTTGGCGCTGTACCCATAGTTAATGAGAATGACACCGTTGTAACCGACGAGATCCGTTTTGGTGATAACGATACCTTAGGGGCGTTGGTTGCTAACTTGGTTGAGGCGGATGTATTGATTATTTTGACGGATCAGCAAGGGTTGTTTGATAAAAACCCTCGTGATCATAAAGATGCAACATTAATACAGCATGCTTCAGCAAGCGATGACACTCTGGACGCTATGGCGAGCGGTGGTGCTGGCGTTTTGGGTACGGGGGGGATGCTGACGAAAGTTCGTGCAGCGCGCTTAGCGGCGCGCTCAGGCGCGCACACAGTGATTGCATCCGGTCGTGAGGGGAGTGTCATTTTGCGAGTCGCAAATGGCGAGAACCTAGGGACATGGTTGCAACCTGAGCATGGTCGTTCGGCTTCTCGTAAGCAATGGCTGGCAGGACATCTTAAGAGTCGCGGCACTTTGATTATTGATGATGGTGCGGTACGTGCTTTGCGTCAATCTGGCACCAGTTTACTTCCGGTTGGTATTAAAGACGCCGAAGGAACGTTCTCGCGAGGCGATATGGTGATCTGTGTGGATCAGCTTGGAAATATCGTAGCGCGTGGTTTGGTGAACTACAGTATTGCTGAAACACTTAAGTTGTTAGGTAAACCATCCAGCGAGCGTTATGCCATTTTAGGTTATGAGGGCGAGCCAGAGTTGATTCATCGCGATGACCTAGTGATTATTTAGAGGAAGCGGTTGCATGGCAAAACCTGGGAAAATTGGCTTAGAGCGCATGTTGGATGCTACGCGTTACTCTTATCAAGGACTGCGTGCTCAGTGGCGTTATGAGGCGTCGTTTCGTCAAGAGGTGTGGCTATTTTTGGTGGCTCTGCCGTTGGCGTTGTGGTTTGGAGATTCAGCGCTAGAGAAAGCGTTAATGATTTTTTCAGTCGGTATTGTTTTAGTAGTGGAAACCATTAACTCGAGTATTGAGGCGATTGTTGACCGCATCAGTGATGAAAAGCATGAATTATCAGGTCGTGCGAAAGATTTAGGCTCAGCGGCCGTCATGTTAAGTTTGAGTTTAGCGGGAGTGGTTTGGTTGTTCTTGCTGTTTAACTAGTAGAGCCGAAGCGTGTAAAGACTAGACATAAAAAAACCGGCTCACGCCGGTTTTTTTATGGGATTAGGCCAATGCTTTGATTTTAGCATTCAAGCGGCTCTTATGGCGAGCTGCTTTGTTTTTGTGATATAGGCCTTTGTCAGCTGCTTTGTCTAGTTTAGACGCTGCAACAGAGTATGCTGCTTGAGCTTCTTCTTGATTTCCTGCTTCAATAGCTGCATCTACTTTTTTCAAGTATGTGCGCACCATAGAGCGCAGGCTACCGTTGTGAGCGCGACGCTTGATCGCCTGGCGCGCACGTTTTTTTGAACCGGCGGAGTTTGCCACAGTCTGGCTCCTTCAATCTTCTATAATTAAAACGATACAACGGGCTGTTGAGTCGCTTGTGAATGTCAAGTTTAAACTTGAAAATCTCGCGGCGGATTTTACCAGTTTTTGGCTTTGCTACAACCCCAAACACACATTATTACTCGTGAAAAGTATATTTTTTGGCTGTTTGGTCACCATCTAAATGCTATTCTTGGGCAAATTTTCAGGCAGAACATGATCTTATGTCGAACACGCCATCGGTTAAAAGTCGATCACTATTACGTTCCGGGTTGCTGGTTTCTATTTGTACATTTCTTTCTCGCATCCTTGGGCTGGCTCGTGATGCCTCATTGGCTTATGTATTAGGTGCCAGTGCAGGTGCCGATGCCTTTTATGTGGCCTTTAAAATCCCGAACTTTTTTCGTCGTTTATTTGCGGAAGGCGCGTTTGCTCAAGCGTTTGTCCCTGTGTTAAGCGATTATCGCGTTAACGAAGGGCACGATGCTGTGCGTGAGCTCATTGCGGCGGTGACAGGGTCGTTGACCTTGGTGTTGCTGGCAATGACGGCCATCTTCATGGTGGCATCTCCTTGGGTTGTGTATGTGTTTGCGCCAGGTTTTTCGGATAATCCGGGGCAGCTGGCGTTGGCGTCGACGTTGTTGACCGTGACTTTTCCATATTTGCTATTTATATCACTCACCGCATTGGCGGGCGGGATACTAAACGCCCACGGTGAATACGGTGTGCCGGCCATTACGCCTATCTTTTTAAATATTTCATTGTTGGTAGCAACATTAGGTTTTGCCAGCAGTGCCAGCCAAGCAGAGTTGAGTATTGCTTGGGGGGTGTTTGCTGCCGGTGTTGTGCAGCTGTTGTTTCAGGTGCCTTTTTTAGCTCGGTTAAAATTGTTGCCGCGCCCAAAAGTGGGGTTTGCTCATCCTGGCGTGAAGCGTATTTTGTTATTAATGGGGCCTGCGTTGTTTGGTGTGTCTGTTGGTCAGATTAATTTATTACTAGATACGGTGCTGGCGTCATTGCTTGAAACGGGCAGTATCACTTGGCTTTATCTGTCGGATCGTTTGTATGAATTACCGTTAGGTATTTTTGCGATTGCCATCAGTACCGTTATTTTGCCGTCACTGTCGCGTAGTTTTTCGAGCGAGCGCAGCGCGCATTTCGCGAACACCTTGGATTGGGGGTTGCGTTTACTGTTATTGATTTCGGTCCCTTCGGCGTTGGCTCTGTGTATTTTAGCTAAGCCTATTATTGCGACGGTGTTCTATCGTGGTGAGTTAACAGCTCATGACGTCGATATGGCAGCGATGAGTTTGCAGGCCTATTCGTTGGGATTGGTCTTTATGATGTTGATTAAAGTATTGGCGCCGGGGTATTACGCACGCCAAGATACAAAAACACCAGTTAAAATTGGGGTTATCGCGATGATTGCCAATATGGTGTTTAACGTAATATTGGTTTGGCCTCTAGGGCACGTGGGCTTGGCTCTAGCGACAAGTTTATCAGCAGGGTTGAATGCATTGCTGCTTTGGATTGGATTGCACCGTGATGGTTGCCACCGTTTTTCACGAGATTGGTGGTTAATACTTCGAGTTTTGTTGCTTGGTTCGAGCTTGTTACTGGCTTGGTTGTGGTATTACCAGAGTTTGAATGTTGCTTGGACGGACATTTCCAGTTGGCAGCGTATTCAGCATATGGCGATCGTAGTGGTCGTTGGTGTGCTGCTTTATGGTGTGGGTTTGCTGGCGGCGGGTCTAAGAATGCGTCATTTGCGCGCGCAAGATTAAGTTGTGGGTGTGTTGCTCCCTACCTTTGCGGGGGGGAGTACTATATAATCGCGGTTATTTTTTCAGCGGCTAATTGAGTTTTTGCCGGTACGAGGTGATATGGAACTGGTTCGGGGTATTCACAATCTCCAAGACGCGCAACGTAATGGTGTGCTGACAATTGGTAATTTTGATGGCGTACATCTTGGGCATCAGGCGATCCTTAACCGAGTTAAGTCATTAGCTGAGCACTATCGGGCGCCGTCGGGCATTATGATCTTTGAGCCGCAGCCGCGCGAATTTTTTGCGCCCCAAGATGCGCCTGGTCGTTTGTCTCGCTTGCGCGATAAAGTGGCATTATTATCGAAGCATGATATCGATTATGTTCTTTGCATGCCGTTTAATACGCGACTACGGACATTAGATGCGCACGCTTTCTGCCAGCAAATATTGCATGACGGTTTAGCTGTTAAGCATTTGGTGGTCGGTGATGACTTCCGCTTTGGATGTGACCGTCAAGGCAACTTTGAATACTTAGAAGCGTTTGGCGCTCAGCATGGGTTTGATGTTGAGAATACGTCGTCCATTTTAAATGGGGAAGGTTTGCGTATCAGTAGCTCCTTGGTGCGACAACAATTAAACCAAGGTGATATGGTGTCAGCACAGGCGATGTTAGGTCACCCAATTACCATGCGTGGCCGAGTGGTTGGCGGCCAACAGTTGGCGCGCCGTTTAGGCTTCCCAACCGCTAATATCTTTTTGAAAGGCGTTACCCCTGCTTTGTCTGGGGTGTACGCAGTGACCGTTCCAGTGGATGGGAAGGAATACTCGGGTGTGGCAAACATCGGAGTTCGGCCAACAGTAGATG
Source organism: Marinomonas gallaica (assembly GCF_049821165.1). Lineage (NCBI taxonomy): Bacteria > Pseudomonadati > Pseudomonadota > Gammaproteobacteria > Oceanospirillales > Oceanospirillaceae > Marinomonas > Marinomonas gallaica. The sequence goes on from NZ_CP187511.1 coordinate 909,049, forward strand.
GCAAAACGCCAATACTTGAGGTGCACTTATTTAATTTTAGTGGCGATTTGTACACCCAATATTTAGAGGTGACATTCCGCCAGTTTATTCGTCCTGAGCGCAAAATGAATGGCTTGGACGAATTGGAAAAACAAATTCAATGTGACAAAGAAGAGGCGCTTCGCTTCTTCTCCAATCAGTGACCGATGATCTTTGAGGATAAATCGAATAACCATGAGTGATTATAAACCAACGCTGAATTTGCCAGAAACCGCATTCCCTATGCGTGGTGATCTAGCAAAACGTGAGCCTGCGATGTTGCAACGCTGGCAAGATATGGATCTTTACAACAAAGTACGTGAAGTAAGTAAAGGACGTAAGTCTTTTATTCTTCATGACGGCCCTCCATACGCCAACGGTAGCATTCACATTGGTCACGCGGTTAACAAAATCCTCAAAGATATTATTGTTAAATCTAAAACCGTTAGTGGATACGATGCACCGTACATTCCTGGTTGGGACTGTCATGGCTTGCCGATCGAGCACAAAGTTGAGCAGATGATCGGTAAAGCGGGCGATAAAGTATCGTTCAAAGATTTCCGCGCAAAGTGTCGTGAGTACGCTTACACGCAAGTGGAAGAGCAGAAAAAAGACTTCATCCGTCTGGGTGTGATGGGCGACTGGGAAAATCCTTACCTAACGATGAACTTCGTTACCGAAGCGAACATCGTGCGCGCGCTGGGCAAGATCGCTGAAAATGGCCATTTGGTGAAAGGCTTTAAGCCTGTTTACTGGAGTGTGGTAGGTGGTTCGGCACTGGCCGAAGCGGAAGTGGAATATCAAGATAAAACGTCTTTGTCTTTAGATGTGCGTTATGCACCACAAGACGAAGCCGCGTTTTTAGGTAAGTTCTCTGATGTCGAAGGTGAGGGCAAAGTGTCGGTTGTCATTTGGACCACCACGCCTTGGACGCTGCCTGCCAGCCAAGCGGTATCGATCCATCCAGAATTCAACTACGCATTGGTCGAAGTGGATATGGGGGCGGGTAAAGAGCGTCTTGTATTTGCTGAAGATATGGTCGAAGGCATCATGCAGCGTTACGGTCACGAAGCGTATCGTATCGTTGGTCGTGCCGTAGGCGCAGATCTAGGTGGCTTGGTGCTTAATCATCCATTTATGGAACGTGATATCCCTGTTTTGCTAGGCGAGCACGTGACTGCGGACGCCGGTACGGGTTGTGTGCACACCGCCCCAGACCATGGCGTTGACGACTTTAACGTGGGTCGCGCAAATGGTATCGGTACCATTAACCTAGTCCAAGACAATGGTGTTTACTCTGATGCGGCGGGTGAGTTCGCGGGTTTGCACGTTTACAAAGTAGACGATGCTGTATTGGAAGCCTTAGGTCGTAACGATGCGCTGGTATTCCAATCGAAAATTTTCCACAGCTACCCACATTGCTGGCGTACCAAAACACCTTTGATCTTCCGTGCGACGCCGCAATGGTTTATCAGCATGGATGAGAAGGGCTTGCTAGATGATGCTAAAGCCGCTGTGAAAGGTGTTAAATGGACGCCTTCATGGGGTCAAAACCGTATGGAAGGCATGTTGAACAATAGCCCAGACTGGTGTGTATCACGTCAGCGTACGTGGGGTGTGCCAATTGCACTGTTCATCAACAAAGAAACACAAGAGCTTCACCCAGAAACGCCTCGTCTTATCGAAGAAGTTGCGCAACGTATCGAAAAAGAAGGTATGGATGCGTGGTTCGAGATGGATGCTGCAGAACTGTTGGGTGAGGAAGCTGACAAATACAGCAAAGTTTCCGATACGCTAGACGTATGGTTCGACTCAGGTGTGACACATTACTCAGTCATTGATCAGCGCGACGAGCTAAGCTTCCCAGCAGATTTATATTTAGAAGGTTCGGATCAGCATCGCGGTTGGTTCCAGTCGTCGTTGAAAACCTCGATCGCCATCCGTGGCGTGCCACCGTATAAAGGTGTCTTAACACACGGTTTCACCGTTGATGGTGATGGCCGCAAGATGTCGAAGTCGCTGGGTAACGTGGTCTCGCCTCAGAAAGTAATGCAGACATTGGGAGCAGACATCATTCGTCTTTGGGTCGCTGCAACCGATTACACGGGTGAAATGACCGTTTCTGACGAGATTCTAAAACGTGTTGCAGACGGCTATCGCCGTATCCGTAATACAGCGCGCTTCATGTTGGCGAACCTGACTGGATTTGATCCGGCAAAAGATTTAGTGGCGCCTGAGAACATGATTGCACTGGACCGTTGGATCGTGGACCGTGCAGCTCAATTGCAGAAAGAGATCGACGAAGCGTATAACGAGTATCAGTTCCTTGCAGTGGTGCAGAAGATTCAAAATTTCTGTTCATTGGATTTGGGTGGTTTCTATCTAGATGTCATCAAAGATCGTCAGTACACCACACAAGAAGACAGCTTGGCGCGTCGTTCTGCGCAAACGGCGTTGTACCATATTGCCGAAGCGTTCACTCGTTGGATTGCTCCGATTTTGAGCTTCACCGCCGATGAAATCTGGCAAGAATTACCAGGCGAGCATTCAGAATCTGTATTCCTAGATACTTGGTATGAAGGCTTATTTGAACTGAGCGGTGATGAAGCGCTGGGTCGCCATTTCTGGAAGCAAGTATTGGATGTCAAAATGGCCACCAATAAAGTGCTTGAGGCGGTGCGTAAGGAAGGCAAGATTAAGGCGAGCCTAAGTGCTGAGATTACACTTTACTGCGACGCTGAGTTGCAAGCGACACTATCGAAGTTGGGTGATGAGCTGCGTTTCGTCTTGATTTCTTCTGAAGCGAACGTTGCATCTTTGGCTGATGCGCCTGCAGATGCGGCAGAAACAGAGCTTGCTGGCTTGAAAGTAGCTGTATTGGTGAGCGAAAAAGAGAAATGTGTTCGTTGCTGGCATCACCGTGAAGAAGTGGGCAAGCGCGAGTCTCATCCTGAGCTATGTGATCGTTGTATCTCGAACCTGCCGGAAGGCGAGGGCGAGCAGCGCCATTTCGCGTAATGATGATGCGAACGAGCATACAAAGAGTCCAGCGCTGGTGGGCGCTGGCAATTGCTGTTTTTGCCTTGGATTGGGTGACCAAACAAGGCATTGAGGCAAACTTATACTATGGGCAGGAGATTCCTCTTCTGCCTTTCTTTGACTTAACGTTGCGTTACAACACCGGTGCTGCATTCAGCTTTTTGGCTGAAGCGGGCGGATGGCAGCGTTGGTTCTTTTCTTTGATTGCGATGGCTGTCGTCATAGGCATCAGTTGGCGACTGTCAAAAATCGGTCACACTCATAAGCTAGAAGCGTTGTCGTTAACGCTGATTATGTCGGGCGCTATTGGCAACCTGCATGATCGTTTGTCTTATGGACATGTTATCGATTTTATTCAAGTCCATTGGCAATCCACTTGGTATTTTCCAGCGTTT
>NZ_CP187511.1:917500-952500 GCF_049821165.1 Marinomonas gallaica
GAAGGCTTAGACAGCTAGGAGGTTGGCTTAGAAGCAGCCATCCTTTAAAGAAAGCGTAATAGCTCACTAGTCGAGTCGGCCTGCGCGGAAGATATAACGGGGCTCAAACTGTACACCGAAGCTACGGATACTAGTTTACTAGTATGGTAGAGGAGCGTTCTGTAAGCCGTTGAAGGTCAAGCTGTAAAGCAGGCTGGAGGTATCAGAAGTGCGAATGTTGACATGAGTAACGATAAGGGGAGTGAAAAACTCCCCCGCCGGAAGACCAAGGTTTCCTGTCCCATGTTAATCAGGGCAGGGTGAGTCGGCCCCTAAGGCGAGGCAGAAATGCGTAGTCGATGGGAAACAGGTTAATATTCCTGTACTCGTACATATTGCGATGGAGAGACGGAGAAGGCTAGGCCAGCACAGCGATGGTTGTCTGTGTTTAAGGCGGTAGGTTTGGGACTTAGGCAAATCCGGGTCCCTTTAAGACTGAGAACTGACGACGAGCCCTCTTTTGGGCGAAGTGGTTGATGCCATGCTTCCAGGAAAAACTTCTAAGCTTCAGATATGATCGAACCGTACCCCAAACCGACACAGGTGGTCAGGTAGAGAATACCAAGGCGCTTGAGAGAACTCGGGTGAAGGAACTAGGCAAAATGGCACCGTAACTTCGGGAGAAGGTGCGCCGGCCGATGTGAAGGACTTGCTCCGTAAGCATCAGTCGGTCGAAGATACCAGGTGGCTGCGACTGTTTATTAAAAACACAGCACTCTGCAAACACGAAAGTGGACGTATAGGGTGTGACGCCTGCCCGGTGCTTGAAGGTTAATTGATGGGGTTAGCGCAAGCGAAGCTCTTGATCGAAGCCCAAGTAAACGGCGGCCGTAACTATAACGGTCCTAAGGTAGCGAAATTCCTTGTCGGGTAAGTTCCGACCTGCACGAATGGCGTAACGATGGCCACACTGTCTCCACCCGAGACTCAGTGAAATTGAAATCGCAGTGAAGATGCTGTGTATCCGCGGCTAGACGGAAAGACCCCGTGAACCTTTACTATAGCTTCACAGTGAACTTTGAACCTACTTGTGTAGGATAGGTGGGAGGCTTTGAAGTGAGGACGCCAGTTCTCATGGAGCCAATCTTGAAATACCACCCTGGTATGTTTGAGGTTCTAACTCAGATCCGTTATCCGGATCGAGGACACTGTGTGGTGGGTAGTTTGACTGGGGCGGTCTCCTCCCAAAGAGTAACGGAGGAGCACGAAGGTGCGCTCAGCATGGTCGGAAATCATGCATAGAGTGTAAAGGCAAAAGCGCGCTTAACTGCGAGACAGACACGTCGAGCAGGTACGAAAGTAGGTCTTAGTGATCCGGTGGTTCTGTATGGAAGGGCCATCGCTCAACGGATAAAAGGTACTCCGGGGATAACAGGCTGATACCGCCCAAGAGTTCACATCGACGGCGGTGTTTGGCACCTCGATGTCGGCTCATCACATCCTGGGGCTGAAGCCGGTCCCAAGGGTATGGCTGTTCGCCATTTAAAGTGGTACGCGAGCTGGGTTTAGAACGTCGTGAGACAGTTCGGTCCCTATCTGCCGTGGACGTTTGAGATTTGAGAAGAGTTGCTCCTAGTACGAGAGGACCGGAGTGAACGAACCTCTGGTGTTCCGGTTGTCACGCCAGTGGCATTGCCGGGTAGCTATGTTCGGACGGGATAACCGCTGAAAGCATCTAAGCGGGAAGCCTCCTTCAAGATAAGATCTCACTGGCACTTAAAGTGCCCTAAAGAGCCGTTCGAGACTAGGACGTTGATAGGTTGGGTGTGTAAGCGCTGTGAGGCGTTGAGCTAACCAATACTAATTGCTCGTGAGGCTTGACCATATAACACCAAAATGGTTTCAAGAGTGTGAAGAAAACATACTCGCTGTACTACAGACTACGATACCAATACTGGTTTGATACTTGGTTATCACTATTTCAAAAGTTTTATTGTTAAAGACTCAAGTTCACGAACTTGCGTGTTTTGGCTAAGGCAAACAGAAGCCCCCAAAACGATCGCAAACCCGTTTGCTTGACGATCATAGAGGCGTTGAACCACCTGATCCCATCCCGAACTCAGAAGTGAAAGGCGCCATCGCCGATGGTAGTGTGGGAGATCCCATGTGAGAGTAGGTCGTCGTCAAGCATCATACAAAGGAAGCCCTGATAGCCACGCTGTCAGGGCTTTTTTGTGTCTGCGGTTTTCTGCATCTCAACACCTCAAAACAGCTAGATTGCGCATCCCTTTTATGCCCCGCTTGCGCCTGTCTCATGCTTCGACGCTTCAGCGGGTGACCTCAAAAGACTGTACCTTATGACATCGATTAGAGAAGGCGTTCAGAAAAACAGAGACATCGCACCACCTGATCCCATCCCGAACTCAGAAGTGGCTCTCAACACGCCGCAGGCGCTCACCATCGCCGATGGTAGTGTGGGAGTCCCGCAAGGGTATAGATATCGTCAAGCATCATACAAAGGAAGCCCTGATAGCGATGCTGTCAGGGCTTTTTTGCGCCTCAACGCATCAACGCAGCTAGATTGCGCACCCCTTTTATGCCCCGCTTGCGCCTGTCTCATACTTCGACGCGTCAGCGCGTGACATCAAAAGTGTGCGCCTTATGGCATCAGTCAGAGAAGGCGTTCAGAAAAACACAGGCATAGCACCACCTGATCCCATCCCGAACTCAGAAGTGGCTCTCAACACGCCGCAGGCGCTCACCATCGCCGATGGTAGTGTGGGAGTCCAGCAAGAATAGATAACGTCAAGCATCCTACAAAGGAAGCCCTGATAGCGATGCTGTCAGGGCTTTTTTGTGTCTGCGGTTTTTCGCACCTCAACACCTCAACACCTCAACACCTCAACGCAGCTAGATTGCGCATCCCTTTTATGCCCCGCTTGCGCCTGTCTCATGCTTCGACGCGTCAGCGCGTGACATCAAAAGCGTGCGCCTTATTAGCATCGATTAGAGAAGGTGTTTAGAAAAACAGAGACAGAGCACCACCTGATCCCATCTCGAACTCAGAAGGGGCTCTTAACACGCCGCAGGCGTTCACCACTTCGAGTATGAGAGAGAAACTAACCTTATTATTGGTTGCATTGCTGCGCTTCTCTAACGAAATAGGGCCAACTGATTGTTAGAAGCTTACATTTTTAATAATGTAATAATTCTATGACTGCTCTGAAAAGGATGAAATTATGCACCCAGCGTTGGCACAAGATATGGCGAACTATAACCGCTGGATGAATCAACGTATTTATGACGTTTGTTCACAGTTATCAGATCAAGAGCTTAGAGAAGGCCGCAAGGCATTCTTTGGATCGATTCACGGAACATTAAACCATCTCTTGCTTGGTGACAAAATCTGGCTCGGCCGTTTCCTTGGTTCGCCTTATACTGTGGCTAAGTTAGATGAAGAAATTCATCATAGTTTTCTTGACTTAAAGACAGATAGAAAAGCAACCGACCAAGCTATTATCGATTGGGCAAATGGCTTAACCGATGATGTATTAGGCAGCACATTGGAGTATCGCAGCGTGGTGAACCCTCAACCACGCAGTTATGAGATGTGGTTAGCTGTAAATCATTTCTTTAATCATCAAACGCACCACCGCGGTCAGGTCACCACGTTATTGTGCCAGGTTGGCCTAGATGTGGGCCTAACAGACTTAATCTGGTTACCGGATGTGGTTGAGCGTAACACTTAGGCAATCCGCTCAAAGGGATCGTTTGGCCATGATATGCTCTAAACACGTAATGCGTTCATTTATTTCTTGCATATCATGATCGACAAAGTCGCGTTTTTTTAGTTCGTGTTCCAGCATGTTTTTTTGCTGACGAATGAACTTCCAATGTTTCTGATTTTGCGCCTGTTCCGCTATACGACACAGCCCCTCAAGTAGTCTCAGCTGTACGGAGAGGCTTCTATTTGCATGTTGGCGAATTTGGTCATAAGCGCTGTTGGCTAAGCTTTCAAAGGAGGCTTTTTTAAATATAAGCCTAGGCTTATCCTCATTATCGCAGGCGATACCCTGTGGAAATTCTTTGTGTAGCAAATTACAAAGAGTGGTACTCAATTTATCGACACAGACAATGGCAGAGTAGGGATCGTTGATACTTGGTGACAGGGCTCTTAAGGCGATTTCTACTAATTGCAAAATAGCGAACTCAGGATCTTGTATTGGCGTACGTTTTGCGCCTAGCGTGATACAGCTTAGCAGTGACTCAATTTGAGAAGGTGAAGGGTCATCTCCTGAGTGATGTATAACAATCATTCGAGAGGTAATGTAATCACCTGGTGTAATAAGCAACTCTGCGCATTGGTCATAAGAAGATAGAATTTGAGTCAAACTCGTATAATTAATCGCTTGTACATAACCAGATCGTTTTATATGGATGGGAGTAAAAGCGCTTTTAAGGGGTCTTTCGATGGATTTACATGAAGTATTTTTAGCCTCATTACTTCTTTGCTCATCGAATATATGGAGGATATTTGTCTGCATTGTTTCGAATACCTTATCGATCACGTTGTCAGCTTGCAGGTTGATGGCTACGTGATGAATAAAGTAGATCAGCAAAAGAATACCGCTGAAGGTCAATAATATGGCCCCGCCTAGAGTCAGTCCAGGCAGGTATTCTCCGCCAGCGAAGTTGTCTGTGGCTCGCGCTAATACTAAGCAATACAGAAAGATAGAAGTAAAAACACCTAATACGGATTGGGTGCTAGGATCATTCATGAAATTTCGGATGAGCCTAGGGCCAAATTGAGACGACGCATTGGTAAGGGCAACCATTGTGATAGAGAAAGTAATACTCACTACTGTCATAACACTTCCTGCTACCGTGGTTAGCAAGTCCCGAGTAATACTCCCATCTGCATGGTATAAAAAATTGAGCCAATGGATGTCTTGTAGATGTAAATTTTTATCCACCCAAAGTAATGATGAACATAACAGAAGTGTTGCAAAAATAATCAGACAAGGTACAAACCAAAAACTCGTACGTATCGTGTCATAGGTTTTGAGTAACTTGTTGGTTGGGAAAAGTGAGATCTGCACCATTACTTCCTTTTTATGATTTATCGTTTAGTTACAGCATTATGATAATGACACAGGAGGGCAATAGGCGTTGCAAAAATATGGGCGAGTGTATTAATTTTTCATTCTCGTAGGAAAAGGCGCTTTTAGCATACTTAATACTAAAAGCGCTTACATGTCCTAATTAGTGAGTAGATTGAGCACTCTGCTGGCGTCTGCATTCGCTTGGGATTGAACAGCAACTGATGAGCGTTCGAGAATACTGTTAACTACTTGGTTGCTTACTTCTCCTGCAAAATCAGTATCTTGTATCCGTGATCGGGCTGCTGATTCATTTGCTTGGCTTTCTAATAATGCATCAACACGGCTGCTAAATGCATTTTGGGTCGCGCCATATTCTGCTTGCAAGCTATCAATATTCTCTAAGCTGCTGTCGACCGCACTCAATGCACTGTCGAGAGAGGCTTGATTAGTGATATCAAAAGCAAATAAGCCATTTGTAGTAAGGGTGTCACTTACATCGTTAGTGTTGACTCCCATCGTGCTATTAGCATCCGGGCCCACTTGGAAATCAAGAGTGCTGTCACTGCTTAAAAGCTCTTGTCCTGCAAAGGTGGTTGAGCCTATTGTTCCCTGAATATTCTCCAGAAGAGCGTTGGCCTGTTGTTGAAGCGCCTGTCGGTCAGAATCAGAATAAATGCCATTACCAGCCTGCACCGCTAGCTCTCGCAATGACGACAGGTCTTTGGTAATCGACTCCAACCCGCCTTGTGCGATCTGTGTTACAGAGATACCAGACATGCTGTTCGCAACAGCTTGTCCGTTCCCATCGATTTGGCTCGTTAACCGATTAGCAATTTGTAGGCCTGCGGCATCGTCTGCAGCACTGTTGATACGTGTACCACTAGCAAGATTGGTTTGGCTCGTATTTAGTGACTGCGTAGCAGAGGTGTTAACGTAATTTGAGTTTATGCTATTAATACTCATGTAATCATCCTTGCCGCGAATTGGCGATATGGGATTTGTGACGTTCTCAGTATAGTTGCAAGTTGACTAGATTAAAAATCGAGCAAAATTTTATCTTAGTTTGACAAGAACTTTTCAAATAGAAAAGCGCTTTTAGACACCGTCTCATCGTAAAATAGTAAATCCTCATAGCGAGTAAGTTGCTTTATAAAGGTGAGTAAGTGTTTAGGTCACTGGCGATACGAGCTTAGGAAAAGGTATTCAGACATTGAGAGAAAGGAATGAATCCAATGTATATAATCATCAAAAAGATGTACACCAAAGCTGGAGTCATATTGAATGATTAAGCGTTTCTTTTCACGACATAAAAAGGCATTACCCTCCATGTCAGGGAATTATGATGTGTTGCCTCGGGAACATAATCGTAGCCAATTTACTAAGTTAGTAGAGTCCTTCAAAGTGAATAATGTGGGATGTGATGCGTTAACCCCTCAAATGTTAGAACATAAGTTCACACGGTTTTCAGAACAAAACAAGCTGGCAGTAGGTCTTAGTTCACACCTCATAAGTCATTGTTCTCCTGAGCGATTACAACAATTGCTAAGGGTTGGAAATTACGATGCCATGATAAAAAGCGGCATTAAGAAAATAGAAAAAGAGGATGTAAATTTCTCGTGGCATAAAGAGAAAGATATTGTGGGCTCTTTATTTGTCGATCGTGGCTGTTTTATTTTAGTCAGAGCGGTAAAGCGAAGAGTTGGCCTTAATCGGCGTTGGGTCTTCGATTTATACCTTGCCTCGCGTCATTTTGCTTAGGATTCGAAGAACTTGACGATGACCTCATATGCCCCAGAATTCTTTATTAAGCGCACACTGGCCGCCGAATACGTAACGCACGTTGAAACGTTGCAGTCGTTGTGGAGCGGCTATGGGCATATCTCACGCTACGCGGTGAAAGTAAAAGACCGTTACTTTCATGTGATTCTAAAAGCCATTGATAGCTCGTCTAGCCAAGCGCATCCTAGAGGGTGGCAGTCGGACCTAGCCCATCAACGCAAGGTTCATTCTTATGAAGTAGAAACGAACTGGTACCAGAATTGGGCCAATGGCTGTGTCAATGTCGCGCGTGTGCCGCATTGTCTAGGCGTGTTACAGCAAAACGACACGGTTTTTTTACTCCTGGAAGATTTAGACGAAAAGGGGTTTGATCAAAGGCATACACAGCTAGACCTTTCGCAAGCAGTGGCAGTTTTGCAATGGCTGGCAACCTTTCACGCTCATTTTATATCGCCCGATCCCAGTGAGTCTTGGCCGGTGGGGTTATGGCCTCAAGGTACCTACTGGCACCTTGCGACACGTCCAAATGAGTGGCAGGCGATGATTGCGAGTCCACTCAAGGACGCGGCCGAGACGATAGACAACACATTACGCCAAGCGCGCTATCAAACGCTTGTGCATGGCGATGCTAAAGTTGCCAATTTCTGCTTTACAGCAGATGCATCAAGTGTCGCCGCCGTTGATTTCCAATACGTGGGCCGCGGTATAGGTGTGCAAGATGTGGCGTATTTCCTCGGTAGTTGTTTAAGTGAAGTTCAGCTTGAAGAAGATTTAGAGTATCTACTTGATGTCTACTTTAGTGAATTAGCACGTTGCATGATTGCTCGTGGCGAATCCCCTGACTTTGCGGAGTCTGTTATCACGGAATGGTATCGATTATTTCCTGTGGCGTGGGCAGACTTCCATCGTTTTATCATGGGCTGGTGTCCAAGCCATGCAAAGAATACGAGCTTTAGCCGTAAGCTTACTCAGCAAGGATTAAACATTTTATTGACCTAGTGATGCGGGCATTTACTTCCGTTTTCTGAAAAGAAAGATCAGTTCATCGGCTAAAGAAGCGGCAATATCTAGGCTGATAGTGTCCATTATCTAAATTTCCTTTCATGTTTATTTCCAGTGACAGTTTGTGCCTATAAAGCCTCTTTCTCCGGTGTTGACACGTCTTGCTCCATCAGTAATCTCGCAAACTAAGTTATTCGGTTGTTGATTATTAAACTCGTATAGCTCAGGAGGCTCGGCCTTGGCGCCACCCCATATCTGAGTCTCAGTATTTTGATATTGAACGAATATTTGCTGATGAACTAGGAAGCCCGTTGGTGTCATGAATGGTTCTGTGAATTCCCAAAAAACAGAGTCGAACTCAAAGTTTCCCTTCTCATCTGAGGTGGTCTTGTCTTCACCTTTTCGACCAAATAACTCATATTTTCGTATTAATACGGCATCCGCCGCTGGCTCTCCTTCATAGAGCAGCTGGCCTTCAAAGCCCGAGAACACGCACCCAGCCTCTTTCTTTTTGAACAGTCCCATTCCTTCATCTCCATATACTGCGGACGATAACCAAAGTACCAATAAAATCAGAGCGCTTCCCATAGTGAGTTTGGGGTGGCTGAACATTGCTTTAACGATTGGGCGAGCAAAAGAAGACATGAGAAGTCCTTTCTCTGTTATTGATTAAATTGGTCTTTGGCTAAAAATAAACCAAGCAGAATTATGAAAGAGTGGGTCTATTGGGTGAAAGAGGGTTTAAATATAACTTTCATTTGATTGACGATAAGCTGACATGGTGTTGTGGGTTTCGAGCCTTACGAGTTACGTAAGGCTCGATTGGTCTTGGCTGTTGCTTCTGCTGTTAGTGGGTTCTCTGGCCATGGGTGCTTAGGGTAGCGTCCACGCATTTCTTTGCGTACGTCTGGGTAGGCTTCTTGCCAGAAAAAGGCTAAGTCCATGGTCACCGCCAAGGGGCGTTGGCCGGGTGATAACAGCTCTATTTTAACCACTTTCCCTGCAATTCTAGGGCTTTGGGTTTCGCCGAACATTTCTTGCAGTTTGACTCGTATAACAGGGACATCGCCTTGATAATCTACTTTGATGCTTGACCCCGATGCCACTTGGACCCGCAGAGGTAATGCTTTGAGTTGCTGTTGTTGGGACCAACTGAGCAGCGCCATCATTGGTTCAACGAGGCGAATTTTTTCCAATTGTTGAATGCGCGTTACGCCCACCAAATAAGGCGCCAGCCAGTCTTCTAGTCGCTCCAACAAACAACGATCGCTGGCGTCGGGAATGGAAGCGTCGAGGTGTTGATGGGCAAATCGGATGCGGGCCCTGAGTGCTAGACTGTCATCATCCCAATGAAGACTACTTAAGCCTTTTTGTCGAATATAGTGACAGCTTGCTAACGTCACGGCGGACTCAGGTAGTGGTGTGAGAGATATTTGATCAAGCTTTAATTTACCCAGCCAGGTTTCTTCCGCACCGATTAAGCCGCCACTGGCTTTATCCCATTCGCAGCGTTCTACTCTCGCAAGTCGATCGGCTAAAGCATTTTCAAGCTCGCGTTTAAGAATAGGATGAGACAGATATATTTGATCCGCATCGCGTTCGGCGTGTCCACCTAATTCCAATGCAATTAAAAACTCAGACTGAGCGTTACTGTCATGGCTTGGCAAAGCCGCTTGGCGACCATTGCTTAGCTTAAATAAAATATGATCGTCATGCTGGCGGTGGCGCTTGGCGATCCGGTCCGGAAAGGCCACTGCAAGGCATTCCGCTAAAGATCGCTGTATTGGTGCAGACGCTTCAGAAAAGTGTTTGGATAACCCGGATAGCGTGCGTTGCCAAGCGTGTTTTTGTGAGCCAGTTTTTCGATATTCAATGGCACTTAGTAGGCTAGAGTCTTGTGTGCTTTTGGCCGCGCCATCATAGAGTAATGCTGCGGCTTCCGTGGCGCTTTGAGGTTGTCCGTAACGTTGGGCGTCTAGTAGCAAGCGTGCCAACCTCGGCGGCAAGGGTAGCTCTACGAGCGTTTTCCCCGTTGACGTTAATGTTAACTGGGGGCTTTGTTCTAGAATTCCTAGCGACGTTAATAATTGTTGAGCTTGCTGCCAGTGAGCAGCCGGTGGCGGGCTGATCCAATCGAGTTCCTCTAGGGTTTGTGCTCCCCAACGCGCCACGTCCATGACTAAGTGGCTTAAGTCTTCCAGCTCGATTTGTGGAGCGTTGTGTGGACTTAAACGGTGTTGCTGATCTGCCGACCACCAGCGGTAGCAGACACCGGCTTGTAATCGGCCTGCGCGGCCTGCGCGTTGGGTCGTTTCTGCTTGGGATGCACGACGTGTATGTAAGCGTGTGGTAGCCGTTTTTGCATCGAAACGTGCTTCGCGTGAAAGACCTGAATCAATCACCACTTGTATACCATCGATGGTTAAACTGGTCTGCGCGATGCTGGTGGCGAGAACCACTTTTCTATAACCAGCGTGTGCAGGTGCAATGACGTTTTCTTGCTCCGATAGACTCAGATCACCAAATAAACTGAGCAGTTCGGTTTGTGCTGGTAGGGTGCCATTAAGCATGGATTGAACGGCACGTATTTCACGCTGTCCGGGTAGAAAAACGAGTATTGAGCCATTGTCTTCTTGTAAGGCTTGGTGAACCAGTTTAGCAACGTGTTGCGGTATGTCTTGTTGCTTGAGTGACAGATTGCTGTAGCGCATGCTAATGGGGAATTGACGTCCTTCACAAATGATCGGATCACACTGCAGCAGTTCAGTTAATCGTTCACTGTCGAGGGTGGCCGACATAACTAACAGTTTAAGTGGATCGTCATCACGGAATAGTAGTCTGGCCTGTAGGCTTAATGCGAACGCCAAATCTGAATGTAGGTTACGCTCATGAAACTCGTCGAAAATAATTAAGGCAACCTCATCGAGACTGGGATCATCCTGTAACATGCGGGTGAGAATGCCCTCAGTAACGACTAATAGTTGAGTATGAGCGCTCTGTTTACCTTCTTGGCGTATTTGATAGCCAACACGATGCCCAAGCGGTTCGCCAAGTTGATCTGCGAGTCGTTTTGCTGCGGACTTAGCGGCCAGCCGACGGGGCTCAAGCATGATGATTTTGCGTTGACCGAGCCACGCTTCATCGAGAAGAGCCAGAGGTACAGCCGTTGTTTTCCCCGCCCCCGGGGCGGCTTCAAGTATGGCTTCATTGTGCTGAGCTAACTGTAATTTTAAATCTGGAATGATAGAGTAGATAGGCAAAGCAAACGTCATAATGATCCCCTGTAGCGAGGGGGCATAATAGCGATATTTGTTTAGAATTTCAGTGACAACATGCCTCGCACTAAAGTGTGAACGATATAAAAAAGACGTACGATATGATTGTTAATGGTGTATTAACAATCTCATGGTAAAGCTTCTTGCGACACGGGCCGATCCAGCCAAACTATAAGAAATAAAAAGGATAGATAACAGCATGAGCGAGCTCGGAAAAAAGACCCTGTTGATCGTTGATGACGAGCCGGATATCCGGCACTTATTGAGTGACGCCTTGGCTCAAAAAGGCTATCAAGTGTTTGATGCCCAAAATGGTGTGATGATGTGGCAGTGCTTAGAAGAGCACCCCGTTGATTTGATCTTAATGGACCTCTACTTACAAGAAGAAGATGGATTACAGCTGGCGCGAGAAGTCAGAGAGCGCTTTGACATGCCGATCATGATGTTAACGGGCAAAGGGGACGAGACGGATCGTATTCTGGGTCTTGAACTGGCGGCGGACGATTACATGATGAAACCCTTTAATCTACGTGAGCTGACCGCACGTATTCATGCTTTATTGCGTCGCAGTAATCGCCATATACCAACTCAGACACTGAGCACAGATCACGACTGTTTATATTTTGGTAAGTGGATACTAGATCTGACGTCACGCCAATTGCGTGACCAACAAGGAGACGAGGTCATACTCACTTTAGGTGAGTTTTCTTTATTGGAAACGCTGGCGACACGGCCCGATCGAGTACTGAGTCGTGAGCAAATCATTGATTTAAGCCGAGGCCTCGAAACGGAAGTGTTTGATCGTACAGTCGACGTGCTGATTCTACGTTTACGTCGTAAGCTGGAAGCCAATCCTAAAGCGCCAGAGTTTATTAAAACCCAACGTGGTTTGGGGTATTTATTCCAAGGTCCTGTCAGCAAGAGCGTCGGCTAATGCGCCAAGTCAGCATTCGTCAAAAAGCGTCCATTGTTATTTTAGCAATCAGTATGGTGGCTGCTTTTATGGTGGTAATTGGCTGGCAATCCATGCGTATCAGTGAAGCTTCCTTAGCGGATTTTGAAGCGCAGACACTCCCCGAAATCAGCACTGCATTGACGTTAGCGGAAAATGTTGCCCAGCTTGCCGCGGCAGCGCCTTATGCTGCCGGTTCGGCGCGACCTTTTCAACTGCAAGTGGAATCCGAACGTTTAAATCGTCGTATTACGGATTTACGCAGCGTCGCTGATAACTTAAAAGACACGGTATTTCGTGGTCAAATTGAAGACCGCTTAGCGGATCTGGACACGACATTGGATGAGTTAGTGACACTTGTCCACGAAGAGTTGTATATCCGTGAAGACAGCCTAGCGCAACAATTTGCCATTAGAACTGTCGTCTCAAGATCTCAACAACAACCCACTGTATCGCAACAGCAGGCGTTAGTTTGGTTGTTAAATCTGATCGAAGAGCCTGGACAAGTCGCACGACAAATGGTTGACCATTTACGTCTAGTCGATAGCGACCCAAAGGTACGCGACATCGCGCAATCACTGCTGCAAGCGCAAGCTCGCTTGAATGAAATCCATGACCGCAAACGTTATTTATTGATCGCTCTGCGAGCGAAGTCCGAACAACTTAGCACCCAGGTCAGTGCTTTCGTTGGCACATTGCAAAAGCGAGTGTCTCGACAGCGCATGGAGGTTGGCGAAGTAGTCGCCAATGGTCAGCGCTGGTTAATAGGAATCTCACTATTTTTGGTATTAGGGCTGAGTTACCTGTATCTATCTAGCCGACGTATGACACGGGATTTAGGGGCTGTCACACAAGGCATGAAAGAGTTGTCATTAGGGCAAGTGGATTCGCGTAATCCGCCCATGCGTCGTAACGATGAGATCGGCACGCTGGCCAATGCTTTTGAAGTATTTCGGCGTGATGCCATTCGACGCTTGGAAGTATCTGCCGAGCTCACCGAACAAAAACGTTTGCTGGAAACCATCTTCGATAATATGAACGATGGTTTGAGTGTGTTTACCGAACAGGGCATTTTAATTGCGTGGAATAAAGGTTACGAAGCGCTTTTTGATATTCAGCCAAACCAGCTCTATCGCGGTATGCCAATACAAGTGGTACAGCAGCTCATTACGCAAAGCTCTCACAAGAACCTCAACATGGAAAACCAGCTGGTTCAGATGGATGAGATCAATGCCTCACGACACCATCGTAGCCAAAGTTTTGAGCGTCATTTTGACTCGGGGAAAATCGTCGAATTTCGTTCCAAGCCCATGCCAGACGGCGGTTTTGTCACACTGTATACGGACTTAACTGAGCGTAAAAGCGTCGAAAGCCAGCTGCGCCAAGCGCAAAAAATGGAAGTGCTGGGGCAATTAACCGGCGGTGTAGCCCATGATTTTAATAATTTACTGGCTGCTATTATGGGCAATCTGCAAATGTTGTCCGACTCATCTCCTAAAACCGATGACCAAGCACGTTACATCGAGCGAGCGTTAGCCGTTGCCGAGAAGAGCAGCAGTTTGGTGCATCGTTTGCTCGCATTCAGTCGGCGACAACAACTGTTTCCTGAAGCGACACATATCGACGATTTAATTGAGGGCATGTTGGATTTAGTGGAATACAGTGTCGGCAATCATATTCAGGTGACAGTCGATCTCAATTGCCCGCAAGAGCGTTGCTTGATTGATCCATCTCAATTGGAAAATGCGCTGCTGAATTTGTCACTCAACAGTGCCGCGGCGATGTCTCGTGGCGGCACATTAAGCTTTTCAACCAAAGCGACTCAGTTACCTGATTCCGACGTGGCTGCTATTCGACTAAAAGTAGAAGACACCGGTAGTGGAATTTCTGAAGAGGTGCTTGGGCGTATTTTTGAGCCGTTCTTCACCACCAAACCAGTGGGTAAGGGCAGTGGACTTGGACTGAGTATGATCTACGGTTTTGTCAAACAAAGTGGCGGCGAG
Organism: Marinomonas gallaica; assembly: GCF_049821165.1. Classification (NCBI taxonomy): domain Bacteria; kingdom Pseudomonadati; phylum Pseudomonadota; class Gammaproteobacteria; order Oceanospirillales; family Oceanospirillaceae; genus Marinomonas; species Marinomonas gallaica. Next base: position 931,593 of record NZ_CP187511.1, read on the forward strand.
ATACGGGTGACTTCAGAAGAGGGACAATGGACCAAAGTCTGTTTGTTTTTACCGCTGATGGCGCCGACTGAACTGGCAGAAATGCCTTCAAATCAAGAAAGTCTACCCACAGTACAGCTGCCGAATGACGCGGTTATCTGGCTGGTAGAAGATGACCCTGAAGTGTCTCATGTGATGCGTGAACAGCTACAACAGCTTGGTTGCATAGTACAAACCTTCGAGTATGCAGAAGACGCTTTGACGGGACTAGAGCGCTCTTTTCATCCCGATTTGATCATGAGTGATGTCAACTTGGCTGGCGAGTTACACGGTGTCGATTTAGCGCATAGGTTGAAGGCCGATACAAGCTGGGAAGGGCAAGTATTATTAATGTCGGGCTTACCTGTACACGAATTAGTAGAAAGTTACGGACTCAACGATAGTGACTTATTGCTTTCAAAACCTTTTACAATCAGTGAGTTAGAGAAAGTTTTTCATTTTACAGATTGAATTGTTACAAATATTTCAAGGCCATCCTTAATCACTGAAATTTTTCGTTAGTTTTCATCGTCGATATTAATTTATGAAACAGCTATGACGGCCTGTTTCGACGGCATAAGCCGAGAATAAAAACAATATTGGAGTCGTTTCATGAAATCTAACTTCCGTAAACTTGCTTGTCTTGTTGCTGCCGGCGCACTGTCTACTACTGCGATGGCGGAAACACCGATCATTGGTCTGATTACTAAAACCAATACCAACCCTTTCTTCGTCAAAATGAAAGAAGGCGCCCAAGAGAAAGCTGAAGAGCTTGGCGTTGAGCTGCGTACCTTCGCGGGTCGCTATGATGGTGACAACGAAACACAAGTTCAAGCTGTCGAAAACCTAATCGCATCTGGTGCGAAAGGGATTCTCATTACCCCAAGTGACACGGCCGGTATTGTGCCGACTATTGAAAAAGCCCGTGAAGCGGGCTTGTTGGTGATTGCTTTGGATACACCACTGTCGCCTGCCAGCGCAGCGGATATGACATTTGCGACCGATAACTTCAAAGCGGGTGAAATGATTGGGCAATGGGCCAAAGCGAAAATGGGTGATAAAGCGGAAGACGCTAAAATCGCATTGCTTGACCTGAGTACCAGCCAAATTACGGTCGATGTAGCGCGTAACCAAGGTTTCTTGAAAGGCTTCGGTATTGATCTAAACGATCCAAATCAAATGGGTGACGAAACAGACCCTCGCATCGTAGGTAACGACGTGACACAAGGCTCTGAAGAGGGTGGTCGTCGTGCGATGGAAAACTTACTGCAAAAAGACCCAGGTGTGAACTTGGTCTACACCATTAATGAACCAGCCGCCGCTGGTGCGTATGAAGCGCTGAAATCATTTGGCATGGAAAAAGACGTATTGATTGTCTCCGTTGATGGGGGCTGTCCTGGTGTCAGCAACATCAAAGATGGTGTGATTGGCGCTACCTCTATGCAATTCCCTCTAAAAATGGCCTCAGAAGGTGTCAGTGCAATCGTTGAGTTTGCTAAGTCGGGTACTCGCCCAACGGCTTCTGACGGTCTTGATTTTTATGACACAGGCGTACAGTTGATAACAGATGAACCGGCTCAAGGTGTTGATTCTGTTACATCAAAAACTGGCCTAGCTATGTGTTGGGGCTAACCGCCTAAAATTTCCACCTTGTTTAAGGCAACCCTGCCTAACACTGCTGGCTGATGCCGCCAGCGGTGGTTTTTTTGCTTGGAGTTAACATTATGAGTTCTGCTAACCCAAAACCGTCTGCACCGGTGTTGGATCACGATAAAATCGCTGATCAGGCTGGCAGTGGTAGTTATGTAGCGAATTTCGAAGACAAAGATACGCCACTACAGCGCTTTCAGAAATTTCTTCATAAGTACCCGGTCGCCGCACCAACCATTGTTCTGATTTTTGCCATTATTGGCTTCAGTATTTTGGTTGGAGACCGCTTCTTACACCCCTTTAACTTATCTCTAGTGTTACAGCAGGTCACTATCATCGGTGTGATCGGTGTGGCACAAACGTTAATTATTTTAACCGCTGGTATCGACCTTTCGGTTGGCGCCATCATGGTGCTGGCATCTGTCGTGATGGGGCGTATGGCCATTGATCACGGGCTTGAAGCTTGGATGGCTCTGTTGATTGGCATGGGTGTTGGTGCGTTGGCAGGCTTGATTAACGGTACCCTGATTACACGTTTTAAACTGCCGCCTTTTATCGCGACACTGGGATCATGGAACGTCTTTTTTGCACTGAATCTTTGGTACTCAAAAAGTCAAACCATTCGTTCACAGGAAATTGCCAACAATGCACCGTTGCTGCAATGGTTAGGTGAAACCGTTAGCTTCTTTGGCGCTCGGTTAACCTACGGGTCACTGCTGATGTTGGCGCTGTTTGTATTAATCTGGTACGCCTTGAATTGGACCGCCTGGGGGCGTCATGTATACGCCACCGGTGATGATCCTGCGGCAGCCAAGCTAGCCGGTATCCGCACTGATCGTGTTTTATTATCCGTATATGTCTTAGCGGGTGTCGTGTGTGCCATTGGTGCTTGGGTATTGATCGGACGTATCGGTTCGGTAAGTCCGCAAGCTGGCTATACTACCAACCTAGACAGTATTACCGCAGTAGTGATCGGAGGCTGTAGTTTATTTGGTGGTCGTGGGTCGATCTTTGGTACCTTGATTGGTGCGCTGGTAGTGGGTGTGTTTCGGAATGGTTTAGCACTCGCTGGTGTTGATGTACTTTGGCAAGAGTTTACCGTGGGTATTTTGATTATTGTAGCGGTAGGCATGGATCAGTGGATCAGAAAGGGGACAGCATAATGACAGCTCATTACGATCAACAACCGGTTCTTCAAGCGCGTGGTATTGTAAAGCGTTATGGCAGTGTAACGGCCATTGATCACGCTGATTTGACGTTGTACCCAGGTGAAATATTGGCGGTCATTGGTGACAATGGCGCGGGAAAATCGTCTCTTATCAAAGCCTTGTCTGGTGCCTTGGTGCCAGATGAAGGGGAAATCTTATTGGACGGCAAGCCAGTTCATTTTAATTCACCGATGGAAGCGCGCGAGTTAGGCATTGAAACGGTGTATCAAAATTTGGCCGTGTCTCCGGCATTGAACATTGCCGATAACCTTTTTTTAGGTCGTGAGCTGCGTAAACCAGGCATATTGGGATCTGTGTTCCGTATGTTGGATAAAAAAGCCATGGAAGAGCGTGCTCAAGCTAAGATGACAGAGCTTGGACTGATGACCATTCAAAATATCTCTCAGGCGGTAGAGTCGCTATCCGGTGGCCAGCGACAAGGTGTGGCGGTGGCGCGCTCTGCGCTGTTTGGCAGTAAAGTGGTGATTATGGACGAGCCTACTGCGGCATTAGGGGTAAAAGAATCCCGTCGAGTATTGAATCTGATTAAAGAAGTGCGTGACCGTGGTTTGCCGATTATTCTGATCAGTCATAACATGCCGCACGTGTTTGAAGTCGCCGATCGTATTCATATTCACCGCTTAGGTAAATGTGCGGCGACGATTACGCCTGAATCTCACACCATGTCGGAAGCGGTTGCAATCATGACCGGCGCGATGGAAGTGGACTCCGATTCGGAGGCTGCGTAAAGTTAGCCACAATCAGACATAAATAGAGGTCATCATGGCACAGCAATCTATCCTCCAAGCAAGCGGTTGGTGCTGTTCGATCGCACGAAAGATAGGACTGGCTGGGGTACTTTATTTATGTGTGGCTGCTACCAGCTCGTTAGCTAATAACGAGCTTGATCAGCCGCTACGCTCGATCGGCATCAGCGTAGTGGATCTGGGTAATCCTTATTTTGTCGAATTAGTAGACTCTACGACACGTCGAGCCAATGAATTGGTTGAAGGTCGGCCTATAGAGGTCATCGTACGTTCAGATGCTTATGACTTTAAACGCCAGATTCGACAGATTAATGAATTCATCGACCGTAAAGTGGACCTGATCATTCTGACGGCGGCTGACGAATATAAAATAGCGCCTGTGGTAGCGCGTGCTCAGCGAGCGGGCATTAAAGTTATTGCGGTGGATGTCAATGCTCAGGGCGCAGATGCGACGATTACGACAGATAATGTTCAGGCTGGTGTTATCGCATGCGAACGATTAGCGAAGCAAATAGGCTATCAAGGACAATTTGTGATCATCAATGGTGTGTCGGTATCCTCGGTATTAGAGCGCGTTGCTGGTTGTAAGTCTGCGATTAATCGTTACCCCAACATCACTTTGCTAAGCGATCGCTTAAATGGCACAGGCAGCCAAGAAGGTGGCATGGAGGCCATGACCTATCTAATGGAAGAGTACGATCATTTAGATGCCGTGTTTGCCATCAATGACCCAACGGCTTCTGGCGCGTTAATGGCGGCGCAGCATGCCAACCGAAACGAGTTTGTGCTTGCCTCGGTGGATGGGTCGCAATTTGCGATAGATGCGATCCAGCAACCTAACCTTTGGATTGCGACGGCGGTGCAGCGGCCTAAACTGATGGCAGAGCGTGCGGTTGAGATTGGTTTGGCATTACTGAAAGGCGAAGAAGTGCGCCAGCGTTTTATACTCATTCCGGCCCAGTTAGTGCAGAAGAGCGCGCACGAATAAAGTATTTTCAAGACCAGCATTGGCGTTTTTGATGAACCTCGTTACTCTAACGAGATACTCGTCAAGGATGTTATATGGACACTACCAGTCTCTTTCAGCAAATCTTCAATACCGTTTTCCCTCTTGTCATCATCGTATTGATTGGTTTCTTTTACGCACGCGCTCGCCCAACGGATATGAGCGTGGCTAACCGTATTAATATGAGCGTGTTTATCCCTGCACTCATATTTTCAGTAATGGCCTCAAAAGACTTTCAGATACAAGCCTATTTGCCTTTAGTCGCTGCAGGCGCATTTGTTGTCTTAGGCTCTGGTCTTGTGGCTTGGCCTATTGCCCGTGCTTTAGGTTACGAGTTCAAAACCTTTGTGCCACCGATGATGTTTAATAACAGTGGTAATCTAGGCATTCCTTTAATGGTGTTAGCGTTTGGAGAGGCCGCACTGCCGATTGCCGTGGTGTTGTTTTTGATTGAGAATCTACTGCATTTCACCGTGGGCATGTACCTACTGAACCCGCGTACTAATTTGTTTAACCTTTTAAAAATGCCCATCATTATAGCCACTGCGGTTGGTGTTGTATGGAGTTGGCAAGATTGGTCAATGCCAATCGCGGTAGGCACAGGCATCGACATGCTGGGGCAAATCTCCATTCCTCTGATGCTGTTTGCGTTAGGCGTTCGCATGAAAGATGTGGATTTTGGTCAATGGCGTATAGGCGTGATCAGTGGTCTAGTAAGTCCCGTTAGTGGGCTTGTGGCGGCGTATGCATTTTATTGGCTGTTTGGTTTGCGCGAAGATTGGTTTGCCTATCTGGTGATTTTCGCTTGCCTACCACCAGCTGTGCTGAATTACATGGTGTCGGAAATGTTCCAACAGGAACCTCAAAAGGTGGCATCCATCGTGCTTCTAGGTAACTTAATGTCATTGGTGTGCATTCCGGTGGCGTTGTATTTCGTGCTTTAACAACGAGGAGGGCCTATGTGGCTCCATATCTGTTTAGCGATACTGCTGGTCGCGGGGTACTTTTTGGCCATGCGGCTTGTTTCGACGGCGATCAGAGCCGTCGCACTGCGCCAAGGTATTAATGAACTTCGCATGATCCTAGTTTCGAAGATTATCAATCTAGGTTTGACGGTCGCGTTTGTGCTTTTGCTGTGCGTGGTGCTTGGGGTGGGCTATGGGCAGTTGGCGGTGTTCTTCTCATCCGTGTTTGCCGTGGTCGGTATCGCCTTATTTGCTCAGTGGTCTATTTTAAGCAATGTAACAGCGAGTCTTATTATTTTCTTCGGTTTTCCTTACCGTGTTGGCGATTGGGTTAAAGTGGTTGATAAAGATGAAGAGATCCTTGGTCAAATTCATGAGATATCAACGTTCCATGTCATTATCACGCGCGTCACTGGGGACACAGTGACGTACCCAAATAGTATGATTTTACAAAAAGCCGTCATTTGCTATCGCGATGAAGCCGAAGCCAAAAGCCACTCTCAGTTGCTAAAAAGTAATGATGAGGAAACCGAAAAAAGCAAAAGTTGATCAAAATTTACTCAGCCTATTCGGTTTGTGGCATACTATTAAGCCTTGTTTATATTATGTCCGCACGTTCGGTAGGAGAGTTCCATGAAATCCAAGCCCGAAGCCCTGATCTCTAAGCATCCCGGCCTCATCCACAGTGACGCAATGAAAGTGAAGTCACATGTTCAGCGCAGCCAAGAAGACTGGGTTCTACATACCTTGATGATAGAAGGCTACGATGTACCGTTTCGTTTTAGACGACAAGGCAAGTATCACTCGCTACGTGGCGCGCGCGTAAACATTACCTATTATCCTGCTCAAGAGTCTGTTGCAGGCATTGATATGGAAATCATGAAAGTCGTTAGAGTGAAACGAAGTTAAATTAGGGATTTTATCTGAACCGTCATTGTCTTAGGATACTCGCGCTCGTACCGAGCTATTTCATTAGGAGTAAAACAAGGCAATGACTACGGCCCGCTCTCAAACTTGGTTTGATACCCTCAAGCGTATTGAACGAAGCGTTTGGTTTCAAAGCTTTATCATCACCATTATCATTATTGCGGCACTCACGGTCGGGGCAAAAACTTATCCGTTACCGTATTCGGTTGAGCTTGGGATCAACTACCTCGATACTCTGATCACCGTTTTCTTCTTGGTCGAAATTGTGCTTCGCTTCGCCGCCTACGATCGCAAAGCCGACTTCTTTAAAGATCCTTGGAATATCTTTGATACAGTCATTGTGATTGGCAGTCTTATTCCTATCTCTAATACCGACATGGTGTTGGTCGCACGTTTGTTGCGCGTACTGCGCGTGTTGCGATTGGTGTCGATCATTCCGGATTTACGCATGCTGATTAACGCATTGCTTAAAGCCATTCCTAAAATGGGCTATATCGGCCTGTTAATGTTTATTATCTTTTATATCTTTGGTGCGGCTGGTGCGATCTTCTTCAGCCATATCAACGAAGATTTATGGGGTGATATTGCGATTTCTATGCTGACGTTGTTTCGCATCGCCACGTTCGAAGATTGGACCGACGTGATGTATGAGACGATGGAGGTCTACCCGCTCAGTTGGGTTTTCTACATCATCTTTATTTTCCTGACGGCCTTTGTCTTCCTTAATATGATGGTCGGTGTCGTACTGGAAGTGATGAGTCGAGAAACCATGGCAGAAGAACACCAGAATCAAGAAGATCACCATCAAGCATTGGTGGATCAAATTTCCCAACTGCAACAACAAGTACAAGCCTTGAGTGATAAGCTTGATCGTAAAGAGTAGCGATGGGACTAGTGCGTTTGGCGGCGGCGTAAGCGACCGCCAAACGTGTTCATCAACAAGCCAATCAATACCACAGAAATCCCTAGCCATTGCTGATGGCTGATACTCTCACCGAGTACAACGGCCGCAGACGTCAGCCCTACAACAGGCACCCCTAATGACAAAGGGGCAACCGTGCCTGCACTGTAGCGTGACATCAGATAACTCCATAAGCCGTAGCCTCCGAGCGTTGCCACGAGCGTTAAGTAGATCAAGATGGCTAAGGTTGACCAATTTATCTCGACAATGTTGGACCACATAACGCTTGGGGAGTCGACAAAAAACGATGAGATGAAAAAGGGCAGCGCAGCGAACCATGCACTCCAGACAATTAAACTAAGATCCGCTTGATAACCTTTTTGAATGATGGCTTTGGTGGCGATATTGCCCAGTGCCCAGCTTGATGCACCTGCTAGAGTAAGAGCAAAACCGATTACAGTCATGCTGGTGTCCTCGCCATCGGCACCAATGATGGCTAACCCGCCACAAGCGACTGCAATGGCCAGAACTTGATAAGGACGTACCACTTCTTTAAGCAGTAAGACAGAAAACAGCAGTGTGAAAATGGCTTGTGATTGCAGCACCAGTGAGGCAAGCCCTGCAGGCATACCAAATATCATAGCGCTGAACAAAAAGGCAAATTGACCGAAGTTAAGCGTTAAAGCATACGCGATCCACCATTTTAACGGTGTTTTAGGCCGTGCAAAGAAAAAGCAGCCGACCATGGCCAACAATAAGAAGCGTACACCGCCGAGCATCATCGGGGTCATGGCGTCCAACCCCAAGCGAATGACTACAAAGTTGAACCCCCAGGCAAAAATGATGAAGAGTCCGAGCAGCAAATCTTTTGCCGTCATGGTGTGATTCCTTATCTGTGTTGAGCAATCACTTTACTCAGTTTGCCGCCAAAGCAACAGACAGTGTGGCGAATGGCGATTATTTGGCTTCGCAGTCGATGGTGCCATCTGCGACACGAACTTGAATGGCATCTCCTGCTTGCACGTCTTCTACAGAACGAACCACGTGCTTGCCTTTACTGGCAATCGCGTAACCACGAGACAAAATGTCCAAAGGACTGACTAAGTTTAATTTAGCCACCACATTGGCAAAGCGATCTTGCTTACGGTGTAGGTTTTGCTCCAATGCTAAACGCATACGTTGTTGTAATGCCTCGATGCGTTCCTGATGCGATTGAATCTTTTTGATGGGAGCCGCGTACATTAAACGCTGTGACACATGTTGCTGCGTCACCTGACGTTGTTTCAATTGGCTCTGTAGGGCACTTTGTAAACGCTGTTTGCTCTGCGTGAGGCGCTGTTGTTGCTGTTCTATTCGCTCTTTAGGGTGACGAATACGCCGGATCAAAAAGTCTAAACGCTGTTGGTGCTGTTGCAGGGTTTGTTCAAAGCGGCGTGTAAACAGATGCTCAAAATGTGTAATTTTCTGCTCTAGGTTGCGTATGTCTGGGCTGAGCAGTTCAGCCGCCGCAGTAGGGGTTGCTGCTCGCACATCGGCAACGAAGTCAGCAATGGTAAAATCAACCTCATGACCCACAGCGGACACCACTGGCGTCTTTGCATTGAAAATGGCGCGCGCAAGCGCTTCGTCGTTAAAGCTCCACAGATCTTCCAGCGAACCACCGCCACGTCCGACAATGATCGCATCGAAGTGACCGCTTACATCGGCTCGCTCAAGCTGCTGGCGTATGTTCACAGCAGCACCATTGCCTTGAACCAAGGTAGGCAGAATGGTCAGTTCCGTGAGTGGGAAACGGCGTTTGAAAGCAATCACCATATCCCTCACCGCAGCCCCTTTGGACGAGGTGATGATGGCGACTCGCTCAGGGCGGCTAGGTAACGGTTTTTTATGTGACTGTTCGAATAAGCCTTCTGCTTGTAGCTGGTTTTTTAAACGCTCAAATGCAGCTTGTAATGCGCCTTCACCAGCGGCCTCCATCCCTTCGACCATAAGCTGACAATCGCCGCGCGCACCATAGAAGGTAACGCGTGCGCGCAAACGCACCATGTCACCGTCTTTGGGCTTAAATTTGACCGCCATGTTCTTACCTTTGAACATGGCGCAGCGGATTTGAGCGCGATCATCTTTGAGGGAAAAATACCAATGTCCAGAGCTTGGACGCGCCAAGTTAGAGATCTCTCCTTCTACTAATATCCAAGGTAAACTGGCTTCTAGCAGTTGCTGAATCTGGCGGTTCAATTCTGAGACCGTGAAAGTAGGTTCTGAACTGTGCAAAGTTGTAAAATTTTTCATCAATCTCACTTGGTTTTGATTTACCGATTCATAATGTTGGAGTAGAATTACTTGCCATCTTAAACCCAGTTGGCATTGGAAATTCCCTATTATGTTACGAATTGCACAAGAAGCATTAACGTTTGATGACGTATTGCTTATCCCCGGCTATTCTGAAGTTCTGCCTAATGATGTAAAGCTTAAAACGCGCATCACAAAGGACATCGAACTTAATATTCCTCTTGTTTCTTCTGCCATGGACACGGTGACAGAACACCGCATGGCGATAGCCTTAGCCCAAGAAGGCGGCATGGGCATTATCCACAAAAACCTAACGATTGAGCAACAAGCAGCGGAAGTTCGTCGCGTTAAAAAATTCGAAAGCGGCATCGTTAAGGATCCAGTTACGATTCACCCGACTGCAACGGTTCGCGAGTTGATGGAAGTCACCGCTGCAAACAACATTTCTGGTGTACCTGTCGTAGAAGGTAAAAGCCTAGTTGGTATCGTCACCAGCCGTGATGTTCGTTTTATCAAAGACTTCGACAAAACTGTTGCTGATATCATGACGCCAAAAGAGCGCCTAGTAACCGTACTAGAAGGCGCATCAAGCGGCTCTATCCGCAAACTATTGCACGAACACCGTATTGAAAAAGTACTGGTTGTGAACGAGCAGTTTGAACTACGCGGTATGGTCACTGTTACTGACATCAATAAAGCGCAAACTTTCCCGCTGGCATGCAAAGATGAAAACGGCAGTCTTCGTGTTGGTGCCGCAGTGGGTACTGGTGCAGATACTGGCGATCGTGTGAAAGCGCTAGCAGAAGCCGGCGTTGACGTGATTGTTGTTGATACAGCACATGGTCATTCTAAAGGTGTTATCGATCGCGTACGTTGGGTAAAAGAAAACTTCCCTCAAGTACAAGTGATTGGTGGCAACATTGCTACAGCGGAAGCAGCGATTGCGTTGGCTGACGCCGGTGCTGATGGCGTTAAAGTCGGTATTGGTCCAGGCTCGATCTGTACAACGCGTATTGTGGCAGGTGTGGGCGTTCCTCAAATCAGTGCGGTAGCGAACGTTGCTGCGGTGATGAATGAGCGCAACATTCCTGTTATTGCTGACGGTGGTGTACGTTTCTCTGGTGATATCGCTAAAGCGATCGCAGCCGGTGCCAGCGTGATCATGGTTGGTGGTTTGCTAGCAGGTACAGACGAAGCACCAGGTGAAGTGGTTCTATTCCAAGGTCGCTCATTCAAAGCTTACCGTGGTATGGGCTCGCTAGGTGCGATGTCTCAGTCTCAAGGTTCTTCTGATCGTTACTTCCAAGATGCGAGCAGTGGCGTAGAGAAGCTTGTTCCTGAAGGTATTGAAGGTCGCGTACCTTCTAAAGGCCCTATGGCGGCTGTTGTACTTCAATTGATGGGCGGTGTTCGTTCTTCAATGGGTTACACTGGTTCAGCTGATATCGAGACAATGCGTACTAAAACGCAATTTTCTCAAATTACCGGTGCAGGTATGCGTGAGAGCCACGTTCACGACGTGACCATCACTAAAGAAGCACCAAACTATCACGTTTAAGCGCTGATAGATTAAAACCAAGATGGGGCGTAGTTTCTGCGCCCCATCTTCTTTTTTTTTGAACAGCTCTTACTGGGTAGGAGCGAAGGACTAGCTAACAATGTCGCAAGATATCCACGCTCATAAAATTCTTATTCTTGATTTTGGCTCTCAATACACGCAGCTGATTGCGCGTCGTGTACGTGAGATTGGTGTTTTCTGTGAAGTTCGTGCGTTTGACATGGACGACCAAGAGATCATCGACTTTGACCCTAAAGGTATTATCCTTGCTGGTGGTCCTGAATCTGTTGCAGACGAAGGTTCTCCTCGCGCACCAGAAGCCGTGTTTACGCTAGGCGTACCGGTTCTTGGTATTTGTTACGGCATGCAAACCATGGCGGAACAAATGGGCGGTAAAGTTCAAGGATCGGAAGTGCGTGAGTTTGGTTACGCGCAAATCCGCACGCATGGCAACTTCTCCCTTCTTGAAGGTATTGAAGACCATGTCGCGAACAACGGTGTTCCGCTGTTGGATGTTTGGATGAGCCACGGTGATAAAGTCGTTGATATGCCTAAAGGCTTCGCATTGATGGCTTCCACTGAAAGCTGTCCGATTGCTGCCATGGCCAATGAATCGAAAAAATTCTACGGCCTGCAATTCCACCCAGAAGTGACACACACGCTTCAAGGTGGCCGCATTTTATCGCGCTTTGTTGTTGATATTTGTGGCTGTGAAACACTGTGGACGCCAGCCAACATCGCACAAGATGCGATCGAGCGCATGCAAGCGCAAGTAGGCGATAAGAAAGTGCTTTTGGCACTGTCTGGTGGTGTCGACTCATCTGTTGTCGCTGCATTGCTCCACAAAGCCATCGGCACACAGCTTACCTGTGTCTTCGTTGACAACGGTCTGCTTCGTTTAGGTGAAGGCGATCAAGTAATGGCCATGTTCAAGCAGAATATGGGTGTTAACGTGATTCGCGTTGACGCGGAAGACTTATTCCTTGGCAAACTGAGCGGCGTATCTGACCCAGAAGCGAAACGTAAAGTGATTGGTAATACCTTCATTGAAGTGTTTGATGAAGAAGCGACAACACTGACGGAAGTTGAATTCCTAGCGCAAGGTACGATTTACCCTGACGTCATCGAGTCCGCAGCGGGTAAAACCGGTGGCGCGCACGTGATTAAATCGCACCACAACGTCGGCGGTCTTCCAGAAGACATGAAGATGCAACTGGTCGAGCCACTACGTGAGCTATTCAAAGACGAAGTGCGTAAGCTTGGTCTAGAGCTAGGTCTACCGTACGACATGGTGTACCGTCACCCATTCCCAGGACCAGGTCTTGGTGTGCGCATCCTTGGTGAAGTGAAGAAAGAATACGCCGACATCCTACGTCGCGCGGATGCCATCTTCATCGAAGAGCTACGCAACGCTGGCTGGTACGAAAAAACAAGCCAAGCGTTCGCTGTCTTCCTACCAGTGAAATCTGTAGGTGTAGTGGGTGATGGCCGCCGTTACGAATACGTTGTAGCACTGCGCGCCGTAGAAACCATCGACTTCATGACAGCACGTTGGGCACACCTACCATACGAGCTACTAGAGAAAGTGTCGGGTCGTATCATCAACGAAATCGAACACATCTCCCGCGTGACTTACGACGTATCGTCTAAGCCACCAGCAACCATCGAGTGGGAATAATTCAGCGTTAGGTAACACCTTGCACTGAACAGCAATAAACACTCCCAAGCCCGCTCTCTAGCGGGCTTTTTGTTGTCTGTTGGTCTGGCAATTGGTGTAAAGCGCTCCCAGTCCGTTTTTGCTTCCGTGGTGTTAATGCTTGTGCAAGCCTTGCATGTAGAGTTCTTTCAGTTGATGCGCTGATATGCTGGGTTTGGGCTCAGTCGGTTGTGTTGTTTGCTGAAAGATCTGCTGTGCGACTTGTCTGCCTATCTGCTGAGTCATCGTCGTTTTATGGATCCGATCATTATAAAACCCCGTTAATAGGTCATTAAGGGGCTTTGCTTCAGTAAGCCGTTGCGATAAGTGCCAAGCATCTTCGAGTGCTTGGCCGGCACCTTGTCCAGAGGTGGGTAAAGGGGCGTGGGCAGCATCTCCTATGATGACTAGGTTGTCTCGGTGCCAGTAGGGCAGAGGGTCGAGGTCGTGTACAAAGATTCGTTTTAGGCTATTGAGGCGAGACGTATTCAATACCTGTTGAATATTGGACGGCCAATGTCCGAAGCGTTGCTGCATTTCTTCATACCAACTTTCTACGGGTCTAGAGCGGTCGAGTGCGCAGGGCCAGGCTGCGGCCCAATAGCATTGCTGATTGGCAACGGGGACAATGCCAAAGCGTTCGCCGTTTGCTCGATAGTCATGAATGGCCTGTTCGAATGGCTCCAAGTCTATATTGCTAATGCCGATGATATTGATAAAGCCTTGATAAACCGCTGAGGCGGAGCCTTGATACAGCTGATGGCGAGTCGGGGAGTGCATGCGCCCATCGCAGCCGACCACGAGATCAAATTGCTGCTGTAGCTGCGGAATACGCTCCGGTGTGATGGGGGTGTTAAAGTGTATGGCTATGTCATGTTTTTTGAGTTGGCTTGCCAGTATTTTAATAAGGTGCTGTCTTAATACGGTAAAGGTGGGCAAACCGCAAAGGTCTTCTAGCGGCCCGATGTCGAATTGATTGACGAGCGTCGATTGCGGGCCAAATTGGCGTATAAATCTCGGTCGACCGCACTGTTTTCGGCATTCATCCATCAGCCCTAGTTGCTCAATAACAAAGGTGGCGTTAGGCCACAGTGTCACGCCCGCTCCAATCGTAGAGTAGTCTTTGCTTTGCTCATATAACGTCACTTCGATCCCTTGTTTTCGAGCCAAGATGGCGAGCGCTAAGCCTGCGACCCCTGCGCCTATGATGGCCATGTGTTCCACTGTTTTCATCTTTATGTTCCGAGTTACTGCGAGATAGGGTGATTGTTACAGGGGGATTGAGTAGGATAAATGGGCTGATTTTGGTTTGTTTGTCCCATTAAATGAGATAGTTGTGTTAGAAAATATTGAGTTACAGTGGTTGCTTAGCTTTCAGAAGGTTTATGAACAGTTGAGTTTTAAGCGTGCGGCGGAGTCACTTCAGTTGCCTAAATCGAATGTGAGTCGTCACGTAGCTTTACTGGAGCAAGCGTTAAACGTCCGATTGTTAGAGCGTACTACGCGAAAAATGATTGCGACCGAAGCGGGTGAAAGGTTTTATCACAACCTATCGCCTCTCTTAATCGCCATGGGGGATATGCTGCACGAAGCGCATCAAAATGGCGATGCCATTGTGGGGCATTTAAAGGTGATTACCCCTGACTTGCCATTTCTAGCGGAGGCGATGGCCGAGTTTTGTCATCAACATCCAAACATTCAGTTAAGCTGCGATACCCAACTTGATCCAGAAGAAGGACTGTTGGAAGGTTTTGATGTTGTTATTCGCTTTGGTCGTGGCGCAATAGAGGATTCAGGCTGGGTGGCAAGGGAGTTGGTACGCTGGCAGAGTTGCGTCGTAGCGTCTCCTAGTCTCTTAGAGCGATGTTCTAAGCCTAGTTCAGTCTCTGAGCTGAGTCGACTTGCTTGTATTACCAGCTTATCAGTATTACAAGGTATGCCATGGCAGTTCAAAAAAGCAGGAGCTGTCAATGTGGCATCTTGTTATAAGGTCAATAGTGGTCATATGGCGAAGGCGGCCGCGCTCAAAGGGTTGGGGTTTGCAATACTGCCTGAAGAGGCTTGCCGTAAAGATTTGGACGAAGAGGCGTTAGTAAAAGTCGATTTGTGGGAAGATGAACCGGAAGACTTGGTGTTGTACGCCCTCTATTCGGGTCGCAAATATCCATTGGCAAAAGTGAAAGCGTTTCTCGATCATATTCAGTGGGTGGTTCAGCGTTCTTACGCTTGAACCCGTCTACACAAGAAAAGGCTCCCAGCATCTTATGTTGGGAGCCTTTTGCTATTATGCGGTTACCGCACTCAAGCGTGGGACGGGTTTGTCATTAATAGGCAGATGGATCAGTGCCGAGATAAAGGCGAGTGCTACGGCTGACCACCAAATAGGGTCGTATGATCCGTAGTAGTCGTAGATCACGCCTCCGACCCATGCGCCCAAGAAACTGCCTATTTGGTGTGCGAAAAACACCAATCCGTATAGCGTTGATAAGTACCGTGCACCAAAAATCTGACGCACTAAACCGGAGGTAATTGGCACTGTTCCTAGCCAACAGAAACCGATCGCCGCGCCGAAGATAATCGCCGACATTTCGGTGGTCGGTAGCATTACAAACGTGGCGATCACAACCGTACGCACTAAGTACAGCGCTGACATCACATAGTGTTTACTATAGCGGTCTGCCATAGCACCCCAGAAGTAGGACCCAATGATGTTAAAGATACCCACATAAGCCAGTGCCATGGCCGCCGTTGAGGGCGGTAAGTTTTTATCCATCACGTAGCTGGGAAGGTGAGTGGCGATAAACATGACATGGAAACCACAAACAAAAAAGCCAGCAATAATTAGCCAATACCCTTTGTGTGCAAAGGCTTCTTTCAAAGCTTCTTTTATTGTTTGCGTATCTTCGTGCACAGGGTGCCCTGAGCTGTCTTCCCGCTTTGCCGTATTGATAAACAGTGCAAATACGATCATGAAGCTACACATTACAGCGAATATTTGCAGGGCACCTTGCCAGTCATAAGTGCTCATTAAAGATTGCGCACCCGGGATCATGGCAAACATGCCAAATGAGCCTGCTGCTGTGGTTAAGCCAAAGGCTTTCGCGGCATGTTGTGCGGGAACCACTTTTGCAACGGCACCGAGTACGATCACGTAGCTAGTAGCACTTAGACCAAGTCCTACTAGCATACCTAATGATAGATATACCACTGTTGGCTCTGTGGTGATTGACGTTAAGTACAGACCTAAAGCGTAAGAAATAGCGCCTAAAATGATGATGCGCTTTGGACCCCAACGGTCGGCAGCCATTCCCACAAATGGCTGGAACATGCCGAACAGTAAGTTTTGCAATGCAATAGCAAAGCTAAAGAACTCTCGTCCCGTCTGAAAGTAGTCGGAAATAGGCGTCATGAAAATACCAAAGGATTGCCTGATCCCTAGGCTGGTAATCAAAATCCCTATACCCAGCCAAACTAGGAGTGGAAATCGGAAAGTAAACATAAATTGCTCTTAATAATGCCTATGGTGGTGAGATTGTCCTCTATTTAGCTCGGTAGGGGACAAGCTCAGTGCCTTAGCGAAAGTGGATGGAAACAAGTGCGATGTGCGCTCAGCTACTGGATTGGCGGAGTGTAGAGAGTATCCTGGGGGGACTCAAATGATAAAAAGTGAAGTAATATATGCATAATATGCATGTATTAAAATGGTGCATTTAAAGTGCTTTTAGCCCAGTTATTTGGGCTTTTTGGCGGGATTGTGAGATGGCAAAATCGTTGTCATTAGTGCTTTATGATGGCGTTTCAGTATGATCAAGGCGCATATACGAAAGATTACTTAGGTAAAACTGTGGTATCAGCATCCAGCCCCATATCAATCACACGTTTAGCGATTAGCTTGCTGCACTCTTCTTTTACAATACTCCTTAACCATTCCTGTGCAGGTGAGTGATCACAGCGAGGATGCCAAATCATGGAATAATCAAACGGTGTAAAATGGAAGGGTAGAGGTTTTACCGTCAGGTCATAACGCTCTGATACTAAGTAGGCTAAATCAGCGGGTACTGTGATAATTAATGGCATTGTGTCGACAATGGCCAGTGCAGCTTCTAAATGATATGCCCTAAGCACCATACGTCGTTTAGGATGGCCTTCGAGTGCTTGTTCTATAAGCGATTTTACCCCATCACTAATGGCAATCATGGCATGAGGAAAATGCAAATAATCTTCCAGACACATTTGTTTATTCGCTAACGGATGCTGTTTAGAAACAAGGCAAGACACACCAACACGTCCGAGCTCTCCATATTGTAAGGAGTCAATAGAGTATATCGGACGACAAATAGCTAAATCAGCTCGGCCGTAGGTGAGTTGTTCTTTCAAATGCTCGTCTTGGAGTGGCAGAAACTCAAACGCAACATTAGGCGCTTCCTGATATATGCGAGGTAATGCAAACGGTAAAATCGTTTGCATCGCATAATCTGTCGTGACAATTGTGAAGGTTTGGTCACAAGATTTTGGGTCAAATTCAATGGGGGACAAAAGTTGTCTAAGAGACCCAATAGGCTCGTCTAGTGCCTTATTTATAGATAAGGCTTTTTCTGTTGGAACTAGGTGCTGGCCTTGACGGGTAAACAAAGGGTCAGACAGCAAGCTGCGCAATCTACCCAGAACACGGCTCATTGCAGATTGACTCAAGCTCAAGCGTTCTGCAGCTCGGCTGACACTGCGCTCCTCAACCAGAACTTGCAACGCCACTAACAGATTTAAATCCCGACGATAAATCTCTTCTACTTTCATACCCAGCCTTAAGCACTTTAACAATATTGACAGTGTAACCAATAAATTACCGAAACAATTGCTAAGTTGAATAACTTTAATACAAGCAACGTGCCGATCTTTCTAAAATTCAATACGACCTAAGCAGACGCATCATGTGCGTATGGCCTGAAGCTTGTTCACAACAATAATGGCGGTATAGGGCGTTGTTATACAAATATTTAACTATGCAGTTTACAGAGGAAGGCCTGCTTTGTGTTAGGTATTAGCTGAAGTGTTATTGCGAGGAGTGGCGAAGATAGAGCAACGGCAATAGAAAGGGGGGCTATTGCCGTTGTTCGCATATATTAGAGATTAAAAGCTTTGCGAGACTAACAGTGCGGCGGTATAGCCTTGTGTTCTGTTTTTTGCATCAAGCTCTTTGTAAGCATGAAATGATACAAAGGGTAAGCCTGGGCGGAAGAAGCTTAGCTCGGGGCCTACAGCGAAGGCTTCTGCTCGATTACCGTCTATCACGTTTGGACCTTTATCATCCGTTAGCTGCTTATAGTAAAAACCACCCAGTCCTAGTGTCCAAGCGTCAAAGTTTTTACCCACTGCAAACTCATGTCGGTATTCGGTACCGCTGGTGTAGTTGGTATCTTTATTTTCGGTATTTATATCTAGCTGAAAACTAGACGATACTTCGAATCCAGACTCGGTCATATAGGTAAAGTTAAAAGCAGGAGAGAATGTATAGTGGTTCAGACCTGTCGTAATGGTGTCGTTCTTATCGTAATGGCCAGTCGGGATTTGGATTTGTAGTTGGGTGTTCGTGGCTAAATTAGGAGATGGGTGCCATTGAAGAATGTATGGAATTACTTGAATGTCTCCGAGGGCGGTATCTTTGCCATTAATATTAATAGGTGTATTTGGAACCATGCCATCAATTTTAAGCTCTAAAAAAGGCACTACAATACCGTAACCATAGCTGGCATTTTGAAATGTCTTTTCCGTCATTTTTATATAAGTTAGAGAGAGTGCTTTAACGGATTGAGAGAAGTCTGTCAGATTTTCATCTCCGTTAGCATTGAGGTTTTTGTTCGCATTGTAATACGAGCTACGGATAGAGAAATTGCCAATATCGGTGACAGGTGGCATAAAGCCTGCGCTAAACCCATAAATGCCAGGGGCGGTGGATGGGGCTCCATTCTCTGTAGCAAGGGCAGAGTGTGATGCCAGAAGACTGGCGCCTATTCCAATAAGTACGCTTAGATTAGATGCTTTCATGTGTTCCTCTTTATTTTGTTTTTGATTTTTTGGGAGAGCATGTAAGCAGAATGGCAAGAATAAAGAGGGGGCTCATATCCTATATAGGATAGTTGGTATACTTAATTGTTATAAGGCTTAACAATTATGATCCATTGTTTTCATAATAGGTTGTTTTTGGCAGGCCATGAGGAAAGTTTAGCGACGTGATGTTTTGGATCAGAAAGTGAGTGTTTTAAAAAGGTATAAACACAAGAGGAAGCTTTCTGCTGCGTCCATGCAGCGCAAGTTTTATCCATAAGTAGGAGACAGAGCCCTCTTCCTGAGGGCTGAAGCAATCCTTTGCTCTCTGTCTGAAATCTAATATAACGGCCATTCGTTATTTGTGCATCTCTAAAAAATGAAACGCTTGCCTTAGATCAATCAGGTTCTTGATATTCTGTAATGTGCCGTTTAAATTTCAGCTTAGTGACCTTCATCACTTGTCAAAGATCCCTTTTTTCATAAGGACATTCTCATTGTGCAGTTTCCTACGTTAATAGAAGGCAGATTACTCAAACGCTATAAACGCTTCTTGTCAGATATTGAGCTGCCTGATGGAGATGTCATCACTGCTCATTGTCCTAACACCGGTTCAATGCGTCGATGCCAACAAGAGTATGCGCGTGTTTGGGTGTCAAAAAGTGATAACCCAAAACGTAAGCTGGCCTATACATGGGAACTTGTTGAAGTGGATGATGAGCACCTTGCTTGTATCAATACGGGATTGCCAAACAAGGTTGTAGGTGAGGCGATACAGCAAGATCTTATTCCCGAGCTGTCTGGTTATGCCGCACAAAAAGCTGAGGTGAAATACGGCAACAGTAGTCGCATAGATTGGCTGCTGAGCAGTGATGAAGAGTCGCTTTGTTATGTTGAAGTTAAAAATGTCACTTTGTTAGAAGAAGACGGGCAGGGTTATTTTCCAGATGCTGTAACGGAGCGAGGTAGAAAGCATTTATATGAACTTGCTGAAATGGTGAAAGCAGGGCATAGAGCCGTTCTGATGTTCTGTGTATCGCATACGGGGATTGAATCGGTTAAACCGGCTGCACATATCGACCCTAAGTATGCAGAGGCTTTAAAGGAGGTGCTAGAGACAGGGGTTGAAGTATTAGCTTACCAGGCACAAATCACACCACGGAGCATTTCTATTGCGCGTAAGCTACCCGTCTATTTGAGCTAATTTTGAGACATAATGAGAAGCTGAATAGCGAGTAGTACGTTTTATGAACTGTTTTGAGGTTTTGGTGATTGTTTTTTGATCGATTTGAGCGTTATTTAAAAGAATAGTGCATTTTTATTAAATATTATAAAAACCGCTTGCGCTAAAAATTCAGATGCGTATTATACGCCTCCACTGACACGGACAACGCTTCACAACAACGAAGCACAACGCGTCAGACGCTCTTTAAAATAGATAATCAGATAATTTGTGTGGGCGCTCGCTGGAGACTTCTAAAAATTTTGAAGTCTTAAATGAGTGACCATGTCAATTCGCTTTACGTTTGGTCGATTACTTAGGTAGTTGATTGAACATAGTTAAAGTCAGACGTGATTCATGAGTTTGAGCAAGCTTTTTAAACTGAAGAGTTTGATCATGGCTCAGATTGAACGCTGGCGGCAGGCTTAACACATGCAAGTCGAGCGGTAACAGGAATTAGCTTGCTAATTTGCTGACGAGCGGCGGACGGGTGAGTAACGCGTAGGAATCTGCCTAGTAGTGGGGGACAACATGTGGAAACGCATGCTAATACCGCATACGCCCTACGGGGGAAAGGAGGGGATCTTCGGACCTTTCGCTATTAGATGAGCCTGCGTAAGATTAGCTAGTTGGTGGGGTAAAGGCTCACCAAGGCG
>NZ_CP187511.1:955000-1075000 GCF_049821165.1 Marinomonas gallaica
AGACACACGGCGGGTGCTAACGTCCGTCGTGGAAAGGGAAACAACCCAGACCGTCAGCTAAGGTCCCAAAGTTACAGTTAAGTGGGAAACGATGTGGGAAGGCTTAGACAGCTAGGAGGTTGGCTTAGAAGCAGCCATCCTTTAAAGAAAGCGTAATAGCTCACTAGTCGAGTCGGCCTGCGCGGAAGATATAACGGGGCTCAAACTGTACACCGAAGCTACGGATACTAGTTTACTAGTATGGTAGAGGAGCGTTCTGTAAGCCGTTGAAGGTCAAGCTGTAAAGCAGGCTGGAGGTATCAGAAGTGCGAATGTTGACATGAGTAACGATAAGGGGAGTGAAAAACTCCCCCGCCGGAAGACCAAGGTTTCCTGTCCCATGTTAATCAGGGCAGGGTGAGTCGGCCCCTAAGGCGAGGCAGAAATGCGTAGTCGATGGGAAACAGGTTAATATTCCTGTACTCGTACATATTGCGATGGAGAGACGGAGAAGGCTAGGCCAGCACAGCGATGGTTGTCTGTGTTTAAGGCGGTAGGTTTGGGACTTAGGCAAATCCGGGTCCCTTTAAGACTGAGAACTGACGACGAGCCCTCTTTTGGGCGAAGTGGTTGATGCCATGCTTCCAGGAAAAACTTCTAAGCTTCAGATATGATCGAACCGTACCCCAAACCGACACAGGTGGTCAGGTAGAGAATACCAAGGCGCTTGAGAGAACTCGGGTGAAGGAACTAGGCAAAATGGCACCGTAACTTCGGGAGAAGGTGCGCCGGCCGATGTGAAGGACTTGCTCCGTAAGCATCAGTCGGTCGAAGATACCAGGTGGCTGCGACTGTTTATTAAAAACACAGCACTCTGCAAACACGAAAGTGGACGTATAGGGTGTGACGCCTGCCCGGTGCTTGAAGGTTAATTGATGGGGTTAGCGCAAGCGAAGCTCTTGATCGAAGCCCAAGTAAACGGCGGCCGTAACTATAACGGTCCTAAGGTAGCGAAATTCCTTGTCGGGTAAGTTCCGACCTGCACGAATGGCGTAACGATGGCCACACTGTCTCCACCCGAGACTCAGTGAAATTGAAATCGCAGTGAAGATGCTGTGTATCCGCGGCTAGACGGAAAGACCCCGTGAACCTTTACTATAGCTTCACAGTGAACTTTGAACCTACTTGTGTAGGATAGGTGGGAGGCTTTGAAGTGAGGACGCCAGTTCTCATGGAGCCAATCTTGAAATACCACCCTGGTATGTTTGAGGTTCTAACTCAGATCCGTTATCCGGATCGAGGACACTGTGTGGTGGGTAGTTTGACTGGGGCGGTCTCCTCCCAAAGAGTAACGGAGGAGCACGAAGGTGCGCTCAGCATGGTCGGAAATCATGCATAGAGTGTAAAGGCAAAAGCGCGCTTAACTGCGAGACAGACACGTCGAGCAGGTACGAAAGTAGGTCTTAGTGATCCGGTGGTTCTGTATGGAAGGGCCATCGCTCAACGGATAAAAGGTACTCCGGGGATAACAGGCTGATACCGCCCAAGAGTTCACATCGACGGCGGTGTTTGGCACCTCGATGTCGGCTCATCACATCCTGGGGCTGAAGCCGGTCCCAAGGGTATGGCTGTTCGCCATTTAAAGTGGTACGCGAGCTGGGTTTAGAACGTCGTGAGACAGTTCGGTCCCTATCTGCCGTGGACGTTTGAGATTTGAGAAGAGTTGCTCCTAGTACGAGAGGACCGGAGTGAACGAACCTCTGGTGTTCCGGTTGTCACGCCAGTGGCATTGCCGGGTAGCTATGTTCGGACGGGATAACCGCTGAAAGCATCTAAGCGGGAAGCCTCCTTCAAGATAAGATCTCACTGGCACTTAAAGTGCCCTAAAGAGCCGTTCGAGACTAGGACGTTGATAGGTTGGGTGTGTAAGTGCTGTGAGGCATTGAGCTAACCAATACTAATTGCTCGTGAGGCTTGACCATATAACACCAAAATGGTTTTTACTGTCGTTGTTCCAGACAACGAACAGTACTTCCTCCTTCCATGGAGGTCGAGTGTGAAGAAAACATACTCGCTGTACTACAGACTACGATACCAACACTGGTTTGATACTTGGTTATCACTATTTCAAAAGTTTTATTGTTAAAGACTCAAGTTCACGAACTTGCGTGTTTTGGCTAAGGCAAACAGAAGCCCCCCAAAACGATCGCAAACCCGTTTGCTTGACGATCATAGAGGCGTTGAACCACCTGATCCCATCCCGAACTCAGAAGTGAAAGGCGCCATCGCCGATGGTAGTGTGGGGGATCCCATGTGAGAGTAGGTCGTCGTCAAGCATCATACAAAGGAAGCCCTGATAGCGATGCTGTCAGGGCTTTTTTGCGTCTGCAGTTTTCCTCACCTCAACGCAGTTAGATTGCGCATCCCTTTTGTGCCCCGCTTGCGCCTGTCTCATGCTTCGACGCGTCAGCGCGTCGACATCAAAAGCGTGCGCCTTATGGCATTGGTCAGAGAAGGCGTTCAGAAAAACAGAGACATCACCACCTGATCCCATCTCGAACTCAGAAGTGGCTCTCAACACGCCGCAGGCGCTCACCATCGCCGATGGTAGTGTGGGAGATCCCATGTGAGAGTAGGTCGTCGTCAAGCATCATACAACATACAAAGGAAGCCCTGATAGCGACGCTGTCAGGGCTTTTTTATATCTGCGGTTTTCCGCATCTCAACGCATCAACGCAGCTAGATTGCGCATCCCTTTTATGCCCCGCTTGCGCCTGTCTCATGCTTCGACACGTCAGCGCGTGACATCAAAAGCGTGCGCCTTATGGCATTGGTCAGAGAAGGTGTTCAGAAAAACAGAGACAGAGCACCACCTGATCCCACCCCGAACTCAGAAGTAGCTCTCAACACGTCGCAGGCGCTCACCATCGCCGATGGTAGGAAAGGCACTATCATCAAGCATCATACAAAGGAAGCCCTGATAGCGATGCTGTCAGGCTTTTTTGTGTCTGTGATTAGCCACATAGCACTAGCTTAAGGGAGCATCAAATAGAGGCACTACAAATTACAGGTCAATTTAAAGAAAAGATTAGCGATTGTGTTTGATAGCGACGTACTCAGTCTCTTGTTTTGCATCCACTCTATCGTGGTTGTTGAGTGTATTGATCGAGGGTAAGTCTCATTTTTATATTTTTATGTGGATAAATGCGTGCGTTATCCCCATCTTTTTATGAGATAAGCCCTTTTTTATAGATATGGAAAGTAAAAAAAAGCCCAGCAAGGTGCTGGGCTGAAGTGGAACCGATTATGAAAAGAGCTGAGTAAACAGCAACCTCTATTAGCGTCGTGCTATGACCCACACTGCATGAACAATACCTGGGATATAGCCTAGAATAGTCAGTAAGATGTTTAGCCAGAAAGCACCGCCAATACCTACCTGAAGAAATACGCCAAGTGGTGGTAGTAAGATAGCAAAAATAATACGAATTAAATCCATGTCTTTAAATCCTCTTGTTGGTCACTGTTTGTCTTAGCTGTATAAACACTTTGGCGCGAACAGACGATTTCCGCAAGGCAATTAGTGCTCTTTACACACTATCGCGATATTTATTACTCAATGCTCAAACAGTAATTACCAAGACGCGATGTTCTTACTAAAAGTAGTTGAAGGGAGTCTTGAAGATCCAAATTATTTTATACGCGTCTTTTAAGACCGTGGTTGGGCTTATATTGAGCTGGTGCGTAGCCGCGAATAACATCTTCTGATCTAAGCGCTTTATGCTTTGTTGTACGTCCTGAGACACGTGCACGCCAGTTACGGAAGCTATTAGGCTTGAGTTCTGAACGCATTAGCTTGATAACGTCCTGTTCAACCAGCCCAAACTCATCGTCAATGGCTTCAAAGGGAGTGCGGTCTTCCCAAGCCATTTCAATAATACGTGACTTTGCGACAGGGTCTAACGTAGTAAAAGCTTTGTTTGGGCTCATTTCTGACTCACTCAAAATAGAATGCATAAAAAAAGCCGCGGTGTTATGACCGCGGCTTTGGCGTATTCTTTTATACGTTAGCGAGTTGGAAATCGGTTTTCGAGGCAGTGATTTTTTTCACAAGGAACGCTAGCACTACGCCATACATCGGAATAAAAAGGCCTAGGCTAATAAGTAATTTGAATCCATAGTCCGCTAATGCGATTTCTTGCCAATGCATCGCCATGAAGGCGTCAGGACTTTGATAGAAAGCGATGCCAAAGAACGCCAGCGTATCCAAGCCATTACCAATGACAGTGGAAGCGGCTGGGGCAATCCACCAGCTGCGTAATTGACGTAAGCGATTAAACACATGCACATCTAATATTTGCCCTAATACATAGGCCATCAAGCTAGCCACCGCAATACGAGCAACAAATAGATTAAAATAGCCTAGTGCGGAAAATCCTTGAAAAGCACCTTCGTAAAACAGTACCGATAATGCATAGGACGCCAATAACGATGGGATCATGACGAGGAAAATAATTTTACGTGCCAAGGCTGCGCCGAATACTCTAACGGTTAGGTCTGTAGCAAGAAAAATAAACGGAAATGTAAATGCACCCCAAGTGGTATGAAAACCAAATAGAGTGAATGGGATTTGTACTAGGTAGTTACTTGATGCGATGATCAATAGATGGAAGGCGACTAAATAGCGCAATGCCTTGCCTTGTTGCGCAGGAGTAAAAGAGCTCATGGCGTACCTTTTTAGTTAGTTTGGGGTAAGGGAACCCAAATATCGGATTGTCTTGTGAACCATATGGTCAAACAAGGGCGCTGATTATACATTAACCAATTTTAGTGTCTATGCTGGGGCGCTGATTTTGCAAACGCTTAGGAGGCAAATATGAAATACTGGAAGCACTGGTTGTTATCAACCGCGGTAATCGTGGCGCCGCTGACTCAAGCGGGCACGCTTTATGTTGATAAAGAAATCGAGTTGTTGGCTCTCGACGGTAGAGTGATAGATGCGCTCAATACAACACCTCGAGATCTAAAATCAGGTGATCATCAATTTGTATTTCGATACAAGAACCGAGTACAAGATGGTGGACGTGAGGTTGAGTTTAAAACACCGCCGCTTTTGATGAATTTAAATACGTTGGCGAATGATGATATTGAAATCCTAGCGCCGCAGCTCAGCACCAAAAGCCAAGCTGAGTTGTATTTTAGTAATCGAACTGTTTGGCGTGTTAAATACGCTGATGGTTCGATTAAAACGGTTAATTACGATCCGTTAACGGAAAAAGACCTTCCGAAGGAAGCTATTCAAAAAGTGTTGGATCAATACAATAAAGCTCAGGAAAATGGTTTTTATCAAGTGGCTGAATCAGATGAAGCTGGCAATGATTTGTTGAAATCGATTCAATTACTGTACCTTCAAGCGAACCAAAAACAGCGAAATGAAATAAAGGAATGGGTAATAAAGCAGTAGCTAAAATGGTAGAGAAGCATTTTATCTGTACCGAACTCTAGAGGTTTCCTTATTATTTTAAATAATGCCCATATTAAAAATATGGAAATAAAATATACTTATAACGATACTGTATAAGTCGTACAAGGACGAATGAGGAGTTAAGATATTTTGCAAGTAACGGTGTTCAGTAAGCGATTACCAGTTGAGCCGATCATCAGTGTACTTATTTGTCTCTCTATTGCTTTATGGGTCACACACTTTGTCTTGCAAAAACAACAATGGACGGCTTTAAAGAATTACTCTGATTACGCGCTGAACTACGCCAGTGGAGTCACAGCCGATCTAAAAACGGGTGTTGTGAGTGCTCAATCATCTCCCTACACGGCTTGTTCTCACAACGATCTTGAACTGCTACGCGATTTACTATGGCAGCATAAATACCTAAAAGATATTGGTCGCGTTCAAAATGGTAACTTGATTTGTAGCGCTGAACGAGGTGTGTTGAAGGAAGCCGTCGCACTGCCGCCGGCAGATGCGGTTTTGAATAACGGCGTATCTTTTTGGCGTAATTCTAGCGCTCTGATAAGAACGCATTTTGAAATGGATATGACGTTAACCGGTAGTGTGCTGGCCATAACATCTCCTTTTGCGTTTGATGCCATACGTTACCCTGACCCAACGGTTTCGGCGATCATTTACAGTAAAAATAATCGTTACGTATTTAAAACATTTGGTTTTAATCAGCCGCGCGATTTAGCGTCTTCTGCCCAAATGACAAGTGCCACATTAAGCTATGCGTCGTGTTCAGAAGTAAACGTATGCGTTATGGGAGAAAGAGATCGTGCAGGAATCTTTAGTTTATCGTTTTCTCAGCATCTCATCTTAGTTTTCGCCTCATGTCTTAGTGGGTTTGGTTTGTATTCTTTGGTACATAAAGCGCGTAAACATCGGCATTCAATGGTTTATCATTTGAAAAATGCGATCACTAAAGATGAGTTATCCATCGTGTTTCAGCCTAAAATCCGCTTGAGTGATTCTATGCCGGTAGGCGTAGAGGCTTTAGTGCGCTGGGACAGCCATGCTTTGGGGGTTGTACGGCCTGATGTGTTTATAGAAGTGGCTGAAAAATATGGACTAATTCGAAAAATAACGCATCGGGTTATTGATTTGAGTATGGCTCAGATGCAAGCGACGCTTGATGCAAAACCAGATTTTACACTCAGCATCAATTTATCGATTCAAGACCTTACCGATTTAAGCCTTTTACCCTTTATTCTCGCAAAAGCAAAGCAATATAAGATTCAGCATGAACAGTTGGTTTTTGAAATTACGGAACGTTCTGCGGGTGATAGTGTAAGTTTGTCCGATATTGTTAAGCAATACACTGAAGCTGGCATTAGTATTTCGTTAGATGACTTCGGGACGGGTTATTCAAACCTTGCTTGGCTTGGGCACTTAAATGCTTCAGAAATAAAAGTCGACCAATCTTTTACTCAATCCATTGGTACAGACTCGATCAATCAAACCATGCTTGATGCGATCTTCAGCTTGTTGCAAAGACTAAATGTGGTTCGCGTATTTGAAGGTGTAGAGACTCAGGAGCAAGCAGACTATATCTTACAATATTGTCCTCAAGCGATTGTGCAAGGTTGGTTATACGCTAAACCGATGCCAATTGATCAGCTGCAAGGTTACTTATCTCAAACAACTAATGGTTTGGATCGTTAAAAATAACTACAGCGAGTCTTTCATGACATGACTCACTACGGAGGCCCTTCCCAGCGCTTTTGCCTCATAAAGGGCTTGGTCCGCATTAGAAATAAGCTTTTCACATGAATGATCTGCGCAGCCTTCATAAGCGGTCGAAACGCCAATACTCACCGTAATATGATGTTTTGGCGAATAGCCATGAGGGATCTGTGCATGTTCTATTGCATCCAGTATTGCCTGGCCGAAAGTGTTTGCTTGTTCAGGAGATATATCTGGAATCGCGACAATAAACTCCTCACCACCATACCTTGCAAGCATACCGGATGACTCTTTTGTTACGTCCCTAAGAAGTTGAGCGATTTGATGAAGACATACGTCGCCAGCTTGATGACCATAATGATCGTTGTAGGATTTAAACCAGTCGATGTCGATCATAAAAATGCTCACGCTCTGTTCCTTTGCTGAAAGCTCAGGACCGATGGTATTCAACCAATGAAAGAATGAACGTCTATTAGGGATTTGCGTAAGCTCATCGGTATTACTTTGTTGATGCAAGATCGCATTCAGCTCTCGTAAGCGTTCGTTGGCTTTTTCGGCGACTTTCTTGGCTCGTTGTGCTTCGTCTTGAGCATGATTATTCGCCGCAACAAATTGCGCAAAGGTTTTACTGATCACGGTAATCTCATCGTTACCGTCTTCGGGAATTCTCTCAGGATACCCGATCGCATGCTGACTCATTACAAAGCTCAAGCGGTTTAAGCGACGTACAATATAGTGTCGAATAAGCCAATATGCGACGCCGATCAGACCTAAAAATGCGCTGCTGAATAATGCAATCTGAAGCGTAACACGCTCGATTAATTGACTGTGTTTCTGTGAGGCGTTTTGGGCCCGCGCTTTCACGAGTAAATAGAAGTCAAAACATACACTGCTTAAGCGCTGGGCTTGAAGTCGAGTTTTACGCATTGCTGCTAAGGTTTTTAAGTGCGATTGGTCGAGTTGCTCTTTCAACTCACGGGTTTGATTTATATTGGCGACTAGGGCATCTCTATCGCGCTTTTGCGACTCATCGAGTGCGGAGAGAGATGACAGCGCAACGATAGCGCTGTTAATTTTTGAATCACGGCGCGCTATCAGACCAGGGCTGTGAGCATCAAGTAGCTGTAGTGTGGCATTTGATGCACTGGTCATAAGGGCGTCGAATGTCTCAATGTTAATTCCTTTGAATTCAGGTAAATACGGAGTGGTTAGTTTCACCCGAATAAAGTTGAGAGTATCCATTTCTTGCTCAAGGCGCTGCTGAAGCTCAATGAACGTATAGAAGGTCGTCAACTGGTTAAAGTAGGGTTGAGTTAGGCGGTCGATATTTGCTAGGACAGCTTGCTCCTCAGAAGATTGAGCATTCAAACGATCACGAGCCACGGTGAATGTGCGCGTGAGGTCATCTTGTAAGATGTTAGCATCGATACTGCTAAGTCGCTGTGTGAGCGTTTGCTCCATTGCCTTGGTTGCAATGAGTTCGGCATCTCGAGAAAGCTCAGCGGCTAACATAGCGCGGTCGTAGTAGGTTTGAGTAATCGTTTTAAACTGAGCTGACTGTTGCTGCAGGGTCCAGATGCCATAGCCTGAAGAGACTAAAAAAAAGAGAATGATCCCTAACAGAATAAGATTGAGTCGAATCCCAAGTTTCTGCAGTCGAGGTATTGTAAACAAACTATTTGGCGACATTGTAAATGCTTTCTATTTAAAGGGGGGCGCAAACATAACACCGCCATCCTGCCAAAGCGCGTTAAGCCCTCTAGGTTGATTTACGTTGGTGCCTAGTCCAAAGTGTCGATCGTAGATTTGAGCGTAATTGCCGACGGATTTAATGACACGATAGGCCCATTCAGGATCAAGCCCTAGTTGTTCACCAATATTACCTTTCAGGCCTAATAGATTTTGTACTTCAGCACTTTGCGTCGTCTGTCTGATGTCATCAATATTATCGCTAGTGATTCCTTTTTCTTCCGCTAAAAGAGTGGCGTGAACAACGGAACGGACAATGCGTTCCCATTGAGGATCGTCGTTACGAACAGTCGGTCCAATAGGTTCTCTTGAGAGGGTATCTGGTAAGATGCGGTAAGCGTCACGATTCTCGACTCGGTTAGCTAAATTGACTGCGAGATTCATACGGTCAGCGCTGTAAGCATCGCAGATACTGCCACGGAAAAATTGATCGCCATTGGCATAGACAATGTTTGTCTGAAAATTTTTTGCTTGAATAAAGTCTTCTAAATTCTGCTGAGTGGTCGTGTTGTCTGTCACGCAAACGGTTTTATCGCGAAGGTCTTCAAGTCGATTAATATTAGCGCTATTACGTACCACAAACCCCTGACCATCGAACAGATACAGCGCAGGAAAGCTGACTTGATAGGTGCTCTCACGACTTAGTGTCCAGGTGGAGCTGTACATCACGACATCCGTGGTTTTATCTTTTAAAGAGGTAAAGCGAGAGGTGGAACCGACTTCAACGAAGTTCACATACTCTGGGTTGATTAAAACAGCGGCGGCGACACCACGACAAAATTCAACATAAAATCCTTGCCATTTTCCGTGGCTATCGAGTGCGCTTCGGCTAGGGTCATCGGGATACACACCACAGCTTACATCTCCTTTTTGTCGAACATCCGATAACGTATTCGCGTATGTAGAGACGCTAATGGTGCCCATGGCGACAGCAATCAATGCTGATCGAAGGGAGAGGGGTAGATTCATCTAAGCATCCTAAATAAAACAACGATTTTCTGACGCATACACAATATTTATAACACTAGCTGCTAATATAGCCAACTTCTTGGAATCTCACCACTTTTTTACCAAGTGGTCAGTTTAGGTGTTGCTCTTTGTAACAGTATTCACTGCAATATAACGATTTTTTATTAAGGTAGGTCTGATCTAAATCGACCTACCTTAATAAGCTCAATGTTTAGTGTATTAAATTAGCGGTTAAGACAAATGCGTCCATGTAACCAAGCTCACCATCAATGGGTTTTATGGGTGAGGCATAATGGTAAAAGCGACGGTCGTTGAGCACCACAAACTCCCCATTATTGAGTGGGTGCTTCATCATAGCAGGGCTGCTCTCGGCGGTATGAATACTGACTTCGCCGCCGCTAATGTTGTGACGTTGTATTACATATATGCCAATACGGTCAAAGCCATCTTGATGAACGCCCTCAGGAGCAACGTCTACTTGATGATGATCTGCGAAAATGCGCATTTGATGTACTTCAATGGTGCTGCCATCACCGATATCTGCCATTTTTTGAAAGTGTTCGAATAATTCTAAAAATGCTGGATCGGTAACCGTTTGCTGTTCTATTTCTGGATAAACTCGCTCTACATCTCCCTGAAAGTGGTTGATGCTGGCGTCCTGCACAAATGCTTTAGTGGGTAAGCGCTGTAAGCGATCATCACGAAATACAAACCGTGAATATCGGCGTAGACGATAAGAACCATCGGCGTAGGGATTGTCTGGTAAGTGCTCAAATGAAGGCACTAGATGCTTAACACTCTCTTTAGTGAGTTGCCCGATTTCTAGACGAAAAGCCTCTTGAGCTAATTTGGTCGTCAACATAGCAATATCCTCCTAGTCGTTGGCAGATTATGCGCAACGTCGTCGATAAAATTGAGTGGGTACACTCGTCTTTAAGTGTAGACGCATTTTTAAATGGATAAACATTGCTAATAGACCTGAGAGTAAAAAGGCCGCTTTCGTGCGCGGCCTTATAGTCGATATTACTTCGCGGTAATGACGTCCATAACAAGTTTGCCATCGACTTTTATTGGACCGTCTTCTTTTGCGCCCAAGGTGTATTCAAAAACACCTGTTTTCATGCCGCCTGCTTCGCCGTGTAACATCAGCATTAGCATCTCGCCGGATTTCACATTCTCTTGCAAAATCGCACTGACATTATTATTCGTACCTTTGATTACAGGAGCATAGCCTACAACAGGACCCGGCTTCATGTTGCTGTCGGTGCGATGCACAACGAGCCAACCGTTTGCTTCGGATTGCACCATACTTGCTGCAACGGCACCATGAGAGACATCTTGGTCCATTCCTTTCACTGCAACGCCATGGTCAGCGGCATTGGCTAGGCTAGCCGTTCCCGCTAGCGCAACGGTTAAAGAAAGTGCTTTTAAGGTTTTCAACGTTGTCGTGTTCATAATTACCATCCTGTAAATGATTTGTGATACGTGAAAGGCGCGCTAACGCATTAGCGCGTTGTATAAACAGACACGGAGCTATTTCAGAAAAGTTTCAAATTATTTGAGGTTTTTTTGAGTATGAGCTTTAAGGTTTTTCTAAGTGTTCTTGATTAACTAAATTTAGGTGCGAGCGCAGTGGCTCACGCCTAAATAGAATCAGCTTAAAGCATTAGGCAGCCATAGCGCGATCTCGGGGAAGATGCACAATAATAAGGCCGCAATACACATCAGTATAAAGAATGGGAAAGAGGCTTTTGCAATACGTCCGATCTTCTCGCCGGTTAACCCTTGCAACACAAATAAGTTGAATCCAACCGGCGGTGTGATCTGCCCAAGCTCGACCATGATGACTAAGAAAACACCAAACCATAATGGGTCGAAGCCGGCTTGAATCACGATCGGCAATGTGATCGGTAAACTCATTACTGTGATGGAAATACCATCTAGAAACAGTCCCAATAGTATATAGAACAGCGCCAACGCCAACAGTAACCAAGCGGGAGACAAGTCTAAACTCGCAATGTAAGTCGCTAATTCTGCAGGCAAATGCAAATAGCCCATCGCGGTCGACAGCAGCGCCGCGGTAATCAAAATACTGCACACCATGGTTGAGCTGAGTAATGTGCCCACCAATGCTTCGCGGAAAATATGAATGCTCAATTGTTTTTCTGCTAACAGCAAAAGTAGCGTTGCTAACACCCCGACAGCGGCTGCTTCAGAAGGTGTAGCAATACCGGAGTAGATCGCACCCATGACGATTGTAATGAGTAATAGTACTGGGAACAGTAAGCCAAGACTTTGCCATTTCGTTACTGTAGATGCCGCTTCTTTTGGCGCGATGGACGGGTTCATCAATGCGCGAGTCATTAAATAACCGGTATACAGTGCGGCAACGAGAAGGCCTGGTAACACGCCTGACATGAACAGCTTGGTGATAGACACTTCGGCTTGTACACCGTACACAATCATCACAATAGAAGGGGGGATCAATAATCCTAAACTGCCCGCACCGGCCAATGAGCCAATCGATAAATCTCGATCATAACCGCGCACTTTGAGCTCATTGGTCGTGATCTTACCAACGGTTGCTGTAGTCGCTGCACTGGAGCCACTGACGGCGGCAAACATGGCACAGCCAAACACATTAGTGTGTAAAATGCCGCCAGGAATATGGCGCGTCCACGGCTCTAAACCGCGAAATAAACGATCCGATATATTCGACCGAAAAATCAGTTCACCCATTAGAATGAAGAGCGGAATGGCGGCCAACTCCCACGAGTTCCCCGCTCGAAATATGATACGGCTTAAAATAGCCCCTGAACGATCGAGGCTAACATCGCCAATCAGCACCAAAGAAAGCAGTGCGACGATGGCCAGACCGGCAAATACCCAAACCCCCATACCAAGAATCACTAAAATTAGGGTAATCACCCCAATGGCGGATAATACGACTTCCATATTAAGCGTCCTTTTACTCGTGGGGAGAAGAAATTTCGGGCGACTGCTGTCTAAACAACAAAATCAAGGCGTGGGTAAACAATGTAAAGCACAGTAACCCCAAGCCAACGAGCACCAATCCTTGTGGGATCCATAGTGGTGTTTCCATGATGGATTCGCTTGTCGTACCTCGCTTAAAACTGCGCAGCACATTGGTTTGCCAGTAGCTGTAGATCCACGTAAACATGGCCAATGAAACCAAGGTGGCGAACAAGTCAAAGATCCAGCGCTTGCTCGGAGGAAGACGCTCAATGATTAAACCAACACGGATCAGACTGCCTCGTTCAAGACTATAGCCTAGGCCTAAGAATGTCAGTGTCGCGACCGCATAACCGACAAACTCGTCCAATACGTAGGTCGATGTGCCAAAAAAACGAAGCACAATCTCTAGGAGAATGTGCCCCAAAATATAAACGATTAATAACATGGCAATGCTGCCCGATACCTTATTCAGGAATCGGGAGCAGCCTAATAGTAAGTTGAGTAGCATTTATTTCTCTTTATCGAATTCCGCTAAGATCGCTTCGGCACGACCACCCACGTCATCTAACCAGTCTTTTAGTGCTGGGCGAGCAGAGTCTTGTAGGTGTTTTATAAACGCAGGCGGTAAGTCTTTATGAATGGCTACCGCGTGGTCATTAAGCTCTTTGTAGTTGTCTTTCACGCGCATGCGAACTGTTTTCCAGTTATGTTCATCGGTTAACTTTGCCGCTTCAAGAATGGCGCTTTGTTCCACGTCAGAGAGATCTTCGAATTCATCACGGTTCATATGTACCATGTTCAATGGAATCGCGTATTGAATAGCGCTGTAGTTGTCTAGGTGTTCCCAGAAGCTAGCGCTGGCCCCCGCGTCTGCTGATGTTAATACGGCTTCGATGCCACCTGTAGACAGCTGCGGTACAACATCCGCCCAAGACAGTTTAACCGGAGATGCACCCGCTTCACGCAAGGTAATCGTGCCATTTTTATCGTACGTACGGATTTTCAAACCGTTTAAGGTTTCTTGTGAATCGACTTTTTCTTTCGACCAAATACCGCTTGCTGGCCATGGTGATGCGTACAGTAAAATCTGATCGTTTTCTTCAAACACTTCTTTGTAATAAGGTTTGGCGATGTTGTATAGCAGTTCGGCCTGATCCTCATCTTGTACTAGGAACGGTAATGAAGACAGAAGAAAAATAGGGTCAATACCAGACATGCTACCTGCCAATGTATCGGCAATCTGCACAGCATTATCGGCTACCGCATAAAAATGGTCTGAGGACTTGTAGCCCAAAGCACCGCCTGAATGTAGGGTAATGTCGATCTCGCCAGCACTGAGTTCTTTCACCTTATCGATGAAAAATAGATCGCCTTGGGCATGGATAGAGTTGGTGTTGTATTCATTTGAGAAATCAAATTGAGCAGCTAACGCTACCGTTGCATTTGATGCAAGAAGCGTTGTCAGTAATAAACCAGATACTCGCATAATTCTTCTGTCCTTGTTCCATGTATGTTTTATTACTATATGTGTAATTTTTTGTGAAAGCTATCATAGAGCGACTGAGATATGTTGTATCTACGACACGCACATTACGTCATTTAGCGAAGCAAACACTGGACCAAAAATGTTTTTCAGTACGTAATAATTAAGTAGATGATCTATTCTCATAGCATAGTAAAGGTATGGGTCGCAGCAATAAGAAGGGAGAAGATATGGCTGAGGTTACAGTACTGGGAGCGGGTATGGTCGGAGTTTCTTCGGCACTTGCTTTACAAGAACAAGGGCATCATGTCACGTTGGTGGACAAAGTCAGTCCCGGCTTGGAAACCAGTTATGGCAATGCAGGTATCATTCAGTCAGAGGCAGCTGAACCTTATGCGCTGCCGCAGGACATTGCGACGTTGTGGCGCTTCGCTATCGGGCAAACTAACGATGTGACTTGGAAACTGATCCCAACGATCAGAATGGCCCCCGCGTTATGGCGTTATTTTCGTAACTCTGCACCTAAGAATCATAGTGCTATTTCTGCTGTTTACGCACAGTTGGCATCACAATCGACGCGAGATCATGATCTTTTGATTCGTTCATCGGGAGCCGACACGATGATTCGCCGAACAGGGTTGGCGATGCTGTATCGTGATGAAAGGCGTTTTCAAGAGGCCGTGCAAAAGGCTGAATGCTTAGATCAGTTATATGGAGTGAGCTCACGTGTGGTGAATGGTGTGGATTATCAAGCTGAAGAACCTGCGCTAAAACAAGCGCCCATTGGCGCAGTGCACTGGCTGCAAAGCTGGAGCTGTAGTGACCCTGGTGGTTTAACGGCCGCCTATGCCGAGTTATTTATTCAGCGCGGCGGAACGCTGGTTCAGGGCGATGCAAATAGCTTGCAGCAGCGTGCTTCGGGTTGGCATCTCAAAAGTGAGGAAGGGGACATACACAGCGAGCATGTTGTCGTTGCCTTGGGGCCATGGAGCGCGCAGTTATTGAAACGCTTCGGGTATGACATTCCGATGGTGTATAAGCGCGGCTATCATGGTCACTACAAAGCGCATGTGTCCTTAAATCGCCCATTTTTAGATGTGGAAAATGGTGTTCTCGCATCCCCTATGAGTCGCGGTATTCGCGTTACCACTGGTGCAGCGTTAGTCGGGCTTAATGATCCTGCCGAACCGATTCAGCTAGAGCGGGGGGTAACGTCACTGCGCACTTTGTTGACGATGGGGGATCGCGTCAGAGAAAACCAGTGGTTTGGCACTCGGCCCTGTATGCCGGATATGCTGCCCGTGGTAGGAGCGGCGCCCAATCATAAAGGCATGTGGTTCCATTTTGGACACGGCCATCAAGGGTTTACTCAAGGTCCTACAACTGCCAAGTTGTTAGCGCAGAGTATTGCTGGAGAGTCATCGGAATTGCTATCGGCACTTGCTCCAGAACATCGTTTTTAAATGTACCTGTTTTGCTGGATGCTTTTTGCTAACTTGTAAACAAAGAGAAGATTAGAGATCAAAGGTTCCATTAGTCTCACGGTGAGGCTAGTTTAGATACTGAACTTACTCAAAGGAGGCCCATCATGGCTACAGCAAACAGCACTACTCAGGAAAAGAGCACTACTTCTCAAGCGAAGAATAACACTCAGAGCAAAGCACACGATGCAGTCGACAAAGCCGCTGAAGGTGCTCACAAAGGAGTTGACGGTGCGGCCGCTGCAGCGGAGAACGGTCAAGAGCGCATTGAAGCCGTAGCACATCAGATTAGTGAACAAGCGCATCAAATTGCGGATACAGCACGTCAACAATCTGAAAAAGTCAGCAGTGCGGTTGGTACTTATGCGAAAGAGAATCCATTAAAAACAGTCGGCTTTGCATTTCTTGCTGGCGCAGTGGCAGCAAGCCTTTTGTGTAAACGAAAGTAACCTCTGCCCGCAAATGGAAGGCACTGCATGAACCAACAGGAAAACCGAGCAAGCACGCAAGATACTTCCTCTACTGATGAGGCGGTAACGGTCGATCAGCTGACTATGAGCCACAAAAAGTGGCTCAAAAGCATCATTGGACTTGGCGCACTAGAAGCCAAGATCTGGATGACGTCAGGAGCTCAGCTCGTCGCTTTGTTAAGTGGTGCCGTTTTCCTGTTGGTAACCAGCTGGCTGCTGCTAATAGCGCTAATTGCTACCGCAGCTTGGTATGCAGGGCTACACTTACTTGGCATTTTATTTACCGCGTTTGTCGTGACCTTGCTAGGTGCCTTTTTTTTAGTGTATTTAATTAAACGCACATTAAAGCGACTGGATCTGACTCGAACTTTAGATGCGATTATTCCGACAGACAGTGAGGATGACTAATGTTTGGATTAAATGAGATGTACCAAGAGCGTGAAAAGCTCTACAAGCGTTGTAAACGTCAGCAGGCGAAAGCCGGTGCGGATCGTACTCTCATCAAAAAACAAACTTTAGAGTCTGTTTCGAGCACGAAGGGTTTGGTTATCAGCTTTGTTTTGGGGTTGACTACGCAATGTGAGACCGCCCACCAAACTCGACGAACGGTTTTAAAGGGCATTCAAACAGAATTATTTGGTGTCATTAGCCAATATGTTGCAACTCGCTTTGGTTCATCTGGCGAGCAGAGCCCGCCTGACTCAACGTCTAGCGCCAAGTAGGCCGCAGGACGCACTCACCTTGGTCGTTTGATACCCACATTTCGCCATCTTGAATGGTCACATTGAGCTGCATAGATCGGCTGCACAGGCTTTCAAACGTTTTGATTTCTGATTCGGCAAATTGCAGTACGCGTAGGTTACTAAAGCGACTCAGTTTACTCTTGTTTTGTTCCCACCAGATGTCTGATTTGTCATTGTAATTCACTATGACAACTTGTTGCGCACGACCACAAGCTTTGCGCAGGCGCTTCTCATCCGGTTGACCTAGCTCGACCCAAAGCAAGACTTCATCAGAAAAGTTTTTCTGCCATAAATCCGGTTCTTCATCGGTACTGATCCCCTTGGTAAAGGATAGCTGTTCCACACCGTCTTTCTCATCTGCAAGTAATGCAAAGACAGCTAAACGAGCCATCATGCGTTCTTCGGTTTCAGACGGGTGTAAGGCGAGTGTTAACTCATAACCTTGGTAATGATTACGGTCCATGTCGGACACTTGTACTGACGCTTTATAAATCGTTGCTTTAATGGCCATTTTTATCTACCACAAATAAAAGATGGCGCGCATTGTACTCCTAAATCAGTGCCAATGGCGCATTAGTTTTTTGGGTTTTAGCGACAATGAAGGCCTGTTGGGATTGCTTCCATGCGTACAATTAGCGCTGACGCGTTGATGTTTAGAAATAAAACGAGACAGGTGCAAGCTAATTGAATGGCATAAAATTCAGCCTATCCAAATGTAGGCTATCCTCTAGGGCCACTTAGAGCGAATTGCTTTGGCCAGTCGCGGTAGTTGAAGACCTGGCCTTCATCGCGAATACGGGCGATCTGCGTTAGGTCGACGGTGGCGTAAACCCAGCCGATGTCGTTATCGTTGCCTTCGGCTAAGATACCGTTATCAGGGAAACCATAATCCACGGGTGTATAAACACTGGCGCGGCCAGTATTGATGTCGACGGCTTCGGACCAAGGTGCGTTGCCAACGGTCGGAGATTGCACCACGTAACACTGGTTTTCTAAGGCACGAGCCTGACAGCCAATACGCACACGGTGGAACCCCGCTGGAGTGTCGGTACAGCTGGGCACCAATAACAGATCGGCTCCCGCTGCGACTTGTTGATTTGCGATCATTGGGAATTCAGAATCGTAGCAGATATGAATGCCAATACGCCCCAGTGGCGTATCGATCACTTTGATTTCTTCGCCCCCCGTGATGTGCCATTGCTCGTTTTCAAAGCGCGTCATCATCAGTTTGTCTTGAAAACCTAGCAATCCCTCTGGGCCGAATAGATTAGCTCGGTTTAAGAAAGAGCCATCACTTTGTTCTGTAGGAAATGAGCTTGCGAGGATGAGGACATCGTAGCGTTGGGCAAGCTCTTCGTGCAAAGCGTGCCATTTGGAAAGCAACGTTTGCATGGCGTGCAATTGCTGTTGTAAATCACTGTACACGGCTTCGCCAAACAGAGATGCCAGCTCCATACTGCCGTATTCAGGGAATACCAATAGTTTGGCTCCTTGCTGAGCGGCGCCCGCGACCCAAGTGTCGAGCTTGTCGACAAACCCTTGCCATTCACTGAAAAAGCTAATGTCGTATTGGGCAGTAGCAAGTTTAAATGCGCTCATGATAGTGGCTTCATCCAAAAGGTCATGGGTTTAAGGGATTCTTCGGTGTCCCCGACGTCTTTCCAACTAAAATGAGTCGTCAGTTCTGGACACTTATGGTAACCACGGTTGCCCCAGAACTGGTCCAGTGGCGCGTAGTCTGCTGGACGAGCTGGGTGATTATCAGGGCGCTGCACACCACAGAAGCAAGAATATTTCATACCATCTATGCTTTGTGCATGCGTTTCACGATGATCGAAGAACGCCACACCAGCGCCTTGACCACGATACTCTGACAGCAACACTGATTCGCCACAGTAGAAAATATCGTCAAGATCATAACCAGCGTCTAAAAATGGCTGTTTTACCTCATCGGTTTCATGGCGCAGCGGTAAGCCTGTGGAAGCGCCCACGATCTTATCCCCATCAAATGCTAGGACGATGACGCTGTCGGGGGCGTCAATGTAGGTTTTTAGATAACGTGCTTCGTATTCCGCATCGCCATCGTACAAATACGGAAAGTCGCGGAATACGCGCATGCGCAACTGGGCCAGTTCATCGATGTACTGGTTGAGATCGGGGCCGGATAAACGTTGAAATGTTAGCATCACGTAATCAACGCTTAGGCTGAAACCTGGGCGATCCAATCTTCTAGGTTGTAGTAGTTTGTTACACGCGCCACTTTGCCTTCACGAATATCGAAGAACGCACCTGCTGGAAGCTTGTAAGTTTGACCGTTGGCTTCGGGTAAACCTTCATCGGTGGCTAGGTATTCGCCCAGTACGGTGAACTCTACCGCTGCACGATCACCAGTGACGTTTGACATAACGACGATGTCGACGATGGTTTCTTTGTAGTTTTGGTTCATACGATCCATGAACGCCGCGAACGAGTCTTTACCCACTTCACGATCACCTTGGTTGATGTCATGCACTACGTCATCCGTGAGAAGCGACAAAAAAGTGCCCATGTCTTGAGCGTTAAAGGCTTCGTAATATTTTTGCAGTAATTCAACAGTTGCTTGGCTCATCAGGGAACTCCAACGTATTTAAAAAGCTAAAAACGGCATATTAATCGTGCCGCTTTCGTGGTGAAAGGCTCCTGTTTCAGGATGGGCAAAATCATGCATGTCTGTGTCGCAAAATGAAAGACTTTTGCTGCGATAGAAGAGCCATTTAGCTGTCTTTAACCATAAGTCATTAATAGATTAGTATGCTTAAAGGATAATGATTTGCATTTGTATTTGTTTGCCCGCATTATTTCACTTTCTGAGCAGAGCTCGGTTAGGTGGCGTGTGTTGAGTTCTTCCATGTCACCTAATTCTATTCTAACAGACAGCTTTGTCGTTCAGCATAGTAGTGATAAGTCATTGGGCATGTAGCGAGTTAGCTAGGTTTGCAGTTAGATTTATTCATTTTTCGTCTATCTATCGAATGGTATCTGTCGAGTTGTCTAGTTTCACTGATCACTACGGAGTAGCAATATGTTTTATCAATCAGTACGCCGACTATGCAGCATGGCAATATGTACCATGAGTTGTGTGACTCAGGTGTATGCCGAGCCGGTGTCTGAACCGCAGCCTGTGATAATGACTTTGCCCGACAGTTATTACGTGGATTGGCAAGTGGCTAAGCAGGATGCACCTTATCGAGTGTTTATTTCTGTACCGGAAGGCGAAGCGCCAGCCGATGGTTTTCCTGTGGTGTATTTGATGGATGGTAATGCTTTTTTTAGTTCCGCTGTCATTACCAGTAAAAAATTAATGCACCCTCGATTTGAAAATAAGCAGCCAGCGATCATTGTTGGGTTGGGGTATCCAATTGAAGGCACACACGATACGGAGCGTCGTTGGCTAGATTTGACACCTCCAACGCTAGCGCCGCCGGTGATGCCGAAAAAGCATATGGCGCGTTTTAAAGATATGACGTTTGGCGGAGGCAAGCAGACGTTGTCGTTACTGGTGGACGACATTCGTCCTTGGCTTGCTAAGCAGTACCCCATTAACGAAGATCAACAGATCCTTTTTGGTCATTCATTAGGCGGACTGTTTACGTTGTACGCGCTGAATACACGCCCAGAAGCCTTTAATGGTTATAGCGCGATTAGCCCATCGTTATGGTGGAATAATGGCTATTTGAAACCGTTGTTGGCCAAGCAAGAAAGTACTTCTAGAACGGGCAAGCAAATCTTTATAGTGATGGGCGAGCAAGAAGCCGACTATATGCTAGAGGACGCGCAGTGGGCACAAGACCGTTTTACGGAGCAAGGGCTAGACAGTGAATATCGAATACTTCCTTACATGAATCATGGTACGGTTGCTCCGCCCGCGTTGACGATGGCGCTGGAAAAATTGTTACCTGAAAAGCCTAAGATTACCGCCCCAGAGTCGTAACTCTGGGGTTATCCGTTAATGCCAGTCTTGTTTTTGCATGAGGTCTATTCCAGCTGTCAATTCGACGGCTTTTAGGCGAGCCTTTTGATCATGAATGGGAAATGAGAAGATCATTTCATCTACGCTGGTTTGTTCAATAAATTGGCTCAGTTTGTCCTGCACTCGTTCAGGTGTACCGACCATTGCATAGCGCAGTGTCTGGTTTATCATCGGCATTTCGGCGGCAGCAATTACAGATGACAAGTCTTCTACTGGCGCTGGAAATGGACGATTAGCATTTCTGCGTAGATGTGCAAATTGACGTTGAGCCGAGGTGAAGTGGTATTCTGCTTCGTGTTGAGTGTCAGCCACTGAAGCCATGACACCGGCCGATACATAAGGCTTATCCAGTTGCTCAGAAGGGCGGAAATTGGCGCGATAGACATTGATTGCTTCGAGTAACATATCGGGTGCAAAGTGGGATGCGAATGAAAACGGCAAGCCCATGTGGGCAGCCAATTGAGCCGAGTACAAGCTAGAACCGAGTAACCAGATGGGTACATTGGTCCCTTGTCCTGGCACGGCTATAATAGGCTTCACCTTGTTTTCATCCGCAAGATAGCCTTGCAGCTCTTCTACATCATCTGGGTAAGTGTCTACTTGGCCGCCCATATTACGGCGCAATGCTCTAGCCGTCGCCATATCTGTTCCCGGCGCACGTCCTAACCCTAGGTCAATCCGTCCAGGATACATTTCAGCGAGTGTACCGAATTGCTCAGCAATCACCAGTGGCGCGTGGTTTGGAAGCATGACGCCTCCCGACCCAATACGAATTTTGCTTGTTGCCGCACCGATACCCGCTAACATGACAGCGGTCGCTGCGCTGGATACACCGCGCATTCCATGATGCTCGGCAAGCCAAACCCTCTGATAGCCATGTGCTTCGGCGCATTGGGCGAGGGCTTGGCTGTTTTGTATCGCGTCTGCCACAGAGTGGCCTTCACCGACAGGGGCTAAATCTAAAATTGAAAATGGGACTGACATATTGTCCTCCGGTTATCTCATCATGACTGTAACCATGGGGACAATCGAACTGCTTAGCAAGCAAGTGAGGGTCATCATCCTTGTTTTTTAGGGTATTGCGTACCACTGACAAAGCGATGGTATAACCAGCCTACAAAGACTATAACCAAGGCTCCCGTTAGTACTGGGTTCCATACGAAACTCCATGGTGCTTGCGTCAACATAATCAAAAGTGGGTTAGCGCCTGCCGGTGGGTGTAGAGTGTTGGTAAGCATCATGCCTACGACACCTAAGCCTGCCGCAACCCCTAACGAAAGCGGTGATACCGTAAAATAATGCACCATCAGAACACCGATGGCAGCGGTTAATACATGTCCACCGATGATGTTACGGGGTTGCGCTAAGGGGCTTTGCGGCAAGGCAAAGAGAATTACCATGGTGGCTCCAAACGGCGCCATGAGACCCACATATTCAGGGCTCAGTTTGCCGCCAAGGCTAAGTAAAAATATACACAAACTGGCGCCGAGGCCTGCGACCAAGGCTTTGCCCCAAGAGGACTGATTTACGGTGTTTAGTATCATAATGTGGGTCTCTATCGATAATAGGTTTCAGGGATAGACCGATCTATCTACTCTTAAAGGGTAGACAGATCGGTCTACCTCTGTCAAACTTTTTAGCATTGGAGGCGAGTTGGTATGACGAAACGAGACGAATTAATTCAAACGGCATTTAAGTTGTTTTATATGAATGGCGTGCACAGTGTGGGCATTAATCAAATTTTGAGCGAAGCAGGCATTGCTAAGAAAACCCTGTATAGCCACTTTGCGAGCAAAGAAGCATTATTGGAAGCCGTGATTGCCTATCGTGATGAGCGCTTTCAGACGTGGCTATTTGGCTTAATGAATTCAACATCGTCGGCCCCTGCGGCGATTGCGGCGATGTTTCAAGGCCTAGATGATTGGTTTAATGATCGAGTGGAGACTTTGATGCCGTTTCAGGGGTGTTTCTTTGTGAAGGTCAATGGCGAGTTTTTCCAGCATCGCGTGAACGAGCTGTGTCATGCTCATAAGCAAGCTATCCTAGATTACACGCAAATGCGCTTAAGCGAGACTTATTCGGCTGAGCAAGCGGCTCAGCTGGCGAATCAGGTTGTCCTTTTAAAAGAAGGCGCGATTGCTCAAGCCTATTTAGGCCATGATCACCATGCAGCAAAGCTGGCAGGAAGTATGGCGCTGGCACTGCTGCCAACGCCTTAATACCGTTAAGGTACGGGATGACCTTTGGACGCGACCCAAATGGCAAACCATTGATCGTCGCTGAGCTCAATGGATTGTGCCTGTTGGGCGGACAATACC
Organism: Marinomonas gallaica; assembly: GCF_049821165.1. Lineage (NCBI taxonomy): Bacteria > Pseudomonadati > Pseudomonadota > Gammaproteobacteria > Oceanospirillales > Oceanospirillaceae > Marinomonas > Marinomonas gallaica. The sequence goes on from NZ_CP187511.1 coordinate 978,370, forward strand.
CGTTCGATACTCCCCGAGCCAATCACCGGTGCAATACCGGAAGGATGACGCATTAGCCAAGCCAAAGCGATTTGATCTAAGCTGGCGTTATGCGCCTCGGATACTTCTGTTAACGCTTTAAAAAGTGTTGGGTTTATACCTTCTAAACGGAACATATCACCCCCCGCAAACGGTGACCATGCCATCGGTGTGACTGCATGTTGCTGCGCATGTTCTAAGGTGCCGTCTTCAAAGTGCTTCAACTCGAGCGGAGAGAGCTCGACTTGGTTGACTAACAGTGGCATTTCCAAACGCGATTGCAGCAAATCAAACTGCTGAGCGTTAAAGTTTGATACACCAAAGTGTCGGACCTTGCCGATGGTGTGCAAATGCTCAAACGCTTCGGCAATATGGTCGGCGTCCATCAACGGGCTAGGGCGATGCAGTAATAACAGCTCTATGTGATCTACCTTTAGGTTTTGCAGAGAGTTGTCAACGCTTTGCAGAATATGTTGCACGCTTTGATCGTAACGGTGCGAGGTAATTTCTGGGCGGTTTTTACTAGGCAGCTTAATGCCGCACTTAGTGATGATTTGCAGTTTATCGCGTAGTGAAGGTTTCAGTGCTAATGCTCGGCCAAACAAGCTTTCACATTGGTAATCGCCATAGATGTCGGCATGATCGACAGTGGTAATGCCCGCGGTAATGCTTTGTTCAATAAAACTCAACAGCTCTTGGTCGTTCATGCCCCACTCAGCAAGACGCCAATATCCTTGAGCAATACGAGAACCTTCAAATCCGAGTGGGTGGTATTGGTGCGCCATAAAAACGCTCTCCTAATCACTTCTATTGTATGGTTCGTCTACTCTAGCAATTCAGCTCTTAACTGCCTACTAGACTGAGCGGTTAAGTTTTAATTGAGCGGGAGTAGGAATCAGGCGACGGCGGCTCGCACACAGTTCCGACCAGCGTGTTTGGCTGCGTAGAGGTATTGATCTGCGCGCTCAAGTAGTGCTTCTAGAGACTCCCCTGGCTGAAACTGCGCGACGCCAACGGACGTTGTAATTGGGCGAATGCTTTGTCCGGTTTTTTTATTTTTTAGGTTTAGGCGGCTGATGCGCTCACGCACGTCATTAGCGAATTGAATGGCCGCTTTAAGGTTAGCGTTAGGCAAGAGTATCGCGAACTCTTCACCACCAAAGCGATACGCTTGTGCGCCAGAGGTTTGTACACAACTTTGTTCTAGCGTTTTGGCAACAGTTTGAATGATTTTATCGCCTAGCAAGTGACCATACTCATCATTGAACGGTTTGAAGTGATCGATATCGACCATTACCAAGCAAGTCTTATCAGCTGATGCCGTGTAGAGAGCAATGTCGTCGTTGAATTTACGGCGATTATTAATGTCCGTTAATCCATCGATAAAGAGTTGTTTCTCAGTCTCGGCGACTTTCGCTTTGAGCGCTTGGATCTCAGCATTCTGTTGTTCTAGCTGGGTACGGTAATCTTCCGTTTTGTCGATAAAACGGCGGGCGATGGATACCAATTTGTGAGCTGAATGAGTATTTGATTGAATAGCCTCTTGAGAGAGCTTTTCGATATCAGCAGACATGGATTGATTTAAGTGATCGGCATGGCTCATGGCGCTCTCAGTCGAAGCGTGTAGGGATTTTACCACTTGATTGATGCTGCTTTGCACTTGTGCCAATGTGTCTTCCGCAGCGTCTACGACAAACTCCTCTAACAAAACGTCACACATGTAGCGATCACACTGCCCAAGTCGTTGTACGATGTCGTCGATACGAGTGCTTAGTTCAGGAATATCCCCTGAGGTATAGGAATACCAAAGCGTATAATACGGTGGGGTAATCGGCACATTATTCTTAACCATCATAGGAATGGTCTGACGAAAGTACTGATTTATTTTGGCAGCAGAGCGGCTTGACACAGCAGGCGTTCCTTATGGAATGAACCAAATAGACAGAGGTGGTAAAAAATATGACCATATATTACCACTACGATATATCTGTTTAAGTGTCTGAAACCGAATCTAGGTCAATATAATGGCACCATTTTCCACAGCAATTGAGCGACGCGAGGCTTAGGCCGCGTCATGATAGGGAAGGTCGTTCGTAAGGCGTAGGATCCCTTTCACTAATTTCACGATTGACCAAATCCAAATACCGAGCAGCAATAAGTAGCCAATAAAGAATATGGCAAGAATAAAACCAATCAAACTGATGCCAAGCCCCCACCAGAATATTCCTGTAATGTTACGGAAGTGATCGTAGAATATGGAACCTTGAGCATCGCGCGTTTTGGCCATGGCCCATACCGCTCCGATGATCCAAAAAATACCGGTAAATAAACCCAATAACATGAATACATAGCCGATGAGGGCATCGCGTTTCGCTTGATCGTCATGGGGTGACATCGGGATATCGTCTAAATTCATGCTATAGGGCCTCTTAAAAGACTTACTTAGTCCAACTCTATCACGCAATTAAAAGCCACCACAATGCGGTCTTTCTGACCGAAATAGGGCAGTGCTGAGTGCTTTAAATACGATGGAAAGATCACCACTTGACCTTCTTTTGGTGCGAAGTCCCAAAAGCCTTGGCCACCTAAATAGGCGGTGCCTGGGTCTGCGTAATGCTCGGCGTTTACCCTAGGGTCGTAAAAGCGGTTAATCCCATTACGGCCTTCAAGTGTAGCCTCACCTGGGTCCAGATAATAAATGCCACACCATGAGCAATTTGGGTGGGAGTGAGCGTCGTGATAGCCGCCATTTTTTGTGATGTGATACCAAGACTCAATCACATGCGCGTACGCTTCGCTGTCTTCAGGCCAATGTTGATGATTCATCTCAAGGGCTACATCAGCCACCATTTCTTCGACCATACGGCGCAGCTCCATGACTTCTGGAACATCGTCCTCTAGAAAGTCCAAACGACTTTCCGACAGGTTGTGTTTTGCCAGCACGGCAATATCACTGTCGACAGTATTTTCTTGCGCCGCTTGGCGTTGATAGACGTGTGCTAATAGAGCATCTTTTAAAAACTCATGGTCTGCCAACTGAGTGACAAATAGAGGAGTTGTCCAAGCCTCAATGGCTTCAATGGTCGGAGTTTCCATAATAGATCAGCGCTCATGCAAAAAAGAATGGCGCGATTCTAACAGAGAATCCTGTTTAAGGAGCCAGTGACCACTTAAATGCATCGTCATAATGGGTAAAAGCTTTGATCTTGCTGCCAGTAAACCAGCTGCGACTGCGTGCTAACAGGCCTTGCCAAGACTTCTGGCCATACAAAGCAACTCGATTAAATTCTGCGCCTAAACGCAACCCAAGGCTCATATCATCGAATACAGCACGCCATTCCCAGCCATCAAACTCAGAAATGTCGACCAGAATGTTCACCTGTGAGGCGTGCATAGCATACAGCGCCGCGTCCAGTTTCGGTGACAGCTCTTTATAGTCTGCCTGAGTCAGCTTACCACTGACTTTGACTCGGACTAATAATGTTTGCTGATAACGCTCTGCGTCAATAAATAGGCCGTGCTGATGTTCTGGCATTTGCTCCTCTTCTCCCTATGATCTACACCCAATAGGGATCGGTGCGTTGAATCGATCACGTTAGTTAATGACTATAGGTGTTATTGGAGCACCGAATTCGTCACAATGGTATGCCTGCTTTGCAGCTTCCACCGTTATTCAAAATAGGGCCACGATTTATGCAACAATTAGCAGGATTGCTAACACAATACTTCGGCTTCGACCGTTTTCGCGAAGGACAGCAACAAACGATCGAGCAACTTCTAGCAGGGCATTCCGCGCTGTCAGTCTTCCCTACCGGCTCAGGAAAGTCCCTGTGCTACCAATTTACCGCGACTCAGCTTCCGAACTTAACGCTCGTGATCTCGCCGTTGATTGCGTTGATGCATGACCAGCTTGCATTTCTACAAAGCAAAGGCATTCCGAGCGCCAGTTTAGACTCGACGCAAACCAAAGAAGAAAGCCAAGCCGTGATGCAACAAGTACGCGATGGGCGTATTAAAATCTTGATGATTTCGGTGGAGCGTTTCAAAAATGAACGCTTCCGTCGTTTTATTCAAAACGTGCCGGTGTCGATGTTGGTCGTGGACGAAGCGCACTGTATTTCCGAATGGGGACATAACTTCCGCCCCGATTATTTGAAGCTGCCGCAATATCAGCAGGAGCTGAATATTCCCTTGGTGTTATTGCTAACGGCGACGGCGACCCGTCGCGTGCAAAAAGACATGGCGCTGAAATTTCATATTGCCCCCGAGCACATCGTGCAAACTGGCTTTTACCGTCAAAACCTAGACATCGACTTAATCCCCGCCCAAGGTCAAGACAAACAAGCCCTGTTGCGCCAAGTGCTCAATGACACGCAAGGCACGGGCATTGTCTACGTAACGCAGCAAAAAACCGCCGACGAGTTGGCGGCCAGCTTGCAGCAATCTGGCTATTCGGCGGTGTCGTATCATGCAGGCCTAGGCAATGAGGTTCGGGCAGCGATACAAAATGATTTTATGGCAGGGCAAACGCGCATTATCGTTGCGACAATCGCCTTTGGTATGGGCATTGATAAGTCGGATATTCGCTTTGTGGTGCATTACGACCTCCCTAAATCAATTGAAAACTACAGCCAAGAAATAGGGCGTGCAGGGCGTGACGGACAGCCGAGCCGCTGCGTTATGTTGGCAAGTCTTGACGGTTTGCACGTACTGGAAAACTTTGTCTACGGTGACACACCAGAGCCTCACAATATTCAAGCATTGCTGCAGGAAGTCTTCAGTAATACCGTCAACGGTGAGTGGGAAACCCAAGCCTATGGCTTGTCACAGGTCACCAATATTCGCGCCTTGCCGCTGAAAACGTTATTGGTGCAACTGGAGCTGGCGGGGGCGATAGTGCCTCGTTATAGCTACTACAGTGATGTGAAGCTCAAATGGAATCAAAGCCTTGAGCAGATCGCGCAAGCGTTAACGCCTGAGCAGCAAGCGTTGTTTAGCCAGGTTGCTCAACAAACCGTGTTTAAGAAAATCTGGGGCGTTCCGGATTTCGAACGACTACATCAGCAAGGCGTTGATCGCGGCACGGTGCTCAGTTTATTAGAGCAACTCGCTGACCGTGATTGTATTACCCTAGAAACCAAAGGTCTGACTGAAGTGTACGGTGTTCGAACGGAATTGCTTACCCCTGACATGGCGCACACTCTGCAACGCTATGTGGAGCAAAAACAAACCTCAGAGATTGAGCGTATTGCTACCATGATTCGCTTCTTTGAATTGGACCGTTGTTTGAATCGCAACTTAGCACGCTACTTTGGTGATCAGAATGCGCCGGAGCATTGTGGTCACTGTTCGGTATGTCGCGGCAACGTGTTGTCTTTCGAGAAAAATAGCGTCAATCAAGTGATAGATAGCCTAGGTTCGGATATCCAAATAGCTAAGACTTGGCTGCTTCAGAAACTGCCTCAAGCGCAAGTAACGCCAGTGTTAATGACTCGTTTTTTGGTAGGTCTAACTCAGCCGATCTTTACTAAGCTCAAAGCACGTCAGCAACCGGTGTTTGGTAAGTACGAAGAAATGGCTTACGAAGAGGTATTAGCGAGCGCGAAAGAGCATTAGAGAAATTCTGTGCAACATGGAATAGAAACAGCCATGTTGCACAGAGTTCAAGTCTTATTTAAAGCTTGAAAGAATGGCGTCATATTGGCCGCTGGCTTGTAAATTTACCAAGGACTTATTGAATGCATCGCGTTGCTCTAAACCATTTTCTGTTGCTTTAGAGAACATAACAAAGATTTCTTGTTCGTTAATCGGCGGTTGAACAATAGACAGCTCCGCACTGTCTTGGCCGATCTTCTTCGCAAGGTCCTTGGCAACATCTAAATTGCCCGCGTAGAAATCTACTTCACCATCAAACAAGGCCTGCACCGCTTCTTGCTCTGTCGCGTAAGGTTTTATATTTGGGAACGGGTGTTTGTCGAAGGTTTCACCCACTACCGAATCTGCAAGTTTACTGATGCGGTAAGAGTTCAACTCATCATAGGATTGAAAAAATTTAATATCAATGCCGCTACTCTCGCGTGTCACAAGCCCCGTGTAGACACTGTAAATTGGTAATGAGTAATGATAGTTTTTAGCACGCTCTTCTGAATAATAGGCCGCGATGATGGCATCTTTTTCACCTGTGAGTACGTCTTCCAGTGCTTTACTCCAGTCCGTAAATTCAAGTGTGTAATCTGTTCCAGAGGCGTCCATTGTTTGTTTAACAATTTCAGCTAGGACGCCATTTCTGTCTTCGCTTTCACCGATAAACGGTGGCCAGTTTAGGGTTGTATAGCTCACGTCCTGTGCAAAAAGTGGTGCGCTTAGCGTTAATCCTGCGATTAAAAGCCAGTTTTTCTTATTTTTATTCATTTTTAATCCTTAAATATTGTTATCTAGTAAGAACAAAGGAAGACTAATATAAAGAATATTGTTCTATCTCGTGAAATTGTCAATTGAAACATGATTTTTTATTGATCTGTTAAAGCAAAATGATGCTCTTAACATCCTTTTATGGCGGATCAAGATGTTACAATGGCGTTGTATTATTCCTTTGAAATGACGGTGCTTTGTTTATGAGTTTTTCGACCCTAGGTCTTCATGCGGATGTATTGTCCGTGCTCGACACGCTTGGCTATCAAACGCCGACACCGATTCAGTTGGCGGCTATCCCAGAAGTCTTATCGGGTCATGATGTGATGGCGGGGGCGCAAACGGGTACCGGTAAAACCGCAGCGTTTGCATTGCCTTTAATTCAGCGTCATTTAACGCGAGAAGCATCAGAAAAAGCCATTCGTGTGTTAGTACTTACTCCGACGCGAGAGCTGGCTCAGCAAGTCCATAAAAGCTTCGTAAAATACAGTCAAGGCTTGGGCCTTAATGCTGTCGTGGCGTACGGCGGTGCAAGCATTAACCCTCAGATTGATGCGTTAAACGAAGGCTGTGATGTGCTGGTAGCGACACCGGGGCGGTTGCTTGAACTGACTATGAAGCAGCTGATTGATCTGAATTCCGTGGAAACCTTGGTATTGGATGAAGCCGATCGCATGCTCGATATGGGCTTTATTATTGATATCGAACGCATCTTGAAACGCTTGCCGGAGACTCGCCAAACACTGTTTTTCTCCGCCACGTTTAACGACGAAGTGTTTGCTTTAAGTAAAACTTTGTTGAGAGACCCAAAGCTTATTGAAGTCTCTGAGCGTAATGCCGCCGCGACACAAGTGGAGCAGCGTATCTACGAAGTCGATAACAAGCGCAAAGCGGCATTGATCGCCTATTTGATTGGTTCAAAAAACTGGAAACAGGTACTGATTTTTACCCGAACCAAACAAGCGGTAGACGACCTAGCCAAAGAGTTGGGTAAAGACGGCATCAAGGCCGTTGCGGTGCATGGAGATAAGTCTCAAGGGGCACGCGATCGTGGCCTAGAAGAATTTAAAACGGGCCAAGTACGCGTGTTGGTGGCCACCGATGTGGCTGCACGGGGTTTGGACATTGAGCAGCTGCAATACGTGATCAACTACGAGTTACCGTACAACGCGGAAGATTATATTCACCGTATTGGGCGCACAGGGCGTGCAGGGCAAGATGGGTTAGCAATCTCACTTGTCTCGTCCAAAGAAAAGTACTTACTGACCGACATTGAAAAACTCACTGGCGAGACCTTTGTACCACAGTGGCTGGAAGGCTTTGAACCCAACCCAATGGTGCAAGAAGAGGCCGCCAGTTCAAAACGAAAACCGTCTAAAAAGACACTGCGTGCCAAAGCACTAGGGCAAAGTGGTGCTCAGGTGAAAAGCGGTAAACCGCGCCGTCGCTAGGTTTTAGTTGTTCCTTCGACCAAGGCCACCTAGTATGTGGCCTAATACCTAATTTATAAAAAGAGACACACCATGGAACTCGATATCCAAACCAAAACCTTCGCTGGCGTAGAACTACAAGTCACCACAGTAGAAGGCATCGGTTACTTCAATCAAGCGCAACTGCTCGACATTGGCGACCGCATCATGACCGAACAAGCGAAAACCACCTTTGTTGACATCGCCGAAGCACAGAAATACCTAGATGATCGTCCAGATGTCTTTGCCGAAATGCGCAAATGGAGCCCAGAACCGGGCATCGCCGCCACGGTTAAGGCTGATTGAATGCCATTTTCGAGCACAAATCTCAATTGATAGATCTGTGCTCTGAAAGTATGAGCCTTATAGTTGAATTGCTTCAAAAGGTGCGTATTTTTCAATCTCTTTTCGCGTTTGATAATATTTTTTTGGTACGACATCAATGAATTGAATTTCTTTGACAGTACCCTGAAAAGAAGACTGTGTAGTCATAGCATTAATTTCAAAAATGTACCTAATGAACAGTTTTCTTTTCTGATTCCTTCCCTTTAAAAAATTTTCAGCAGTATGAGGTGGCATTTTTAGCTCTGGGAAATCTTGATAGTTATCGAATATTACAGAAATTTCCTTAGGTAGAAGCTTTATATCCTTACCGCCTTCTAGTGTAACTCCTGTTGTGTAGTCAACAGGAAACTCTTGCCTATCGAAATCATAGTTGTCTAACGTCGATGGCATGGTAATCTGATAAATAGGTTTAAGCTGGTGTTTATGTAAGTCAGACTCTAGCTGTTCTGTTGCTTTTTTTACATCTCGTCTATATGTCAGTTCATTGCGTTTAGTATAGCCATGTATTGTGAGGCTATGATCTGAGTTACTGCCTAATTTGTAAGTAAGGTAGTCTTCTCCATAAGTTGCCACGTTGAGATTATCTTCTCTGGATAATCCTTCTAAAGCAAGTTCTTGCCAAGAAATGATATCGTAGTTATTTGCACCAATAATTTCGTAATCAGACTTATCTTTTTTGAATGTATCCTGCCAGCAGGATACGCATTTACCTTCTACATAAAGATGTTTTCCGTCAACTGCACACCCCCATAGACTAAGTGCCAATATGGAGAGCACTGCATTTCTAAAAAGAGACATTTATATTCCTTAATGAGTAAAATTTTAAGTTTTTGGAACTAGGAAGGGAGAAAAATAATGTGATAAATAACTTCGTCTTCCATGAGATTTTGGGAAGAATACCGTAAGTCTTTTCTCTATCCAAATATTTATTATTCAATGTGAATAGACTTAAATTATTAAAGAATAAAAAGCAGTTTGCCCCATTTCCTATTTAACAGCTCTTGATCTCTCCATCCTGTTGTTGTTTATCGTATTAACACCTTAGGCATCGAAACTTGATTCATGGAGTAGACTAACTTTAATAAACCACTTTGGTTCCATTTCAAAAAAGTCCGTGCGGATATTTGAATCTAAATACGCAGCAGAGTCGATGACCATGGCGTTACCGTCGATGCGTCGAAACACCACCCAATGCCAGAAGTCTTTGCCGTCTTCTTGATGGTGTTTGATCGCCAGTAGGGCGGTGTCTGGTAAGGTATCCCATGTCGTAAACGGTGTTTCACTGTCTGAGGTGGCGATGCCTTCATTCTTTAGTAAGGTGCGCACATATTGCGTATCAGACCAAAGTGCGGTGTCGTCGGCGTAGATGCCTAGGCCGTTGGCGATGGCTTTCATTTCGGGGTAGGTTTTGCCGACGATGTTGGCGACCGAGGCAATGCCACAGCCAGTGGCTTCTTCTTGGATAACGGGGGAGATCATGGCGCAATCCTTAGTGTGATAATACTTAAAAGAGTACTTAATTTCCGAAGTTACCCCGAGTGTGTGGTTCCTGTCGAGTGAGTTTGTTCTCGGGGTAACAATACTCTTACAGAAAGTTCTAATAAATACGGTACACTTCTTGATCATAAGACATTTGTTTAGGGGGCTTTTTTGTCTGTGCCGCGATCCTTTTGCCGTTATTTACTCACTGTTGTCTTGTCTACTGGGGCATGTTTCGTATTGCTGTCGTTTAGCTCATTGCTTTGGGCGGCGTCTGATTCGACGTTGCAGTTGGGTGATGCAACGATCAAATTAGACGATAACGGTTTATGGCATCCCATTCAGCTAGAAAAGGGCGTGGATCTAGATGAAGATACTTTGTCTTTGCTTCATCAAAGTACACAGCCAAGCGGTACGATCATTGGTCAAACAGGCAGGTATCTGACCAAACTATCGCTGTCTGCTGGGCAAGCCCAATCACGCTTTGTGGTAGTGGGAGCCAACTTTCTGGACAACGGTGTTGCTTATTGGCAGCCCGAGGGACAGCCGCCACGAAAGATTGCAGACTTTGCTACACTCAGCCCTCAACGCTTACCCGATATGCTGCATGCCCAAGCCTTCCTGGTTAATGTACCTGAGCAAAGTCGTGGTGTGTTGTGGATTGTCATTAGCGCTCAGTATTACCCCACGCCGATTACCCTCACGCTTTATAATGCATCAGATTATTACCATGTTCAGAGCGTTGTCCGGCTGGTGACTCAAGGCTCGGTTTTTGTCATGCTGACTTTGGCGCTTTTAGCCTTGGCTATTTATTTCCGTACCAAGCTGATGTTGACGTTTTGGTTTGCTGGGTACGTAGGCTTGCACGGCATTGGTTGGGCGGTTGCTTCGGGGGAAATCAACAGTTTGCTGCCATCGCTGGGCGTTAATTTCACCTACGCTGGCATGCATCTTTTCCCCATTGCGATTGCATGTGCGGCCATGTTTACCGCGGGTTTATTTAATACTCAAGAGCATGCACCGAGGTTATATCGCGTTTTTCGTGGTGTGGCTGTTTGTGGTGCTGTGATGGCGGTCATTATGCTGTGGTTGCCATTCATAACGGTGTTTTATTTGGCGCATATACTGGCGTTAATTTGGGTGCCATTGAGTATCTTCACTGGGATAACCATGCTTGGCCAGCATGACTTCAAAGCGAAATACTACTTAACGGGTAACCTGCTTTACGGCTCTTCATTGGTGTATTACACCGCATCTCATGCCTTAGCTGGGTCTGTTTTACCGTACCCAGAGTTGGTGGTATTAGCGGCGTTGGCGTTGGATTGTTTTTGTATATTGTTGTCTTTGTCCGAATGGCTGCGTGTGAAACAAAAGGAGCTGACGGAGATTTTATATCAAGCGAAAGTCGATATGCTGACGAATGTGGGCAATCGTTTTGCGATGGATGAAAAGCTATCTGAGCTTAATGGAAATTATTGGATTGTGTTCATCGACTTTGATGGTATGAAAACCATTAATGACAGTCTCGGACATAAAGAAGGCGATCGCTTTTTAATCGAAGCGGCCAGTTTGATGCGTGACCAAATAGCGGAAGATGATAGTGTTTTTCGAGTTGGTGGCGATGAATTTTTATGGCTGGTAGAGGCTCAAGATAGAAACATGATTGCGCTAAAATCTCAGCTGCAACAGCTTATTTTGAACATCGAGACAGAGCTTAAAACTCAGTGGCCAACGTCTGGAATTAGCTATGGTTTTTCGAAAGGCAACCCTAAGAAAGATAAAAAGGTAAGTCTGACAGAAGCCGATGAAGCGATGTATCAACATAAGCAATCAAAACATGCTCAAGTGACATCAGTACACGACTCATTGCCGTCCTAACGCGGATATAGGTTAGGACGCCATTACCCAGTTGGTTGCTTCGTCTTTGCGTTGGAAGACTTTTAAATTGGGTGAAATCAACCAGCTTAACGCATTGATCATGAGATTGCGCCAGTGGTTATGGCCAAACACTGCAATACGGTCAAATTCACAGCCAATCTTGAGGCTGTGCAATAATTCTCGCCATGCACTGTGTGCACTCACGCCTTGCAGTTCGCTTAGGTCAACTAACAGTGCCATATGCGGTGCTTGAATTGAGTAGACGGCGGTCTCAATCATGTTTGATAACTTATCAAAATCATCGTCACTTGGACGGCCTGACGGCTTTAAGTTCATGACTAACGTGTCTTGGAAGCGCGAGAGATTCAATGAGATGTTTTCGCCTTGATAGTTCATTTTGCTGTCCTTCTTAAGATCTGTTTTGTTATCTACAATGTAAAACAAAAATTGCCATAGGAAAGTTGATTAGCTCAGCATCAATTGTCAGCAAAACAGGGCAAATATAAGACATTGAACAGACCTCGCATGAAATACGAATAAATGCGATTCTCAGGTAGTGAAAGCTACAAGAAGTGTCAACATAAAGGTGCTGAATACAAAAAAGCGCCTACCAAGGGTAGACGCTTTAGGAATGTTAATTTACGAGACTAGGATTAGTCTTGAATGTGGCGAATTGCAAAGACGCCGTAACCTGCAACAATGACAAAACAGATAGCAGGAACTAGATAAGACACTGTGGCGCCATAGGTATCTATCACCGCACCTTGTACCATTGGCATGATCGCACCGCCTAAGATCGCCATCACTAAGCCTGCTGAGCCAAACTTAGTATCCTTGCCTAGACCATTTAACGCGATGCCGTAAATGGTTGGAAACATCAACGACAAGCACGCTGAAATTGCGACGATGGCCCAAATACCTGACACACCTGAGGCCATGGCAGCGTACACACACAGCAGAGCGCCAATCGCGCCCAACAACGCTAAGAGAATGGTTGGGCGGAAGATACCGATTAACCACGTCATCACAAAGCGTGAAATCAAAAATAAGATCAAGCTGTACTGCAAGTAGTCGGACGCGCTGGCTTCTGTGCCACCAATGGTTTCTTGTACGTATTGGATGGTAAACGTCCACACACAGGTTTGTGCCGCTACATTGAAAAACTGGGCCACCACACCCCAGCGGTACTGAGGCAACTTCATTAGGCGCTTGAGTGTGGCAGGAAAACCATCATGGTTTTCTTGTTCAGTACTGATGCCCGCATTTTCTGCGCGCGGTACTTTAACGAAGACGATCAACAGCCAAATCACTAACAGCACCATGGCCATGCCAACATACGGTGTCATGACGGCCTGAAGCTCAGCGGCACGTACCGCATTGAGTGCATCTTGTGTCATGGCTGCGCGCTCTTCAGCGGTCGCCGTGTTCAGGTTTGGCAAGATAAGCGCTGCCGCTAGAAACACGCCAATGTTGGTGCCAACCGGGTTAAACGCCTGAGCCAAGTTTAAGCGGCGTGTGGCATTCTCTTGCGGCCCCATGGCCATAACAAAAGGGTTTGCAGAGGTTTCGAGGATGGATAACCCCGCTGCCATAATAAACAGCGCAGCAAGGAAGAAGCCATAGGTCATGGAAATGCTAGCAGGGTAGAACGCCAACGCGCCTAAGCAGGCTAAGCCTAAACCGGTTAGCACCCCGGTTTTATAGGAGAAACGCACATTGATAAACGCGGCCGGTAATGCCAAACAAAAGTACGCGCCGTAGTAAGCAAATTGCACCAGAGCGGATTGTAGGTTGCTCATGGTAAAGATCTTGCTAAACACTTTTACCAGTGGGTCAGTCATATTGGCTGCCACACCCCATGCGGCAAAGCAGGTGATCAATAAAATAAATGCCAAACGCATGTTGGCATAAACGAAGGGCTGACGTTCGTTTGTTTGCATTGGTTCTTGCCTATGTTGTGTTGTTATTACTGTTTTAAATTTGGTTTTGATTGCCAAATCCACGCACAAAGGCAGCACCTTATTAGGCTTTTACTGATGAAGGATTAACAGGGAAGGTTGAGTAAGCAATAACTGTGCAATTAAGTCTTGCAAAGTCTGGCGGTGTGAGTGCGACAGCGCGAACAAGGCCGTTAAATAGCTGATGCTGGACAAGCGCTTATTAAAAATAGCAGCAAATAAATTTTGAAAGGGCTATGCTGAAGAAAACAACAACAGGAGTGCAGTATGAAATTCGGATTAGTCGATCGTCAAGGGTATGTTCCGGACATGAAATACGGTGAAACAGGACAAGAGTTATCATGTTTTGTGCCATCAGATTACACCTTCGAGCAAGTGTCTTATGTAAACGGTGAAGGTGAAGTAAAAGTAGATGGCCATGTGTGGCGTTTTTTCTTTGGTCAAGAAGGGGTTGGTGTAGAGCTTATGTCAGGTATTGTAACATTGACTGAAGCGCAGAAGTTTTTACAAGATGTGAAAACTCATATTTGGGGTGATACCCATCAGCAAGTGCAAGTGTTTTTATCTGGCGTAACCGTAGACTAAATAGGGCGTTCCTATCAAGAGTTCTCTACTTCTGACACACGAACATAAAAAAGACCGACTAATTTAGTCGGTCTTTTAGTATCAAAAATACATTGTTAATAACTCAAGCACTTATCCACTTCGTTGGCCGCACCCAATACCACAGCAACGCGCTGGTGAATGCCTTCAGGCTGGATATCCAAAATACGGTCTGTGTGCGTGAAGGCTTTACCGCCAGCTTGTTCGAGTAACATTGCCATTGGGTTTGCTTCGTACATCAAACGCAGTTTACCTGCCTTGTTTGGGTCTTTGTTGTCCCATGGGTAAATAAAGATACCACCACGGCATAAGATGCGGTGTACGTCACCGACCATGGCAGCAACCCATCGCATGTTGAAGTTTTTACCGCGCGAGCCATCTTTGCCTGCAACAAGGTCATTCACATAATGTTGCATGGCGTCAGCCCAAAAACGCTGGTTCGACATGTTGATGGCAAACTCTTGCGTTTCGGTCTCAACTTGGACATTTTCACGGGTCAGAATAAACTCACCTTTTTCGACATCCAGTGTGAACATGTGTACACCATTGCCTGTAGAGTAGACCAACATTGTTGATGGGCCATACAGCACATAGCCAGCCGCGACTTGTTCTTTACCAGGCTTTAGAAAATCCGCTTCGGTTGCTGGTTCACTGCCTATTTGTTGATAGATGGAGAAAATCGTACCTACCATTGAGTTAATGTCGATATTTGATGAACCATCTAATGGATCAAAAGCAATCAGATACTCGCCGGTAGTCGTTGCTGGAACGATGTCGTCTTCTTCTTCAGACGCAATGGCGCGAACGGCAGGAGAAGCCAATAACGCACTTTTTAGCATGTTGTTAGAAATGACATCTAACTTTTTTTGTTCTTCACCTTGTACGTTTTCATTGCCTGCCATGCCCAGAATACCGGCTAAAGAACCTTTCTTTAGAGCGCTCGAAATTTCGATACATGTTTGTGTTGTGACGAACAAAACTTCCTGTAATGATGCGGAAGAGGAATCAGACTCTAAAAATTGAGAAAGACTTTGCATGGCATAGGATCCTTTAATAAATAGTCAATGATTGAAATTATGCCACCCCCTTGAGTTGACGTCAGCTTATAAAGCCAATAATTAACGAGTTCAAAGGTTTGGACTGAGCACTGCGAGAGAAAACGTTATGGAATATTTACTGCATTATTTGAAATTTGATGGTCATGGCGGTGCGGAACGCATGTCAGACTTACCGGCTGATGTTCCTCAAAGTGGAGCACACTGGGTACACATCGATTGTTCTCAAAACGGTGGACGTGAATGGATGGATAATATGGATTCAATTCCAGAAGCGGTCGTGCAAGCGTTATATGCTGACGAAACACGTCCGCGTACCGTCAAAATGGGAAATGGTGTATTAATGACGCTACGTGGAGTCAACCTTAACCCTGATTCAGATCCGTCTGACATGGTGTCTTTACGTTTATGGGTGACGCCGCATTTCGTAGTTTCTACACGCCGCCGACGTTTACTCTCTGTAATGGAGCAAGTTAGTCAGTTAGAGCAGGGCATTGGCGCGGAAAACATAGCCGATCTTATCGCCACATTAACGCATACCCTCACGATACGTATGGCAGGGGTGATTGACGGTATAGAGGATACGCTGGGTGATCTTGAAGAAGATATGGCCGAGGAAGTATTGCCGGAGCAACGTAGTACTTTAGTTGAGCGTCGTTTGCAAACCGTCCGCTTACGTCGATTTCTGGTGCCGCAAAAGGAAGCCATTGCGCGTTTAGCCGTGGAAGTTCTGCCATGGATGACGAAAGAGCAAGTCGCGAAAATACAGGAGGCTTCCAATGAGATCACACGCTATGTGGAAGGACTAGAGTCCTTACGTGAGCGTTGTCTATTAATGCAGGAAGAGTTTGCCAACCACCAAGCGGAGAAGATGAACGCGCGTATGTACGTGCTGTCGATCCTGTCCGGTATCTTTATGCCATTAGGCTTCTTAACGGGCTTATTTGGTATCAACATTGGTGGCATGCCTGGAGTAGAGAATAGTGCCGCATTCTGGCTGTTTGTCGGAGTGCTGGTATTCATGGGCATCGGTCAATTTGTTTTGATGCGTAAAAGTCGCTGGTTCTAGTTTGTTAGTTCTGCTGGTTATTTAGAGAGCTAGACCCCTGCAATTATTTTTCGCTCTACGCGCAAGCGCTAGAAGTCGCTGAAAAATAACGCAGGGCTTTACCTTAATAAGTCTGCGGAACGAGTTTAGGTAGGAAGGCTAGGCCTCAACAATTATTTTCTGTTCCACGCGCAAGCGCTAGAAGTCACTGGATAATAACGTTGAGTCCTATCCTAATAAGTCTGCTTAAATACATTACACTTCTATCTCAGCTACAGTTGCGACGATAGGTTCCACTTTCACGGAGGAAAGTCATGATCAATATAAATAACTTCACTTCACGAAATTCACTTCAAAGTACCGGAGTGGCTCAAAACAATGCTGGCGATACTGTAGAAAAAGTCGCTTCATCAGACTCGCAGAGCACATCCGGCCCTAAAATTTCTACGCTTGCCCAGCAGCTCAATGAAGCCCAAATCCGTGCCGATGCGCGGGATGCGAGTCTTGATCGAGAGGCTTTAGCGGATAAAGCAAAGTCACTTAGGAAGCAGATTACTGGACCAATTTATTACCAAAATAAAGCTAAGCATGATGCGGAAGTGCCTGACACGAACGATCCGGCTCATCTAGAACGGGCTAAGCAAGCTACTGCTTTTACCAATGGTACGGGAGCTAATCCTTTTGCGAGGCTTGCTCCAGACCAACTGACATTGATTGTTTATGATGAAAGCGGCACTTTTACCGCTAATGAGAGAAGAGCTGCTTTATTAGAGCAAGATGAGCAAGATAGTGCTTGGAGAATTTCAGTTGTTAATGAAATTATGAGGCAATGGAAGCAGAATAATGGTGATTTCAGCGAAGCTTTGGAAGGTATTATGGAGCATTACAATAACGTTCCTCCCATTGAAGAAGCTCAGCTGCACAGTAATTGGAGACAATACTTAGAAAGTAATATTGCTTATGCCAAAGCCCAAGGCAATCAGTCTCAATCCCAGTCCCAAATCCCATCATTTTTTGAGATGCTTTTTAAACAGAATTCAGACAGTGAGGATGAATAAGTTTTAACCTATAAAGGTGAGAAGTCATTGGGAATAGCATTAGGTTGATAACAAGTTCTATATTCACGGAGGAAAGTCATGATCAATATAAATCACTTCACTTCACGAAATTCACTTCAAAGTACCGGAGTGGCTCAAAACAATGCTGGCGATACTGTAGAAAAAGTCGCTTCATCAGACTCGCAGAGCACATCCGGCCCTAAAATTTCTACGCTTGCCCAGCAGCTCAATGAAGCCCAAATCCGTGCCGATGAGCGAGATGCGAGTCTTGATCGAGATGCTTTGGCTGATAAGGCTGATTCACTTAGAAGTCAGCTTTCTGGATCTAGGTACCAACAAAATAAAGCTCGACATGATGCTGAAGTGCCCCAGACAAACGACCCGGCTCTTTTAGAGCGGGCTAAGCAAGCCACAGCATTTATCAATGGGAACGGGACTAATCCTTTTGCGAGGCTTGCCCCAGACCAGCTGACATTGATTATTTATGATGATAGCGGCACCTTTACGACCAATGAAAGACGAGCTGCTTTATCAGAACAGGGCGATCAAGAATATGCTTGGAAAGCTGCGGTTGTTGCAGAAATGGAGAGGCAATGGAGGCAAAATAATGGTGACTTCAGCGAAGCTTTAGAAGGCATTAAGGAGCATTACAACAACCTTCCTCCCATTGAAGAAGCTCAAATTGCTGGTAATTGGAGGCAGGACATAGAAAACAATATTGCTCACGCAAAAGCCCAAGGCAATCAGACTCAGCCTGAACCCCAAATCCCATCATTCTTTGAGATGCTTTTTAAACAGAATTCAGACAGTGAGGAAGAATAAGTCTGTGAATACAGCTAATTTCGTATTGAAGCGACTTTTGCAGAGGACTAGACCTCAACAATTATTTTGATAGGTCAGTTAAGACAGAGACCAATTTCGTTTTGAAGCGCCTCTAGCGCTTGCGCGTAGAGCGAGAAACGAGAATTGGTCTCGGGCTATCTGACAAACTAAGCCTTAAGTGTTTTCACACCAGACTGAGTGCCTAGCAACAAGACGTTTGCTGGGCGTGCAGCGAATAAGCCGTTTGTCACCACACCAACGATCTCATTGATTTGGCTTTCCAGTTTAACTGGGTCAACGATTTCTAGGTTGTATACGTCTAAGATGCTGTTGCCGTTATCTGTGACCACGCCTTCACGGTACACTGGGTCGCCGCCAAGTTTGACCAATTCACGCGCCACGTAGCTGCGCGCCATCGGGATCACTTCCACGGGTAGTGGAAAATCGCCCAATACTTTCACAAGTTTTGATTCGTCTGCGATGCAAACGAATTCTTCTGAGCATGCGGCCACAATTTTTTCGCGTGTTAGTGCTGCACCGCCGCCTTTAATTAGGTGAAGGTGATTGTTTGATTCATCGGCACCATCTACGTAAACACGGATCGAGTTCACAGCGTTTAGGTCATACACAGGAATGCCGTGACCTTTTAGACGTTCTGCAGAAGCTTCAGAGCTTGCAACTGTGCCGTCGAATAGTTGTTTGTGTTTCGCCAATTCGTCTATGAACATGTTAGCGGTTGAACCCGTACCCACACCGACAATGGTGTCTTCTTCAAGTAGCGGTAAAATGTATTCAACTGCGGCGACAGCAACTGCTTTTTTTAAATCGTCTTGCGTCATGCTGGATAAACCTGTGACTGATGTTTGAGTGAGGGTGTTACCCCGATTGGGTGAGCACATTATAGTCAGTTAGCCGAGCTATTGTTACCCCTCTAGGACGAAGTTGCCGTGTTCACCTAAAAAGCAGTCAAATCCCGCCCAAGGCTTTGCTCATAAAGGGCGGAAGGAGTATATTGCGGGTTCGTTTTTTAGCAGAGTTACCCCCTTGAGCGCCACATTGCTGGCGTGCTTTCGGAGAAAAAAGCAGGAATGTATATGCCTCATACGATCATCAAAAAAATTCTACAAGCGCCAGTCTATGACGTCGCAGTAGAAACTCCCGTTTCCCATGCCACGCAACTTTCTAAGCGTTTGGGTAACGACATTATTTTGAAACGAGAAGACCTACAGCCAGTGTTCTCGTTTAAGATTCGTGGCGCATACAACAAAATTATTCAGCTTTCCGCAGCCGATCGTGCCAAAGGGGTCATTGCAGCGTCGGCGGGTAATCATGCTCAAGGCTTAGCATTGGCTGCGAAAAAGTTAGGTATTAAAGCCACGATTGTTATGCCTGAAACCACACCCGATGTAAAAGTGAATGCCGTTCGTGCTCGTGGTGCGGAAGTGGTGTTGTCTGGTGATGCCTTTGATGCCGCCTTTGCGAAGTCTCAAGAAATCATGGCGCAAACAGGCCAAGTTTACGTTCACCCGTTTGATGACATCGATACCATTGCGGGTCAAGGTACCATCGGTATGGAGCTGTTGCGCCAGATCGAAGGAAACATCGATGCGGTGTTTATCCCTGTTGGCGGTGGTGGCTTAATTGCGGGTGTTTCGGCGTACATCAAATACTTGCGCCCTGAAATCAAAATTATCGGTGTGGAACCAACGGATGCGGCGTGTTTAAAGGCGGCTTTGGAAGCAGGCAAACCGACACGTTTGGCTCAAGTAGGCATTTTTGCTGAAGGGGTGGCGGTCGCTGAGATTGGTAAAAACACGTTTGAAATTGCCAAAGAATGCGTCGATGAAGTCATCACTGTGAACACCGATGAAATGTGTGCAGCGATCAAAGATATCTACGATGATACCCGAGCCATCACTGAGCCTGCAGGCGCGTGTGCACTGGCAGGGTTGAAGAAATACATTGAGCGCGAAGGTGCAACAGGTCAGCGCTTAGTGGCGATTAATTCTGGCGCCAACGTGAACTTCGACCGTCTACGTCATGTGTCAGAACGTGCGGAATTAGGTGAAAAACGCGAAGCGATCATTGCCGTGAAAATTCCAGAAGCGCCGGGCAGCTTTAAAGACTTTTGTCAGGCGCTAGTGGGCCGTGCCATTACCGAATTTAACTACCGCTACAGTGATGACAACGAAGCGGTGATTTTTGTAGGGGTTGGATTAGGCGGTAGTCCACACAGCCGAGAAGAGCTGCTACAGGATCTGAAAGAGTATGAAATTATTGATTTGACCGATGATGAAACGGCAAAAGTTCATGTACGTCACATGATCGGCGGTCATTTGCGCAGCGATAAAGGCGAGCTTCTGTACAGTTTTGAGTTCCCTGAACGTCCTGGTGCCTTGTTAAAATTCCTCAATACGCTGGGCGGTCAGTGGAATATTTCTATGTTCCATTATCGTAACCATGGTGATGCTTACGGTCGAGTATTGGTGGGCTTACAGGCGGTAGGTGAAGAAACTGATGTGACGCGCTACTTAGATGAACTGGGCTACCCTTACCAAGACGAGAACGATAACCCAGCGTGTAAGCTGTTCTTTCGCTAAATCGTCGAAAATCGGTTATCATAGCGCCAACTTCTACTAACATGACAACCCTCTGGTGAATTGCTTTGCCAGAGGGTTGTGTGATTCTACAAATGGGTTTTTTGTGAATATTCAAACGCTTCTTAATCAACGTATTCAAGCGGCCATGGTCGCAGCCGGTGCGGCTGAAGATGCGCCAGCATTGGTTCGTCAGTCTGCAAAAGTTCAATTTGGTGATTACCAAGCCAACGGCATTATGGGCGCGGCTAAGAAAATTGGCACGAATCCACGAGAGTTTGCGGCCAAAGTACTTGAGCAATTGGACATGTCTGATGTGGCTGACAAAGTCGAAATTGCAGGCCCTGGCTTCATAAATATTTTCGTGAAAAACGAATGGTTAAGTGGTGCTCTTGCGCAGCTGCGTAACAGTGATCGCTTAGACGTGACCGTTGTTGCGGATCCGCAAACCGTGGTAGTGGATTACTCTGGCCCCAACTTAGCCAAAGAAATGCACGTGGGTCATCTGCGTTCTACGGTTATTGGTGATGCGGTAGTACGTACCCTTGAGTTCTTAGGCCACAATGTTGTCCGTCAGAACCACGTCGGCGACTGGGGCACCCAGTTTGGTATGTTGCTGGCGTACATGGAGCGTCTACGTGCGCAGAGTTCAGAAGTGAGTATGGCGCTTTCTGATCTTGAAACCTTCTATCGTGAAGCGAAAATCTGTTTTGACGAAGATGAAGCATTTGCGGCGCATGCGCGTGAATTAGTTGTTTCACTTCAGTCTGGTGATGAGCAATGTCTGAAGCTTTGGAACGAATTCATTCAAGTGTCATTACAGCACTGTGAAGAGACGTACCAAATGCTAGGTGTTTCTCTAGCACGTAAAGATGTGAAACCTGAAAGTGCTTATAACGACGACTTAGCGAATGTGGTCAATGAGCTGAAAGAGCAGGGCCTATTGCAAGAGTCAAACGGCGCACAGTGTGTTTTCATGGAAGAGTTTGCAAACAAAGAGGGTGAGATTACCCCTATTATTGTGCAGAAAACGGGCGGTGGCTTCTTATACGCTACGACGGATCTGGCAGCAGTGCGTTACCGTCAGACAGCACTAAATGCTGATCGAGTGTTGTACTTCGTCGATGCGCGTCAGTCGTTGCATTTCCAGCAAATCTTTACCTTGTCGCGTAAAGCGAACTTTGTGAAGCCCGAAACTAGCCTAGAGCACATGCCGTTCGGTACCGTGATGGGCAGCGATGGTAAACCATTTAAGACCCGTTCTGGTGGTGTGGCGAAGCTGTCTGCATTGCTGGAAGAAGCGCAAGAGCGCGCCTTCCAATTGGTAGCGTCTAAAAACCCAGACATGTCGGAAGATGAGCAACGCAATATCGGCCGAGTGGTTGGTATTGCGTCTGTAAAATACGCCGATTTGTCGAAAAACCGCACTTCTGATTATGTGTTCAACTGGGACTCTATGTTGAGCTTCGAAGGTAATACAGCGCCTTATTTATTGTACGCATACTCACGTGTGGCGAGTATTGTACGCCGTTCAGAAATGGACGTATCAGCGTTGAATGCTCCGATTACCGTGGTAGAAGACCAAGAGCGTGCTTTGGCAGTGAAACTTTGTCAGTTAGAAGAAGCGATTCAGCAAGTGATCAGTGATGGTATGCCACACTTCTTGTGTGCCTACTTATACGAGCTGGCGGGTATCTTCATGACCTTCTACGAAGCCTGCCCAATTCTAAACGCAGACGACGCGGTCAAAGAAAGCCGTTTGCAATTGGCGTTGAATACGGCATCGACCTTGAAACAAGGTCTAGAGCTGTTAGGCATCGAAACCCTAGAACGTATGTAAGCTTAATGCTTCTGATCATTAAAAAGCCCGAGCATGGTGAGCATACTCGGGCTTTTTTGATTGTTTAGTTAGGGGAGTGGGCTTTACTCTGTAATGATGATTGGCGACAAGTTGTTGTTTGCCGCCGCCGTTTCTAAGCGTCCATCCTGCTTAATATCACTGACAAACTGTTCCATGCGTGCAAGCCACTTGGTGTCGCCTTTGGCAACCGCATAAGCGTATTGGAACTGCTTTGTCTTACCGGGTGGCGCGAGCAGCTCCGCCCAGTCGTACACATGGATCATCTTCTGCCCGTAAGGATAATCTGTAATAAAAACGTCTGCTCGGCCAGACAGTACTTCTAATTCTCGTTCGTTTGGTTTACGGACGGTGGTTAGCGTGGCATGTTTGAGTGACTTACGCATGGCGCTTTCCATGTAAGTCCCTCTTTGGACACACACGATGACGCCTTTCTGATCTATATCCTGCCAGCGTTTAATAAACGGATGATTTTGTGTAGTGACTGCATACATATTGCTGGCCAAGTAAGGCTCAGTAAAAGCAATGCGCTGACGGCGTGCTTCGGTATTACCAACACCAAACATGGCGACATCACACTTGCCTGCTTCTAGGTCATCCATAAAACGGCCAAAATGGGTTTTGACGTAATTTACGTGAACGCCTAAATCCGTTGCCAGCGCTTGACTTAAATCGATGTCGATCCCTTCTAGCTGCTGTGTGCGTGGGCTGAGATAGGTAATGGAGAAATAGTCAGGCCAAATACAAACGTTTACTTGTCCTCTTTCTGTGATAGCGTCGAGGGTCGGATTCGTTTCTGCGAAAGCATTTCCAGTGAGTAGTATAAGAATCCCGAAAAAGAAAGCACTTGCTTTGGCTCTAAGCGACATACGTCAAAACCTCCTAATAATATAAACGATAAGCTACGCTTATTATGCAGATCTATAACGTATTTGAACTGATCTAGGTTAATAACATTGCTCAAAATTATATCTACTATCATACAGCGCCAGACAGTGATCGTGGCGAGTGCCGTCATTGTGTTGTTAGTGATGGCGATCAGTTTACAAAATATTCTGGTGCGTGGTTATGAACGCTCTCTTGAGGAGCAGTCTATGACCAGTGCCTCGTTAGCGTATGCGCTTGAGGATTCTGTGATTCGTTCTTTGCAATCTGCTGTTGGTGCATTACAAACGATTTCAGCCAACGTGTTAGAGCGGCCACCTCGTACATTAGAAACACTTAAAAACCGGTTACTGCACGGCCTACCGCAAATGCGCAGTATTGATGTGGTGCCGCTAGCCCTAGCCAAGCAATGTTCGCAACGCGTATCGAATACAGAAGTTTTATTTTTACCTTCGCAAAAGGGTCGCTTCTGGGGTGATGAAGTAATGATTCCAGAGCTTGAATACTGGCCAATCTGTGTGCCTTACCAGCTCCATGGTGAAGTGGTCGGCTATGTCATTGGATCGATTAATTTGAATTACTATCAAAGCCTGTTTCAGTCCGTTTCCAGCAGCCGACGCGAAGTATCACTGTTTTTATTTACGGGTGAGAACGTTATTGGTAATGACCTTGAGCTATTAGATGAGAAGCTGCAATCATTGATTATGGAGCGATCTTGGGGCGAGGTACGAGGCCAAGGGCAAGAGGGCGAATACCTAGACAGTTACCGTGCTACGTCTTTTTATCCCATTGTCATCGCCATAAGGTCTTATAACAAAGATGCCCTCGCCAACTGGTACCATGATGCTCAAGTCGTTAAAACCATCTTTGCGGTGTTGGCGAGTGTTTTAGTGCTGATGCTTGCCATGTACCTCGTGCTACGACATAAACGAGATCAGATACAAGGGAATAACTACCTGCTCAGTATGGCGATTCGAAGTACCGCCAATGCGATTTTTATTACCGACCCGAAAGGGAAAATTGAATGGGTAAATGATGCTTTTATTCGTTTAACAGGCTATAGCTTGAAAGAAGTGCGAGGTAAAACACCACGTGTATTAAATTCTGGTGTGCATGAACGTTTATTTTTTAAAGAGCTCTGGAGTACGATCAGCCGAGGCCATAGTTGGCGCAATGAGCTGATTAATCGCCACAAAGATGGCAGTCTTATTACGGTCGATCAAACCATTACGCCAGTCGTGGGTCACAAAGATGAAATCGAATATTTTATCGCGGTACACGAAGACATTACGGATCGTAAACAAGCTGAGCAACAAGTCTTGTATATGGCGCAACATGACGATTTGACTGGATTGGCTAATCGCCGATACTTTGAGCAATGTTTAGAAGACTGTGTCTCTAAGCGTCAATATGGCTCCGTAGCATTAATGTTTATCGATTTAGATCGGTTCAAAGAAATCAACGATACCTTGGGCCATGATGCGGGGGACGCATTACTAAAGCGTGTTGCTAATAAGTTGCAATCACTGATGCCTGATGAGGCATTGTTGTCACGCTTAGGAGGCGATGAGTTTGCGATTTTCCTACATCCTGCTGGCACTGAAGCCCAAATACACCATCTAGCGCAAAGTATCGTGTCAGCATTGGCGGTTCCTTTTGATTATCGTGATACCACGTTTTCTGTAAGTTGCAGTGTTGGCGTATCGATGAATGAGATTGGCTCAATTGATGCCTCGGCTCTATTACGCCAAGCCGACTTAGCGATGTATCGAGCCAAGCACTCGGGTAAAAATACGTACCGCTTCTTTGATGAGTCCATGGATGAAAACATGCAGCGTCGGGTGGCGACTCAGCGTCATTTGGAAGAAGCATTGAGTCAGAGTGATCAGCTATCACTGCATTATCAGCCACAGGTCGCGGCTCTTAGCGAAGCATCAATAGGTGCTGAAGTGCTGGTTCGTTGGCAGCGCGGTGGCGAGTGGATTTCTCCTGCAGACTTTATCCCGATTGCTGAAGACAGTGGTCAAATCATCGAGTTAGGGCGCTGGATCATTGATACCTCCTTGCGTCAACTAGCAGATTGGCGTGACCGAGATATTCCAGTCGGTAAATTATCGATCAATATATCTACCATTCAGTTGTCGAACTCGGATGTCGCATTAGAGTTATTGGAGGGCATGAGGCTTTACAATATTCCAGCGAAAGCGATTGCGATTGAGTTCACCGAAACGACGTTAATGGTGCGCTCAGAACAGTTGATACGTAACTTATCATTATTTCGTAATCACAATATCAGTATATCGATTGATGATTTCGGCACCGGCTATTGCTCACTCAGTTACCTCAAAGAACTGGAAGCCCATTATTTAAAAATTGATCAATCTTTTGTCGGCGGTATAGGTAAAAACGAATCCGATGAATGCATCGTAATTGCGACCATTGCGATGGCTAAAGGTCTTCATATGAAGGTGGTCGCAGAAGGGGTAGAAACAGTCGCTCAAGCTGAGTATTTAGCACGCCAAGGATGTGATTACCTTCAGGGTTATCATTTTGCCCGTCCTATGTCGGCAATCGACTTTGAGCAATGGTTGCTACGCAGTGTGACGCTGTAAGCTTCCATTGCGTTATTGTTATAGAGTGATCGCGAGATACGCTGAAGAAGGACTGTATACAAAGCGTAATGTATGGGCTCTTTTCGTCATGAAATTGAAAAATTATTTCAGGTGGCAAAGTTTGCGCTTTTACCTAGTAAAGTCGCTTGCTATGGTGCGATCTTCATTAAACACAAGGGATTGATCATCATGTATCGTAAGCTTCTTATTGGCCTAGGCGCCACCTTCTCTGCATTAACTTTCGCTGCTCAAGAGCGCCCTGACTTAGGTCGAGTCGTATACAACTATGAAGGTTGTGGTTCGCCTATTTCGGTGTCTGTGATGCGTGTTGGCGAGAAATCTGCAAAAGACTTCTTAGTGCGTATTTCTGGTGTAGACACGGAGCTAAACGACCAAGCTATGCTTTACAAAGCAGAAGACATTGACACCGCATCATTAAAATACCGCATTGTTAACAAAGCCGACGGCGCGACACAAAGCATGCTTTATTTCGATGGTTCAGATCGCCATACAAAACTGTATATTCCTGGCTACGCGGGCCTATATACGCCGGAAGGCAAACTACCCAAAGATATGAACTACGAGCTTTGTTTCTCTCATGGATCTTACGATCAGCATGAATTCTATCGTTTGTACGAAGTGCAAAATAGTAAGAAGTAATATAGCAGTGTTAAAAATCATATGAGCCAGCGTAAAGCTGGCTTACTTGAGGATTATAAAATGGAATTGACTAATAAACTTAAAGGTTTAGTAGTAGAACCCCTTCTAAAACATTAATTAGATAGTTTATCTAGATATGTAAGGCTGCGATAAAAATTAAATTGATCATGGTAGTGTGAGAATAGGATCAGCCTTGATTGATACTTTTGATGAAGCTATTTTGAGGATATCATCTAGAATGAATCCATCTACAAACGGCCTCTTTTAATCAGTCATAATGTACTCTGAGCTACATCTAAAGGCCAATCCATTGAGTTAAACAATAATAGAGATACTTTTTCAGAAACGATAGGGAGTGCGGTTGGATATCAATGAAAACGCATGAGCTTAATTCTTACAATGAACATAATAGTTAATATCAATATAAAAAATCTGGTTATTGTGAAATAAAAACTTTCTCTCCCACCATCTGATATAAAAGGATTTATAATGTCTATTATCTCAAACTCTGTTGGATATTCTGGAAAAAATCGTAAAAACGATGTAAAAATAATTCAGAAAACTCTTAACACTTTACTAATGCTGATACCAAAAACAAAGATGCTAGTTGTTGATGGAATTATTGGATCTAACCCTGATAAGTCTAAAACAGTTGCAGCTATTCGTGAATTTCAATCAAATATGATTCAAGATTTTGGTAGCCCCAGTGGAACTATTGAACCTAATAGTGTGACACTTAAGACAATCAACACCTATTTAAGAATTACTTTCCCCGGTAAGAGCACCCATCTCCCTCCGATAACAGTATCTCCTACATTAGCCGAAGAAGACTACGTCGAAGCGGCTCAAATCATTGGGTGTGATATAGAAGAAATTAAAGCTGTTGCATACGTAGAAACAAAGGGTAAAGCATTTTTCCCATCAGGAAGACCTGCAATACTGTTTGAACCCTATCAATTTTCTCTTAGAACAGGTCATATATATTGTAATTTATTCCCCTTAATCGCTACAAAAAGTCCTAAGAATATCGAATATGGTCTAGAAAAAGCACAATATCATAAGTTGCTTACGGCAATGGTTTTAGATAGAAAAGTAGGGTTACAATGTGCCTCATGGGGTCGTTTTCAAATAATGGGGTTTAATTTTGACAGTTGCGGTTACTCTGATGTTGAAAGTTTTGTAAAGGATATGTTTCTATCAGAAAAAAAGCAGTTGATCGCATTTACAAAATTCGTTAGAAGTAAGGGATTGAGCAAATCTTTAAAAAATCATGATTGGACAGAGTTTGCAGAAGGGTATAATGGCCGATATCAAAGAGGTTATGATGCTCGAATGGAAGCAGCATATTTAAGTATGGTGGAAAAAAAATAATGAAAATATTTTTATTTGCTTTTTTAATGTCCTCTTATACAGTTGCGTCAGATAAGCCTTCCTCAAATCAAGACGTCACATTTCAATGCCAGTCTGGTGGCTATACCATCAACATAACCAGTAAAGATAAAGAGTTGATTGCAAGTCTATCATTTGAGAAAGATAAAGAAATAGTCCAGGGAACTGTTGGACAAATACCTATTCCTGATCCTAATGATAAAGAAAGTCAGTACATTAAATCGAACAATGCTTTTATATATCAACATCACTTCAGGTATCAGTTCGATTACAGTGAGCTATCTTTTCATCTAAAAGATAAGAAAGTTACCGTCTATGATCTATACGATAATGATTCAGTAGGCATAGAAGGTAAGGATAGCTACCCCGTTGAATCACATGGTTTTAAAATTGAAACCCAAAATGGTGAAGATGATCATGAGTGCCAGGGAGATTTTATAAGCAACTTATACTTGTATAATGACATCTAAGTGCTACGCAGGGCGCAAGCATACTTTGAAGAGCAGGGCAAACGCATGAGCATAATTTGTACAATAAAAATGCCTATTTAGTAAGCAAATATCGCTTATTTGATCTCATAGCAATAAATTGAGTCTATTTCCCTAGCCGTTTTAGCCTATCTATACCGATATTTGACTGTTTTTAGTCATTTAAAACGCCTTAAGTTGATTGAAAAACGTTCATGCGTTTGCCCTATATTGAGTGTAGATCAACTGCTCCGACAGCGGCAATAAAACGCGTAGAAAAAAGTGCTTAACTAAGCAAAAAAATAGCCTCTAAAGGGGCGATAAGTTAGCCACAAATTGTGTTGTCTGTGAGTTTTGCAAGATGCTCGACTGTAAAGAGAAAAATTGATAGCGGTTTAGGTACTGCTGTAGGCATGTCAGGGCTCGAGCATACTTTGTTCTTTTTTAACCAAACAATAATTGAGCACGATAATCATCGCTCCAAGTAGCTCTTTTTAGCTTCTGCCGTTGGCTCGGTGAATCATCATTACATTGCCTAAGTATGTTCATCACAAAACGTTTGAATAGAGCCATATGCTCTACCGCATCATCCATCACGATTCTTGACTTATCTTCATTAAACACGACATCCAGAACATAGTGCTGACTGTTTTCAATACGCCAGTGTTGGCGTATGTAATGATGCAATGACTTATGTTTAGGCGATAAAGAGCTCACATAAAACGACGTGTCTATCGTTGTTTTTCCTTTGACCGTTCTAAGCCTCTCTACAGCGATGATACTGCGTACAGTGGGCCACTTCTCAGACAACTCCGGCGGGAATTTCGCTTTCAGTTGAAAGACATTTCGCTCTTCTGTTCGCCCATGTCCTTTTTCTTTCAACTCTATAACAGGCGTGGCTTTCGGCTTTTTAAAGTACGCCTCAAATTGCTGTTCAATCGCTTTTTTTAGCTGCCCTTGATTGCCTTTAACCTGAACCACAACATGACCTTTTTGCTCCCTAATTTGCTCTAGCGTTTCTCTCTGGCAATGCAGTGCATCAACCGTCACCACAGCCCCTTGAATATTTAACACACTCAACATATCTCGTACTGTCGTGATTTCGCTTGTTTTCGTGGCCGTAGCTTTCTGACTTAAAACTAAGCCATTTTCAGTATCGTAAGCTGTGACAAGTTGAAGAGCTGATTGCGGGTTCCCTCTATAAGCTCCTCGTAGCACTTTTCCATCCAATGCGATCAAGGGTTTTCCTTGTGATTTCCGGTTCTCATTAACCCAATTGATTAATGCTTCCAGTAAGGTTTCTGGCACCAGGCCCTTTAGAATGCGAGCAATAGTGTGGCGTCTTGGGATACCATGTTTAAATGCTCTATACTGTTTCAGCCATTCAGACTTCCCATTCCCATACGTTTCGATATCTTGCCAACCTTCGGCGCCAGCCATAATGGCGGTGATAACGAGAAACATGACATCCACTAAATCATGTTTTTGGTTAATATCAGAGCGAGTTTCTTTAATAACAGATAGATGTTCGATAAGAGTCACGGAATGAAGCCTGTTTGATGAACTACAAGCGCTACAATACAGGTTTTGGCAGGCTTGAAGCTAGTTCTTCAAAGTATGCTCGCGCCCTGGTAGGCATGTGGGTTAGAAGTAATTTGACTGACTTTATTGTTGAAAATACAAATCAAATGAACAATCAAGATTTACTCATTAAAATAGAGGCTTCTGTTAATGGTGGCATTGGTCAACAACGCATGGAAATATCAGATATATTACGAAGAGAATATTATGACACGTTGAGCTTTAAGCTATAGGAGAAGATTTTGGACACTGTGGTTGTAATATTAGCCGTTTTACTTAATTCCTATGTGGTTGGTTTCTTCAATAAAAAAATAATTTTAATATTGACTCCATTTTATTTTTTACTTTCATTTTACCTTATTTGGGGTGATTTTAATTTCTTAGAAGATGATTTGAAGTTTAATATAGAAAGTTTTTTTTCTATTCTCTGGTATTGGGTGTGTGATGATTTTATTTAGTGGTAGTGATTCGAGTTGATTTTACTGAGTTTTTATACAACCATCCTATTTTTTACCTATAAGTGTAGGATTTTATATAAGATCCAATAAATTAAATGGGACTAGTATGGGTAATGTTGAGTTTTCTTTATTTTTGATTTTTTCCTTGTTTGTTCAGTACCTTATTTTTAATAAGGTTTTGTTTTCATATATAAGATTTACTTTTTATATTTACCCACTGTTGGCTGCTTATTTTTTCTTTTCTTCCGGTGAAAGTTTTGATGAATTAAAAATAAATTCCTATTTATATTTCTTTTTCTTCTTGGCATTTTTACATAATAGTTGGAGCTATAAAAATAGAAAGAACTGAGGCTTTGATTTTTATCGATGATCGATCTTTTAAGCTATTAATGACTGTTTTCATTTAAAATTAAGGCGTTTAAATGAAAACAGTATATAAATTAGAGTTTAACCGCGCTTGCGCTCGGCTTGTTTGAGTTTGGCGTCTAAGCGTTCGATCTGCATGCCTAAGCGTTCGGTTTCATCGACAAAGTGATCAAACTCGATCTTGCTTGGCAATAGCTCACTGTTGGATTGCAGGTAGTGGACTAAATGTACGCGAGCATTGGTGGCGGCTTGTTTTGACCATGTCCATTGTGTGCGCATAAGACGTGCAAAGGTGGCGGCAGGTAGATCGCCAATCTTGTCTGCTAAGATACCTTCCCAGTCAAACTCAAAGCCTTGCATGACTTTATGCAACGTCATCAGTGCTTGAGCGTTACCGCGAATGCGTAAATCTCCATCGAAGAAACCATCCCCTTCTAGAAGCTTGCGATAAGCGCTACTTGGGCCTTTAACATGGGTATCCAATTTTGCGTCCAGCTCCATGTCTTCCATACTTTGTGGGCAGTCGAGCATGACGCCTTCTTCCAACACATGAATCTGAATGATCAGATTAAAATCTTCTACTTCCAGAAAAATTTGCTGGCCCGCTAGCTTTGCCAAGTGGCGTTGCGATGGCGGGTCCTTTTTCAGGGCGTAGTTGATGGCATGTTCGATAGAGCTAAAGGCGGCAAGGCTAAAAGACATGGTTTCGATCCAGTTTAATGTACTTGATGAATTTGAATGCTAGAAGAGTCGCGCGTGCGGCCTTCTTTCTCAAGGCGATCTAAATACATCTGCCAGAGCTCATCGTGGTTTTTGCCTAGATTGTATAGGTAGTCCCACGAATACAGGCCAGAATCATGGCCATCATCAAAGGTAATTTTAATGGCATAGTTGCCTGCAGGCTCAATGTTCATAATCATCACATTGCGTTTGCCATGCTGTAAAATTGGAATTTGCGCACCGTGACCGCGGACTTCCGCGGACGGTGAGTGAACACGTAAATATTCAGCGCTGAGGCGATAGCTTGAGCCATCGGCAAACGCCAGCTCCAGTTCACGGGATTGTTTATGGTAGTGAATTTTTGTTGGAACAGGCGTTGCCATGATTGCTCTCGATCTATCTTAAAAGGTTATCAAATTACAAAATGTATTGGCTAAGATCTTCGTTCTCAGCGATTTCGCCAAGTTGCTGATCTACGTACTCAGCCGTAACATCAACTTGTTGCTCATCCGGCATGTCGCTTGCGGAGTAGGACACTTCTTCGAGTAGGCGCTCCAAAACGGTGTGCAGACGACGAGCACCAATGTTCTCAGTGCGTTCGTTCACTTGGCAAGCGATTTCCGCAATACGTGTGATGCCTTCTTCGGTAAAGTTTAGATGAATGTTCTCCGTCTTCGCCAGTGCTACGTACTGTTTTGTCAGGGACGCACTAGGTTCCGTCAAAATACGCTTGAAGTCGTTCACGGTCAGTGCGTCCAGTTCAACACGAATCGGTAAGCGACCTTGTAGCTCGGGAATCAAATCCGATGGCTTGGATAGGTGGAATGCACCGGACGCAATAAATAGGATGTGGTCCGTTTTGATCATGCCGTATTTGGTGCTGACCGTGTTACCTTCGATCAGTGGTAGCAAGTCACGCTGTACACCTTCACGAGACACTTCACCGCTGGAGCGATCCGAGCTTTTCGCGACCTTGTCGATTTCATCGAGAAACACGATGCCGTGTTGTTCAACAGCTTCGACAGCGCGTGCTTTCAGTTCTTCTTCGTTGACCAGTTTGCCTGCTTCTTCTTCACGGATTTGGCGCAGTGCGTCTTTTACTTTCAGCTTACGTTTTTTGGTTTTGTCGCCGCCCATGTTGGAGAACAGGCTTTGTAGCTGGCTGGTCATTTCTTCCATACCCGGTGGCGTCATGATTTCTACGCCTGCAGGGGAATCCGACACTTCGATATCGATTTCTTTGTCGTCTAGCTGACCTTCGCGCAGTTTTTTACGGAACGCTTGGCGCGTTGAGTTAGACGCTGAATCTTCTTCGAAACCGCGTGCCGGTGGAAGTAGGGCATCAAGGATGCGGTCTTCGGCGGCGTCTTCGGCTTTGTCTTTCATGCGCTCTGTTTCTTGCTTGCGCAACATGGAAATCGCAGATTCCATCAGATCGCGGATAATAGAGTCGACGTCACGGCCCACATAGCCGACTTCGGTGAATTTTGTTGCTTCGATTTTAATGAATGGTGCATTAGCAAGTTTTGCCAAACGGCGTGCGATTTCAGTTTTACCCACACCAGTTGGACCAATCATCAGGATGTTCTTAGGTGTGATTTCTGCGCGCATTTCTTCGGGTAATTGCATGCGACGCCAGCGGTTACGCAAGGCGATTGCGACTGCGCGTTTGGCTTTTTGCTGGCCGATAATGTGTTGGTCTAAGGCATTGACCGTTTCTCTTGGAGTCATGTAGCTCATGGGTCTAATCTCTTAAATTCGTTACTGTGAGTTGTCTTCAAGCTGTGGATCGATGATGACGGTTTCGATCGTTAGGCTATGGTTGGTGAAGACACAGATATCAGCCGCGATGTTCAGGCTTTTTTCAACGATGTCTTGGGCACTTAACTCGGTGTTTTCGAGCAAGGCGCGGGCAGAGGCTTCGGCAAAGTTACCGCCAGAGCCAATGGCAAGGGCACCGTGTTGCGGTTCGACCACATCGCCGTTGCCCGTAATAATTAGCGTGCTTTCTTTGTTAGCCACGATCAGCATCGCTTCCAGTTTGCGTAGGGCTTTGTCTGAACGCCAGTCTTTGGCAAGATCCACCGCAGCACGCACAAGGTGACCTTGGTGCTTTTCTAATTGGCTTTCGAATCGTTCGAACAGGGTGAATGCATCAGCTGTGCCTCCGGCAAATCCAGCGATGACTTCGCCACGGTATAGACGGCGCACTTTACGGGCATTGCCCTTCATTACTGTGTTGCCTAAGGAAACTTGGCCATCGCCGCCAACGACGACTTGGTTGTCTTTACGTACGGTTAGAATCGTAGTCATGATTTACTCCACATTCGATTACTAATCAAAATGGGGGTAAGCGTGAGGATTTCAAGCGCCAAACGGGAATCGTTAGGCGCTTTACGGGTTGTTGCGCTTTTTACGGTTCTTTTTTGATCTTGTAGGTATAGGAATTCATGCCCATCTCGGCCAATTTATCTTGTGCACGACTCTCACCAGAGCGAGTGTCGAATGGTCCTACAACGACACGATACCATGTACCACGATCTTCACTGGTGCTGGCTTTGATCGATGCGGTTAGGCCAGATAAAATTAGCTTGGCGCGAAGACGGTCGGCATCGGCGCTGGAGCGGAACGATGCGGCTTGAATCATATAGCTGAAGTTTTCCTCTTCACGTGGTTGATACTCGTAAGCATCGACGTGACTGGTATCCACTTCGCTGTCCTGCAGCAGCTGATAAAACTCAAATTTATCGCTTTGTGGTTTTTCCGCTGCTTTAGGTGCCGCTTTCACGGTTTCTTTTGGTTTAGCTGGCGCAGGTTTGGCTGGCGCAACGGTCTGCACTTTGGTCGTGCTAGGTTGTGTTTCCACCGAGGCTAATTTGACCAGCACAAACACAAACGACGCTAACAGCGCTGGTACGACGAGCCAAAGCCACCACGGCAAGCTGCGTTTTGGGGGCGGTGGCGGTGCTTTACGCGTCGCTCCTTTTCTTGAACGGTTGTTCTGGGTCGCTAAGAGCATGAAATCTAACATATGAGAATCATTGTTTTAGTTGAGTGCGCACATTATGCGCAGTGCATTAGAAAGTTTCCAGCGGATCGACGTCGATCGCGAACCGAATTTTATGATTTTTCGTGTTTTGTTCAAGCCACCGACTTGCCGATGCGATGACACGGTGCAAATTGCCTCGTTGAGGGCTTTTTATACTTAACAATGCGCGGTGTTGGCCAGCCTTTCGGACAATGATGGCGGCATAGGGACCGACGACTTGCATATCATCAGACAGGTGTACGGATAATTCGTTGCGCAAATGCATCAATAACCCCATCGCTTGTTGCTCTTGTTGCGATTCGGCGCGAATAACCACCTGATGATGAAATGGCGGCAGAGCGAGTTGTTGACGCTCCCTTAAGCCATCCATCGCTAAGGCTTCGTAGCCTTGTTCGCACAAGCATTGAATCGCTGCATGGTCCGGGTGGTACGTTTGCAACAGTACGTGGCCGCGTTTGCTGCTGCGACCTGCACGCCCAGCCACTTGGGTGATCAGTTGAGCGGTGCGCTCCATGCCACGAAAGTCAGAAGAAAAAAGGCCCACGTCGGCGTCCATGATCACGACTAAAGTCACATTCGGGAAGTGATGGCCTTTGGCAAGCATTTGCGTGCCCACCAGTATCGCTTGATCGTGCTCGTGGATTTTTTGTGTGATTTGCGTGAGTGCCGACTTACGTTGGGTGCTGTCTCGGTCAATACGCAATACGGGCGTCTGTTTGAAGTACTGGTTTAGTACACCCTCGACTTGCTCAGTGCCTTCACCAACGGTAAACAATTCGTTGCTATGGCATTCTGGGCATTCCTGAGTAAGGGGCTTATGGCTGTCGCAATGGTGGCAGTGCAGTTTATTGGCGTGTTTGTGAACGGTGAGGTTCACATCGCAATGATCACACGCAGCGATCCAGCCGCACTGATGGCACATTAATGTCGGAGCATAGCCGCGACGGTTGAGGAAGACCAATACTTGTTCGCGACGTTCCAAGGTTTGGCGCATACGTTCCAGTGTGTATTCGCTGAAGCCTTGCTTGAGACTTTGGCCGCGTAGGTCGACACGCTCCATTTGTGGTAACTCCGCTTCCCCTGCACGCTGGCGTAATTTGAGCCATAGATAACGTTTTTGTAAGGCGTTGGCGAGACTTTCATAGGAGGGTGTGGCTGAGGCGAGCAACACCGGAATGTTTTGCCCCTGAGCACGTTTTATTGCCATGTCACGAGCGTGGTAACGGAAACCTTCGTGTTGTTTGTAGGAGGCGTCGTGTTCTTCATCAATGATAATCAGCCCTAGGTTCGCGGTTGGAATAAACACCGATGATCGAGTGCCAATGATAATTTTGGCATCACCGTGTTCAATCATCAGCCAAGCGTCTAAGCGCTCGCGATCCGTCATATTCGAATGCATCAAGACGATGTCGGTATTAAAACGGCTTTCAAAACGTCGCAGGGTTTGAGGCGTTAAGCCAATCTCAGGCACCATCACCAAGACTTGCTTGTCTTCTTGAAGTAGGGCCTCAATGACACGTAAAAATACCTCAGTTTTGCCACTGCCCGTAATGCCGTCTAATAATGCGACGCCAAACTCATTGCGCATGGCGAGGATGGTTTTTGTCGCGGCGGCTTGTTCTAAGTTTAGGCTCGGCGGTACTTGTGTCTGATGTGCATGGGTTTCTACTGTACGTTTTAAATTACGCTGTTCACTGCGTACTAAGCCCTTTTTCTCAAGCCCTTTTGCGGCATTGGTAGTGAGTTCTAACACGCTTATTAGGTGCGGGCTTAAGCCATGCTCAGCGTGCTGTTGTATGGCCTCTAAAAATGCTTTTTGCTGTTTTGCGTTTTTTAAACTGTCGATGTCAGTTTGTTGACCCTGCTCTGTCACAAACCACCAGGTTTCAGTGCGAAAATCGGCACTTTCGCCTTTACGTAAGCTGGTGGGTAATGCGTGAAAAAAGACTTCGCCAATAGGATGATGGTAATAGCGTGCGGCCCAAGCACATAGATCAAACAGCTCCTGAGGAATGATGGGACTGTCGTCTAGTAGTGCAGTTAATGGTTTGATCTGAGCATCACTAAAATCACTTTGCGTGCTGGTTTCAATAACAAGGCCAATGCTTTGACGGTCACCGTTCCCAAATGGAACTTTGACCCTCATGCCAGGACGAATATGATGGCGATAGGCCAAGGCTTTAGGGATTTTATAGTCAAAACTGGCACGTAGTGGCACATTTAAAGCCACTTTGACATAGGGGTCTTTGGTGAGAAGTGTGTCTTCCATAAAAGACTAATACCTTGATTTATCAACAAAAAGATTTCAAACGACAGCGTATGTGTTAAGTGTACGTCAGTCTGGCGAGAAAATGTGAACTTTTCACTTGCTTTCAGACGGTGAAATTATCGTAAAAGGGCTTGCCGAAAGCTGTTTTGACGCCTAAAATACGCGGCTCTTGGTACCACTGTACAATTGATGTACAACGAATCGTGCGGTGCTTAGCAATCTGAATTACTGACTAAGTGGCGGCACACCAAACCTTAAGGTAAAAAACGATGAAAAAAGATATCCACCCAAATTACTCTACTGTTTCTGCAACTTGTACTTGTGGCAACACATTGACTCTAAATTCTACACTTGGCAACGATCTACACATCGATGTATGTAGCCAATGTCACCCGTTCTACACTGGTCAGCAGAAAATGCTTGATACAGGTGGTCGTGTTGATCGCTTCAACAAACGTTTCGGAGCACGTCGTACTACTAAGTAATTGGTGGATGATACGTATGCTGATTCAAAAAAAGCGCCAAGCTCTCTTGGCGCTTTTTTTGTGCCTGCCATTCCCAAGTTTCGGGCAATGCCTTGCCGATGGGGATTTACAAAAGGCACAAGTCGCCAAAGTCATTGACGGCGATACCCTATACCTCAAGGATGGCCGTAAAATTCGTCTCGTGGGTATTAATACACCGGAGCTGGATCACGAGCAGGGACACCATGAAGCGTATGCTTTAGAAGCCAAGCAGCGCTTAACGGCGCTTGCGGGAAGTCACGTTTATTGGCAAAGTGCGCAAGAAAACGAAGACCGCTATGGTCGTAAGCTGTATTATTTATTTACGAAAGATCGAGACTCGATAACAAGTCGGTTACTATCCGATGGGTTAGGTTATCGTGTTGCTGTTCCGCCTAATCTAAAATACCAAGATTGTTTTGTTCAAGCGGAGCTAAGCGCCCGTGAAGCAAAACGCGGACTTTGGCAATACTCGACGCATTGGCAGCCACAAGCAGGCTTTGCGGTCGTACGATCAACACTGATGTCCATTACGCATAATCGTGGCGGTTGGTGGCTAGAGACTGATCAAGATCTAGTGATCAATATTCCTCGATATGCAGAGCACTATTGGGCTCAAAAAGATGTATTCTATCTACAGGGTAAGATGATCGAAGCCCGAGGCTGGCAGTATCAACGCAAGAAACGCCAGCAAGATCGGTTTAAATCCGTCGTATTGACGGTGAAACATCCTCAAGACTTACGTAGAATTAAGTCATCGGATTAACCGATACGCACTATTATAATTTTATAAGGAGCTTCTTCTAGGTCGGTACTCCTAGTATCGAAAAGCCAGAAAGACGCCCATCCATTTGCTGCAAAGCGAACGAACAACACTATTAAATAGACGGAATAACAAAAATGGCAGAAGATCTAAAACAAGCTGCGCTTGAGTACCATGAGAAACCAGTACCAGGCAAACTTAGCATCACTATCAGCAAGCCAACAGCAACGTCTCGCGACTTATCTTTGGCATACAGTCCAGGTGTAGCAGAGCCGTGCCGTGAAATTGCGAAAGACCCAGAGGCAGCTTACCGTTATACCGGTAAAGGCAATCTAGTAGCCGTCATTTCTGATGGCACTGCGGTACTTGGTCTAGGCAACATCGGTCCGTTGGCGTCTAAGCCAGTAATGGAAGGTAAAGGCGTATTGTTTAAGCGTTTTGCTGGTGTGAACTCGGTTGATGTGGAAGTAGAAGCTGAAAGCCCTGAAGCGTTCATCGATACGGTTGCGCGTATTGCCAATACATACGGTGGAATCAATCTAGAAGACATCAAAGCGCCTGAGTGTTTTGAAATCGAGCGTCAGTTGATTGAGCGTTGTTCTATCCCTGTTTTCCATGATGACCAACACGGTACTGCTATTGTAACGGCTGCAGGTCTATTAAATGCTCTTGAGCTACAGGGCAAAAACATTGCTGACGCGAAAATCGTATGTCTGGGTGCAGGTGCCGCGGCGACAGCATGTATGAACTTGATTATTGCGTGTGGCGCAAAGCGTGAGAACGTCAACGTACTTGACCGCAAAGGTGTTATTCATTCTGGTCGTGATGATCTGAACGAATACAAAGCAACGTTTGCAATCGAAACGGATGCGCGCAGCTTAGACGATGCAATTGATGGTGCGGATGTCTTCATCGGTGTATCTGGTCCAGACTTATTGACGGTTGATCAGCTGATGAAAATGGCTGCCAATCCAGTGGTGTTTGCATGTTCAAACCCAGATCCAGAGATTAATCCAGAAGCTGCTTTGGCTGCGCGTTCTGACTTGATCATGGCAACAGGCCGTTCTGATTACCCGAACCAAGTAAACAATGTACTTGGCTTCCCGTTCATTTTCCGTGGTGCGCTGGATGTGCGTGCAACGAAGATTAACGAAGAGATGAAGGTAGCTGCGGTGAATGCTTTGAAAAACCTAGCGAAAGAAGAAGCGCCTGCGGATGTTGTTGCGGCTTACGGTGGCTCTGCATTGACGTTCGGTAAAGAATACATTCTACCGAAACCAATGGACACGCGTTTGCTAACTGAAGTGTCTGCAGCAGTGGCTAAAGCTGCCGTTGACTCTGGTGTTGCATCTTTACCTTACCCAGATTTCTACCCACTAGAAAACTTGGATCGCTTTGAGGCTTAACCTCGTCGGCTAAACGTTCCAAACTGAAAAGGCGATACGCAACTGCGTATCGCCTTTTTTTATACCGGATTTATGGCGTAAAGTGGAGTGTCTAAATTGCGAAAGGAATGCTTTGCCTGTGTAAAAACACTCGATTAAACAGCGCTTTGTCCGTTAGTCTGGCGAAAAAGAATATCAGGAGAGATGGATGAAAAATATATTGCTAGTGGCTTTAGCCGCGCTAATTGTATCGGGTTGTTCGGTACATCGAGTAGCCGGTGAAATTGGCGGTGTCGATGTTGAGGCCAGTCGTAGTGGTGATCATGATGGTAAGCGTAAACATGATAAAGGTAGCGATAACAATAGCTTCTGTCCGCCGGGGCAAGCGAAGAAGGGCAATTGTTAATAGTCTTGTAAATGAAAGGCACAAAAAAACCAGACCGAAGTCTGGTTTTTCTTTTAAACTAAGTCAAAAACTTAGTTAGGCATATCGTTTTCCATCGCTTCGCGAGAAGAGAAAGAAACAGTCGTTGTACGACGGTTTAGCTGACGATTTGCTTTAGATGTATTTTCTACTACTGGGTAAGCTTCACCGTAACCAACAGTGTCTAGACGGCTAGCGTCTACACCGAAGTCTTCAACTAATCGTTTGGCAACAGCATCAGCACGTTTTACAGACAATGTTTCGTTGTATTCTTTTGGACCCACTGAATCAGCAAAACCGCGGATTTGAGCAACTTGCTCAGGGTTTGCTTCTAGGTGATCAGCAATGTTTTGTAGATCAGAGTATTCAGACTGAGCAACATGAGCAGAGTCGAATGCGAAGTGAATGTCGTATGGTAGTACTGTTTTCACTGGTGGTGCTGGCTCTGGCTCAACAACAGGCGTTACTTCAACCACTGGCGTTGGTTCAACAACTGGTGCTGGCGCTGGTGCCGCTTTTTTAGCGCCAAAAGAGTACTGAAGACCGATTGTTGCTACTTGGTCTGTGTGATCTGCTTCTAAATCTTCTACAACGCGGTAATCAGCACGTAGAGACGTATTGTCGCTTAGTGCGAATTTTAAACCACCACCCGCATTAAGCTGAGTGTTTTCGTCACCGTCAAGATCTAAGTCGTAGTGCGTAGAACCAAGACCCGCTGCTAGGTAAGGCGTTACGCTAGAGCTGTTAAAGAAGTTGTATAAACCGTCAAGACGGTATTGATCAGCATCGATGTTTTGACCGTTGCTAAGTTCACTGTCTAAGTTTAGGTAAGTGAACTCAACGCCCCATGGGTTATCGAATTGGTAACCAAAGCTAAGACCGAACGCACGATCGTCATCCAAGTCACGATTGTTATCAGGTGCGGAATAACCAATGCTTGGTGTAAGTGTGAAACCTGCAACTGGCTCTTCTGCGTGCACAGCCGTTGCTGATGCTGCAAGGATACCACTTAGAATTGCTGTTTTCTTAAAAATGTTAGACATGTCTCTCTCCTTAGGGGGGATGTCATTTAGTAATAGCTTAAGTGTACATTAAATATTTATAATTTGACTTAGATATAAAAGTGCAAAGATTGTCTGACTTGTGAAGCATTTGAAGCAACTTGACAAAAAACTGACGTATTATGGCTTCTTTACACAATGATAGCGTCTTAACTCATTAGTATTCTTGAAATAATCCCTCTTCAATTACATAACTTTTGCACAAAATGCTTAGGCTAATCACTTAAAAAAGGCTATAAGAGCAAAATGTGCACTCGTATGGCCACAGTTTTGAGTATAGTCGAGCTTTCAGACAGTCTTAGCGCAGTTTTGCAATCGCCTGCAGTAATAGTAGAAACGCATTCACTGAAGCAAATGAAGCCGATTCATGCATAGTGTGATAGCCCGTAGTTGGGATTTGTAAAGTAGTACCATCGACCAAGCCATTAGATGCCGAGATGATGCGACCTAACTCAGTACTGCCAAGTGAGCTTGGCGACTGGCCGGCAGCGATTAATTTTTCGTTCTCTGCTTCAACATAACGGTTCTTATATAAGAAGCTAAAGCCAATCTCTTCACATAGTTGTTCGAGCAACGCTGTACTTTCGGGGTTAAAGGAAGCGTTAGCATCCTTTTCACGCAAAACCAGTAGCTGTTGATCTGCGCTTTCTATATCTGGAAATGGACTCGTATCAACAACGAACAAGCGGTTAGTTGTACCGCCAAAGCGTCTAAACCACTCTAGCAAGTAGCGCCAGCTTTTACCTGCTTCTTCTTGCGCGGTAAAAAAAGCGGTTCCAGTAAACCCTTGGCTGAATAGGTGAACCAGCGCCGCGGCCGAAATAACATTATCGAGCTGACCTTCTAAACGATCGCCATTACGAGCGAGTGTGTCTTCAAAAGCGACTGGCGTGCCAGCAACAACCCCTTCTAGGCCTTCGACTTCGAAAATTAAGTTGTTTCGGTATTCACAGATGTAGCCATTGCGGATGACACCTTTTCCACGGTAGCCACCAGACCAAGGTTCGTAAGCATAAACGTTTTCTTGGTTAAAGCGCTCCGTTACCTTTGTCATGAGCTGCTCAGACACAGAATTGTTCAATAGATCGGTTCGATTGGCTGAGACAAATGCGGCGTATTGGAATTCGTTAGGGCCAGTACACACTAAACCATGTCGATCGATGTGCGCAGAGAACATGGTACTAAATGGATCACTGCCTTGTGCGACTAAGACACCTTCATACCAAGTTACTTTCGCGCCACGCTCTTCAAGCTCACGCTGCAGAACTCGAAAAAACGAGTGCTCCGCGCCGACTACGGAAGGAGCACGAATAAGATGTTTTAGCAGATCGATAAACTCTTCATTTAGCACGCAGTCACCCTCTAAGAAAGCTGTGTAAGGAAAAGCGATCATAGGAGTTTTAGGGAAGAAATAAAGCGATTTATAGAAGGTTTTAAGAATAAATAGTACGTCAATAAAAGTGTTCTTTGAAAAACAGATATAAGGAGTTATATATACAATTAATATTGATAATGGTTCTTATAATTGTTAACTTCTCTTTTAATAAGTTTTTTCTAATGTATTTGATACTGTCAACTATTTAAATCTAAGGGTTAGAACAATGAAAAAGACCTTACTTGCTTTGCTAGTCACTGCGGGGGCTGTGCAGGCTAATGCCATGTCTTATGAATTCGATGTTACGTTAAAAGGCTATGACGGTGATGCGACTTCCTCTGTTGCCTACTCCGGTCAGATTGCACGTCATGTCCTGCATAATTCGCTGAAAAAAGTGGTGAGCCAAGGCGACCTAGCGCAGATGTTGATGTACTTATCTGGCAAAGAAGAAGGTCGTATTATTCTTGATCCTGTTAGCAAAGAGGGTTTTGCTATTAAACAGTCTCAAGTTGACGAACTCTCTAAGGGGAAAGACTTATTATCCAGCGCTTACGATGGTGTGATCACAGGTTGGCCTGGCAATCCAACAGCACAAGAGTTGTTACAACAATGGGTAGAACTGGCAGCAAACAGTAAGCAAGGTTATGACCCTGTTAATGGTTACGATTACACTCAGCTAATCTCTAAGTTTGCCATGGGCGCAGTGTTCTATAACAAAGCGGTTAACCATTACTTAGAAGAGAAGTTAGAGGCAGATCAGCATCCAAATAACGAAGCCTATAAAGAAGGCGTACCTTATACAGGTAAAGAACATGTATGGGACGAAGCGTTTGGTTACTTTGGAGCGCCGGCACATGGTTTAGAGCTTACGCCAAATGAAGTTGTGCAAATTACCAAACAGAATCCTGAGTACTTCGCAAAAGCCGATGCAAATGGCGATGGTGTTGTAGACCTGAAGTCAGAAATGGCGTTTGCACACGCTTATTATGCCGCCAGCATCGATGCCAGCTCTGATACCACATACTTCCATACGATCATGCAGGCGTTTGTTGACGGTCGCCAGTTGATTAGCAAAGCAAATGGTGAACGTCTAACTGACGAGCAGCGCGGTGAATTAAAGGGTTACGCAGCAACGATTGCGACGGCGTGGCAGCAAGTCATTGCTGAGGCGGCGTTCAAATACGCGGGTAGCGTCTACGCTGATCTTGAGAAAATCGCGATCATTGAAGAAGCGCATGGTGATGTCAGCAAAGCATTCCGTGATTACGTAAAACACTGGGGTGAATTAAAAGGTTTTGCGCTGTCTCTTGAAGCTGCGGGTCGAGATCTAGGTAAAGCGCAAGCAAGCCTAGATCGTTTGATTGGCTTTAGCCCTGTACTGTTCGGTGACATGCAAGTGGCCGCATACGATGGTAAAGGTGGCTTTGTACAAACCAATGCGGGCATTATGCAAGAATACAAATTGAATATGATCAAAGTGCAAAACCTACTAGCCCAACATTTTGACTTAAAAGCAAAGCTGAAAGATAAAACGGGCGGCATGAGCGCTGTTTTAGAACAAATTAATACTGCAGGTAAAAGCGCTGAAAATGACTAAACGGGCGTTTTAATAATGTTGGAAAACATTGTTGCTTGGTTAGGAGACGAGCTGGCATT
This sequence comes from Marinomonas gallaica, assembly GCF_049821165.1. Taxonomy (NCBI): domain Bacteria; kingdom Pseudomonadati; phylum Pseudomonadota; class Gammaproteobacteria; order Oceanospirillales; family Oceanospirillaceae; genus Marinomonas; species Marinomonas gallaica. Next base: position 1,022,592 of record NZ_CP187511.1, read on the forward strand.
TGCTGGCTCGTCTTTGTTGGATACGAGCAAGCGAGTGTCTGTTTGGTATCTTGCGTCGGCATTGTTGTTTGCGGGCGCGCTATTAACCATTCGTTATGGTCGTCAGGGATGGTTGCGTTTACAGCCTTATTTATCATGGCGAGTCTGGTTCCATCGCTCAGCGCGAACTGACTACGCATTGTGGCTGGTTAATCGCCTTTTATTAGCGTTATTGATCCCGAAAGCACTTACTCAGGCGGTTTGGATTAGTTGGCTATACTTCTATTGGCAAGAACACGGCTTTCGTGATCTGCAGCTAGGCTGGTCGACTTCCGTTGTAATGGTTTTATTTACCTTATGCTACTTTCTAATCGATGATTTTTCGCGTTTTTTTGTGCACTGGTGTATGCACAAAAGCCCTTGGTTATGGGTGTTTCATCAGGTGCATCACAGTGCCAAAGTACTAACGCCGTTTACCGTCTTTCGCACTCACCCCGTTGAAGGGTTATTGTTTTTCCTCCGCTCTATGGTCTCTCAAAGTTTTGTTATCAGCGTATTTCTGGTGGCTTTTCCTAATCAAGTCAGTTTATGGCAGATCTACGGCGTACTAGTCACGACATTTTTGTTTAATGTATTCGGGGCAAATTTACGTCATTCTGGTGTGGCGCTTAGCTACGGTCCTCGTATTGAAAAATGGCTTATCTCACCCGCGCAACATCAGATACACCATTCGGTAGCGCGTCATCACTATGATCGTAACTTTGGTGTGGTGTTGGCTATTTGGGATCGATTATTTGGTAGTTGGCACGCAGGGCACGATGATCAAGCTATTCGTTTTGGTACCCAGCAAGCGATTGATGACATGGGGATGATAGGTCAGTGGTCACAGCCGTTTAAGGATATTCAGCGATTGCTAAGGGATCGAATTAAGCATAGGCAAATGTGGTTAAAGCAGTTTAGCCAAAAAAACGCCCCGCACGATTAGATCGTGAAGGGCGCTCCTAAATAGGAGAGTTGTCTATGATAAGACTAAGAGATTAGAGCGTTTTAAGGGGTTGTGGTTAAATCGGCTTCCGCTTGTGCCAGCATATTGAACTCTTCTTCAGGCGTTTTCGCGACGAGACGATTTTTGCTGTACAAAAAGAAATACGCGGCGCCGATCACAAACAGTGCCAAGGTATACATAAAGGCACGTGGGTCATAGGCGAAAACACCTGTTAGCGCAATAATCGATAGCACCAAGGCGATACTGGAAGTAACAATGCCCCCCGGTGTTCTATAAGGACGAGGCATATCAGGCTGTTTAATGCGCAGTAGAATATGACTTAGCGCCATCAATGCATACGACACGGTGGCACCAACCACAGCCATTCCTAGCATCAGATCCCCTTCGCCCGTTAATGACGCTAGGAACCCAAATACGCCAGGAACAATCAGAGCACGAGCAGGGACCTTACGTTTATTCGTAAGAGACAAGCTTTTTGGTAAGTAGCCAGCACGTGACAAGGCAAAGACTAAACGGCTGTAGCCATAGATGATGGAGAAAAATGATGCCACCAAACCGGCCAGTGCAAGCACATTCACCAGTGTCGCCAACGTTGGTTTACCGGCTACGTTCAAAGCATCCACTAACGGTACCGCACTGCTGCCGATTGCTTCTGCACCGGTAACACCAGCCAGCAATAAGACGACTAGGGTTGCGGTAAATAGTAAGAAAATCATCGCACCAATAATACCTTTCGGCACATCTTTCGCCGGGTCTTTGGCTTCTTCGGCCGCTAGAGGAACCCCTTCCACAGCGAGAAATAACCACATTGCAAACGGCAGTGCTGCCCAGACTCCGTACCAACCAAAAGGCATCAACTCTGATGCGCCTGCTGCGTCGGTAGGTGCGATATCAAACAGGCGCGAGGCGTCAAAATCGCCGATTAATGCGACCGCCGTACCTAAAATTGCGACCACTGCCAAACCAGAAATGACCATCATAACTTTTAGGGCTTCGCCCACACCAGCTAAATGAATGCCGATAAAGACGAGGTAAAACAGGGCGTAGACAACAGGGCCATTGAAACCGAGTAGTTCTTCTACCGCTGAACCGATGAAAATAACGATAGCCGCTGGAGCCAATGCATATTCAATGAGCACTGCCAAACCAGTCATATAGCCACCGACAGGCCCCATCGCTTGCCGAGCGAAACTGTAGCCACCACCCGCAGCGGGTATTGATGCTGACATTTCGGCTAGCGATAGCACCAGTGTCAGGTACATGATGCCCATCAGCACGGCTGCGATGGCGAAGCCGCCCCAGCCAGCTTCGCCAATACCGAAGTTCCAGCCTGCGAAGTCTCCGGAGATGACGTACGACACCCCTAGACCTGCGAGTAGCATCCAACCAGCGGTGCCGCGCTTTAGCTGGCGCTTGGCCAGATAGTCTTGATCCATTTGTTCAGCCATGTGTGTTCCTCATGTGTACTGTTATGGTTAAGGTTTTTGAGTGATTAGAAAGTTGTTGTTATCGTTTTCATGCTCCAGCACGGAATCGTCTGTGCGATCCTTAAGTTTGACGCCGGAGAGTTGTTTGCTACGCGCTTCATTAAGCAAGTAGAGTGCTTTGCGGGCAGCCTCAGGGTAGTTCAGCCCCGCAGTACGGATATTGGAGATACAGTTGCGAAAGGCGTCGGTATGCCCCACCTTAGGGCTCCAAGTTAGGTAGAGCCCCATGCTGTCGGGTGAGCTCAAGCCGGGGCGCTCGCCTACCAGCACAACAACACATTTTGCTCTGAGAAGGTCGCCAATGTGATCGCCAATGGCGACACGCCCCTGTTCGACCAAGCAAAACGGAGCGATGCGCCAAGGCTCTGGCCCGCTCGTCAGTTGCGGGATCAATTTTCCTAAAAAGGGCGCTACGTTCTCTTCAATAGCGAAGGCCGATAGACCGTCAACAATAACAAATGCCAGATCGTATTCGTCATCACACAGGTAAGCGTGATCTTCTAAGGTTTGCTCTGAGGCTTTATTCAGAAGGCGACCGTAATCTGGGCGTTGTAGGTACATGTCGCGATGTTCTGCTCGGCTATGTAAACGTAGCGGCTGGCCTTTGGGGCACCAGCTTTGGGACACAAGGTTTTCGATCAGTCCATCTATATCGAGGGGAGTGTGAACCGCATCAATGGCTTGGGCATGGGCCAACTGGAAGGCAAGTAGGTGTTTGGTTGGTACGCTAATGCCCGCTCGCCCTAAGCCAATACGTGCGTCTGTAAACTCACGTAAGCGTTGCCATGGATTTTCAATGACGGGCTCTTCGATAGGGTGCGTTGGAAAGATTCGCTTCATACTAATGGTCTCCCAACATGCGTTTTAGTGACGTTTCAAAAGCTGCGGGAATTTTATGATTCAATGTGAACTGGTCATCACTAAAAATGTTGGTGTGTTTTAGCCATTGATCAAACTCTGGCGCAGGGCTTAGGCCTAATGCTTGGCGTACATACATGGCATCGTGGAATGATGTGGTTTGGTAGTTGAGCATGATGTCATCAGAGCCAGGAATGCCCATGATGAAAGTGCAGCCTGCAACGGCAAGCAACGTCATCAGGTTGTCCATATCATTTTGGTCGGCTTGGGCGTGGTTGGTGTAGCAGACATCACAGCCCATGGGTAAGCCTAATAGCTTGGCGCAGAAATGGTCCTCTAAGCCTGCTCGAGTAATTTCCTTGCCGTCGAATAAGTACTCTGGGCCGATAAAGCCAACGACGGTATTAACCAACAACGGTTTAAATTTTCGCGCTACTGCATAGGCTCGTGCTTCACAGGTTTGTTGATCCAGATTGTGGTGTGCATTAGCGGAAAGAGAGCTGCCTTGTCCGGTTTCAAAATACATCACGTTATCACCGACCGTGCCGCGCTTAAGTGATAGCGCAGCCTCGCGAGCCTCGGCAAGAGTAGCTAGATTAAAACCAAAACTATCGTTGGTCGCTTGCGTACCGCCAATGGACTGGAACACCAGATCAACTGGTGCGCCTTGTTCAATGCATTCAATGGTGTTGGTGACGTGCGTTAACACGCATGACTGCGTCGGAATCTCGTAGTGTTGAATGACCTCATCCATCATGTTCATCAAACGACAAGCCTGTGCCACATTGTCGGTGGCGGGGTTGATGCCAATGACCGCATCTCCGTTGGCGTACATCAAACCGTCTAAAATACTGGCAGCAATGCCTGTTAAATCATCTGTTGGATGATTGGGTTGCAAACGAGTTGATAAGTGCCCCGGTAAGCCGATGGTGTTCCGAAAAGCAGTTTTCACATGGCACTTCTTACTGACCAAAATAAGGTCTTGGTTGCGCATGATCTTACACACGGCGGCCGCCATTTCAGGTGTCACGCCTAAGCGTATGCGTTCTAAGGTAATTGGTGTGGCTAGGTCACTTAGCAGCCAGTCTCGAAAGCCACCGACGGTGAGATGGGAGATGACAGAAAAAGCGCCTTTATCATGCTCGTCGATGATTAAACGGGTGATTTCATCGTCTTCATAAGGAATGAGCAGGTCTTCCAAAAACAGTTTGAGAGGAACGTCAGCCAATGTCATCTGCGCGATGGCGCGTTCTTCAGCGGTTTCTGCCGCGACACCTGCAAGACGGTCACCTGAGCGCGCGGGGGTGGCTTTAGCCATTAAATCGGCAAGGTTCTTAAAGCCAAATGTTCGTCCCCCCACCGTATGTCGAAAGCGATATTGTGTGTTGTCATTTGCCATGTTGGCACCTTTGAGTCTACTTTTAAAAGCCTGCTTTGATAACGCTGCCTTATGGAATAGGAATTGCTTTGTAAAGCGATTAGCAAGTTATTCTATTTTGTTGAATACCGTTACATGGGCGTTATCGAATTTTGGCAATTTTTAAAACCCCTTATAAATCAAATAACTATAAAAACTTCATGTTTGCAGTTTGCGCAAATTTGATAAATGGAGAAAAAGATGGCAGGGCTAAAAAATCACGTCGCACCAATAAAGAGCGTTAAGGTGTCTTGCAAACAGGCCTTTGATGCAGACATGCACGCAGCTAACTTAACGAACTGGCAGCAAGAGTATGACCAAATCAGTCGTGGAGGCTTTCATGGCTCGATTGTGGAGCTGCCTTTTAATGATCTCCAAGTGTTTAAAGAAGTGACCAGTCAGGCACTACAACAAAAATGTATGGTGTGGCCTGATTCTGTTTGGTTAGGTATCCCTTTAAATGATCAATCAGACAGTCGTATTAATGGATTGTCAGTTCGATCTGACAATATTATGTGTCGTCCTGGTGGGTGTGAGTTTGATCTGACCACACCACAGGACTACGAGTTGTATGGCATGGTCGTTAAGTTGCCAGCATTGATGCGTATGGCTGAAATCCATGATGTGGAACTGAAATGGTCTGAGCTCAATGAATATGGTCGATTAGTGTTGCCAGAAAAAACATTGCAAGAGGTGCGTTTTTTACTCAATCGGTTGTTAGGATCAGGCAGCGCTCAAGGCTTATCTGCACGCATTTCTCATGACCTTGTTATGATGGCATTGTTAGAAGTGCTTAAAGTGGAGCGTCCTGCCCCCGCTCAAACCCAAAGCTACCACCATCGCAAACAGGTTGTGGACTTAGCGCGAGCGTTTATACAGGAAAACCCTGATACGCCTCTAACCGTGACGGACCTCTGCCAAGTGACCAATGTGAGTCGACGTTCCATACAATATGCCTTTGAAAGTATCCTTGATATCAGTCCGATTCAATATCTACGGATGTCTCGTTTGAATGGAGTAAGACGTGCTTTGATGGAAGCCGAAGCGGGACAAAATATCGCCGATTTGGCAGCTCAGTGGGGGTTTTGGCATATGAGCCAGTTTGCGAAAGATTATCGGTTATTGTTTGGCGAACGCCCATCAACAGCGTTATCGCACAACCTTACCTAGCAGGCTTCTTCGGCCGATTAGCGTGGCGTAGGTTGATTAGTTATGTACATAAAAAAAACCGCTTGAGATGACTTCAAGCGGTTTTTTATTAATCATACTAACCTGTGGTTAGATTAAGACTTTTTGTTTTTTTGCTCTTCTAGGCGTTGTTCCCAGAAGTCAGCGCCTTGAATACCGAGCGCTTTCGGATCAAAAGTGTATTCTTCTACACCAGCGGCTTTTTGATCTTCGTAGTCTTTCAAGGCTTTCATTGTTGGACGAGCCATAAAGAAGATGGCGATGATACCAACGATGTTCAACCAAGCCATTAGACCAACCCCCACATCACCAAGATTCCAGATGTAGCCTGCTGTGTTTACAGTACCGTAGGCCACCATAAACATGATCAATAGCTTAACAAACGTTAGAGATACATTAATTTTCAACGCACGACGTAGGTACGCTACGTTTGTTTCAGCAATGTAGTAGTAGGCTAAGATTGTCGTGAAGGCGAAGAAGAACAAAGCGATGCCGACAAACGCTGAACCAAAACCACCAAAGATGCTTTGCAGTGCCATTTGCGTGAACGCAGGTGAGGCAATGATTACATCAGCTGGTAGGTTTTGCACGATGAACTGGCCATCAGGTAATGTACCCTGAACGTTGTATTTTTGTGTGATCAGAATCATCAGTGCTGTTGCAGTACATACGAACAACGTATCAACGTAGACAGAGAACGCTTGAACCAAACCTTGTTGAGATGGGTGTTGAACCTCAGCTGCCGCAGCCGCATGAGGGCCTGTGCCTTGACCGGCTTCGTTTGAATAAACACCACGTTTGACACCCCAACCAATTGCTGCACCAAAACCTGCTTGAGCACTGAATGCATCAGAAATGATCAGTCCAAAAATGCCAGGCACTTGATCAAGGTTTAGGAAGACAACAATCAGAGCCATGATCACATAACCCATTGCCATAAATGGCACAATAACTTGGGTAAAGTTCGCAATACGCTTGATACCACCAAAAATGATGAACGCCAGAACGACCAGAATAACAGCCAGAGCGACGAGTTTGGTCGTGCCCACTTCACCGAAAGAAGTAGAAATGATATCGCCAGACCCAAAGACTTGGGCAACAGCATTACCAACGGAGTTGGCTTGGATACCAGGAAGGAACACACCACAAGCAAGAATAGAGGCTAAGGCAAACAACACACCTAACCATTTTAGACGAAGGCCTTTTTCAAAGTAATACGCTGGACCACCACGGTACTGACCGTTATCGTTCACTTTGTAAATTTGACCTAGCGTTGACTCTGCGTAAGCGGTACTCGCGCCAAGGAAAGCGACCACCCACATCCAGAATACAGCACCTGGACCACCGAAGCCGATTGCGGCAGCAACACCGGCAATGTTACCTGTACCAACACGACCTGAAAGAGATACTGCTAAGGCTTGAAACGATGAAATACCTTTTTCAGATGGCGTAGAGTTAAATAGCAATGACCACATTTCTTTGAAATGGCGGACTTGAGCGAATCGAGTCAGGATCGAATAGAACAGACCTGCTCCTAAGCACAAATAGATGAGCGCAGGGCTCCAGATGACTCCGTTCAGGAAATCAATGAACTCTTGCATAGAGGTTCTCCAGTGATAATCGCGCGTTGAGCGCTTCTAATTATTTTAATGCTGGTTGTTGCCAGCTCGCCACACCGTTGAGTTTACGCCGTCACAGTCTGTGACAATGTGTAAAGATCATGGTGCAATAAGTACGACTTGTGTAAATCATGACGTCGAATCTACCATGATCATCATGAATTTTACATTTGACTAGGTGTTATTTTTTGGCGCTACTTGGTGTTTTTAAGGAGTCTATTGGTATAGTGCTGAACAGTCAATTGGCTGTTTAGATAAGTGACTGCGGTCTATAACTGTTTCTGATAGGTAAACAATGTATTGTCTTTTGATGTATTTATTGTCAATAAAGATAAGGTTAATGTTTGATGCATCGTAAAAATTATTGAACATAAAACGTTCAAGGAGCAATGTATGTCTCATGTCGCATTTGTATCTCATGGTGGTGGGCCTATGCCTCTGCTAGGTGACCCAAGCCATGCGGAATTGGTCTCTACACTTAAGGCGTTACCTCAGCAATTTCCAAAACAACCGTCGGTTATCATCATGATCAGTGCCCATTGGGAAACATCGGGCTTTGAAATAACGGCGGCTGAAAATCCCGATTTGATCTATGACTATTATGGCTTTCCTGATGAGTCTTATCAGTTTCAATATCCCGCGCCGGGCGCCCCTAAACTGGCGCGTGACATCGCTGATAAAATGGAAGCGAAAGGCACACACATAGGTTTAAATGAAAAGCGTGGGTTTGATCATGGTATGTTTATCCCTTTGATGCTGATGTATCCAGAAGCAAATATTCCAGTTGCGCAAATCTCGTTAGCCAGCTCTTTAAGCCCAGACCAGCATTGGATGTTAGGAGAGCAGTTAGCTGAAGCCCTTCCTAAGGATGCGTTGGTGATTGGCTCCGGTTTTAGTTTTCATAATATGCGTGCTTTTTTTGCTCCAAAAACACCACAAGTGAAACACGATGTGCACGCTTTTCAAACATGGCTTGATGAAACCGTGACCAGCAGCCATCTAGACCTAAACGAAGCGAAGCAGCGTTGGTTGCATTGGTCGGAAGTAGAAGGCGGACGTTTCTGTCACCCTCGTGAAGAGCATCTAATCCCTTTGATCGTATGTCATGCACTCGCACAGAAACAGGGTCGTTCGATTGCATTTAGCGCTCTTGGCGTGGAAGCACGCCACTTTGTTTGGTAATGCTTAGCGTTAAAAACTGCTTTTGTTTTAGCCGATTCAAAGAGTCGGCTTTTTTATTGCATGAATCTAACGCATTAATAGGTTTTCTGAGTGCGTATTTATCCCTAGACAGCCCTCGCAATGCCGTTGCAACATACGGCACATACACTTTACGTATCCCTAATCGTTTATCAGAGGACGATAGCAATGCCGAATACTTCTCAAGAGCTATCCAATACCAACACAGCTTCTTGTCTTGAGCTAAAAGAGGGTATTTTGTACCACATGCGTTACACCTTAGCGCTGCGTTCAGAGCAAGCTTCAAAGCGTGATTGGTGGCTTTGTCTATCCCTTGCGGTGCGTGATCGCATCATCGATGACATGGTGGAAACTCAAGCGCGCCATAATCAAGACAATGTACGCCGACTTTATTATCTCTCAATGGAATATTTGATGGGGCGAATGCTGGTAAATAACGTGCATAACATACGCGTGTTTGAGCAAGCCCAGCAAGCTATTACAGAGCTTGGCCAAAATTGGGATGAAATCTGTGATGAAGAAATGGATATGGGATTGGGTAACGGTGGGCTAGGGCGGTTGGCAGCCTGTTTCTTAGACTCGTTGGCAACACTCGATTTACCTGCTGTCGGCTACGGCATTTACTATGAATTCGGTCTCTTCAAACAGGCGTTTCAGAGTGGGAAACAAGTGGAACATCCTGATACATGGATCAATTATGGGACGCCTTGGGAGTTAGTTCGCCCCGAGTACGCGCAAACCATTCAGTTTTATGGCCGTGTAGAGGAATCCTATGACAGTTATGGTAATTACCATCCGCTTTGGGTCGAAACAAAAAATGTATTGGGCATTCCCCATGATATTCCTGTCGCCGGTTACAACACCAAAACGGTTAACTTTCTAAGATTGTGGTCTTCTCGCTCAACAGAGGACTTTGACTTAGATGAGTTCAACAAAGGCGACTACGTTGAAGCGGTGCGATCTAAAGCGATTGGTGAAACGATCTCGAAGGTGCTTTATCCAAACGATACAACGGAAAATGGCAAAGAGCTAAGGCTAGTACAGCAATACTTTTTCGTGGCCTGTTCTTTGGCGGATATTTTACGACGTTTTGAGCGTAATAACGGCTCGGATTGGGAAGTATTAGCGGAGAAGGCCGCGATCCAGCTAAATGATACACACCCAGCGATTGCTGTCGTGGAGTTGATGCGCATTTTAGTGGACGACAAGCGCCTGCATTGGGATCAAGCATGGTCCTTAGTAACCCGAATTTTTGCTTATACCAATCACACTTTGTTACCAGAGGCGCTTGAGACATGGAGCGTTGCGCTGTTTGAAAAGGTGTTGCCGCGTCACTTGCAGTTTATTTATGAGATTAATCACCGCTTAATGGATGATGTGGAGGCCCGTTGGCCTGGTCGTGATGACATCAAACAAGCACTTTCTATTATTGAAGAGGGGCATGGCAAGATGGTGCGTATGGCACATCTTGCGGTTGTGGGTAGCCATAAAGTGAACGGTGTAGCAGCCTTGCACTCGCAGCTCTTGAAGACGGATTTGTTTGCGCGCTTTGACGAGTTCTATCCAGGCAAGTTTACCAACAAAACCAATGGCATTACGCCAAGACGCTGGTTATTGAACTGTAACTCAGGCTTAGCGCAATTATTTGATCAATACGGTATCGAATCTGATTGGCCAAAGAATTTAGACCGCTTGCGAAAGTTAGAAGATTTCGCTGACGAGCCAGAATTTCAACAAGCCTTCATGAAGGTGAAGTTGCAGAACAAACAGGCATTAACGCAGGTGATCAAAGCGGAATGCGGTGTTGATGTAGACCCGAATGCCATGTTTGACGTACAAATCAAGCGTTTGCATGAATACAAGCGTCAGCATTTAACTTTGTTAAATATTCTAACTTTATATCATCGACTACTTAACAATCCTGATATGGATATGGTCCCTCGGGTCTTTATTTTTGGGGCCAAAGCAGCACCAGGTTATGCTTTAGCTAAAACTATCATTTACGCCATTAATGCGGTGGCGGAAGCCGTTAATAATGATGTGCGTATTCAAGGCAAATTAAAGGTGGTGTTTCTACCGAACTATCGTGTTTCGTTGGCGGCGAAGATCATCCCTGCAGCCGATTTATCCGAACAAATTTCCACTGCTGGTAAAGAAGCCTCTGGTACAGGAAATATGAAACTGGCTTTGAATGGCGCATTAACCATTGGCACATTGGATGGCGCCAATGTTGAAATTCAAGAAGAAGTGGGCGATGAGAATATCTTTATCTTTGGCCTGAAAATCGAAGATGTTCAGGCGCTTGATCGTAATGGCTATAACCCATATGACTATTATTATGGAGATGAAGAGCTTAGAAATGCACTAGACTGGCTGTGTTCAGGGTATTTTAGCCCGTATGACCCGCATGCGTTCGATGAGATCCGTCGCACCTTATTAGATCAGGGCGACCGCTTTAAAGTGTTGGTAGATTATCGTGCTTATGTTGAATGCCAAGAACGAGTGAGCGAGGCGTATCGAGATCAAAATCATTGGGCGAAGATGGCGATCTTGAATACGGCGAGAATGGCTAAGTTTTCATCCGATCGAACCATCCAAGAATACGCAGACGAAATTTGGCATTTGCCTGCTTGCCCAATCTAAAAATGAAAGGGCTATAGGTATTCGTCGCGGATGGTTTGGTAGGTGCCGTTACGTTTAATGATCTGTAGCCCTTTATTGAACTCTTGTAGCAGCTCACGTGACTCGGGGTAGTGTTTACTGAAGCAGACGTGTAAGGGGACCAGTGGCTCCGATACAATATTAGTGACTTTTAGACTTTTATGAATGCCAAGAATACGTGCTTGATACAATGCAGGGTAATCAGACACATAAAAAAGGTCTGTTTGACCACTGACAACGGAGTTTAAGCCTTGGGTGATGTTTTGCGCTAATTGATGAGGAATGCTGAGACTGCGTAATTGCTGTTCCATATCCCAGCCTTCGACGGAAATAATTTGATAATCTGCAAGGTCGTAGATAGTTTCTATTGCGTGAGTGTCCAGCTCTACTCGACTAATAACCGCGCGACTGGTTGCGCTCAGCTCATCGCTGAAATACATAAACGGTGCGCGCTCAGGGCGACGAGAACACGTGACGGTCCCTAACACCTTTCCTGCTTGCATGTTTTGGATGATGCTGTGCCACGGTTTCTTTTCAAACGTGGTCTGAATACCAACTTCTTTGAAGGCGGCTTCGACGACACGAATGTCCATACCAGAGATACTATTATCTGATTCAGAGATCATAATGTAGGGAGGAAAGTCGACCACCGGTAACGTGACGGTCTGAGTCCAAGCATTCATTTGAAAACCGCAAATAACGGACAGCAGCAAAGATTTTTGCACTCGCTGAAAAAACACGTAACCCCCCATAAAGTGATCGTCCCAGACGCTTGTTTTTGCAAAAATGCAAACAATGTTCAAGGATGCGCTAAGATACCACAGACCATCGAAAAAGTGGCAGAAAAACTGGCGTTTTTATGAGCGAATCAGTGTGCTTGGTGATATTAATTTAGTTTATAGGTTGGCGCTGGTTTTAAACGATTGAAACCAGCGCCTAGCGGGTTAAAGTGACATGACAATACGGCCTGTGATATCGCCTTTTTCCATATCTTCAAAGATGGCATTGATATCGTCGAGCTTTTTCTCGGTGATGATTGCTTTGACCTTGCCGCGTGCCGCGAATTCTAAACACTCTTCGAGGTCTTTACGCGTGCCAACAATTGAACCAACAACGCTAACGCCATTAAGAACAGTATCAAAGATAGGCAATGGCATGTCTTCAGGTGGCAGGCCAACTAACACGCATTTACCACCGCGACGAACCACGTCATAGCTTTGTCGGAACCCGGCTTTACTCACTGCTGTACAGACACTGCCATGAACACCACCTGTTGCGTCACGGATATCTTCGACCACATTGTCTGTTTTAAAATCAAAGAAGTGCTCAGCTCCAAGTGAGGTGGCTAATTCACGCTTCGCTTCACCGGTATCAACCGCGACAACGCGTAAACCCATTGCTACTGCATATTGAACAGCTAGGTGCCCAAGTCCACCGACACCAAACACTGCGACCCATTGGCCTGGTTTTGCATCGGATACCTTTAGCGCTTTATAAGTGGTGACACCTGCGCAGAAAAGCGGTGCCGCATCCACGTAGTTCAAGTTGTCGGGTACTTTAATGACATAGTCAGCATGCGCAGCACAATATTCAGCATAGCTACCTGCAACCGAGTAGCCAGCATTTTGTTGCGACATACACAGGCTTTCTTGGCCTGCTAGGCAGTATTCACAGTGACCGCAGGCACTGTAAAGCCATGGGATACCGACTCTATCGCCAAGGCTTAGATGTGTCACTGCGCTGCCGAGCTCTACAATTTCGCCAACGCCTTCGTGGCCAGGAATCAGCGGCAGCGTAGGTTTGACAGGCCAATCACCATGACAAGCATGGAGATCCGTATGACAAACGCCGCAGGCATGAATTTTGACTAAGATTTGATGTGGTTCAATGGTAGGCTTTTGGATGTCTTCAATGGTTAGAATTGAGCCAAACGTATTGGCAACAGCAGCTTTCATAAAATACTCCCTTAATTATTTTAGTGTCGCTCAGACGATAATAGGAATTATCATCGGCTGCCTTAACGTTAGTGGAACGTGTAATAATTACTTGTTTCGTAGTCCAAAACTGTTGTCTCTGAGTCCATATATGCATGTTTCATGCTTTTGATAGGTTTATGTAAGGTGAGTTTTATGACGGTTTCATTAGTGGTTTTACTCTTTGTTATTGCTTTTGGAGCCTATATTCAAACAGCGACGGGGTTTGGGTTTGGCTTAGTCGTATTGGGCATTGGCGGCGCATTTGGTTTATTACCGATCGCCGACTTAGCATTTATCGCCAGTGCGCTAAGCATTGTGAACAGTATATCGGGCTTATATGGAAATGTTTGGCGACAGGCTCAGTTTCGCCAGATGTTTGTGTTTCTTGCGGTAGCATTGCCAATGGTTGCGATTGGGCTGTATTGGTTAGAGCATATGGGCCAGTATGCATTGAACTTACTGCAAGGCTTGCTGGGGTGCGTGATGATACTGGTGTGCCTAAGCTCGCTGTTACGTCCTGAACCGCAAGCGACATTGTCGCCGTCGTGGCATTTTGGTGTCAGCGGTGCGTTTGCCGGAATGTTGAGTGGATTGTTTTCCACTGCTGGACCGCCGATATCGTATTTGATGTATCGCCAGCCGGTTGAACTTATTGTCATACGTGCAACACTATTGAGCGTATTTTTAGTGTTAGCGGGCTTTCGTACCAGTGCCTCTTTGATCTCAGGGCTTGTCACAGACGATATGATCACAGTCTCTGTGGTGGGTACGCCCATTGTGCTGTTGGGGACCATGCTGTCACGTCGTTATCTGTTGTCATGGTTGTCAGCCGCTATAGTAAAGCGCATTGCTATGACAATGCTGCTTATTTCAGGTGGAATCTTGCTGGTGAAAGCACTGTATTAAAGACTCTGCTACCGAATAGCGATGAATGAAAAATGGCATCAGCTTTAAACTGGTGCCATTTTTGTAGTTAGTTTTGTAGTTTTTAAATCACACCAAGTTCGGTTAAGCGCTCATGCAAGTATGAGCCCGCCGTATGGCGATCCGATAACACAACATCTGGGCGTGGGTGCAGGAATAAAGGCAGTGAAATACGTGATTTGGTTTTATCGGTGCCTTCTGGATTGATCACACGGTGGGAGGTCGATGGAAAATAGCCTCCAGACGCTTCTTGCAACATGTCGCCAATATTAACAATCAGGTTGCCAAAGTCGCATGGTACATCTATCCAGCGGCCATCTTTGAGCTTTACTTGTAGCCCAGGTTCATTTGCCGCAGGTAAAATAGTAATCAAGTTTATATCTTCATGGGCCCCAGCTCGAATGGCTCCGAGTTCTTCATCCCCTTGCAGAGGTGGATAATGTAAGACTCGTAATAAAGTCTGATCACTGTTTTCAATCATGCCTGATAGTGGTTGGGAATAGTGGCTTGCTACCTCTTCCGGTGAATACTGTTCAATCCAACCGAGCAGCTCTTCAGCCAAGGTGTTGGCTTCTTCGTAATACTGTGTCAATTGGTCTTTATGTTGCGCAGGGCACTGACCCCAAGGGTAATAGTGGAAGTATTCTTTGATGTCTTTTTTGCTATGCCCTTTTGCTGTTTCTGACACATCGGGCGGGAAGTAACCGTCTTGTGTGCCTACGTTATAGCGGTAGGTATGCTTTTCTGCACTGTTAAAAAAATCTTGCCAGTTGCGGTATATGTTTGACACCAGTTGCTGGCGAATAGGATGGTTTTTTAGTACACCAAAGCCCGTTTCCCGAAGGGATTTCACAAAGTCTTGGGCGGCATTTGGGCTACGGTAATCGACGGCTTCTAAAGTCATGTTGTCTTCCTATGATCAAGTCCGATATGTGCTAGAAGGTTGCCTAGCTAACAGAAAAAATTGACGGGATACGTAAGAAGGTATGACTAGGACGACCAGCCTTTATGAAAGAAATAGCGAAGGTCGATGGTCTCTTCGAGGTAGTGATCACGCCATTTCTCTAAACTAAGTTGTTGAGATTTGTCGTACAAGAGAGCGTCCTTTGTTACCAGTGAATAATTTAAAGTATAACCATTTGGTTGAATATTAAAGAGTTTAACAGCATTTCTTGCAAAATGAAGATGAATTCAGAAAATACTGATTTGTTTCTGGGCAAATGAATTCCTTGTCCTATACTGGCAATACGATCCTCGATTTGCAGGTTTATTAAAAGAGCGTCTTTATCGATCGGGGAATAGACAGACGCGAGCTCTTGCGTCGATTTCAAATAGAGGGCGGTTCGTATGATGAATACTTTTCAATCGTTAAAGCATCACTTTTTGATTTCTATGCCACATTTGAATGATCCAAATTTTGAACACACAGTCGTATATTTGTGTGAACACACGGACACAGGCGCGATGGGGGTGATAATAAACCGTCCGTCCAGTATTGATTTTGGCGAACTCGCAGAGCATTTGGGAATGCAAATGGCTCGCCCCAAACTTACTTCCGAAACCATCTATGTAGGTGGCCCCGTAGAGTCTGAACGCGGTTTTATTCTGCATACTAGTGATCGGAGTTGGGGGAACACCTTAGCTGTAACTGAGGACGTGTGTTTATCAGCGTCGCTTGAAACTCTGGAGCACATTGCCGCTGGAGATGGGCCTGAATCGTTTCTCATTACCTTAGGCTGTGCCGGATGGGAAGAAGGTCAGTTAGAAAATGAAATTGCGAATAATGATTGGCTGGTGTGTGAAGCGGATTTAGACGTATTATTTAATACACCGAGTGATATGCAGTTTAGTGCCGCGACAAAAGTACTAGGTTTGGATATGAGTTTTTTATCGCCTGAAATAGGACACGCTTGATGACCCAAGTGTCAACATCAGATACATCAGCAAACCCCAATGCAGCTTATACTGCATTGGGGTTTGACTTTGGTACGACCCGAATAGGTGTGGCTTTTGGCCAAAGCCTCACAGGGCAAGGTCGTCCCCTTAATCCATTGAAAGCGAATGAAGGTATTCCTAACTGGGATACGATCAGTGCTTTAGTTGAAGAATGGCTGCCAGATGCCTTTGTGGTGGGTTTGCCTTTGAATATGGACGGCAGCGAAAATGAAATGTGTCAACGGGCACGAAAGTTCGCGAAACGTCTACATGGACGTTATAACCGTCCTTACCATATGATGGATGAACGCCTCTCGTCCTATGAAGCGAAAGGGCATGTGATTGCTCAAGGCGGGCATCGGAACTTTAAAGAAAATTCGGTCGATGGACTGGCAGCACAAATGATTTTGGAATCATGGTTTGCGCAGCAGGCTTCTCAACCCGAAGAATGAATCAAGGATAACCATCACACATGACGTTGGATCTCGATAAAGCGCTGAACTCAATGAAGCAGCAGTTAGCTGACTACTGTCGGCAGCAAAACCTAGAAAACCCTATTGTGGTTGGTATTCATTCAGGTGGCGTATGGGTGGCAAATGAAATCCTTGACGCCGTGCCGACCAATGAAGAACTGGCGACGTTAGACATTACTTTTTATCGTGATGACTTTACTCGCGCGGGTCTACACCCGCAGGTAGGGCACACGAATCTACCAGCCATTGAAGATCGTCATGTCATTCTGGTTGATGATGTGTTGATGTCTGGGCGTACGATTCGGGCGGCGATGAATGAGATTTTTGACTTCGGTCGTCCTGCCAGTATCACATTGGCCATTTTATTTGACCTAAACAGTCGTGAGTTGCCTATTCGTGCGGATATTGTTGGGGAGAAACTCACCTTGACTGAAAATCAGCGGATAAAATTGTCTGGGCCGACACCGTTGTCTGTTTCTGTGATGGAAACCCACTAAAATTAGTATGTACGCTTTATTTTTTAAGCAACTCATACGACAATTAGATCTTGGATACTGTGGTTCGCTGGTAATCATCTAGCTCCACGAATGCCCGGCGTAGCCAAGTCTACGCCGGGCATTTTCCTATCATACATAGTGATTGAGGAAAGCAAACTATGATGCGATCCGACCCTCGGGCGTTACAGTTAAACGAACAAGGTCAACTAAAGCACTTTCTAACCTTGGATGGCTTAAGTAAAGATATTCTGACAGAGATTCTCGATCGTGCCGAATCGTTCCTTTCAATGGGCGAGCAGTCCGTTAAGAAAGTACCTTTGTTGCGTGGTAAAACAGTCGTTAATCTTTTCTTTGAAAATTCCACGCGAACTCGTACAACATTTGAGTTGGCTGCAAAACGCTTATCGGCGGACGTTATCAATCTCAATATCGCCACGTCAGCGACGTCGAAAGGTGAATCCTTACTGGATACGCTACAAAATCTAGAGGCGATGCAAAGTGACATGTTTGTCGTGCGCCATCAAGACAGTGGCGCTCCACATTTCATCGCCGAAAACTGCACCCCAAACGTTGCCATTATTAATGCCGGTGATGGGCGTCATGCTCACCCTACGCAAGCAATGCTGGATATGTTGACCATTCGACGCCACAAAGGCCAATTCGAAGGCTTAAAAGTGGCCATAGTGGGCGATATTCTTCACTCTCGGGTAGCACGTTCTGAATTGCACGCCTTAAAAACGTTAGGTGTTGATGATATTCGCTTAGTTGGACCAAAAACATTAGTGCCAGAATATTTCCGCGACATGGGGGCGACGATCTGTCATGACCTAAAAGTGGGTCTTGATGATGTGGATGTTGTTGTTATGTTACGTCTGCAAAAAGAGCGTATGGCGGGGGCTTTGCTTCCTAGCGAGAGCGAGTTCTACCGTTTATACGGTTTGACGGAAGAAACATTAGCATGGGCGAAGCCCGATGCCATTGTTATGCACCCTGGCCCAATTAACCGAGGTGTGGAAATTTCTTCGGAGGTGGCGGATAGCGACCGAGCCGTCATTCTTGATCAAGTGACCAATGGTATTGCGGTGCGCATGGCTGTGATGTCCATGGCCATGAGTGGACAAATGCAAGAACAACAGACGGCGGTAGATGAGGGCTAACTATGAAATTGCGTATTAGTAATGGTCGTGTCATCGACCCGAGTCAAAATCTGGACGCTGTTGTGGATCTATTTGTCGAAGACCATCGTATAGTGGCCATTGGCGAAGCGCCATCTGGTTTCGACGACTGTGAGGTTGTTGATGTCGAAGGTAAGTGGGTATTACCAGGGTTGGTTGATACCGCCGTCGCCTTAAGAGAGCCGGGTTATTCTCAAAAAGGCACCATTGCTTCCGAAGGAAGGGCCGCTGTTTCTGGCGGTGTGACTACGTTGATTTGTCCGCCTAACACGAAGCCGATTGTGGATACGCCGGCCGTTGCTGCTTTGATTCAAGATAAAGCCGATGACGCGGGGATGGCGAATGTGTTCCCTATTGGTGCGCTCACGCAAGGATTGCAAGGTGAACAATTGAGCAATATGGTTGCTTTGACAGATGCCGGCTGTGTAGCGCTTTCCAATCACGGTCATGATATTGCGAGTAATCGAGTACTCTCACGTGCGCTTGAATACGCCGCGACACATGACTTATTGGTAGTCTTTCACTCTGATGACAGTAGTCTATCTGAAGGTGGATGCGCCCATGAAGGCATGATGTCTACTATGCACGGCTTGGCTGGAATTCCAGAAACAGCAGAGACCATTGCATTGATGCGAGATTTGCTGCTGGTTGAAAAAAGCGGCGTGCGAGCGCACTTTGCTCGATTATCTTGTGCTAAGTCTGTCGAAATGATCGCGAATGCGAAAGCGGCAGGGTTAGACGTTACATGTGATGTCGCGTTGCATAACCTGCTATTAACCGATGAAGTACTGAAAGAGTTTGATGGCCAGTTCCATGTTATTCCGCCATTGCGTTCTGAGAACGATCGTTTGACCCTTATTGAGGGGTTAAAGACAGGCGTTATCAACGCAATTTGCTCGGATCATCAACCTCACGAAAAAATGGCTAAAGTCGCACCGTTTGCAGCAACTGAGCCTGGTATGGCAAACGTAGAAGTTTTGCTGCCTTTGGCGCTACGTTTAATGGATGAGGGCGACTTATCTCTGGATCAGCTACTTACCGCTTTGACCTATGGTCCGGCAGCATGTTTTGGCCTAGAAGCGGGTTCTTTAGCTGTTGGTAGCTTTGCTGATTTTGTTATTTTCGATAGTACCGATCGCTGGCTTTGGGATCATTCAACACGTAAATCTAAAGGCTTGAACTCGGGCTTTACGGGCGAGCAAATGACTGGCCGGGTTGTGCAGACCTTTATTTCTGGGCAGCGCGTGTACACACTTAGTTAGCTTTGCTCAGAATAGACTCTAATTTATGATAGAGTTAACAGGTTTACATAAATACGCCCTACTGGGCGTATTTATATTTGTTATAGGCTTTAACTGGTTTGGTAATGGAGTTTATGGAGACAGCAATAATGGATGCACTAAAGCAAGACTCGTCACAGATTGAAGCTGTGCATGAATCGCTCATACAGCGCGATTTTTTGTTACAGCTACGCAAAGTTGATCTGGTTTTGTTGGATTTAGTGGCTAACAGTGCTGGTTTGACTTCATATACTGAACAGGTTGTGAACAGTATTTGGTCGTTGTTTCCTAATACACTGCGTCCGTGCGTTATTTGGTGTGATAAAGAGCTGGTTCAGTGGCGCATTTTGAACTATCAAGATTGGCCTGAAATGACCGATTCTCTCGGCGTCCTCCATCATATACCGCAGACGCTGTCTACTTTCGTAGCCAGCCCATCACGACCATTTGCTAGAGAACATAATCTACCTACAAAAACAGACTGGAGCTGTTGGCATAACTCGCTGAATGAACACTTTCTTGAAACGTGTGACATGGTAAGTTTGCACGATGAAAACAAAAATTGGCTAACTTTTTGTTTATTCTCACCAAATTTGAATTCTGAATCTGAGCGGCGTTTGTATTACTGGTCCGTTGAGCAAGTGCTTCAAACATTACCGTATTGGTTTAATGCCATCGTTGCGCGTCTTCATACAGACGTTCGGCTGCAAGAGCACACCAATAAAGTAACCGGGTTACTGCAATCTCATGCCTTTGATAAAGCATTAGATATGATGCTGCGAGACGCACGACGTTATTTTCAGCGTTTGGCTTATGTCACTGTATTGGTCAATGAAGATGCAAACGTGGATGAACTGAAATTGTTGTCAGATACATTACGAGAAACGTTGCGAGACAATGATTTGTTAGCCAACAAGACGGATCACGAGTTTGTGATGGCCATGCGGATTATGCAATTAGACGATGCTCCGATCGTAGCGCAAAAAATAGAGAAAGCGTTATTGAAGGTGGACCCTAATCAAGTTTCCGTATTAAGTGGCGACGTCAAAATTGGGATGTCTTTGTACCCAGAGCAAGCGAATCATATAAAACTGCACGTTGCGTCTGTCGCGGCTGCGAATGCTGTTTCGGAGAGGCTAGGTTACCGTCTTGAATACTACGGTAAGTTTGTTCAGAACTTAGATGAAGCCTACGACGTTTAATATATTTAACGAGTTTAGAGGGAAGGCTGTGTCAGTCGCGGAAAACCTTAAGCATGTACGACAAGACATTGTAGCGTTAGAGCAACGGTTTGATCGAACCTCTGATAGCGTACGCTTGTTAGCGGTTAGTAAGACTAAGCCTTTGGCTGATATAGAGGCAGCGTATGCGGCAGGTCAGCGAATGTTTGGTGAAAACTACGTTCAAGAAGCGGTCGATAAGCACGAGCATTTGAGTCACCTAAGTGATATCGAGTGGCATTTCATTGGTCCGATCCAATCCAATAAATCTCGCCAGATAGCAGAAACAATGGCGTGGGTACACACCATTGATCGCGAGAAAATTGCGCGTCGATTAAGTGAACAGCGCCCTGTTGAACAGCTACCGTTGAATGTTCTGATCCAAGTTAACATTAGTGGTGAAGTGTCTAAATCAGGCATTTTATTAGAGCAGCTTGATGACATGGTATCGTTGATACAACAGCTGCCCAATATCAAATTGCGAGGGTTAATGGCGATTCCTGCGCCGCAAACCAGCGAAGCGGATCAAATTCAAGTATATGCCCCGCTTTATCAGGCATTTAAAGCACTGCAACAACAAGATTGTGATATTGACACCTTGTCTATAGGAATGTCTGGAGATATGGCCGCTGCCATTGCCTCAGGTAGCACCATGGTACGTGTCGGTACAGCAATTTTCGGTGCGCGAAATTACACATCATAGCGAGCTTGGCTCGCTTAAGTCATTAGTTTAGATAGGTGAAAAATGAGTTTAAAAATTGCTTTTGTAGGTGTAGGTAACATGGCATCTGCGATTATAGGTGGATTGCGGGCAAGTGGTTATAATGGTGAGTCTATTGTTGGCAGTTCCATTAATGTCGACGATCATGAGGCGATTGAGCAGCGTTTTGGTATTACAATGTATGCCGACAACAAAGACGCTGTAGCACAAGCTGATGTGGTCTTTCTATGTGTAAAGCCCAATATGCTGCAATCGGTTGTAGAAGATTTTGCCAGTGTTGTGCGTGATGATCAGTTGTTTGTTTCCGTTGCCGCCGGTATTCAACTCGATGCGTTAGCTGAATGGTTGGTTAAACCTGTTGCTGTAGTTCGCTCTATGCCGAATACGCCAGCGTTGGTCGGCAGTGGCATGTCGGGTTTGATTGCCAATGACAAGACGACTGAGTCACAAAAAGAATGGGTTGCTCAAGCTTTTGATAGTTTCGGTAGCCATGTTTGGGTCAATGAAGAAGACCAAATGCATACGGTCACTGCGTTATCAGGTAGCGCCCCAGCGTATTTCTTCCGAGTTCTTGAAGTTATGATTGAAGCAGGTAAAGCGCAGGGACTGGATGACGCTACTTGCCGTAAACTGGCAACGTACGCGATGAAAGGAGCGGCCGAAATGGTGACCCAACTAGACGATGACATTGCTCAGCTTCGCCGTAATATTACTTCGCCAAATGGAACCACTCAGGCGGCTTTGGAAACGTTAGAAGCGCAGGGCATTGAACCACTTTTTACTGCAGCGATCGAAGCATGTGCTAAGCGCTCTAAAGAACTTGGCGAAGAATTTGCCAATAAATAATGTAAACAGGAGCCAAAAAGATGGGTGATCCGCTAATTCTTGTAGTAAAAACATTAGGTAACTTATACCTATTTATTGTCTTGTTGCGTCTGGTTTTGCAGTTAACCCGCGCGGATTTTTATAACCCTATTAGCCAAGGCATTGTAAAAGCGACCAGTCCGTTATTGAAGCCCTTGCGTAAAGTGATTCCGTCCATTGGTCGTGTAGATACGTCTTCTGTGGTATTGGCTCTGGCTGTACAAGCGTTGATTCTCGTTCTAGTGATGACTATTGTGGGTTTCAAGTTAACGCCTACTCATTACGTGATTTATACGGTGGCAGGTGTTGTCTACCACTTGTTGGATCTGTATTTCTGGGCCATGTTGATTTCGGTGATTTTAAGTTGGGTTGCGCCTTCGTCGAGTCATCCAGGGGCATTGTTGGTGATGCAAATATGTGAACCTTTGTATCGCTTATGTCATCGCTTTATTCCATCTTTGGGTGGTTTTGACCTATCGCCGATTTTTATCTTCTTAGGCATTTCGGTGCTGAAACAATTTATTGCGCCATTTGTTATTTAACAAATTGGGTGAGATTTAGGCGGCTGATTTGAGTAGAACAGAATATTCTTATATGATGCCCAGCCTAAAGGTAAGCCGAGAATCGTCTGGTTCTTTAAACAAAACTAACTTGGACTAGAGCTATGAGTACAATCGCAGTTTACCCAGGCACTTTTGATCCCATCACAAACGGTCATACCGATCTTGTGGAGCGTGCGGCTAAACTGTTTCCGAAGGTTATTGTTGCTGTAGCGGCAAGTCCTAAGAAACGACCGGTCTTGGCTCATGATGTGCGAATTGAACTGGCTAAGGATGTCTTGGGGCATTTAGATAATGTCGAAGTACTTGGCTTTGATAACTTATTAACTGAGTTTACACGCTCTGTTAATGGTCAGGTTGTTGTGCGTGGTTTACGTGCTGTATCGGATTTTGAGTACGAATTTCAGCTGGCGAATATGAACCGCGTTATTGCACCGGATGTAGAGAGCCTATTTTTGACACCGTCAGAAAAACACTCCTATATATCGTCAACATTGGTGCGTGAGATTGCTTCATTGAATGGTGACTTCGGAATGTTTGTTCACCCTAAAGTGAAGCACGTGTTAACCGAACACTATCATAAAGCCGCTTTGGCGGCTGAAAAGCGTTCTTGATTGATTATATGAATGCCCTGAGTGGCATCAGATTTATTAGGAGAGCATCATGTCTCTAATCATTACCGATGAATGCATCAACTGTGATGTATGTGAGCCAGAGTGTCCAAACGAAGCAATTAGCCAAGGTGAAGAGATCTACGTGATCGATCCTACTAAATGTACCGAATGTATTGGCCACTACGATGAGCCTCAATGCCAGCAGGTATGTCCTGTTGACTGTATCCCTCATGATCCTAATTTCAAGGAATCGGAAGAACAGTTAATGGAAAAGTACCTTATATTGACGGGTCAACTTTAATAAAAAAGCCAAGCAATTTTTGCTTGGCTTTTTTATGCGTCATCGGTGTGATCTGAACGTCAGTTTTTTGGGGCTAGAAGCGCTTTTACTTCTGCACTGGTTGGCGTTACTTGATCTTCCCCAATCAATAGTATTAGAGCGTTTAAGCTAATGTGCTCACTTGATTTAGGGTGCGTCACAATATTCCCCATCGTATCTTCAAAACCAATGGCTGTGCCCATATCTCGTTGAATCAATTGTGTCACCACATCCGCCCAGCGCACATCGTACAACGAGACATTTATGCGTACGGTATGATCACCTTGATAGCGAAACAAATCTTCCAGTACTTGCTCGGTGCCAGGTGCGACAATTGAGCGTACCAGCATTTCTGGGTAAGCACGTATTGGTCGAATGACGGCTTTGGCGCCTGCTTCACGGAAGCGTTGGCGGTTCGCATCATCAATGGCTTCCGCCAATATGAAAGCTTTTGTACCGATCTCTTGAATGCGGTGTAAGGTATCGAACACCAAACTGTCACTGTGGGCATTTAAGCTATCTGGGGACAGCACCACGATGTATTTAGCGTTTGCTACCCCTGCATTGTTGAGCATGCCAGGACTGGTTGCATCACCTGTATGGTGAACGACGCCTTTTGCTCTGAGTGTTTCCGGCAACCCTTCTGGAAACTTAGGCGTCAGGATTTGAATGGGTACATCATCTAATCCAGGAGTATTGCAAATTTGTTGAACCATCAAGCTCAAATAGCGTTCAGTATTCGTTGAAGGTGTATTGATGATTAAAAGGTGATCCTGCATATCGCTCCACTCCAAGCGTCCCTTGATCTTCATTTCTTTGCGCATGATGCGAATTTCTACGTAGTCACTGGCAATCTGAGCCAGCAAGGTAATACCCATACCGTAGATTAATACAATGGTGGCAAACTGACCCCAAAAAGTCGCTGCCGATAAATCGCCATAACCTGTGGTGCTGGCCGAGGTCATGGTTAGCCAAAATGCCTGCCACCAATCTAAGTCTTCAAAATACACCATCGCGATGCTGTGTACAGCAACGACCATGGCGAGCATTATAAAGCGTCGCTTTAGATCTTTGGCGGCATGCAGGTGTACTTGCTTGCGATATCTTAATCGGGACCGAGTTTGGCGATGTATTAGCTTTCCTAGCAGCATAGTACGTTCCCTTTATTTCGAGCTGGGTAATACGTAATCAAGTTGTCGCCATGATTCATAGACCATCACGGCTACGGTATTAGAAAGATTTAAGCTACGTGAGCCCGCTTGCATCGGCAAGCGTAAGCGCTGGCTATAGGGGAGCGCTTCGATAAAATCGCTTGGCAACCCCCTTGTTTCTGGACCAAAGACAAGAACATCATTGGCTTTAAACTGTGCTTCAGAATGAGTGTGGCTACCTTTTGTTGTCAATGCATAAACAGTACCCAACTGACCTTCGTTTTGCTCAAGAAAGGCTTCCCAGTCGGTGTAGCGTTTAACATTTGCTAATTCGTGGTAATCAAGCCCAGCACGTCGCACTTTTTTCTCATCTAAATCAAAACCAAGTGGCTCGATAAGATGCAGCTTGTAGCCGGTATTGGCGCAAAGTCGGATGACATTGCCAGTATTAGGTGGAATCTCTGGTTGGTATAAAACAATGTTTAGCATCTAAGGTCTCCTCAAGATGTGTTAATCATACCAGAGCGCGCTAATTTACTAACTTATCAATAAAAATTTTAAAAAAGAGTTGACGAGTATGATCAGTTATTTATAATACGCCGCACTTGCCCAGATAGCTCAGTCGGTAGAGCAGAGGATTGAAAATCCTCGTGTCGGTGGTTCGATTCCGCCTCTGGGCACCATTTTACTAAAAGCTTGTTTTATACAATTTTTGAGTAAAAAAACGGTGCCTTATCCCGTTACAGTATGCCCAGATAGCTCAGTCGGTAGAGCAGAGGATTGAAAATCCTCGTGTCGGTGGTTCGATTCCGCCTCTGGGCACCATTTAAAACCTCGCTTATAGCGGGGTTTTTTAGTTTCTAGCCCCTCCAAAAAACAATCTTCAAATTCAGCATGTGTGATTGCCGGTTAACTATCTTTTAATCCCTAAGAAGCGTACTTACACATTCTTTCATCTTTTCTTATATTTAAATGCTTAGCTTTGCTATATTCGAAAGAAGGGAAAATGCTGCGGAATATTGCTTCTAGGTAGACCTTCTACCAATGTGAGCACCGAGATTAGAAAGGGTATTTATGCTCATAAATCAAAGTTTGAAAATAGTTATCATCGCGGCGATTTGTTATTTTGCGGTGGGTTGGCTTGGGCAGGCATTTGCCATTCCTCCAGGGTATGCCACGGTGATTTGGCCGGCATCGGGTGTGGCCATTGCGGCGTGTTTATTATTTGGTTATCGCCCTGTCATGGGTGTTTTCTTAGGCTCTGCTTTAGTTAATATCTCTATTGGTTATAGCAATACGGGGCAAATTTCTTTTTTAATCCCCGTGCTTATCGCGTTGGGCAGCTCTGTCCAAACGGCGTTTAGTTACGCCTTAATACGATATTTTATTGGCAAAAAACTTCAGTTTTATAACATACGCCATGTATTAAGTTTTATCTTGTTAGCGGGTCCTATTGGGTGTCTTGTCAGTGCCAGCGCGGGAACCTTTATTCTCTATTCTTTTGGTGTCTTGTCGGCGGATCAAGCGCCATTAAATTGGCTAAGTTGGTGGCTTGGTGACTCCGTGGGCGTCATTGTCTTAGTGCCATGGTTAGCCGTCTTGTTCCGTAAGCATTTTTCCGTTTACTACGATCACCCCGTTCGTATTATTTTGGCGTTGTTTATTGTGGCGATAACCACAGTGATTCTATCCATATCAACAGCGTATTTTGAGTTTGACAAACAGCGACAAGCCTTTAACGCAAATGCCGATTTAAGCTCAACATTGCTCAGCGAAAGAGTAAAGAATTCAACAGATGTTCTCTACGGTCTGGTGGGTTACATTCGCGGGAGCGGTCAAGTATCAAGACAAGAGTTCCAAAATTACAGTGACGTCGTGATGAGTCAAGATCGGGCAATCAAAGCGCTGTCCGTTAATCATGTACTTGAAGCGAAAGACATTTCGGATTACGAAGCCACTATGAGTGCTTTGTATGGCTTTCCATTTGAAGTCAAGCAACGAAATTCGGAAGGTGAGTTGGAGCCTGTAAAGGCACGAGATCGTTATGTGTCTGTAGGGTTGATTTACCCATTTGAGCCGAACAAGAAGGCAGTTGGGTTTGATGTCTATTCAGAAGCATCGAGACGTACCGCAATTAAAAATGCGATCAGACTCAATGCTGCCATGCCGACGTCTAGTATTACCTTAATCCAGAATACGAAAGCCGTTCTGATTTTTCTTCCTGCATATAAAAACCAGAAACTTTATGCGATGGCGACAGGCCTCTTTGAAATCAATGACCTATCATCCCGCATACTGGATCGTAATCCAGTAGGCGGTGTTGAAGTCTATTTAGTTGATCGACAAGCCAATCAAGCGCCGTACATCCTCGCCTCTAGCAAAAATGCATCGTTAAGCAGTGACGCGCTATTAAAGGGAATATCTGAGCAAGCATTTCCTTTTTATCATCGATCCATGATTCCGGTTGGAGCTCACCGCTGGGAATTGATTCATGTGAGTCACTCAGAGTTTATCGAGCAGCCTTGGGGAACACATTTCGTTCTGGTAGGGGGGTTATTCGTTGCTGGACTGTTGGGATGGGTATTGAGTCTTGTCTTCAGTCATGCCGCGCAAGTAGAGCGACAAGTAGCCATGCGTACAAAAGAGTTGTCTCAGGCCAACTTAGCGTTACGTGAGTCAGGAGAAAAGCTGAAGCAGGTGTCACAAGAGGCCCAAGAAGCGAATCAAGCTAAAAGCCGTTTTTTGGCCAATATGAGTCATGAAATTCGTACGCCACTCAACGGTATGCTGGGCAGTCTTACATTAATGAAGAGCCAATCCATGAGTACGGAGCAACAAAAGCTAGTGGAGCTTGCGCATCAAAGTGGTGATGCGTTACTGGACTTGGTGAATGATATTTTGGACTTGTCTAAAATTGAAGCGGGCGAATTAGAACTTGAGCCAGAGTATTTTGATTTACAAGACTTACTTGAGGATGTTTCGAGTTTGATGCGTATTAAAGCCCAAGAGAAGGGCTTGGTTTTAGTCGCACCACAAACATTATTGCCTGAGACCATGGTGTTTGGCGATCGTTTACGTATACGACAAGTGCTTCTTAATTTACTAGGCAACGCGATTAAATTTACCGAAACGGGAGGCGTGGTGCGGCTGGTTGCTCATCAAGAAGTTCAAGCCGGTAATCAAGCAACCTTTAAGCTGCAAGTCGTTGATAGTGGTATTGGTATTTCCGATAGCCTGCAAAAACGTTTGTTTCAACGCTTTAAGCAAGCTGATGCCTCTACGACAAGGCGTTATGGTGGTACGGGGCTAGGCTTGGCGATTAGTAAAGAGTTGATCGATGCTATGATGGGTGAGATCGGTGTTGAAAGCCAATTAGGGCAAGGTGCGACGTTTTGGTTTGAGTTGAATTTACCGATTAAAGAAACGGTTTTGAATGAGCTATCTTCAAAAACATTGCAAAACGTATCTAAGGTCTATGCATTGGGGCTAGAGGCGGAGGATAAACCTTACATTCAGGCCATGCTGCAAAGATGGCACGTTTCCAGTGAGTTTTCGGATGTGCTACCGAATCTAAATGTTATCAATGACGGCGATATATTGATTGTTGATGAGTCTTGTTTGAATGATGAAACTCGTGGAGCAATGGCCACGATTCAAAATCAAGTGATTGTGCTCGTAAGTCAGGGAAGTCAAACTACCGAAGTTGAGCGTTGTGGTGCAGCATCAGTGTATAAACCGGTTCATCGTAAAGCATTATTTGCTGCATTAGACAGTGTTCAGCACCGTACATCTGAGACGGTTGTTGATCAAACCGAGCCGGCAACGTCTATGAGCTTAAAGGCAAAAGTCTTGCTAGTGGAAGATAATTTGACCAATCAAATTGTCGCTAAAGGCATGCTTGGCCTATTTGGTTTGTCGGTGGATGTAGCAGAAAATGGTCAAGTTGCATTAGATATGATGGCGCAAACAACCTACGACTTAATATTCATGGACTGTCAAATGCCAGTCATGGATGGTTATGAGGCGGCTCGCGAAATACGCTGTTTAGGAATTGAATCTGCAACAGCGAAAGACGTACCGGTGATTGCACTCAGCGCAAATGCAATGAAAGGTGATGACCAGCTTTGCTTTGAGGCAGGCATGGATGATCATGTTGCTAAGCCTATTTCAAAAGACCGCTTGAATGAGGTGATTAATACATGGCTAGGGAAAAAGCATCAAGATGTCTAGCTGACTGTCATGTTTACTCAATAAGTTGAATGTACACTGACGTTTAAATAGTTATGAGACCGCCGATATGAAAGGAATTATTACAACGCTTTTTACGATCACTTTAATGAGTGCAAATGTGGAGGCCGCGAAGATCATTTTCACCTCTAATGCTCCAGAGTTATACCCAGATGAAAATGGTTATTCCTTAGCGAAGATCTCAAATTACGTCAAAAGAATGAAACAAGGTGATGAGCCAGTCTTGTTTATTCATGGTGGTGATAGTCTTTATCCGAATCCGTTATCGGTTTATGACAAAGGCGCTCATATGATATCCATTATGAATTCGATGTCTGTTGATGCTCTGGGCGTCAATCGACGAGAATTCAACGACGGATTTGACCAAATTTCTTTACTGAGTACACAAGCTCTGTTTCCTATGGTGTTATCGAATTTACTGGATCGTCGCACTTTGAGTCATGTTGAAGGCGTGCGCCCCTACGCTTTATTGCCACTAGGTGATATGACCCTCGCCGTACTGATGACAGTATCGAGTGAAGTAAACACGACTTTTTTGTTTAATCAGGCCATTGTGGATGAAACGTCTGAGCAGTTGCTGCGTTGGGCGGAGCAAGCACGTCAGCAGGGTGCAGATAAAGTACTGTTAATTACCGAAAATTCTTATCTGAAATCTGTCCCACTGAGTCGCTTACAGAGCCTAGACATTATCATGGTGACTCAGGATGGCGCGGATAAAGTGCACTCAGAGCGCCCATTAGTGATGTTCTCTGGAGGTGTCGACGACGAGTTAGCGGTGATTGACATTCAGCCTAATGAAATGACGGGGCACATTGTTCATGTGGCGAATGAGCTGCCAGATGATCAACTCCAAGCTGTGATCAAACGTTATACCAGTCAATTAGACGTGGTACTGAATCAAGAACTCGTTACTCTTGCTGCGCCAATGGATTCTCATCGTAATATTTTACGTAGCGAAGAGTCCCGTTGGGGGAACATCGTTTTGGATGCGATACGGCACTATACTCGAGCGGATTTTGCCGCGACAGTTGGGGGTGGGATTCGTGGTTATCGTGATTATGAAGCTGGCTATGTGCTAACCCGTCGAGACGTACAGCGTGAGTTACCTTTTGGAGGGAATGTCTACGTCGTCGAAGTGAATGCGGACAAAATTAAGCAGCTGTTAGAGCACGGTGTGTCTCGCGTGGAAGATTTAGATGGCCGCTTCCTTCAGGTGTCTGGGCTTCATTATGAATACGATGGCAGCAAGCCCGTAGGTCAACGTATAATGAGCATAAAAAATGCTCAAGGGCAGCCTCTTGAAAAAGGGCGCTATACCCTAGCTATCTCGGACTACATGCTAGAAGGTGGGGATGGGTATAATTTTTCTGACGTAACGGTTATTTCAGATAACTTAAGCAGTCAGCGTCTTGTATGGAATATTGTCTCTGACTATTTAGAGCAATTTGACACCATTTCTCCAGCCATTGAAGGTCGAATCATTAATCGCACACCTTCAAGTGATATAGGTCGTTAATTTATGCCCGATAAATCGTTGAGTATTCGCAAGAGTTTGCGTGCTCGAATTGCAGCCGCTGTGTTCACTATGGTGCTGCTGATGTTGGTGTCGGGCGCAGTCTCACTGTATTACTTTTCTCAATTAAACATTGCGGTTTCGAAACAATCAGAACAAGAGCTGCCTGCCTTAAAAACACTGAACAGTATTCAGCTGAGCATCACCCGTTTAGCAACACTTTCTAATGAAGTCTCTAATAGTAACTCGCCTGCTTACAGCCGAATATTGATGTCACAAGTACGTCAGCAAGTGGAAGAGCTACAACTTAGCTTAAAAACGCTTGGCAGCGCTAACGAGCAAATTCAAAGATTGACAGAAATTGTAGCGAAAGTTGAGCCAAGTGTTATGAATATGTCGCTTTCTAAAGCGATGTTAGATCAAGTAGAAGGTACGTTGATTGCACGCACCACAGAAGCTCTACAACAAGCCATAGAGCATTATAAATTAGTGAATCAAGCCGATGCGAAAGTCTTACTGGATAGTCTTTGGCAGGACTTAAACCAGTTGGCAGCAAACGAGCATCTTTATGAGCAGAATAGAACACTGGCCAACATCCGCAAAACGTTGGCGTCGTTATCTCAGGTAGACAGCGCATCATTTCAAGCCATCAATCCATTGATCAGTGCACCTAACGGTGTATTTGAGTTGCTGTCCAAAAAAGAAGTCTATCGCACAGAAGTTTTGGGGCTCAGTACTCAAAATCGAATTCTTCTAGGGAGCGTGGTTGATTTTGGGCATCGTGTATATATAGAAACAGAAGACAATGTCACGTTTCAAGCAAATGATATTTCTGCGAGTTCTGAACGCTTTATCGATGTGCTTACGGTGATGTTTATTATTCAGTTGCTGGTTGCTTTGTCGTTGATTGTGTATTTACATCGGGAATTGTTCAGGCGTTTACAGGCACTGAAACACTTAGTCGGGCAACAGAAAAAGATCACCGCTGACGATGTGGCTCTGTTTGATGAGCGTAATGAATTAGGTGTGTTGGTGAAGCAGCTGCAGAATTATGTGGACACGATCACCGCTCAGCAACAGCAAATCGAAGCCACAAGCCACCAACTGCAGATGATTATTAAACATTCGCACATGAAAGTGGCGGTGTTTCAAGGTGAGCAACTCTTGTATTGCAGTGAATCCTTGAGCCAGTTATTTTCAGAACGAGAGTTGCGTTGTGTGGATGAATTCCCTGAATCAGTTCAGCAGAGTATTCGAGCATCAAAAAGTGGTTTAAAAGCAGCTGATAAAGCAACGTACTTAGATGAGCACAATCAGCATTGGTATGAAATTGTCAGCGATGTTGTATTTTGGGATAACCAGCGAGCTGACTTAGTGTGTTTCATGGACGTAACGGAGCAAATCAAAGCAGAGCAAGAGTTTAAGCGAACTTTGATGGTGGTGGAAAGTGAAGCAAAAATTGACCCACTGACAGGGTTACTAAACCGAAAGTTGTTTGATACGCAAGTGGCCTCTTTCCAATCAGGGGAGGGGGAAGGTGGTTATGCGGTTCTGTTATTTGATGTGGATTATTTTAAGCACTATAACGATCAGCTAGGCCATTTGCAGGGCGACAATATTTTAAAAATGGTGGCGTCTGCGATTAAGCGCAATACACCTGCGTCAGGTCTTGCGATTCGCTATGGTGGGGAGGAGTTCTTAGTCTTTATCCCTGACTGCCCAGAGCGCCGGGCAGTCAATATTGCTCAGTCCATTGTTGAGGATGTCTACGGCCAGCGCGTCCCTCATCCAACATCGCCTCACGAATATTTGAGTTTGAGCTGTGGTATTAGTGTTCAGCAAACTGCTGAAGATGCCGTTCTGAAGGTTTTTGATCAGGCGGATAAAAGTCTTTATAAAGCAAAAAATAGTGGCCGAAACTGTATGATGGTATGGCGAGCCCTACATCAATCTGAATCCACGGAAGAACCTCCATTGACCCAGTAGTAGATAATTTTATGTTCAACGTCTCGCGTCGACTTGTGGTACCGGACTCCGTCCGAGTTCATCGTTATCAAAGCCTCCCAGAGCTCGCCCCTTCTATTTTATTTTTCAGTGGCGGCTCTGCACTTAATAAAATTTCACGTCAGCTCAAGCGTTATACACACCATTCGATCCACATGGTCACTCCGTTTGATTCTGGCGGTAGTTCGGCAAAGTTACGTCAAGCATTTGATATGCCAGCGGTAGGGGATTTACGAAGTCGCATTATGGCATTGGCGGACGAAACGGTTTTAGGGCAGCCCGATGTATTTGATCTGTTCAGCTACCGTTTGGCACACGATATGTCCGATGAGCAGTTGTGGCAGGAATTTGGTCAATTAACCGATGGTTCTCATGTGTTGATGCAGCCCATTGTGGCGCCAATGAAATCGTTGATCAAAGCGCAATTGGCTCGATTGCAAGCGCATTTGCCAGAGGACTTTGATCTTCGTGGGGCCAGTGTTGGCAACTTGATTATTTCAGGAGGGTATTTGGGCAATCAGCAATTACTTGATCCCATTATTTTTCTATTCTCCCGACTGGTTAAAACGCTTGGTGAAGTCACGACGATCGTGGATGAAACACATCACTTAGGGGTTCGTTTAACCTCCGGTGAATGTATCTTAGGTCAGCACTTGATAACCGGAAAAGAATGTCGACCACTGTCGTCTCCAATTGAAGAGATTTGGCTCAATCATGGCTTGACGGAGAATCACCCTATATCAGCGCAAGTCCCTGAAGACCGTCGGCAGAACATTGAGCAAGCCGATATCATTTGTTATCCACCAGGCAGTTTTTTCACCAGTGTTGTGGCTAATTTACTGGTGTCCGGCGTTTCTGAGGCGATCGTAGCGAATCCAAACCCTAAGCTGTATTTGCCGAATTTAGGGGAGGATCCGGAACAAAAGGGTTGGTCAATCATGGCTCGTATCGAGTATTTGTTGCGCTTAATGCTCGGTTCGCCAGAACTAAACTGTCGGACGCCTGTACTTAATTGGATACTGTTAGACAGCAACTACGATTATGGTGAGGTGGATGAATTACAGTTGCAGTTATGGGGAGTAACGGTCGTAAAAGCGGATCTTATCCGCAATAAGCCTGACCGTTATGATGAACAGCAGGTTGTTGAAGCGCTGTTGTCGTTTGCCTAATATCAGTGTGTCGAAAGAGTGACTATAAATCGTGTATTGAAAACGATACACTTGATGAAATTTGTAGAAAAATTGAGCGGTTAGTTGCTCTTAATTCATAGGCGGTTGTAACTCTAATGAGCAAAAAAGTTCTCATATGTGATGACTCTGGAATTGCGCGTAAGCAGTTAGCTCGAGTTTTGCCCAAAGAATGGGATGCCCAAGTAGAATTCGCGACAAACGGTCAAGAAGCATTGGAGCATATTCAATCTAATGAAGTTGATGTTCTGTTTCTAGATTTGAATATGCCTGTGATGGATGGCTACCAAACACTAGAAGCATTGCAGTCGGTTGCCAACGCTCCTCAGGTGTTAGTCGTTTCAGGTGATATCCAGACGAAAGCTTTGGAGCGCGTAAAAGCACTGGGCGCATTAGACTTTCTAAAAAAACCGGTCGATCAAGACGTACTGGAAAAAGCACTTGAAGACTACAACTTGTTTGGTGATGGCGCGAACTCACAGGGTTTAGTACTCGAGAGCAGTGCCGCAGACGACTTCAGTCTAAGTCAGTGCTTGCAAGAAGTGTCTAACGTCGCGATGGGGCGGGCTGCGAGTGTATTAGCGGATATGCTCAATGTGTTTGTGAAACTGCCTGTTCCCAAAGTCAATATTTTAGAAGTCAGTGAATTACAGATGGCACTGACCTACGGTGCAATGAATACTGGTCGTTGCTCTGCCGTGACTCAAGGGTTTGTTGGAGCCGGCATTGCGATGGAAGCATTGCTGATCTTCTCTGACTCAAGTTTTCCTGAAATGGCCAAACTATTAAATGTGACGGAAGACATTGATCATAATTTAGAAGTTGAATTACAGATGGATATCTCCTCTGTATTAATAGGGCCTTTTATTAAAGCGTTAGGTGACCAGCTAAATATTGATTTCAGCTACAGTCATCCAGTGGTCTTAGGTCAGCATATTAAAGTCGCTGATCTTATTAATGTGAAACGTGCTCAATGGAAAAGAACGCTGGCTGTTGAGATCGTATACGAAGTGGATAATTACCAAATTAGTTGTGATTTGATGTTGTTGTTCACAGAAGATTCCTTACCCGTACTAGAGGATCTTTTGTCTTATTTGGTTGAGGATGATTGAAATGACGCAACAGACAGATATGACCGAGCTGCATTGGTTGTTTGATATGTTGCAGCATATCGATGTGGGATTGGTTGTGATCAACAATAATTACGAAGTGGAGCTTTGGAATGGTTTTATGGAAAACCATTCTGGTGTGAGTTCGACGAGTGCTCGTCAACGTAGCTTGTTTGATATTTTTCCATCCATCAATCAAAACTGGTTACAGCAAAAATTGGATACGGTATTAGCGCTAAGAACGCCCATTTACATTTCGTGGGAACAGCGCCCTTATTTATTTCCGTTTAAATCTTACCGAGCCATTACCAGCATTTCAGAACTAATGTTTCAGAATGTTGTGATTCGTCCGATTAATAATGCCAACGGTACGGTCAATCATTTATGTTTAGTGGTTTATGATGTAACGGATGTGGCTGTCAATAAAGCCGCGCTTTCTGCTGTTAATCGTAAGCTAGATCAACTGAGTAAAACGGATGGGCTAACGGATCTTCATAATCGTGCTAGCTTAGACCGAGCGATTAAGCTTACCTTTGATGCCTATATAAAAGGGAATAGTGGTCCGCACTCGTTAGTCATTGTCGATATAGATCATTTCAAAAGTGTGAACGATAACTACGGTCACCAGACTGGCGATGCTGTGCTGCAGGAAATGGCGAAAATGTTGTCCAGCGGATCCCGTCGAGGGGATTTTGTTGGGCGTTATGGTGGTGAGGAATTCTGTATTTTGCTGCTAAACACCACACAAGAAAATGCCAAAATTTACTGTGAGAAGATTCGATCCCAAGTGGAAGAAAATGTCTTTAAAACCAGTAAAGGTGATCTAAAAATCACCATTAGCTTAGGCTGTAGTGAGCTTAACCAAGCCCACGATTCGATCGAACAGTGGGTCGAAAGTGCGGATCAAGCGCTTTACAGTGCCAAGGACAAAGGTCGTAATCAAACCGTGGTTGCAGGCTAGATCTCCTATTGAAGCTAGAATAAGCAAAAAGGCTCTTATACATGGTGTAAGAGCCTTTTTGCTTTATATTGTTAAAGGGCGTCGCGAGCTTTTGCTGCAAGGCGTCTTTCAATAGCCGAGATCATCATCGAGGCAATGTCTTCATTGGTAGCCGTTTCGATGCCTTGCAAACCTGGAGAGGAGTTTACTTCAAGCAGTAATGGGCCATTGTTTGAGCGTATTAAATCCACGCCTGCTACTTTTAAATTCATCGCCTTCGCGGCTTTGATTGCAATGCGCTTTTCTTCCGCCGTGATTTTCACTAATTCAGCACGACCACCTTGATGGATATTAGCGCGGAACTCTCCAGGGGCGGCTACACGCTGGATGGATGCGACCACTTTGCCATCGATTACAAAGCAGCGTAAGTCTTTACCACTGGCTTCTTTGATGAACTCTTGCACTAAAATATTCGCATTAAGGCTCTTAAAGGCGTTAATGACAGATTCAGCGGCCTTTTTCGTTTCGGCTAAAACGACCCCTTTACCTTGTGTGCCTTCCAATAGCTTCACAATGAGTGGCGCGCCGCCCACCATATTAATCAGATCGTTTGTATCTAACGGTGAATTGGCAAACCCAGTGGTCGGAATGGCTAGCCCATGTTCAAGCAGTAATTGCAGTGAACGCAGCTTATCACGTGATTGAGCGATTGCAGTTGAGTCGTTTAGACAGAAAATGCCCAATGACTCAAACTGACGAAGCAAGGTACACGCGTAGAACGTCATGCTTGGTCGAATGCGTGGAATCACTGCATCCAAGTCGTTCAGAATACGGCCGCCACGATAGTGGATTTCGGGAGTCGTAGCGTCCAGTTTCATATAGCAGTGGCGCACATTAAGAAACTGCATTTCGTGCCCCATGGCTTCGCCAGCTTCGATGATGCGGCGGTTACTGTACAGCTCAGGGTTACTCGCGAGTACACCAATACGTAGACCGCCTTCGCGAATCTCTGGTGTCTCATACAGCTTTGCTAGCGTTTCTTGTGGGCGATCCCCGAATATACAGCTCACTTGAGGATCAACCAGTAGGCGGCCGTTCATGGCTTCTCGGCCTAAGAGCATGCGATAACCCATGCTGTCGCGATCCGTTAACGTAAGCTCAACCTCCCACGTGCGTTCACCAAGCTGTAACGGTACTTGAATGACGTAACGTTTCTCGCGGTCGCCGCTTGAGCTTTTGATAACCCGTTGATCAACAACCTCAGCCTCGCAGTAAACAACGACTTTACGACTTTCTTGAATCGGGTGAACTTCAAAGGTTACCCAAAGCTGGCCTGCTCGCTGGAAGGATTGAATGTTGACTGCATGCAAAGACGATGTCTTAGCTCCTGAGTCGACACGAGCTTTAATTGCCGGGATGTTTAATGATGGAAAGGTGCACCATTCGGCGTTACCGATCACGGATTTCTGGTCAAAATAATCACTCATAGTGTCATATTCTCAAGAGTGTTGAAGTGGGAGAAGCGTATTAAATAAGGATAGTAGAATTGCGTTATTTTGCCTGATTTAACCTGCCATTACGATGGCAGCGTTATAGCGCAAAGTCGACGATTTAGTAAGCTATTTTTGCGTTCGGAGTATTATTTTGTGATTTGAATGTTCAGCATAACGTCAAACTATTGTAATACAGGCGTGAAGGGCTAATATGACTCAATTGAAGAGAATTTTTGGAGCGATAAATGGATGCTCAGCTGATGCGCGAGCTAGAGGAGTTAGGCGGTGAAATACTGCCTAATAGTCTGAGAGAATGCGATGAGATTATCATCGACCAGCCAAGTTTTACCGCCCGTATTGCACTGTGGGGCGGGCACTTGGTGAGTTTTGTTCCGGCCGGACAACCTGACTTACTGTTTCAATCGGCTAATGAAGGGGCGCAAACGCGCTTTGGGCGTCGCCATTTTGGTGTGCCGGTATGCTGGCCTTGGTTTGGTTCGAATGTCGAAGACGAAGATTTACCAGCTCACGGCTTAGCTCGATACTTTCGTTGGCAGCTAGTTGAAGTCGGACGTTTCAAAAATGGTGATGTGAAAATCGTTATCCGGTTAGCATCAGAGGATCATCCCCTTATTGAAGAGATGTGGCCATATGCGTTTGAGTTGCGTCAAGTGTTCCGTTTGGGGGATGGGTTTAGTATCAATTTTTCTGCTGCCAATCTAACCGACAAACCTATGCCTGTTTCTGAGGCACTTCATACTTATTTCCATATTGGCGATAATCAATCCGCGGAAGTGCGCGGTTTAGAGGGTGTGAAGTACGTTGATAAGTTTGATGACAACAAAATATCGAAACAATCTGGTGTCGTTTCGCCCTGTGAAGCATTAGATCGTGTTTATCTAAATGCGCCAGAAGTGTTAGAGCTTCATGATCCTGTGTTTAAGCGTAAGTTTGTAGTGGCGTCGGAAGGGGCTCAATCTACAGTATTATGGAACCCTGGTGAGGCGCTTGCGAAGTTAAGAACGGATATGGAAGAAGGTGACTATCGTCAATTCGTTTGTGTTGAAACTGCTAATGCACTGGATAACCAATATGAGATCCCAGCCGGTGAAATGCACCAGCTGCGCTTAACGGTTCATGCTGAGGCGACCGCTCAAGATTAAGCGAGCGCGATTGTATGTTAAAAAAGCCCGAGAATGTCGTATGTTCTTGGGCTTTTTTTATACACTCAACTCACGTTAGTCTAGATCGTATTCCATGATCAATGGGGCGTGGTCCGAAAAACGCTGCCCTTTGTAGACACTGCCACCTTGAATGATGTGTTTAAGGCCAGGTGTTGTGATTTGATAATCTAAGCGACCACCTTCATCCAGCTTCCAAGCGCGCTCATAATCAGGCCACCAAGTGTACTGTTTATCTTGTTTGTTTACTTGACGGAACGCATCGATGTATTCGTGATCATTGAAAATCTCGTTAATCCATTTGCGTTCATCAGGTAAGAATCCTGAGTTGCGTTGATTGACAAACCAGCTGCTCACATCAATGGGTGAACGTGCCACATTACACGTACCACAGAAAATAAACTCGCGACGTTTTCGGCGTGTTTTGATTAGGTGGTTCTTGAAACCTTCCATAAAGCGATATTTCTGCTCTTGTAGTGCTTCTTCGTGGTTTGAGCCGTGCGGCGTGAGGAATGAACCAATGCTGACTTTCTCGAAGTCGGCTTGGATGAAGCGTCCTTCGAAGTCACACTCAGGGAATCCCATTCCTGTCATAATCGCTTTAGGCATGGCTTTGCTGTAGATGGCCACACCTGCTTCTTCTGGATTTTCCATCGAATCAAAAAAGTACGCATTGTACCCAGATGGAAAGAAAACGCTGTCGTTTAAGCTGCGTTCATCTGCTTGAATGTCTTGCAGACACACCACATCTGGGTCTTGGCGTACCATCCATTCGAAGAAGCCGCGTTCTGCTGCTTGTTTTATACCGTTTACATTAAGGCTGATGACCTTCATTTCTGGTCCCTACAATTCCTAGCCGTGTGTTATATTAGCGCCCATTCCTTGTCAGGAAAGCATATTTTTCTGGCAAGAGGCAATTTGTTTATAGTTATTTATCTTTCTGGAGTCGGCATGAAACCTTACCAAAGAGAATTTATTGAGTTCGCCATCGAGCAAAACGTATTGCGTTTTGGCGAGTTCACACTTAAATCGGGACGTGTGAGCCCTTATTTCTTCAACGCTGGCTTATTTAGCTCAGGCCAAGCGTTGGCTAAACTGGGCCGCTTTTACGCTGCAGCCCTAGTCGAAGCAGGCGTGTCATTCGACGTTTTATTTGGCCCTGCTTACAAAGGTATTCCGCTGGCGACGACCACCGCCGTAGCGCTTTATGATCATCACGACATTGATACACCGTACGTGTTTAATCGCAAAGAAGCAAAATCACACGGCGAAGGCGGCACATTAGTAGGCGCTCCGCTGCAAGGCAACATCATGATTATCGATGACGTCATCACCGCAGGTACAGCGATTCGTGAAGTCATGGATATCATCAATACGGCGGGCGCACAGCCAGCCGGTGTTCTGATCGCACTGAATCGTCAAGAGCGTGGCCAAGGCGAGTTATCTGCGATCCAAGAAGTGGAGCGTGATTTCAATATGCCTGTGGTCAGCATCGTGTCTCTAAATGACATCATGACTTATCTATCAGAACAAGACTCTCCTGAGTTTGCTCAGCACCTTGAAGCCGTGAAAGCTTACCGCGACCAATACGGTGTCTAACGGCTAATGATTGATCACGCTTAGTCGTGATCAATCATTAAGCTTGGGGCAATAACTTGCCATTGTTCCTGCCAGGCCTGAGTTGGCTTTGTTTTAAACTCAGTACGTACGTATTGACGAATTTTCCCTTCCAATAATGCCAGTAGGTAATTCGCACAAGCGTTGCTTCCCATGGCAGGCCGCATGGCTTGTTTCAACTCAGACTCACGTAACACCTGACGCAACTGTGTTTCGATACGATCAAACAATTGGGCGATTCGAACCCGTAGTCGCTCTGTTTCTCCTGCGAGCGCATCCGCAGTTAGTAAGCGGCACATCCCAGGATTTTGCTCTGCGAATCCGAGTGTCAACTTCAAAATCATCTCTAATCGTACCAGTACATCGCTTTCTTCTTGAACGATGCGGTGGATACGAGTGAAAAGTGTTTCTTCGATAAACTCGATCAACCCTTCAAACATCTTCGCTTTGCTGGGGAAGTGACGATAGAGAGCCGCCTCAGAGACGCCCACTTCTTTTGCTAAAGCAGCAGTAGTGATACGTGCTCCAGGGCTACTTTCCAGCATGGCCGCCAGAGCTTGTAATATTTCCGTGCGTCGATCGCTTTTTTTTGTGGTCATATCAATGTTGCCTATCGCTTTTAAAATTATGTTGTTTGCGAGTTAAGCGTTTTGGTTTTGATTCGTGATCAAGGTCCCTACGCCCGTATCCGTAAAGATCTCTAGTAGCGTAGCGTGTGGTACGCGACCATCAATAATGTGCGCACTCGTGACACCGGCATTTACAGCAGAAAGGGCACAGCTGATCTTTGGTAGCATGCCGCCATAAATCGTACCGTCCGCAATCAGATTGTCGACCTGCATCGTGCTAAGGCCTGTTAGTACGTTACCTTGCTTGTCTTGTACTCCAGAAATATTGGTCAGTAGCATTAACTTTTCAGCATTGACCGCTTCTGCAACTTTACCCGCCACTAAATCCGCATTGATATTGTAGGCATTGCCTTCTTCATCAATACCAATAGGTGCGATAACAGGGATCAGGTCACTGTTTTCTAAGACTTTTAGAACACTTGTATCAATGCTTGCCACTTCACCGACATGACCAATGTCTACTTGTTCTGGTGCGCTCATGCCTTCTGCTTGATGTTTTACAAACAGCTTTTTCGCTTTAATAAATCCGCTGTCTTTACCCGTTAAGCCAATGGCTTTACCGCCAGCACGAGTAATCATGTTGACGATGTCTTTGTTTACCTGACCACCCAACACCATTTCCACCACGTCCATGGTCGCGGTGTCAGTCACACGCATGCCATTGATGAATTTAGATTCGATACTGAGCTTGGCTAGCATCTCGCCAATCTGCGGACCGCCACCATGCACCACAATTGGGTTGATGCCAATGGCTTTCATTAACACGATATCGCGTGCAAACCCTGCTTGAAGCGCTTCGTCAGTCATGGCGTTGCCGCCATATTTTATGACCAGCGTTTTGCCAGCAAAGCGCTGAATGTAGGGTAGCGACTCGCTCAATACCTGAGCAACATCTAATGCAGATTCTCGTGTGTAAGCCACGATGGGAACACTCCTATTGTTATTTAAAGAGCTCTTTTGACTGAGTCAAAGAAGAGAGTGAAGTGACGCAAAGCGTTGTTCGCTGGAGTCTACTTGAAGCATGTAGCAGAATCATTACAGCGAGTGTAAGCGACCACTTATGTCTCAAAATAATAACGTGAACTGCGTCGACTCTCTAGTTATAAATGATGAAAGTTGACGCAAAATTGACCAAAAGAAGAGATCTTTATTTACCAAAGGCAAGAAGCGTGAGGCAGTTCAAAAAGAGAGCTAATTTAGGTGAGTTTTACTCACCTAAATTAATCAGGAGCGGAGAGTTACTTGGTTCCGGTAGAGCCAAAACCACCCGTGCCGCGATCGGTTGCTTCAAACTCTTCAACGATGTTGAATTCAGCCTGAACCACCGGCAACAGCACAAGCTGAGCAACACGTTCACCTGGTTCAATAGTGAAGGTCGTTTGACCACGGTTCCAGCATGACACCATTAATTCGCCTTGGTAATCGGAGTCAATTAGACCGACTAAGTTGCCTAAGACGATACCGTGTTTGTGACCAAGGCCGGAGCGCGGCAAAATCGTCGCTGCTAGATTTTGATCTTCAATATAAATCGCAAGGCCTGTCGGAAGCAATGTGGTTTGGCCTGGCGCCAGCACAATGGCTTCGTCAAGGCAGGCACGTAAGTCTAATCCTGCAGAGCCTTCTGTGGCATAACTTGGTAATGGCAGCTCTGTGCCGATTTTAGGATTTAAGATTTTTAGTTGAATAGGTTGTTTCATCGGTTAACTCATGACATTTGGGATTGGTGTTGCGTGATCAGTTCGACAAGCTCGACGGCGAGGGCGGATTTCGCTTCTTTCGGCGGTGTCCATTGGTGGTCTTTGGATAACACGGTAACTTGGTTTTCATCATTGTTAAAACCAATATCTGTGCGTGATACATCGTTGGCGATGATGAGGTCCAGACCTTTTCGCTCTAGCTTGCTTTTTGCGTAAGCGATTACATCTTGTGTTTCAGCGGCAAAGCCAACCATGCATTTTGCGGCTTTTTCTTGGCTTAACGTGGCGATCACATCTGGGTTTTTAACTAATGTCAGCTGCATTTCATCGCTGTCACCAGTCTTCTTCATTTTCTGTGTGGCAACGTCTTTCATGCGAAAATCCGCTACGGCGGCGGCGCCGATAAAGACATCTGCTGGCGACGTCATGGCAGCACGACACGCAGTAAGCATATCGTCGGCGCTTTTTATGGCAACCAGATGCACACCGCTAGGGGCAGGTAGATTGACTGGACCACTCACGAGTGTAACCGTTGCGCCACGTACTTTGGCGGCTTCGGCGAGCGCGTAGCCCATCTTACCTGAGCTGTGATTACTGATGTAACGCACGGGGTCGATGGCTTCCATGGTTGGACCGGCCGTAATAACCCAATGTTGGCCAGTTAAGTCTTGCTGCGTAGGCATTAAAATAAACTTCAGCGATTGAAAAATATCGTCAGGTTCTTCCATGCGACCTACACCGACATCACCACAGGCTTGAGCACCGGAAGCCGGTCCAATCATGTCTACACCACGACTTTGAAGTGTTTTAAGGTTGGCTTGTGTGGCAGGGTGTTTCCACATCGCTTGATTCATGGCTGGAGCAAGGATCACGGGCGCCTCGCTAGCAAGACAAAGCGTGGTGAGTAGGTCATTTGCCATACCCTGGCTGTAGCGCGCCATAAAGTCCGCCGAGGCCGGGGCCACTAAAATCGCATCCGCCCATTTTGCTAGTTCAATATGTCCCATACCGAGTTCTGCCGCCGGGTCGAGTAAACTACTGCGGACAGGATGCCCAGAGACAGCTTGTAAGGTCATTTCTGTCACAAAGGCTTTAGCGCCTTCTGTTAGTACAACTTGTACGTCTGCGCCGGCTTTGGTTAATAGGCGGATCAGTTCAATGGTTTTATAGGCCGCAATGCCACCGGTAATTCCCACTAAAATCTGTTTATTTAAAAGACTGGACATAATAAGCTTCTGATTACAAATTAGTCGATTTTACCGTGATGTTCCTATGCGACAGGATGTCGCCAGTGCACGGTATTGAGTTTGGTAAAGCGTACCACAAGGAGGTGTTTATGAGTATCAAGCAATGGCCAGAAGCCGAACGGCCGCGAGAAAAATTAATACAGCAAGGCGCCCATATGCTCAGTGATGCTGAGCTGTTGGCGATCTTCTTACGTACCGGCACTCAAGGTGTCAGTGCGGTAGAGTTGGCACGACGGGTATTGCATCAGTTTGGTGGGTTACGAGCGTTATTATCCGCCACACGCGACGAATTTTGCCAAGGCTTCGGTTTGGGCGATGCCAAATATACCCAGCTACAAGCCGTGCTGGAAATGTCCAAGCGACATCTACAGGAACAACTGACCCGCGATACCATCTTCAACAGCG
This sequence comes from Marinomonas gallaica, assembly GCF_049821165.1. NCBI lineage: Bacteria > Pseudomonadati > Pseudomonadota > Gammaproteobacteria > Oceanospirillales > Oceanospirillaceae > Marinomonas > Marinomonas gallaica. The sequence continues at coordinate 1,066,986 of NZ_CP187511.1, forward strand.
CCGAAGCGGTGCGTACTTACCTTGCCACGCAACTACGCCACTCCCAGCGAGAGATTTTTGCCGTGTTGTTTTTAGACTCACAACATCGGCTAATTCGCTACCAAGAGTTGTTTATGGGCACCATCGATAGCGCGGCCGTTTACCCGCGTGAAGTCGTTAAAGCCGCATTAACCCATAATGCCGCCGCGGTGATCTTGGCTCATAATCATCCATCAGGTGTGTCCGAGCCCAGCCAAGCGGATATCAATATTACCGAGCGCATTCGCAAAGCATTGGATCTCATTGATGTGCGCTTACTGGATCATTTTATTGTGGGCGATTCACGACCCTTGTCTTTAGCAGAACGGGGGCACTTATAAGACAAATTCTCCCAGATCCTGTTTTAGAACGTCCTAAAACCTGTTTTAGGGCGCTTTAAATGATCGCCTTCCAATAATAGACGCTTCACTTACTGAATGAGATGGGTGGGTTTATTATGAAATTATATGGTGTTTTGCTAATTTGTATTTGGGTGCAAGGCATGTTGGCTGCGCCTCTATACGCCGAAGAAAAAAGTGAGGCGTTGGTGGGGGTGCAAACGTTTCAGGTGTTTTCTAAGATGCGTGATCAGCATTTGTCAGTGGATGTTTGGTATCCGGCAAAGCAAGGTGGAATTTTAAAAGAAGTAGGTGCTAGTAAAGTATTTGAAGGGGTGCCTGCTTGGCGTGATGCGCCCGCTGTAAAAGGCTCTTTTCCGTTAGTCTTATTGTCTCATGGTTCTGGTTCATCAGTGAAAGGGATGGCGTGGATCGCTACAGAATTAGCGCGTGCTGGGTATGTTGTTGCAGGCCCTAATCACCCAAAGACAACGACAGGAGATTCGACACCAGAAGATACGCCCAAGATATGGCAACGCACCGATGATCTTTCGACTCTGATTGATTTTTTGACAACTCATTCTACATGGCGAGAATATGTTGATGAAAAGCGTATCGGTGTATTGGGGTTCTCTTTAGGTGGTGCTGCCGCGATGGAACTGGTCGGTGCAACGGCTAGCTTAGAGGATTATGCTCAATATTGTGAGCGTTACCCAAGTATGGCTGACTGCCATTGGTTTGCCTCAGGTGTGGCCTACATCAACCAAAAAAAGGTAAGTGTCGAACGTTTTGACTTGTATGAGACGGATCGAGCTATGTTTGAGCAGTCTAATATCGACCCAAGAGCTAGGGCGGCGGTGCTAATTGATCCGAGCTTAGCTCAGGCATTTGACCACACTAGTTTAAAACACATAAATGCTCCTTTATCGTTTATCAATTTAGGGGATCCAGCAAAAGTGCCTGTATCTGTCAAAGCCGATACACTCGCAGAGCTTGCCCCAAATAGTTCTCTGACATACGTCCATGATGCGGTACATTTCAGTTTTTTACCTGAATGCAGGGAAGGTGCTGCAGCGTTTTTAAAAGCAGTTAAAGAAACGGATGCCTTATGTGACGATGGTGGTCAGCGCAGTCGATCTGATATTCATCAAGAGCTGACGCAAGCAATCATTTCGGTGTTAGCTAATATTCTCTGAACGAAAGGGGAGTATAGGTAGTTCTTCCTCGACTTTTATATTGTCCATGGCAATCAAGTTAAAGGTGGAAGAAGCCTACGATCTGTACATCATTTCCAATGTCATTCTATCGTCCATAATGACTTGTTTTATTTCTGGGTTGACCTTCTTACTCTGGAAGCGAAAAAGTCTACTGAGCTGTGAATATTGATCAATTTTTTAACAAATCGTTTGCTGTTTGCAGGGGACTGTGGGAGAATTCGCGCCGCTATATCCTCGGTACGGGATTTTGTGGCCCCAGTGTCTTCTTCTCAGAAGAAGTTCCAGAGTGACCCACGCTCCGCCTGAGGAAGTATCAACTTCCAATAATTTTCGGATAGCATAAGGTAATTAAATTATGTCTCGCGTCTGTCAAGTTACTGGGAAGCGTCCTGTTACAGGTAACAACGTTTCTCACTCAAAGCGTCACACAAAGCGTCGCTTCCTTCCTAACCTTCATTGGCACCGTTTTTGGGTCGAAGGTGAAAACCGCTACGTACGTCTACGTGTATCTTCTAAAGGCATGCGTATTATCGATAAAAAAGGCATCGATTCAGTTTTGACTGAAATGCGTGCTCGTGGCGAAAAAGTATAAGGAATCTGAATCATGGCTTCTAAAGGCGCTCGCGATCTAATTCGCATGGTATCTTCTGCAGGTACTGGTCACTTCTACACGACTGACAAGAACAAACGTAACACTCCAGAAAAATTGGAGATGAAAAAGTACGATCCTGTTGTTCGTAAGCATGTGATGTACAAAGAAGCAAAAATTAAATAATTTTGCTGCTTTGTTAACAAAAAAACCGGCCTTGTGCCGGTTTTTTTGTATCTTAAATAAGCTAACCATTGTGGATTTGAGGAATTTATGCCGGAATTACCCGAAGTTGAAACCACCAAAAATGGCATTGCGCCGCATATCCTTCAGCAAACCGTTGCGCGCATTGAAATCCGCCAACCCAAGCTGCGTTGGCCGATTCCTGAAGCGGTAAGTGCATTGTTGCCAGGCCAAACTGTTCAAGGTGTAACACGTCGTGGAAAATACATTGGTGTGCATACCGCTGTGGGCACCCTAATTATTCATTTAGGCATGTCAGGAAGCCTGTACTTTGTCGAACCCGATACCCCGCCCATGTTTCACGATCATGTGGACATTCATTTTGTCGGGCTGAACAAAGTGTTGCGTTATACCGACCCGCGTCGCTTTGGCGCTATGCTGTGGAGTGACGGTGATTGGTATGCTCATGAGCTAATTTCTCATCTTGGTCCCGAGCCTCTGACGGAGGCGTTCAGTGTGGATTATCTTCATGAAAGAGCGAAAGGGCGAAAGCAGGCGATTAAGCAATTCATCATGGACAGTAAGGTCGTGGTCGGAGTGGGAAACATCTACGCTAATGAGGCCTTGTTTATGGCGGGTATTCGTCCGACACGAGCGGCCGGTAACATCAGTAAGAAACGCCTAGCGCTGTTTGTGGAATGCATCAAACAGGTGTTAGCGGCAGCGATTGAGCAAGGTGGTACCACCTTGAAAGACTTTGTTAGCGGTGAAGGAAAACCAGGCTACTTTAAACAGGAACTTAAAGTCTATGGTCGTGCGGATTTGCCGTGTACTGTGTGTAAATTGCCTTTAACGGAGATTCGTCAGGGGCAGCGTAGTACTGTGTACTGCGCGCATTGCCAGAGGTGATTGTGCGTTTTGCTGTTATTTTAAGCGGCAAACGCTTTAAAAACCGTCTACATTTTATGAATGGTGGATCCAACCAGACATAAATTCAACAGCAATAATGGTGCAAATGTGCACGCTGGCATTGCGCTCAAACAATAATCAGTTTATTTTTGACCGATTAGCCAGCTTTATCTCTTTTAAGTTGGAATCGAGAAGCATTCAAAGGGGAATCATTAATGAAAGGTGTCTTTCTTGCGTCGGCTACCGCATTAGCCATTGCAGCATCATCAGCCTATGCTGCGGATATTAAGCCAGCTGTCGTTTACGATCAGGCTGGCAAGTTTGATAAGTCGTTTAACGAAGGTGTATATAACGGCATTATCAAGTTTACGGAAGATACTGGCATTAAAATTCGTGAGTCTGAGCCTAAGAACGAAGCTCAGGTCGAGCAGAATCTCCGACGTTTAGCGAAACGTGGTTACAGTCCAATTGTCGCAGTGGGCTTCACTATGATGTCAGCGGTAACCAAGGTCGCACAAGATTTCCCTGATGTGGAATTTACCATTATTGATGCCGTGATTGACCTGCCAAATGTACAGTCGATTGTTTTTAAAGAGCATGAAGGGTCATTCCTTGTTGGTGCATTAGCCGCCATGGCGTCTAAAACCGATACGGTGGGTTTTGTAGGGGGCATGGATATTCCACTGATCCGTAAGTTTGGCTGTGGCTACGAACAAGGTGTCAAGTTTGTGACGCCTAATGCAACCGTTATTCAGAATATGACGGGGTCAACAGGTGCGGCATTTAACGATCCAACAAAAGGCTCTGAATTGGCGAAGAGTCAATTCTCTAAAGGTGCGGATGTTGTGTTTGCGGCTGCGGGTGGTACCGGTATCGGTGTTTACCAAGCCGCTAAAGATGAAGGTAAACTGGCGATTGGCGTGGACTCAAACCAGAATCATATCCAACCGGGCACAATGCTAACGTCTATGGTTAAGCGTGTTGATGCGGCTGCATACAAGGTGTTTGAAGAAGCGAATACCGGTACTTGGAAGCCTGGGTTAGAAGTACTTGGGTTGTCTGATGGTGGCGTTTCTTGGGCGCAGGATGACTACAATAAAGACCTAATCACAGCCGATATGAAAGCGAAGATGGACGACGTAAAAGCGAAAATCATCAGTGGTGAGATCAGCGTACATGACTATATGTCTGATAGCACTTGTAATTATTAATCGCTAGAGAAGCAGCTGTTCACTATTTTTAGTGGTGAGCAGCTGCTTTTTTTTGCTTGGAACTTTGCATAGAACAAAATATGAGTGATCAAACACATCCATACGCGATTGAGTTAGAAGGGATCTCGAAACGATTCGGTGCCGTACAGGCCAATAAAGATATTGGTTTGCAGGTACCCGCAGGCACGATTCACGGCATTATTGGTGAAAACGGTGCAGGCAAGTCTACCTTGATGAGCATCATCTACGGTTTCTATGAAGCAGACTCGGGTACGATCTCTATTGACGGGCAGCAGGTCGATATTCGCAATTCTCAAGATGCCATTAAAGTAGGTATAGGTATGGTTCACCAGCACTTTATGTTGGTTGAAAATTTTACCGTATTGGAGAATGTCATCTTGGGCGCTGAAGGTGGCGCGGTCTTGAATCAAGGTATTAGTGCGGCGCGCAAAGAGTTGAAGCGCTTAGAACAGGAATACAGCTTAGATATTGATGTGGATGCGGTCGTTGAGAACTTGCCTGTAGGCTTGCAGCAGCGTGTTGAAATATTAAAAGCGCTGTACCGTGGCGCGAAAATTCTAATTCTTGATGAGCCAACCGGGGTGTTGACGCCGCAAGAGGCTGATCACTTATTTCGAATTTTAAAATCTTTGACCGAACAAGGTGTCACCGTTCTACTGATTACGCACAAACTGCGCGAGATCCTTGCGTCGACAGATAATGTGTCTGTGATGCGGCAAGGTGAAATGGTAGCGCATCGTGAAACAGCAACAACTGACAAGGAAGAGTTGGCTGAATTGATGGTCGGAAAAAAAGTCCGTCTTAAGGTCAATAAAGATGAGGCTCAGCCGCAACAAGCCGTGCTAACGGCTAAAGAGTTATCGTTTTTTGATGGTCAGGGCGTCGAACGATTGAAGAAAGTGTCTCTTGAGCTCAAGGCGGGCGAGATTCTCGGTATAGCAGGTGTATCCGGTAACGGTCAGAGTGAATTATTGAATGTTCTGTCTGGGATTACGCCGATGGCATCAGGCGAGATTCAGTTCGCAGGACAGACGATCACAGCGAATGCAGCGAAGACCGCCGCGCAAATGCGTGATCTTAAGATGGCGCACGTGCCGGAAGATCGACACAAAATGGGATTGGTAACGGGTTTTGAAGCTTATGAAGCCGCAGTACTCGGTTACCATGACTCATCCGATTACAATGGCGCTATCCTAATGGACCGCAAAGCTATGTTGGATGAGTGTAATGAAAGAATGGCCGCATGGGATGTTCGACCTCCTAATCCGCATTTGAAAACGGCGAACTTCTCTGGTGGTAATCAGCAAAAAATCGTTATTGCTCGAGAAGTAGAGCAAAACCCTGAGGTGCTGCTTATCGGCCAGCCGACTCGTGGTGTGGATATTGGTGCAATTGAAAATATTCATGAACAGATAGTTAAATTGCGGGACGCTGGTAAAGCGATCTTACTGGTCTCAGTCGAGTTAGATGAAATTATGGCATTAAGTGATCGAATTATTGTGATGTTTGATGGGGCTATTGTGGGTCAAGTCGATGCAAGTGAAGCGGATGAGCGTACGTTGGGTCTGATGATGGCCAATGCATGGAATGAAGAGCAAGGAGCGCCGGAATGAGCCAAGCGAAAGTCCCTGCGTGGGTCAGTGTTGGATTGATTCCGCTGCTGAACATCTTGCTAGCATTTTTTGTTTCCGGTCTTGTGTTCCTAGCCATTGGTGAAGATCCAATCGAAGCGGCCGGTTACTTGATCTATGGTGCCTTTGGGTATGATGAAGGTATTGGTTACACGCTTTATTACGCCACGAACCTTATTTTTACGGGCTTAGCAGTATCGATTGCCTTTAAAGCGGGGCTTTTTAACATTGGTGGAGAAGGGCAGGCTTACATTGGTGGTTTGGGTGTAGGCTTGTTGTGTTTATGGTTTGACAGTTCATTGCCTTTAATTGTGATTGCGCCGTTAGCGATTATTGGTGGGGCGTTGTTTGGTGCGGCATGGGCCTATATTCCGGCTTATCTTCAGGCTCGTCGCGGCAGTCACATCGTTATTACAACCATTATGTTTAACTTCATCGCATCATCATTGATGGTATATCTAATGGTGAACTGGTTAAAAGCAGAAGGGGTGATGTCTCCTATCAGTCGTACTTTTGAAGAAAGCGCATGGCTTCCGTATATGCACGACTTGTTTTCGCCATTTGGTTTGGATATTGGGGACTCGCCATTGAATATGGCGTTTATATTGGCACTTCTATGCTGTGTGTTGTATTGGGGACTAGTTTGGCACACTCGCTGGGGGTATCAGTTACGTACTGTGGGTACAAACCCAACTGCGGCTCAGTACGCAGGTATAGATAACGCGAAAGTGACTATTTGGGTCATGCTAATCTCTGGCGGCTTTGCCGGTTTGGTTGGTGTGAACGAAATTATGGGTGTGAACCATAACTTGCTGCTTAACTTTACGGCGGGATATGGTTTTGCTGGTATTGCGGTAGCATTGATGGGGCGTAATCATCCGGTAGGCATTATTTTGGCGGCGATGCTATTTGGGGCTTTGTACCAAGGCGGCGCAGAGCTGGCTTTTGAAATCCCGACCATTACCCCTGAAATTGTGGTAGTGATTCAAGGTCTTGTTATTCTGTTTTCTGGTGCACTGGAGAACATGTTTAAAGGCAGGATTGAAGGTTTCTTTTTAAGACGAGCGGCAGCATAGGAGCGCGGTATGTTTGAAACATTAATACTGATTCTCGATGCGACGTTACGTGTATCGACACCATTGATTTTAGCCGCATTAGCGGGTTTGTTCTCTGAGCGCTCAGGAATCGTGGATATTGGTCTTGAAGGTAAGATGCTCGGTGGCGCGTTTGCGGCAGCGGCAGCGGCAGCTGTATTTGGTTCAGCTTGGATAGGTCTGCTGTTTGCCATCGGTGCATCAGTTTGCCTTGCTTTGATTCATGGCTTTGCTTGTATTACTCATCGTGGCGATCATATTGTGTCGGGGGTAGCGATCAATACCATTGTCGCAGGGTTGACGGTTACACTGGGGTTGGATTGGTTTAGTCAAGGTGGCCAAACGCCCGCTTTAACAGGTGATGCGCGCTTTACTCCGATTACATTGCCTTTTGCCGAGCAGGTCGCCGATGTGCCTGTGATTGGTTTAATCTACTCGGAGCTATTAAGCGGTCATAACATTCTAGTGTATTTAGCATTTGCTTTTGTGCCTGCGACATACTGGGTGGTGTTCAAAACGCGCTTTGGTTTACGTTTACGTGCCGTAGGTGAAAACCCTCACGCTGTAGATACTGCCGGTATTTCTGTTGCGTTGGTGCGCTATCGTGCAGTGATTATCTGTGGGGTGCTATGTGGCATCGCAGGGGCGTATTTATCCACCGCACATAATGCGGGTTTCTTAAAAGATATGAGTGCAGGTAAAGGCTATATGGCGCTAGCTGCGTTGATCTTTGGTAAGTGGCGTCCAGTGCCTGTGTTGTGTGCGTGTTTGCTTTTTGGTTTCTTGGATGCAGTAGCGGTTCGT
>NZ_CP187511.1:1085000-1622500 GCF_049821165.1 Marinomonas gallaica
GCAAACTCCGAATACCAATGAGTATGAGCGCGGGAGACACACGGCGGGTGCTAACGTCCGTCGTGGAAAGGGAAACAACCCAGACCGTCAGCTAAGGTCCCAAAGTTACAGTTAAGTGGGAAACGATGTGGGAAGGCTTAGACAGCTAGGAGGTTGGCTTAGAAGCAGCCATCCTTTAAAGAAAGCGTAATAGCTCACTAGTCGAGTCGGCCTGCGCGGAAGATATAACGGGGCTCAAACTGTACACCGAAGCTACGGATACTAGTTTACTAGTATGGTAGAGGAGCGTTCTGTAAGCCGTTGAAGGTCAAGCTGTAAAGCAGGCTGGAGGTATCAGAAGTGCGAATGTTGACATGAGTAACGATAAGGGGAGTGAAAAACTCCCCCGCCGGAAGACCAAGGTTTCCTGTCCCATGTTAATCAGGGCAGGGTGAGTCGGCCCCTAAGGCGAGGCAGAAATGCGTAGTCGATGGGAAACAGGTTAATATTCCTGTACTCGTACATATTGCGATGGAGAGACGGAGAAGGCTAGGCCAGCACAGCGATGGTTGTCTGTGTTTAAGGCGGTAGGTTTGGGACTTAGGCAAATCCGGGTCCCTTTAAGACTGAGAACTGACGACGAGCCCTCTTTTGGGCGAAGTGGTTGATGCCATGCTTCCAGGAAAAACTTCTAAGCTTCAGATATGATCGAACCGTACCCCAAACCGACACAGGTGGTCAGGTAGAGAATACCAAGGCGCTTGAGAGAACTCGGGTGAAGGAACTAGGCAAAATGGCACCGTAACTTCGGGAGAAGGTGCGCCGGCCGATGTGAAGGACTTGCTCCGTAAGCATCAGTCGGTCGAAGATACCAGGTGGCTGCGACTGTTTATTAAAAACACAGCACTCTGCAAACACGAAAGTGGACGTATAGGGTGTGACGCCTGCCCGGTGCTTGAAGGTTAATTGATGGGGTTAGCGCAAGCGAAGCTCTTGATCGAAGCCCAAGTAAACGGCGGCCGTAACTATAACGGTCCTAAGGTAGCGAAATTCCTTGTCGGGTAAGTTCCGACCTGCACGAATGGCGTAACGATGGCCACACTGTCTCCACCCGAGACTCAGTGAAATTGAAATCGCAGTGAAGATGCTGTGTATCCGCGGCTAGACGGAAAGACCCCGTGAACCTTTACTATAGCTTCACAGTGAACTTTGAACCTACTTGTGTAGGATAGGTGGGAGGCTTTGAAGTGAGGACGCCAGTTCTCATGGAGCCAATCTTGAAATACCACCCTGGTATGTTTGAGGTTCTAACTCAGATCCGTTATCCGGATCGAGGACACTGTGTGGTGGGTAGTTTGACTGGGGCGGTCTCCTCCCAAAGAGTAACGGAGGAGCACGAAGGTGCGCTCAGCATGGTCGGAAATCATGCATAGAGTGTAAAGGCAAAAGCGCGCTTAACTGCGAGACAGACACGTCGAGCAGGTACGAAAGTAGGTCTTAGTGATCCGGTGGTTCTGTATGGAAGGGCCATCGCTCAACGGATAAAAGGTACTCCGGGGATAACAGGCTGATACCGCCCAAGAGTTCACATCGACGGCGGTGTTTGGCACCTCGATGTCGGCTCATCACATCCTGGGGCTGAAGCCGGTCCCAAGGGTATGGCTGTTCGCCATTTAAAGTGGTACGCGAGCTGGGTTTAGAACGTCGTGAGACAGTTCGGTCCCTATCTGCCGTGGACGTTTGAGATTTGAGAAGAGTTGCTCCTAGTACGAGAGGACCGGAGTGAACGAACCTCTGGTGTTCCGGTTGTCACGCCAGTGGCATTGCCGGGTAGCTATGTTCGGACGGGATAACCGCTGAAAGCATCTAAGCGGGAAGCCTCCTTCAAGATAAGATCTCACTGGCACTTAAAGTGCCCTAAAGAGCCGTTCGAGACTAGGACGTTGATAGGTTGGGTGTGTAAGTGCTGTGAGGCATTGAGCTAACCAATACTAATTGCTCGTGAGGCTTGACCATATAACACCAAAATGGTTTTGAGAGTGTGAAGAAAACATACTCGCTGTACTACAGATTACGACACTACTGAAATTGTTCCAGACAATTTTCAGTATTGCCTCCATCCTTGGAGGTACTGGTTTGATACTTGGTTATCACTATTTCAAAAGTTTTATTGTTAAAGACTCAAGTTCACGAACTTGCGTGTTTTGGCTAAGGCAAACAGAAGCCACCCAAAACGATCGCAAACCCGTTTGCTTGACGATCATAGAGGCGTTGAACCACCTGATCCCATCCCGAACTCAGAAGTGAAAGGCGCCATCGCCGATGGTAGTGTGGGAGATCCCATGTGAGAGTAGGTCGTCGTCAAGCATCATACAAAGGAAGCCCTGATAGCGATGCTGTCAGGGCTTTTTTGTGTCTGCGGTTTTCTGCATCTCAACACCTCAAAACAGCTAGATTGCGCATCCCTTTTATGCCCCGCTTGCGCCTGTCTCATGCTTCGACGCTTCAGCGGGTGACCTCAAAAGACTGTACCTTATGACATCGATTAGAGAAGGCGTTCAGAAAAACAGAGACATCGCACCACCTGATCCCATCCCGAACTCAGAAGTGGCTCTCAACACGCCGCAGGCGCTCACCATCGCCGATGGTAGTGTGGGAGTCCCGCAAGGGTATAGATATCGTCAAGCATCCTACAAAGGAAGTCCTGATAGCAAACGCTGTCAGGGCTTTTTGCTACTGAGATTAAGGTTCTAACCCAGACAGTATTCAAAGCCCAAATATAAAGAGCTGGTGTTGATTAGCTTAAGCGGCTAAAACTTAAAATATGGCCTTTAAACTGATTTGGCAGATAATCTGTGTGAATAGGTTTTGTCTGAACGCAATCGAAGCCAAAACTTGCCATTTTATGAGTCATTTTGTTTTTACGGCCTCGGCCTGGATCGACCAAAATAACTTTGCAGTCAGGGGAAGCATGCTCTTGAATAAAGTTCGCCAACAGTTCTATATGGCTATCCTCGTAAAGCACGTCACTACCAATAATTAAGTCAAATAGCCCTAAGGTATCGTCTTTCTCAGCCCAGTCTGCTTGCAGATAAGGGATGATTTTATCCCCATTAAGTTCAGTATTGCGATTGAGGAAGAGTCCTGACTCTGGGTGGTAATCCGTTGCTGTAATATTAACGTCTCTTTTATTTAGAAGTAAGCTCGATAGAGCCATACCGCAGCCAATCTCTAGGACCCTTTTCGTACCAGTTTCGTAATTACAAATATGATGAGCCAAGACTAAGCTTGAGGGCCAGACAATGCCAAAGAGGGGCCATGTGGCAGATGAAATGCCAAGCTTTTCTGCAATGCCATCAGGATCGTAGAACTCTTGATTATCGCGTAGCGTACATAAGTGTATATCAGTTTTGTCAAACTCGATGGTTTGATAACGCAGTCGAAGGGTCGTCATAGATTTCTCAGAAAGAAGTAGGCGCTAGGCCAGCTATCGAAGATAAATGACGCAACGAGGGTGTTTGCAATGCCAGTATAGCACCAAGCCTATTTGCATCGGGGTTTATTTGTGTAGGGGCACTTGTCTTCCTTAAGGCTCTACTAATTGTAATAAGAAATATCTGTGAGGTAGTCACGTTTCTGTCATCACGGCGGACTAGGATGACATTTTCCTAATGGGGGTGATGTCATGAATAGTTCAGAAGCGTTACAAGCACCACAAGTATCAAGTGGAAGTCGTTGGCCGCAGTGGCTGGCAGTGTTAGTGCTGGTCTATGTGTTAATCAGTGCTGTTGGCATGATTGGTTCAGGTTTTAAAGCGGCAACGGGTGGCCAAGCAAAAGAGCTATTTGAGTTTGCTTCCAACCCGTATATAGGCCTTGTGATTGGGATTGTCGCGACGGCTTTGATACAGTCTTCTTCAACAGTCACCTCTTTGATTGTCGGTATGGTGGCGGGCGGATTACCGGTTGAGATTGCCATTCCTATGATTATGGGGTCGAACATCGGAACGACGGTTACGAATACACTGGTAAGCCTTGGGCATGTTCGGGATAAAGCCGAGTTTCGTCGAGCGTTTGCTGCAGCAACCGTACATGATTTTTTTAACTTGATGGCGGTGGCGATTTTTTTACCATTAGAAATCATGTTTGGTTTTTTAGAGCATGTAGCGCTTTGGTTGTCGACATTCTTGATCGGAGCCGACAGTTACTCTATGTCTGATCTAAACGTGATTAAGGCGTTGACCAAGCCCTTTGTCGGGGCGGTTGATAATGTGACGAGCATTTTGCCAGGTACATTCGCTAGCGTAGCATTGATCTTAGCAGGCTTGGCTTTCATCTTCTTAGCGATCACCTACATTGGTAAATTATTGAAAGTTTTGATGGTCGGAAAAGCAAAAGAAATTTTGCATTCTGCTATAGGACGCGGCCCCTTAACGGGCATCGCATCCGGTGCACTGGTGACGACGTTTGTACAGTCTTCTTCAACGACAACGAGTTTAATGGTGCCTCTGGCAGGCTCAGGTTCCTTTAGTTTAAAGCAGATCTATCCTTTCATGCTAGGTGCCAATATTGGTACGACTGTTACCGCTTTGCTTGCTGCTACAGCGATTTCAGGGGCTCTAGCGGTATCGGCTTTGGAGATTGCGTTAGTGCATTTCTTATTTAACGTATTCGCTGTGGTGGTCATTTTCGGTTTGCCATTTCTGCGAGGTTTGCCGATCAAAGGGGCCGAATGGTTAGCGGCAGTTGCCGCTGAAAAGAAAGTCTTTGCTGCGGTTTGGGTGCTGGGTGTATTCATTGCATTGCCATTATTAATGATTGCCGTAAGTATGGTTTTCTAATCGCGCGTAACCTAAAGGATGAAGAGTATGTCTGATTTTCAACGTATGACAAAAGAAGAGTTACACACGATTCTAAATGAAACTGAACAGCAGATTCACGATATTCGGTCGGAATTAGAGTTACGCGATAATGATCAACAGCATGAGGAAGTGGAAAGTATTGAGCTAGGGGAAGAGTGGTCACCGGTGAAATGGCATCAAGTACGGACGTTCTTCCAAATGGTATTAGAAGAACTGCGTAAATAAACCTAAGTAGAGAACTTCAGAAAAGTGATATAAAAGGGCCAATGAAAGCCATTAGCCCTTTTATATGTCTTTCTTTGATGTTGTCTCAATACCTAGCTTTTCCTTTACACCTTCAATAAATTTGGGGGTTAAGCGTAAGTAAGCCATTACTAACCCTATATCATCGGGGTCACGCTTGATAGTGAAGCCAATACGCCGGCAGAAGTCGATCATGCGTTTGTTTTCCGCTAATACGGTACCTTTCATCTCCTTAATCCCTTTGAAGTGTGCGACTAAAAATAAGCGCCTCATTAAGAGTGCTGCTAAGCCATGGCCTTGATACTCATCACCAATGACCACCGCGAACTCACAGCTCTTATCATCGAAGTTGTCACTAAAGCGAGCAGCGCCCATAAGCACTTGTTCGCCTTCTTTATCTCCCACGGCAATTAATGCCATTTCTCGGTCATAATCGATATGAGATAAACTGGCGATCATCTTAGGCGTCAGTTCTTGGATGTTAGCAATGAATCGGAAATAGCGGCTTTCGTGGGATAGGTTTTTGACGAACTCTGCCATCATGTAGGCATCACGAGGCAAAATTGGTCGCAGCGTAATGTCTTGCCCATCACGAAGGGTGACTTGTTTGACCCACTGTCGAGGATAAGGCTGAATCGCTAGGTGTTCATAGCGTCTTAATTTACCGCTACTTTTTAGTTTGGCTTTGACGTTCGCAAAAATACTGCCACTTTCATGTATACGTACGTCCGCCAGCTCAACATATTCTAGCTCAGGCAGTTCGCAAATCATGGTTGAAAAACTGCGTAATAAGTCCTCTAACTCAAAGGACTCAACATTCGGAAAAGCCCGCTGGATCAAATCCTTAGACAAAATCGTATTCAGAGGCGGTAACGCTACCGCCTCAGTTTGGTGGTGCCATTGATTCGCACCTTCCAAAGATAAGCCTATCGCAGGGCCGAACACTGGGTCTCGAAAAGAGCGTAAATGGATGGGTTTTTTTAGTAAAAAATGGGACTGTCGCCGAGCAATTAAACGGAAGTTAAAGAGTTCAAAGACTTCTTTGAGATCATCAGCTGTCGGTGTTTTGTTGCCAGCTTTAATCATTTCTTTTAGCTTAGCGCGTGCCGCAGCGACATCAATATTGAAGCGAAACGCATGGCTATCAGGCGTTTGTTTAGCGAGTAATTGGTTACGGTGGAACTGGACTAAAAACTGAAAGCCTTCGATGGCGGCTTCGGGGGTGCGAAAGGTTGGTATACCAGCTTCATTGATACGAGTACGCAATGCCACCATGTGCCCACCACCTAGCATACAGACCATCACCAGCTTCTTTTGCTTCTTATGCAGCTGTAATACTTGATCGTACAAGGACACCATATTAATCAATGCGGTCGGGCTTAACATCAAAAGTACAGCGCCACATTCTTTATCAGCTAAAGCGGTTTCAGCGAGATCAACAAACAGATCAGCGTTACAGCTCGCCCATGCCGTGGTCACGCTGCCAATGCTGCCTCGTCCGTCCATAATGCCTTCAAGCTTAGTATGTAATTCTTCACTAGGGGACAGTAAGTTAACATTCACTTCTTCTGCACGCTGCGCAGCCAGTTCACCTGGACCAGATCCATTACCAATGATCATTAATGACCCTTGTTTGACTCGACGTGCATTGGTCATCACGGATGCCGCTGCTACCAGGTCGTTCAGTCGACGGCCACGTACCGCGCCAGTTCGGCTTAACGCGGCATCAAGAACTCTAGGATCCGCGCCAATGTTGTGTTCTGTCACGACGGCAACGGGCTTAGAGCGGCTGGCGGCACGTAAGCTACTGAGGAAACGTGTGGTTGAACCAATCTTTTGTAGGTACATCAGAATGGACTGGCTTTCAAAATCATTCGACAAATAGTCTAGGATTTGCGAAGGCATAACGTCGATAGGACTGCCCATTGATACGACTTGAGAAAAGCCAATGCCCTGCCAAGTCGCCCAGTCAACCAAAGCACTGGCAACCGTGCCGGATTGAGACAACAATGCTAAGCGTCCAGGAATAGGTTGAGTTAACCCTAACCATGCTGAAAAGCCTTGCTTAGGGCGACACATGCCAAAGCTATTGGGACCAATAAGTCGCACGCCATGCTGCCGTGCCGCTTTTAGTATTTCATCAGGGTTTTCATCAGAGCCAGTGAATACTAAGAGAGCTGGGATTGATAACGACCCACACTGCTCGATAATTTGAGTTAATGGACGCGGGTCTTCACCGGCCAAAATGGCTAGATCAGGTGTGTTTGCTAAGCTTTCGAGTGAACTCAGTTGATCGAATGGAAGTACGCCGATACTGTCATCTGGCTGGGTGCCATATAAGAATACTTTGCCTCGACGGCCACCAAAAGAAAGGGCTCTAAGCACTGCATGAAGAATGGGGTTAAGGCGATCTTCTCCTGTAAACACTAAAATAGAAGAAGGGGCTAATAATGGCTGCAGCGCGTGTTTTGACATGCAAAAGTCTCCCTGAATAGCCTGTGGCGAACGTCTTGGCAAATGCCCTCGCTCAACGACAGAGAATGCATTGTATTTATAGCAGTCTAGACCAATGTCGGATAGGCTGCCTAGTGCTAACTATGGCTTGATATAACGCAGTTAACCGAATATCGCCTTATAGTAGCCTTACTGGCTACGACGATGAATAACAATAATAGTGACCCTTGATTTGGGTGCAGATTTTAACGGATACCGATATGACGACCGCCTACTTGACTCACCCTACGTGTGAAGAACATCAGCTTGGAGACGATCACCCAGAATCTCCTCAACGCCTTGAAGCGATTCAGAATCGCCTCATTGCCGGGCAATTGATGGACTTCTTACGATGGCGAGAAGCTGAAAAGGCCACTGTAGCGCAGCTAAATGCGACACATGATCCTGATTATGTTGCGTCGATATTTGCTCAAGCACCAGAAGAAGGACACGTTGAGTTAGACAAAGAAACCTTAATGATGCCCAGCACACTCGAGGCGGCTTTACGTGCCTCTGGATCCGTAGTGCAAGCAGTGAATATGATCATGAGTGGGGAAGTGCAAAATGCGTTTTGTGCCGTGCGTCCACCGGGGCATCATGCAGAGTACGACAAAGCGATGGGTTTTTGCTTATTCAATAATATCGCTGTTGGCGCGCGCCATGCTCTGAATGAGTATGGTATAGAACGTATCGCCATTGTCGATTTTGATGTCCATCACGGTAACGGTACGGAAAGTATTTTCGAAGCTGATGCCAAAGTGCTGTACGCCTCTAGCTATCAATACCCTTTGTTTCCGTATCCAGATCCTGGAGCCTCCCACGACAATATCGTACACATGCCTTTGGAAAAGGGCTCGAAAGGTGAGGACTTCCGTGCCGCTTATGAGTCCGAGCTGTTTCCGGCGTTAGAGATTTTTAAACCGCAGCTATTGATGATTTCAGCCGGTTTCGATGCGCTCGCAGAAGACCCAATGGGACAGTTGCGATTGCGTGAAGACGATATTGTATGGGTTACCGAGAAGTTAATGGACGTAGCAGATCGACATTGTGAAGGGCGTGTAATTTCAGTGCTTGAAGGCGGGTACAATACCGATGCATTAGGACGTGCAGTATTCAGCCACTTAAAAACCATTATGAAGTTATAGACGCATTTTCAGAACATTACAGGTGGTAACCTTTAGTAAACTTTTCTCACAGTAATGCGCTACTGAGGGATGTGATTGCTTGATAATCTCATGTATTTCCAATGATGAATGTTACTGGAGGGAAGCATGAGTCTTGTACGCTTAATTTATGCAAGTCGAGCAACGGCCGAATTTAAGCCATCATCAATTGAATCCATTCTTAAATCTGCCCGTTTTAATAATCAGCGGAATTCACTGACGGGGCTCTTATGCTTTAATCAGCATTGGTTTTTACAATGCTTAGAAGGGCCACGAGATCAAGTTTGTCAGACCTATGCTCGTATTCTGAGCGATCCTCGGCACGAGAATGTCCAAATTATCGGTTATGACTATACGACACAACGTGACTTTGATGGCTGGAATATGGGATATCTGCAAGATAACGCGGTGATGAGAGATCTCATTCGTCGTCGTACGGGATCTGAAAAATTCTCGCCACTCAGTTACACTCCTGATGATGCGATCGCAATCGTGAAAGATGTTCGTGATTTAATTGCCAGTATCTTGGAAGAAGAGTCATAGCGATGTCGCTATGACTCTACGTTGCACTAGGCTATCTGAGCACGTTTCTTTCGGCTGTAAATGAACAGCGCAAGGAACAAAGCCAAGCCCGCCGTATCTATTAATACGCTATTATGTGGCCACAGCATCAGAAGTGCCGCAACGCCAGAAAAAAGACGCAACAAGATAGGCAAAGGCCCTTCTAAATACCCTTCCATCAAGCCGACAAACGCATAAATACCAAACAGCGCAAAGACAAATATTCGCAGTACGTCTTGAGGCTCGCCACCGATAAAGTTGGTGTAAGCCAAGATCAACGGCACGATATACAAGCCTTTTGCGATTTTCCAAGCGGTAAATCCGGTCGCCATTGGCGGTGTTTTAGCGATAGCTGCAGCGGCAAACGCCGTTAAACACACCGGTGGTGTAACGTTGGAATCTTGTGATAACCAGAAAATGATCATGTGTGCAGTCAGCAGTGTGGCGCTTAGAACCGCTGGATCAAGCGCCTGTTCTAACAGCTGCGTTTTAAAGTCGGCCGGTACTTGAGCAATCAATGCGGTAGCGTCAGCTTGACTCATTGGCGCAGACAGCAAGGCGTACTTATCTGGATCAATCAACATAAAGATCACTTTGGCTTGCTCTGGCAAGTTGCCAGCCATGACCATATCAATCAGTTGCGATTCAGCGATCAAACTGTACAGTGCTGGTGCAGATAAGGTAGCCAACACAATGTAAGCGGCTGTCACCGGCAGCCCCATGCCTAAGATCAAAGAGGCTAGAGCGACCAAGGCCAGCATGATGAACAAGCTCCCATTGGACCATTCAGCAATCATTAATGAGAAGGTGTTACCAATCCCTGTCATGGCCACCACGTTGACGACCAACCCTACTGCGACCAGCAAAATTGCGGTCGTGGCCATATTGCGTGAACCCTGAGCCAAGGCGTCTAAGATATCGCGTGGTTTCATCGGGTTCTTTGATAACCAGGAGGCGACCACGACAGCAATAATAGAAATACCGGCTGCGTAGGTGGGTGTGAAGCCGTAAATCAGCAGTGCCACTAATACAGCGAGCGGTAGTAAAAAGTGCCAGCCTTCTTTAAATACCTCGCCCACTTTTCGGGTTTCAAATTCAACCGCATGGGCATGTGAGCGCATGGCTTCGACGCGGACATAAAAACCGACTGACATAAAGTACAGCAACGCAGGCAATGTCGAGACGGCAATGATTTCGACGTAAGGAATTTGCGTGTAGGATGCCATGATGAAAGCACCTGCCCCCATAACAGGGGGCATCAGCTGTCCACCCGTAGACGCCGCGGCTTCTACCCCTGCTGAGAAACGGGCTGGGAATCCCGCTTTACGCATCATCGGAATGGTGATCACACCGGTGGAAACCGTGTTTGCCACAGACGAACCAGAAACCGAGCCCATCAGACCTGAGCCAAGTACTGCTACGAACCCTGGGCCACCGATAAAGCGTCCTGCTGCGCAGCGTGAAAGTTCGATAATGAAATCGCCAGCGCCTGATTTGACTAAGAAGGCACCGAACAAGATGAACATAAATACGTATGTCCACGAGATACGAGCAATGGAACCAAACATGCCTTCGGATGAAAAATAAGAGCGGAACATTACGGTTTCAAGGCTCAATCCAGCAAAGCCAAAAATACCATCAATGTAAGGCCCCCACCAAAAAACATAGGTGAGCGCGATCAGAATTAACGTTGGTATAAACCAGCCGGTTGTTCGGCGAGCCAGTTCCAAAGCAATCCCGATGGCCACAAACGAAACGATCCAATCGCTGGTGATAAACGTCACGCCACGATCATAAAGCGCGTCTTCAAATAGAATCAGATAGACCGTACAGGCAATGGCGATCACACCGATAGCGATATCGAGGCCCAATACCCAACGTTGTCCTTTTGCCGAAGAGGCTTTATAGGCGGGTACCATTAGGGCGCAAAGTAAGGCAAAGCCACTAAAGTGAATGGCGGATACATACAGCTCAGAAAACGTCCCTAAGGTGTTAAAGTAAATATGAGCAAGGGCAAACAATACGCCTACCCAGTAAATCACACGGCCAACGGGTGACGACTCATCCCGTTGCTCAAGCTCTAAGCTTTTTAGCTTATCTTGTAATTCTTGGTCTTGGCTAACCTGCGTCTCTGACATAATGACGGGCCTGTTATAAAATACTAGCGCGCACGGTGAGTACGCATCTCGATAAAGAAAAGGAATTACGGATTAAAACGGTAAAAGAGGGCGGCAAAAGCCGCCCAGCAGTCGTTACTCGGCGATCAAATGTGCCGGAATAGTGAGGCCTGCTTCTTTGTAGTAACGCACCGCACCTGGATGCAATGGTACAGGCATGCCAGCAATGGCTTTTTCAAGAGCCATGGCTTTCGTTGCTTTGTGGATACCGTTTAGGAAAGGAAGATTCTCGTAGATGGTTTTCGTCAACTGATAAACATCTTCTTCAGATACGTCATCACGAATAGCCAAAAAGTTTGGCTGAGCAATGGTGTTAATGGTTTCCGTCTGTCCTGGGTAGGTATTCGCAGGGATTTCAAAGCGTGTCCAAAGCTGATAATTACCATTGGCTTGTTTGATTTGCTCGTCGGTAAAATTCAGGATGGTAATGTCATCGCCAAGAGCCGCGTATGCACGTGTAATGGCGCTGGTCGGTACACCAGAAGGAATATTCATGCCTTCAACGGTACCATTTTGCAGCGCATCCGCTGATGCGGCGTAGCCCATATATGCCATATTGAGCTCATCCACTGGTACTTTCATATTATTCAGAATGGTTAAGCCTGAGCCTTCTGTGCCAGAGTTTTTCTTACCAATAGAGAATTTTTCACCGGCTAAATGGTTCATATCAGCAATGGTGCCTGAATCAGCGTGATCTGCTTTGACGACAAATTGCTCAACGTTTTGCCAAAGCATGGTGACAGAGCGTAGATGCTTTTGTGGTCCATCATTAGCGAGACGGCCCTCGCCGTCCCAAGCCCACGCACCGTACAAACCTTGTAAGATGGCCATTTGCGCTTCATTTTCGCGCATCAGCTTAACGTTTTCACCAGAGCCCGCCGAGTTAATGGCTGAGATGGAGAGACCGAGTGTCGGCTCTAATTTAACTTTCGCTAGCGTGGCTAAAGCCACACCCACTGGATAATACGTGCCACCTGTAGAGGCTGTAGCGAGTATATAAGAACGCTTTTCATCGGCTGCTTGTGCTAAGCCAATCGAACCAACGGCGGTTCCCATTACTAGAGCGGCGCTCATTGCTTTGATTAACGTACGCTTGGTCATCTTCATGGTCGGTTTCCTATCTGTCTTGTTTTTATTTAAAAGAGAACTGAGAGCAATCCTGCTCGTCATACCAACAGTAATAGCAAGCATGGTGCCAATGCTATAGGAAATTAGTAGAAGGCTGATTTTATTGAGGTTTTTAAAATGAGTAGAGTAAGTCTGTTGATGTGATGAGCAAAATATTGCTTATTAGCTAGGACATTCATAAGCAAAAAATAGCTCATAAAGCTCAGAAATAGACGTCAATTGAAGGTTGGAAAGTGAAATAAATAAAGATTAAGAGTAAAAAAACAGCCATAAGCAAAAAGTTGCCGATGGCTAAAACTGAATGGAAATCGTGACTATTCAATGTAATCTGAGCGATTCACACCAAATTTTGCCATCTTTTGATTCAGAGTGCGGCGAGGTAAATCCAGCTCATCCATAACCGCTTTGATATTGCCTTGATGGCGTTCAAGTGATCGCTTTATGATCTCTTCTTCAAAGGCGGCGACCTGAATCGCAAGCGGCAAGGGCTTGTACTCTAAATCATCAAAGCCTATGTTTGATGATTGGCCATGAATCAAATCCGCTAGACTGACACGATTGTCCAACGCAAAGCGGATGGCAATGTTTTTCAGCTCTCGAACATTCCCAGGCCATTGATGGCTTTGTAAAATGCGCTCATCGTGTTGGCTTAACTGACGACTGGCTTTGTCTCGCTCACTGGCGGCTTGATTGACGTAGTGCATGAACAATAAGGCTATGTCTTCGGGCCGTTCCCTTAAAGGCGGTAAAAAGAGCTGAGATACATTTAAGCGATAGTACAAATCTTGGCGAAAGTGCTCATCTTCTCTTAGGTCAGCTTTAGACGCCGCAATGACACGAATATCAACGGCGATGCTTTGGTTTGAACCTAGTCGCTCGATACGTCCTTCTTGTAGCGCTCTTAATATCTTGATTTGCAGATGTGCCGGCGTACTTTCGATTTCATCGAGAAACAACGTGCCGCCATCGGCGTGTTCAAACTTACCGATGCGGCGTTTCGCCGCTCCCGTGAATGCCCCTGCTTCATGACCAAATAGCTCGCTTTCGATCAAATGCTCAGGAATGGCGCCGCAGTTAATTGGGACAAAGCGTTTCTGTTTGCGTTCACTGAACTCGTGCAAACTTTGTGCGACCAGCTCTTTACCACTGCCTGTCTCACCATAGATGATGACATTGGTGTCCATATCAGCCGCTGCGAGTAGCTCACGCTTCATGCGTTGTATGGCTGGCGATATGCCGATGATTTTTGCATCAAGGCCTGAACGTGCAGCGATATCGGTTTGTAGACGATGATTTTCCATCATTAGGCGACGTTTATCGCAGGCTCTCAAGAGCGTTTCTACTAAACGTTCAGGAACAAAAGGCTTTTCAATGAAGTCGTAAGCGCCATCGCGCATGGCCTGAATAGCCATATCGATGTCGCCATGGCCAGTAATCAAAATAACAGGGAGATCTGGAATACGTTCATGAGTGGCCTTCATCAACTCTAAACCACTCATGCCCGGCATTTTTACATCGGTCAGCAAAATACCGTGAAAGTCTTCTTGTAAATATGGCAGAGCTTCTTCCGCATTACGGGTGCTGATGACGTTAAGGCCCGCCATTTGCAACCATTTCTCGGTTGCAGTACGAATCATTGGTTCGTCATCGACAAGTAAAACGGTGCCGCGTATCCCTGTGTTCATGATGCCTCTTATTGATCGTGTAATGGATTAGTTAGTATCAGTACTGGGTAACGTGAGGATAAAACGTGCGCCACCGTAGGGGCTGGCGTCTACGTGTATAGACCCCTGTAAGTCACGCACAATGGCCGCCACAATGGATAAGCCTAACCCTAATCCTTGGCCCATGGGTTTGGTGGTATAAAAGGGTTCGAATAAATGCTCTCGCTGAGACTCTGGAATGCCGGGTCCATTGTCTTCAATCGTAATAGTAAGGCTTTTTAAATCATTTTGCTCACTGTGAACATAGATCTGTTTATTGGATTGATCTTGTAGTGCGTCACAAGCATTACCGATTAGATTCACCAGTATCTGTTCCATCCGTGCGTTGTCTGCCAAAACGTTATGATTGGACTGTAAACCGGTGGCTGTCAGCGAAATGTTGTCCTCTTCAAGCCGAGCACGCCAAACAATAGCACATTGATTGATGGCTGTTTGCAAGTTGACCGCTTGTAGCTGTTCGGGCTTTTTATAGGCAAATGTCTTCAATTGAGACGTAATGATGGCCATACGTTGGGTTAAATCGTCCAAAAGCGTTAAGTTCTCTTTGACGAGTTCTGGGTCGTGAAGCAACTGTTTACTGATGGCAATGTAAGTACGCATAGCCGTTAATGGCTGATTTAATTCATGGACAATGGCGGTAGACATACGACCAAGTGCCGCCATTTTACTGGTTTGAATTAGCTCTTGTTGCGCCATTTCGAGCGCTTGAGTACGCTCTTTTACTTTGTGCTCCAGTGACTCATTAGCATCCAGTAAGGCCTGTTCTAATTGTTTTCGACGGCTGATGTCTACCACAGTCACCAAGAAAGCATTGTCTTCAGAATGATGCATGTCGCGTAGAGAAATGAGCGCAGGGAAAGGTGTTTGACCATGGCTTACGCCCTTCGCTTCGGCACCAATAATCGGTGAAAATTGAGGCCGATGAAGTTGCATTAGACCTTTGCCTAAGGCACTGTCAGGTTCGACGTCCAGCAGTAAGTCGTTGAGCTTTTGTCCTATGGCTTGCGACAAAGGCAGGTTAAACTGTTGTGCGGCTTTGGAGTTTAAGAAGCCGATTTCACCTCGTGTATTTAATGTCAGCAGTCCTACTTCTGTATTGCCGATAATAGAGCGCTGTTGTTCTTCATTTCGTGCCAATACCGCACGCGTTTCTCGCTGCGAAAGGTGCTTCAAACGTCGCTCTCGTAAGAACAGTAAAATCACACCAAGAATCCATAAACCTGCCATTGTGATTGCACCGATTAAACTGGCAAAGCGCTCATTCAATCGAGCTGAAATTAGCGTGGTAAAGGTCCAGCCTAAATCATCTAAGCGAACTTGGTGAGCAATGTAGCGCTGTTGATTAAGGGTCCAAAGTTGTGCTTGAACGCCGTTTGTTAGAGACAGGTACGATGGTTCTGCAATCCGATCAAGAGAACGCTCTAACCATTGTTCATTTGATGCCATAAAAATATGCTGTGTATCATCGCTGACGGTAAACAGTTCATCAGGTAACGTATCAGACTCGGACAACAGCGAGCTCAACTCAATACGTACGATAGCCGCACCCACAAAATCTGAGCGGTTATATATAGGGGCTGATAAATAATAATACGCTCGTTTATCTGGACTGTTTTCGTAAAAACGTCCTTCCTCTCCTTTTTCTGCGAGTTGAAAAAGAGGTAAGTCAGCGAACTCATCCGGCGCTAAGTGTTGCTGGTCGCGCCAATTACTGTAGGCCACAGTCAGGCCTGCACGGTTGACAATGAACAGTCCCGATGCCCCAGCGACAAGGTTCGTCTGCTCTAAGTAGCGGGAAACTTTTGCGGCTAAATTTTCGTCTATCGAGTGATGAGGCGATGTGAGTTGTTGAATAACATCTTCATTTTGCGTTAATAAAAAAGGTAGGTAGTGATAGGCATTTAGTTCTCCGCGTACTCTATGAATAGAAGACAGTAGTCTATCGGAGGCTTCATCGTGGAGAGTTTGGTAGCCTACATCTTGAGTTAATTGCCCCACACCAAAGCCAATGAAAATCGATGCAAAGCACCATGTAATGCCGATCCACACGATTCTCTTGCTGGTTTTTAGGGTCATAAAAAAGCCTATCTAATGCGCGACTGATCACAGCATACAATAGATGAACAGCAATTGGCGCGTGTTCCTCATATCCGCTAGATAGGGAACACGCGACGTACGTTATTTTACCGTTTCATCTAATGAGCGAGACTGCCAAGATACTTGCTCAGGTGCTTGGTGGCTGTTTTCACGGAAGAAGTAGCCGTTACGAGGTTCGGCATAAACAATCTCACCACGCTTGACGGGATTGCGATCGTACTCAGAATGTGTCAAATCGGCTTCCCAGATTTGCTCAGATTGCCACTCATGAGGGGCCAGCTCGACACGAACTTCCGCACCAATAGGGTTTACCGCCACCACTTTCAAAGGGAGGTTGGCAATTTTACTGGCTTCAGTATGTAAAGACAGTTCGTGGGAGCGAATATAGAGCTGGCCACTATTCATAGGCACATCACTGCTTGGCGCAGTGATCCAGGCGTTGTGATTATGCAAACGGCTTTGTGTAAGTTTGCCTTCAAAGACATTCACATTGCCGAGAAAGTCGAAGACAAAGCGACTGTTTGGTTGCGCGTACAATTGTGCCGGCTCGTCGATTTGTTCAATATGGCCATTACTCATTACCACGACACGATCTGATAGTTCAAGAGCTTCCTCTTGATCGTGTGTCACGAAGACACTGGTGAAGCCAATTTCATCATGTAGACTGCGCAACCATCGGCGTAACTCTTTACGCACTTTGGCATCGAGGGCACCGAATGGTTCGTCCAACAGTAAAACGTCAGGCTTGGTCGCCAACGCGCGCGCCAATGCGATACGTTGCTTTTGTCCACCTGACAGTTGTGATGGGTAGCGGTTGGCTAAATGCCCCAGTTGAACCATTTCCAACAAGTGTTTTACGCGATGCTGGATCTCTGTTTTGTTTGGGCGTTGTTTGGCGTCCATAACTTCTAGACCGAAGGCGACATTATCGGCCACTGTCATATGACGAAATAGCGCGTAGTTTTGGAACACAAACCCCACATGGCGATCACGTACATGCAGATTGGTCACGTCGCGATCACCGAACTGAATACGTCCTGAGTTGGCGCCTTCTAGACCTGCAATAATACGCAGGAGGGTCGTTTTGCCAGAGCCCGAAGGCCCTAAAAGACCAATCATTTCGCCTTCGTCGATGTTCAACGACATAGGCGACAACGCTTGGAATTGGCCGAATGTTTTAGAAATATTTTCTAAGCGAATACTCATAGTGTCACCTAATTAATGCAGTTGCTCGGCGCGTTCTTGGCGCCATTCGATAAAGGCTTTAAAAATCAATGTGATCAAAGCAATCAACGCCAGTAGAGAGGCGCTCGCGAAGGCGGCTGTGGCTTGGTAATCCTCGTATAACAGTTGAATATGCAGCGGTAGGGTATTGGTTTCCCCACGAATATTCCCCGATACAACCGACACCGCGCCAAACTCACCCACCGCACGGGCATTGGTTAAAATCACACCGTAGAGCAGTGCCCATTTGATATTCGGCAATGTGACGCGACGGAATAACTGCCAGCCGGAGGCACCTAAGATCACCGCCGCTTCTTCGTCTTCTCGGCCTTGTTGTTGCATCAATGGAATTAATTCCCGAGCGACAAAAGGACAGGTGACAAAAACAGTTACCATGACAATGCCAGGCCATGCGAACATAAGTTGCAAATCATGCTCGTAGAGCCACTCGCCGATCCAACCATTATTGCCGTAAAGCAATAAATACAGCAGGCCTGCCACGACGGGTGATACTGCAAAAGGAATGTCCATCAAGGTCATCATCAGTTTTCGGCCTGGGAACTCAAAACGTGTTACGGACCACGCCAGTAGTACGCCAAAAAATAAATTAATTGGCACAGTAAGTAACGCGACAAACAGCGTTAAACCAATGGCGTGTAAGGTATCAGGATCGCCAAGGCTGTCCCAATACACGGCCAGCCCATCGACAAATGCTTGTTCGAAGATACTGATTAATGGCACGACCAAGAGTAATGCTGTTAGCACCAATGTGATGCCAATCAGCGTGTATTTTACCGCTGGGCGGTCGCCCACGCGTTGTTGATGACGCTGTCCAGATGCCATATAGATTCCTCCGAATTAACGTCCGTGAAGGCGTTTTAGGTAACGCCCTTGCCAAATATTGATTGCAAACAGTAAAACCAAAGAGGCGATGAGTACCACTGAAGCAATGGCGCTAGCGGCAGGGAAATCGAACTCTTGCAGTCTAACGAAAATCATAAGAGAGGTAATCTCACTGACGTAAGGCATGTTGCCAGCAATGAAAATCACCGCACCAAATTCCCCTAAACTACGGGTGAACGACAGCGCGACACCCGTGACCAGCGCCGGCCATAGGGACGGCATAATAATACGTTGAAACACCGACCAGTCAGAGGCTCCCAAGGTAATACCTGCTTCCTCTTCTTCTGGGGAAAGTTCTTCTAGTACGGGCTGCACTGTACGGACCACAAAGGGAATGCTGGTAAATGACATGGCGACAATAATGCCCAGTGGTGTGTACGCCACTTTAATGCCCCATTGTGCTAACAGCTCCCCATACCAGCCATTTTCTGCATATAAAGTCGCGAGAGTGATGCCTGCCACCGCTGTCGGTAAAGCAAATGGCAAGTCCACTAACGCATCGAGAATACGCTTACCGGGAAACTCGTAACGCACCAGCACCCATGCCAGCAATAAGCCAAATACGCCATTAAATACCGAGGCGATAAGCGCGGCCCAAATAGTCACTTTGTAACTGGCGACCACACGCTCGTCGGTAATGACGTACCAGTATTCTGACCATCCCATGTCAGCGGTTTGCATCACTAGACCGGTCATCGGTAGCAGCAAAATCAAACTGATAAAAAATAAAGAGCTGCCAAGACTTAACCCAAAACCGGGAAGTACTCGCTTATGACGAGGTTTAGCGCTGGCAACGCTAAGAGAAGAGGGCATTGTTGTCACGCTCCTATAATAAAAACACAAACGCCGGACGCAATGCGCCCGGCGAAAACAGCGAATAAAAGCAGTGAATTAGCGACGCTGTAGTTGGTCTAGCTGCTTACCATTAGCAAAGATATCTTTCATGGCATTCGGCCAACCGCCTGCAATCTCTTCAACAGTTAGCAGTTTTACTTCTGGAAAACGATCCGCTACTTCGGCTTTAACTGTGTCATTGTGGACACGGTAATTAAAGCTTGCCAATAGACGCTGAGACTCTTCACTGTATAGATAGCTCAAGTATTCAGTCGATACGTCTAAGGTACCGTTCTTCTTAGCATTACGCTCTACAACCGCTACTGGAAACTCGGCTAGAATTGATGTTTTTGGTACCACCACTTCGTAATCATCCGCACCGTATTGTTGGCGAATGTTGTTAACCTCTGACTCAAATGTAATCAATACATCGCCGATACCGCGCTCAACAAATGTAGTCGTCGCGCCACGGCCGCCCGTATCAAACACTGAAACATTGCCTAAAAAGGTTTTTAAGAAGCTGTTTTGTTGTTCTGTTGCATTTTTACCGAACTGATCTTGTGCGTAACCATAGGCCGCAAGATACGTATAACGACCATTGCCTGATGTTTTAGGGTTCGGGAACACCAAAGCCACATCGTCTTTGACTAAATCGCCCCAGTCATGGATGTTTTTAGGGTTGCCTTTTCGGACAAGAAACGCCGTTGTGGAGTAATAGGGTGAGCTATTGTTTGGCAGCTTGCTCTTCCAGTCTTCGGCCACCAATTTGCCTCGATCCGCTAAGATTTGCACATCGGTAACTTGGTTAAAGGTGACGACATCGGCAGGCAAGCCTTGAAGGATGGAACGAGCTTGTTTCGACGAACCAGCATGAGATTGTTTGATCTCAACGGTTTGCCCTGTTTTTTCTTCCCAGTGTTTTTGGAATACTGGGTTATAGGTTGCAAACAATTCGCGCGCAATGTCATAAGACGTATTTAGGATGGTTTGATCCGCAGCGGATGCATTAACTGCCGTACCAAGCAACAGAGCACCTGCTACAGATTTAATCAGTTTCAATTTTGATTTCATGGGAAGCCTCTAACGCGCTTGTAATGGTTGATTGTTGATCAGTAGCTTATTTAAAAGATTTGGTTATTACAATGACAAAAAATGGAAGATTTTGGAATAAAGAAATAAATTTCATTTATCTTCATTATCGAGCGTGGCTTACCGTGAAAAATGTCGGTTACAAATGCGCTTTAACCCACATACCAAGTAATACCGTGCATAAAATGTGGAAATCTTTGTCGCCTTTGTACTCGCTTTTGCATTTGTAAGTTGATTAAGTTAACTAAGCCTCCTGCATAAATTTCCTAAAGATTTGCGTGGGCTAAAAATTATTTTTCAGCTCACTGTGGCGCAATTCAAATGCTTGGCAGAGCAATAATAATGAGGCAATCATGAATAAAATAATTAGCAGTTCCATTCTGACACTTTCTTTAGCCGGTCTCTCATTAAGTGCTGTAGCAGACACGACCATTCGTGTGACATCACAGCTTCCTGATACACACCCAGTCAGTCAAAACTGGATTGAGTTCGGTAAAATTATTGAGCAAAAATCTAACGGTGAGCTCAACATTCAGCTATTCCCATCGGCGCAACTGTTTAAAGATAAAGAAGTACCTGAAGCCGTCGGGTCTGGTGCGATTGATGCTGGCACTACGTTTATTGGCCGATTTGCGGGTTCTGTGCCAGCGGTGGATGTGATTGCTGTGCCCTTTATCTTTAACGATGAAGACAATATTCGTGCGGCGGTGGCACCTGGTTCGGATCTACGTAAAGCCATTGACACTAAAATTTTAGAAGAAACTGGGGCGCGCGTACTTTGGTGGCAAGCCTATGGTCGTAATGTATATCTTAGTAATGGTGATCCTATTACCGAACCTACAGATATTACGAACAAGAAAGTTCGCACCTACGGCAAAGTTCATGGTTGGACAGCTGAAGCACTGCAGGGGGCACCGACATTATTGTCTGGCTCGAAGCAATTCCTTGCCTATCAACAGGGCGCTGTGGATGTAGGCATGACAGGGGTCTCGGCAGTGAAATCACGTAAGTTGTACGAGGTTATGGACAACATGACGTTGACATTCGACAGTGCAATTGAGTTTGTAGCGGTCATTAACAACGATGTATATGAAAGTCTTTCTGCGGAAGAGCAGGCGATTATGCAAGACGCTGCGAAAACGGTAGAGCAGCAATTGCGTGATCAAATCTATGCAGCAGAAGCGCAAACGGTTGAAGAAATGAAACAGCACATGAATGTTATTGAGCTCACCCCTGAGCAACGTAACGCTTGGCAGAAAGCGACACAAACAGTGGTTGATCGCTTTATTGAAGAAACCGGTGAGACGGGCGCTGAAGCAGTGTCTGCTATTCGTTCAGTTCAGTAATGATGCTTGTTTTTGCGTCGCTGAGAGAGTCAAGCGGCGCAAAAATAACGTTCTCTATTAGGAGTAACACATGTTGTTGCGCTTTATTGATGCGCTGTCTGAATGGACTGGAAAGCTGAGTGCTTGGAGTTTATTCGCAGTGGGCTGTTTTATAACGTATGAGGTGGTAATGCGTTATGTGTTTAATGCTCCCACGATATGGGTTGATGAAATCAGTCGTGTATTGATGGTTTGGTCGGTGTACTTAGCGGCGGCTTTTGCGTTAAAGCATAAAGAGATGGTGGTCATTGATTTGGCCTTTCGTAAGCCCGGAACATTAGGGCGCAAATTATGTGACAGTTTTGCATTGCTGTTTATGTTTGTCTTCGCAATCGTTGCGTGTTTCTACGGTTTCGAGTTGTGGCTTAAATCTACTTTAGCCGGTCATACTACAGACACATATCTGGCGTTACCTAAATGGTTCACTCACGCGCCGGTGTGGTTGGGCTCAGGATTATTAGTGTGCCAAGGCATGGCGGATCTCGTTCGTGTTTGGACTGAAACACCCGATGATTCAGTGAAACCAGGAGCTGCGCACTAATGGAACCGTTATTTATTTTAATTGCCTTACTAGCTCTGTTGGTATTGCGTACGCCTGTAGCGTTTGCATTGGGCGGCTTGGGCATTATTTTGCTGGCCCTCAAGGGGTTGCCAATGGTCGGTGTGCCTCAGCGCTTATACGGTGCAATGGACAGTTTTGAATTGCTGGCTGTGCCGATGTTCCTGTTGATGTCGAATGTGTTGCTGCGTGGTGGTGTTGGCAAAGACCTGTTCGCTGGGGTGCAATCTTGGGTAGGGCATTTACCCGGAGGTCTCGGTGTGGCGACGATTTTGTCTTGTACGCTATTTTCAGCGATTTCTGGGTCGTCTGTTGCCACGGCCGCAACAATTGGTACGATCGCTATTCCTGAGATGATTAAGCGTGGTTACGATCGTAAGTTTGTGTTTGGGATGCTCGCAGCAGGCGGCACATTAGGCATCTTGATCCCACCATCGATCCCATTGATTATTTACGGGATCGTCTCGGAATCCTCTATCAAAACGCTGTTCTTAGCAGGTGTCGGTCCAGGTCTGTTTTTAGCAACGGCTTTTATTATCTATGGTGTGTTGTTCTCGCGTTTTTCTAGTCAATATCAAGCCATGCCAAAAGTGGATTGGCCTGAACGTATTCAGGCTTCATTAAAAGCTCTGCCAACCGTTCTATTAGCTGTTTGTATTATTGGTTCCATTTATGCAGGCATTGCTACACCATCGGAAAGTGCTGGGCTTGGCTTTGTGTTAGCGCTGCTGATGACTTTTGCCATGGGGCGAATGAATTGGGCACTGTTGAAAGAAAGTGTGGAAAATACACTTAAAACGACTGTAATGGTGATGCTGATAGTCGCTGGAGCAAAGGTGTTTTCTTACGCCATTACACTGTATATGCTGCCACAAACCATCAGTATGATATTGACGCAGAATATTTCTACGCCTGGGCTCTTCATATTGGCAGTTGGCTTAGTGTTGTTTTTGATTGGTTTCTTCCTAGAAAGCCTATCGATGCTGCTAATTATGGTGCCGGTTTTACTACCTGCTGTGTTGAATATGAACATTGATCCAATTTGGTTTGGTATTTTCTTTGTTGTCTTGATCGAAACGGCTTTGATTACGCCGCCCGTGGGGATGAACTTGTTCATTATTCAAGGCGTTGCCAAGGCATCGTTAGCCGATGTATCCAAAGGTGCGCTTCCCTTTGCCATTATTATGTTATTAACCGCAATTCTCTTGTGGTTCTGGCCTGATTTGGCGCTTTATGTGCCTTATCATTTAGCTCGTTAATGACGAAGCGCCGGTGTTTATCGATTAAGCATCGGCGTTTTACTTTGATGGCAGAGATTTGGTTTGCTGAGGAAATGGCGCTGTTAAGCAGAGTTTTTAAAAGTAATCCGATCACAGACACTGATTTAAGTCGGTTTAGGGATAATTAATACTCATTTCGAGAGAAAGATCCGTTACAGTCAGTTTTTAGTTATAGGAAACTGTATGACACCGCAAAAGCTTATTGTATTGATCGCTGCGAAAGTTATCATTTTAACAGTCATTACTTTTGCTATCGTTTTGTGGGCTTGAAAGCGTTAGCTAAGCAAACGGTTCGTTTCGACGATCTTTTTAAAGTAAGTCATGATGTGGCCATGCTGAGCAGTTTGTTCTATTTCTGGCGCTTTAGGATCGAGCTCGATGGTTTCGATCACTTCGGTGCCCTCTAGGCTTTCTTTGAAGTGAATACTTACTTTCCGGCCATCCTTAAATCTGTATTCAATCAGCCTAAGTAGCTTTAAACGCTTAAAGACACCCTCAAAATCAACGACTTCACTGCCATCTACCCTTTCTATGCGGTAGAAAAACTTGCCGCCTTCATGAAGATCTACCTCAGCTTTAGGGCAGTACCAATCGATTGAGGCACCGTTCCAGTCTTGCAGTATCGCAGGCGTTGTCCACGCTTCCCAGACAGTTTCGAGCGATGCTTTTATATGTGTTTCTACGGTGATTTCCATATGAGTGTCCTTTCTCTAATTCCATGTGTATAGATTTATAGATGAGTTATCAGGCCATGTCGAGGCGTACCTTTCCAGCTATTTGAAACGAAAGTGTTGATATTGTGTAAAGTGTCTATCTTTAACTATTAAAAATAATTATAGATCCTCGCTGCATATTGGCCAATGAAGAAATTGTGGCTGGCTGGCTATAGCAGTCTGTTTTGAATCATTGATCGATATGCACTGTGCTAATATTTCTAGAAGTAGTGAAGGTTAGCTAACCTCACTCTTTTTCTGAAGGATTGGCTAGGAGTCCCATGAGCATAAAAAAAACACTAATAATGGCCTGCGTCTGCGTTGGTCTTACAGCCTGTTCTGGGGGGCTTCTTAGTCGCGATGATGCCAAAGGATTTTCTCAACAAGGCAAAGCCAGTTTTTATGCAGATAAATTTCAAGGTCGTCTTACCGCCAATGGTGAACGGTTTAATCAACGAGCCCAAACCGCAGCCCATAAACGCTTGCCTTTTGGCGCTAAAGTACGTGTAACCAACATTGCTAACAATAAAAGCACAGTCGTCCGTATTAACGATCGAGGGCCGTTTGTCAGTGGACGAGTCATCGATCTGAGTAAATCCGCTTTCCGCCATATTGGCAATACACGTCAGGGTGTAATAGACGTCAAAATAGAAGTTCTGGATAATGGGGCATAAAAATCTAATATAAGTTACCGTTTTCCAAATAAGTTTCTTTAGAGGGCATTTTCTATGAATGGATCAATTTAATTGTTCATAGTTTCACTTACTCTATTTTTAATGCGTTTATTCTAAAGCAATCAACTCCTTCGTTAGTCTTATATAGGCGCCTTCGATAAAACACATTGTGTATCTCCTATTTTATGCTAATTATTAATAGGCGTAGTCATCTTGAAAGTTGGCTAAGATTATATCCTGCATACTCAGTATCAGAGTTATTTGTTTTACTTTGAATTAATGTAATGGACTTAAGAGCGTCATATCTAATAATTACTGTAAGGACGACAAATATGCTCACATTTAAACGAAAGTTATTACTTGGCTTTGGGGTCCTAGTTGCCCTACTGGTTATTGTTGGCCTCATTGCCTTTAGTGGTATCTCTAGCTCATCCAAAGATTTTGATCATTACCGTCAGCTAGCGCGTTCTACGAAAGCTGCGAATGAGGTGCAAGGCAATCTGCTGATGATGCGTATGCATGTCAAAGATTATTTAATCACCTCGGAGTTATCCGATCAGCAAGGCTTTGCTAGTTATCTGGAAGAAACACGGAAGGATTTATTGCGCGCCAAAGAAGCAATAGCGGAGCCTGTTTTTGTGCAAATTTTAGATCGCCAAATGGCCACTTTGAACCAGTACTCACAAGGCTTCGATAAAGTGGTGAAGGATACCAGTACGTTTGATCAAGTCTTAGACAATGTCCTATCGGTGAAAGGAGCTGAGCTTGAGAAGCTTCTCACTAAGCTGCTGCAATCAGAGCGTGACAAGGGTGACGAAGTGGCGGTCTATCAGTTGTCGATGGCTATGCGTAATGTCCTACTAGGGCGTTTGTATGTGCTGAAATATGTTGACTCGATCAGCACCAATGATGCGGCGCGGGTGAACGAGGAGTTTGCCTACGCTGATAAATTGCTGACGACTTTGATTCAAGACGCTTCAGATAGCGAGTTGAAACAGGATTTGCAAACAGCCGATGGGCTGTTGAATGACTACATAGAAGGGGTCGCTGCTTTAATACAAGCGGGGAGTTCGCGTCAGGAAGTCGTGGATCAGCAGCTAGATGTACTAGGGCCTCAGATCGCAGCAGAGCTGAATGATCTGATTGAGCAGGAGGCCATGTTACAAGATGCTCTTGGACCGCAAGTCGAGCAAAAAAATCATCTGATAGTCATGGCGATTCTTGCCTGTGTGTTGGTCTCAATCGCTATCGGTATAGGGACCGCATGGGCGATTCTGCGTTCTACACAAAAGCAATTAGGTGGTGATCCAGCCTATGTTTCTGGTATTGCGAAGACCGTGGCAGAAGGCGATTTGAGCATTGACTTACCGCCATCAACGGCATCACCTGATAGCTTGTATGCGAATATTCGTCAGATGGTCTCGTCTTTGCAAACCAAAGCCAATCTCGCACAGAAAATTGCTGATGGAGATTTAACGGTTCAAGTGAGCCTTGCCTCTGACAAAGACGTGTTAGGGCAGGCTCTGCAAGTAATGGTGGAGCGGTTACGACACGTGTTGTCTGAAGTGCAATTGGCAGGGGAGCAAATTGCCGCAGGCAGTTCACAGGTATCGACGTTCAGTCAATCTTTAGCGGAAGGAGCGACGCATCAAAAAGATAGCCTAGAATCGATTGCATCAGCTTTGGAACAGTTGTCATCACAAACACGACAAAATGCAGACAGTGCTTCAGAAGCCAATAGCCTTGCTGAAGAAGCGCAGAAGTCGGTCTCTCAAGGGCAATCGCATATGGAAGAGATGATGCTTTCCATGAATGAGATCAAAGATGCGGGTGATCAAATCAGTGATTTCATTAAAACGATTGATGAAATCGCAGAGCAAACCAATTTGCTAGCACTCAATGCGGCCATTGAAGCCGCTCGAGCAGGGGAGCAAGGACGAGGTTTTGCCGTGGTGGCCGATGAAGTACGCAGCTTGGCTTCCCGTAGTACACAAGCGGCTGAAGAAACATCGAAACTGATACACCTATCTGAAAGCAAAACAAAGAAAGGTGCTGAAATCGCCGAAAACACCGCTAAAGCACTGAACTCCATTTTTGATAGCATCAACCAAACCTCTAGCTTAGTCGCAACCATATCATCGGCTAGCAACGAGCAAGCACAAGCCGTTGATGAGGTGTCCCGTGGAGTCACGGAAGTAGATGGCGTCGTCCAAACGAATGCATCGGCTTCTGTAGAAGGTGCTGCCGCTGCTGAGGAGCTAAGCGGTCAAACACGTTCATTATCGGACATGATGCGACAGTTTAAATTTTAACGGCTAACTCTATCGGTTCACGTTTTCAGCCTCTTCTACTGACAGTGGAAGAGGCTTTCTTTGTTTTGGTTAATCTCACCCTTGTAAGAGCGTGGTAAAGTTTATTGAGAGGCGATCAGATATTCGATTACAGTACACTGCTTGAATGGCATTCCTTTGAAATTCGGGCTGTTTGAAACATTGATTAGGTGGGTATTATCCATTCAGGCTAGGAATAAACCGTGGTAAAACATAAAGGCAAACGCGTCGGGAACCGTAAAAAAGCCACTCCGCCGAAACAACCCTATGCTATTAACTATCCTCTACTCAAGAATCTTGCATTTTTTCTACCGTTTCTAAGCATTGCGATCAAAGTGATTTTAGGGAATAACTTCGTGACAGAAAAAGAGGTTCTTGATGTGGCCTTTTGGATTTCTGCCTTAGTTACACTCGCTGCACTCTGTTTATTTTACGCCTTAGCAAGTCTTAATTTACTTTATCCTAAGCCAAACTTCTCAAGTGATTCAGCGCTATGGAAAAGCGTAAAGCTGCTTGGTTATGGATTAAGTCTATTTTGTATTATTTGGCCTTGCCTGTCCTCTACAGGTCCAATGCTGTTTACCTTGAGCACGAATACGATTAAAGAAACGCTCGTTGTGGCTGAAAAGTCCACTCGAACCACCACCCGTGGCTGCAAATGGTTCATCAGAGGTAAAGGGTCATCACAGCACTTTATGCACTGTATTAGTCATGAAGAGTATTTCTATTTGCCTCAAGCGCCTGTCTTAGTCAGCATCGACGCGGCCCATTCTCAGTTTGGCTATTTTGTCGTCGATTATAATCATCTAGTTGGCACCATCGAGTCTAGATGATCTCAAAACATTAGATTAAGAGACTGGGTTGTTTCTTTAAGAGCACGCTTACTTTTCGATCATGGGGTGACTTCGAAAGATTTTCTTCCTTTTTGACATCTTCTCCGGGTCTTGGTGAATGCAAAACAAAAGCCCATTGTTTTTTTGCCTGCAAGAAGTGTACGTCGAAAAAATATTTTGAAAAATAAGTGTGTAGTATTGCGTCTAGGAATGAAAAAATATAACGTACTAGTACATTGATACATCAAGGTACGCCTTTGTGCAGAATTTGATTCATTACTTTTTAGACACACCTCATTCTGAAGCGATGAAAAAGAAGCTGAATGCTTTGCTGACGCCGACTGAAATCAGCGAAATGCAGCGTCGTTTGCAGATTTTTGAATTGTTAGAACAAGGTGTGTCACAACGCGAAATTGCCAAACAGCTAGGTGTGGGGATTGCGACGGTAACGCGTGGTTCGCGCGCCTTAAAGGAATTAAAAGATCATGAGTAACCTTCCACCACGCATCGAGTTGCCACGTAAGCCTAAGTACGTGACGATCAGCTCTGATTGTGATTTTTTCGGCATGTTTAAGAAAGTCGAAAAGCAATTTTCTAACTGCTTTATGTTGGAATCCTTAGGTGAAGAGAGCTACATCTCTCGTCATTCGATCATTGGTTTTGATCCAGAAAAATTACTTTGGGCTGAAGGTAATAAGCTTTTTATCCAAGAGCGCGATGGTGCGACACAATCTTATGAATCCGATAACCCTTATTACTTACTGCGCAGCATTGTGCCGCAGAATATTATCTCGCGCGGTTATGCGGGAGGGTTAACTGGCTACATTGGCTACGATGCCATGAACTACTTTGAGCCAACGCTGAATCTGCAAACCAGCGATATGTTCGACGGCTTCCGTTTTGGTTTGTACAAAGATGGCTTGATCTTGGACAAGATGACGGGGCAAGTTTTCTACTTCTACTACGATCAAGACCGATCAGAGTTAGTGCAGTCTTTATTGGATGCGCCGGTTCCTGTCAATGGTTCGTTGGTCGTGACGCCAGCTGGGGAATCAATGACTCGTGAAGAGCATGCGCAAGCCGTCGCGAAAGTAAAGCAAGACATTATCGACGGTAAGATATTCCAAACCGAAGTGGGCTTTAAAAAGTGGTTCGACCTAGAGGGCGATACCATCGCTATCTACGAGCAAATGCGCATTGTTAATCCATCGCCGCAGATGTATTACCTGAAATTCGGTGAGCAAAAAGTGATTGGCGCCAGTCCTGAGCTGCTGTTCCGTCTGCGTCAAGGTGAGATGGAAACCTTCCCATTAGCGGGCACGGCAAAACGGGGTGCGGATGAAAAAGAAGACGTCGCCTTGGCCCGTGCCTTGTTGAATGATCCAAAAGAGATTGCTGAACACAATATGATTGTGGATCTGCATCGTAACGATATCGGACGTGTGGCGCGCTTTGGTACGGTCAAAGTACGTTCTTTAATGGACATCAAGCGCTTTAGTCACGTTCAGCATATTTCCAGTGAAATTGTCGGCATTATCGCCGACGATCAAGATATGTTCTCTGCCCTAGCAAGCAATTTTCCAGCGGGGACTCTGACCGGCGCTCCGAAGATCGAGTCGATGAAAATTATTGATGACATGGAAAGTGATGGCCGCGGTCCTTATGGCGGTGCGGTTGGACAGTTTTCCTTCAATGGTGATTGTCATTTCGCGATTCCGATTCGTACGGTATTCGCTAGGGGTAATAAAGCTTACGTACAAACGTGTGGTGGCAATGTATATGACTCCAACGCCGCCGGAGAGTACGAAGAAATTCAACGTAAATTTGCTGGCACCAAGCGTGTGCTAGATCAATTCGCTCCCGTGCAGTAAGGGCTTAGCAGATGAAAGTGTTAATTATTGATAACTATGATTCATTTACCTATAACCTTTACCAATACATTGGCGAAGTCCTAATGGCTGCGCAAAGCCAAGGTAAGTTGGATCGTTTTGATGTGGTGGTGAAGCGTAATAACGAAGTGAGCTTGGCGGATGTTGAAGCGCTCCATCCAGATCGTATTATTATTTCTCCAGGCCCCGGGTCGCCAGACGATGAAGCCTACTTCGGTGTCTGTGCTGAGGTGATTCGCGAGTTGGGCAAAACCATTCCATTGATGGGGGTTTGCTTGGGTATGCAGGGTATTTGTCACGTATTTGGTGGCAAGGTGGTCAAAGCCCATGTGCCAATGCACGGCAAAGTCAGCCCGATCAGCCATAATGCCGAAGGAATCTTCCACGATATTCCGGATCAATTAGAGATTATGCGCTACCACTCTTTGATGGCTGAGCCAGAAAGCTTGCCTGAATGCTTGGAAGTGAGCGCGGTCGTCGGCGATCTAAAAGTCGAAGACTTTGCTAACCATGCTGTGATTCACCAAGGTGGTGACTATGAGGTTATGGGCGTGCGTCATAAGGAATATCCCATTCAGGGCATTCAATTCCACCCTGAGTCCTTTGCGACCGAAGGTGGTCGAGACTTGATCAAGAACTTCTTGTTTCAGATGTGAAAAGTAAATGTAGACAGCTAATGTGATACGACTAAAGCCCAGCTCTAAAGCTGGGCTTTGCTTATGCTGGAAACTTCTGCTTCATATGTAAGATACGCAGAATCTTGATGTTGCTTTGATCAAGGTGATACAGCACTGACAGTGACACATCAGGAATAATCAGCATTCTACCTTTTTGATTTGGTTTCACTACGCCCATATGGGGTTCATCGATAAGTAGTTTGATTTTCTCAACCAGTAGATCATCGGTTTTATCTGCGGCGATGGGGTTAAACTCGTATAAGAATTCGTAGAGCCGCTTACGATCCTTTAGGACGTCCTTTTCCCATAAAATCATACTTACACCTTAGCCTTAAGTGCGGCTTTGAAAGCATTCATTTCAGCGTCTGCTTGTGCTGCTTCGATGAATTCGGACTGTTCCGACTCAAGCTTCTCAAACGCTCGCTCCACTTGCTCAGCGAGCCACTGATCATGAGACAAGCGTTTTCGTTGTTGCTCGGC
The DNA here is from genome assembly GCF_049821165.1 of Marinomonas gallaica. Lineage (NCBI taxonomy): Bacteria > Pseudomonadati > Pseudomonadota > Gammaproteobacteria > Oceanospirillales > Oceanospirillaceae > Marinomonas > Marinomonas gallaica. Next base: position 1,116,297 of record NZ_CP187511.1, read on the forward strand.
CAGTTGCTCTGCAAGCGCTCGACATGCGCCACTTAACGTGGTGCCTTGGCTTTCTGCCATCATCTGAGCTAAACGCTTAGTTTCTTCATCCACACGAAATTGAATACGTGTTTCCATCACTTTGCCTCTTTAGAATGGTGTCTGACAAATGTTAGTACAGGATTTATAAGGGGGCGGTTTTTTCTCTCTTTAGCCTGTTTTTTGCTTTAAAATACAAACTAACCAAATAGTTAAGTTTTCTAAAATGGCAAACCCTTGCTAACTTTTAGAGAGCCATAAAGACAACAATACATTCCATCGAGAAAGCATTAAGTAAGGGGAGAGTCATGACCAGCTCTGAAGCATTATTAGATTTGGCAATGAAAATGCCAAAGGCGGAGCTGCATTTGCATATTGAAGGCACGTTTGAGCCTGAGCAAATGTTCGCCATCGCCCAGCGTAATCACGTGGCACTTAAATACAACTCAGTGGAAGAGTTAAAAGCCGCTTATCAATTCGAAAATCTACAGGATTTTTTAGATCTGTATTATCAAGGCATGTCTGTGTTGCTCAATGAGCAAGACTTCTATGATCTGACGATGGCGTATCTTAAGCGTGTCCACGAAGACAACGTAGTGCATGTGGAGATCTTTTTTGATCCGCAAGGGCACCTCAGTCGCGGAGTAAGCTTTGACACGCAAATCAAAGGTATCTATGGCGCCCTGAAAGACGCTGAGCGTGACTTTGGTATGACGTTTAAGTTAATCATGTCATTTCTACGTCATTTAGACGAAGCCAGTGCGTTTGAAGCGTTAGCGTTAGCCAAGCCTTATTTGGAGATGATCGACGGAGTAGGGTTAGACAGCTCTGAAGTCGGTCACCCACCGGTTAAATTTGAAAATGTATTCCGCGAGTGCAAAGCACTTGGCTTGCTTATTACGGCGCACGCGGGTGAAGAGGGCCCTCCTGAGTATGTTTGGCAGGCGCTGGATGTGATTGGCGTGGATCGCATCGATCACGGTAATCGTGCACTTGAAGATGAGGATTTGATTGCCACGATTAAACATAAAGGCCTGACATTGACAGTATGCCCTCTATCAAATCTAAAACTATGTGTCGTGGAGACTTTAGAAGAACACCCGATTCGAAGCATGTTGCGCTTAGGTCTGAATGCTACCGTGAATTCTGATGATCCTGCCTACTTTGGCGGTTATATGAATGATAATTACGCAGCCTTAGTTCAAGAAACACAGTTGACCAAGGAAGAATTATATCGCTTGGCATGCAACGCGTTTACTGGGAGCTGGTTAACAAAGGCGGAACAGGCTCCACATTTAGCGCGTTTAAAAGCGCTATTCGAAGCGTAAAAAAGCAAAAAAAAGCCCAGCATAAGCTGGGCTTTTAAGCATTGATTCAGTACGAAATTTAAGCGTTGTACTCGAATGGACGGTCGCCATCTTCGTCTTTAATACGAGTTGGCAGTCCCATGGTATTCAATAGCGCTAGGAACGGACGTGAATCCAATTGTTCTACGTTACGCATCTCAGCACAGTCCCAAGTGCCGTTCGCCACAAGAATCGCCGCCGCAACCGGTGGTACGCCCGCCGTGTAAGAAATACCTTGGCTACCCACCTCGTTATAGGCGTCTTTGTGATCGGCTACGTTGTAGATGAAGACTTCTTTTTCTTTGCCGTCTTTCATGCCTTTCACAACATCGCCGATACAGGTGTTGCCTGTGTAGTCTGGTGCTAAAGAAGAAGGGTCAGGCAGCACTGCTTTAACTACTTTAAGTGGGACTACTTCTAGACCTTCTGCGGTTTTCACTGGTTGCTCAGACAGTAACCCGAGATTCTGTAGAACAGTGAAGACATTGATGTAATGCTCACCAAAGCCCATCCAAAAACGTACGTTAGGTACGTCTAGGTTTTGCGAAATCGAATGAACTTCATCATGGCCGCTCATGTACGTCGTTTGCTTGCCTACTACAGGCAAGTCGTCCGTACGGCTGACTTCAAACATTTTGTTGACGTTCCATTCGCGATTCTGCCAAGAGTAGACAACGCCGGTAAATTCACGGAAGTTGATCTCTGGGTCGAAGTTGGTCGCGAAGTACTTGCCATGGCTGCCCGCGTTTACATCAATGATGTCGATGTCTGTGACTTTATCGAAGTAATGGTTGTAAGCAAGCGATGCATAAGCGTTTACCACACCTGGATCAAAACCTACACCAAGAATAGCGGTTACACCTTTTTCTTTACAGGCTTCACGGCGCTTCCATTCGTAGTTTGCGTACCATGGTGGGGTTTCACAGATTTTGTTTGGCTCTTCGTGAATCGCTGTGTCTAGGTAGGCTACGCCTGTTTCCATACACGCTTCAAGCACTGACATATTAATGAACGCAGAACCTACGTTAATTACGATTTCAGAGTTGGTTTCTTTGATTAGCTTAACTGTTGCTGGGATGTCCAATGCGTTTAGGGAATATGCCTCGATGCGGCCCTCAACTTTCATGGCTCCTTTTTCTTTCACACTGGCAACGATCTCTTCGCATTTGGCAACGCTGCGTGAGGCAATGGCGATATCGCCCAGTGTGTCATTGTGTTGGGCGCATTTATGTGCCACAACACGGGCTACCCCTCCGGCACCGATAATCAGTACGTTCTTTTTCATAATAGTGCTATCTCCAGTTTAGAAATGATGCAGCCTTAGGAAAGGTTGTGCATAAAGTCGTCGTAATCAAATTCACGAACCAGTTCTATTGTGCCGTCTAATTGTTTCACCGCGATGGATGGCATTTTGACACCGTTAAACCAGTTCTTTTTCACCATGGTATAACCGGCCGCATCCTCGATGGAAATGCGATCGCCTACGTTGAGCGCTTGATTAAACTTAAATTCGCCGAAAATATCGCCCGCTAGGCAAGACTTACCGCAGATCATATATTCGTGTTCGCCGTCGCATGGTGTCATGCGCGCGTTTTCACGATAGATTAATAGGTCGAGCATGTGGGCTTCGATGGAGCTGTCGACAATGGCTAAGTGTTTACCGTTGTAAAGCGTATCCAAAACCGTGACTTCTAATGTCGTGCTTTTCGTGATGGATGCTTCGCCAGGCTCCAGATAAACCTGCACACCGTATTTGTCAGAGAATGCCTTCAGGCGAGCGCAGAAGCGATCAATTGGGTAATCGTCACCGGTAAAATGAATACCGCCACCCAGACTGATCCAGTGCATTTTCTCGATTAAATAGCCAAAGCGCTCTTCGATCAGTGTCAGCATTTCATCGAAGCGGTCGAAGTTATTGTTCTCACAATTATTGTGGAACATGAAGCCAGAAATGTCGTCGATCACAGTTTCTATACGCTTTGGATCCCACTCACCTAAGCGGCTAAACGGGCGAGCAGGATCGGCAATAATGAATTCAGAGGTGCTGACCTGTGGGTTGACTCGAAGCCCACGAGTTTTATCTTGGCTGGCCTCTTTGAAACGCTCGAATTGCCCGATAGTATTAAAAATAATTTTATCGCTGTGTGCTAATACTTCGGCGATTTCATTATCAGCATAAGCGACACTGTAAGCGTGAGTTTCGCCAGCGAACTTTTGTTTGCCGAGCTTCACTTCGTATAAGGAAGAGGAGGTCGTGCCGTCCATGTACTCTTGCATCAGGTCAAATACGGACCATGTTGCAAAACATTTCAACGCCAACAAAGACTTCGCGCCAGACTGTTCGCGCACGTAAGCAATTTTCTCAAGGTTTTTGAGAAGTTTGGCTTTATCAATGAGGTAATAAGGTGTCTGTAACATGGCCGTCAGCCTCAAAATGTGAAAAGGCGGTATTCTAGTAGAAAGGGCATCACGTGACTAGCGCGAAAAATGTACTTTATACTCACATTTGCTGAGTTTTGGCGTGATATAGGTGCAATCTAGAATGAATGTTATGTTTTGATAGAAACAAAAAACGACCCTTGAAAGGGCCGTTTTGAAAGATATTTAAAACGTAATCAATGAGTTGTGATCTGCAGCGCTTTCATTTCATCATGGCACTCTTTCATGCGTGCCTGTACTGCGCGCAGTGCTCGCTCACAACCTGCAGGCTGATCTAGCTTAAGCGCTTCATCAAGTTCTTCGAGTACCTTGTCTTCCACTTCTTCTAATTGATCAACGTAGGTGTGCTCAGTTGAATCTCGGCTCACTTTATCAAGTACTTTGGTGTACGCCTGACGAGCACTGACCTCAAAGCTTGAATCGTTTTCTGGCTCGCCATTTTCAGCGATTGCAAACGGTTGTAGCTCTGTAACAGCAGATTCTTTAGCGTCGATCATTTTATCAAACATACGCTGGATTCTAGGGCTGTCTACTTCCTGTTTCGCCTTTTCATAAAAATCGATGCCACCGTTCATTACTTTAATGATGTCTGCTACGTGCTTTGTTTCAATCGCTTGTGTTGAGTTATTCATCTTACTCTCCTTCGTTTCATCCAATCTTTCGGTCGAGTAGGCGTTTCGCAACGTGTTGGTAACTAGGATTGGCGTAAAGGCGAAAAGATTCAAGCGAAGTTGCGAGACTGCACGCTTGCTTCACTTGAGTTTTTTATTTCTGACACATTGTCTTGTATTGCGCACGAATGAAACAGAATGTTGATGGTTTTCTGTTTGTCGAACTGTCAATTTAGAGAGAGATGTCTTATTATAAATATCTAATATATTATAAGCTTATTCTTTTTGGTTATTTGTTTTTGGTTTACCTATTTGAATAGGCATCAGAGAGCACCTTGGAGCCAATATGAGACATATCACACCTAAATTCTATGTTGCCGAGCAACTGACGCTTGAGCAGATTCCTGAACTAGCCAAAGAGGGGGTTCAGCACATCATCTGCAACCGCCCAGATAACGAAGGAGAGAATCAAGCAAATAGTGAAGTAATACAGCAAGCGGCTGAACGACATGGGATGAGTTTCCATTATCTAGCAACGGAGCCGGGGCAGTTTGATTCGAGTTTAGTGTCGCAATTTGGCGATCTAGTAGGACAGTTAGAGGGGAAAACGCTTGCCTACTGTCGAACTGGGACGCGCAGTTTGTCGTTATGGACTCTGGCAAACCCAGAGAGTAAATCGCGAGGCGACTTATTGTTATTGGCGGAGCAGGCGGGCTACAACATGTCAGGTTTAATTGAGCGTGTGGCAGACGTAGAGGGCTGAAAATGAATTCAACAATGCAGAATAATCACCATGAAGTAGTCATTGTCGGTGCAGGGGCCGGCGGCTTAGCTGTCGCAGCCAGTCTCTTGAAGCGACAGCCTGGTTTAAATATTGCCGTAGTTGATCCATCCATGGAGCATTCTTATCAGCCTGGCTGGACATTAGTAGGCGGAGGTGTCTTTAAACGCGAGCAAACTCGTCGACCAATGGCCTCAGTGGTGCCTTCTAAAGTGAAGCACTATCAACAAGCGGTTGTTGCCTTTCAGCCAGATTTACATACCATCGAAATGGACTGTGGCGAGCATCTACATTACGGTGTTTTAGTTGTTGCTCCTGGGCTGAAGCTTAATTGGGACGCGATTCCGGGTTTGCAAGAAACATTAGGCAAAAATGGTGTTGCGTCGAATTATGCATGGGACTATGCACCTTATACGTGGCAAAACGTTCAGCAATTGAAAAAAGGCAAAGCCATTTTTACACAGCCACCGATGCCTATTAAATGTGCTGGCGCGCCACAAAAGGCGATGTACCTCGCTTGCAGTGAGTGGCTGTCGAAAGGTGTTTTACCCGACATCGAGGTCGAGTTCTGTAATGCTGGCGGCGTATTATTTGGGGTTGCGGATTACGTGCCAGCGTTGGAAAGCTATATAAAAAAGTATGGGATTGATCTGAATTTAGGCCAAAACCTAGTGGCGGTCGATGGGGAAAATAAGATCGCAACCTTTGAAACGGTATCAGAGCAGGGCGAAAAAGTTCGTATCGAAAAAGAATTTGACATGTTGCATGTTTGCCCTCCCCAAGGGCCTCTAGATGTTATTAAAGATAGCCCATTGTCAGACGATGCGGGTTGGTTTGATGTGCACCCAGATACGCTGCAACATAAGCAATATAAGGACGTGTTTGGTTTGGGAGACGGTACCAATACCCCTAATGCAAAAACAGCCGCTGCTGTGCGTGCTCAAGCCCCCGTCGTGGCAGAGAATGTTTTGTCCGCTTTGGTTAATCAGCCGCCTCGTGCAATATACGATGGCTACGGCTCTTGCCCGCTTACTGTCGAGCGAGGCAAAATTGTTTTGGCGGAATTCGCCTATGGCGGCAAGGTAAAACCGTCGTTCCCAAAATGGTTTATTGACGGTACTCAGCCGTCGTATCTAGCTTGGCTGTTGAAAGAGAAAAGTTTACCATGGGTATATTGGCAAGGCATGTTGAAAGGACATGAGTGGTTGGTAACGCCAACGATTTCGTCGAAACCACCGCGACAGTAACTTAGTCTAAAAGGCGCTTCCTAGGCGCCTTTATTACGTGTAACCCCTGCACGAGTATTTCTTGAAAAAATAGATCAAAAGCCAGTCTTAGTAAAAGGTCAAACTTGAGAGGTAGAAGCATAGACGGTTTATCAATTTAGCCGATTCGAAGAATAGGTTTTGTTCGAATAGACATTTCATTGCTATGCTAAAGCATGAGAGAGCAAGAGCATGAAGTGTTTTGCTGGAAAGTAAGCACTATGTTGTCATGCTGTAGTCCATGGAAGGCTTAATTTTTTAATGATAAGTGACTACATATTTATGAGTGATTCTGTCCCGAATAAGGCCAGTCGACGTTTCTATAGTTTCAGTATTATTGTTTTCCTAATTGTTTTTGCTCTGGGTCTAAGTGCATCTTATGCTTGGCAATTACAACAGACTAAGGTGAAGCGTACGCATGCGGTTTCGGTAGCTCAATCTTATGCCTATCAATTAAAGCAAGTGTTGGATCATAACTTGTCTGCGAATTACACCTTAGCGGCGCTCGTTCATGAGTTTGGCGGGTTTACACGTTGGTTTCCTCCTGTCGCTCAGTCACTACACCGTATTTATCCCGAAGTGAACAATTTTGCGTTGTCACCTGGCGGTATCGTTAAGCAAGTGTACCCAACAAAAGGTAATGAGCGCGCAATTGGTTTTAACCAATTAATGGATATTGAACAAGGTACTGAAGCATGGTTAGCCATGAAGCAGCAGAAAACGATCCTGTCGGGGCCGCTAGACTTGGTTCAAGGAGGTAAAGGGCTCATTGCGCGTTACCCTATTATGTTAGAAGACCGAGACGAAGGACCGGAACAGTTTTGGGGTTTTAGCAGTGTTGTGATACGGATTGACTCATTACTTAAAAGTACTCACCAAATTGGGCTTTCTGAACAAGGTTTTGCCTACAGTCTGCAACGGGTCGACACAAACGAACCTTTGCTAATTGTGGAAGATAAAGCTGAGCAGATAAACGACCCTGTCTCAATCAATCTTAGTTTTCCAGGTGTTAAATGGCGGTTAGACATTGCCCCCGCGGATGGCTGGATACCGACCTATATGTTAGTTACTTATTTGCTAGCAAGTTTTGTATTGGCATTGTTAGTGGCTCGGTTTGCATTCATGGCGTTACGCTTGCGTGAACAAAAGCAGATGCTGACATATTTGTTGTCCGAAAAAACTAAATATGCCAACCAGTCTGATTATCGACTGAGCAGTACGCTGCAGGCGATCCCCGATCCATTGATAGAGCTAGATGCTGATGGCGTTGTATTAGAGGTCCGTTTGCCAAATGATGAAACGGATCTCCAAGCGTTTTTTGTTAGCGGCGAGCACTTCAGTACTCATTTACCAGAGTCTGCGGCCCAAATTTTAGAGCTAGTGTTTAGTGAAGCAGGGCAAAGCCAGACGAACAGTTATCGTGGTGCATTGTTTAGTTTACTGTTGTCCGAAGGAAGGACGCTTTGGTTTGAAGTTTCCGCAGTCTACCGTCCTTTTTCCGAAGAAGTAAGTACAGGGCATTTTATTGTTCTGCTACGGGATATCTCCCAGCGTCAGGAAGCCGAGCAACAGCAGCGCATTGCTGCTACAGCGTTTGAAACTCAAGATGGGATTTTGATCAGTGATCGCCAAAACAGAATCATTCGGGTTAATAAAGCGTTTCAGAAGCTCACGGGGTATTCCGAAAATGAAGTATTAGGGCAAACGCCGGCGATTTTACAGTCAGGAAAACATAGTCCTGAGTTTTATCAAGACATGTTTGCCGATCTCAGACAGAAAGGCGCTTGGGAAGGAGAGGTTTGGAACCGCCGCAAAGATGGTGAAATCTATCCAGAGTGGCTGAGTATTTCTACGGTTCACGATCTTCAGGGGCAGGTGAGTCATTTTGTTGCAACGTTTAAAGATATTTCGGAACGTAAAGCCTCTGAGCGCAAGATTCAACAGTTGCATTACTATGACAGTTTAACTCGCCTTGCGAATCGAACGCTCTTGCTCGAAGAAATGAATGACCTATTACAAAACAATGGCTTGCAACAGTCTCAAGCCGCCATTTTGTTTATTGATCTGGACCACTTTAAAGACATAAATGATGTTTGGGGACACAGCATAGGCGACCAGCTACTGCAAAAAGTAGCCACGCGTTTATCGGATACCACACGTACAAAAGACATTGTCGCTCGATTTGGTGGCGATGAATTTCTTGTAATGTTGGAGCCAGCAGATGTGTCGGCTAACCCCGATCGTATGGCTTATCGCGCGAGCCAAGTGGCGGGTAAATTGCTTCGATCGCTTGAGCGGCCATTCACGATAAACTCTGTGGATTATCAAATGGCAGCCAGTTTCGGGATTGCTTTGTTTGATGACCAATGTAATGACCCGCTGGATGTCATTAAGCAAGCTGAGTTGGCAATGTATGAAGCAAAATCCGCGGGGCGATCCAGTTTCTGTTTTTACCAGCAAGGTATGCAAGAGCGCGTGTTAGAACGCGTGCAGTTGGAGAGTGACCTAAGGCATGCATTGGAGAATGAAGAGCTTGTGGTGTATGTACAGCCCCAGTGGGATGCGCAGAAGCGTATGATAGGAGCGGAAGGCCTGTTACGTTGGCTACACCCAGAACGTGGCATGGTATCGCCAGGCGTTTTCATTCCGTTGGCGGAAGAGTCTCGCCTTATATTACCGATTGGTGACTGGGTATTGAGGCAAGCTTGCAGGTGGTTGTCAAAATGGCACAAAGAACAGCAAATGGCGGGTTTTGTGTTGTCCGTTAATGTGAGTGCCGTACAGTTTGCGCAGGAAGGATTTGTGCAACAAGTAGAGAGTATACTCAATGAATATCAAACGCCGCCTTCAGCATTACAGCTTGAATTGACAGAAAGCATGTTGGCGCATGACCAACAAGATATCATTAGCAAAATGGAAGCCTTAAAAGCGTTAGGTCTACTGATATCACTTGATGACTTTGGTACTGGGTACTCATCGCTGAGTTATTTGCATCGGTTGCCAATTGATCAGTTGAAGATAGATCAGTCTTTTGTGGCGAATATTGAAAAAGGCACGAAAAATGCTTCACTTGCAGAGTCGATCATCAGCCTTGGGCATAACTTAGGGATGGAAGTGATTGCCGAAGGCGTAGAAACCTCTGCCCAGTTTGATTGGTTGAAACAGCAAGGGTGTGACTTATTTCAAGGTTTTGGTTTGGCTAGACCAATGACAATAGAAGACTTGATCTTGCTCTATCGTAGCGCGGATTAAACGTCATTACTTAGAAGGGTGTAGAGTGGCTCGTTGGGGATTAAGGTGGAAATCACTGGTAGTGCTGTTATTAGCAGGCGCTGTGGCATCTGTATTGGCGCTATCGTTGGGCTGGTATGTTGTCGCCGAGGGACGTCAGTACTCAGCTAAAGCGTATGCGGAAAATTTTACCGAGCTTAACTACCAAAAAATACTGACGCCCATGGCTCGTGAGTTAGCCTTAGCACGTCGTTTTGCCGAACTGAGTACACTGCAGCAGTGGTTTAAAGAGCCTGAAAACGCAGCTCGTAAAGCACAAGCGCTTCAAGATGTAGCACACTTCCAGTCTGCTTTTGAAGACGGTGCCGTCTTCTTTGTTTCTGATAAAAGCTTAGCGTATTACTACTATGATGATCAGTTACCGATAGACGGAGACCCTCAATACCACCTTGACGAGCAGGTGGAAGCTAATAAATGGTATTTTTTAACCCGAGAACAGACTAAGCCTTATTACATAAACATCGATTTAAACGAGTATCTAAATAAAACGAAAATTTGGATTAACGTCCTAGTGCGAGATGAAGAGACATTTCTAGGTATCGCTGGGACAGGGTTTGAGTTGGGACGTTTTATTGAAAGTTTTGCTTCGTCACCGCAGCCAGGAGTGCAGCCGTTTGTCATCAATGCAGATACGCTCCAAATTGAAGCCCACTCGAACACCGATTTAATTGCTATCGACGGTATAGCTGGTGCAGCAGGTGAACAAAACTTATACAGTTTGGTCGATAGTGATAACGATATTAAAGCGTTGCAAAAAAGCATTATTCAAGCGAAGCAGAATAGACAAGTTGAAACATTAAAACTGCGTATGGGTGGGGAGGATTTTATCTTATCCATACGCTATATGCCGGATCTGAATTGGCTGGTCGCGACCAGTGTTAATCTCGATGAAGTTCGCTTGCTGAATACCGACTTGATTATGGGTGTCGGGGTGGTCTTTGCACTGTTACTCGCCATTGTTCTTTTGTTATTTGGCTTTGCGGTGGATCGCTTAGTATTACAGCCTCTGCGTCATTTACAAATGTCTGCGAAAGCGATCTCTCAAGGCTCTTACGAAGTTCGCTTACCAGTTAAATACGATGACGAAATTGGTGACCTAAGCCGTACTTTTAATTTGATGGCGCAGCAGGTAGAGAGTCACACTGCTGAGTTAGAATCTCGTGTAAAAGAGCGGACTTATGAACTTGAGCAAAGTAATGCTCAAATTAAAGCGGCAAACCGCAAAATCGGTGACTCGATTGATTACGCCAGTCTAATCCAACGAGCCATATTACCAGACCGGCAAATGCAGCAATTCTTAGGCGCTCATCATAGTGTTGTGTGGCGTCCACGCGATATCGTTGGTGGCGATTTTTATGTGTTTCATACCAATGATGAAGGCTGCTTGTTAGGCATTGTGGACTGTGCCGGACATGGGGTTCCTGGCGCACTGATGACCATGTTAATGCGTGCTGCGATAGACAAGGCGATCAATGAATTAGGCATCGCTGATCCCGCTAAACTGCTATATGCTATAGATCAGACTGTTCGGTCAATGTTGCATGAAGAGGGGACTGGCAACCAAGTTGCCACCAATGCGGATGTCGGATTGGTATTTATTCGCCATCAGGGTGACCAGCTACGTTTTAGTGGTGCTAAAATTGCCTTGTATGCAAGCGACGGCATATCAGTCGTCAAGCATGCGGCCAGCAAGCGCGCCTTAGGCGATCGTAAACTCGGTCAATATGAGAATGTCGATTTACCACTGACAGGTTGGACCTATTACATGACCACAGATGGCTACCTTGACCAAGCCGGTGGAGAGAAGAGCTTTGGTTTTGGTAATAAACGTTTTGAGCGATTGTTAGTTGAGAATGCGCAAGCTCCTTTGCATGAGCAAACCGCACGTTTTGCCCAAGCATTGGACGACTACATGGGGGATTTGCCACAGCGTGATGATGTCACCTTGTTGTCTTTCCGCTTTGAGCATAATTCAAGTGAAGGAGGAGAGTAGTATGTCAGCGCCAGATCTGTTCGACTTACGTGAACGCTTTGATAATGAAAAAATTCTTTTGTGTTTCAATGGCCCTATCTCACGCAGCTTGATTGAAGAGATCGGCAACGCGCTGCGCAACTACATGAAGTCTGAGCAGGCATCGCCAGCCGCAGCATTAGACGTGTTTGCTGTGTACATCGAGCTGACGCAGAACATTCGCCATTATGCCGTTGCATCAAAATTGTTGGATGCCGATACCGCTACGGTCGTTGTAAGCTATCGGGATGGCCATTATCACGTATCTGCAGGCAATATCGTGCGTCAGGAAGATGGCCAAATATTGATGGATAAAGTCGTTGCACTAGCGGCTTTGGATAAAGTGGAACTGAAAAAAGTCTATAAAGAACAGTTGCGTAAACCAAGAGAAGCGGAGGCCACAAGTGGTGCAGGATTGGGGTTAATCGACATTGCCCGAAAGGCCTCTGCGCCAGTTGTTCCATCTCTAAAATTACTAGACAACGGCACCGGCTATTTTAGTTTGAGTGTGCAAATTTGAGTAATAAAGCATGAAAGATTTAAAAATTGTTTCCACCCAGTCAACACCTCTAATTGAAACCGACAGTCATCGCGGTGTGGTGTATATGGAAGGTGATTCGTACCCCGAGAATTCGTTTGAGTTTTATTCCGAATTGGTGGCGTGGGTCACAAGCTACCTTAAAGACAACGAGCGACCAATGACGGTCGAGTTAGCGCTGCTCTACTTAAATACCAGTAGTATCAAAGTGATGATGGATATTTTTGATGAGCTGGAAGAGCATCATCAAAAAGGCCGTGATATCACGGTTAACTGGCGTTACGACGTGGATAATGAGCGTGTTGCAGAGCTGGCAGAAGAGTTTAAGGAAGACTGCAGCTTTGCGTTTAATATTATAGGCCAAGAATGAAACACAATATTAAAGCGCTTGAGCAACGTGTCGTCGCGGCTCTCGAAGACGAGACCAACCAAGGGCATCCATTACATGAGGTATTGGAGGCCCTATGGCAATACAATCAAGACCAATGGTCACGTATGGAGCATTTGATTCGAGTGTCTGATTCTTATCAGGACATGATGATTCAGCGCGAGAAAACCTTGAGCGAGCGCTTTGATAAGCACCTTCGTCAATTAGATAAAATTACCCGTATTTCAGACCGTTATCAAACCGCTTTGCGTGAAGCGAACCTTGAACTTGAACAAGCGTCTTACGTGGACGCACTAACTGGGCTACCTAATCGTCGTAAAATGCTGCGCCGCTTAAAAGCAGAATTTGATATGCGCCCCGAATCGGTTCGTCTTGCAATGATCGATATTGATTATTTTAAACGCATTAATGATGAGTTTGGCCACTTAATTGGTGACGACGTTTTAGTGTCTGTTGGTAATCTGATTGAACTTACGGTGGGTGAATTGGGGCATATTTCGCGCTGGGGAGGCGAAGAGTTTCTCGTGATCTTCTCGCAACCGGATCAGGCAGAGATTGAAGCTTGTTTGAAACAGCTAGCGAACACCATCCGAGAAACGCATTTTGAAAGTGGTGATCACGCTAAAATTCGTACTACGATCAGCATTGGTGTCTCTCATTATCAAGCCGGCGACTCAGCCGATACTCTGATCACACGTGCTGATGATGCACTTTATCGCGCTAAAAACAGAGGCCGTAATCAAGTTGTGTTTGGCTAAATTGTCAAAGCGCGACTAAATTTACCGCGTTCTTGTCTTGAATCCTTATACCTTGGTATTAATTCTTTATCCGTGGTGGTAACTGTGGGTATCTCGACGTATCTTTAAACCAATAAAAATAACACTAGGTATTTGGTTTATGGCAGCAATAGATATCCCAGAAGTCCTAAAATTTATAGACAGCACGCCACCGTTTTCAGGCCTAACGTCAGTACAGCAAAAACAGTTACTGGGTGGCGTTGAACTGACGTATGTGCGTCAAGGCGAAAAGCTTAACCTAGAAGGTACACGCGCTACGCTGCATTTGATCCGACGCGGTGCCTGTGAAATCCGTTCAGCGAAAGGTGGGCTAGTGGATAAGCTGGCCGATGGCGATTGTTTTGGTGTTTCCAGTGTATTGGAGCAGAATCCAGATGGGTTGCAAGTCGTCGTGCTAGAAGACAGCCTTATCTATCGTTTTCAAAAAGAGGGCTTTCAAACACTACTTCAAGAAAATGAAGAATTTGCTTTGTTTTTTGCCCATACGCGTAGCAGTCGACTGCGCAAATTATCCCGAGCTCACGCAACAGATTTAGCCACTCCAGTATTGCAGCTGTCCACCTCCATTAGCCAGATTATGGCGCGTAACCTAATCACTGCAAGTGTTACCGATACCGTGCAGCAAGCCGCGTCAGTCATGACTGACGCTCGAGTCAGTTCGATTCTAGTGTTGGAGAAGGATCGGCTGGTGGGCATTGTCACAGATCGAGATTTACGTTCACGAGTGTTGGCTGTCGGAGCATCAGCCGACTTGCCTCTTTGCGATGTGATGACGCATGCTCCGGCCTCGATTGATCCAAGAAGTTTGGTCATGCACGCGCAGACCTTAATGAGTGAAAAAAACATTCATCACTTACCTGTTGTCGAGTCTGATCATACGCCTGTAGGTATGATCACAGCGGCAGATTTATTGAGACATCAAGAGCTTAGCCCATTACTTCTGATCAATCAGATCAACCGTCAGACAGATATAACCAGTCTTCGAGAAGTGTGTCAGCAGTTAACTAATTTGATTGTTAACCTGATTCTGACCGATATGAAAACCACAGACATTGGTAGCGTTATTGCGGCAATCAGTGACAGCTTGACGCGTCGAATTATTGAACTCGGCATCGAGCGGTATGGTACAGCGCCTTTTGCTTTTCAGTTTCTAGTATTTGGTTCGCAAGCGCGTAAAGATCAATCGCTTGGCAGTGATCAAGATAATGGCATGATGTTGTCCCAAGAGCCGACACCGGAACAGGCCGAGTATTTTGCAAAACTGGCTCAGTTTATCTGTGATGGATTAGCGCAATGCGGTATACGCAGCTGCCCTGGGGATATCATGGCGTCGAATAAGAAGTGGCGCTTAACCCAAGACGGTTGGAAGAAAGCATTTTCCAATTGGGTTGAGGCCAGTTCACCTTCGTCCTTACTGAACGCCAGTATTTTCTTCGACATTCGCTGTGTCTATGGTGATGAAAACGGCGTAACAGAATTGATTCAAGATATGCAATCACGTGTTGCCAAAACCTCGTTGTTTTTAGCGACCCTAACTCGCACCGCCACGGCCTCTAAACCTCCGATTGGTTTCTTCCGCAATTTTTTGCTGGAGTCCTCAGGTGAGCACAAGCATCAATTAGATCTAAAGCATCAGGGCTTAGCACTGATTAACGATTTGGCCCGAATTTATGGGCTAGGTTGTAAACGCTATCATGTGGCGACAAAAGATCGCCTAGAACAGGCCGCCCGAGAAAAATTGATGGGCTTAGACATCGCCCGAAACTTGATGGACGCGTGGGATGGGCTGAATGAGCTGCGTCTTCAGGCGCAACGTCAACATTGGCAAACCACTGGTGAGCCGAGTGCTTATTTAGATCCTACTGAACTAAGTTCGCTTGAGCGCAAACACTTGAAATCGACCTTTGCCATCATCGCGGATGGGCAATCTGCCGCTCTGCAGCGTTTTGCCAGAGGTTATGCTTAAGATGCCAAAACGTATTTTTCAAGCCATTGACAGTTGGCGTGAGCGGCGTGAAGAGCAAACGAAACCTTGGCATGAGCATTCTTATTTTGTGTTAGATATGGAAACCACAGGGCTCGACCCAAAGCAGCATCAGGTGGTTAGTTTAGGCTGGGTGTTGATTGAGAATGGCGCGGTTCAACTGGATACGGCTCAGCATTTATTATTAGACTCTGCTGAGATTGATGACGTCAGTGTGGGGATTCATATGATTACCGATTCTGATGTGATGGAGCAGGGGCGTCGTCACGAGAGTGTGCTGCGTTACTTGCGACAGATTATGAAAGATAAAGTGCTGGTGGTGCATTACTCACCATTAGAATTGGGGTTTCTAAAATCCCTCTGGCAGACGCAGCCCATGCCAGCGTTGGCATTTGATTGGATCGATACCATGCAGGTGGAAATGCAACGCCGCAGCCGTGCTCAAGAAATTATTGGTGACGGTGGCTACCGCTTGCCTGCTTGCCGTGAGCGTTATGGTTTACCTGACTACCCCGGACACGATGCGCTCACTGATGCCATGGCAACCGCGGAACTGTTGTTAGCGCAAGTGGCATATTTCAATGATCACGAGCCTAGCTTACAGGAATTAGTTCGGATCGGCGGTGGTCGCGCTCGGTTATCGTCCAATAATAAGACGTCTTAAACACAGGCCACACGCTCTTATTGATTAAGCCAAGGAAGGCGTTGTTTCGAGTGTTTCGTGGCTGGGTTCACTGGCAAGGAAGCAAGGTTGTTCTGACCAATGTAATAGCTGTAATTCGCCATCCTCATGTTCTACTAGTGCGGTACAGTGCTCTACCCAATCCCCATCGTTGCAGTACAACACATCTCCTTGACGCTGAAAGCGTGCAAAATGGATGTGCCCACCAATATACCCGTCTAGTTTTTTATTTCGTGCAGTTTTGATCGCCGCGGTTTCAAAGCGCGTGATGAACTCTTGTGCTTTACTTACGTGCTGTTTGAGATAGCCTGCAAAAGACCAGTAGGGGCGACCAAAGGCGCGCCTAATACGATTGATATGGCGGTTTAAAGACAGCATTAAGCCATGGGCTTTGTCACCAATCGCTAGCATGATAGGGCTGACTTTTACCATCTGATCGAACTCATCCCCATGGCTAACCAGAAAGCGACGGCCATCCGCTGTGGTGTGGATGGCTTGTTGCTCCAATGCGACGCCTGAGAGTGTCTGACCACAAAACTGACGAAAGAACGCATCATGGTTCCCTGGGATGTAGGTTACCTTGGTGCCTTGCTTCGCCAACTCTAAAATTCGTTGTACGACGTGCTGTTGCGTATCGTTAAAATAAGCGCGTTTGCGCATTTCGATTAGGTCGATGATGTCTCCAACCAAATAGAGATTTTCGGTCTCTATTTTATAGAGAAAATCGAGTAAATGTTCCGCTTGGCAGGCTTTCGTGCCAAGGTGGACATCTGAAATAAACACCGCGCGGAATTGAGTTTTCATAGGCTAACCTCTCTAGCTAATAGCTTTAGGCTAGAGAGGTTACGTGACGCTTTCGTGAAGCCTAGATGTCGAATTGATGAGACTAGCTGCAGCAGCGGCTAAGTTCTGCAGGAATGTCTTCTTCAAAATGATATTGATAAGGCTGTTGATAGATTTGATTACCGCCTCGTTGCTTGGCTGATTTCTTAGCTTGAGCCGCTAACTCAGCAACGAAATGATGGCTATCGCACACCTTAGGGTTTGGGTTCACAACGCCAATGGCCAAACTGAGAACGTCAAAAAAAGCATGATCGCCATCACGGCTTTTAGTCCAAATACCACCTTCATCAAGGTCATTAGGGTTGTAGAATTTAACCACTTCCGCTGCAAATCGTTTAAGAATAGTGTGGCATTGATCACACCAATCTTCATCATGAAAGATCACGACAAAATCATCGCCGCCAACGTGTCCAATGAAGTTCTCTTCTGAGGTTACAACGCTCCGTAAAATACTACCGACCAATTGGATGATGGCATCACCTTTAGCGTAGCCATAATAATCATTAAACGGTTTAAAGTTGTTTAAATCAAAATACGCCACATAGAAATCGTGCTCGGATAATAAACGCCGGTCAATCTCACGGTTAATCGGCACATTACCTGGCAAAAGTGTGAGAGGATTTGAGTAGGTTGCATTTTGGATTTTGAGCTCTGTAATACGTTTAAGTAAGTCTTTTAAGTGCCCCAATCCAAAGTATAGGCCTTCATGTACGATCACGATTTCATTATTGACCAAGTCAGTATCTTGATCAGTAAACATCGTCGAAACACTGGCTAAGGAGACATTGCTTTCGACAATCAGCACATCGGTTGATGTAACCGCTAATGCAGATTTGTTTTCATACAGTGCGCGGCCGTAAGGGGTGGAGAACAGCTCATGCAGCGCATGTCGGCGAATAATGCCTAACGGTTTACCATTTTCCACAACCGGCAGCGCGAAAATGCCTTTATTTTCTTTGAATAGCTTTGCAACCTCGCTCAGAGGACGAGTGCTTTCCACAAAAACAGATTCGCGGCTCAACGATTGAACGGTTTCCTCTTGCTGGGCATGCTGTTTCATGCGCTTCGTCACATGGTTAAGCAAGTATTCATGCGGCTCTGTATTCGGTAATGGGCTAGGGTGTTGTAAAAAGAAGCCTTGTCCATATTTAACCCCCATTTCAAGAAGCTGATCTAATTCTTCTTTATGCTCAATGCCTTCAGCCACCAGCGCGCAGCGTAAACGCTGAGAAATATTGATGATTGAGCGAACGAATTCACGTTTTATGGCGTCCTGATGAACCCCTTCAATAAAATGCTTATCAAGCTTTACGATATCAGGCCGTACTTCTGACCAGAGGCGAAGTCCAGAGTAGCCGGCACCCAGATCGTCTATGGCGACCTGAAACCCCATTTCGCGATAATGCTCAACACTTTGATGAGTCAGGCCATTCTGATCATAAGGGTGCTTCTCAGACAGCTCGATGACAATGTTGTGTTGCTTCAATCCAAGGTCTTTCAAAATGGATAAGGTCATACCTTTCTGGTGGTCAGGTGAGCTAAGCAGAGAGGCGCTGACATTTAGAAACAGTTGTCCCGGAAGTTGCAGTTCGACAAAACGTGAGATAGCGCGCTCTCGGCACAATAACTCAAGCTCGTGTAATCGTCCTTGTGCTTGAGCAAATGGGAACAACACATCCGGAGCGAAAAGCTCGGTGTCTTTTGGTCCTCGAGACAGCGCTTCATAGCCGTAGACATGGCCTGACGTCAGGTCATAAATTGGCTGAAATAGAGGCGTGATAAGACCTTCCTCTAGAATCCTATTGAGTAGTGATGTGCTGTCTAGTTGCATGTCCGTGCCGCTACCGTGTGCCAAGAGTAAGTCGCTATGATATGAACGAATGATGACAGATATATGACAATTAGTTGTAAGGCAGGGATTGATTCAAAAACTGAGTGTAAGAATTGAGAGGGCTGATGTTGATCAAGAAAACGGGAAAGAAGAGCAGAGGATGTGCTTCGTTATGCTGATCGTATTTTTGTTTTTACTGTTGCGATCAGTAACGAATATTGGCAAAAATGCCAATCAAGGACGCCAAACTTAGTGAGCTGGGTTACCTTGTAGGGGTGCAGAAGTTGAACGTTTGCCAGAAGTTAGAGCAGATTTGATGCGGGCAACAAGAGACTTTACAGCGGCGGCAACGTATTCACTACGCAGTTGGTAAGCACGTTCTACATAGTATTCTGTATCTAAGTGATCGAATGAGTTGTTCATAGTTTTCTCCAGAAAAGTATTGGCTTTAAGATGATTAAATAGTAATCACTGGCCACTTAATAAACAAACGATCAATTTTCAGTAGATAGATGAAAAAAACTAACCATTTGTTTTTTTGTTTTAATACTCAATTTCTTAGGTTTTTTGGAGTGCTAGAGTTGCTGTCTGTACTGCCCAGGTGTGATGTTTTCACAGCGTTTAAAAAATCGTGAGAAATATCCGGGGTCTTTGAAGCCTAAATCGTACGCAATTTGTTCAACCGATTTCTGGGTATAGATTAGATGACGTTTGGCCTCCATTAATAAATGCTCGTGTGTGAGCTGTATAACGGTCTTGCCAAAAGCGTGTTGGGTGAGCCGGTTGAGCTTTTTATCCGACACATTGAGCTGTGTTGCATAGTCCGCTAATTTCCAATGATCCGTAAGATGATTATTCACGAGACTTTTCAAGCGCTGCAACGTGAATTCGTCTTGGGTTTGTCGTTGGGCAACGTTGACTGTGTGGTGTCGCTCGACAAATATCAGTATGGCTTTTAGTAAATGCTCAATAAGCGTATTTTTATGATCTTTCACATGATGAAATTCATGTTCCAGTAACGTAATCAGTTGCCACAAGTGACTAAACTCTTCAGCGTCCCCATTGAAATTAAGGCAACCCGACGTAGTCACAAAGGCACTATTGGCATATTCATCTCCTAATAGCGCATCTGAGATAGATAGCACACGTCCATCTGTTTGAGGGGCAAACCGAAAGCTATGCACGGTACCAGGAGGAATAATGATCCCCCAGCAGCCTTCTAGGGAACGTGTTTGGGTATCTAGTTGTAGTTGCACCGAGCCACTTTTCAGTAACAGCAGTTGCACTAATTGAGTGTGTTGATGTGCTTTTATATGCCAACCCAAATGGCTACTGCGTGCGGCAATATCTTCTATGTGAACAAAGTCTGGATGATCGATCCAGCGTCCCTCACCGTATAAACCGAACTGCGGAATTGTCTGATTCATAATGTTTCTACTGAAAAATTAATGTCATTACCAAAAACCAATAATGCACCTAAAAACCTCTAAAAAGCGCTTTTTTTGGTTTTTATGTCTTTAAATTACGCTATTTTTATACTTTTTATTAAAGCTCTGTCTGTCCGAAAAGTACAATTTATTGTCCTGAAAGTTCCTGATTATTTTGTTCTTACTTGTCCATTATTAAGTTATTGAGAAATGATAACGAACAAAAATAATACAGGTAAAAAGTCATGAAAACACAAGTAGCGATAATTGGCGCGGGACCTTCAGGTTTATTACTGGGGCAATTACTGGCGAAGCAAGGCATCGACAATATTATTGTGGAGCGCGTCAGTGGTGAATACGTGTTAGGGCGTATCCGCGCTGGCGTACTGGAGCAAGGTATGGTCGATCTACTCCGCGAAGCCGGTGTGTCTGAACGAATGGACCGTGAAGGTGAGGTGCACACGGGGGTGGAATTGGCATTCAACGACAAGCGTG
Organism: Marinomonas gallaica; assembly: GCF_049821165.1. Taxonomy (NCBI): domain Bacteria; kingdom Pseudomonadati; phylum Pseudomonadota; class Gammaproteobacteria; order Oceanospirillales; family Oceanospirillaceae; genus Marinomonas; species Marinomonas gallaica. The sequence goes on from NZ_CP187511.1 coordinate 1,137,044, forward strand.
TACGCATCGCTCTAGATGAACTGACCGGGGGTGATACCGTCATGGTGTATGGTCAAACAGAAGTGACGCGTGACCTTATGGAGGCTCGTCAAGCGTCAGGTCAAACCACAGTCTATGAAGCCAGCAATGTACAGTTGAATGATGTGAAAACCGATGCGCCGTATGTCACATTTGAAAAAGACGGTGAATCGGTACGTCTTGATTGCGAGTTTATTGCAGGCTGTGATGGCTTCCATGGTGTGTCACGTAAAACCATTCCTGATGACGTCAAAACCGAGCACGAGCGAGTGTATCCATTTGGTTGGTTAGGTTTACTATCCGATACCAAGCCTGCCCACGATGAGTTGATCTACTGTAAAACCGATCGAGGTTTTGCCTTAGCAAGCATGCGTTCGGCGACTCGTTCACGCTACTACCTCCAAGTGCCTCTGACGGATAAAATAGAACAGTGGAGCGATGACGCGTTTTGGACCGAATTAAAACGTCGATTACCGACGGATGTGGCCGCCTCCATGGAAACCGGGCCAAGCATTGAAAAAAGCATTGCGCCCCTGCGTTCCTTTGTCTGTGAACCCATGCAATATGGCAATATGTTTTTAGTCGGAGATGCCGCGCACATCGTACCGCCTACCGGTGCGAAAGGCTTAAACCTAGCGGCGTCCGACGTGGCGACACTCTACAAAATCTTGACACGAGTGTACCAAGACGGTGACCGAGACTGTATTAATCAATATTCAGAAGTCTGCTTGCGTCGTGTGTGGCATGGAGAGCGTTTTTCTTGGTGGATGACCAATATGATGCACGACTTTGGCGATGTGGAAGTCAACGGGACAGACTCTCAGACCTTCTCACGCTTTATGGAGTCTGAATTGAACTTCTACACAGATAATGAAGAAGGTCGTCGCGTGATTGCCATGCAATACGTTGGTTTACCGTATGAAGAAATCAAGTAGTGATGTAGCCGGAAGGTAGCGATTAAAGAAGCCGGTCATCGTCAAACGGTTGCGATGGAATGTGCATAACTTGTTGGCTTTTCAACAAGCATAGTCATGGTTGGTCATGCTCAGTTTTTATTCAGAAATTCCTGTAGAAACAGCATGCCAATCATGCCCATACAAACTAAATACAACAGCATCCAGCGCATCTTCATGCAGTAGGGGCAAGGTTTACGTTTTTTCTTAGCCATAAGCGTTCCTGCTGAGGCCAAACAAACGCCTCGATAATGATATTACCTGATGATGGTAGCAATTATTCCCCTCCAGTACGACCCGACACCGTTTGGGGAAGCGATATCGCAATCTCAGCAGCAACCAATCCCGCTCTGTTTCAATCTTTGTGGAAGGGAGAGTTCATGCATTGCATTCGCTTGCGCAATGTCGCTTCGCGACCGTCAGCGCGAATCCAAAGCATGAAGCTCCCTTATCAGGACTGAATCCTCTTTTTTACGACCCGATTGTATCGGGGATAGGGCATCAAACCAGATGTCAGCTTATCAGCAACCAAACCCCGCTCCGTCTCTATCTTCGTGAAAGGGATAATTCATACAGTGTATTCGTTTGCGCAATGTCGCTTCGCGACCGTCAGCGCGAATCCAAAGCATGAAGCTCCCTTATCAGGACTGAATCCTCTTTTTTACGACCCGATTGTATCGGGGATAGGGTGTATATGAGCTGGCATAGACTGAGGGGCTAGGCTTGCCAATCACGAATATTAGCAGTAAAAAGAAAGTCAGAAGGTCGAAAACAGTGCCGCAAGGTCGTTTCATTCGGCCGCTTATGGAGGACATTACCACTCAAGGAGCGAAAGTGTTTATAGCTGTTTATGAGTTTCAGATAAAAGACAATATGGAATTGCTTTTTCGAGAGGCATGGCTTGAGGTTACCAAATCAATTTACCAGAATTGCGGCAGTTTTGGTTCTAGGCTTCATACATCAGAGACCCCCAATATTCTTATCGGCTATGCCCAATGGCCAAGTCGTGAGCAGTGGGAAAAAGATCATGAGCTGACAGATGCGTTATACGCAAAGGCTCGTAATGGCATGCGTCGCTGCCTCGTACAGACGAAAACGGTTTACAAACTAGAAGTCTGTGATGATTACTTGCAGACTGTTTTGGCATGAATGCGCTAACAAAATGCTGTCGCAAGATGATGTGTAATACTTTGCTCTTATGTCGTGCTACTTTCGATGAGTTATCATCTCCAACAATTTATGCTTCAATACGGCCAAATTTTTGACCCGCTAGAAGGATAGAATGTTTCATGGATGAGAAGTACGAATATAAAGTACGACAAGTCGAAAAAGATTTGTCAAAAGAGTTTCGTTTTGGCGAGGGGCGAATCAGCGGAGTCGCGTCGCTTGCACTGGGGATATTGAGTCTTTTAGCTGTTCTAGCGTATTTATATCCTTCCCACCTTACCACGACAGAATTACGTCAGATATACGACGCCGAGCAATTACAGATTGTGCTGAAGTACGGCATGTATTTTTCGCTGTTCTTAGGTGTATTAACCTTTTTGCTAAATAAGGCGAAATATAAAGCACTCGGAATGTGTGGTATTGGACTCACACTATTGGCGTTTACATTGGGCGGCTACAATGTTCCAGTTGGGCTGGTAGAGCCAAAGGCGCTTTCTCTCGGAGTCGATTGGTTAATTCTGGCGTTTATGGGGTCCGTCTTTATCTTTTTGATTCTGGAAAAGTTATTCCCTCAGTATCGCGATCAACTCATTATGCGACCTGAATGGGACATGGATATGTTCTACTTCTGTTTTAACCACTTGGCTATTTCTGCGATTTTGTTGTTCGCGAACTATCACACTAGCCACTTTAGCTGGGCCGTGAGCTCTTCCTTCCAAGACACCATTCAATCCGTTCCTGTGTGGATGCAATTTATAGTGATCGTGCTGTGTGCAGATTTTGTCTTGTACTGGGAGCATCGTTTGTATCATGAGGTGACGTCGCTCTGGCACATCCATGCGGTACACCATTCAGTAGAACACATGGATTGGCTGGCAGGGTCCCGAGCGCATTTTATTCAAGTATTTTCAGAGCGTGCGATGGTCATGGTGCCTTTGTATTTGCTAGGCCCAGATGAAGCCGCGTTGAATGCTTATGTTGCCTTTGCGGCATTACAAGCCATTTTAATCCATTCGAATTTATCTATTCCGTTTGGGCCGCTAAAATACATCTTTGTCACGCCTCAGTTCCACCATTGGCATCATAGCTCCGAAAAGCCAGCACTTGATACGAATTATTCCGCGCACACGATTTTATTTGATGTGATGTTTAAAACGATGCATATGCCTGGAAAGCATTGGCCTGCGCAGTTTGGTACGACTGTACGCTTACCTGCATCGGTGATCGGTCATTTACTGTATCCATTAGCGGCAAATATGAAAAAGCTAAAAAGGCGAATACAGCGATAAGTTGGAGCATAGCTTTCAAGGAAGGCTACAGCGAAATTTAAGTCTCCAAGAAACTAAGTTTTGCAACTTCTTGACGGTTTCCAGACAGGGCTCGAGCATACTTTGTTCTTTTTTAACCAAACAATAATTGAGCACGATAATCATCGCTCCAAGTAGCTCTTTTTAGCTTCTGCCGTTGGCTCGGTGAATCATCATTACATTGCCTAAGTATGTTCATCACAAAACGTTTGAATAGAGCCATATGCTCTACCGCATCATCCATCACGATTCTTGACTTATCTTCATTAAACACGACATCCAGAACATAGTGCTGACTGTTTTCAATACGCCAGTGTTGGCGTATGTAATGATGCAATGACTTATGTTTAGGCGATAAAGAGCTCACATAAAACGACGTGTCTATCGTTGTTTTTCCTTTGACCGTTCTAAGCCTCTCTACAGCGATGATACTGCGTACAGTGGGCCACTTCTCAGACAACTCCGGCGGGAATTTCGCTTTCAGTTGAAAGACATTTCGCTCTTCTGTTCGCCCATGTCCTTTTTCTTTCAACTCTATAACAGGCGTGGCTTTCGGCTTTTTAAAGTACGCCTCAAATTGCTGTTCAATCGCTTTTTTTAGCTGCCCTTGATTGCCTTTAACCTGAACCACAACATGACCTTTTTGCTCCCTAATTTGCTCTAGCGTTTCTCTCTGGCAATGCAGTGCATCAACCGTCACCACAGCCCCTTGAATATTTAACACACTCAACATATCTCGTACTGTCGTGATTTCGCTTGTTTTCGTGGCCGTAGCTTTCTGACTTAAAACTAAGCCATTTTCAGTATCGTAAGCTGTGACAAGTTGAAGAGCTGATTGCGGGTTCCCTCTATAAGCTCCTCGTAGCACTTTTCCATCCAATGCGATCAAGGGTTTTCCTTGTGATTTCCGGTTCTCATTAACCCAATTGATTAATGCTTCCAGTAAGGTTTCTGGCACCAGGCCCTTTAGAATGCGAGCAATAGTGTGGCGTCTTGGGATACCATGTTTAAATGCTCTATACTGTTTCAGCCATTCAGACTTCCCATTCCCATACGTTTCGATATCTTGCCAACCTTCGGCGCCAGCCATAATGGCGGTGATAACGAGAAACATGACATCCACTAAATCATGTTTTTGGTTAATATCAGAGCGAGTTTCTTTAATAACAGATAGATGTTCGATAAGAGTCACGGAATGAAGCCTGTTTGATGAACTACAAGCGCTACAATACAGGTTTTGGCAGGCTTGAAGCTAGTTCTTCAAAGTATGCTCGCGCCCTGGGTTTCCAGAGGGATTTTTGATGCTATGGGGCGTTAGTATATCCATCTAAAATCATGGACATAGATGGGATTAACAATACATGGATTATAATTTTTTGGGGCTGAACAGCTATCAAGTCAATTCTATTCGTAGTCAAGCATCACTACTGAAGCACCAGCAAGATGTAAAAAGCTACATTTCATCAATACTAAATTTATTATTTAGTGAAATTGATAAAATCCCTGAAGTAAAAGGTGCGGGAGTTTGTTATGTGAATGGTAATGGGGAAATTACTGAATTCCGAACAGCCGAACCTCGTAGTAATAAACAACCTATCTATATCGTTCTTCGTGAACCACCAGAGTCCTTGACTCAAAGTCATTTCGCTTCATATCTGAAGCAAGCACAAGAAAAACCAAAAGAAAGCAGGCTTGCCCAAGAGTTGTCTGATTTATTTTTCAGTTGTACGCCTGTTATTCTTGGCTGGTTCGTAGTAGGAGCTTCTGCAGCGGCGATGCCGTTAACAGGGGGGCTATCTGGGGTGGTTGCTGTGGCGTCCTATACAGCAACTGTATCAGGCGCTATCTTATGTGCGAATAGCCTTGTCAGAACGGGAGCAGCAGCAATGGACAAAGATGATGCACTTGAGTATTTGGATCACCAAGATTGGTATAATGGTGCAAAAGATACTCTAGAGGCCACGGCGCTTATAGGAGGTACAGCTGCTTTATCGAAAAATATGTATAAACATTCCAAGTTAATGAAAAGTCCTGATATCAGCTATAAGAGAATTTTGAAAGGATTGAGCCGCCCAGAAAGAGCAAGGGGGACAAGAAGCGCGATTCATGCCAAGTACCCTAAAGCTTCTAATGCAGAGGTTAAAAACCTGATCAAATCTGGTGCATATCCTAGAAGGTTTAATAATGATGTGTTTCGCGCTGAGTGTATTGTAAAAATTAAAGACGCAGTATCTACTGCTTTAGCGGTTACAGGGAGTGCTAAATCAGGCGTGTTGAACGTAAATCATAATTGGAGTTGGGTCAATAGCCTAGCGATAGGGGTAATGGTTGGTGATGAATGATCAAGATTTTAGCGCGCCTTTTCCAAGTTGGGGCCAGTTTTTTCTTTTTAATATAATATTTTTTTTAGGGTTATCTTCTTTAAGTTTATATTTTATATCTCTTTTTTCTAATGGTTTTATTGGTATAGAGAAAACAATAATAATGTCAAGCTTGTTTGTTTTGCCTTTATTTTTTATAAGTGCTTTATCATTTAATGGAATTAAATTATCTAATTATATAATTATAACAGTTCATTTTGTTTTTATATGTCTTTGCGTTTTTCAGATGGTTTCAGGAAGTGAGAGTTTTTTTCTTGATTTATTTATTATAGCCTCTTCATTTATTGCTATATTTTTAGTGCAAACTAAAAGCTATAAAAATTTTGTTTGGTATCGATCTAAACACCGAAGATTTCTAAAAAACATGAAAATTAAGATAAAAGAAAGTGGCTTCTAGTTTTTTATTTTAAATGAATTACCTATATAAGCCTAACTCATTTGCCGCTGAAAGTGCTAAAACAGGTGTGTTAGATGTAAGTCATGATTGGGGTTGGGTTAATAGTTTGGCTATAGGAGTAATGGTTAGTGATGGATGATCAAGGTTTTAGCGCGCCTTTTCCAAGCTGGGTACAGTTTTTTCTTTTTAATATAGTGTTTTTTTTAGGTATTGGCGCTGTTGGAATATTTCCTATAGTACTACTTTCATGTGGGTATCTAGATATTGAGCGAGCTTTTGTTCTTATATTTTTACTTACTCTTATTCTCTTTATAATAAGTGCTCTCTCATTCAATGGTGTTGGCGTTTCGAAAAAAATGATTATGGGGCAACATTTATTTTTAATATTTTCTTTTTTGCTCTTACTTAAAAATGAAGCGAGTCAACTATGGCCAGAAATAGTTGCAATGCTATGTTCAATTTCAGCTGTATTGTTAGTGCAAACTAAAAGCTATAAAAATTTTGTTTGGTATCGATCTAAACACCGAAAATTTCTAAAAAACATGAAAATCAAGATAAAAGAGAGTGGCTTCTAGTTTTGCATTTTTTAATGAATGGCCTCCAAGCCCGATAGATCGATTCCCCGAACGGAGTCGGGTTGTACAGGATGCAAAAACAAAATCCCATAAAAAAATCCGATTAAGTCGCCTTAATCGGATTTTTTATTTGAAACGTTGGCGGTGGCGATTATTGAGTCGCTTCAGCCGTTTCTTTTTGTTGTTGCTGTAGGTTTTCTAGGTACAGTGCATCAAAGTTAATTGGCGCAAGCATCACTGGGTTGAAACTGCCTTTCGTGATAACAGAGTCAATCGCTTCACGTGCGTAAGGAAACAGTGTACCTGGGCAGAATGCGCCAAGAGCGTGATGTAGTTGGCGCTCTTCAAAACCAGCAATGGTGAACAATCCACCTTGTAAAACTTGTACTAGGTAGGCTGGTTCATCGTTGTTTTTAACGTTCACTGTGATGTCTAGAACGACTTCGTACAGGTTCTCACCTACTTGACGGCTTTTAGTGTTTAGCTCAAGGCCTACTTCTGGCTTCCACTCTTCTTGGAATACAAGTGGTGAGCGAGGAGATTCAAACGATACATCTTTTAGGAAGATACGTTGAATTTGCAGTTGTGGTTGAGCTTGGTTTTCTTCAGCCATGATAGTTCCTTGGTTTATTTAGTTAGAAGCAAGCAGAGCATCAAGCTCGCCAGCATTGTCGAGAGCAAATAGGTCGTCGCAACCCCCTACATGACGCTCGCCAATCCAGATTTGCGGTACAGTGTGGCGACCGCTTTTTTCCATCATTTGTTGACGTGAAGCATGGTCGCCATCGACACAGATTTCACTGAAGTCCGCTTGCTTGTGTTGCAACAGTTGTTTTGCACGAAAGCAAAATGGGCAATAGTTGCTCGAATAAATAGTGACATTTGCCATTGCGGACCTCTCAATTATTTTTTAACAAGTGGTAGACCAGCGCTCTGCCACTCAGTGACGCCACCTTGTAGTTTGTAGACATCAAATCCTGACTTGATCAGCTCTTTGGCACTTGAGCCAGCCGTCATCCCATTTTTACATACTAAGATGATGGGGGATGATTTGTATTTTTCTAGGGTGTTCGATGAATCTTTTAGTTTTGCAGAAGGAATGTTGATTGAGCCAGTTAAGTGGCCTGTACGAAATTCGTTTGCTGGACGAATGTCGACGACAACCGCTTCTTTATCGTTGATTAAGTTGGTCGCTGCGGCCGCAGTCACGGTGCGAGCACCCCCTCGGGTTTCTATAAAAATCACAGTAGCAGCGATGGCAATAAAGACCGCTACCATTTCCCAATGGTTCAAAGAAAATTCAATTAGTTGGTTCATCATTTCGTTTCAAGCCTGTCAAAAAACTGCGAAGCATTATACACGGTGAGGGTAAAGGGTACATACTAGCAAACCAGTGGAGCAAAAATGGAGTGAAAGCAGTGTTTTATAACAGTTTAAAGGCATTATGTTGCATTCTTTTTATCAGCAGCCTAATTGCCTGCAGTGGTACCAAAACTAAGTCAGCGGTTGAGCAGACACGTGAGCAGCAGCAGATCGAATTGGCCACCTTGCTTGATCGGCTTTGGCAGCGAGCACATATTATTCCAACCTTGCAGCAGGGCGCGCCGTTAATTAGCACGGCCAAGGCTGGCCAGAAAGCGATAGCGGAACAAAATCAGCACAATATTAGGGTGGCTAAAGCAGCGCTTTCTAAGCTCGATCAAGCATTAGTTGAGCGTAAGCAACAGCCTTCTACTGGAGATCTCGCTGTGTTGACGGCGGTGAATATCCGCGATGCGAAGCAACAAACTTACCATGCTGAGCCATTAACATTGTTCCGTTCAGAGAAAACCCAGTGGCGGTTGATGAATGCAGCTGGACAAGAAATTTCTCTTAGCGTGGTTTGGAACGAAGAGGGCAACTTGTACATTGAAGGCCAAGATACAATGGATTTAAGCCCAAGTAGCCCTGATACGCCCATCACGCTACAAGTGTTTTACTACGCTGGAAAAGTCTTAGCGCAGGCCTCACTGACCTTGGAGCTGCAAGCAAAAGTACCGCGTTTAGGCTAACGCAGTACTTTTTACGGAGTTAGCTTGCGGTGTTCGTTGAGTCAAAAATTTTATCGGCGTTGCCTTCGATAAAACTATCGAATAATTCGCCGTTAGGTTGCTTGTGGCGTAATGCAAACTCATAGAAGCAGCTAGGGATGACGCGTGTCTCGCCTCCAGCAAAGGTGACACTCACTTTGTCTGCCATGGTCGAAGACTGTTCTAAATACAATTCTGGTGAGCCTTTTACCAATCCACCAGTTTGATTCAACGTGTAGCCCTCGTCCATAAGGAGCTGGTTAACTTGCTCAATGGTCGGGGTTTTACTCAGATTGTTAATGCTGACGGTAAAGTGGTTAGCCTGCATCCCCATCGTACTTAACCATGCAGCATATTCACTGTGCTCGAGCAGCGTGACGTAATCCTGCTCTGAAATAGGTTGCCAGAGACATTTAGACCAGAAGATTTCTGGTCCAGTTACGGCATCATTTGGGATTTGCGCTACTAGTTGGCCAATGATCGCTTGGCACGGCTCTGGTAGTTCCTCTGTAAGCAGTTCGGATAAGAATATTTTTGGGGCATCGATTTGGCTCTCATGCTTATAGCAACGTGCCTTCAAGTGCTTACCCTCAAAGCGAAACGCCCCATAAGCATGATAACCAAGGCTTTCTAAGACTGGCTCCAGTTTTTCAAGAGCAATAGGCGAGTGGGCAAAGGTGCGAAACGCAATGTGGTCATTGATGACCTGCTCACCTTGCTGGGTGAACAGTGTTTGAATGCGCTGCGCTTGGGGAGCGACTTGAGTATAAACGTCCCATAGCGACGCGAAAAATTGATCAACTTGCATGTCTTACTCCTGTGAAATCGGCATGATAGATCTCAATGTAAGGGGGCTGATTCAGCAATACAAAAGGTAAAATGACATCTGGTAATGCATAAAACTCATGAGCTAGCCGGTATTGTTGTATTTTTGTTATTCATTAGTGGCTTTACAGACAAAATCGTATTGATTAAATGTGCGGGTAGATTAATGCCTTTATTGTGCGCAATACCGACAACGCGTTTTAACGCCACATCATTAAGGGGACGAATGGTGACGTCCTGTCTTCCTCTTAGCGAATGCTCTGGGATCAATGAGATGCCCAGTCCCGCAGCGACCAGATCCAGCGCGTATTCTTCGGTTTTTACTTGGGCTCTTATGTCCATGTTGATGCCCTGCTTTTGTACCAAATAATTCCAAGATTCTTGGATGTCACAGGGACGGCGAGAAATAAACGCCAGTTTGTCGATCTGTTTAATTGACAGTGATGCGAACTCAGTGAGCCAGTGATCATTCGCCATGGCAATTACGTAATTATCTTCCCACAGTTGATAGAACACATCGCTGTCCGTGATGTAACTACTACAGGTAAAACGTAAATCTGCGTCTTCTGAAGCATCGACCAAACTAAATGTGAGCCCTGGGATTTCATCTAATAAGCGCTTGAGCACTTGGCTAACTAGGGCGCCGGATAAAAACGGCGTCAAGGAAATTGAGACATCTAGAGGCGCATGGGAATCGACGAACAGACTGCGCATGGTGTTCATGTCATTCACCATGCGACAGGCATGTGGATAGAGTTGCGCGCCACTGTCGGTGGGTGTGACACCTTTTGAGTGACGGACAAAAAGCTGCGTACCTAAGTCATTTTCCAGCTGCGCAAGTGTTGTGGAAATGGACGGCTGAGCGACAAAACAACGCTTTGCTGCTGCACTTAAACTGCGTTCTTCAAAAACCGCTATAAAATATCGCAGTGAGCGAATGTCCACATGAGCCTCCTTTTTATTGGGTCGCTTTTAATATAGCTTGATCTGGCTATAGGGCAAGCCTATACCAGAGCAATAAAATCAATATTTCTCATCAATATGTAGAGTGAGTACAGTGGAATCAAACTTACTTAATGAAAACTGATGGGGATAAACCATGACATTAGCATGCTTAGACACACTGGGTATAAACAGCTTAAAACAAGGTGATACGTTTTACAGCGTATTAACAGGTAATGCTGTTGCTTTGGGTGAAGGCAGTGCTTTTTCTGCGCACAGCCCAATCGATGGTGCGACACTGTCTACTTTTAATAATGCAACCCCAGCGCAGCTGGAAAGCGTTAACGCTCAGCTGCAAGAAGCCTTTAAGACATTGCGATCCATTCCAGCACCACGACGCGGTGAGCTAGTGCGTCGTATTGGTGAAGAGGCACGTAAATACAAGACAGAGCTGGCGCAGGTGATCTCATTAGAAGCTGGCAAAATTCTTCCAGAGGCATTGGGAGAAGTTCAAGAGTGGATTGACGTATGTGACTTTGCGGTTGGCCAATCACGCATGTTGCATGGTTTGTCTATCGTCTCTGAACGTCCTGGTCACCGAATGATGGAGCAATGGCACCCACTTGGCCCAGTCGCAGTAATTACCGCTTTTAACTTCCCGATGGCAGTATGGGCGTGGAACGCTATGTTAGGTCTAGTGTGTGGCGATCCTATTCTGCTTAAACCTTCTGAAAAAGCGCCGTTATGTGCATTGGCAATGTATAAAATTGCGCAAAACGTGATTGCTGATATGCCAGATATTCCAAAAGCTTCGGTCAGTGTAATGATCGGTGGTCGTGATTTAGGTGAAGCGATTTCAGCGAGTCCTGTGTTCCCACTTGTTTCTGCAACAGGTTCTACTGCAATGGGCGTAGCAGTTGCGAAAACAGTGGCCGGTCGTCTTGGTCGTTCTTTATTAGAGCTAGGTGGCAACAATGCCATGATCGTATCCGATACGGCGGATCTAGATCTTGCATTACGTGCAATCGTATTTTCGGCAGCGGGCACAGCGGGTCAACGTTGTACGACATTACGCCGACTGATTACTCATGAATCTGTCGTAGATGGCTTAGTTGAACGAGTTGCAAAATCTTACGGAACATTGCGCATTGGTAACCCATTAGAAGATGGGAATCTAGTCGGGCCTTTGATTGACGAAGACAGCTACAATCGTATGCAGCAAGCATTAGAGACGGCCAAAGCACAGGGCGGCGAAGTTATTTGCGGTGGCGAGCGTGTGACTGAAGGCGTACCAGCAGGCGGTTTCTATGTGAAGCCTGCGATTGTTCGTATCGCACATGATGCGCCGATTGTTCACGAAGAAACCTTTGCGCCTATTATGTATGTGTTGACGTACAAAACTTTCGAAGAGGCGATCAACATTCAAAACGAAGTACCTCAAGGGTTGTCTTCTGCGGTATTCACCGAAAGCATGCGTGAAGCTGAAATGTTTATGTCTCCGGATGGTTCTGATTGTGGTATTGCCAATGTCAACATCGGTACCTCCGGTGCTGAAATTGGTGGCGCGTTTGGCGGTGAGAAAGAAACAGGTGGTGGTCGTGAATCGGGCTCCGATGCATGGCGTAACTACATGCGCCGTACCACCAATACGGTCAACTACGGTGGTGATTTGCCACTGGCTCAAGGCATTGTTTTCGAATAATCGAAGCGTTCCTAGCCCTGTAAAAAGGCGAGCCTTTGCTCGCCTTTTTTGATTCTCGTATAAGTCTTTTTATCTTTTTGCGTTATAGGAGTTTGTCCCTATGTTGATGCAGCCTTGTGATTCTTTATGGCGTGCCAGCGCCCCAGCAGCGCCAGAGTTACCGATGCTTGATCAAGAACTGACGGTAGATGTTGCCATCGTAGGCGGTGGGTTCACTGGATTATCTGCGGCGTTGCATTTAGCAAAATTGGGTATCAATGTCGCGTTGGTCGAGGCCGAGGAAATTGGCTTTGGTGGATCTGGACGTAATGTCGGCTTAGCCAATGCCGGATTGTGGCTAGAGCCTGATGAGTTGGATCGACAGCTAGGCGCTGAGGCGGGACGTGTTTTGTATGATGCGTTGGCTGTTGCGCCCGATTATGTCTATGGCCTTATCGAAGAGTACAGCATTGAATGCGAAGCAACACGGCATGGCACATTGCATTGTGGCGTCGGCAAATCTGGACTTACACAACTTCAGCGTCGCTGTGAGCAAATGCAACGTCGTGGAGCGCCAGTAGAATTATTATCCGCTGCAGAGGCTCAAGAACGTATTGGTTCAGAGAAATTTAATGCCGCATTGTTTGACCCTAGAGCTGGGACGATTCAGCCGCTTGCTTATGCTCGAGGCTTAGCACGCGCAGCATTGAAAGAAGGCGCGCAGCTATTTGATCACTCGCCAGTTGAAAATATTGTACCAGAAGGGGATTTATGGAGCGTTAAAACGGCTCAAGGTCACCTCAAAGCAGAGCGAGTGATACTCGCGACGAACGCTTATGGCGAATACGGTGTTAAAGACCAAGCGCGTAAATTTGTTCCTATTTTTTACAGTCAGCTGGCGACGAAACCGTTAACCGACCAGCAATTGAACGACGTTCTACCTAATAAAGAAGGCTGTTGGGATACTTGTACGGTCATGAGTTCGTTCCGTATGGATCAACACGGGCGCTTAGTCTTTGGTGGTATGGGTGGGGAGTCGCATTATCATGCAAGTTGGGCATCGCAACGTGTAAAAGAGCTTTGGCCGATTCTTGAAAAAGTCGAGTGGGATTTTTCTTGGACCGGCAAAATTGCTTATAGCGAGGATCATTTGCCACACTGCCAGCAACTTCAGCGCGGCCTATTTAGTATTGCTGGTTACAGTGGTCGAGGTATTGGTCCTGGAACGGTTGTAGGTAAAGAGCTAGCAGAATGGTTTGCTGGGCAGCGCGACAGTTTATCTGTACCGATGACAACTTTGCGTGACATACCATTACGCGAGGTGAAGCGTATGTTCTACGAGGTCGGTGCACACGGCTATCATTATGGTCAAAGTGCGCATGTTTTAAAGTAGTGCAGAATGATGAACGAAAGTTCGGAGATTTTTGACATAAAAAACGAGGAAGCCGCAATGACAACGGCTTCCTTTCGCGTCACAATGGCCGAGTTTTAAAAGTTAATGTAAAGTCACTCCCCCATTATTCTAAAAACGGTCGCCCGATGCGCAGATACATTCCATCCTCTACGGCGCTCAAGTGCTTTGAAGCGTCTGTTCGACACTTAAGTTTTACGCGTGCAGCACAAGAGTTACACCTTACCCAAAGTGCGGTAAGTCGTCAGATTCGCAATCTGGAGGAGTTCCTATCAAGGGACTTATTCATTCGTTTAAACAAACGACTGGTTCTGACGAATACTGGTGCAGCTTATTACAAAGAGATTGTTCCATTGCTCGACTGCATGGAAAATGCCAGTTTACGCATGCTGCATCGTGAGGATGAAAAGACCACTCTGACCATCTCGGCATTGCCGACCTTCGCATCTTACTGGTTAATGCCAAAATTGGCCGAATTTTCTAAAACACACCCCCAGTTCCAAATCAAAGTCCGTTCGCTCGATGATGCGGCTAAGTTTGATCCTGAAGCGATTGATATCATTTTGCATTATGGTGGCGATCATTGGCCCCGTGCGGTCAGTCATCATTTGCTTGGCGAGTCTGTTGTGGCGGTGTGTGCTCCCGCTATTTTAGAGCCTCTAAAGGGCGATGAATTGACCCCCAGTAATGTGCTCGACTTTCCGCTGTTACATTTAACATCGCGCATCAATGCTTGGCCTGATTGGCTAGCCGCTCATAACTTAGAAAGTGATTCGTTAGCGGGGCCTGCCTTCGCACACTTCCATATGCTGTTAGAAGCCGCCAAACATGGTATGGGGGTGGCGATTCTACCGTCTATTATTGCCAAGCAAAGTCTTGCGAGTGGTGAGTTGGTCGCACCTTTTAGTCAAGCGCTGGACACACCGCATGAGTATTTGTTGTCTTATCCCGCCGATAAGGCCGATTTAGAACAAGTGGTTACCTTTCGTGACTGGTTGTTGAATAAAGCCAGTGTAACGAAATAGATTTCATCGCTCCGAGTGGTTGTCTTGCTGTGCCGCTTACTAAGGCTATGGTAGTATCGAATTTATTGCTTAGTTACAGATCGGGATGAGCACTTATGAACAAGAAAACCACGGCACTGTTTATTTTAGATGGATGGGGATACAGCGAAACGTCCACTTCCAATGCAATTGCTGCAGCGAATACACCAAACTGGGATAAGCTCTGGAGCGAACGTCCTCATAGCTTGATTAAAACATCTGGTTTAGCGGTTGGTTTACCGGAAGGTCAGATGGGTAACTCGGAAGTCGGTCATATGAACCTAGGCGCAGGCCGAGTGGTTTATCAAAACTTCACGCGCATTGGTAAAGCGATCGAAGACGGAAGTTTCTTTGAAAACCAAGCATTGGTAAACGCCGTCGATAAAGCGGTCGCAGCCGACAAAGCTGTACACGTGCTGGGCTTAGTTTCCGCAGGTGGTGTTCATTCTCATCACGAACAAATTATGTCGATGTGTGAATTGGCTGCAAAACGTGGCGCGAAAGCGATCTACGTGCATGGCTTCACCGATGGACGTGACACACCTCCGCGTTCGGCGCATACGCCAGTTGCGCAAATCGAGAACAAACTGAAGGACCTTGGTGTTGGTCGTATCGCAACGTTAACGGGACGCTATTATGCCATGGACCGTGATAACCGTTGGGATCGCGTACAGCAAGCGTACGATGCTATTGTGCTAGGCGAAAGTGAATACCAAGCAGACCGTGCGTTTGATGCCATTGACGAGGCCTATGATCGTGATGAAAACGATGAATTTGTGAAAGCAACTGTGGTGGGTGAATCGGTCAAAGTGGAAGACGGTGATGCCATTGTATTCGCTAACTTTAGACCCGATCGTGCTCGTCAATTAACACGTGCTTTTACGGATGCTGATTTCTCTGGGTTCGAACGTAAGGCAACACCGGAATTGTCCGCATTTGTGACCTTTACTGAGTTTGCCTCTGACATTAAAGCTGACGTTGCTTTTCCACCTGTAGCGCTGAGTAACACTCTAGGTGAAGTACTGTCGAACACCGGTAAAAAACAACTTCGCATTGCTGAAACAGAAAAGTACGCTCACGTTACTTTCTTCTTTAATGGCGGTGAAGAAGCCGTTTTTGAAGGCGAAGAGCGGGAGTTGATTCCTTCTCCGAATGTAGCAACGTACGACCTTAAACCAGAAATGAGCGCCCCAGAGGTGACCGATAAATTGGTTGAGGTAATCGAAGCTGGCAAATACGATACTATTATCTGTAACTTTGCCAACGGTGACATGGTGGGTCACAGTGGTATCTTTGATGCGGCGGTCAAAGCGGTAGAAACCGTTGATCTGTGTTTAGGCCGTATTCTGGTTGCCTTGGAAAAAAACGAAGGCCAGTGTTTGATTACTGCAGACCATGGTAACGTGGAACAAATGTTGAGCGATGATGGTTCTCAGCCACTCACGTCTCATACGCTTGAGCCAGTGCCATTAGTCATGGTGACGCCACAAGCGAATTGGTCGCTAAAAGAAGGCGCTTTGTGTGACATTGCTCCGACTATTCTTGAAATGATGGGCATGGATGTACCAGCAGAAATGACTGGTTACAGTTTACTTGTCCGTGCTTAATAAAGGGAATCCTTATGGGTTTAAAAGCCTGTTTGTTGATGCTCACAGTTTTGTGGTCCAGCATAAGCTGGGCCGCAGAGCCACAAACACCAGAAGAAGCGCGCCAACAAATCCAAGCTTTGCAGCAGGATCTTAGTAAACTAAACAATTGGCTAAAAGATCTGAAAGGCGAGCGCTCAAGCGTAGAGCAACAGCTTCAAAGTAAAGAACAATCGATACAGGATTTGTCGAAACGTATTCTGGAGTTGCAGCAGAGTTTAGAAAAAGGGGCTAAGCAGTTAGAGAATTTGCAGACCCAACAACGAAGCTTGCAACAAAGCATTCAGCAGCAATACCAGCAGATCGCCGCCCAACTTCGGGCGGTTTATCGTTCTGGTGGTGAAGAAGGTTTAAAGTTCCTGCTCGAAGACATTCCAGCGGATGAATCCATGCGCTTGATTCATTATAACCGCTACTTTTCCACTGCCCGCCAATCCCTTATCAATGGCTTTTCTGCTGAGGCTGAAGACTTAAATCTAGTTGAAAAAAGCATTCGAAGTCAGCGTGCACAAATGGCGCAAGAACAAAGCGATCTTGAAAAGCAACAGAGTCGAGTCAAAGACGAATACGCCCAGCGACAAAAGTTATTAGCCAAAATTGAAACCGATTTGAATTCCGGTGATCAAAAAGCGAAACGCATACAAAAAAATCAAGCGCAAATGCAGGCACTGTTAAAACAGTTAGAAGAAGCGCTAGCGTTGGCAGACATACAAATTCCTGACCAAGATACGCCTTTTGGCGCACAAAAAGGAAAGTTGATTCCGCCTCTTAACGTGATTAAACAATTGCCGGATAATTCACAAATCAATTTAGGTGGCGTGACCTTCGCCGCGAAGACGGGTGACCAAGTACATGCTGTGCATCACGGCAGAGTTGTGTTTTCCGACTGGATGCGTGGTTTTGGGTTTCTGATTATCTTAGATCACGGCGGTGGCTACATGTCTTTGTATGGCTACAACCAAAGCCTGTTAAAAGATGTCGGAGAATGGGTCAATGCCAATGACGTCATTGCTACGGCAGGCAGTTCGGGTGGGCGTTCAGAAACGGGCTTATTTTTCGCGATACGACACAATGGTGCGCCAGTGAAACCAGTGAGTTGGTTTGGCAAAGGTTAGCAGCAGAGTTAACGAGAAGGAATAAAATATGGTTGGTATCAAGCGTTACCTTGTTATAGGGGTCAGTGCTCTATTGCTGAACCAAGCATGGGCTGCACCTGAGCCTGAGACTAGCGAATCCGCTCAGGCAGTACCGCTGACGCAAATTCGCACATTTGTCGAAACCTTTGAAACCATCAGTGCGGGTTATGTTGAGGCGCTGGATGATGAGGCAATTCTTAACAAAGCACTGAAAGGTATGGTGTCTTCTCTTGACCCTCACTCGGAGTATTTAACCAAGGATGAAATGGCGGAATTCGATGAACAAACATCGGGCAATTACGCCGGTATTGGTATTGAAGTAGAAATGGTTGATAACAAGCTGACCATTATCTCGCCAATTGATGACTCCCCAGCAGCTAAAGCGGGGCTGAAGGCGGGCGATGTTATTATCCGTATTGATGACCAGCTCGTGTCAGGTATGAGCTTACAGGAAGTCATTACCCTGATGCGCGGAGAGCAGGGCAGTGAAGTGTTGCTGGATATTGATCGTGATGGTCAAATTAAACAATATTCCATTGCCCGAGCGGAAATTGAAGATAGCAGCATTTCCAGTGAATGGTTAGGCAATAACATTGCTTACATTCGTATCAGTCAGTTTTTAGGCAATTCATCGAAAGAGTTTCGTGAGAAGCTACAAGCGTTACAGAAACAACAGCCTATCAAGGGCTTAATCCTCGATCTTCGTAACAATCCTGGTGGCGTATTGCAAAGTGCGGTCGGCATTGTCGATGCTATGGTGGATGATGGCTTGATTGTTTATACCGACGGTCGTCACGAGTATTCCAAAACCGAATTCAAGGCGACGACAGAGGCAACGTTGTTACCCAAAGCACCGTTAGTTGTGTTGGTTAATGAAGGCTCGGCTTCCGCATCGGAAGTGCTAGCGGGTGCCATTCAAGATCATCGACGTGGTCTTGTTCTTGGAACGGAAACGTTCGGTAAAGGTTCTGTACAAACGGTAGTGCCTTTGAGTACCGGCGGTGCAGTGAAGTTGACGACAGCCTTGTATTACACGCCTAATGGTCGCTCTATCCAAGCACAAGGCATTATGCCTGATATGGTCATTCCGCAAGCGAAAGTGGAAGTAGAGAAGGGCCGTTTCTTTATCAAAGAAGCTGAGCTAAAGGGGCATTTGGGTAATGGTACTGGCGGAAAAGAGCGGACCAGTTCGGATGTGGACAACAAGTTAAACGATTTGGCTGTGAGTGATTTTCAGCTATTCCAAGCACTTTCAATGTTGCAAAGTGCACAGCAATTTTTGGTTAAGTAATGCGAAGAAATTTATCTAACTGGGCGCTGGCAAGTATTATCGCTGCCAGCGCTAGCAGTGTTGTGTTTGCCGATCAAGCAGCAGACCCCGCCACAATACCATTTCCGGTATTAGATCGAAGTACACCGCAAACCATGGGGCAAATTCCTTACTTAGCGCCTCTGTCAGACCGAAAACCTGATTGGCCTCCGTTGTTTAAAAAGCCGAATATGTCGTCGCCAAGTGTGACGTCTAGGAACAAGCTACCGTCAGACATATCTTCTATGGATGCTTTACCTGAGCCCCCTAAAATTGCAATTGTCATTGATGATGTGGGCTACAACCGACGCGGAATGGAAGAAAGCTTAGCGCTTCCCTTACCTGTTGTGTTAGCGATATTGCCTGAAACGCCCTACGGTGCTAGAGCCGCCCAACGAGCGCATCTGCAAGAGCGCATTACTATCCTTCATGCGCCAATGGAGAATGAGCGTGAGCTGAAGCTTGGCCCTGGCGGTTTATACGTCAATATGGATGAGCAGACGTTTAAGCAAACCTTAAATGCCGACTTGGACAGTACGCCGTATGTCACTGGGGTAAATAATCATATGGGCAGTTTGTTAACGACACACTCAGAGCATATGGGCTGGGTCATGGATATCATGGCAGAGCGCTCATTGTTTTTTATTGATAGCTTAACCAGTCCACAGAGTGTGGCGCATGCAACGGCGGTCGAAAGAGGTATTCGTACGGTGACGCGAGATATTTTTCTCGACAATGTGCGCTCAGAAGTAGCCATAGATAAACAGTTTGAACGCTTGTTAAAGCGTGCTCATAAACAGGGGAGTGCCATCGCTATTGGCCACCCTTACCCCGAAACAACACGCTATTTAAAGCGCCGCCTCACTCAGCCTCTGTCCGCACAATTAGTGACCATTGATACCCTTCTTAAATAAAGCGTTTAAAGAAAATAACAGGAGTTCGTTTTCGGATCCTGTTATTTTCAGCTGCTTTTTTGGACTGATGTCAGTTGAAAATGTCATGTGAGCGCTACTTATTAGGTTTTTTCTCTCCATTTTGTCGTTTTTCTAGATGCTATTGCAAAAATAAACCTGCACTCTGTTTGACCATTTATTAGCCAAGCGCTATTGTTTGTGTTCACTGGTAGTGCACATTTTAAAAAATATTTCCGTTATTCTTCCCATTTGTAAGTGCTTTGATGGGTTGTAATTTTCTGGAATGCTTCTTGCTTTAAAAATAATGATAAAACCAAAATGAGTAGGAGATCTTCATGTCGAACACAGTTGTAAGAAAAACACTTATTGCTTTGGCGGTTGCTGGCGCAGCGTTTACTGCCCAAGCTGATGTTGTCATCGGTGTTGCTGGCCCTCATACCGGTGCGTATGCCGCATTTGGTGAACAGCTTTGGCGAGGTGCTGAAAAAGCAGCGATGGACATCAATGCTAAAGGCGGGATCAATGGTGAGATGATTAAGCTCGTGAAAGCCGACGATGCCTGTGAGCCAAAGCAGGCTGTGTCGATCGCTAACCGATTAGTAGATTCCGATGAAGCGGTTGCTGTTGTTGGACACTTTTGTTCTTCCTCTTCTATCCCTGCTTCGACCATCTACGAAGAAGCGGGTGTTCTTATGGTCACGCCGGCATCGACCAACCCGGCTTTAACCGAACGCGGTTTACCGAACGTTTTCCGTGTTTGTGGTCGTGATGATCAACAAGGGGATGTGGCTGCGAGTTACATCGTAGGTGATCTAGGTGCTAAACGCGTTGCCATCCTGCATGACAAAGATACCTACGGCAAAGGTTTAGCGGATGCAATGAAAGACACGATGAACGCATACGGTGTTGAAGAAGTGCTGTACGAAGGTTTGACACGTGGTGAAAAAGACTTCAACGCGGTTGTCACCAAGATCCGCTCAGTCGATGCCGATGTCGTATATTTCGGTGGTTTGCATTCAGAAGCCGGTCCATTAGTACGACAAATGCGTGAGCAAGGTTTGACCGCGACCTTCATTTCAGGGGATGGCATTGTATCGGATGAGTTTGTTTCGGTAGCAGGTTCGCCGGAATATGTTGATGGTGTGTTGATGACGTTTGGCGCAGATCCAACCTCTTACGCCGCTGGTAAAGTTGTCGTTGATGAGTTCCGTGCATCTGGCATTGAGCCAGAAGGTTATGTGATGTACTCGTACACAGCAATGCAAGTTGTTGCGGCTGCATTAGATGCAACGGAATTGGATCCTATCGCCGCTTCGGATTGGCTACATGAGAACTCTATTGAAACCGTAATGGGGACTAAGAAATTTGATGATAAGGGTGACTTGACCATATCCGACTACGTTATGTACGAGTGGGATGATAAAGGTAATTACACCATGCTCAACAACTAACCTCTGTGGTTGTTGATTAGAGGCGCAGTTCTTGCGCCTCTTACTCTCCTTGTTACAACTCGCTAGAGGTTACTTCGATGGATATCGTTCTACAGCAGTTAGTGAACGGCCTGACTCTTGGCTCTGTTTACGGGCTAATCGCAATCGGATACACCATGGTTTACGGCATTATTGGGATGATTAACTTCGCCCACGGTGATGTCTATATGGTATCGAGTTATTTAACCGCCATCGCGATTGCATTATTTTCTTTTTTTGGTCTGGATTCGTTCCCAATTATTATTTTCGGGACACTTATTTTTACTATTATTGTAACCGGTGCTTATGGGTGGGTGATCGAACGAGTGGCTTATCGACCACTGCGTAATTCCAGCCGTCTTTCCGTATTAATCTCGGCGATTGGTATGTCGCTGATTCTGCAAAACTATGTGCAAATTTCCCAAGGTGCTCGTCAACAGGGGATTCCCACTATGCTCAGTGGCGCTATTCGCTTTGATATTGGGGATGGTTTTGTACAAATCACCTATATGAAGTTGTTTATTCTATTCGCTGCATTTTTGGGGATGGGCGTACTGACTTATATCATCCAAAAAACGAAACTCGGCCGCATGTGTCGTGCAACTCAACAAGATCGAAAAATGGCCTCGATCCTTGGTATTAATACCGACCGCGTGATTTCATCTGTATTTGTCATCGGTGCTGCTATGGCTGCGCTTGCGGGCGTGTTGGTAACGTTGGATTACGGTGCCTTCGATTTCTATGTAGGGTTCATTATCGGTATCAAAGCATTTACTGCTGCCGTATTGGGTGGCATCGGTTCATTACCAGGGGCCATGCTAGGTGGTGTAATCCTTGGTTTATCTGAAGCTTTGTTTGCTGGTTTGATCTCTTCAGATTACAAGGATGTGTTCTCTTTCTCATTATTGGTGATCATCTTGATTTTTCGTCCAAGTGGTCTTCTGGGTAAACCTGAAGTGGAGAAAGTCTAATGAGTCAAGAAACTGGAATTAACATAGCCTCCAGCATCAAAGACACTATTATTGCAGGCTTGTTGGCACTCATTGTGTTTGGACCTGTTGTCGGCATATTGTTAGATGGCTACGGATTTGAGACACGTTTTGACGATGTCGCTTGGATAGTAGCCATTGTTATGGCAGGTCGTTTTGCCATCTCTGTTTTCGTGCAAACTGAGGCAGGCAAAAAGTTTATCTATCGTCAATTGATCAAAGAGGATGGCGTTTCGGTTACGGCGCCAGACTATAAAAGCAAAATGCGTTACATCATTCCGATTGTAATTGTGATTGGTTTGATCGCGCCTTTTATCGCCTCGAAATACGTGCTAACGGTGGTAATCCTCGGTTTAATTTATGTGTTACTAGGCTTGGGCTTGAACATAGTTGTGGGTCTTGCGGGTCTTTTAGACTTGGGCTTTGTTGGCTTCTATGCCATTGGTGCTTATGGCCTCGCATTAGGGTATGAGTACTTGGGGCTTGGATTCTGGTCTATGTTGCCGCTTGCCGCCATCATGGCGGGGGTCGCCGGAGCGATTTTAGGGTTCCCTGTACTACGGATGCATGGTGATTACTTGGCCATTGTGACATTAGGTTTTGGGGAAATTATTCGTCTCGTATTGACGAACTGGACTGAATTTACCCATGGGCCAAACGGTGTGTCCGCACCGCTGCCAACATTGTTTGGGTTGGAGTTTAAGCGGCGCTCCAGTGATGGCACACCGTTCCATGAGTTTTTTGGTTTGTCTTACGACTCAGCGTTCAAATACATTTTTATTTACTTAGTACTGTTCCTCGTCGTATTAGCTGTTTTATATGTTAAACATCGGCTTACGCGGATGCCTATTGGTCGAGCTTGGGAAGCCTTGCGCGAAGATGAAATTGCGTGTCGCTCATTAGGTTTGAATCATGTATTGGTTAAACTGTCTGCCTTTACCTTAGGGGCGTCGACAGGCGGGATTGCCGGGGTATTTTTTGCTACGTATCAAGGGTTTGTTAACCCTTCTTCATTTACCTTCTTCGAGTCCGCGCTCATCCTAGCGATTGTTGTCTTGGGTGGCATGGGATCGACCTTAGGTGTCGTGATTGCGGCCTTCGTTCTAACGGTTGCACCAGAAATGTTACGAGAATTTGCCGACTACCGTGTATTGATGTTCGGTATCTTGATGGTCGTGATGATGATTTGGAAGCCTCGCGGTTTGGTGCGAGTCACTCGTAAAGGGTTTGCGACACGAAAAGGGGTGATGAAATGAGCCAAGAAAACATCTTAGAAATTGAAAACTTGGTGATGCATTTTGGTGGTATTAAAGCCCTGAATGATGTGACCTTCGATATAAAACGTGGCTCGGTATCGGCTTTAATCGGGCCAAACGGGGCAGGCAAAACAACCGTATTTAACTGTTTAACAGGGTTCTATAAAGCGACGGGCGGCGGCATTATGTTGAACGCTGGCGATAAGCCAACCAGCGTGATCAAAGTCCTAGGTGAGAAATTCAAAGGCTCTGACCTCGTGTCGCCTGCCGCATTTTTTGAGCGGGTTAAATACAAAATGTTTGGTGGCTCTCATTTGGTCAACCGCGCAGGCCTTGCTCGGACGTTTCAGAATATTCGTTTATTCAAAGAGATGTCCGTAGTAGAAAATCTACTCGTGGCGCAGCATATGATCGTTAATCGAAGTATGTTGGCCGGTATTTTAAACACTGAAAGTTACAAAAAGACGGAAGAAGAAGCACTGCAACGCGCTTTTTATTGGCTTGAAGTGGTGCATTTAACAGAGTTTGCCAATCGTTTAGCGGGAGAGTTGTCGTATGGGCAACAGCGCCGTTTAGAGATTGCGCGAGCGATGTGTACGAATCCTGAAATTATCTGTCTAGATGAGCCTGCAGCGGGACTTAACCCTTCTGAAACTGAAGCGTTAGCCTCCATGATTCGTGTATTGCGTGACGAGCACAATACAACTGTGCTTTTGATTGAGCACGACATGGGGATGGTGATGAATATCTCCGACTACATTGTGGTGTTGGATCATGGTGAAGTGATCGCCAAAGGTGGGCCTGAAGACATTAAGTCGAACCCGAAAGTCATTGCTGCCTATTTAGGTGCAGAAGAAGGGGAGGACGTTACACTATGAGTGCATTACTTCAATTCAAGGATGTGGACGTTCATTATGGGCCGATCCAAGCACTGAAAAAGGTCTGCCTTGAAGTCAATCAAGGGGAAATTGTCACCATGATCGGCTCAAACGGTGCCGGTAAATCCACCTTGTTGATGTCTATCTTTGGTCAGCCTCGTATCAGTGATGGCCAAATTATTTACCAAGGTGAGGATATCTCTCAAAAGTCTGCTCACTACGTGGCCTCGAATGGTTTGGCACAATCGCCCGAAGGCCGTCGAATTTTCCCTGGGATGTCTGTAGAGGAAAACCTACTGATGGGGACCATTCCCATTGGTATGGAGCATTGTGATGAAGACATGCAGCGCATGTTTGAGCTATTTCCAAGGCTAAAAGAGCGGCGTAATCAGCGAGCATCGACTATGTCAGGGGGAGAGCAGCAAATGCTGGCGATCGCCCGCGCGTTGATGAGTCGGCCAAAGCTATTGTTGTTGGATGAGCCTAGCTTAGGATTAGCGCCGATTATCGTGAAGCAAATTTTCCAAATTTTGGCGGATGTTGCGAGTACTGGAATGACGATATTCTTAGTGGAACAAAACGCCAATCATGCTTTAAAGCTTGCTGACCGAGGCTATGTTTTAGTCAATGGTGAAATCAGGTTAACCGGGTCTGGTGATGACTTACTGGTGAATCCAGAGGTCCGCGATGCCTACTTAGGCGGTCATTAGAACGAGCTTAATTGTAAAGCAAAGAGCCAAGCTTCATGCTTGGCTCTTTTCGTTAGGCTCTAAATTGCTTACCTGTAATAAGGTCAAGCACTTGAGAGGGTTGGGCTGCGTTGCCGAGTGGTGCATCGAAAATCGCATCAAGTGTGTCACCAAAATAGTTCATGACCTCTTCTTTCGAACGCGCAGGATCGAGTCCAGCAGGGTTTGCGGAAGTAGACACGAGTACCCCTTGGTACGCAGAACACAGGTTTTGAACGGGCTCATGCTGGCTCAGTCGAATGGCAACACCTGGATGTTGTCCACGAACCCAATCTGGCGTGATGAGTGTGTCGGGGACAACCCATGAGGTTGGGCGATCAGTGACTTCTATTAAACGCGTAAACATGGCGTGTTCGAGGATTTCTTGCCAAGGATCTAAATGTTGCGCAGCGCCAGCGATTAGAATCAAACCTTTTTCGACTGGACGAGACTTCAAGGTAAGGATACGTTGCACAGCATGTTGATTAAATGGGTCACAACCTAGACCCCAAACTGCCTCTGTTGGATAAGCAACGACCCCACCGTTACGTAAGATCTCTGCGACTTGTGTCGCATCAGACGTAATCAGCATAGCGGTTCT
Source organism: Marinomonas gallaica (assembly GCF_049821165.1). Lineage (NCBI taxonomy): Bacteria > Pseudomonadati > Pseudomonadota > Gammaproteobacteria > Oceanospirillales > Oceanospirillaceae > Marinomonas > Marinomonas gallaica. The sequence goes on from NZ_CP187511.1 coordinate 1,162,739, forward strand.
CCGTTATTTTATAATGTACGGAGTGTAAAACTTTCGCCAAAAAACGGCCATAGAATCTACGGCCGCTGCTGCAAAGGTTAAGACAATTTCTCGATTTTTGCTTTAATTTCGACGATTTTATTCGCGACAACACGTTCTAAGTGATCCAGCTCTTTGAGAAGGTCTTCTTTGGTTTGTTTGTCTTCAAATTCTTGACCTAGTAAGCGACCTAGTTCGTCAACTGCACGCAGAACGACTAAAGAAGGCTCGCTGATTTCACGGTATTGTTGTTGGCCGCCGTCTGCCAATACGGTTCGGGTCGCACGACCAAATTTGAACTTCTTACTTTTTGGAAGTAAAGAGCCTTTTTCACGACGGTAATAGATTTTCAAAACATCAAAACCACCTTCGTAGCGTAAGGTGTATTTTTCAATGTTTTCGAAGCTGTTGACGCCCATCGATTCGAGAGTTGGGTACATAAAGAAATCCTTGTAAATGCGCTTTTGTTTGATCTCTTTATGAAAGGGGATTGTTATCAAAAAAGCAAGAAAAACCAAGATTAAATGACTAAAAACGACACCTTGATTGAGTCTGATCTAGGTGTCGTTTTATCCGCGTAAGTGGAAAGGCTATTCCTCTTCGCCATCAGAGTGGTCAATGCCCAGTTCTTTGATTTTACGGGTCAAGGTGTTTCGCCCCCAACCTAAGAGTAATGAAGCGTCGCGGCGGCGGCCTGCGGTATGGGTTAAAGCCGTTTCAATCATGATCCGTTCAAACTTAGGCACGGTTTGTTCTAAGATGCCTTTTTGACCGCTGGCTAATGCGCTGTCCACCCAGTTTTTTAATGCGTCTTCCCAAGAGCCATAAGGTCTTTCTGAAGGTGGCGTATTGAGTAGCTCTGGCGGCAGGTCTTCGATCAGTACTTCTCGACCGGATGCCATCACAATCAACCAGCGACAGGTGTTTTCCAATTGACGCACGTTTCCAGGCCAATCTAAACGACTCATGTAGTTTTCGGTGTCTTTTGTTAATACTTTCGGCTCAACGTGCAACTCTTCTGCAGCACGGCTTAAAAAGTGGCGCGCTAGTTTTGGAATGTCTTCACGACGCTCTGCCAATTTAGGCAGGTGAACGCGGATCACATTCAAACGGTGGAACAAGTCTTCACGGAAAGAGCCTTTCGTGACCAGCCCTTCTAAATCTTGGTGGGTTGCGGCAATGATTCGCACATCCACTTTTACCGGTGTATGGCCACCTACTCGGTAAAATTCCCCATCGGCTAGTACACGTAGTAAGCGTGTTTGTGTTTCGGCCGGCATGTCACCGATTTCATCTAGGAACAATGTACCGCCATTGGCTTGTTCAAAACGACCGCGACGTTGCGTGTTGGCTCCAGTGAAGGCGCCTTTTTCATGCCCGAACAGCTCCGATTCAATCAGGTCATGTGGGATTGCTGCCATGTTGAGCGCGATAAATGGGCTTGAGGCACGCGGGCTGTGACGGTGTAAGGCTTGCGCAACGAGTTCTTTACCTGTGCCAGACTCTCCATTGATTAGTACCGTAATGTTGGAGTTTGCTAAGCGTCCGATCGCACGAAACACTTCTTGCATAGCAGGCGCTTCACCAATAATTTCTTTTTCGGCAAGTTGCTCTGCTTCCACGGCTGCTGCAATCGATTCTGGTTTAGATTTGTTGTGATGCAAAATAGCGCGTTTGATCAGACTGACGGCTTCTTCTACATCAAAGGGTTTTGGTAAGTATTCAAAAGCGCCACCCTGATAAGAGGCCACAGCACTTTCTAAATCAGAATGCGCGGTCATGATAATAACTGGAATATACGGGTGTTCTTTCTGTAGCTGATTCAACAGCGTAAGACCATCCATGCCTGGCATACGGATATCGCTGATGATGACAGTCGGTTGTTCTTTGCCGATCATATTGGCCAGCGCTTCAGCGGACTCGAACAAACGGCATTGAATGCCTTCTTGTTCAAGTGTTTTCTCTAACACCCAACGAATTGAGCGATCATCATCGACGATCCAAACGGTTTCTTGTTGTGACATGTATTTCTCCTAGCCTACTGCCGAGTTTTCAATCGGGATTAGGATGTTAAATTCGGTACGCTGTGGCTGACTGTTGCATTCGATAATACCGTTGTGTTGGTGAATCACGGATTGAGCAATCGACAGCCCTAAGCCAGTGCCATCGGCACGGCCGCTGACCATAGGGTAAAACAGCGTTTTTAAAATATTTTCGGGTATACCTGGGCCGTTATCGACGATGCTGAGTCGACATACGAGACGATGTCGCTTTGCACCGATGGTGAACTGGCGCAAGGTACGTGTGGAAACGGTTATTTGTTTTTGCGGATTATCCGGTTGCTGGATCAGCGCCTGCATCGCATTGCGCATAACATTTAATACCGCCTGAATAAGCTGTGCTTCATCCCCAATGATGTCGGGAATACTGGGGTCATAATCGCGAATGAGCTTAATCTGATCTTCTGATTCCACAGAAATCAGTTGATTAACGCGTTCAATGACACGGTGAATATTGAGCGGTTTATATTGAGGGAGTTGGCGCGGCCCTAATAAACGGTCGACCAGATCACGTAAGCGGTCGGATTCTTCAATAATGACTTGAGTGTAATCTTTTAAGCCTTCATCGTTGAAAACACGACTAATGAGCTGCGCTGCGCCGCGAATACCACCTAATGGGTTTTTGATTTCGTGCGCTAGGCCACGAATCAGTTCTTTGCTAGTTTGATGGTTGGCAATGAGCTCATCTTCTTGAGAGATGCGCTTCATACGGTCCCTAGGATGCAATTCAATCAGTAGACTGTCGGTATTATTAAGAGCGCCCATGACAGGAGTGACATTGTAGTCACATAAAATCATTTTACCGGTTGTGAGCGTTATCTCGGCTTCACGTTTTGTAAAAGCGTGGCCTGATTGAATGGCGGACAATAAAGCGCGACGACTCTCATCATCTTCGTTAAATGCGGCGGCTAGGTCTTGACCATAGATACGACGTCGACTGACCTCTAGCATCATTTCTGCTGAAGGGTTGAGATACTCAATGCAGAGTTCTCGGTTTAGCTGCAGTACCGCAGTGGATAAATGGTCGATCAGTAAGCTATACACCGGAAGTGCCTCGATAGAATATTTTATTGTGTGATGTCATTCATGCGCTAAAAAGGAACTGGATTAGAGCAAGATCACTTTATTAATGTCTATTACTGCAAAATACGAACCAACATTGGGCAGAGTTCGATGCCTTTATTTTTCTAGGCTTATTAATAATATAGTGCTTATTTGTGCACTTAAATGGTGCGCCACTATTCTGATGTATTTTTGTAGGGCAAAAAAAAGCCCCAACACAGGTCGGGGCTTTTAATATTACTCTAAGAGCTAGAAGCGGTATTAAACGCTGTAGTAAAGGTCAAACTCGATTGGGTGAGTTGTCATGTTTACAAGGGTAACTTCTTCAGACTTAAGAGCGATGTAAGCATCGATCATGTCATCAGAGAAAACGCCGCCTTCAGTTAGGAAAGCACGGTCTTCGTCTAGGCACTTAAGTGCTTCTTCAAGGCTGCTAGCAACTGTTGGGATCAATTTACCTTCTTCTGGTGGAAGATCGTAAAGGTCTTTGTCTGCTGCATCGCCTGGGTGAATCTTGTTCTTAATACCGTCGATACCTGCCATCAACATGGCTGCGAAACATAGGTATGGGTTAGCGGTCGGATCAGCGAAACGTGCTTCGATACGCTTGCCTTTAGGGCTTGAAACGTAAGGAATACGGATAGAAGCGGAACGGTTACGAGCTGAGTAAGCTAGCATAACAGGTGCTTCGAAGCCTGGCACAAGACGCTTGTATGAGTTAGTAGAAGCGTTTGCAAACGCGTTGATAGCGCGAGCGTGCTTGATGATACCGCCGATATAGTAAAGGGCCATATCAGAAAGACCAGCGTACTGATCACCAGCAAATTGGTTTTCGCCGTCTTTCCAGAAAGATTGGTGTACGTGCATACCAGAACCATTGTCACCAACGATTGGCTTAGGCATGAAAGTCGCTGTTTTGCCGTATGCGTGTGCAACGTTGTGTACACAGTACTTCATGACTTGTACTTCGTCAGCTTTCTTAACAAGTGTGTTGAACTTAACACCGATTTCGTTTTGACCAGCCGTCGCTACTTCGTGGTGGTGTACTTCAACTTCTTGACCCATTGCTTCGATCGCGTGACACATTGCAGCACGGATTTCGTGATGAGAATCAACAGGTGGTACTGGGAAGTAACCGCCTTTAACACGTGGACGGTGACCCGTGTTGCCGCCTTCAAAAGACTTGTTCGTTGACCAAGCGGCTTCTTCTGAGTTGATTTCTACACTACAACCTGACATGTCTGCATGCCATTTTACGTCGTCAAAGATGAAGAATTCTGGCTCAGGACCGAAGAATGCAGTATCGCCCATGCCTGTAGACTTAAGAAACTCTTCTGCACGCAGTGCAACAGAGCGAGGGTCACGATCGTAGCCTTGCATTGTTGCTGGCTCGATAATGTTACAACGAAGAATAATGGTTGCATCTTCAGTGAATACGTCAAGAAGTGCTGTCTCATCTTGAGGCATCATGATCATGTCAGATTCGTTGATGCCTTTCCAACCAGCGATAGAAGAACCGTCAAACATTTGACCATTTTCGAAGAATTCTTCATCCACGCTAGCTGCTGGAATAGTCACGTGATGCTCTTTGCCTTTGAAATCTGTAAAGCGTAGGTCAACCCACTTTACGTCATGTTCTGCGATCAAACCAAGAGTGATGTTTGACATGTTTGTTCTCCAATGTTGTTTAATCAAATTTCTTTCGGAATTCAGTTTTGCTTCACGATGAAGCGTATTTTCCAAAATGTAAAGCATATCCTGTGCCAGAATTTCGGGCGCCATTAAAAAAACTTTAATTTCAAGGAGTTAAGCTATTTTTTGGCTTTCTTGCAAAGCGATCTGCACGTTATTGAATCCATTCTTGATTGGTTGTGAACCAATTGGGTGCGCGTTTATGGTGCAGTGAGCGCTTTTGGTGCATTTATTTGGGGTTGGCTTCAGCGCTGTATGCTTTATACTGTGCGCCCTTCAAATTCGACTGTACGAAAAATACACACCCAATGAAATTTATTGTTAAATTCTTTCCAGAAATCACTATCAAGAGCCGCCCAGTACGAAAAGCCTTCGTAAAACAGCTCCGCCATAATATCCGTCTCGTTTTGCGTGATCATGATGATAATGTGACGGTTGCCGGAAACTGGGATTTTATTGAAATTCTCTCAGAACAAGATGACCAGCGTGACGCATTTATTGAGTCATTACGACATATTGCGGGTATTGCGCACTTTCAATACGTCCGAGAGTTCCCGTTTACCGACTTGGACGGCATTGTTGAAGAAGCCATTAAATCTTATGGTGATGAATTAAAAGATGCCGTGTTTGCTGTACGTGTTAAGCGTGTAGGGAATCATGACTTTTCGTCTGTCGATGCTGAGCGGCATATTGGCGGTACGCTAAAAGCGCGCTGCGGTGCATTGGCCGTTCGTTTAAAAGACCCTGACGTGTTGGTACCTATTGATATCCGTGATAATCGCGTATGGATGATTGAGCAGCGTATTGAGGGTCTAGGTGGCTACCCATTGGGTTCACAAGATGCCGTGCTGTCTCTGATCTCTGGTGGTTTTGATTCCACTGTGAGCTCTTATTTGACGATGAGTCGTGGCTTGAAAACGCATTTTTGTTTCTTCAATTTGGGGGGCGATGCCCATGAGATTGGGGTGAAGCAAGTGTCTCATTTTTTATGGGACAAATACGGCTCAAAATTGGGTGTGAAATTCATTACGATTCCGTTTGAAGATGTTGTTGGGGAAATTCTCAATAATGTTGATAATGCCGAGATGGGCGTTATCTTGAAACGTATGATGCTGCGTGCCGCGTCTCGCGTAATGGAGGGGGTGAGTGCAAAAGCCTTGGTAACCGGAGAAAGTGTTGCCCAAGTATCAAGTCAAACCCTAGTCAATTTAAAAGTCATCGACAATGTTACGGATGAACTGGTACTGCGCCCGCTGGTGACGATGAACAAACAGGAAATCATTGATAAAGCGAAAGACATTGGCACAGCGCCGTTTGCGGCCAGTATGCCTGAGTTTTGCGGCGTCATTTCTGTTAAGCCGACGACACGTGCCAAAATGCACCGTGTCGAACGCGAAGAGGCGAAGTTCAATTTCGACGTACTAGACAGTGCCGTCAATAACGCTCGTGTTATGTCGATCCAAGATGTAATGGCCGATGTAGATCAACAGTATCAAGGCGATGTGCCGGTGGTGCGTATGCCGGTTGGTGATGAAGTGATTATTGATATTCGCCATCCAGACGAAGCTGAACGTAACCCAATCAAAGCATCGGGTCGTCAAATGTTAAATGTTCCGTTCTTTACATTGGGAAATAAGTGGCCAACGTTAGATCAAGACACCACGTATCTTCTTTATTGTGGTAAAGGTGTCATGAGTCGAATCCATGCTTCTCACCTTATGTCTAAGGGATACGAGAATGTTGGGGTTTACCTCCCGTAGAACAGTGATTCCTATGATATTTAAAAACGCACCTTTATGGTGCGCTTTTTTGTACGTTAATTTTCATTAAATGTAATCATTGGTTGAATGTATTGCGCATGAAAATGGGTATTTTGTGCGTGACAGATCGGTTAAGTGAATAGATAAAATGTGCTTACTATGATTTTTGTCAAAATGAGGATTCATTAGCGCGATATACTCCTATCCTTATTTTTTACTAAATTAGTAGGGATACAAATGACTTATACGCAACAGGGGCAGGAGCGTATATTGGATAAGAGCTCCAATATACTGTCACTGACAAAACTCGATAGTACGATTACCTACATTAATGAAGAATTCGAACACATCAGCGGGTTCAATTCTCAGGATTTGCTTGACCATCATCATAATATTATTCGCCATCCTGATATGCCCAAAGCGGCATTTGCTGACATGTGGCAACATTTACAGCAAAAGCAATCGTGGATGGGGATTGTTAAAAACCGTTGTAAAGATGGCAGTTATTACTGGGTAGATGCTTACGCGAGTCCTGTTATGGCAGATGGGCGAGTAGTTGAGTATCAATCTGTTCGTCGAGCGCCGGAAGTCGAGGTGAAGCAACGTGCCGAAAAACTGTATTCTAGTCTAAACTCTGTCTCTCATCCCGAGAAAAAATTACCTAGAAAACCTTTCTTGTCGTTTCCTGTTCGTTGCTTGATGATTTTGGTTAGTTACTTTTTACTGTCAAACCTGATCGCTCAAGAATTCGATACGAGCAGTGCTTGGCTGGCTAACACTGCCTTGTTTTTAGTAATGCTAGGTTTATTGTGGCTGGTTTACCAACCGTTAGCGACCGCAATTAAAAAATCCCGCCAAGTGTGTGATTCAGAGCTTGCTGCGTATATATATACAGGACGAACGGATGAAGCGGGTAGTATTCGACTGGCTCTGACGAAGCTGCGCGGAGAAACTGCCGCTGTGGCGGGTCGTATCAGTAGTTTCTCGTTAATGTTGCGCGATAAACAGACTCAAGTATGCGCCAGTGTACAGTCCAGTGAGCGTGCGTTAGATGAATTATCAAAAGATTTTAGCTCGATTGAACGAGCGACTGATGAAATGGTAGCCGCGGTAGAGGAAGTTGCTCAGGCTACGCAAGACGGTACCCGTGTTACGGAAGCTGCATTTGATACCATGTCTGATGGCCAAAAAGCGATTATTACGGCACGTGATGCAATGGATACTGTTCGTATCCATATCAGCCAAGCGAATGATGAGCTTGCTCGTTTGCGCAGTGATAGTGAAGCCATCAGTTCGGTTGTAGAGGTCATTCAAGAAGTAGCTGAACAAACTAATCTTCTTGCACTTAATGCTGCGATTGAAGCTGCACGGGCAGGCGAACAAGGACGTGGCTTTGCTGTGGTTGCAGATGAAGTCCGTAGTTTAGCCACTCGAACGTATAAATCTACCGAAGATATTGTCAGTGCCATCGAGAGAGTGCAGTTAGGCTCAAATGCAGCGTGTGCAAAAATGGAGTCTGCTGTGATGGCCGTGGAGCGAACTCATGAAGAGTCAATTAATGTTGATATCGCAGTAACTAGGGTTCGTGAAGGTTTGGATCAAATTCATCAAAACGCATTGCAAACAGCAGTAGCGATGAATCAGCAAAGTGAAACGGCTATGCAAATTAACCAACGCATTGCGAATGCAGTGACCGTGACGGCCGGAATTGTTGAAAAATGCCGAGACAATTCTGGTGCCTGTGATGAGCTGTTTGTATTATCAGAAAAGATGGAAGGCATAGCCCAACAGTTCTGGCATCAGGTCACGGTACCTAAGAGCTAACGCCAAGAAGCTTACGTGAGGTTTGCGCGATGGACTTTTTTTGTCTTTTTTCGGGAACTTAATAGGAAGTTCATAAAGATAAGGGTACAATTGCGCGAATTTTACTCCGAATGACAACACAAGATTGCTTTTAAGCGTACCGATTCCCGCTTAATCTTGTTATATCTCATTCCCTGTCGCTAAATACAGAGAAATATTAATGTCTATTGATATCAGTAAGTTACGCAACGTTGCAATCATTGCCCACGTTGACCATGGTAAAACAACGCTGGTAGACCAGCTTCTAAGTCAGTCAGGTACACTGGACCGTAAAGAAATGGGTTCAGAGCGTATTATGGACTCGAATGACCAAGAAAAAGAGCGTGGTATTACCATTCTTGCGAAAAACACTTCAATTAAGTGGAATGACTACCGCATCAACATCGTAGACACACCTGGACACGCCGATTTCGGTGGCGAAGTAGAGCGTGTACTATCGATGGTGGACTCTGTACTACTATTGGTTGACGCGGTAGATGGCCCGATGCCACAAACGCGTTTCGTAACGTCTAAAGCCTTTGAACGTGGCCTACGTCCGATCGTTGTAATCAACAAAATCGACCGTCCAGGCGCACGTCCTGACTGGGTAATGGACCAAGTATTTGATCTATTTGACTCTCTTGGTGCGACAGAAGAGCAGCTTGATTTCCCTGTGATCTACGCGTCAGCGATCAACGGTATCGCAGGGCTTGATCCAGAAGCAATGTCAGAAACAATGGAACCGCTGTATCAAATGATCGTCGACAGCGTGCCTGTTCCTGATGTTGATCCAGAAGGTATGTTCCAAATGCAGGTGTCTGCATTGGATTACGATGCCTACGTTGGTGTAATCGGTATCGGCCGTATCACGCGTGGTCTGTTGTCTCCTAATCAGCAAGTGATTGTTAAATCGGCTGACGGCAAAGAGCGTAAAGGTAAAGTCCTAAACGTTAAGGGCTACCATGGTCTACAGCGAGTTGATACTGAACAAGCGGCTGCTGGTGATATCGTATGTATCACTGGTATCGACGGCCTAAGTATTTCTGACACGCTATGTAACCCTGAGTGTGTTGAAGCGTTGCCTGCATTGACAGTTGACGAGCCAACCGTAAGCATGACCTTCATGGTTAACGACTCACCGTTTGCTGGTAAAGAAGGCAAATACATTACGACGCGTAACATTAAAGACCGTCTAGACCAAGAGCTTATCCATAACGTGGCTTTGCGTGTGAAGCAAGGCGAAACACCTGATAAATTCATCGTATCAGGCCGTGGTGAGCTTCACCTTTCGGTATTGATCGAAAACATGCGTCGTGAAGGCTTTGAGATGGGGGTTTCTCGTCCTGAAGTAGTACAGAAAGAAGTTGATGGAAAAATTCACGAACCATTCGAATTGGTCGTTATTGACGTTGAAGAACAGCATCAAGGTTCGATCATGGAAGAGCTTGGTTTGCGTAAAGCTGAACTGACTAACATGGAACCGGATGGTAAAGGCCGTGTTCGTCTTGAATTCATGACGCCTTCTCGCGGTTTGATCGGTTTCCGTGGATTGTTCCTGACGTTGACATCTGGTTCAGGTATCATGACCAGCGTATTTGATCATTACGGCCCAGTGAAAGACGGCGATACTCATGGGCGTCAAAACGGTGTATTGATCAGTATGTTGACGGGTAAAACAGCAGCTTACGCACTGTTTAACCTACAAAGCCGCGGCCGCATGTTCCTAGGCCATGCCGTAGAAGTATACGAAGGTCAGGTAATTGGTATTCACTCGCGTGATAACGACTTAACTATTAACCCTGTTAAAGGTAAGCAGTTAACAAACGTTCGTGCATCAGGTACTGATGAAGCACTAACACTAACGCCACCAATTCGTCATACTCTTGAGCAAGCACTTGAGTTTATCGAAGACGATGAGCTGGTAGAAGTAACGCCAGAAAGCATCCGTATTCGTAAGAAACTATTGACTGAAAACGAGCGTAAACGCGCTGGCCGTAAGTAATAGAGCAGCAGCAAATAGACCGCAAGGTCTTGAGCGGAATGAAAGCGCCTTAGGGCGCTTTTATTTTGTCTAAAATTTGTGATGGTTAGAGATAGCAAAAGGAGCACAGATGAAAGTCTTGGTACAGCGATCCCTTGAAGCGAAAGTCATTGTTGATGGTGAAACCATTGGAGCCATTGATCATGGGCAGCTGGTATTGGTCGGAATTGAACGCGGGGACACCGAAGCGGACACACAGCGTTTGGCTGATAAACTTTTAAAGTACCGTATGTTCGGTGATGATGACGGCAAAATGAACTTGAATGTTCAACAGGTAGGTGGCGGGGTACTGTTAGTTTCGCAATTTACCTTAGCAGCCGAGACTAAAAAAGGGCTACGTCCAGGTTTTTCTAGTGCGGCAGTGCCGGAAGAGGGCGAGCGCTTGTTTAATGACTTTGTCGCGAAAGTGCGTGCGCAATACGATAAAGTGGAAACAGGACAGTTTGGCGCGGACATGAAAGTACAGTTTACCAACGATGGTCCTGTTACTTTTATGCTGGATTAAATCCTATTAGTTTGTAGGATCGCGATTTCCGTGAGAAAAGACAGTGTGCGGTGAGGAATGGAAGCCTTTAATCGCAAGGGCTTTCCTTCGCACAGCGAAGTCCTACAAAGCCACTTTGCCGTCATGTAGGACTGCGGTTTTCGCGGGAAAAGACAGTGCGCGGTGAGGAATGGAAGCCTTTAATCGCAAGGGCTTTCCTTCGCATAGTGAAGTCTCCACAAAGCCACTCTAGCCGTATGGTAAGACTTTTTCTAAGCTTTACTTGTCTCGGTTTCCTCTTCGTCTTCATCCTCTTGTTTGACGGTTCGGCCGGCGAGCAAGCCGAGTTCAAACAGCAGCCACATGGGAATGGCCAGTAACGTTTGCGAGAAAATATCCGGAGGAGTAATCAACATGCCTACTACAAAGCAGCCTAAAAATACGTAAGGGCGCTTTTTCGATAGACTTTTCACTGTCGTCACACCAGCCTTAATTAACAAGTACGTGGCAACAGGGATTTCAAACGTCACACCAAACGCGAAGAACAGCTTTAGTACGAAGTCTAGGTAGTTGTTAATGTCGGTCATTACGGTTACTTCACCCGGGCCTACCGAGGTGAAGAAGCCAAAGATTAATGGCAGTACAATAAAGTAGGCAAAAGATATGCCACAGTAAAATAGCAAGACGCTCGAAATTAGCAGCGGAATCGCGACGGTTTTTTCTTCTCTATACAACGCGGGTGCGATAAATGACCATGCTTGGTACAGAATATAAGGTACAGCAATCAATACCGCTAAGGCAAAAGTAAGCTTTAAAGGCGCCATGAAAGGAGAGGCGACTTCTGTTGCAATCAGCGAGCTGCCTTCTGGAAGTAAGGCTCGCAATGGCTCAGAAACAAACAGATACAGCTCATTGGCAAATGAATAAAGGCCGGCAAATATCAGTAAGACGATGAGTACAGATTTAAGAAGTCGGTTACGCAGCTCAATTAGGTGCGTTACCAACGGTGCTTGAGACGGTTCTTCATGGCTCATTTGGGGGTTCCCAATGAAAGTTAAGCACGAGACTGTGTTTCGTCAGGTGCTTTGTTTGCAGTTGCCTGCGCAGTATCCGTCTGTGTGTCTTGAGAAGTTGAAACCGACTCAGCTTGAGGCTCTGGATCGGCCTGAGGCTTAGGAGAAGGCTTTGTAGTATGCATTTCCCGTTCAAAGTTTGCCGACTCACGCATGATGCGTTCATTGGTTTCTTTGATGGAACGTTGCATTTCTTCTTGATCGAGTTGCGAGTTGATTTCTCGCTGCACAGATTGAATGCTACGACGAATTTTTCGAATCCATAAACCGGCTGTTTTCGCCGCCATAGGCAGACGTTCAGGACCCAAAATAATGAGTCCTACGACAGAAACAACCAGTAATTCAGAGAAGCCGATATCGAACACAGGTTAGGCGCTCTTATCGTCTTTCTTTTCTTCCTGGATAGCTTTGGCTTGGCCTTCGCCATCCTTTTGCTCTTCGTCTTTATCTACAGCTTCTTTAAAGCCCTTTACTGCGCCACCTAAATCAGAACCAAGGTTCTTCAACTTCTTAGTGCCGAAAATTAGGATAAGAATCGCTAAGACGATCAACAGTTGCCAAATACTAATGCCACCCATTTGTGGTACTCCTACTTTTTACGGTTGGCTTTTTCTTCTAAGCCAGACAAATTAAAACGGCGTGCCAGCTCATCCAATATGTCCTGCGGAGCAAGATCTAAATGAGATAGCATCACAAGCGTGTGAAACCAAAGATCTGCTGTTTCATAGATCACGTCTTTTTTATCACCAGAAATAACCGAATCTTTGGCTGCGATGATAGTTTCGACGCTTTCTTCACCGATTTTCTCAAGGATCTTATTTAAGCCTTTAGCATGTAAGCTAGCGACATAAGATGAGTCAGCGGCAGCAGATTTACGTTCTTCTAACGTAGTGGCCAATTCAGCCAAAACATCAATATTCATTATAGTCTCTCAAATGTTACGGTTTTAATACTAGCAGGTAAATGCCGCCTAAAAACAGCGCTAAGCTCAACATATCCGCTTGCGCAAGGTGTCCTAGAGCAATGTTGTCGGTAGTAATCCAAGCCCCACCCAGTGCTAACAGACCCAGTAATTTGAATGGCTGATTGCGGCGTGAGCGGCGCATTTCCTTACGTATATTCTCTAAGGCTTCAGTTTGTTCTGCGATTCGCGCTTCTTGATGCGATAAGTGGGTCAGCGTTGAAAAGACAAGGTTAGGAATTTGTGGCAGCTGTCCAGCCCAGTCCGGTGCTTGTTTTTTCACTTCATCCAGTAAACGTCTAGGTCCCACCTGTTCGCTCATCCAGCGTTCTAGGAAAGGCTTAGCGGTAACCCATAGATCTAAGTCTGGGTAGAGCTGACGACCAAGGCCTTCGATATTCAACAGTGTTTTTTCCAGTAGCACGAGCTGCGGTTGAACTTCCATATTGAAGCGACGTGCCGTTTGGAACAATCCGAGTAATACTTGGCCAAATGAAATCTCTTTCAGCGGCTTGGCAAACATAGGTTCACAGACGCTACGAATGGCAGATTCAAACGCATGTACTGGTGTGCCCTTAGGGACCCAGCCACTTTCTACATGCAACTCCGCAACCATGCGATAATCGCGTTTAAAGAAAGCCAGTAGGTTACGTGCTAAGTAGTTCTTATCGGCGTCGTCAAGGCTGCCCATAATGGCACAATCGATTGCGATGTATTTCGGTCGCTCTGGATTGGAAGGGTCAACAAAAATATTGCCGGGATGCATGTCTGCATGGAAGAAACTATGAGAGAACACTTGAGTAAAGAAGATCTCTACGCCGCGTTCAGCCAGTACTTTCATATTGACATTGTGTTCGCGTAGAGCAGGAATGTCAGCAACGGGAATGCCTGAAATACGCTCCATTACCATCACGTTGCGTCGGCTATAGTCCCAGTAAATATTGGGTACATACAGCAAATCAGAGTCGGTGAAATTACGTTGCAGCAATCCAGTGTTGGCGGCTTCTTTCGCTAAATCCAGCTCATCAAGAATCGTGTATTCATAATCTTGAACCACTTCGACAGGTCGTAAACGTCGGCCATCTGTGCTCGTTTTAGCGACAAAACGAGCCAACATGTACAGTAACTGAATATCTTGACGAATGGTTTTCTCGATCTTCGGTCGAATGACCTTAGCGACAACGTGCTCGCCTGTTTTCAACTTAGCAGTATGCACTTGAGCGATGGAAGCAGACGCTAAAGGGGTTCGATCAAACTCGTCAAAAATATCATCGATCTTAGCGTTTAGGTCTTTTTCAATAATCGCCACAGCCAAGTCGCCAGAAAAAGGTGGTACGCGATCTTGTAAACGCGCCAGTTCATCGGCAACGTCATCGGGCAGTAAGTCCCGGCGGGTGGATAAAATCTGACCAAATTTAACAAAAATTGGGCCTAAGGATTCAAGTGCTAAACGTAAACGTTCACCCCGATTGCGCTCGGCACCTTTGCGGCCAATAGTCAGTACGATACCTAAGGTGTATTTTAAGTACCAAGGTAACAACTTGATCGGAATGAAGGTGTCTAGTCGGTACCGTAAAACGGTGAGTACGATACGTAAAAAACGAGTGGCGCTGTTCCACATGATTAAAACTTAAATCCCTTGTGAAGGGCGACAATACCGCCCGTCATATTTTGATAAGTGACACGCTCAAAGCCGACTTCCTGCATCATGCCTTTAAGTGTCTCTTGGTCTGGATGCATACGGATCGATTCCGCTAAATAACGGTAGCTTTCAGCATCGTTCGCAATGACTTTGCCCATAAACGGTAATAAGCGGAACGAGTACTGATCGTAAATTTGACTGACGCATTCGGTTTCAGGCTTGGAAAATTCTAAAACTAATAAGCGACCACCAGGTTTCAATACACGCTGCATAGACGCCAAGGCTTTAGACTTATCCGTAACGTTACGCAAGCCAAAAGCAATCGTAATGCAGTCAAACGTGTTATCTGGAAACGGCAGCTCTTCAGCGTTCGCTTGTACGTATTGAACATTGCCAACGATACCTAGGTTTGCCAGCTTGTCTCGGCCAACTTTTAGCATGGAGTCGTTGATGTCTGCTAACACGACTTGACCAGATTGGCCTACTAAGCGAGAAAACTTTGCCGTTAAGTCACCTGTACCTCCTGCGATATCAAGCACTTTTTGGCCCGCACGAACGCCGGATTGGCTGATGGTATGGCGTTTCCATAAGCGGTGAATACCGCCGGACATCAGATCATTCATGATGTCGTACTTAGCAGCCACGGAGTGAAATACTTCCGCTACGGCGTCTACTTTTTTGTCTGTAGGAATTTCTTTAAAACCGAAATGCGTTGTGTTCTCTTTGTCTTGCATAAAATCTCGTTCCTAATACGACCTTTAGGGAGGCGAATAATAAAAATCTTAAGTGAACCTATTGTAACCGTGTCCGAGGACTTGTTGCACGATAAAGCAGGTTAATTGTCGTGAATTACTTTGTTGCGTCCTTGTTCTTTTGCTTTGTATAAGTTTTTGTCGGCTCGGCCAAAGAGCTCATCATGAGACTCTTTGCCATCAAATTGTGCGATGCCAATTGAGATGCTCACTGAGACCGGATCGCCATTCATATTGAATGGCGTGTTTTCCACCGCTTGGCGTACTTTTTCACAATATTGGTATGCGTTATCAATGGAGGTCATCGGAAAAATAATAATAAATTCTTCACCACCATAGCGGAAAATTAGTGACTCTTTGTTCAGTGCATTTTGCATTTGACGAGGAATGATTCGCAGTACTTTGTCACCCGCTAAATGCCCCCATGTGTCGTTGATGCGTTTAAAGTGATCCACGTCGCACACAGCGACACAAAGTGGCTGTTTTACCTGGGCCGCAGAGGTAAGCAATGGAAAGATCGCTTCTTGGTAGGCTGCCCGATTGGGTAGGCCGGTTAAAGCATCAGAAAGTGCTTGTGCGATTTTTTGCTGCATATTGGTACGCAACTGAGTCGCATCTTGCTCCATGCGGCTGACCTTATTTTTAAGCTGAGTAATAGACTGCGCCGCATGTTTTTCTTGGTTTTGCATTTTGTCCTGAAACTGAGACATGGCCTCAGTAATCGTCTGCATACGTTCGTCGATTAATGACTTTAAATCATTTAAATCGGTGGCATTACGAACCTCTGTCTGAGTGCTATCGACATGTTTCTGAAAGGTTTCTCCAAGATCTTTTCGCGTCGAACTCATCGAGCGCTGAGCTTTGTAGTTTGCAAGAATGGACGCATTAATGCTGGCCAATTGCTCATTTAACTGGCTCAAATACAGCGTTAGGTCTTCTTGGGTTTTACCCACGGCCACCATGATAAGGTTAATCACTTCATCGAGTAAGGCCGGTAAATGGTTGATGTCTTTACTGCCGGTGAGGGCATTTTTAATATCCATCAATTGATCGCGATACATGTCCGGTAGAGTGATGTTAGCAAGCAGAGCCGCCAAAGTATGGCTAACATGAGACATAATTTCAGAATCACTTTTCGGCGCAAGGTTGTGGTCGCTTTTACGCCGAAAGAAACGGCCTAATAAAGAAGCATTTTTAGTGTCTCGGGGCGGTTGTTTGAGTGTATTTGTAACAAGCTGAATGCTCTGTGCGAGCAGTTCTGGCCAGCTTGACACAGATTGCCAATGCTTACGAATATCAGCCTCAAGCTGCTTTTTGGCTTTTGTCGACATTTGTGTGTCGGGTAAGTTATCAATCGAATCAATCAATTCAAGTAATTGAGCGCGAAACGTTTGTGCTCTAGCAAGACGCTGTTCATCATATCTCAACACGAGAGGTTCTAGCGTTTGCAGTGTTTTTTGTAACACTTCGGGGCTTTGTGACTTGCTAAGGTTTGTGCGGATGTTTTGCAATGTCGCATCCAACTCAGGATCGGAACCCTCGGCCAGCATACTGGTACGAGAGACCGCTTTTAATAAGCTTTCAATGACTTTATCCTGAGTTGGATCCATGAATACGCCTTAATTCATTATTGATTACTCGCTTGGCGCTCTTGTTCTATCAAGAAGTCCACTACAGAGTAAATATTATTGTTGCCGCCTGCGGTTGCGGCTGTTACCAAGTATTTGCCATTGACGATTAGCCCCGGTACACCTCGTGCGCCGTACGCTCTAATTTTAGCATCTGCTTGAGACAAACGACTATTTACCGCGAAAGAATTGTACTGTTTTCGAAACTCATCTTCTGAAATACCATAGTTTGTAAAGAACTGTGCTAATTGGTCTTCAGAATTCATGCGTTTACCATCTTGGTGAATGGCATTAAACATATCAGAATGTAGTTTATCTTCCACACCTAAAATGTCTGCTACATGAAATGCTTTCGCATGAGCCAGCCAATTACGGCCAAACACGGCGGGCATGTATTTAAAGTCGACGTCTTCAGCAAGGTTCTTTTTCCACGCTTGAGTCAAAGGCTCTAATTGGTAACAGTGCGGGCAGCCGTACCAAAATATCTCAACGACTTCGATTTTACTTGGGTCAGCGGTGCGAACAGGGTTTTTGATGGTGGTATAGCCATTGCCGTCGCTGTAATCCTGCGCCCAAGCGCTGAAAGGGATTAGTAAGGCAACGATCAATGCTGTAAAAAGCTTTTTCATGTAATGCTCCTAGAATGTGTTGGCTCAATAGCATCCAAGTGAGGTGGATCTTGTTAGGATGCATAAACTTACAGAAAGTTCGTATATTCGAGCAAGTTTACATCGGCTATACAATAAAAATCCTCCTTGAAGGAGGATTTTATATCGAGAAGAAGCAAATCTCAGACTTTAGTATAGGCCTTGGATATAGCTAGAAACTGCTTGAATTTCGCGTTCATTCATCTTAAAGGCAATGTTCTGCATGATTTTCGCCGCATCGTTATTACGATCGCCAAACTGGAACATCTTCAGTTGAGAGGCCGTATAACTAGCATGTTGACCACTAAGTTGAGGGAAACCGGCCGAGTTCAAGCCTTTCCCCGCAGGCCCATGACAAGCCATACAAGCGGGTACACCGGTTGCAGGGTTGCCGTCACGGTAAATATTTTTTCCAGCCTCAACTAACGCTGGGTCCGCTTGGCCGACAACAACGTTTTGGTTGGCAAAGTAAGCCGAGATGTCGGCAAGGTTTTGCTCTGACATACCGTCTAATAATCCGGTCATTTGTGCAATAGGGCGTGCACCAGACTTGATGTCTGTCATTTGTTTAAGCAGGTAAGACTCATTTTGGCCTGCAAGTTTAGGGAATGTCGGTGCAAGGCTGTTACCATCTGCACCATGACATGCACCACATACTGCTGTTAGCGCTTTGCCTGCTTCAGGGTTTCCTTCAGCGATGGCAACGGAGGTTGCTCCGACTGTTACTAACAAACTGATAAGAACTTTTTTCATTCGCTGCCTCTGGTGTGCGTTGAACCGAAGATAATCAACATCTTTTTCTGGCATCAAGATGCTTCGTTTTCTGTTATGCTTACCAGTATGAATTAGGGCACAGCCACATTAAGCCAGTAAGCAGGATGGCTTGCATTATATACAACTGTGCAAAAACTTATAACGCGATACAATTTCCCTTTGACTGATATCAATCTATGACGCCTTTCGACTCGATCTTTCAATCCGCTCACTTCATTAAAAGTGCAGAAAAACTTTCTCAGTGTCCTTTAGACCAAGGCCTTGAAGTGGCTTTTGCAGGACGCTCAAACGCTGGTAAGTCTACTTCTTTGAATACGCTCGCCAACCAGCGCAAGCTGGCTCGTACTTCTAAGACACCTGGCCGAACTCAGCTTATCAACTGTTTTGGCCTAAATGTGGAAGATCGACGTCTTGTCGATTTGCCGGGTTATGGCTTTGCCAAAGTGCCGATTGCCATGAAAGAAAACTGGCAAGCACACATGCAAGACTACCTCATGAACCGTCGCTCCCTTGTGGGTGTGGTATTGGTGATGGATATTCGTCACCCAATGAAAGAGTTTGATGAGATGATGCTGGAATGGGCGGCCAACAACAATGTTAAAGTGCATGCGTTGCTGACCAAGTCCGACAAACTAAAACGTGGACCGGCTCAAGCGACCATGTTGAAAATCATGAAAGAGATGAAAGCGCGTGGCGTTGAAGCTTCCGCGCAAACTTTCTCTGGTTTGAATGGTGATGGTGTAGATCAGCTACGTGAAAAATTAGCGCAGTGGCTACAGCTTGAAAACACCAGCGAAATTCCGGTTAACTTGTAGTGTCTAGCGAGTTAACTAAAAAAGGGCTTCACAATGAAGCCCTTTTTGGTTTTTGTTACGCAACCATGAGCTTACTGAGGCTGCATGTAATGCTTTAAGAACGTATCAAAGTCAACGTCGTCGCTGGCTTCAATGTTTGCTTGTTGCGTAATCGATTCTTGTGCCCATTGCTTAAACTTCTGCTCAAGCTCCGGCGACATACTTTGCTCCAGCCATGCTGTCTGCTGAGCTTTGCCGATTGAGAGCATCGCTGCTTGATAACTACCAAATTGCTCACACAGTTGAAGGACGTGCGCAGAAGGCAGAGTCTCTAAATGCGTCAGTTTGTTTTGCTGAATTGCTAAACTTTCAACATAGGCTTGGTTGCCGGTGCGTTCCGATAGAAATTGAGCGATTTCTTGCATATGAGCCAACAGCTCGGATGCTTTGTCGCGCAGTGCGACAGGGCCAAAACCGAAATCGAAATGACTATCAAGCTCACGTCCGTGAGTGGCAATTTCCTGCTGGGTTTTACGTAGTTGTTGGCACTCATCGGCATCAAGAGGCGTGTCTCCGTGCAACATACAGCACATCAAGAACGTATCTAAAAAGTAGAGTGTTTCAGGTTGCATACCAATCGGTGAAGTTGGATCTAGATCCATAATACGAACTTCTATGTATTCTACGCCACGCTTTTGCAGGGCAGCACTTGGGTGTTCACCGGATTGCGTTACACGTTTTGGTCGAATATCGCTGTAATACTCATTTTCGATCTGCAGAATATTATGGCTTAGCTGTTTGTAGTCGCCGTCTACTTTAACGCCAATCTGCTCATAAGCAGGGTAAGGCGTACGTAATGCGCCTTTAATGGTATTAATATAGGTATCGACTTCGTTATAACAAACAAACAATCCGTCTTGCGCTTTGTTTTGGTAGCCAATATCACTCATGCGAAGGGACGTTGCGCTCTGGCCGCCCCACGTTCGCTCGTCTAATTGCGCAAGTTTTGATGGCTTTTGTTCTAGGAAGCTGGCATCAATTGCAGGTGAGGCACCGAATAACAAAGACAACATCCACGATTTACGACGGAAGTTACGAATCAGAGCGAAATACTGCTGTGACTTAAATGCTTGTAACGCGTCAGGGGTATCGATATTGACACCACGAAGATCGGCTAAAAAACGCCAAAACTCATCACTGAATGAGAAGTTATAATGCATGCCTGCAATGCATTGCATAATGCGGCCATAACGGTTTGACAGCCCTTCACGGTAAATGCGCTTCAACTTACCTGAATTAGACTCCCCAAAATACGCAATAGGGACTTCTTCATTGCTCGATAGGGCACACGGCATGCTACCCGGCCATAGGCATTCGTTCATGCTATCCAATACACGGTTTGTATACAGGTGAATATCATTCAGCTCATCGATGACGCCTTCAACCGAGTCATGCACTCCTGTAATAAACTCCATCAGAGATTCAGAATAATCCGTGGTAATTGAAGGGTGAGTTAATGCAGACCCCAAGGCACTTGGATGAGCCGCTTGAGAAATTTTTCCATCGGTACGTGAAACACGTAGCGCTTCGCGTTCTACACCACGATGAAAGGTAATAGCGGACACATCGCCACTTTGATTCATGCACTGATCAAGTTTTGTCAGAGCGTCATGTATATTGCGCAACAAGGAGAGTCATCCTAAATCAGGAAAAGAGATAATCGGATTGTACTAGGCAATTTAGAAGGACAGCAAGAAAAGCACAATACAGATGCGCAAAGATTACAGATTTCCTTACATATGGCATGATAGTGGCGCATATAATGAGGAACTAAAACGCTAATGCGCCATCCATTTATAAAATTATTTGTGATTGGCTTTGCCATCGCTGTGTTACTTGCGTTTAATTATCGCCATTTTGCCACTGAAAATGATGCGTTTGCTGCTGAATGTGATGCGAAAACGGGTCTATGTAAAAGCATCTCTGGGATTGCACTCAGCTTTTCTGAGCCAATTAAAGTGAATGTTCCTTTGCAGTTGACGTTAACGCTACCTGAGGGGGCGAAACAACCCGTCTCTAAGTTGAAGGCGACGTTGACAGGGCAAGACATGTACATGGGGATTACCGAAGCCACTTTGCTACAACAAGGTAATCGCTATGTTGGCGAGATACGTATTCCGGTTTGCACCACAGAAACCATGGATTGGCGTTTGGCTATTTCCGTTGCAGATGGCTCAGATGTTGAACCGCTTATTTACCATTTTTCTATGACTCAACCCTAGGGTAACCCAATGAAGTTAAAACCGATTTATATCTTTGCCATGTTAGTCGTGCTGGCTATTACAGGCACTTTGCTGGCGATGCAGAAAAACGCAGCAACCGATACTCAAAAAAACGGCAAAATAGGCGGAGACTTTACCTTGTCCGGTGCCGAGGGACCTGTGTCATTAAGTGATTTTGACGGTAAGTTGAAACTGTTGTTCTTCGGCTACACGCACTGCCCCGATGTTTGCCCGTTAACCATGGCGAATGTAAAAGTAGGACTGAAACAATTACCGCAAGCCATGCGCAATCAAGTGCAAACTGTCTTCATAAGTGTTGATCCAGAGCGTGATACGCCTGATCATCTAAGTGAATACGTTCACTTCTTTGATCCGAACTTTGTTGGTTTAACCGGTACAAAAGACGAAATTGATAAAGTGGTTCGCCAATATGGCGCTTTTTATCGCATCGAAAAAGGTGATGAAAAGAGCTATACAGTCAGCCACAGCGCACGTGTTTACTTAATTGGTAAAGACAACCAGATTAAGCAATATTTGTATCACGACTCTACATCAGAAGAGATCGCAGCAGCGATTAAGAAACAGCTTATGTAGAGTAGGGGATTCCGCGGTAGCTCTGTTTTGTAGGAGCTCGGTTCCCGAGCGAAAATATCCCGAGGAAACCGCGGTCCTACAGAAGAAGTGCCATTGTAGACATTTGGTTTGTAAGAGCTCGGTTCCCGAGCGAAGATATCCCGCGGAAACCGCGGTCCTACAGAAGAAGTGCTATTGTAGACATTTGGTTTGTAGGAGCTCGGTTCCCGAGCGAAAATATCCCGCGGAAACCGCGGTCCTACAGAAGAAGTGCCATTGTAGACATTTGGTTTGTAAGAGCTCGGTTCCCGAGCGAAAATATCCCGCGGAAACCGCGGTTCTACATAAGAAGCGTCATTGCAGGTATTTGGTTTGTAAGAACTCGGTCCCCGAGCGAAAAGCATCGGGGACGAGAAGATCCCGTGGTAACTGCGACTCTATAGACGCATTTCAATACCGGCAGCTTGCATGGTTTCTTTGGCTTCTTGGATCGAGTGTTCGCCGAAGTGGAAAATACTCGCTGCCAATACCGCGTCCGCTTTGCCTTCAATAACGCCATCTACCAAGTGCTGTAGGTTGCCGACACCACCGGATGCGATCACAGGAACATGAACCGCTTCACTTATGGCGCGCGTCACGCCCAGATCGAAGCCGTTTTTCGTGCCGTCGCGATCCATACTGGTCAGCAGGATTTCACCGGCCCCCAAATCGACCATCTTCTTGGCCCACTCGACAGCGTCTAGCCCCGTTGGTTTACGGCCACCATGGGTAAAGATTTCCCACTTGTCTGGCTCGCCTTCAGCGCTGACTTTTTTCGCATCAATCGCCACGACGATACACTGAGAACCAAAACGTTCAGCCGCTTCGCGTACGAACTCAGGGTTGAATACCGCCGCGGTGTTAATGCCGACTTTATCCGCACCAGCGTTCAGCATGCGACGAATATCATCACAGGTACGAATACCACCCCCTACTGTAAGAGGGATAAATACCTCAGCAGCAATGGCTTCTACCATATGAACAGTAGTTTCGCGGTCATCAGAGCTTGCTGTGATGTCCAAGAAGGTGATTTCGTCAGCGCCTTGCTCGTTGTAGCGTTTTGCTACTTCAACTGGGTCACCAGCGTCACGGATATCAACGAACTGAACACCTTTTACAACGCGGCCATTGTCCACGTCTAGGCACGGAATAATACGTTTAGCTAATCCCATTTTACTTTCCTATGCAGTGGACTAAGGCTTGCCATCCCAATGGATGAAGTTTTTGTACAATTGCAAACCGTCTTTATGGCTCTTCTCTGGGTGGAACTGCACCGCAAACACGTTATCGCGCGCTAAGGCTACGCAAAAGTCGTGGCCGTAGTGGCATGTTCCCGCTACTTCGTCCTTATTACCTGCTACAACATAGTAGCTGTGAACAAAATAGAAACGCGCACCGTCTTCGATACCTTCCCAAAGAGGGTGATCCATTGTGTGTTTTACTTGGTTCCAGCCCATGTGTGGTACTTTAAGTTTGGTGCCGTCCACGTCTTTATGGTCGTTGCCAAAAAACAGAGCATTGCCCTCAAAATGGTTCAAGCAGTCCACCCCACCGTTTTCTTCACTGTGGGCCATCAAAGATTGAATGCCAACACAGATCGCTAAAAACGGCTTTTCAGCCATGGCTTTTTGAATCGCTGGCACCAATCCCTGCTTTTTCATTTCAGCAATACAGTCGCGGATTGCGCCTACTCCGGGTAACAAAACACGATCCGCCGCATCAATCACAGCAGGATCACTGGTCACCACAATTTGAGTATTCGCATCGGCAACGTGCTCTAGTGCTTTGGCAACCGAATGGAGGTTGCCCATGCCATAATCAATGACGGCAACCGTCGCTTTCTTTTCTGTACTCATGTTTAGGTCGATCCTATTACAAGCAGCCTTTAGTCGATGGCATTTGACCCGCCATACGTTCATCTACTTCTAATGCCATACGCAGTGCACGGCCAAAAGCTTTGAAAATCGTTTCTGCTTGGTGATGTGTGTTTTTCCCGCGCAGGTTGTCTAAGTGTAAAGTTACCTTTGCATGGTTGATGAAACCGTGGAAAAACTCTGAAAATAAGTCCACATCAAAACCACCTACAGAACCGCGTGTGAAAGGTACATGCATCTCTAATCCTGGACGTCCAGAGAAGTCGATAACAACACGTGAAAGCGCTTCATCAAGAGGCACATAAGCGTGGCCGTAACGGCGAATGCCTTTCTTATCGCCGACCGCTTGGTCAAACGCTTGGCCCAGTGTGATTCCTAAGTCTTCAACCGTATGGTGCGCATCGATGTGAAGGTCGCCAACCGCATGGATATCAAGGTCTATCAGCCCATGACGTGCGACTTGGTCAAGCATGTGATCAAGAAAAGGGACGCCAGTTTCACAGTTAAATTTGCCTGTACCATCTAGGTTAACAGTCACTTTAATTTGCGTTTCGAGCGTATTGCGTTCGACGGTTGCAATCCGGTTAGACATGTAAGGAGCTCTCCGCTTTAGAAATCAGGTTTTTAACCCTGTAAATGATATTTGAACGCCATTATAAAACGTGCAGAGCTTTGCTTCTATGCTTTTCACGCCTATTAGGTGGATCGAAAAAGACAATTATGATGCTATGATTTGATAAGGTATTAAAAACGCATGTAACCGAGGTGGTAAACGATATGGTTTGGGTCAAACGTTTAGGATTATTGCTGGTTGCTTTGATTGCTCTGATCATAGCCGCTGTTATCTATGTTGTCGTGTTTGTCGATCCCAACCAATTCAAAGGGGAGCTGCAAAAGCTGGCAAAAGAAAAAGCCAATGTAACACTAAGAATGGACGGCGATATTGGTTGGTCGATTTACCCACGCATTGGCCTAAGTCTGGAAAACTTTGGTATTGCTTTGGCGAACGATCCAGAGCTTATGAGCTTTTCAAAAGCTGAGTTTGGTGTGCAGCTGATGCCATTGTTTCAACAGCGCATCGAAGTGGACTCGGTTCGATTAGAGAACTTAACGGCCAACCTCAAAGTCGATAAAGATGGCAACCCAAACTGGCAAGTCGAAGCGGCTGGTAATGCATCTTCAGAGTCCTCACCTGCCAACGACACATCGACGGAATCAGCTAACAAGAGTTTTACCATTCCTGACATCGCTTTAGACGAACTGGCACTGGTAAACGCGCATGTTATATATGAAGACGAACGAACTGGGATGCGTTCAGATGTGGTCTCGAATGTCACGTTTACAAATGTTCGTCTAGACGAAGCATGGCCTATGAAAATGGATGCCGCTGTGACGCAGTCCAACTTAGATGGCAGCAATGCCATGACCGCCAATATGGATTTTGCGGCCGATTTTACTTTGTTTGCAGAGCGTCAAAGTGTGTCATTTGCCAATGTTGAACTGAATACTCGTATTGCAGGTGACAGCCTTCCTGCTTCACCACTAAAAGCCACGTTGAATGTTGCCCAGCTGGATTTTGATTTACCTCAGGAAAACGCTTCGCTGGAAGGTCTGAAAATCAATACGTTAGGCATGGACATTACGGGGCAAGTAAATGCTTACCAAGTATTAAGTGCACCAGAATTCGACGCTGTGCTAGACATTGCCGAGTTCTCTCCGAAAAGTGTGTTGAGCCAGCTGAATATTGAGTTGCCAGAAATGGCCGATGATAACGTGCTGGAGAAAGCCAGCATGAGCATTACCGCGCAGGGTTCAACAGACAGCATCAAAGCCCAACCGATCTCGATTAACGTGGATGATACGACAATCGAAGCGAATGCTTTGTTAAACCTCTCTCCATTAAATTGGGACATTGCGATTGCCGGTAGTAATTTAGATGTGGACCGTTATTTGCCTCCGGTAAAAGAAGCTGAAGCCGTTAGTGAAGGCGGTCCAGACATGCCTGCAAGCCAAGGTGCGGCATCAGAGCAAGATCTCATCCCAGTGGAATTGGTTCGCTCTCTAAATGGCCATGTAGGCATTGCCTTTGACAACGTCAAAGTAAAAAATCTACAGCTGGACAAAATTGAGCTGGATACCACGCAAACCAATGGCAAAGTGCGCATTTCACCAGCTCAAGTGCATCTATATGATGGCGTTGCGCAACTAAAAGCACAGCTGGATGTGACTGGGAAAACGCCAGAAATGACAGTGACTCCGAGTATTGAAAGTGTTGAAATTTTGCCTTTATTGAAAGACTTTATGGCGCTTGAGAAAATTCGTGGGACAACCAACTTAGCAGGGGATCTTAGTACCCGCGGTAACCGTATTGAGGATTTGATTTCGAATCTAAACGGTGACTTATTAGTCAATATAACCGACGGTGCTCTGCTTGGTACTAACTACACAAAAATGGTCTGTAAGGGCATCGCCTTGGCTCGCACTGAGACGTTAAACGAAAGTGCTTTTCAAGCAGATACACCGTTTGAAACCATGCGCATCCCTGCCAAGATTGTAAATGGTGAAGTCTCAACACCGGGCTTACGTATGCAATCCTTAACACTTGGCGTCACTGGTGACGGTGTTATTTCACTGCCAACGAATAGCTTGAACTACGAAACGCGGGTGGCGCTTGTTGGTAGTAAGCTTGATGGTAGCTGTGCCGTAAACCAAGATGTTGCTAATATTGAGTTTCCGATTGTCTGTAAAGGTAATTTCATGGATGATGCGGCCAGCCTATGTCGTCCTGATGTGAAAGGCTTTATTTCAGCAATTGCTGGTAAAGAAATTGCCGAAGCCAAAGCCGCGGCCAAAGTGAAATTGGACGCTGAAAAGGCCCGTGCTCAAGAAAAACTTGATGCTGAAAAAGCGCGAGCTAAGGAAAAGTTAGACGCTGAAAAAGCGCGTTTAGACGAGAAAAAGGACGAAGCAAAACAAGAGCTTGAAGATAAACTGAAAAGCAAACTTAAAGATTTATTCTAATTGCGGTAATGAATGATTCCGAAACATAACTTTGCGCCCCGTGTACTGGCTTGGTTTGACCAGCACGGGCGCAAACACTTACCTTGGCAACACAACAAAACCCCTTATCGTGTATGGATTTCTGAGATCATGTTGCAGCAAACGCAAGTGACCACAGTGATCCCTTACTACGAGCGTTTCATGACCTCTTTTCCCGATGTGTTCGCACTAGCAAGCGCGCCGCAAGACGATGTCTTAGCGCATTGGAGTGGGTTGGGATACTACGCTCGTGCGCGTAACATGCACAAAGCGGCGCAACAGCTGGTAGAACATTGGCAAGGGGAATTTCCAATGACTCAAGAAGGCGTGTGCGAATTACCTGGAATAGGGCGTTCTACCGCCGCGGCAATTTTATCAATTTCCCGTAATGAACCGTTAGCCATACTGGATGGTAATGTTAAACGTGTCTTGGCGCGTTTTCATGCCGTACCGACATGGCCGGGGGAGCGCAAAACCGAAGTGGCTATGTGGGAGCTTGCAGAAGCCTATGCTCCCAATGGTCGCTGTGGAGACTATACCCAAGCGATGATGGATCTGGGGGCGACCTTGTGCACCCGTTCAAAGCCACGCTGTAATGAATGCCCTTTACAAGCGGATTGTGATGCACTTGCCACAGGCTCACCGACGGATTTTCCTAAATCTAAGCCTAAAAAAGCCGCTAAACCAATACGCAGTACGCAAATGTTGGTGCTACGCCAAGCCGACCAAGTGTTATTAGAAAAGCGTCCCGCGTCGGGCATCTGGGGCGGTTTATGGAGCTTGCCAGAGGTAGATTTGGACGATGATGTGGCTCAGGCAGCGGAACAGCGTTTGCCAGTGGTCGTACACGATGTCACAAGTCTGTCACCTTTTCGTCATACCTTTAGTCACTATCATTTAGACATTATTCCGTCGGAGTTGACGGTGGCGTCATCGGCAGAGATACAAGAAGGTGGTAAGTACCAATGGTTTGCAATCAGTGACGCGTTGTCGCTTGGATTACCAGCCCCGGTCAGAACTCTGTTGGACTCACATCAAGCTATGCGCCAGCTGATATAGCGTCATTCTCCGAGAGGTAGAACACGGTTTCAAAAGGGCAAAGTGCTTATGTTTTTCTCGATTTTTTGCAAGTTTCTGCTTTTGGGGTGTACTAGCTTCGGTGGCCCTGCTGCGCATATTGGCTATTTTCGTAAAGAGTTTGTTGAGCGCTTAAGCTGGGCAACAGAAGAAGAGTACGGTCAATGGGTAGCATTGAGCCAAATAATGCCAGGACCGGGATCGAGCCAAGTTGGTTTTGCTGTTGGCTATCATCGCGCTGGCTTAGTGGGCGCTATCGCTGCATTTTTGGGGTTTACGCTACCGTCTGTTGTGCTTATGTGTGCCTTTGCCGCTTTGGGGATGCAGTTTGCGAACAGCGCTGTGTTTCTTGGGGTGTTAAGCGCGCTAAAGCTGATGGCCGTCGTAGTGGTGACCGATGCAATTTGGAGCATGGCCAACACCTTTTGCAAAACGAATAGCACTCGTCTGGTAGCCTTGCTTGGCGCCGTTTTTATTCTATTGTGGCCTTTTGCTTTAAGCAGCTTGCTGCTGGTACTTTTAGCAGGAATCATAGGGGCGTATTGGTTTACAGACAGTCAGCCAACGCAGATCAAAACACATATTTCCTCGCGCGTTGCTTACATAACTCTAGCCATATTTTGCGGGTTATTTGTGTTAACCAGTTATATTCACGGTACCGGTTGGTTGGCGTTGTTTGCTCAGCTGTTTCAAGCTGGCAGCTTGGTATTCGGCGGTGGTCATGTTGTGTTGCCGTTGATGTCGGAGCAATTGGCTGGCTTTATTTCTACGGAGCATTTGCTGACCGGTTATGCCGCCGCGCAGGCGGTACCTGGGCCTATGTTTACTCTGGCCAGTTATTTAGGCGCCGTAACAGCACCGGAAGGCGCTATGATTGCTTGGGCGTTATTGGCGACCGTGGGGGTCTTTTTACCCGGTCTAATGCTGATGCTGGTTGGGCAGAAGTGTTGGCAATTCGTGTCGCATAAACCACGGGTACAGGGGGCTGTAAAAGCCATTAATGCGGCCGTAGTTGGGTTGTTGCTAGCCACGTTGATCTTCCCAATTATTCCAAGCAGTGTTTCAAGCGTTTGGCAGGCAACAGTTGTTCTACTGGCTTTGCTGTGGCTACGAACACGTCAACCTGCAATTTGGCAATTGGTCAGTGCTTTTGTTGTGGGCGGCATGGTCAGTGCTTTATTCTAGGTGACTTGAAAGTGACAAAGTTAGCGCCATTATTACTGATAGACAGTTTGGCACACAGCGAATAAAGATTGAGAGTCCATTATGGCGAATACCGTTTTTTGTAAAAAGTATCAAAAAGAATTAGAAGGCTTGGAACGTGCACCACTACCCGGCGCGAAAGGTCAAGACGTGCTTGAAAATGTCTCTAAGCAAGCGTGGCTTGAGTGGCAATCATTGCAAACCATGATCATTAATGAAAAGCATCTTAATTTGATGCAGCCTGATACACGTAAGTATTTATTAGATCAAATGGACAAGTTCTTCAATAATGAAGAAACGGATCGTCTTCAAGGGTACGTTGATCCAGGTGATATTCAGGAGTTATAGGTTTTACTTGGGTTAGAGATATTTAAAAAGCCGCGGCCAGTTCAATGGCAGCGGCTTTTTTGTGTTCGACAAAGGAGGTTTTTTTATTGTGTCACAAAACTAAAAAATAGAACGTCCATAACGGGCTCTGTGCCCGTTTCTTCTTTTAGTGTTTCATTGATCGCGACTTTTGCTTCAGTACGAGTCTGTTCTCTGGCTATGGCGCCTGTAACTTGCTCAGTGTTACGAGAGCTTAAAAACATTACCAACGAATCACGAATTAAGGGCATATTCGCTAGAATAATACCTTCGCGTGCACTGTCGGTACGTAAGCTTATTTTGGTTTTAATGTAGTGCAGACGGGAGCCTGAGGCGTTGTAGTTGACAATAAAATCGGGTGTCAGCTCGATATAACTTGGTGTAACAGGTGCAGCCTCTTCATCCTCGGCGAACGCAGGTGTGGCCAAAAAGGCCAATAGGCAAGTTAAAGCGATTAATAAGCGCTTTTTCCCTAACAGCGTGATGTGCTTCATAGTTCCTCTCTCGAATTCACGGCATTACTCGTTATACTACCCTTCAAAATGAACAGATGGCAGTGGTTCGTTGCACTTTCTAACTATTTTACTGTCTAGTTTTTCAATGTTTATTGTTATCTATCGATAAAAGGATCTTTCTTCTATGGTTGCGTTGTTGTCTGCTCGTCGTTTTCACGGTTTGGTTGCATTGGCGTCGTTTTCCCTGCTAGGCGTGGCATTTTATATGGAATACCAAATGGGGCTTGAGCCCTGTCCTTTATGTATGTTGCAACGTATAGCGTTTTTTATGATTGGTGTGTTTTCACTGATCTCCGCGTTGGGGCAAAATGTCTCATGGCAGCGTAAATTAGCGTGGCCAATTGTTGTATTATCATTACTAGGGGCTGGCTTAGCCGTTCGTCATCTGTACTTACAGAGTTTGCCGATGGAAGAATTGCCTGCCTGTTTGCCAGGCTTAAGTTATATGTTCGAAGTGTTTCCATGGCAAGAAATCATGCAAGCCATGATCATGGGTACTGGTGAGTGTGGTGATGTGGTGTGGACATTCTTAGGTTTGAGTATTCCAGGTTGGACATTGGTTGCATTTGCCACGATGGCATTGATAAATTTATGGATTGCCATCAAAGCAAAATAAATTGTCATATACGAAGTTGGTTACACAAACTTAGCAGTTGTTAACAAAAGCCTGTTGCCTGTGTCTTGCAGGGGCTTTGAGATCAGAATATGCTAAAACCAGAAATATGAGTCACAGTTGATAAGGATTGTAACGACATGCTTGGAGTAAGCTTGTCGAAGCCATCAAAATAAGAACGTAGTTGGGAGGCAAGTTATGTTAGAACGTTGCAAAACTGCGCAAGAGCGATGGGGTGGCGTACATGAGATCATCGATCGTTGGTTGAAAAGTCGTAAGGTCTTGGTTGAATCTTATGTTGGCCTGAGAGAAATCGGTGAGTACACACCAACAGATACGCCAAAAGTGTTGGCGTTTTGTGAGCTGCTTGTGGATTATGTGTCAACTGGACACTTTGAAGTGTACGAACAGTTGGCGCTTGAAGCCAAAGAGTTTCATGATGAGGCCGCATTAGAGTGCTTACATAAAATCCTGCCAGAATTGTCTACTAATACGTCTATCGTTTTAGAGTTTAACGATAAGTTTGACACCAAAGAGCACTGTAATAGT
Source organism: Marinomonas gallaica (assembly GCF_049821165.1). Classification (NCBI taxonomy): domain Bacteria; kingdom Pseudomonadati; phylum Pseudomonadota; class Gammaproteobacteria; order Oceanospirillales; family Oceanospirillaceae; genus Marinomonas; species Marinomonas gallaica. The sequence goes on from NZ_CP187511.1 coordinate 1,194,099, forward strand.
CATTTAGTCGACCTACCTTTTGCATTGCAAACGCTAGGGCTTTTAATAGACGAACGATTTGCCTATGAGGATCAACTCATTGAGGAATTGCATGAGGCGCACAGCGAAAGCGCTTAAACATGTTGTATTAGCAGGTGCTACGTTAGCCCTGCTAGGGGCATGTTCAGCAGAGGACCCTGTGACAACCAGTTCGATGGCGGTACAAGGTCTGTATTCTGCTGCGCTGAGTGACAACGGTAGTGCGTCTTTGATTGGCTCCATTCAGCATGGCGGCAGCTACTGGGAAAACAATCCTTCTCGGCGAGTATATAATTGGAACCATGCTGCAGGTGAGGCGACGCCATTAATCAGTGTAGACATTGATCCCAGTGGCGATTTTGCCGCTACGGGTAGCGCACGTACGATGGTGCTATGGAGTACCGTAACAGGGCAATCGCTGGGCTTTTGGAATACGCCGGGTGACGTGAAAACGCTCAAGCTTACGCGTAATGGTGATTTCGCGTTGGTCGGTATGGATGATCAAACAGCTCGTTACTTTGATGTTAAGAACGGGGGCATCCGACAAACCCTTCGTACTGGCGCCATTGTGCGTTCTGTTGATGTGACGCCTGACGGCAGATATGGTGTTACAGGCGATGATCTTTACCAGGTCATTTTGTGGGATCTAACAACCGGTGAAGTCAAACAGCGTTGGCAATTAGATAACAATATCGCAACAGTAAAGCTGTCTGGCGACGGTGCTTATGTGTTCGCAGCCGCGCAATTGGGGGATGCTAAAGTGTGGTCGACATTGACCGGTGCAGAAGTCAGTCAAATCGATACCGGCAAACTACAATCTCGTAATGTCACCATCAGCCAAGCCGTGTTTTCAAACAACAACCGAAACCTACTGCTGGGACAACAAAACCGTCGTGTAAATCTAGTCAATGTCATGACAGGTGAGGTGGCTCAGTCTTGGGATATGCATCTAAAAGACACAATGCGTCCAACCGGAGCCGCAGTCATTGCGTTGGCGTTTGGTGCGGGTAATACCTACTACGCCATTGGCAGTAACGGTTACCTGAATGTATTTCAATAATTCTGACGTTTGTTAGATCAAGCAACAAGGTTCAACATGCAGCTTTCCCGTGTTCAGCAGCGTTGGGGTGCGATCGCTACGCTTCAAGCCTTTATTTCTGTTGCCGCCGGGGCTTTCGGAGCTCATGGTTTAAAGCAGATCGTTGCCGAGCAGAACCTAGCTTGGTGGCAAACCGCTAGCCAATATATGATGTACCACAGCTTAGGTGGTATTTTAGCTGTTGTGTTGATGGCCGTCAGTGCGCGATTTCTATGGTCTGTGAAACTTTTTACCTTGGGTAATCTATTGTTTTCAGGCTCGCTCTTCGTTATGACGCTAACAGATATTCGTCTGCTGGGCGCCGTCACGCCGATTGGCGGTGTGCTGTACTTAAGCGGTTGGTTCGTGCTGCTAATTGGTTTCTTAAAGCCACATAAGAATGTGGTGAATTAACAGACATTTTTATTCGATTTTAGTACCATACGCGCCTAATTTAGAATTTGAGATTGGCAACTCCATGCAAGACGAACAAAACCCAACAGATACAGAAGTAAAACAACGCAGAATACGCAGTTTTGTTGTACGCGGTGGTCGTATGACAGATGGGCAGCAAAAAGCATATGACGCCAATTGGGAAGTCTATGGTTTGGACGTTGTCAATGGTTGTATCGCTTACGAAGATGTGTTCGGTCGTACATCCGACGTCGTGCTTGAAGTAGGCTTTGGTATGGGCGCATCGTTGGTTGAAATGGCCAAAAACGCCCCTGAAAAAGATTTTATTGGTATCGAAGTGCACCCGCCAGGTGTGGCAAAATTGATGATGTTGGCAGCCGAAGCAGGCGTCAATAACATTCGAGTGTACTGTCACGATGCCATCGAAGTGATGGCTGATTGCTTACCACAAGGTCAAGCGTCGACTTTTCAGTTATTCTTCCCCGATCCATGGCACAAAAAGAAGCATAACAAACGCCGCATCGTACAGCCGTTATTTGCACAGCAAGTGGCCAATGTATTGAAAGTAGGTGGTGCTTTCCATATGGCGACAGATTGGGAGGCTTACGCTGAACACATGCTGGAAGTGATGGAAGAGCAAAAGAACTATGAAAACGCAGCCGGTAAAAACCAATATCACCCACGTCCAGAATGGCGTCCATTGACGAAATTCGAGCAGCGTGGTGAGCGTTTAGGCCATGGTGTCTGGGATTTGATCTATACCAAAATCACTGACTAATTGGTCATTGTGAGACATAAAAAAAACCGACGCACGCGTCGGTTTTTTTATTTAACTGTGCAGCGTTATTTGATCTCTGCAGACTCGCGAGAGTTGCCCGCATCCAAATACTCTTGGAATGCCTTCGGTGTGCGACCACGGCCACTCCACTCGATGGTTTCGCCATTCCATTCAATACGGTATTTAGGTTTTACCGTTTTGCCTTTGGTTGGGTTGCTGCGAGCACCGCTTAGCGCAGCGATCTCTTCAAGTGTTAAGCCGCTTGCTTCAATTAGCTTAGCGATATCGGCCGCTTGGCGTGATTTTTCTTCGACTTCAGCTTGACGTGCTTGCTCGTCTTCTTGCATTTTAACCAACGCATTATTGAACCCTTCGATTAGGTTCTCTAACTGTGGAATGGTTAACTCTTTTGCCGCTGCACGTGCTTTGGCTTTGTTTCCGGCTAGCTCTGCTAATAAGCTCATGGTTTCCCCTAATAATCTGAAACGCATTAATCAACGCGAACACAGAACAGAAATCCATCCAAAACTGTGTTTTTCTTTGGTTTTATAAACAGGTAAGCTTAAATCCAACTTACAAGAATTTGTCTTGCTAAGAATAGCATTAAATAGAGTATTCGTATCAATACTGACCGACTAGTTTAATAAAAAATTCCTTAATATGCTAACTCTCTTCATTTTTAAGTAAATAATATGACCACATTGATTAATATCTTGTTAAAGACCTTAGCAAAAGAATATTCGACCCCAGAAAAAACGGTTAAAAACATCCTTTCATTATTTGAAGAGGGGGCGACCGTACCGTTTATTGCACGCTACCGTAAAGAGGTAACGGGTGCTATGACGGATGAGACATTACGCGAGTTCCATGGCCGTTGGCTGTACTTAGTGGAGTTAGAGAAACGTCGCATAGCAATTGTAGAGTTATTAAAAGAGCTGCCTGATATTCCTGCTTCAGTTTTTAGTGCTGTCGAAAAAGCGAGCAGTAAAACCGAGTTAGAAGATATTTACGCGCCGTTTAAAAAGACTCGTAAAACCAAAGCCGATAGCGCCATTGAGCTAGGTTTGCTGCCGTTCTCCATTGCACTATGGCGTGATGGTGCAGCGTTAGCGCAACAGCACTATGAGCAAACCAAAGCGAGCTTTAAACAGCCGCTTTCATTAGCGGAGGCGAAAGCAGGCGCTTCGGATATTATTGTTGAGAAATTATCCCAGAATATTCACACCTTGCAGCAAGGTAAGTTATTTCTTCAAAAAGAAGGTGTGTTAGTCAGTAAAGTGATGCGTGGTAAAAAAGAAGTAGGGGAAAAGTTTCGTGACTACTTTGATTATCGTGAAGCGCTTAAAAAATGCCCGCCTCATCGATTGCTGGCATTATTTCGGGGGAAAAAAGAAAGTATATTAAAGCTAGCAATTGAATCCGGTGAAGCGTTGCCTTACCCCCTAAATAACACAGTCAATACGATTCCACTGGGTTTTCCAGAACTTAAAGAACGTACACCGAGTAAAGAAAAACTTGCCTGGTTAGAAAAAGCGTGGCTTGAAAAAATACAGCCTAAATTGGAATCGGACTTACTTGCAGAGCTAAAAGAGTTAGCGGAAGCGGGTGCGATTGAAGTATTTCAAAACAATTTAAAAGATTTGCTTATGGCTGCGCCAGCTGGAGCGAAGCGAACGTTAGCATTAGACCCTGGGTTTCGTAATGGTGTGAAATGGGCCGCGGTCGATGAATATGGCCAATTATTAGACTACGGTGTGGTGTACCCGCATCCACCTCAAAACAAGGCAACCGAAGCACAAGCAAAGCTCGCGCAGGTTATCCAAGCACATAATATCGAGTGGCTCGTGATCGGTAATGGTACGGCGTCTCGGGAAACACAAACCTTGGCCGAAGACATGATTCAGCAAAGATCGTTAAACTGCCGCTGCGTCATCGTATCAGAAGCGGGCGCTTCCGTTTATTCGGCATCGCCTGTCGCCATTGAAGAATTCCCAGAATTGGATGTTACGATTCGAGGGGCAATCTCCATTGCGCGACGCTTCCAAGACCCGCTTGCTGAACTGGTGAAAATTGACCCGCAAGCGATAGGCGTTGGTCAGTACCAACACGATGTAAAAGCCAATCGGCTAGGCGATGCGCTAAGTGTCGTGGTGGAGGATTGTGTGAACGCAGTAGGGGTGGATTTAAACCTAGCCTCGGTATCATTGCTCACGTATGTATCGGGTTTAACACAACGTATGGCGCAAAATATTGTTGAGTTTCGCGAGCAAGTTGGCGGCTTTAGTAGCCGTATGCAGTTGAAAAAGGTCAAAGGCATTGGAGAAAAAGCGTTTGAGCAATGTGCGGGCTTTTTACGTATTCGTGGCGGCAGTGAGCCACTTGATGCCTCCGCTGTGCACCCAGAGTCCTATAGCGTTATCAAGAGTCTCGCTCGATCGATTGATCTTGAGCTTAATGCCTTGGTCGGTAATCCAGAGGGCATAGCGCGTTTAAAGACGGCCCCTGCCGCCGCTGAGCAAGGCCAATATACCTTCCAAGACATCCTGCAAGAACTTGCCAAGCCGGGGCGCGATCCACGTCCTGAGTTTCAGTACGCAAGCTTTGATGAAGCGGTGAACAAGATCGAAGATTTGCAAGAGGGGATGCGTCTCGAAGGCGTTGTGACTAATGTTGCGGCGTTTGGTGCCTTTGTGGACTTAGGTGTTCATCAAGATGGTCTGATTCATATTTCGCAATTGGCAGATCGCTTCGTCAAAGATCCGCGTGACGAAGTACGAATCGGCGAAGTGCTGAAAGTGCAGGTGATCGAAGTGGATGTGCAGCGTAAACGCATTGCGTTAAAGCGTTTAAAATAATTGGAAATGGTGGGTAAGGCATTGCCTTACCCACGTATGTAATGATCGCCGTTAACGGCGAAGATCCGTGCATTGCGCACAGGACTGTTGTAACAGCTCCACAAACAGACGTGTGGCTGGGCCGGTGCGCTCGCCTTTGCCAAAGATTGCGTACATGTGGAAATTACGCTCGCCACCGGATTCTAATTCTAATTTTTTTAAACGGCCGGATTCTAATGCGTCGCGCAAATCGGCCATCGGCAACCAAGCGAAGCCGACGCCTGAAGCCACGACTTCATAAGCAGATTGCACGCTGGAAACCGTCCAGCGGCGATCAGCACCTAGCCATCCTTGGTCAATAGAACTTTCTTGGCCAGAATCGCGAATAACGACTTGTAGTTCTTTTTTCAGGCGTTCGTTACTGATGACGCCCTCTTCGGCACATAAAGCGTGATCAGGTGCCGCTACCGCGATCATTTCGACTTCAACAATAGGGTCCGCCAAATAACCTTTTGGCACCATGCCACTTAATACTAAATCCGGTGAGCCTTGTGAAAGCGTATCCAGAGCACCACTGAGTACGACTTCTTTTAGCTGAACCAACGTGCCTTGGCTCTGAGGTTCAAAAGCCTTTAAGGCTCTGAGTAACGCAGGCGTCGGAAAGGCCTCATCTACTACCAGCTCGATTTCAGGTTCCCAGCCTTGCCCGAGCGTGTGAGCCAGTTCTTCTAAATCGATGGCTTCTCTAATTAAATGACGTGAACGTCGTAATAATACTTCGCCACGCTCGGTTAACTTGGCTTTACGACCATCAATCGTAAGCAGCGGATAACCTAGCTGCTCCTGTAATTTAGCAACGGTGTAGCTGATTGAGGACTGGCTTTTGTGTAATGCTTCGGCGGCTTGAGCAAAGCCCCCTTTATCAACAACGGCCTGTAAAACGCGCCATTGTTCTAACGTCACTCTTGGAGCTTTCATAGAGAATCTTCCACGTAGTTCGTATTTACCTTCTTTTATATCGTATTTTTCGATGTAAATCGTCAAAAACTTACGCTTTTATATCAGAAAAACTGGTTCTAATATGGGCGCATCGAACAAATTTGAAGCAAAGCTTCAGCAAATATATTAGGAGATTACTCATGGCAACGTTACTACGAATTGATTCAAGTGCATCCGGTGACAACTCAAAATCACGCCAACTAGCGGATGCTTTTGTGGCACAGTGGCAAGCGCAAAATCCTAATGGCACAGTTGTCATTCGCGATGTTAATGCGAAGCCACTGCCACATTTTACCAGTGAAACATTGGCGGCACTGTTTACACCTGAAGAAGATCGCAGCGCCGAGCAGAAAGCGATCGTTGCCATCGGTGATGAATTAATTGAAGAGTTAGAAGCGGCCGATGTTGTTGCCGTCAGCGCTCCGATCTATAACTTCAGCATTCCATCTACGCTAAAATCGTATTTTGATTACATCGCCCGTGCTGGCCGTACGTTTAAATACACAGAAGAAGGCCCAGTTGGCTTGGTGAATAAAGACGCATACATCTTCTCTGCAAGTGGTAGCTTCCTAGAAAATACACCATACGATCATCAACTACCGTACGTTAAGACCTTCCTTAACTTCCTAGGTTTGAATGTTAGAGATGCTTTTGTAGCAGGCGGTCAAGCGATGGGGGAAGAAGGTAACAAAGCGTTTGCTTCAGCAAAAGGGCGCATTGTCGAGGCCGTTTAGTATCCAGCAAACGCGATCGGTATAAATGATATAAAGCTCCTGTATGCTGCCATACAGGGGCTTTTTGCTTAGTGTACCACCTCAACATGATCAAGCTTGGCTTGCAGTGCCTGTTGCAGTGCCAACTTTGCATCATGTTCGCCGTGCACTAAATGGATCTTTTTTGGAGGCTGACGCATTCCACTGGCAAAGCGTACCAAATCTTGTTGCCCGGCATGGGCCGAATAACCTCCAATTTGCCAAACCTTTGCTCGAATCGGGTAGCGTTGGCCATCTAACATGACGTATCCATCGTCTCGATTATGGTACGTCAATAGGTCTCTTCCTGGAGTGCCTTGAGCTTGATAGCCAACGAACACAACATCGTTACGTGCGTCGCCTAATAGAGCTTTAAGATAATTGACAATGCGCCCACCCGCACACATGCCAGACGCGGCAATAACAACAGCAGGGCGCTTTTGTAGTGCTAAGTAGGCAACCGTTTGCTCATGCAGCGCATGATCGTCAATGGTCGTCAGCTGTTCAAAATCGAGAGGGTGCCTACCTTGATGTAAGCGCTGCTGAGCTTCTTGGTCCCAATAGGGCTTTAATTCTCGATAGACGTCAGTGAATTGGCTAGCCAATGGTGAGTCAACAATAATATCTAGCTCGTGCCAATGTATGGCTTTTCCTGTCGTAGTGTGGCTCACACATTGCTCGGCATGATCATGGATGATGCTTTCTATTTCATAGAGCAACTCTTGTGTACGCCCGATGGAAAAAGCCGGAATCAACACCACACCACCATCAGCGAGTGCGCGTTCCATTGAGTCTTGTAGCCGCTGACGACGGTGATGTCGGTCTTCATGGTGACGATCACCGTAAGTGCTTTCCAGTACCAGCTGGTCTGCTCGGCATGGCGATTTAGGAGCGTCTAACAGAGGTGCATAAGGTGCGCCGAGGTCCCCTGAAAAGACGATGTCCCATGGTTTATCTTGCTGTATGCGAACCGTGGCGTAAGCTGAGCCTAAAATATGCCCAGCGGGCGATAGCTTAAGCTGACAGTGCCCCTGAAATGAAGTGAGCAGCGGTGCATCATGCCAAGTTTCGTAATCGAGCGGCACAACCTGTGATCTGAGTCTTGTTAAGCAAGCCTCGATAATGCTCCGGTTACGAGTGACACCCACTTTTAATGCATCTTCAATCACCAGAGGGAGTAACTTCGCGCTTGGAATGGAGCAAAAGATCGGGCCATTAAACCCTGCCGCCAATAAATAAGGGATGCGTCCAACATGGTCTATGTGTACATGAGTGACGATCAGTCCTTGAATACGTGATGCATCAAATTCAATACTGAGAGTATGCGCGTTGGCGCCATTATCAGACGTTTCCGCTCCTTGGAATAATCCGCAATCTACCAGCAAGCTGTTATGTTCGTCGAAGACCAGCTCATGACACGACCCTGTGACGCCACTTTTTGCGCCGTGATGAATAATCTCGTACATACACTGTCCTTATGATGCCAAGAAGTAGGTTTAAAGAACGTGATGCTAGCATAGTTTTTTTAGCGGGCTCTATGATCCAGCGCACATGCAATGGACAAGATTATGACGCTTACTTGTCAAAAAATTTATGACAAAACGAATTGCGACAAAGTTGAACAAAAGGTCTAATACGGCTCAATTAAAGATGACGATTAAATAGTGGGTAAGCGCTCTATGACACAGGATATTGTGATCCTTGCTGCAGGCAAGGGAAGCCGAATGAAATCAGCCTATTCTAAGGTGCTTCATAAAATTGGTGGTGAGGCGATGGTGCGTCGCGTACTGGCTACGGCAACAGGCTTAAGCAATGCCCAGTTACATTTAGTGGTTGGCCATCAAGGTGAGCAGGTTGAACAAGCTTGTCAGGATTTTTCTGCCAATATCGTATGGCAAGACAATCCTCAAGGTACCGGCGATGCGCTACGTCGAGCAGCGCCGTTCCTGAGCGAAAACGGTACCACGTTAACCTTATACGGTGATGTTCCTTTGATTCAGCGTTCTACGCTGGAGCGTATGTTGTCTCTATCTAACGACAACACTCTGGTGCTGCTGACCATTAAGCTGGACAACCCCGTTGGCTACGGGCGTATCGTGCGTAATACACAAGGTGCTGTGACCGCCATTGTCGAACAAAAAGACGCGTCACCAGAGCAGCTTTTAATCAACGAAGTAAACACCGGTATTTTATTGGCGCCGAATGCGAAGTTGCAGCACTGGTTGAATGCACTGACCAACGACAACGCCCAAGGCGAGTATTATTTAACCGATATTATTGCCATGGCGGCAGAGCAAGGTGTTGAAATCGTAACGGTTCACCCAGAGCAAGCGTCGGAAGTCAGTGGTGTTAACGATCGTGTGCAATTGGCAACCTTAGAGCGTGTTTGGCAACAGCAACAAGCGGAACAATTGATGCGTTCTGGCGCAACCCTAATGGACCCGCAGCGTATCGATATTCGTGGAAAGCTAACCACTGGGCAAGACTGTATTATTGATGTGAACTGTGTTTTTGAAGGTGTCGTGACATTGGGTAAAAACGTAGAAGTGGGCCCTAACTGTGTGTTGAAAAACTGCACAGTAGCGGACAACACCGTCATTAAAGCCAATACCATGATTGAAGACAGCCAAGTTGGTGCACACTGTGATCTGGGGCCATTCGCGCGTTTGCGCCCAGGCACAGTGCTGTCCAATAAAGCCAAAATAGGCAACTTCGTTGAAACAAAAAAAGCGTTTATCGGCGAAGGCAGTAAGGTTAATCATTTAAGCTACGTCGGTGACACGCAAATGGGGACGGATGTAAATGTTGGCGCAGGCACCATTACTTGCAACTATGATGGTGTGAACAAATTCCAAACGATCATCGGCGACGGTGTGTTTGTTGGTTCAAACTCAGCGTTAGTCGCGCCCGTTGAAATTCAAGCAGGTGCAACCATTGCCGCAGGTTCCACCATCACCAAAGCTGTGGCGGAAAATCAATTGGCCTTTGCCCGAGCAAAACAAACAAACAAAGATGGTTGGGCGCGTCCGACTAAGCAGGAGAAATAATATGTGTGGTATCGTCGGCGCTATTGCCCAGCGTAATGTTGCGAAAATTTTATTAGAAGGTTTGTCACGCCTAGAATATCGCGGTTATGACTCCTCTGGTGTGGCCATCAATAATGAAGTTGGCGTACGTGCGCATCGTGCTGTAGGTAAAGTGCAAGCACTAAAAGACAAGTTTGAAAGTGCGCCATTAGACGGCAAGATGGGCATCGCTCACACTCGTTGGGCAACACATGGTAAACCGACGGAAGAGAACGCACATCCTCATTTTTCAGGTGACGATTTGGCCTTGGTGCACAATGGCATCATTGAAAACCATGAGACCCTACGCCGTAACTTGATTGAACTGGGCTACGAATTTCGTTCGCAAACGGATACTGAAGTGATTGTTCACTTAATCCACAATGCCCTGAAAACTGAGCCGGATTTACTGCAAGCAGTTAAAAATGCGCTAAAACACTTGCATGGCGCCTTTGCCATTGCCGTGACTCTGAATCATGAGAATGACCGCCTGATTGCGGCTCGTAAAGGCAGCCCGCTGGTGGTGGGTGTCGGTATTGAAGAAAACTTCGTCGCATCGGACCAGCTAGCGCTGTTGCATGTGACAGACCAATTCATCTTCCTTGAAGAAGGCGATGTGGTGGAACTGACGCGTGATCAAATCACGGTTTTCGACGCCAATGATCAAGTACAAGAGCGCCCTATTAGTGTGTTTAATCATCACGTAGATGCGTCAGACAAAGGCGAATTCCGCCACTACATGCTTAAAGAAATCTACGAACAACCGAAAGTGATTGCGGCCTGTTTAGAGGGTCGCATTAGCGAAGATCGCGTATTAACCAGTAGTTTTGGTGCCGATTCGGCGTTTTTGAAAGATGTGGAAAATATACATATCGTCGCCTGTGGTACCAGTTATCACGCCGGCATGGTGGCTAAATACTGGATTGAGGAGCTGGCCAATATTCCTTGTTCGGTAGAAGTAGCGAGCGAGTACCGTTATCGCAAAGTGGCGGTACCGAAACAATCCTTGTTCCTGACGCTGTCACAGTCCGGTGAAACGGCCGACACTTTGGCGGCCATGCGTATGGCTAAGGGACTGGGTTATCTGACAACGTTGGCCATTTGTAATGTGCCGTCTTCCACATTAGTACGCGAATCAGATCTGACACTGTTAACACGCGCCGGTACGGAAATCGGCGTTGCTTCAACCAAGGCCTTCACTACTCAGTTGACGGCGCTATTGATTACATCAATAGCTATTGCCGCGGAGAAGGGCGAATTAAGCGATGATAAACACACGGCATTAGTGCATGCGCTGCGCTCGTTACCTTCCTATGTCGATGCAGCGATCAAACAAGACAGCGCGATTAAATTGGTGTCTGAACACTTTGCCAATAAGCATAACGCTTTGTTCCTAGGTCGTGGCCCGATGTTCCCGATTGCACTAGAAGGGGCATTAAAACTGAAAGAAATCAGTTACATTCACGCCGAGGCTTACCCCGCTGGTGAATTGAAGCATGGCCCATTAGCGCTGGTGGACGAAACCATGCCGATCATCACCGTTGCACCGAACAACCAGATGCTCGACAAACTGAAGTCGAACCTACAAGAAGTGCGTGCCCGTGGTGGCGAACTGTTTGTATTTGGCGCCAAAGAAACAGGCTTCGCGCAAGCCGAAGGCATTCATTACAATGAAATTCCTTGGGTGGAAGAAGTGCTTGAGCCAATCGTACACACCATCCCGTTGCAACTGTTGTCGTACCATGTCGCCGTAGTGAAAGGCACCGATGTCGATCAGCCTAGGAATTTAGCCAAGAGCGTCACGGTCGAATAATCCACATGGGAAGCCTTGGCTTCCCATTTTTTTATGCGGTCAATACTCTTACTAAACGTTAAGGCGAGAATTGCTAAAATCAATAAACCAATGCTTTTGAAAGAGTTATTGATGCATTAAGGCATTAGGTTTAGTAGGCTTGCAAAATATTTTATACGCGTAGCGCTATGAGTGAGAGGGATGCAATGTTGAAAAAACTTGGCGTGTTGCCGTTTATAATGTTGATTGGTGCATATGTAGCTAGCGCTTTGGCCGAGTCTACGGACTATGACGATGCGATTACATCGGCCGCGCAGTTCGATCAGCAATTGGTTCAAGATCAAGGCGCGCAAGACATCGTGATGTTTTTATCGACCATTGAACAGGGTCTTTCTAAACAAGATGTCGATGCGCTATTAGGCACACCTTACAGTGTTGAGCATCTAAATGATGGGTATCGTTGGGAGTACAACGTCAGCATCCCTACATCGTCGAATGCCTTTATGGGGTGTCAATATCGCATTGAGTTCGACGAATCGAACAGAGTTCGTTCGTCGGATTGGCGTAAAAGCGTATGTGACTTATTATACCAACAAAGCACGAATGGCTTAGATTCTGCACACCAGCAAAAAGCGGAAGTATTTACTTTGTTGAGTGATGTGTTGTTTAGTTTTAACCAATACCATTTAAGCCCAAATGGCATTCAAGCGTTAGACCGTTTTATCGACAACTTGCTTGCACGTTATGATTCGCCAGTCATCACTGTAACGGGGCATACGGATGTGATTGGTGATGCCGAAGCGAATGTGTCACTGTCTAAGCTTAGAGCGAGAGAAGTTGCTAAGCGCTTCCTTCTTAAAGGCATTGAAAAAGGCAATGTATTAGTGAAAGGGGTCGGCCAAACTCGTCCCATTGTTGTTTGTGAAGGTGAGCAAAAGGATAAAGCGTTGATCAATTGCCTAGCGCCTAATCGACGTGTTGAGATAGAGGTTTACGAAACGCCTAATGCATCTTGAGTTCTCATACGAGGCTGTCCATAATAGCGACAGTTTATGATTTCTTTACATGTATTGTTTAGATTTGTTAAAACCAATTAATCAATGACTCCGTTAAAAAGTGATTAGGTGGATATAAAAAATTGCTTCCGACGCACGCACTTGAAAATAGTAGGAAACGCCTGTGAGTACGAATAAAAACCGCTTGTTATTAGGCTCAGTGCTAACAGCTTTAGCCCTGTACATGCCATTTTCTTATGCTCAAGCTGATTTGGCTATGGAGCAGCCAATTCAAGTGCCTTCGCCAACAGACTTAGAGGTAAACGCTGGGGAATGTTGGGTTTACGGTCAAATCAAACCTCGCGCTGTCGAGAAAACAGTGGCTGTAACCGTAAAAGATTCTCACACAACCATTGAAGTAACCCCTGCAGAGATTAAACGTGGTTACAAGCGTGTTGTGACGCGTGAGGGGACAGTGACGTATCGCTTACAACCGGCGACTTATAAGCGCGTGTCTGAGCAAGTGCTTGTTCGACCTGAAACCACTCGATTTGTGAAAGTACCTGCTGTTTATGAGCAGCGTCAAAAACGTGTGGTTATTGAAGAAGCGCGTACCGTGATCGAGCAATGTAATTCCTTCGGTGGAACCGCTGCGTTTTGCGCCAAAGAAGTGCCTGCAAAAGAAGAATGGGTTAACGTACAAGTACTTGTCCAGCCTGAACAAAGTAAAGTTGAGGTGGTGCCAGCAAAATACGAAACCGTCACCAAATGGGTGATTGATCAACCCGCTCGTGTCGTAGAGGTTTCTCTAGCACCGAAGCTGGAAGACGTACCTGTTGATGAAGTGGTTAAACCTGCCAGCGCTAACCCTCGACAAGTCCCTGCTCAAACTCGTCAAATGCAGATGAAATCCTACCAAGGAAAACCAAAAATGGTGATGCGTCAGGCGGTTTGTAATGGTGATTTAAACGCGACTCTGATTATGACTCTGCAAGACAAACTTAACAGAAATGGTTATAACCCTGGGCCTGTAGATGGCATGCTGGGCGAGAAAACCATCAATGCGTTGCAAGCGTTTCAGGGTGAGAGTGGTTTAGCAGTTGGTGCGATTACTTTTGAATCATTGGATGCTTTGGGCGTTCGTCATAACTAGCGAGCAACTCATTGCGTGATTTCTGAAAGCCAGCCTTATGTATATGAGCTGGCTTTTTTGTTTCTAACTATGCTATATGTCATTAAGTGGTAAGGTGTGTATTGAATGTGTCAGTGCTCTCGGTTACGTTTAATTACTGATTGTTTACGTATGTTTACAATAGAGATTAAATTGCATGTTTTGTGTACATTGACGGGTGTTAAAATATAGGTATCATCTACTCAATTGATTGTTATCGGATTTAGAAATTTTGACGATAAGGAAGTCAATAGCCAAGTGGCTTCTTGGATTTATGTGAAATACTTAAAGCGTTGATCTAACTATTTCCAATAAACGATAGGTTGTAATAAATTGTAGTTATGGTGGCAGGCTCTTAGATAGCTTCTGTAACTAAAATCATATAAAGGAGTAAGAAAAATGTTGACTAAACTATTCGTACAAACGCATATGTTTATGGCAGACCGTAAGGGTGTAACTGCGATCGAATACGCAATTGTTGCTGTTGCTATTGCAGGTATTGCTGCTGCTGCCTTCGGCACTGATGGTGGTATTCAAGCATCTATTACAGCTGCTATGACCAAGCTTAAAGGATTTATCCCTGGATAATCATTTTGTTAAATGAAGTTTGTTTGGCGGCTCTATTGGTAATCCTAATTTTGCTGGCGAAGATTTCATTCGACGACATAACGAAAAGGACTGTTAAGCATAGATATTTAACTATCTTAATAGTCCTTTTTATGTGTTCTTGGTTTGTGAGTCCGAACTATAAGGTGTTGCCCTACACTGGCTGTATTTTAGTCGTCGGCTTTATCCTGCATGTATTAGGTGTTCTCGGGGCTGGTGATTCAAAATTAGTTGCAGTCATTTCTCTCGGTGTCATGCCGGATTACATTAGTTTGATGTTGTTTGGTGCAATCGCTCTTGGCGGTGTGCTAGCTGTACTTACCCTATGCTATGGCTTGTTAACAGATTTACAGCGGACTCGCGCGAAAGGCATTCCATATGCTGTTCCAATCTCTATCTCTGGAGGTTTTTTTATCTTTCTTTCATATATAGATTGGTTTGGTGTTGTTTCTTAAGGTTGAGTGAAAATGCGGTCAAGATTTTTAATGATAGTGTCGCTTATTGTATTAGGTATTGGTTTGCTTGGAATTCTGTACATCAAAGCGACCTCATCGAATACGTCTCAGTCATCACCAGCTGTCGATGCTACTAGCGAAACACCGCCTGAAGTTTTTTACACAATATGGACAGCTAAGCATCAAATATCGATGGGTGATCAAATCTCCAGAGATGACCTTCGCATTGAAAAAATCCCCCAAGCTGAAGCGTTTGAATACGGCATAAAGCAAGACATTGATATTAGTTTTGTTGATGGCATGGTGGCAACAGAGGAATTACCTGTTGGCTCGCCTATATTGTCCGAAAAAATCATTTATCCAGATCAAGATGGTTACTTCAATTTTCTAATTGAGCCGGGTTATGTGCCTGTTCCTCTTTCAGTACCTAAACTGTCGAGTGTGAGCGGAGTCATTTCTTCAGGCTCGCTTGTAGACGTTCTTGTGCTTACGTCTTCTACTCAAAATCTTGTTGGCCGACCCCAGATAAGGGATTTAGACAGTATTTCTCTCGCCCCACTTTTCATTGGTGTGAAAGTATTGCAGGTAAATGATTCAAAAAACACCGATAGCATCGCTGAAAATATTTCACCGTCATCAGATGAAAGTTCTAGCGATGAAAGCGTTACTTTGATCTTGCAACTTACGCGTAAGCAGGTAGCAAAATTAACGATAGCGCGAAATATTGCGCAAATAGAAGTGCATCTTTCCACTGGCGAGTTTGCTGCTTCTGAATTGTCAGCAGATTCTGGCGATATTCTTTCTGACTATAAGTCTGTTCGTGAACTTAGGGCCCGTAATGAAATCGTTCAATAGGGAATTCCTCATTATGACTAGGCAAGTATTTACAACTGCACTTTTGTTATTCATCAGTTCAGTCACATGGGCGCAAAATTTAATTAACCTTTCTGAAGGCGATGCAACGACTTTGAGTACAGAGCAAGAGATAGGCTCTGTATTTATAACCGATCCAGCCATTGCGGATTATCAGGTAATCGATAAACACAAGGTTATTGTGTTTGGGCGGGAAGTGGGCAAAGCAACTTTGCTATTGTTTAATGACGATGGCGAAACCTTACTCCAGCGTCAATTAGTTGTTAATCAGAGCATGGTGCATATTCAGCAAAATATTGAAATGCGCTACCCCAACGCGGAAGTTACGGTTTATAACCTAGGTGATAAAGTTGTACTCAGTGGCACGGTTTCTTCTGAGGAAGAAAGAGATGGCATTTATATTCTAGTTGGTGAGTTGTTGGGCAAAGAGTCTGAAAACCAAGATGTTGAGTGGAAACTAGGTAATGATCAGACCTTGACCATGGACTTTATGCGTAAACGAACGTTTGTTGGTGTGGTTAATAATATTGATGTCGCGAGCACTAAACAGATTAATGTAAAGATCTCGGTTGCTGAAGTGTCTCATAGTCTGATGCAAAACTTTGGCTTAGAGTTTGGTTCTGGGGGACAAAGTTCTGGTGTGTTTGTCAATGCACTAGGCAATTTTTCAAGTGATAGTATTATTCGTGCTATCACCGCCATAAATGATGATGAAGTCGGTCAAGTGCTCGCTGAACCAAATTTATCAGTGATATCAGGAGAAACAGCTAGCTTCCTTGTTGGGGGGGAGTTGCCTATTGCAATCAGAAATGATGACGAAGTAGAGATCACTTATAAAGAATTTGGTATTCGTCTTGAGATGATGGCGAAGGTGATGCGAGACGATAAAATACGTGTTTCTTTGCAGCCCGAAGTAAGTTCCATCGATACTCAGTATGGGGATTCGACCTTTAATATACCTGCCTTTAAAACGCGACGTGCGCGCACTACAGTTGAATTAGGGGATGGCCAAAGCTTTGTATTAGGTGGTTTGCTCAACAACGAAGAACGTGAATTACTACGTAAAATACCTTATATCGGTGATATTCCTATATTGGGGTCTTTATTTCGTTATACCGAGACCGAGCGTAATAAAACAGAATTATTGATTATAGCCACAGTTAATTTAGTCAAACCTATATCATCTGACGATATTCAACTTCCCTCATTTCAGAGAACGACGAATGCCGATCGTTTCTTTGTGATACCTGAATATTTAAAAAGTACAAGCAAGCCCAAGAGTACACAGATTAGTGAAGATATTTTGGCTTCAGGAGGGTTTAAGCAATGACTTCATTGAGCGCCCTAAAAGTGTTTTTTATTGCATTAGTAAGCTTATCTCTGATGGCTTGTACTTCTATAAAATCGCAAAGAAATGGACCAGTGATTGATGTTTTTCCTGTGATTCATACTCTATCTCTTAGTGCAAAAGATAACTCATTTGAGCATTTAAAAACGCAACTTGTAGAAAAATTAAAAGAATATGACTCGTTGTTAGTATCCCATAGCGTTGCATTAAGCTGGACAAATGAAGCAAGTGAGAAATTAGCTAAGTTTACCGAACAGCGACTCTTGTCCATGGGTGTTGCTCCCGATCACATTATAATGACTTCAAATGAGCTTGGCACAGAAGCATTCTTTGATTTCGAAATGAAAGTTATTCAGTACAGGGTTAGCACAGAAAACTGTGGCGTTTCTAAGATCAATAGTTACGACTCGTTTGGTGATGGCTGTTATACAGAGAATGCACGCTGGAGAAGCATGATTGCACCTGAGCGAATGCTGTCAAACCATAAGCAGTTGCAGGAGTGAGTTTTCATGTTTGATTTAGTTGATTCTTTAAAAAAGAGCAAAAAGTCAGAGATCCAAGTCGAACAAGAAAAGATCGGTACAGTTCTTTTTTATCAGACGGATGAGTGTAAAAAATTAGTTGAAGAAGCGTATCGTTTTGAAGGAATTGCGCCACCAACTGTGAGCAAAAACACGAAAGACGATATCACTGAATACGTTCGAAAATCAGAAATCGAAATAGTGATCGTCGAGTTAAATAATAGCTCAGATGTCAGTAAAGAAGCTGAGTTTATTAGTCACTTATTACCTAACCATGCATCAGTGATCGTGATAGGCAGTGAAGACGCAATTTCAACCATACGAAATTTGAAAGCTATGGGTTTTTACTATCTATTTTGGCCGATAACCAAACAAGAGTTGATCGATTTTGTTCGAAGCGTTAATGATAACCGTAAACGAAACAGCAATCGTGGGCCTGGGCAAAATCGTCGCGCTAAGTACATTAGCGTTATTGGCGCCAAAGGTGGCGTTGGTGCCACATTTATTTGTGCAGAGTTAGCGTATTTATTGAGTGCTCATAAAAAATCCTCTTGCCTAGTGGTTGATCAAAATTACAACACGGGCGATTTAGATATCATGATGGGGATTCGTGATTACGAGCGTCGAAGAGTGCAGCAAGGGGATTTGGCATCATTGGATGAAGCGTTTGCTCAGTCGCTTACATTTAGGCAAAACAGCTTATTGTCTGTGTTATCTCTGACATCAGATAATTTAGATAGTACGTCTTTATTAGATTACTCCAATGCTGTGGTAGATTTGCTGGCAAGTGACGTTAACTTTGTGCTTGAAGATTGCTCTTCCTCTGTTGGCTTTAGTATCGAATCTGACCGCTTTATTAGTCAATGCGATTGCATTGTTTTAGTGATGGCTCCGACCGTTTCAGCTGTTCGCGATACCGCGCGTATGCGTGAAAAAATCCAGAAAATTAACCCGAGCGATTCTTTGCGGTTAATACTGGTGATGAATAACTCATTACCTAAAAAAGCTCAAACATTGTCATTAGAAGATGCTGAAACCTTTTTAAAGCAGAAAATAGACATTGAAATTCCTTACTGTGAACAGCTTTCTTTCTTTATTTTAGATGATAAACGTATTGCGAAGACCACACTCAAGCCTGCTAAATCCTTAAAAGAGCTGACATCTGTTGTATTAGGTGAAACAAAAGAAGAGAAAAAGCCCAAGCGTTCTTTGTTTTCATTTGGTTCTCAGAGTAGCAGATAGGAGTCATTATGATTGGAGCAAAAGCTATATATGTGGGTTTGCGTAAGCAAATATTTGATGCGCTTGACCCAGAGGTAATTTCCAATCTTGACAAAGAACAGCTAGGCAAACAGCTCACGGGTGCGATCGATTTACTCATTAACCGAGAAAGTTTGTCTGTCCCTAAAGCGATTCGCCAAGATTTCGTAAGGAATCTTGTCAATGAGCTTGTTGGTCTTGGTCCATTGCAAACTCTAATGGAAGACGAATCCATTAGCGACATTATGATCAATGGTCACGAACATGTATTTATCGAACGTAACGGCCTAGTCGAGAGAACCCATGTAGACTTCATTGATGAAAGGCAGCTATTAGAAATCGCCAAGCGTATTGCTTCTCGTGTAGGTCGTCGAGTAGATGAATCATCGCCTACTTGTGATGCCCGCTTGGCAGATGGTAGCCGAGTAAACATTGTTATACCGCCTATTGCTATTGATGGCACTTCCATTTCTATTCGTAAATTCAAAAAACAAAGCATCGACTTTGAAAAACTGTGTGAATTTGGTGCCATGAGTATTGAAATGGCTCAAGTAATGATGGTCGCGGCTCGTTGTCGTCTTAATATTCTTATATCAGGTGGTACGGGCTCAGGTAAAACCACCATGCTAAATGCTTTATCTCAATATATTTCTGAAAATGAACGTATTGTTACGATAGAGGACGCAGCAGAGTTAAGATTACAGCAACCGCATGTCGTTCGACTGGAAACAAGAACCGCAGGCATAGAAAATACCGGTATTGTATCTCAAAGGGATCTAGTCATTAACTCATTGAGGATGCGTCCAGACCGTATCATCGTGGGCGAGTGTCGTGGAGCTGAGGCGTTTGAAATGCTACAAGCAATGAATACAGGCCATGACGGATCAATGTCAACGCTCCATGCTAATACGCCTCGTGATGCACTTGCTCGTGTAGAATCTATGGTAATGATGGCAACAAGCAACTTACCGCTTGAAGCCATTCGTCGCACCATCGTTAGTGCGGTAGATTTAATTATTCAAATAAGTCGATTGCATGATGGCTCACGTAAAGTAATGAGCATCACTGAAGTTGTTGGCTTAGAAGGAAATAGCGTTATTCTAGAAGAGATTTTTCGCTTTCAGCCCAGTTACCAGCAAAGTGAACAAGGTAAACTAGAGGGGAGCTTTGAAACAACTGGTTTGATGAAACGTTCAGTGCTCTACGAAAAAGCCCGATTCTTTGGCTTAGAAGAACGATTGATTGGTGCTTTTAAAAATTTGGAGCAAAAGGAGAAAAAGTAATGCTTGGCTTTTTCACTTTTTTAGTAGTGCTGGGCTTGTTTGGCTTCATGTATTCACGCAGCTTAGCTAAGCGAGCGAAAGTTACTGATTATCTTAATGAATATGCTCGGGCCGAACAGCCTAAGATATCCAATGCTCGTCAACAACTCGTTGATATGAAGAGTTTATCCGGTCGCACATTTGTAGATCGTATCATTAATAAATGGAACAATTTACTTAGCTTGCTGGGTAAAAACGGCTCACTTAAAATAATCATCTTTTTTGCTGTTTTGTTATTTTTGGCTAAGTTTTTCAATGATAATTTTGTGCAAACGAAATTTCATTATATTGCGATAATCTTTCTGTTGTTGGGCAGTTTTGTCGGTTATTCATGGTTGCAGTCCAGACAGAAAAAAGCCTTTGAAGAAGCTTTCCCTGTGGCACTTAACATGCTCACCAGCGCTGTATCGGCGGGTGAAAGTATTACTCACGCAATCAGCTATGTTGGCGAGGCATTAGAAGGTCGAGTTGCAGAGGAATTCAGTACCATGGGTAAGCGTCTGCAATTAGGTGAAGCACCTGAAGAAGTCTTCCGCAAGTCTTGTGTGCGCTTTCCTTACCCTACCTTCTATTTCTTTGTTATTACGATTCAGGCCAACATGGAGCGTGGTGGACAACTAAAAGATATTATTCAGCGTCTTAATCGTTTGATGTTTAATATCCGAGCGATTGAGAAAAAGAAGAATGCACTGACCTCAGAGGCTCGTGTCTCCGCTAAGATTGTTGGTGCCATACCCTTTATTTTCTTAATTATGATGCGTTTTTTGAGTCCTGAAAATTTTGAGTTCGTCATGGAAGACCCAAATGGTCGCTTGTTACTCTACTATATGTTGGCCAGTGAAGCACTTGGCATAGCTATCATATGGGGGTTAATGAAAAGTGTTCGTTGAACTGTTTTCAGACAAAGTGTTTGTCTCTCTGCTGCTTATTTTCTACATTTTATTGGTGGTGTCTATCATGGGCTACCGCAAACAGAAAAGTCAGGGGATGCAGTGGCTAATGCAATATCATCAGTCATTGGGGCAGAAAAAACACTGGCGTATACTTCGTTCAGTTGCAAACTCTGTAAGGCTAGCCTTTTCAGCAACCGAAGCCGATATACAGAAAAAGTTTGCTGCAGCAGGTTTTTATAATAAGCAGGTTGCTTTGTATTATATGCCGCTGAAATATTTGGTTTTGCTAGTTGGTGGTGGCGTCTTTTATTGGCTATCCAGTCAAAATGATTGGGAAACGGCCAATTTATTTATCATCGCTTTAGTTTGGTTAGTGTGTATCTTAATCTTACCTGATGCTTATCTTGCAGCGAGAGCAAAAAGCCTGAGTGTTAAAATCTCTAATAAATTACCGTATATGATTGATCTATTAGCAGTGTGTGTACAAACAGGTATGACGATTGAAGCGTCTATGGCCTATCTAAGTAAAGAGATGGCGTCGTTCGATAAAGATTTAGGGCATATGCTCAATAGAACAAATGACAGAATTCAGATTATAGGTATTGAACAGGCGTTAGCCGAATTATATGAAAGGGTGCCAACCAATGAAATGCGCAGTTTTGTGATGACGTTAAACCAAAGTCTACAATACGGCACGTCTATCTACACAGTTTTGACGACATTATCATCAGAAATTCGTGAAGTCCAAATGTTGGGGTTAGAGGAGAAAATCGGCAAATTGTCTGCCAAAATGTCGGTTCCTCTAATTTTATTTATTATGTTTCCTGTCGTGATTCTAATTGCGGCGCCAGGCATTATGAGGATGATGGGATAATGGCTAAATTATGGCTAATAAGTATCAGTGCTCTGTTACTGGCTGGATGTGCTGCAGGATCGAAATCCGATTCTAGTGCTGATTTTAATGCTTCCAAGTGGGATGAGACTTTTTTAGAGCAGTCGCAAAATTATCCGCGCTTAATTGAACTCTATAAAACTCAGTTAAAACAAAAAGAAAGCTCGGATACGCGTTTAAAATTAGCGCAAGTGTATGTCGATACTGGTGACAATGAATCGGCTTTATTTACCCTTGTGCCTCTTATAACTAGCACTCATGCAAATGCTAAAACCTTTTATTTACAAGGTGTAGCACAGTACAACCTTGGTATGCTGCCACAGGCGCTGCATTCATTGGAAATAGCCGTTAAAAAATCCACTGATGATGCTCGTGTTATTAATATGTTGGGCGTTACTCAAGCCGAGTTAGGTCAATTATCTGATGCTCGGGGATCATTCAACAGAGCGCGTGAGCTGATGTACGACGATGTAGCGATTAAAAATAACTTAGCGCTGCTGGATATGATCGAGGGTGATTTTAAACAAGCGGCAGCTCGATTGATGCCAATATACGTTAATACTCCCTCTAAAGCAGACGCTAAAGTGAAAGCTAATCTTGCGATTATCGTATCAAAACTCGGTAGTTTTGAAACCTTGAAATCGCTTTATTCAGGTAAATACAGCGAAGCGCAGTTGTTCGATATTTTTCATGGTTTAAGAGCCAGTGAGCCGGCAACTCGAACTTCTCAAAAAGCCATCACGCAACCAATTAGAGATGAGTCCAGAGTAAGCTCGCTCCATTCTGTTCAACCTAGCTCATCCCATAAACAGAGTGCCCTTGTAAACGACAATGCAAACGCTATCGCGAGTAAAAAAACTGAACCAAAAGCTGTTAAGCCACTTGAAACAGTGCTTACAGCGGAATCGCACTCGCTAACAAAAGAATCCTCTCAACGAGTTAAGCCGGTAGCCTCTGAGACTATGGCTTACAATGCCAAGCCTGTTATACAGAAGTCAGTAATAAACGAATCGACAGAGCATAGAATAAAACCTTCGAACGGTGCTGACTTCGATATACCCAAAAGCGTGTATTTATCAGAGCAGGTGGGTAATCCTGAAATACCGTTAGGAGCGCAAAAGGGTTTTGTCGATGCCGAGGCAGAGCGGACTAACTTTTCAGAATTAACGGGCATAGAAAGGCGTTACGATAGTAATAGAGTCGTCACAGCGCCCGAATTGGAAAATAAACGGCAACAGCCAAAAGATGAGTTGAAAACGAACGCTACTGTTGTCACCAAAGAAAATAATTTTGCTGATTTAGTGGGGGTAAAACGACAATATTCTTCGTCTAAGGGTTTAGTTTCCGATCAGCAAATTTCGCAGCCATTGGTACTCGACGTTCAGAGTGCTAAGGCTCGTTCAATGGACGAGTCTGCAGGTGAATCAGGAAAGGCGCGCATACCTGATAATACAAATAAATGGGACTTTGTTAAGTTAGGGCGCTACTCTTTAAAGAGCGAACGAGGCTTGGACATCCCCGTGGCGCAGTTTCGACATCATGGTAATTTAATTGATATCACATTGGATTCAGAGGCAACGGTTATTGCCGTTGAATAGTAGAGGCCAAACATGAGTTTGCTTAAAATTTCCAGTCATTTTAAACAGCGCAAATTTAATCGATCCTCTAAACGAGGTGTTGTGGCTATAGAGTTTGCATTGGGTTTTGGTGCTTTCTGGGCAATGTGTTTGCTATGGGCTGAAATGAGCTATATGTCATATGTGTCAGCGTTAGGAGATGTGTTGATATCCAATGCAAGTCACTATGCAAAACTGAACCCCAATGATCTAAGTAATCAGAGTCAAAAAAACTTCAATCAAGACTTTCAGAGTATTATTGGGCAGCAAGACAGCGTGTGGAGTGCATTAGTAACACCGGAAGGGTTTAAAACCAGCATTCAATTCGTTCAAAATTACAGTGATCTTGCAGCGCTTAATACCGTATGCCCGACAACCAAGTCTGGCAACCAATGTGGTACAGCGATAGGGGCTCCAATTGCAATTTATCGTATTAATTATGCGTACCAGCCAAT
Source organism: Marinomonas gallaica (assembly GCF_049821165.1). Classification (NCBI taxonomy): domain Bacteria; kingdom Pseudomonadati; phylum Pseudomonadota; class Gammaproteobacteria; order Oceanospirillales; family Oceanospirillaceae; genus Marinomonas; species Marinomonas gallaica. Next base: position 1,218,236 of record NZ_CP187511.1, read on the forward strand.
ATTTTCCGGACTCTTTGGAAGTGGTACGGATATATTTGCTCGAGAAATGATCGTCATTCAAGAGTATCAGCGAGGCTAATATGCTAAAGGTGAAGCGGCACAATAATCGTAAATCTTCATTATCGATTACTCGGCAAACTGGTACATTCATGGTCGAATTTGCCATCGTGGGAGTTTTTTTTGCTGCGGCATTAGCATTCTGTAGCGATGCCGTCCTTACCATTGCAACAAAAGGCAAATTAGATCGCTTGGTTTACTCGGGCGTAAGTTTACTCAAAGAGCGTACTGCGTTGTTTGACCCTAACACCTTAACGGTTAGCGCAGCGGAATTTAATCAATTGGATAGCATCATGCAGAGCTCACTCAATCGAATGATAGGAAATTTTGAGGCTAGCAAATATGGTTTAAGACTGGAAACATGGGACCCCGTTTCTGGCCCAGCCACAACAACTGGTGGTGCTTTAACATGTTCGGCTAAAGATCCTTTAACAGGAGACATGTCGGTTATGACGTCATGGGGACGACGAGCGTCGCTGTATCGCTTAACCGCCTGCTACAAAGTGCCTACTTGGTTTGATCAAGGGCAAAGTGTCATTGAAAGTGCTGCACTGATGATTGGCCGATAAGTAAGATTAATGTCAGGCCGTAGTGATATAGCTACCATGCTTGTAAATGAGATCTTTTTTTGTAGAAAATACGATCAGGTCGTATAGTTAAGATCTAGGCAATTTGAAACTAACTAACCGCATCGCTCTCATGCGTTCCAATAGGCTACAGAATGAAATATTACCATTCAGCAAAACGACAGTCTGGACTTGCCGGATTGATGTTTATTTTGATTTTTCCAGCGCTGTTTGGCTTATTTGTCTGGGCAATAGATGGCGCGCGAATGTTGCAAAGTGATGCACGCCTTACCGATGCTATGGAAGTAGCTGTATTGGCTGTTGCCGCACAGGCATCAGATCAGAACAGTGACCGCACAGTTACTGCGGAGCGTTTTATTAAACAGTACTTTAGTGATGCCAAAAACGTTACTGTTACATCCAGCAAACAACCAAAAATAGAAGGTACGGGCAGTGATGAAAAACGCTTTTTTGAATACAGCCTAACTGTCTCAGTAGAAAGAGATACCATCTTTCCTAGCAGTCAAAGCTCCTCTTTAAGTTATGGTGATAACTTTACAATGGGTCGTACAGCGGTTGCGCGCAAAGGGTTGTCAGAAGCTGTGGATGTGGTGCTTGTCTCCGACTATTCCGCTTCAATGTATAATTATTGGGGGGGGCAGCGCAAGTTTAAAAACTTAAACAATATCGTTGATGAAATTGCTGATGAGTTAAAGCATTACAATGACCAAAACCCTTCATTTGTTAATACCATATCAGTTGTGGGTTTTGATTATTACACTTCTGAGAATAAGACTTATCAAAAAGAAGAATATGTGCCTGTTGAAGAGTGTGGATATGACTGGAAAGGTCGTTATAAGTGTAAAGACGTTTGGAAGAAACAGATGGTAGATGTAACTGAACGCTTCTTTGCTCATCATCTGGTGTGTAATCCAGGGTATTACAATTTAACGAGTGATTGTAGATACTATGGAAATTTTTATCAGGATGCTATATTTAACGCAAGTGATATTAATGCTACTGCAACAGTCGCTAATATCTTTAACCTGAATCACCCATCGCATCAGCATAACTTACCTGATGATAATAATGTAGTGACGAATATTTCGGTATTTGAGACCATACCGTTAAGCAGCGACTTCCAGAATGTTAAAGATATTGTAAACGACTCAAGCCGTTTTGACATACCTGGTAATGATGGCAGCGGTACGGCTTCCTATGCCGGTTTAATTCGCGCGGCTCAGATTGCTAAAACAGGCACGAATCCGAGACGTTTAATTATAATCCTTTCAGATGGCGTGGATTCAAAGGTTAGTGTTACGAATAAATTGATTGGAGCAGGCTTATGCTCAACTATTGTTAATAAACTAAGTGAAGATGTGATTGACGGTAAGAATGTCCGTGCTGAGCTGGCCGCGATTGGTTTTGATTACAGTGTATCAAGCAACCCACAGATGGCTGCTTGCGTAGGGCAAGATCGAGTGTACTCTGCAACAGATACCGAAGATATTAAGAATAAAATCCTCAGCTTAATTTCGGAAGAAGTTGGCAATTTAGTACGTTAATGCCATCAAAGACGGAGTAATTTTATGAGATCCACAAGGTTATGTATGGTGCTTGCGTTAAGTTCCATTGTTGGCTCCGGTTTGCATGCCGCCAATGACTCAAATGCACTCAATTACTATTGCAACGGTGATGGTATAGAGTTTCAGCAATCAGTCAGTGTAGGGCAGGGGACTCGCGTTCATTTAAATCAAGGCAGTTACTCATATGTCATTGATCCTATGCCGATTGAACCTTCTTACGACTTTATTCAACAGCAGTTAGTTTCGGTTGGTGGTGTCAGCTCTGAATGTGCGGAATTTCTAATGACCAAAGGTGATCAAGCATTGTCTGCTGATGGTGTGATGGCGCGTGTACATTTTGCCTTTGACAGCAGTGAGCTCACAGAACAGTCACGTTACATTTTAGATCAGTTACTAGACCGCATACAGTACTCAAACAAAGTCGTACTGGAAGGACACACAGACAACCTAGGCGACAAGCAATATAACTTTACCTTAGGTGCGAATCGAGCCGTGGCTGTATCGAACTACATGCAGCAGCACCCTAATACACCGTACAACTTAGTTAAGATCTCCAAAGGTGAGACTGCCCCCGTTGCTGATAATAGTACCGAAAAAGGTCGATACCTAAACCGACGAGTGGATATAAAATAGCCTAAAAATGACTTCCAAATTACATATTTGAATTTAATATGTAAAATCGTTGATATTTATTTTTAGAGATTAATGTATAGTTTCTGTTCTTCTTATGTATTTTTTAACTGAGAACCAGATTAAAGAAGTTAAAAAAAGCGCTAGGTAACTATCAACTGCATAATGCCACCCTAGATGAACAGAGCCTATCATAATCAAAAGCACGTAGATCCAAGCAATTACTCCAAATCTCTTATTTAAACTGTATATAGACATAGCGATTATGGAAGTCGTTGATACATGCATACTTGGAAGAGCAGAAATTCCCATTCCAAGTCCGCTCAGACGATTACTATAACTTTCCCATAGCGTGTCTTGTAGCGCCAATGCCCAAACTTCAAAGAAGCTGCTTTGGTTTATAAGCACTGAGTTTTGATAGTTTAAACGTTGCATTAGTTCGAAATATGGGTCAGATCCTCCATAGTATTCATTATAAAAGCACGGCCCAACTGAAGAGAGGAGCAATGCAGCAATATTTCCATTTATTATCCAGCATAAAAGAAAACTCAGAATAGCTTGCTTTCTTGCTTTGGGATTCTTTACGTAGCACATAAAAGATATCAAGAATATCCATATTATGAAGAACCATATATTGTAAAAAAAGTTTATCACGCCAGTCGTAAGTGGAGTAGAGAATATATAATGCGTTACTTGCCAAGGGTGAATCCCAAAAGATAAGGCCTTATCGATTTCCACTAAATATGGATCAAGATAAAAAGGTACTATATTTGGTATTGCATATTTAATGCTAGTATAAACTGAAAAAACGACTGATATTGCTATCGACAAAAAAATAAAGTTTGTGCTTTCATTCCAATGCTTAAAAGGCAAGGTGTAGAGTCTTAAAAATTCTTTTAATGGTGATTTTTATTTTTTAATGATGAGGAAAATATATTGAAAAAATAAAAAAACTAGAGATTATTCCGAAAACGAAAGCCTATAAATATAGGCTTATATTTATATCAATGTCTTTGTAGCTAAAATACAATAAAAAATGTAAAAGAACTGCTAAGATTGCAAATATGTAAAGAGCTGTGTCTCTCTTAATAGGTTGCAGTGCTTTTTTAATAAAATAAATCAAAATTAACAAGTCCTAATGGGTTCAACTTTCTTAGAGTTTTATACATAATAAGGGAGTATATAAAAGATAATGATTTATATTGTTTCGATTTTTTTGGTAGTAGTTTATTAACCATAATCCATATAGCTATTGTCATGAGTGCCCCAACATACCCATCGAGAGCATAGTGCCAGCCTAGATGCACAGAACCAACCATAATTACAACCATATATAGCCAAAAGATTAAGCCTACCCATTTTTTCAATGAATAAGTCGCAAGTGCCATAAGAGTAGCCATAGATACATGCATGCTTGGCATCGCAGAAATGCCAGATGCAAATTCACTTGATATCAAGGCGTAGCTTTGCCAAAGCATATCTTGAGTATTAAGAGACCAAATACCCAAAAAGTAGCCTTCATTTTCAAGGTACGTGTTCTGCTGCTTTAGTATCGACATTAAGTCATTAAATTGATTTCCGCCTTGATAAAGAAGATCATAAAAGCAGGGGCCAACAGAGGCAAGCAAAGTGGCTGAAACACTGCCATTAATTATCCAGCAAAGCAAAAAAGAAATTAGCGTAGCCTCTCTCATCACTATATTTTTGTATAAGCAAGTAAAAACTATAAGAAAAATCCAGCTTATGAAAAACCAGAGGTTATAAAAAAGATTTAGTATTGCGCTTGATAAAGGGGAAGAAAAAAATAATGTGTCATTTTCCAAGGAGGGATGTCAAAGTGGATATAGTTATCTAACTTTGATAAAACTGGATCCAAATAAAACCCCATATTTTTTGGTATTGAAATTTTAATATCAGTATAGATAGAGAAAACAAGAGATATAAGAGTGATGATAATTAAGAATTTTATGGTTTCTTCCCAATGCTTTAGCGGCTTTAAAGCTATGACGGAGAATTTTTTAAGAGGACTTCTTTCTCTTTTGATGATCAAGTAGATAAAATAAGAAAAAGAGGAAGCTAAAATAGTGATTGCTAAGGCTTTATATATAGTTGAAAAATATATTTAAGGTATATCTAATTCTTTTTTAATGGTAATTGAGTAAAATAAATATAATGAAATTATAAATCCAAATGAAAAGTAAATTATTTTATCTCTCGATAAAATAAAAGTTAATTTATTATTAATGGACATAATTTTCACTTTTTCTAAATGATATGTAGGATTTATCTTTCGACTAAATAGTCGTCCCTGAATAATTCTAAACCCATTGAATAAAAAGTGTTTTTATAAGATAGTTAATACCTAGATCTCGCTATAAATACGCCATAAGGCCTAAAAAGTTGCAGAAATGGGGGAGTTTTATGAAGCCTCGTCAGACAAAGACCGTACCGCAAAAGGATTTATTCCAACCACAGCTCGTTGACATCATTAACCCCAACCATCCTTTAGTTCGACTGGCTAAGGTCATTGATTGGAACCAGTTAGACAGCGAATTGGGAGGTCACTTCTCAACGGTGGGTACCGCCGCGTTACCCACTCGTCTTATGGCGGGATTGCTGTATTTGCAACACTTGCATAATTTGTCTGACGAAATGGTATTAGAGCAATGGCTTGAATCGCCTTACTACCAATACTTTTGCGGCGAAACCTTTTTCCAACACGACTTTCCGTGTCATCCAACCAGTCTTGTAAAATGGCGAAAACGGTTAGGAGAAGAAGGCTGTGAATGGCTGCTAACTCAGACGATAGAAGCAGGACTCAAACTAAAAGTCATCAAGCCAGCGAGTCTAAAGCGTGTGGTGGTCGACACCACGGTACAAGAAAAAAATATCACCTTCCCAACGGATGCCAAACTCTACAACAAGGCTCGACAGCAGCTCACTCAAATCGCCAAAGAACAAAACATCACGTTAAGACAAACCTACGACAAAGCTTGTCATGAGCTCATGCCAAAAATTGGCCGCTATGGTCATGCCAAGCAATACAAGCGCATGGGAAAAGCCATTAAACAAGTCAAAGGTTTTTTAGGGAGAGTGCTGCGGGACATTGATCGGCAAGTAAAACGACAAGGGTTAGCGCTCACCCAAAAACAGGAAGACACACTTAACCAAGCCTATCGATTGCTGAAGCAAACTCGCCAGAGCAAAAATAAGCTGTACAGCTTGCATGAACCCAATGTGGACTGCATCTCCAAAGGTAAAGCCCATAAACGTTATGAGTTTGGAGTGAAAGCCAGCATAGCCGTGACGGCTAAAGAATCCTTCATTGTAGGTGCAAGAAGCTATCCAGGTAATCCGTATGATGGACATACCCTGAAAGATCAACTGCAACAAGTAGAAACCTTGATTGGGCGAAAACCTGAAATCTGTTTTGTCGACCGAGGATATAAAGGATCAGGCGTGGAAGACATTAAAGTCTTGATTGCAGGGCAAAAACGCGGAGTCCCCAAGAAAGAGAAGAACTGGATGGGGAGAAGAAATAGCGTGGAGCCCATCATCGGGCATCTCAAATCAGATGGAAAACTCAGACGATGCTTCCTCAAAGGAATACTGGGCGATGCGATGAACGTGATCTTAAGTGCCTGTGGTCAAAACCTTCGTAAGCTGCTGAAGTGGCTTAATTTTGCCTTAGTCTGGGGTTGCTTTTATAGCGGGATGGAGTTGATACAAGCCTTATTGCCGCGAAGACTAGAAAATGAAATGGCATTTTAGACTAAAAACGCCATTATTCAGGGACGACTAAATAGAGTTTTTAAACTTATTTATTAAAACTCTATATAGTAATTAAAAAAGGACCTTATGAAGCGAAAAGTAGATTACATACTAAAACTGGTAACTAAAGCCAAGGTCAATGCTTTCACTCTTCATTTTGAAGATATCTATATTGCTGTCTTGATTGTTGTAATAATAGCTTGATTGGAGCGTGAGGTTACTGTTAATCGGATATAGGTACTGTAGAGATACACTCCATGACTTAGTGATGCGTTCTTCGTTATTATTTAGCGCAGGACTATAACCCTTATTGTCTGCAGTTCCGGTGATGCTAGCGCGAGATGTAAAATGCCCTTTGCCTATTGGTAAACCATAAAATATAGAGGCTTCATATATGCTACGATCGCCGCTACTACGCTCATCATTTAGAGCTTTATTAACCCCTAATCCAATATTAAAGCCAAAGTGATGATGATCTATAGTATATAGAACACCTGGCTCAAACATTAAGCTTGCCTCTCCGGGTAAGTCTTCATCATTAAAGTAGGTGTAGCTTGTATTAATATTGAGATAGCTAAGAGAATTCCGAGGTTTAATCCAATAATTTCCTTCTAAAGCAGAATAGAGTCCATCATCGCCTAGCCTTATATGGTTAATTCCTACGCTCCAGCTTTGATTAAAATATAGGCTTTCACTATCCTGTTCGTAACTAATTGAGAGCTGATCAGTGTCGTTACTCTTAGAGTTACTTTCTCGTATTTGTGCCGCTATAGTCAGTCGGGAAACTCCTTGATCATTCAAACTGTAATATTGCGACATCAGCCGACTATGATGGTAATCACCTGACTGTTGAGGTGAAGTATTTGTTACGTTAATAATTCCAAAACGAGTCTTAATGTCATAATTATCGATGTATGTGGCGTTATTTAAGTTGCTACTGTGTCCGTATAAGTATGAAAATTGGCTACGCCAAAGATGTTTTTCTTTACTCCATGTTTTTTGCCGTTGTTCTAAAGAAGCTCGTAAAAAAGGTGGAACGTTTTCTTCTTTAAGGAGCTCAGAGTTAACTTGTAGTGCTCCTAGTAACTGACCATTTTGATAAAGTGCAAGAGCATAATCGATTCGTGCAGAACCATTATCAGGGTTAATTAATAAGGCTCTTTCTAGCATTTCAATGGCTGTACTAATGTTACCTGTATAGAGCAAAGAGGCCCCATAAAGAGCAAAGTAGTCGCTATTATCTAAGCAGTTTTCCAACCGAGGTGATAGAAGGTCGCGCGTTTCCTGCCATACATTAAGGGATGGGCTTAGAGGTATATTGTCGGGAATTTGGCAGACCTCTGCCGTAGAAGCCTCTGACGGGCTTGCGCTCAGAGTGATTACCGATGTTAACGCGGCCAAAAAAGTAAAGTGATGATTCATGTATTATTAGCTGTGCCAGCGTCCTTGTGTACATTTATACGTCCCTCATTCTAAGAGGCGTTCCTTATTTAATGGCTGCGAACCATTCTAAGGACTTTGCTATCGATGCCTACTATGGGATCTATATGATGAGATTTAGGAGCGAATAATACATGAGGAGTTGTTAAACCATCAAGTAAGAAAGAGCCTTGCGACTCTAAAGCATCACCTTGCAAGTCACGCGCAGCGCATTCCCCTACAAGAACGGGCTGTGCCAAGTCTTGCGTCATCTCTTGCATACGTAAAACAATGGTTACTGTATCCCCTAGTAAAGTATGATGACGACGATGCATTGGACCAATTGAGCCTACTAAAGTTGGTCCTCGCTCAATTGAAATACCTAATGCAAGAGGCTCTAAACCTTTAGGTGGCTGCTGAGGTAAAATACGGATGATCATTTTTTGTAACGCATCAGCTGCGTTAAGTGCGTCATTTGTTGCGCTATTAGAATGAGTGCTTGGCCAGCTTGCTAATAATGAATCGCCTTTATACTCTTCAATTTGGCCGTCAAATGCCTCGATAATTTGAGTCGCATTGACAAAAAAACAGTGCAGTAATGCAGCAGCCTCTTCTGGAGGACGACTTTCTTCAAATGCTGAGAAATTACGTAAGTCAGCACACATTAATACTAAATCATGACGACTTGCTTCAATTGCGCCAGATGGGCTACGAGTTAACAGACCTTGGGCTACGGATTTCGGTAGGTAGCTACTTAGGTGACTAAAAACTCTAAGATGTTGGTGTCTAACTACTTGATGATCTGCCAAGACGAACAAAGTACCCGCTAAAAAGCTAAATAGGGCTCCATTAAACCAACCTAGCCAAATATCATAGCGTAGTAGGTAGGCGTGTAATACTAATGCAGAAATAGGCAGTATTAACCCAGCAAGAGGAAGTGCGTAAGCTGAAATCTTATTTTGCGTACGAGCCAAAGTAATTAAAATCGCACTCACAAGGACACCAAAAAGAACTAAAAGATACGTCGCATAATCTGGTGTGTAAGGTGTTCTACCATCTAATAAACTGCTCAATAGACGTGCTTGTAGCTCTACACCTGGGGTAGTACCGCTGTGCGGTGTTGGCACAACATCACCTAAACCAAATGCCGTAGCGCCTACTAAAACCCAAGTATTTTCCAATAGCGAAGACGGTGCCGAGCCATTCAAAACATCCGCTGCGGATACGACTTGGAAGCTATCTGGGCTCTGACGATAAGATAGGCGCATATTACCTTGCTTATCAATTGGTACAGATAAACCAAAATACGAGTCTATGGAGACTTTCCACTTAGATGAAAAGAGACCTTCATCTTGATGTACAGATACGCTCGGAGATACTTTACTAAGACTACTTAGTAGCCCTTGTAACGCTAAAGAAGGGTACACTTGGCCGTCTACACAGACTAGTGGCGGCTGTTTTCGAACCATACCATCACGATCTACAACAGGGGTAATGTGACCGACTTGTTGAGCAGCTAAAGTAGGGGTATTTGCAAGATAACTGGTTGCCTTAGGCGCTGGGTATTGGCAACGTGTATTATCTAGTGCACCATTAAGTTGACCTCCACGTAGTGCAGATTGACCATTAAAAATAGGCACCTGAGCAAGCACGCCATTATTGTTGGTCAAAGCCTCAAGGAATAATGCATCACCAAGCTTTGCCTCTGGAAAAACGACATCGTAAAGCTGTAAGGAAACGCCGTAGTCAGCAAGTTTATTTGATAAATCCGCCATTGTGCTACGTGACCACGGCCAAGCACCGACTTCTGATAGGCTTTTTTCGTCAATAGCGACGACGGTAATACGCTCTTCTTGTGCTTGTTCAGGAAAAAGGCTCCACAATAATGAGCCGCCTTTTTCTTCATATTCGTACTTCAAATCGGAAAATACAAAACTGAACAATAGCGTTAAAGCAAAAGACAGAGCGAGCAAACCTATTAGGAAGGACACGCTCCTATTGCTTGATGGTGTGTAAGGTGAGCTCGTGGCTACATTGAAACGTTTTATCATGATGTTTATTGCTTATGCCAGATAGTGGCGCCTTCAATCTTCCCTGCATTCACATCCTTGTAAAATATATAACCGGCTTCATCACCTTCTAGTGTTGTTGCGCCACCAAATTTACCCGAAAATGGGCTTGTATCGTCGAGCTGTAACTCACCTTCACCTGAAATTTTTCCGTTAGCTTTAAAGTCCACAGTAGAGGCGGATTGACTGTCTAGTGTCAAACCTGTTTCAAAACTACCTTTTGTGAAATCGATAGATAGAAAGTCATTACTCACCGTCATACTTTCCGTGCCACCATTTTTTAAATATAGATTGGCTTGGCTATCCTTTAGGTCAAAATCTACTCTACCTAAACTTCTATCAAGAATGGCTCGGTCATCAGAGTCTGCACGGAGTAGTATGGTGAAAAGTGGGAGTCCATTCATATCTTTACGTACAACAGTCGCGGCATCATAAGGGCCGCTTTCGATAATGGTAAAATAGCTATCTATAATGACGTCATTTTCAGCGACACCGTTTGTAAACCCCCCAAATCGGCCCCATGCTAGCTTACTAGTTGGGTTAGACTCATTGAAACTATTTTCGGCTGTGATATCTGCAATGATAGATCGGACTTCATCGTCTGACATGTCATTTGAAAATAAATCATTATATCTATTTTCTCGTTTTACTTTGTCAGAGGAAGAGGTTTTATCGCTCGGCAGAGACTGACTATTGGTCTGCGGGCCAGCGCTATCTTCAGAAGTTTGGTTATCAGTACTATCGGATGAATCACTAGAGCCTATGTCAGAATCCTTCGAAATTGTGTTTTCATCCTCAGCTGATTTATTGATCGTTTCTTTAGAAGATATGTCGTCAGCTTCACTTGATGACTCAGTTGGCGCCTCAGAAGGTTCAGTGTTATTTTCATCCTGTTCGTTTTGATCGGCTGTATCGTCAGAATACTTGTTAGACTTCTCTACGTTATCTGATGTTTCTACTTGAGTGCTCTGATCAATTAAATTTGGCGCAAAAGCAGCCGAAAGAGGTATTAAGCGGGGAGCATCATACAATGAGCTTAGCTCCAATAATTGCTTTGCAGTACTACTAAGCTCGATAGAGCCAGAGCAGGGTCCTGTAGAGCTAGCATTACAATCAGTCGAAAAAGGCGCCACAACAATAGCGCCTTCATTGACAATTGCTTGTACTAAATCATTCGATGCTTTGACAACAAAGTCTGTACCGCGAACACCGATGGCGGCGATAGGCGTATTTAAGCGAAACTTGTCACGTGCCGCTTTAGCACCGGTCCCTGAAATAGAGCGCATCACACCCTCATTCAAGTTGAATTTGATAATAGACTCATTAGGGTGTTCGGCATCATAACTGTAATGCTCGATAGATAAGCGGCTGTCAGGACGCACACTGACTAAACCGTTATCAACAAAACGTATGTGTACGTGACCATTGCCAAGTGTCTCGATGACATCACCTTCACTAATGTGTTGGCCAGTCTTAATCAGATCTTTGCCATTTAAATACGCCTTGCCGAGAGCAAAAGTCACTTCTCCAGCACCTTCCGTAGGCGAACCAAAAGCTTGCGTCACTATTAGCGCAAAACAGGTTAGACCAAGGTTGGCATAAAATTTGATTGATCGTAGAAAATTCATTGAATTATCCGCCTCTGAAGTACTCAAAAGAACCGTGCTTCAAAAGTATTAGGTTTAAAGTTAGCGTAAATAATACGCGGGAAAATATAAATAGAAGTGACTGTCGTCACATCTGGCAAGATAAGAGCCTATGTATCCGTTACAATGAATGGGGTAATAAAGTTATCCCCAAGGCGGTAGTTGGTTTACACCTGTGGGCAAAAACCTGCCGCTGACCTGTGGATTGTGGATAAGAATTAATGTTAAATAGGCGTCTTTTCGTAATACATCGATTGAACATTGCAGCTAGTGAGTATATCCGCATATTTAAATTGAACAAACGAGTGCAACAATGGCTGTAACCACTGAGCTATTAAAGCGCTTCCCAATGTTATCTGGATTATCAGATTCATCATTAGATCAACTTGCACTTCAAGCTAATTTGAAAAGTGTCAGCCGCAGGGCGGTGGTTGTGAATGGTGGCAGTGCGTCTGAAAATCTTTGCTTTTTGTTTGAAGGGCGTCTGCAAGGTGTCGACTTTACTTTAGATGGTCGAGAAGTAGGTCTTTATTTTATTGAGCCAGGTGACTTTTGTGGTGAGTTGGGTTTATTTGATGGTGAAGGGCAGCCGGAAAGTGTCATTGCGCTTGCTAAATCCCAAATAATTTTAATACCGGCGGCGGCTTTTCGCAGTGCAGTGTTGACCAACCAACAATTAGTGGAAGGGCTCTTCACGCGCATGTCTGCTCGTGTACGAAAATTGTCTGCGCAGAGAGCGTTATTAGGGTTATCCAGTACCATTGCACGAGTGTGTGGTCAGCTTTGGATGATGCTGCAGGAGCAGGACAATATAAACCGCCGAGAAGGGGTCATTCTTAACCCTCCTACCCATCAAGAACTCGGTATCATGCTTAACTTGAGTCGCGAAACTGTGACGCGAGTGTTTCAAACGCTGCAATCTGAATCTATTGTCAAACGCGATGGCACCACGCGATTATTGATATTAGACGAAACCGCTTTAAGAGCGTTGTTCGAAACTGGTGACGGCTAAAATCAGCTGCCACCATCATGTATAAGCCCTCTCCTAGCGTGTAAAAAAGTTACGTACACGTCTTTGAAAAGACAGTGGAATGCGTTTCACAAGCTGCCTCAATACTGGTAAACCACGAAGGTAGTACAGAATCGTTAGCAAACGTTTTCTCGTTGCTTGATTAACAGAAGGCGCATCACTGGTGTGAGGTAAGGCAAATGCTAGCCACTCTGTTAGTTGAGTCTTATCAATATCGGTGGTTTGGCTTATGCCAGCTTTTGGCTCTAACAGTGACCAATAATCTGTTGAATATTGGTAGGCATTGCAAGCGTTTGAGGGCACCGTTTTACTGGTGAAGTTTGAAAGTGCTGGCGACGAGTCGCCATAAGTTGCTAGATCGAAGAATTGTTTAACCACAAATTCCGCATCTGCATCCCATGGAATGACCCAGCTGTTGCAGCGTCCAAATAATCGTTCAGGAAAAGCGCCTATATTAGGCGCTATAATAGGCAGTCCTGCATCAATAGCGCTACTGAGTGTATAACTATAGGTTTCAGGGCAGCGGGAAGTAAACCAAATGACATCTACCTTACCTGCCTGTTTGAGTGACGCTAAGCGATCTAACAATTCATGATCATAATAGCGACCAGACATAGTCAGAGTACTTTTCGGCGTCGTCACTAAATCTCGATAGGCATAACCAATTAGATTAAACTGGATATCCAAATTTTTCTGCGCACATAACAAAGCAGACTCTTCCAATAGATCCGCACCTTTGATTTTTCCTAGCGCGCCAATGACGACAACATGCAGTGGTTGATTACGTTTGGGCTCTATGCCGGATACTTTAAATTGATCATGTTTAAGGTAGCGGCCTTGCTCATGATAAATCGTAACTAGGTTCGCTGATGGAAAAGCCTGTTGATAAAAAGCTTTACACGAATCGCTGGGCGCAATACAAGCTTTGGCTTCTTGAAGCAGTGATGAAAAAGACTGTGTCCAAGATTCATCAATGTTTAATCGTTCTGCTTGGCTAAACTCGCCCGCTTCGTTGGTTAAAGAAATTGAATCGCAGATATAGTAATAGTCATGCAGGCTTACTAACCAAGGTAGCGTCAACTGCTTAGGGACAGACATTACCCAATGGGGAATGTCCAACATATGATGAAAGTGAAAGCCGGCAACAGGAATATATTTTAAAATAGCCAATAATGTCTCAGCTTCAGCCACATACAAAGAATAGTCCGACTCTTCCGATGATAGACCATCTTCACTGGGTGTTAGCTGAGTTAAAACCAGCTGACCAGGCTTTTTAATACTGGGCATCAACATTAATGGGAAGCACTGAGTACGAATGTCTTCGCTCAACTCATTAATAAAACGTAATGTGCCGCCGCCTCGGTTGTGTGTCACATGGACGACGATAGGCAACTCGCCTTGTATTAAAGACGCTAGCCAGATTTTGATGCGCGCTTGATGTGCAGGGTCTTGAGCGATGTGTTGCTGTACTTCATACTCGTAATGAGGGTGATGTTCTAACAACTTAGCCAATGCAGTATGCTTTAGTTCATTGTGCTCGTCACCAAAGCTAACATTTCCGGTATGCTGTACAAACACATCTAAAGCAAAGCGATTAACCCAACCCGCCTGAATAGCGCGTTGACAAAAATCGTTCTCCTCACCGTAGCCCTTGCCAAACGTCTCTACATCAAAGTAACCAATCTTGTCTAAGATCGCTCTACGAATATACATACAGAAGCCAACGCCGGTGGGCACATCAACAGCATCACCCGCATTAGTCGCAGCACATAAAGCATCGAGAGATTTAAGCGATGTATTAGAAGGGAGGTTATTATCTTGGCAAAATTTTGGGTAACTACAAATGGTCGCATTATTAGAAAAAGGCGTTACCGTAGCGATGTTAGGAGCGGTATAAGCAGCGTTAGCAATACGATCCAACCAATCATTTACCACCAAGGTGTCGCTGTTAAGAAGTAAGACATCTCGCTCTGGATGGAGCTGCATACCTCGGTTAACGGTCGCAACAAAGCCCAAATTCTCTTGATTGACTAATAACGTGAATTCGCCCTGATTGAATCGCTCTTGAAGCAATGCACTGACTGCAGGATCAGGAGAGCAATCATCAATCACAATTAATTCGTATTGAGACTGATTAAAAGAAGACTTAACACTGTCAAGGCAATCAATCACATCCTGTAAGCCTCGGTAGACAGGTATGATGACATCGATAAGGTTGTTCATGTATTCCTCAAAGTTATCGGGCAACGAGTTTTCGTAAAATTGCCTTTGAATATTTGTATGCGCTCTTTAATAGATAAAAAAGGCTGGTTCTTAATACAATCCGATGGTCTTTTTGATAGTCGTTAAGCGTATGCTCAAGCGCTAATTTTTGCGCTTGTACTGCTTGCAGGTCCTGCTCCATTTTTTGGTAAATAGTCGTCAAATGCGCGATGTCTTTATCTTTAGAGTCAATGACCTGCAAAGCATGGGAATGTAGTGCACCTATGTGATTAAGCGATGCTTGGTTTTGCTGTTGCAAAGCGCCAATTGCATTATCCTGCCACTCGTGACTTTTCGCTAACAGCGAATACAATGCCGGCAAACTAAGTTTCGGGAGCCATTTTTCGTACACTTGGCGAAATGCGCACTGTTGTTGTGAGCGATCCCGAACCCCAGAACCTTGTTGATGGATACGATAAGCACAAGTGACCTGCTCTATAAATTCAAAATGACAGACAGTATACACCTGTAACCAAAAATCCCAATCTTCAAACAAATCAAAATCAGCATCGAATGCGATGCCCATCTCGCGCACACGAGTAGGTAGTAACACGGTGAGAATAGGCAACTGATTTTGATAAAAAAGTTGGTGCTGTTCGAGTTGCGCGCCGTGAATAGACAAACACTGCTCAGCGCCATTAACGCCCTCAATGTGTACCGCCCGAGCCTGCGAATGTGTCACGGCTAAGTCGTCCACCGCTAAATTTAGCTCTGAGCGTCGTGTGACTAAGAGTTCAATATGCTGGGGGTCAAGATAATCGTCGTCATCTAAGAACATAGACCATGGGCTGGTCGCATGTTGTAAGCCTGAATTTGCCGCATTCGCTCGACCCACAGAAGAGTTATGATGCACATACCGCAATTCAATATGTTGTTCTGTGTCTAAGAGGTCATGAAGCACAGGGTGTACGTCGCAGCCACCATCATTAATAACAACTAACTCTAGAGGGCGATAGGTCTGCTGGAGTACAGATTGTACGGCCAACGCTAAATAGTCAGAACGATCTTTTGTTCTAATGATAACGCTAACGGGCGTAGATGAGAGGGACATTGTCTACCTATTAAAGCCAGATAAAAGGTGTTCTTAGACAACCACTTCCAAACAGTTGTTATGGTACAAAGTTAACACCGAACAAGAAATACTATCGTTTTCCAAGGTAACTTGCCAGATGCTGGTTAGTATTGGCGGGCCTTGATTTTGCGCGATGTTGGTCTTGGTGGTATCTTAGCCTCCATTTTGCAATCCTTAGGATTTTGTTAATCACATGTTACCCACTCAATGGATGTGGCAATACCTATTGCCAAAACAACATACCCAGCTGATATTGCAGCTGACCAAACGCCAAATTCAACAGCGCTTCAAAGGCTCAATCCTTGGTGCAGCATGGGTCTTGATCACACCTATACTTATGTTGGCGGTGTATACCTTCGTATTTAAGTCTGTCCTAAAAGCCAAATGGCCTGGTAACGAAGACGCCAATAATATTGAGTTTGCCTTACAAATTTTCTCAGGATTGTTAGTGTTTGGACTATTCGCGGAAGTGCTCAGCCGCGCTGCAACCTTGATCACAGATCAACCTAATATGGTAAAGAAGGTCATTTTTCCACTGCCAATCTTGGCTTGGGTCAATGTGCTTTGTGCTTTATTCTTCGCGGCCGTCAATTTGATGGTACTGATCGTGGGGGCGCTTATAATGCGTCATGAGCTCAGCATTCATTTCGTCAGTATTGCGGCGTTATGCATGGCCTGTACGCCGCTATTGTTGGGATTAAGTTGGGGGTTGGCTGCGCTAGGGGTCTACCTTAGAGATTTAACTCAAATCATCACGTTAATTCTAACGCCATTAATGTTTCTGTCGCCGATTTTTTATCCCATTACAGCGCTACCAGCATTGATACAAAAGGTAATGGTGTTAAATCCGCTTGTGTTACCAATAGAAGTACTACGAGAAGCCGTATTGACAGGTCAATGGCCTTCATGGCTGGCGATTATTGCGTATACCTTAGTGTCACTAATGATTATGGTGATGGGCGCAGCAGGTTTTCATAAATTGAAAAAGGGGTTTGCAGATGTCCTTTGACGCCGCGTTGCAAGTCGAACAAGTATCGAAAACCTACCATTTATACGATGCTCCGAAAGACCGACTGAAGCAAATTTTGTTTCGTGGTCGAAGACAATATTATCGTGAATACCAAGCACTCAAAGCATTGTCTTTTTCTCTGCCAAAGGGAGAGGTACTGGGCATCGTCGGGCGCAATGGCGCAGGTAAATCCACATTATTACAAATGATCTGTGGCACATTAACGCCAACGACCGGTCATGTACATATACAAGGCCGCATTGCTGCACTGTTAGAACTTGGCGCGGGTTTTAATCCTCAGTTTACCGGACGCGAAAACATCTTCTTATCGGCGTCAATTATGGGTGTTGAAAAGAGCGTAATCGAGCAAAAGCTTGACGACATTATAGACTTTGCAGGCGTTCGTAATTTTATTGACCAACCCGTTTCAACTTACTCCAGTGGTATGTTTGTGCGCTTGGCGTTTTCTGTCGCCACCACCATAGAGCCAGACATACTCATCATCGACGAAGCCTTATCCGTTGGCGATGGTGACTTCGCTCGTCGATCTTTTGAGCGTATCATGGCCATGAAAGAGCGCGGTGCGACAATACTGTTTTGCTCGCACTCTTTGTACCAAATTGAAGTGCTGTGTTCGCAAGCCATCTGGCTTGAAAAAGGCCAGATGGTCAAAATCGGCAAACCTGCAGAAGTGCTGCCGGCCTACCAAGCTTTCTTAGACCGCTTGGCAAGTGACCCAGAGGCCACCCCAGAAGACGTACATAAAAGAGTGGTGTCTGATTCGACATCGTCACCTAAAGTGACAGGTAAAGCAGGCCAGTTTGCACGCATTGAAAAAGTGATTGCGAAAACGCCTCAAGCACAAGGTGACGTCTTAGACATCGTCAGTTGTGAAACCGATTTAACACTCGACATCCTCTTTAAATCGACCCTGCAAAATGAAATACCACAGGTCGCATTGACAATACACAATGCAGCCGGTCAATTGATCAGCAGTTGTGGCGCGTGGGCGTCAGGCGTCCAGCCTGTAATGGGGCTGGATGACATTGGCTCAATCAGCATTGACCTGCCAAAACTGCCGTTATTAAAAGGTACCTACTACGTCGGTGTATTGTTGTTCTGTGAAAGAGGCCTGTTTTTACACGACGAAGCCGATCCAGTGGTCACACTTAATGTGACTCAACCCAATCAAGAACGCGGCTTATTCATGCTGCCGCATACTTGGCAGACAAAAAACAGCAAACGTATCAAAGAAAACGCGATTGTCACCACACGACAGCCAAGTGACCGATGGAATGTACGCGAAGCAACCGACCAAGATTTTGAACACATAAAACAACTGTTCCAAGATACGTTTGAGCAACCCTTACATGAAGATGTATGGAACTGGAAATACAAATTTGCAGACAGCTCAGGCTACCTAGTCTCAGAAGGGCAAGAGATTGCCGGTTTCTGTGGTGGGGCACCACGTCGAGGATTGGTTAAAGGGGAGCCAGCGACATTGGCTCAACTTGGTGACGTCATGGTAGACAAGCGACAGCGTGGTGTATTGACCAAAACAGGCCCATTCTATCGCAGCGTATACGGTTTTCTAACCGAAAAAATCGGCAAAGATAGAGAGTTTCCATTTGGGTTTGGTTTTCCAAATCGTCGGCATCTACGAGTAGGTCAGCGACAAAACTTATACGCACCGATGGATCGTATCTTAGAAGCTGAGTGGCCAGCCAAAGAGGCGCAATATAGCCTAACTGAATGGCAAGGAGATTCTGACCTGGGCGCCAATATTGACCAACTTTGGCAGCAAATGAAACCGCATTTAAACAACTATCTTGTCGGAGTACGGGACCAGGATTGGATGCGTTTTCGTTTCCTAGAAAAACCCATGGATCACTACCAAATACACCTCGTCCAAGACACACAGCAGAGCCAAAACTACATCGGCGTTATCGTATTAAAAGACTACCCGGACTCAGCTCATATTGAATTGCTTGACGTCATCACCACACCGGAAAACGGCCTCGCCAATTTAGCCGCTGCGCAACAAATAGCCAGCCGCTTAGGACGAAACAGCGTAAAAGCATGGCTAACCGCCAACGTGTACGCTTGGTACGAAAGTACCCATGCGACAGTCACCCCAACGGAAGTCTTTGTGCCAGGCAACGCACTCGACGATCCTGACCACCTAGCCATCTCAAAAGACAGTTGGTGGCTCATGGGCGGAGACAGCGACTTCCGTTAACAACCCACTCGTACGAGCAGGTTTTACCTGCGACTCAAAGCAATCGCGCATCCAGTGCCCTCGTACGAGCAGGTTTTACCTGCGATTCAAAGCCATCGCGCATCCAGTGCCCTCGTACGAGCAGGTTTTACCTGCGACTCAAAGCCATCGCGCATCCAATGCCCTCGTACGAGCAGGTTTTACCTGCGACTCAAAGCCATCGCGCATCCAGTGCCCTCGTACGAGCAGGTTTTACCTGCGTTTCAAAGCCATCGCGCATCCAATGCCCTCGTACGAGCAGGTTTTACCTGCGATCACTTGTTCTATTAATAGTGGCGCGTCACAATAGGCTGCATTATTAACAGTGGATGATTGTCTTGCTTGAACGCTATTTTACCCCCTATGAAACCACCAGCGTTGTAACAGGTCAGCGCATTGCCATTTTAGCGCCGCACCCAGATGACGAAATATTTGGCTGTGGCGCCAGTGCCTGCAAATGGGCAGAGCAGGGCAGACAGGTACAGGCCTTTATCTTGACGCAAGGGGTCGTCCAAGGTGAGTTTGGAGAGAGTGCTGAAGCGCAGCAAGATTGCGCCAAGCAAATTCAACAGCGCAAAAACGAGTCTATAGCCGCCGCGGCAGTGTTGAATTTACCCGAGCCTATCTTTCTAACAGGTCAAGATGGCGCGCTGTGGTCAGACACAACGATAGAAAACGACTTATTAACGCAGCTGCAAACGTATCAGCCTACGTGCCTTGTTATACCGTCCGTTTGGGAGATGCATCGTGATCATCGAGCAGCAGCAGAAATGGGGTTACGCCTTGCGTCGCACATTGCGTCATTAGAAAGCGTTGTCTGCTATGAAATTGGTGTGCCGCTTAAAGTAAATGCTTTGGAAGACATCAGTGCTTATCAAGCGCGCAAATGGCAAGCCATGCAGTGCTTCACATCGCAGCTGAAAACGCAGCGTTACGCAGATCATATTCAAGGTTTAAATACCTATCGAAGCTATACCTTGGGGTTAGAGGTCAGCGCGGCGGAGGCGTTTCACTGTGTCCCTTTAGAAAAGTTGCCTGCTTTTTTAACGCTGCAAGCCGAGCAAATCTCTTTGGTAATACGTGAAGCAGAGCAGCAACAGCAGCGCTGTGAACAAAGTCTGATGCAACAACAAAATGAAAATAACCAGTTGCGACAGCAAATGACAGAACAACAAGCACGCCTAAATGTGCTGACGCATGAGCTTGACGCCATCAAGAACTCTCTTGCTTGGCGTCTCACAAAACCCCTTAGATGGTTACGCGCAAAGCTCTGATGTCATGATACTGTAAAAAAGCAAAGAATAAGGCCCCATAACCATTGATTTGAATTGTATTTTTATGTCAGTCTTGGCCGTTATGTAAAAATTCTTTGTTTTGGTTGAGTATTTTTGACTGCGAAAACAAAAAATAACCAGATAATCTAAAAAAATTGCATCGTGTGATGCCCGTCACATCCTTTTGACGGTTGCTAGATTACTCTGCAACACATGCTAGGTAACAACGGCAAAAAATGTCTTCCTAACTAAGGAGAATTTGCTCTGTCACCAAAGCGTCATAAAAACATTGCACACTTATACAACAGGTTTATCCTGCGTAGTGTTTTATGAGCTGGCAAACCAAACTCGCGCATGAGCGCAAGTAAACACTAAAACTTTCTCATGTTCTGTCATTATGGATTAAGCGTGACAGGCGTGAAGTTTAGTAAATAACCTTTGATCAAGGAGTTTTATAAATGGCTATTAGTCAAGAACAGCGCACGGAACTACTAACACTTGTCGTTGGTATGTTTGATGCAGCACCAACATCTGACCTACTTCAAGATCTTGCAGCAGGCCTAGAAAACGGCGCGACACTAGAACAGTACGCACACAATCTAGGTAACACTGCAGAGTTCACTGCAATGTACCCTGCTTACCTAACAGCAGAAGATTTTGCTGGTCGTTTTGTTGCTAACCTACTAGGTGACAACGTTTCTGCAGACACAACAGCGGAAGCTGAAGCATTTGTTGTTAATGCTGTGAACGCTGGTGGCTCTTTCAGTGGTGCAATCTACCAAGCTGTAATGGCACTAAGCTCTGTATCTGAAGACGATGCAACTTGGGGCGCAGCAGTTGCTGAGCTAAACAACAAAGTTGAAGTGGCTGAATACTTTGCTCTAAACAGCAACAAAACGGGCTTGACATTGGCTGAAATGTCTTCTGTAACAGACGGCGTAACAGCGGACGATGCAACCGTTGCTGAGAAGAAAGCATCGATTGACGACGGTACGTTGTTCGGTGGCGACACTTCAGTAGGTAATGTTCAATTCCTATCTCACGGATGGGATAACAAAGTAGGTACGTCTGCGGATGATGTGTTCAAAGCATTCGTTGTTCAAAATGATAACTTTGGCGGTGTTGCGAACACTCTAGCGTCAGGTGATACCATCGACGGTCAAGGCGGCATCGATACTCTAGATGCTCGCGTAACAGTACAATACGTTGGTGTTGACGCTGACGCAGAAAACCGTACAGAAATCACACCTGATACTAACAACGTTGAAAACATCAAAGTTTATGTTGAACAGCAATTGCTAGGCAGTGGCGCTAACACTGTAACAATCAATGCTAAAAACATGTTTGACGTTGACATGATCGTATCTAACGAGTCTGACGGTGACCTAGTAATTGAGAACCTAACGACTAAGCAGACTAACGGTGATGATCGCAACACTGAAGATCTGACTATCAAAATGGTTAAGACTGATGACTTCGGTTCGGACATGGATGCATCAGACATGTCTGTTTACTTCGACGAAGATTACCTACTAGCAGGTCAGTCTACTGGTACTTCTCAAGCAAACTACTGGTTACTTGACCAAGACTCTCCAGACTACGTAAACGCGCCTCTTTTGAACATCGAGCGTGTAGGTGTTCGTTTCACTCTTGATGAAACACCATACGACGTAATCATTGAGCAATCTGTTGCACAAGCAGCGGACACTTGGGAAGCGTTTGCAGCAGCGATCCAAACTGTTCTTGACAACGCTGTTGCTAATGGCACAACTGAACTTGAAGGCCTAACAGTAGCTGTTGATGAAACAAACACTGACTTCACATTCAACGATGCGGGTGAGCGTGTAACGATCCCTGCGATCACAATCACTGACTCTCAAGGTCGTGACATCGTACCAACTGGCTTCATCACACCTGCTGATGCAACCGGCGCGTTCAACATCTACGGTCGTTTCGACAACGTAGAATCTGAGCAAACGCTAAACCCAATCACTATCGACGTTGAACTTGATAAAGTGGGTAACGACGGTGAAGGTGGTAACCTTGTAATCGGTGGTAGCGACTGGCAGAGCCTAAGCGGTACTGACACGAACGTTGACACGCGTGACGGTATCGAAGTATTCAACATCGAAATGATCGGTGGTGAAGCACGTCACTCTAACCTAGGTGCAATCGTTTCTACTGACGGTGCTCTACGTACAATCAACCTAACGACTGAAGCTGCACAGCTTGATTCTGGTGATTACGCGTCTCTAACAGTTCGTGGTGCACCAACAGATCTTAAGTCTATCAACGGTGTTGACGATGAAGCACCATTCGGTGGTACGCTTGACATGTTCAATGCTGCTGGCTTCCAAGGTGATCTTTACCTAGGTGCGGACTCTCCAGTTCACAACCTAAACACATTGAATGCAACTGGCGGCGGCGACATCACTGTTAACGCTGAAATCGTTGAATCTTTCGATGCAAACGGTGCCCTAGTAGCAGACAACGGTGTATACACTTACACAACTGGCGCTGGCGAAGACAGCCTAACATTCGATCTACACGGCGACGCTGTTGATCTAATCGGTGAATCTTTCGCAGTTAGCACTGGTGCTGGCGACGACTCTGTTGTTGTTGAAATGGATCTAGTAGACGGCGTTTCTCAAGAAACAATGGAAATTCTAGACAACCTAGACATCACAACAGCTGGCGGTGAAGACTACGTTGAAATCGACGCATACGGTAACTTCAACATCGATACTGGTGCTGACAGCGACTACGTACGCATCAACTCAATGGACGAAAACGGCAACGCAACGTCTGGTGAGTGGTTCTTCGGTGAGCCTACTGGTGCACAGCAGTTTGGTGAGCGTGTTCTTTACAGCGCAGAGCTAACACTGTCTTTCGCTGGTTTTGAAGAGACTGTTTCTATCCAAACAAACTCTCAAGGCAACTTCGTTGCAAACCAAATGCTGATCAACGATGCAATCATCGAAGCGATCGAAGCGAACCCAGAGCTATCTCGTCTACTTTCTTACGAAATGACATCTGGTAAAGAGCAACTACACGTTGAATCTCTAATCGGCGGTGACAACACGCTAGCAGTGGCGATCTACCAACCACAACTAGTAGCGAACAACGCAACTGACGGCCAAGTTAACATCGGTAACGATCTAACTGCACTACGTCAAGGTTTGATCAACACAACTAACCTACTATCAGAAGATCTAGAAACAGCTTCTGAAATCGAAACTGAAACTAGCAACATCGATTGGTTCGGTTCAGTAGGTCGTGACGGTGTAGCTGACGATCAGCTTTACACAAATGATCAAGTTAACCATGACACAGTTGGCCAAATCGCTGGTGATGACCAAGTTGACATCCTAGATGCTTCTTCTACGTTGTACCAAGATTACTCTAACGGTGGTTCTTCTGATGACACAGTTGGCATCAACTTCTCTACGATCGATCTAGGTACAGGTTCTAACGACCTTGTAGTGCTTCACTCTAACGAGAACAGCTCTAACATCCTTAAGATCTCTGGTGCATTCGGTAAAGCAAGCGTTGTGAACTTCCACGATGTTTCTACTGACTCTGTAGATTCTGCTACTGAAGTTGGCAACCACGCTCTAGACTTCTCATCTTTCCTAACGAACGATGAAGATCCATCTCAGAACAACGGTAACAGCCAATCAGTTCGTGATGTTGTAACAACTGTAAACATCGTTAACGGTGCTGAAGCATTCGCTGACTCTGCTGCAGGTTCTAACCTAGCAGTAGCGAACTCTGTAAACGTAATCCGTTTCCAAGAGCAAACTGGCGAGTCTTGGGATAACCTAGACGCAGCGACTCTACGTAGCGCTCTAAACGGCGACCTAGCAAACGACTACGGTAACCTAGACGACGCTCTACTAAGCGCTTCTAACTACAACAACGCTTCTGCAGACCTAGTAGGCAGCACTCAACAGCACATCGTTATGGTTGAAAACGACCTAAACGAAGGTGAATACAAAGTGTTCTCTCTAACGTCTACAGTAAACGCTGATGGCACTACTGTAACGGACGGTGACTTCGCTACGTCTAACTACCTAGGTACGCTAGACTTCGGTGCATCTGTTAACCTACAGATCACTGATACAGCTGAGTACGAAGCACTACGTGCTAACTTGATCGACGGTGACTTCACTACAGATCCAACAGATCCAACAGATCCAACAGATCCAACAGATCCAACAGATCCAACAGATCCAACAGATCCAACAGATCCTGCTGATCAAACTGACGTAACAGTTGCTGACCTTCAGACTTACGATGCGTCTACAGGTGCATTCAACTACGTACTAGACTTTGCAACAGCTGGCGTTAAGCTTGCGACAATCAACGGTCTAGGCGATGACGATACAATCACAGTTGAAAACGCTCCAGCGGGTGCGGAAGGCGTGATTGATAGCTCTTCTGCTACGTCTCTAGACTTCGTATACGGTGATGTAACAACATTCACTAACGCTTGGGCTGTAACACTAGGCGAGCAAGATGCTCAGCTAGTAACAGACGTTCAAGCTGAAGCTGACTTCGCTGCGAAAGTAGGTGTGGTTGACGCTGCATACGGTTCTGATTGGTTAGCAGTATAATCTCTGCCAAGCAATCTAACTGTTAGATAATATAAGCAGGCTGCATGATGCAGCCTGCCCCTTACTTACGTAAGTATTAGGAGATAAATATATGGCTACTGTTACAGGTACCAATTTGTTAGACGGCGTTTTAGCTGACCTAGGCGTAACGCTTTCTGCTACTCTACAATCAGCCCTTGCAGCACGTCTGCAATCTGCAATTGACGCGGGCACAGCAAGCTCTATCCAAGTAGCTGCTGTTCTAGCAAGCAACCCAACAATCGCTGCATCAGTTCCTGCTGGCGAAACTCCTCTAACGTCTATCAGCTCTACAGTAACAACTGTTCAAACTGAAATTGAAGCGGACAACTCTGGTCTGCCTCTAGCCGTTGAAAGCTTTGCTGCAGCAGAAAACTCTGTTGTTGAAGGCAACGGTGTTGACTTCACGGTAACAATGAACAAAGCAGTGGAAGTAGACACTACGTTCACTTACCAAGTACAAGGCGTAACAACGTCTGTTGCTGCAGCAGCAACACCAGTTGATGACCTAGGTGTACTTAACGGTACTGTCACTATCCTAGCGGGTGAGACAACGGGTACGTTTACTCTAACACCAGCAGCTGACGGCATCACTGAAGGCTTTGAAGCATTCAAAGTGGTTCTGCTTGACGAGAACAACGAAGCCGCTCAAGAGTCTGGTAACATCTTGATCAAAGATCCAACGAATGCGGGTCAATCATTTGTGTTGACATCTAACGTTGATGAGTTCACAGGTGGTGCGGGTAATGATACATTCCGTGCAAATTATGATCTAGAAGCAGGTGCTGGTGCAGGCGCTCATACGCTAAGCACATTGGATGCAATTGATGGCGGTGCAGGTGAAGATGTTCTAAACATCACATCTGATAACGGCACTAACACATACACACTAGCTGCTGCATCTGTTTCAAATGTTGAAACGATCTCTATCCAAGGTTCTGATGATGTAGTAGCTAATGTGTCTGGTTCAACATTCTCTGGTGTAGAGACACTAGCTTCAACGAAATCTATTGATTCTACTCTAACTGCAGCGGCAACAACTGATATTTCTGTATCAGGCGCAACAGGCGCTATCGTTGTAAACGGTGGTAAAGATGTTGTAGTAACTGACTCAGCAGCTAACAATAATATCTCTGTTGGCGATACAACTGAAAGTGCTGGTACAGTAACGGTTACTGATACTAACCAAGGTACAGGTAACATTGTTGTTGAAGGTGGTACTGATGTCACTGTAAATGCAACAGTTGCAGGGACAACTGCTGATGTTACTGGCGGCACGATCAACGTTGGTAATAACACTGATCAGCCTACTGGCACGATCAAGGTTACTCAGACTAACACTAACACGGGCTCGTCAATCGCCGGCACAGCTGGGACGCCTGAAGTTCATACTCTTACCATTACCGCTGATGGCAGTGATGATGGAGATGAAAGTCTCACCATCAATTACGATACCAACGGTAACCAAATACTGGATGGTCAAGTAGTAGTCAATGACGCTAACATCGACTTTACTGATGCCTCCGCTGTAGCAAGTGCCGCCGCCGCCCTTATCGATGCCGATCCAACTGTTAATGCCTCCGCCAGTGGAGCTGTCATTACCATCAATCAGACGGTTGCTGGAGATTCGATTGAGCCTACGGCAGTTGCTGGTGGAACAACTAATAGTCTGGCAGGTGTGTCCGCAACCCTCACTCCAGGTGCTGCAGCAGTACCCATTTCATTCGCCGACGTTAACGCAGGCGCGATCAATGTTCAGGGCGGTACTTCTATCGATATCACGGTAGATTCTACTAGCACTGCAGCGGCTGCAACTGCTGATGGCGACATCACTAACGGCACAGTAACAGCTACAGCTGGTAACGCAACTGAGTCAATCAGTGTTGTTCAAAACAATACTGCTACGGCTCAAACAGAGGCTGCAACGTCTCTTGTTGGCGGTACTCAAACTGTTACATTCAAAGCCCTTGCTTCTGGTCAATCTGTTACGGTTGCAGGTCTTACGTTTACAGCAGCTAAAGCATTGACTGCAGCGGAAGTTGCAAGTGCATTTGCTGATCTAACAGCTGTTGACACGCAAAGTAATGGTACAACTGCACAAGGTATCTATACGAATGATGTAGATGCGAACATTACTTCTGGCGCTGCTAATGGATCAGTTGTTGTTTTCACTAACACTTCTAGTACAGCTGCTCCAACGTTGAACCTAGCATCTTCAGCTAATCCAACGTCGCTTCCTACTGCTGTTGCTACATCTGGTACTGCTGCTACAGCTGCAGATACATCTTCTAACACTGTGACAGCGGGTAATGTTGTTCTTAACGACAATGCTACAGCGAGTGTTAAAGACATCACAGTAAGCACATTTGGAACGGCTACTCTAGGCACTACAAATGGTTTTGATGTGCTAGAGACTCTTAGTCTAACAAACAGCAACGGTGCGACAACGCTTGATACAGCTGCGACTACATTGACTGTTAACCTAGATAATGTTGATCATACAGTTAGCCTAGATTCAGGTGCTGCGACCATTGCTAACTTGACAATCAATACTTCAGGTACAGCATCTACAGGTGCTATCACTGCAGCAGCAGCTGAAACTGTTACTATCAACGCTGAAGCAGCGCTTTCAGGTGCTTCAACTTACACTGCTGCAACATTGATTGATGTTAACGGTTCAGCATCTGTAGACCTAACAGGCGCTACAACAAATGCTGTAACGCTTGAAACAATTGATGCATCAGGTAACGCTGGCGGTGTAACAGCTGTTCTTGGTGGTACAAATGCGGTTGCTTTCACTGGTGGTGCTGGCAATGACTCTCTAACTCTAGGTGCTGCTGCTATCGCTTCTGGTGATAACATCGATCTAGGTGCTGGTGATGACACGCTTGTAATTGCTACTGGTACAAATGCTTCAACTATCAACGCTACTGTTACAGGCGGTGCTGGTACTGATACATTGTCAATGGGTTACACTGATGCTGTTGCAGTATCTGCAAACACTGACTTTGATGCAGAAGTGACTGACTTTGAACGTTTGACGATCAATAACTTTGCAAACAATGCTGATGGTAGTGCAGATACTCACACAGTAAACCTTGGAAACCTAACTTACGATTACGTTACAGTTAGTGGTTCTGATAACGGTGTTAACACTGTAGATACTCTTGCATTAACAAATGCAGCTGCGAATTCCACTGTTGCTTTCCGTACTACATCTACAGCGAACAGCTTAACAACTGTTGCTCTTGCTGATGCTACTGGTACTGCAGATGCTTTGAACTTTGTTCTTGCGTCTACTAACCAAACAAACGTTGTAAATGGTGTGGATGTTGCCGATCAAGCAGCAGGTACTGCGAACAATGCTGGTACAGTGACTGCTGACGCCGTTGAAACTTTCAACATTACTTCGTCTGCAGCGGATGCTGATGGGGCAACAAACGTAATCACGGCTAACGGTGATGCTGTTACTACTATCAACGTTTCTGGTAATGCTGGTGTCGACCTGACTTCAAGCAACACTACTACGTTGAAAGCAGTTGATGCATCTGGCCTAACAGCTGGTGGTCTAACGTTCACAGCTGACAGTGCAAACATGACTGTTACTGGTGGTGCGGGTAACGACACAATCACTATCAACGGTACTGCCGATAGCTCTACTTTCAGCGGTGGTGCGGGCAATGATACGTTCGTAATTTCAACAGGTGCTGACCTTGTTACTATCAACGGTGGTACAGGTAACGATACGTTCGATTTCGACGGTGTATCTACAAACAAGAGCAACTATGTTGTAATTAATGGCGGTGTTAATACTGGTGATGTATTTGACTTTGCTGGTTTAGTGGCAACTGATTTCAATGCAGCTCAAATTACTCTTGCTCAAGGTGCGACAGAGTCTACTCAAGCATACCTTGATCAAGCTATGACAACTCTAGCTGCTGGTGAACTAGGTTGGTTCCAATACAATGGAAACACTTACATTGCAATGGATGACGGTGCTGTAAGTAATAACTCTTTTGCAGATGGTGAAGATTTAGCTATTATGATCACTGGTCTAGTAGATCTATCTACTGCAACGTTCAACACTACATCTGATACTCTAGAAATCGCTTAATTCCTTTAAGAATTTAGCTTTCTAAAGATCGTTTCGGTTGAAACCATCAAAACCCCAGCTCATTGAGTTGGGGTTTTTTTATGTCTGTAATTAATCAAGAGAAAATTAACTTAGACCCCCATTCTAACTGATCGAAAATTGATCTCCCTCAATCTAAAAATAACTAAAAACACAATTAACTAAGACAGGCAATAATCAAGACACCCATTCTAAGTGATCAAAATTTGATCTCCCTGAAAATTAACTAAGACACCCACAAATTAACTAAAATTAACTAAGACACCCATCTCAAACAAAGCAGACAGTATGGACACCCATGCTAAGTTGACGCCTCCTCAATCAGCTGTATACTTAAACAGTATCTTTCATGGATGGAGGAACCCAATGCCAGCCCCGCGTAAACAAATAATCAGTCTCCCCTGATACTCTGTATTACCATTGCGTGTCCCGCTGTGTTCGTCGTGCTTTTTTGTGCGGTGACGATAAACAGAGCGGCAAAAGCTACGAACATCGTCGATATTGGGTCGAAGAACGGCTAATGTTTCTGGCCCAAATTTTTACGGTAGAGGTGTGTGCCTCGTCAGACGATACCCGTGTCAAGCAGTGAGCGCGTACCGCTCAGCATGGTAAACAGCCGACGCACTTACGGGCGTTTGTGGGTAATCCGCGGGCGGATCAGCCGGATGGCCTGCCGTTTGAATATCTCGACAGAGAATTGGTTAACGATTGCCAATGGCTTTGAAGCGCATACTTACTCGGCTGTGGGAGGGGAAGAAGTGCTAACGGTTTATTGTCAAAAGCACCAGCGTAAGCGGCGTACGGGGATTGGCTGCTATCGAAAGATGTTTGCGGCGTAGAGCGATTTATCTTTCGTTAGGTTCACCCTGTGATTTTGGCAAACAGTCCCTAAATTCGCTGAAATACATCAATGGTTGCGGAGAGGGGGATGGATAAAGTCAATCAGGTTAAGCAGCAGAAATAGCGGAGACACCCATTCTAAGGGTTTACTTTAGTACCCAATTTTATAAATAATCAAGACACCCATTCTAAGTGATCAAAATTTGATCTCCCTCAATCCGCTTTACTCGCCTTTTCCATTATCTACTGTATGCTTAAACAGTGGTTTCGATATTCATGGAGTAGAGTCGATATGTCTAAACAGAAGAGCAAGAAAACGTCACTGGCACCATGTCGTCAGCGCTGTGCGGATGCGAGCCCGTGTCATTTGGTAAAAAGTTGCCAGTCCCATAAACGTGATCGGTCGCTGTGGTTTGGTTTGCTGAAGTGGTTGATCGTATTCGTTTCGTTACTCTTCCAACATGATCCTGATATGACGATTTCTGTTTCCATGCTGATTTAGGTTAGTCAGTTCAGTTAAGTAATCAGGATGTTATACGACAAGGAGGATAACAATGCCCCAAGCCCGCAAGCAGCAGGTCAGTCTTGCTGATACCCCGTATTACCATTGTGTTTCCCGTTGTGTACGTCGCGCATTTTTGTGCGGTGACGATAAACAGAGCGGCAAAAGCTACGAACATCGTCGATATTGGGTCGAAGAACGGTTGATGTTTCTTGCTCAAATTTTTGCGGTAGAGGTGTGCGCCTATGCAATCATGAGCAATCACACCCATGTAATATTGCATGTGAATGAAAGCAAAGCGCACAGTTGGTCGGATCGTGAGGTGATCGAGCGTTGGCATCAGTTACATAAGGGCACGATGGTGACGCAGCAGTTTATCAAAGAGGGTGGCGTGCCGGAGTATTTGCAACCTCTGTTAGAGGCAACGGTGGCACAATATCGCGAGCGGTTATTGGATATTAGTTGGTTTATGCGGGAGCTAAATGAGCCAATTGCCCGTCGTGCCAATCAAGAGGATGGCTGCACTGGTCGGTTTTGGGAAGGGCGTTTTAAGTCTCAAGCACTGTTAGATGAGGCGGCGTTGATGGCGTGCATGGCCTATGTGGATCTAAACCCAGTCAGAGCGTGCATGGCGGATACCCCAGAACAGTCGGATTACACCAGTATCAAGCAACGGGCGCGTATCGCTCAACATGGTAAGCAGCCGACTAACTTGCAACCGTTTGTGGGGAACCCAAGGGCGGATCAGCCGGATGGCCTGCCGTTTGAATTAGTGGATTATCTGGCCTTAGTGGATCTGACGGGTAGGGCGTTGCATCCCAATAAACGGGGCCGTATAGATCTGTCCCAAGCCCCCATTTTAGCGCGTTTGAATATCTCGGCAGAGAGTTGGTTAACGATTGCCAATGGCTTTGAAGCGCATACTTACTCAGCTGTGGGAGGGGAAGAAGTGCTAACGGTTTATTGTCAAAAGCGCCAGCGTAAGCGCCGTGCGGGGATTGGCTGCTATCGAAAGATGTTTGCGGCGTAGAGCGATTTATCTTTCGTTAGGTTCATCCTGTGATTTTGGCAAACAGTCCCTAAACTCGCTGAAATACATCAATGGTTGCGGAGAGGGGTATGGATAAAGTCAATCAGGTTAAGCAGCTAATCTGCGCGATTAACCAACTGCATTCTGATTTTTCCAATGACTATTTTGAATCGGGCAAGATAGAGAAAGTGAACCTTTTAAGAACGATTGCCAGAGTCCCCGTACAGCACATTTACACCTATCGTTTAACGCTGCACGAGTGCATTAATGATTATCTTATGTCGGCAGAGATTGCATTAAAGTTCTTCTATAGAGTGAAAACTCGAGAAAGTATTGATGATAAAATAGAGCGAAATGCTTCGAGAGAGGATCAATACCCTGTCAATAATTGGCTGAACGATATATTCGGTGCACGTATTCTATTGACGGCGGAAGAGATCGAGCAGGTGATGATGTGTCTAGATAATTAGCAAGAAGAGCTAGGCTTAAAAAACTGGTATCTCCGCGGGAAAGTGGCTGGGGATGTGAGTATGTTTCCCTCGTACAGCAAGGTTCCTTCAAAAGATCATCGCGCATACAATGCGCTCGTACGAGCAGATTTCATCTGCGATCCAAAGTCGTTCAGCCACCCAAGGCCTGATCGCGCATACAATGCGCTCGTACGAGCAGATTTTATCTGCGATCAAAGGCCTTTCGCGGATGCAATGCGCTCGTACGAGCAGGTTTCACCCGCGATAAAAGGCCAATCGCGCGTGGTGCAGTTTAACTAAAGTGGGCTTAAGCCTGCGTCTAAGAAGTATTGGTTTACGTCGTGGATGCTGACACCGTTCAATCCTGCCGAATTTACGATTCCTGAAAATAGGGCAGCATCTATGCCAAGGTTTTGCGCGTGCTGGTGGAGTCCTGCAATATAATTATCTGCTACCGCATCAAACACTAATTCAGCGGCTTGCGCGAGTGCTTCTTCATCGTTGTTAAAGAACTGTAAGGCGTCGTTTGTGTAATCTTTGTAGACGTCTAAAGAAAACTTCTCCGCCCCTTTTTCGCTGTCGAATACAAATGAATACTGTCCCGTGTCTTGTGCCGTGAGGTTAAAGCTTACAAGTACCTCATGGTCAGTGTATAAGGTATCAATTTGATTGCCTTGACTGTCAAAAATAGTGATTTCGGCTCGGTTTTCACCTTGGTAGTTACCGTCTTGCACTAAAGCTAAGTCGAAGACATATTGCCCTGGTGTGTCGAATTCGATGCTGATTTCAACCGGGGTTGCTTCGCTCTGAACAAAGGTAAGGTGATCGTCGACGGACATGGTTTGTTGCGGACTTTCATTATCAGCGATGATTAATGTGG
This sequence comes from Marinomonas gallaica, assembly GCF_049821165.1. Lineage (NCBI taxonomy): Bacteria > Pseudomonadati > Pseudomonadota > Gammaproteobacteria > Oceanospirillales > Oceanospirillaceae > Marinomonas > Marinomonas gallaica. The sequence continues at coordinate 1,251,372 of NZ_CP187511.1, forward strand.
TATTGATACCGTCATTGGCGAGAACGAAGTCAGGCGTGACGGTTTCGGTGATTACTTTTGTACGTTGTTCAAAAACACCCTCGCTTACTTCTTCCATATAATTCACTGTATACGTACGTCCAGCGATGTTGGGCAGCTCTGAGATTGGGCTTAACGCCAAGGTAATGCCCTCCGCATTAAACTCTAGAACGTTGTCATCTGTGGCTGAAAAGGCAAACGACGCTTGTGATTCACCTGCGGCAAAATGCAACAGCCCCGTTAATGGTGAGTTAACATCGGCCCAATCGGCCTGTTGATAAGATGGAAGGTAATACTCCGGTAACTCTGGCTTTGGCCATTGATTTTCCAAACTCTCCCAATCTATTTGACCATAGTCGGAATTGTATAGACTATTAAGGTTGATGGCCCAGACAAAGGTTTCATCAACATCCAGATTGCTTGAGCGCTCTAGGGTGATGATGGTTTCTTCACCTTCTTCGATGTGTGTTGGGTCTAGCGAAGAGTACAAAGAGAGCTCGCGATGTAGTGTATCAGTGAATATTTCCAGATCATAGGACGTATCCGTTGTGGTCACTTGGCTGTCATCGTTGGCGAAATTGACATAGGTGATTAGCGCATCGCTGTCTTTTTCAGTAATGGACACATCATGCGTAGCACGGTCACCGACAAAGATGATGCGGTATTGACCTGACTCTGTCGGTGTAAAAGTAATCGTGGTGGCATCTTTTGCTAAGGTGGGTGTAACAAGCACGCCGGTTGGGCTGTAAATAGCAAATGTCTCAAACGACTCTAATGTAAAGGGGGACTCGTTTGCTGTGACATCGCCGCCCTCATGCAATTCATTCAGGGTTAAAGTGTAGGGTGTATCTGTTTCAAGCGCTATTTGGATTTCGACGGCTTGACCGCCTTCGGTCATGAATTTTGCGGCTTGATTCGGTATCAATTCAATGGTCCGGCTTTGTTGATCTGCGATCCCATAGTTAACTGAAAATGACTCGCTATCCTCAGGTGTTAACACCAGAGGAAAGGAGCGGTAAGGATTGCTTGAAATGCTTGGGTCGTCGTGTGTCGCAACGGTCATGCTGGCGCTTTTCTGTCCAGCTGAGAATACCAAGTCACCCGCCATATCGGAGGCAAAACTACTGAGTAGAGCAGTGCTTCGATCGCCATTGATATAGGTATCGCTTAAGGTGCCTTGGATTTGCAGAATTTGCTGTAGTGCATCACCTGCTTCGGTGACTTCCCAGTGCACCGTCTCGCTTGTACTCAGGTTGCTCGTTCTTTCAATGGTAAAGGTAACTTGCTCACCTTCACTTAGCTCGGTGATTGGCTTCGATGCAAATACGAGATAGGATCCAGTATCTAATAGTTGGTATTGTTTTGTCGCTTCTATACTCATTTTGCTTCCTTGAAATGGCATGTGTTTTCGTTATGTGCAACGCAGGATGCGTTTATTGAAAAAAGTTTAGTCTGGATGGGAATATTGGGGTAGATATGTTGACGAGGCAATACCGCGCATAAGCTCCATCCATGAGTTATGGTTATTAGTTTGGGAGGCTAAAGAGAATGATACGTGTTTGCAAGGTTTGTTTTAGTAAATATTGTTCAAGAATTGCTTTATGAAATAACATGGTTTTTCAATGCCAGCCCCACGTACACAACAAGTCAAAGTCCTTTCGCGCATACAATGCGCTCGTACGAGCAGGTTTCACCTGCGATCAAAGTCCTATCGCGCATACAATGCGCTCGTACGAGCAGATTTCATCTGCGATCAAAGGCCTATCGTGCATACAATGCACTCGTACGAGCAGGTTTTATCTGCGATCAAAGGCCTTTCGCGCATACAATGCGCTTGTACGAGCAGATTTCATCTGCGATCCAAAGGCCTATCGCGCATACAATGCACTCGTACGAGCAGATTTCATCTGCGATCAAAGGCCTATCGCGCATACAATGCACTCGTACGAGCAGATTTCATCTGCGATCCAAAGTCCTATCGCGCATACAATGCGCTCGTACGAGCAGATTTCATCTGCGATCAAAGGCCTATCGCGCATACAATGCACTCGTACGGTCAGATTTCATCTGCGATCAAAGTCCTATCGCGCATACAATGCGCTCGTACGAGCAGATTTCATCTGCGATCAAAGGCCTATCGCGCATACAATGCACTCGTACGAGCAGATTTCATCTGCGATCAAAGGCCTTTCGCGCATACAATGCACTCGTACGAGCAGATTTCATCTGCGATCAAAGGCCTATCGCGCATACAATGCACTCGTACGGTCAGATTTCATCTGCGATCAAAGGCCTTTCGCGCATACAATGCGCTCGTACGAGCAGATTTCATCTGCGATCCAAAGTCCTATCGCGCATACAATGCGCTCGTACGAGCAGATTTCATCTGCGATCCAAAGTCCTATCGCGCATACAATGCGCTCGTACGAGCAGATTTCATCTGCGACCAAAGGCCTTTCGCACCTACAATGCGCTCGTACGAGCAGATTTCATCTGCGATCAAAGGCCTTTCGCACCTATAAATTAATTGCGCAGACAATACGCTCGCCGATCAGGTTTTATCTTCAAAAATTCGGTATTTACAACATTAAGGATTTTGTAAAGATTGATAGTTGTATAAAATAGCGCCTTAACTAATCAGGATGTTATGGATGACAATGTTTAATACGGACACGAGTAAGATTCAAACCTTGGCGGATTTCTCAAAAGCGGCGTATGCCGTGCAATATTGGGAAAATAAGGCGATTAACGACCCTAGCCCCGGAGCGCAGGAAGCGTATTCTAGCTTGCTGGAGAATGGCTGGCAGCCGGTGGATTTTAATCTATCCACTTACCAGTCTGAGTACACCTCAAGCAGCACCCGCTTTACCACAACCAACACCATGGAAAATGGTTACTACACCCATGCCAATGCGGCGGCGTTTGTGGCTCGATCAGGTGATTCGTTAGTGGTGTCGTTTCGTGGTACTAATGACTCCGATGATAAAGGCTTGGGTAAGAATCCAAATGACCTAAGCGATAAATACCATCCTGATAAAGATCACTGGGAACCGATTGACTTCTTCTCCTCAGATACCATGAATAAGCATTATGGTTATTTTTCACGCTTATTTAATGGTTTAAATGAGTACTTGGACGATCACTCTGAGGTAAAGAATGTTTATGTGACGGGGCACAGTATGGGGGGCTCCATGGCGCTCGAATACATGTCGAAACATTCTAATTATAGCCTTGGGGCGAATCTTGAATCGGTTGTGTTTGCGGCCGCGCCTTTTATTGAGGATCGCTCATTCTTTTTGGGTACGGTGTGGCGTAAAGACTATTATGACGATAGTCGCATTACCCAAATTGAGATTGCGAAAGATCCGGTCAGCGAATCTTGGGATGTTTTTCTAGACAACAACCGCCCCGGTCAGGTGGTTCGTTTTTATGGTGATCAAACGCTCAATACACCAGATTATCACTTACCATTTTACTATTATCGTGATGCCAATCATGCCATGGATTACTATCAAGCTATCGCTCATGCTTTAGAAGAGGAAGCTTGGTCGCGGATTTTGGATGAAGTATCAAACTATTCCACCACAGGTGTGTATTTAGCAGGGCAGCAGCAGGACGGCGATTACATTGTGGCGTCTCAGGACGATGTGCTAAACGGCAGCAGCTCAAACTATGACTTTGTCTACGGTGGCGCGGGGGACGATCGCATTATCGCCACTACCAATGCTCTGTTAATCGGTGGTTCTGGTGACGACACGTTAGTGTTTAACGCAGCCAGTGATCAATATACGCACACGCTGAATGACTTGGATGAGATTTCTTATCTCTCTTTTTCGTCAGGGTCTTATCGTTTTACTGGGATCGAATATTTAGAATTTTCAGACACCACTATTTCGCTAGGCCAACAAGACAATGCTAACCAAGACAACTCGAATCAGATTATAGATGGGGTGATGGAAGCGTTCAGTGTGAGCTTATCATCGCTGGTGCATACGCTTCTTTCCGCTCGATTGCAGCAGATTGCGGAGGCTGGTATGAGTAGCTCAATGCAGATATCCGTAGTTCTGGCATCGAACCCTATGATTAGCTCGGCTTTACCGACCGACAGTAATGCTATTTTGTCCATTTCCAGTATTGTGAGCGACATGCAAGCTAGCGCAGCAAAAGCAGGCCTTACCGTACCTGAGTCGCCAAGTGTTACGTCGGACTCTGACGCTCAGTTAATTGGTGTGGGAGATTTGGACTTCTCTGGTCACGCTTATATAGCTTGATACAGTTGTTGGACGGCTCTCAAGTAAGCGCTTCTATGTTTATAGAAGCGCTTTTCGTTTACTAAGTGGCTGGCGATGCCGCTCCAGCTTACTCGCCCACTGATGTCCCAACAATGTCGATGATGGCGCTGCCTTCTGGCATTACGGGGTTATCAATTAAGGTTTGCACCGCGTCGCGAATCGCAAAGATAGGGTTTAAGCCGCCTTCGAACATCTCATTTTGTGAGATTTCTTCGTAGTAGGCTAAGACGGTTGCGATTTGCATGCTGCTAGCACCTGCGTCCAGCGCCGTTTGCAGGCGTGTCTCGATGACTTTATCGACTAGCGGATTAAAGTTCGCACCCACTAACAATTCCATACCTTGACCAATATCCGCGCCGCTTGCTTGGTACAAGGTAATCACGGATTCCTGTCCGTTATTTGACAGCAACAAGGATTGGTTTTGGTAATCACCTTTAAAGGTGATAGTAGAGGCATTGCCGTCACCTTTATCAATGGTGATGATCGCGGATCCTTGCTCCGCCGTGATCATGTCAGCCGTGAGGTTATCTTGGACTGCCAATTGCGAGCTGTTAGTAAAGTTAAAGACTTGGTCACCGTTTATCTGTTCTAACGTGCCTTTAATGGTATTAAACCCGCCACCGGTAAAGTCGAATACATCGGCTTGGGTGCTGCCAGTATACGAGTGTAAGCCTGCAGAAGAGGTAAAGTACGTCGCTGTATCGTCACCAACAGACACCACGTCATCGCTCGTGCCAAGTGGCTTGACGGAAGTATAGAAGCCATCAATGGCATTGGTGGTTGTGCGAATGTCAGACACAAATAAACCACTGTCCAAAATGTGATCACCTGAGTCCGCGATCGCCAGTTTGATATCAAACGTGTCTTGGTCATCGGCTAAGGGGATGAACAGGGTTAGCGTACGACTGATCGCATTGTACTCAATGCTGTGAGTATCATTGGTATTGTCTATAAAAGAACCAGACTCTACATTTTTAGACGTGACACTTAATGGAAGGGTTGGGTCTGCTTTAAAGAAGGCGTAGTTTACGCCATTTATAAATACGCCGCCGGCATCAACGAAGCTATCAATGTAGTTTGGGTATTCTTCTGAACCGAACATGATGTCAACAGCGAGCGTTTTAGCCGTGTCGTTGGTTCGGTTTAGCGTAAATTCAAGTACAGCGGCATCGTTGGTGGTGGTACTAAAGCCACCATTCACGCTGTCAAAAGCGGTTTGAACTACTTCATCCAGATCCGTGTCTCCAGGTAAAGAGTGACTCGGTCCATAATTTGATACACCGTTGTATCGTGGTAGCGTGGCGTCACCAGAAGTTAGCAAAATGCCGGGATTGTCTATGGTCAGCCCTGAACCAAAATCAAGCGAGTCAAAAACCGATACGGCTTCGCTAGAACCAGTGAAGTTCAAGCTGCCATTGACTAGCTGCATCCCTGAAATGCCATTTGGCGCCAAATAATTCAAAGCGTTGTTTTCCAAAACCACGATTGAAGTAGCGTGTAGCTCATTTGCCATAACGAATTCCTTTTAATCCATGTTAATAAGAGGTAATACCACCATATTTTACATGGCTTTGTTACTAAATCAGTTCTTTTTGTTTGTGTTTTGTAAAAACTTGAACAAGTTGTGGCAATGCCAGACAACCTAGCAATAATAAAGTAATTCATAGATTCAACAGTATGGAGTTAAATTATGGCAACGGGTGAGCAAATTTTAGATGGGGTGGCGAATGGTTTGGGCGCCAATTTATCGCTTATCGCGCGTTCAGTGCTTTCTGCGCGTCTTCAGCAAGCGATCGATGCGGGTACGGACAGTTCTGTTCAGTTGTCCGTCGTATTGGCTTCAAATCCTAGTATCAGTGCGAATGTACCGACAGGTAGTAATACACTGTTAACAATTTCCAGTATTGTAAGCGATACGCTTGTAGCGTTTCCGACAGACGAGCCTGATACGCCGATAGATGAAGAACCTGTTGTTGATGATCATGCTAATCAACAAGATGACACGGCCACAGCGCTTGGCTTTATGACATTGAGTGGGGTGCTCGAAGAGGCGGGGGATGTTGATGTTTTCAAAATGACGCTAGATCCTGGACAGTACACTTATAGCATCAATGATCTTGTTGACGGTGTGACATCGACTACGCCGATTATCGCAGATTTGTACTTGGCAAATAATGTCATGGATGCGCCAATATTCAGCATAGCCGTGGAAGATATGTCGTTTGATCATACGTTTACGGTTGAAGAAGCCGGTCAGTATTTTATCGAGGTGTACCATAGTGATGCGAATTCAGGTTTTAATGACAATACTTACACCGTTGCATTAGAGCAAAATGAGGTGCAGCCAGAAGAGCCCGTGAGTAATGCGAAAACCGTTGCCCACTCTCGTAGTTACCAAGTGAACAGTGTCGATGGCTTACCGACCTCGCAGACTCAGCATGTAAATACCTTATTAGAGGAGTCGTCACTCTGGGATAAGGCCAGCCTTACCTACGGTTTTCCGAGCAGTATTCCAAGCGATCATGTTAACAGTGGTGACAGCGGCGGTTGGCGTGCGCTTACTTCGCTTGAGCAGTTGGCATTTGAACGTGTTGCAGCCACTCAAAACCAATACATTAATCTAGATTTAATTAAAACCAGTTCTGGGGTCAGTGCAGATGTGCGAGTGTCAGCGGTGAATCAAGATGCCAATACGGCGGCTTATGCTTACTACCCAGGGAGTGGCGCGGGCGGTGATGTTTTCTTAGACGCCAACAGTCAAAATACTGAAGAGGCTGATTATTTTTTAAATGACAAATACGGTGTATTGCTCATCTTACATGAGCTAGGTCACGCGATGGGAATGGATCATTCCTTTGAAGGTTCCCCTGCAATGCCAACAGCGGTCGACAATTCAAATTACACTGTGATGACGTATACTCAAGTGGGTATGTGGACGACCGAAGCGCAACAAACTGGTGGCGGTGGGTATAATTTTTATACTGTGAATGGCTTTCGTACGGATTTAGGTATTTTCGATGTGGCGGCGTTACAAGTGGCGTACGGTGCCGATCTGTCTACCAATACAGACAATACTGTGTATCGCTATGATGAAAGCACGCGCTCGTTTGACTCTACAAACAGTCATTACCTAACGATTTGGGACGCGGACGGTGAGGATACTATTGATGCCAGCGATGCCGCATTTGCGAGTACGATTGATCTATCCGACTACACCTTATCATCTATTTCAGAGCGTACAACCGCTCAAGAAGCGGTTTTGGTGGCTCAGGCGGCAGGATTAGGTGCCAACACTTATGACACTTTAGAAAACTTTATTGTGTCGCAAGGGGAAGGCGCGTTTTTAAATCAACATAATTTAGGCATTGCTAAAGGTGCTGTTATTGAGAACGTCATTACTGGTCAAGGTAACGACACTGTGACGGATAATCAGGTGGATAACAGCATCAGCACTGGCGCGGGGAATGATCTGATTATTCTCGGGAACGGCGGGTTCGATACCGTCAATGGCGGCAGTGGCAACGATACCGTACGCTTGTCTATCGCCTCGACGGAGGTGGAAACGTTCGAAGACGAAACCGGCTACTATATCGCCGCAAATAACTTCGGCGCCCAACTCATCGGCATCGAAACGATTGAATACACCGATCAAACCTACACCGTGTAATTGCGCATGCAATCTGCTCGTATGAGCAGATTGCACTTGTGATTCAAAACGCTGCTCTGTCTCAACGTAAATTTTAATAGCGTCTTTTATGATTCCCTGTTTCTAAGATAAGCGAAACAGGGAGTGGCTATGTCTTTTCTTTTTTTTCATTTTGATGGTACCTGTAATGATCCCAGCGATGCGTATGCCGCGTCCTATGAAGATGAGAGCATTTCGAATGTTTTAAAATCTCATGTGTTAATGGGAGGCGGTTTGAGCCCCTGCGATGGACGCTTGGGAGTGTTGTCGTCGAATCGGTCTTTTTATTATGCGGGCGTTGGCACCTATGGCAGTGTGCTTGAGCGTTGGTTAAACACGGGCTTTGCGTTCGAAAATGCCGATGTAGCCAATATTCTCAACCAAGCGTTGCTCGACTTTCAAAGCCACTACCACCCCAATATCAAAGCGGTGGTGTTGATTGGCTTCAGTCGCGGGGCGGCTCTGGCACGACGATTTGCGGCATTGATTAATCCCTTTGTTAAACAGCCTATTGTGATCGAAGCGGTCATGGATACCGTGGCATCGATTGGCTGGCCCAATTTAGATAAGACTCAACGTCCAACGCGCGATGTCGTATTTGAATACGGCTGCACGTTACCCCGCTGTGTTAAATCTGCCCTGCATTTAGTGGCGTTAGATGAACAGCGTTTAGCGTTTCGCCCCACCTTGATGAATCATGATGACCGTATTGCAGAGCTTTGGATGCCTGGTGTTCATAGTGATGTCGGCGGCGGGTTTCGTCGTGATGGCCTTGCGGATCTGAGTTTTGGTGTGATGGCGCGTTGGTTAACGCGCACCCTGCGTCTCGACCGACAAGCGCTTTACCATTCGGCGGAGCAACTGCCGCTCTTTCGTAACAACCCCTACCGTCTTGAACACTGGTCTAAGTTATTAGAAATGACGCCCTCAGTCACCGCAACTGTGCATTACCAACAGCGCTTCGGCCATTTTGCTCGAGCAACATTATCCCCGCGAAAATGCCATGTTTTACGGGGGAATACACCTTGTCAAAAAACGCATCCTTTGTGGCACCGCAGCGTGTTTAAGCGCATGGCAAAGCAGCCTTATCAACCCGCGGCGATGTTGCAAAAGCCCGCTTTGGGCTGGTGTTACCACTAAGCACTAAAATCGCGCATGCAATGCGCTCGTACGAGTAGGTTTCATCTGCTATTTAGTGCTTATTTAGGTCAAAGAGTCAATGAAGTTGAATGGATTGAGATCGTTTGTTTTAATCCTTTTATGTTTTAAATTCAATAGTTCAAGGAATGAACGGATGCGGTTAGAGAAAGGGTATTCATCGTTAAGGCGGGGTCGTATATATGATCTAGGGGGCACTTATCATCTTGTGTTTTCAACAGAAAATAACGTCCCATATTTTCAGGATTTTCTATCAGCAAGGCAGGTGATCAAGGCTTTGAGTTATTCCGATGAGCAAGGGTGGTCTTCCACTATAGCGTTTGTGGTCATGCCTGATCACGTGCATTGGTTGGCGCAATCGGTTTCAAAGACACCTGATAAATTGGTGTCTTCTATTAAACGCCATGTTTCAAAAAACTCAATCCCTAAAGTGTTTTGGAACAGAGGTTATTACGACAGCTTTATACGAGATGAAAGGCAGTTGCTCCATATAGCGCGCTATATTATAGCGAACCCTAAAAGAGCATTTTTAGTAACAGAAGTGGGGATGTATCCACATTGGGACTGTATTTATATTAATCCATGATACTTGCAATCTAAGCCTAAAAGCGCCATCGCGCATGCAATGCGCTCGTACGAGCAGGTTTTACCTGCGATCAAAAGTGACTCAGCAGCCAAAAGCCTATCGCGCATACAATGCGCTCGTACGAGTAGGTTTCATCTGCGATCAAGCGATAGGCCTCCAATGAGGCCTATCGCGCATGCAATGCGCTCGTACGAGCAGGTTTTACCTGCGATCAAAAGTGACTCAGCAGCCAAAAGCCTATCGCGCATACAATGCGCTCGTACGAGCAGGTTTCATCTGCGATCAAGCGGTAGGCCTCCAATAAGGCCCATCGTGCATATAATGCGCTCGTACGAGCAGGTTTTACCTGCGATCAAGCGGTTAGGCCTCCAATGAGGCCCATCGCGCATACAATGCGCTCGTACGAGTAGGTTCCACCTGCGATCAAAAGTGACTCAGCAGCCAAAAGCCCATCGCGCATGCAATGCGCTCGTACGAGCAGGTTTCACCTGCGATCAAAACTGACTCAGCAGCCAAAAGCCTATCGCGCATACAATGCGCTCGTACGAGTAGGTTCCACCTGTGATCAAACTGACTCAGCAGCCAAAAGCCTATCGCGGATGCAATGCGCTCGTACGAGCAGGTTTTACCTGCGATCAAAAGTGACTCAGCAGCCAAAAGCCCATCGCGCATGCAATGCGCTCGTACGAGCAGGTTTCACCTGCGATCAAGCGGTTAGGCCTCCAATAAGGCCCATCGTGCATATAATGCGCTCGTACGAGTAGGTTTCATCTGCGATCAAGCGGTTAGGCCTCCAATGAGGCCCATCGCGCATATAATGCGCTCGTACGAGTAGGTTCCACCTGCGATCAAAAGTGACTCAGCAGCCAAAAGCCTATCGCGCATACAATGCGCTCGTACGAGCAGGTTTCATCTGCGATAAAGGTATTAATATCTACTATGTTTTCATTATTGACGCTATATTAAGGGGATCTTTACAAAGGGAAAGGAGTGTCTCATGTCTACTGAACAGCATCTCGCTCAATATGGGGTTTCCATCGCAGCGGCGAAGAACTTTATTTTGCTCAATCTCAATCGCCCCGATTTTATTTTCTCTACGGCACAATCATTTGGTATTACGAATGAAATGCTGGGTGATATTTATGGCGGTGCCAGCAAGTATCAGGTCGTGGATTTTTTCCGCTCCCAAGGGATCGATAGCACCATTCTTGAAACAGACCCTGAGAGTGCTTTGTCCCATGGAATGTACTTTTATGGCTTTGAACGCAGTGATGCGATAGTCGTGGGCGATCTGCAAGTCGTGCCGGACCACCTGTACATTGAGCAAGCTATGATTGATTTTCAGGTGGGTGAGATCGAAGGGCGTTTTGATATTGCTAATTTAGATGTCAGTGAGACCGTCACTTACTCGATCTTGTTTGATTTTAACAATGATGCTCAAAGAGATATGGCGTTTAATTTTAGTGTGATGAGTGATTCGAGTGTGGTGTTTAGCTTAACGTCAGAGTCGCACACTTTGGCGATTACTGAGGCAGTAAAACAAAATGCGGTGCAGGCTAGTATTGATGTTATGAATGATCAGCTGGTGTTTTCGGTTGATAGTGACGACATTAAAGATTATTTGCAGGCCACCAATAATCAAGCGTCCGTTATTGAGAGCTTGGATGCCTATTCGAGCTTAAATGTATCAGCAGTGGGGGCTTCAACCAGTTCAGTCAGCATTGTGGGCGGTCAAGTTGTGCAAGAGTCTGAGTCAGCGTACTTCACCATCGTGTAATTCGTTTTTGTATTGTCAACAGGTTAAGGCTTCAGTTTGATATTTGCGTGTTTTGGATACCGCTTGGGTTGAAAAAAAACAATCCATAACTATAAAGTACTTATCAAATTTTAAAACCTCATCCAAACGATGAGGCTTTAATCGAATAAACCAGTGAATACTTTATATAGGATTTTTTTTCATGGCTAATATTACAATTGATGGCACGGATTACGAATTGGATAACTTGAGCGATCACGCACGTGCTCAGCTTTCGTCACTCCAAGTGGCGGACCAAGAAATCGGTTTGTTGAATGCGCGTTTGGCCATGACGCAAACAGCACGCAATGCTTACGGCAAAGGGTTGGAAGCTGCGCTTCCAGCATCAGTCGATGCAAAAGAGTCTGACGAAGGGGTCGTGCTTATTAATGAGCGTCCATATCGTATAGCAGATTTTTCTGATAAAGCGAAAGCGGAACTTGCGTCTTTGCAATTAACAGATCAAAAACTTACGCAGTTGCAGTCTGAAGTCGCGATTATCAAAACCGCTCGCAATGCTTACGCTGTCGCGCTTAAAGGCGCTCTAGACAGCGAATAATAACCCTTTTTTAAAATCGCAGCTTGCTTTGTGGGTTGCGATTTATTTTTATGAGGCAGTTATGTCTGAGTTTATTTTAGAAGGTCAGCGTTTCAATACTGACGATTTGTCGGAAGTGGATCTAAGTACAACAGTCGCTTACCGCTATACAGAGAAAGAAGTCGGTCGGCTAAAGCGCCGCATTGGCATGTTTAGTACCGCTCGTAACGCCTATGTCGTTAGACTCTCAGCACTGTTACCTGAGCCGGTAGATGAGGCTCAATTAAGCGAAGCCAAAGTCATTCGCGTCAACAACCGTGCTTATCCAATAGCGTCTTTATCGCAAGATGCCTTGAATCATTTTAGCTCTGTGAAAGAGTGTGATAAACATATTCAACGTTTGGATGTGGATTTAGCCATCGCTGAAACCGCTCTAATGGGTTATGGACAAGCCGTCAAAAGTGCTGTGTTAGGTTAAGACGTCCTAATACATTTGTAGAGTTTTTGGGAGTATTTGTAATGCCGAATTGGCAAGCGCTTAGCAAAGAAAAACACGCAAAGTCAGGTTGGGTAGCACCGAGTGGCTACCCGCAAGCCAAGCAAGATAGTATTGCTTCTGTTTTAGCGGCGGAGCTGGGGCAAGTCCTGCCTTATTATCCTTTGGCTTTTGTTTCCGATGGTAAGGACAGCTACCATCTTAATGCGATGCTTTCGTTAGAAAGTAATACCAATCTGTTTATCAACTCTGCGAATCAGTGGATGGTACCTTACATTCCTGCCGCCTTTAGAAGTTACCCATTTCAAATGATGAGTAATGGCTCCGGTGGCCATATTTTAGCACTTGATGTAGAGTCTGATTTCTTCTTAGAAGAAGCCGTCTCACCCAGTCAGCGAATCCTGACCGATGATGGTGAGCCGAATGAATCAATGAAACCGTTGATTACCTTTATGCAACAGCGTTTGTCTCAGAAGATTCAAACGGATACGTTGGTAAAGCAGTTGGCAGATTTGAATCTCATTGAGCCGTGGTCGATTGATGTACGTTTTGGCCCTGAAGAGAGTGATGTGCGTAAGTTACTTGGGTTGTCACGCATTAATGAAAAAGCATTACAAGAATTAGCACCAGAGTCGCTTAGTGAGTTAGCTAAGTCAGGAGCGCTTGGTATCGCTTATGCGCAATTATTTAGTATGGCAAGAGTGAAAGACCTGCAGACACGCTATCTTCAATATCTGCAGCAAACTAAAAAGCCTGAAGTTGCTGAAGTTGATCTTGATAAGTTATTTGATGGCGATGACGGTAACGATGTGTTTTCTTTTTAATGACTAAGTCACACAAAGTGAAACGCTAGATAATTTTAGGCCTCTTCCTTTGAGTAAGGAAGAGGCCTATTCTTTTGGCTATAAAGAAAGCCTTAAGCGATAGTGTCTTGGTGAGTCATTTCGTTAGATGATACGCCAATCAGTGATGATATATCCGCAAGCGCAGAATAATCAAGGTTGCTGTAAAGGTTTTCCATGCTTTGCATGTACTCCGTCCAGTCTAGGTTAGCAAAAAGATCTGCATAGCCCGACCAATCAAAGTTAGCCAAAAGCTCACTATAAGCCGTCCAGTCAAAATTGTTTAACTGCTGTTCAATTTGATCCCAATCAATCGATCCCATTGATTGCTCAATAATGCTGCTGGCTTCCTCTGCTGTCATACCAAACTGCTGTAAGTAGGCTGTGTAGCTACTCCAGTCGATATCGTCAAGATTGCTGGACACATCTTCCCATGCAGAGTCATCAAATAAGTCATCAAAATCAATATTATTGAAGGACGACTCAAGTTGTGCAATCCAGCTGCCATCGCTGGCTAGGGCGTTCGCGTACTCTTGCAGCTCAGCGGCCCATGCCTCCCAGTCAAAGTTTGCCAGCGTGCTTTCTAAGGTTGTGTTCCACGCGCTCCAATCAATATTTGCCAGCGCTGTTTGATAATCGGTAATCAAACTGTCCCAGTCAGAGTTTTGGATCTCTTCACCGGAAAGGTTAAGCACGCTGTCTAGTGTTAAGTCAATGTCATCCACTACAACATCATCAGGTTCAATAGGAGTGATCATCATGTTGATAGGCATGTTGCTTTCGGTTGAATATCCTTTCGATGAGAAAAAGCTTTTTACGTCTGCGCCAGAAACGCCGTCTGCATATAGTTCACCTAGCATATCGTAGGTAATACCGTATTGGGCAGCAGTGCTGTAAATAATACTTGGAAAGTTTAGATTGTTGTGAATAAACTCCCGAGCTTGTTGAAAGGTAACGCCGTATTGGGCCAGTAATTCTGATGCAGACATGGTGAACTCCTTTTTATCTGTGAAAAAGAACGAATAGTGATCAGTATTATAGCGCCGGCTTAATATGTTTGAAGTGGTATTGTGGTTTTTAGACAAAAAAAAGCTAAGGCAGTTGCCTTAGCTTAAAGACTGATAATGACAGAGTAGGGCGTATTATCAATTCTGATATCTCATAGATGGGATTTCGAATCAAAAAGAGTATCGAACTCTTGTAGAGTCGATTCACTCAGCTGACCTGTTTCAAGTTGAATGTTTAGATTCGACATTAAATAGTCAGAAAGAGTGTTTGCAAACTCTAAGCGCACATCATAAAGCTCTGTTCTAGCTTCTAAAACATCGACTTGACTGCCTAAACTAAGATCGGCTTCGCGTTCTGCCGCTTCAAGAAAAGCTTGGCTGGATTTACGTGATTCTTCAAGTGCTTGTAAGCGTTCACGGAATGAGCTTAACTGGGTAAAGGCAAGTTTTACCGCTTGAGTTTTTTCAGAAATAGCTTGCTCATAACGTGCTTGCGCTGCGTTATAGGCCGCTTCCGCTTGGCGTGATTGCGCTGACGTACGTCCACCAGAATAAATAGGGATCGTTAGGTCAATAGAGGCCGTGTAGTTTTCGCTGTACTCATATCTATCCGGACTGTTACGGTCAGCGTAAGACAGTGACAAGTCCAGTGTTGGTAGATGCTTTGATTGACTGGAACTTGCTTCCCCTTCTTTGCTACGAACATTTGATAGTTCTGCAAGAATTTCCGCGTTATTTTGTACTTTAGAAAGCCATTCTTGTTCGGTGCCACCTACTAAGCGAGGGAATACTTTGTAGCCGTTTTCAACCCAGCCTTTCGGAATGGATACCTTACTACCTGTTAAGTTTTCTAGATTGGTTTTTGCGTCTTCGTAGCGACTTTTTGCTTGCAGTAAATCGCTACGCGCCACATCACGGCTAGAGGTAGCACGTAGTACGTTTAGACGACCTCCAACTCCTAGCTCATTCATTCGATCGGTTTGATCAAGCTTCAATTGTAAGGATTCAAGCTTATCTTGATAAATATAAACTTGTTGCGCTGCAGTAAGGGCCTCTAAATAGGCTTGGCTTAACCGATATATAAGCTCTTGTTCAGCTCGGGTATAGGTGAACTGCGACTGTTTTACTGCATCTTTCGCACTGCCATAAGCTTGCCAAGCTGAGACGTTTATTAGACTTTGCTGAATATTTAGTTGATAGACGGAGTAATCTTGTGTCGCTGTATAACGGGCCGCATTTGCCCGTTCACCGGTACTCGGATCTATTGGTACATCTGCTTTATTTCGAGTGTAGTCATCGTCAACATTTTGTTTAACATAACTTGCGCTTAGCTTAGCATTAGGCAGCAGTTGAGACAGCGCTATGTCGTCTTGCTCTTGCTCTGCTTGATAGTTGTAAAAAGCGTATTTCAACTGAGGGTCATGCTCTTTAGCCAGTTTAAACGCGGAAACAAAGCCTGTTGTCTGAACCGTTGAGTTAACTGTTTGAATTTCCTCGGCTATCGCGGCTGAGGAAAGGGTAGAGCTTACTATCAAGGCTATAAGCTGGGGCTTGAATGGAATGGGCATTTACTTCTCCTTCAAGCTTCGCGCGAAGCTGTCTTTGATTGGTTTGATAATATAGCTAAATAGGGTTCGCTCACCGCGACGAATCATGACTTCAGCTGGCATACCAGGGATCAACTTCATCTGATCAGCATTCATATCATCACGACCTTTATCCGTTACTTTGATACGTGCTAAGTAATAGGGCGCTTGATCTTCCCGCTGTTGCAGGCGGTCAGCGGAGACATTGATCACTTCCCCTTGGATGACTTGAGTAATGCTTGCATTGAAGGCAGAGAAACGAATGTCGGCTAATTGGCCGATGTGAATATCGTTAATGTCATTGGTCATAACACGACTTTCAACGACAAAACTGTCTTCATAAGGTACTAGGTCCATTAAAGCTTGGCCAGAGTTGGCTACGCTGCCAATCGTATGCACTTGCATATCAACAATGGTGCCATCTTCTGGCGCACGTACAATCGAACGCTCAACTCGATCTCGTGCCACTTGGTACTTTTCTTGTAGGTCGAAGTACATTGTTTGGGTTTGCTTTAAACGATCACCAACGTCTTTAAGGTAGTCTTGTTTACGTGTTGCAATTTGCAGTTCCGTTTCCGTGTTTTGTATCTTTAGCTGCGCCATATTTGACTTCAGCTTATTGATCTCATTTTGAGTTGAGATAATAGAGCGGTTCAGTTCTCGCGCACGGTTGTTGTCACCTAGGCCTTCTTTATACAGTGTGGTATAGGCTTCTTCTTCTTCACGGAGTAAAACAAGCTGTTGGTTTAGACCATCAATTTGTGCCTCCATACCACTTACTTGCTCATCCGTTTGTTCTAAGCGTGTTTCTAATGAGTTGGCTTCTTGCTGATAAGCAGAGATACGCGCGTTCAAAAGGTTGCTTTGCTGTTTGAGAGCATTGGCTATGTCATCATCTTGCTTGGCTGCTTCTCGAAGTGACTCAGAGAAACGGATGGTTGTCTCAAAATTTTGCTCGGCGTTTAGACGCTCAAGCTCTGCTCGGGCGATTTGTAGCTGTTTGTTGCTGTTATTAAGCTGAGCTCGAAACTGGGCATTCTCAAGCTGAATCAGAGGGTCTCCAGCTTTAACTGAGTCGCCATTGCGCACGAAGATTTTTTCGATGATGCCACCTTCGTAGTGCTGTATGGTTTTACGGTAACTATCGACCACTACTTCACCTGGGGCGATTAATGCACTGTTTAACGGTGCAGTAGTGCCCCAAAGCGTGAATAGGCCAAGTGTTAGTATTAGAAAGATGATGCCGAATCTAACATAGCGGCGATCATCAGTAGGGACTTCGTCTTCACTTGTTTTGGCTGGTTGTGCAGAAGATTTTTCTACGTAACTTCCCGATTTAGCCTCAGAAGCCGGTACCTTAGCAGTTTCTATTTTTGCAAGCGGTTGACCAGAACTTTCTTGGCTTAGCTCAGTATCTTTGTCTGTGTGTTTCGTCATTTTTACGGTCTCAAATTCTTTGCTTATAAAAGAGGTTAGGCTCTAAGTGCTGTCTGTTCTGATGCTTTTTGCGACATCAGTTTCTGCATAACTTCTTCTTTTGGTCCGAACATTTGCATCTGACCTTCTTTAAGTACCATGAGCTTATCAATACTCTTAAGAATCGATGTACGGTGACTGATGACAAATGTGGTGACACCTTCCTGTTTCAGAATTTGCATCGTCTCACTCAGTGCCTTCTCACCTAGTTCATCAAGGTTAGAGTTTGGCTCGTCTAAGACAACGACTTTTGGTTTACCGTATAGCGCACGAGCAAGGCCTACGCGCTGGCGCTGACCACCAGACAGTGCGCCTGAATCAACACCGATGCGCGTATCGTAGGCATCAGGTAGTTGCAAGATCATTTCGTGAACACCTGCCTTTTTCGCAGCGGCAACAACAAGATCAGAGTTTACTTCACCGAATCTGGCAATGTTTTCACTGACAGTCCCGTTAAACAGTTCAATGTCTTGGGGTAAGTAGCCAATATGAGGGCCGATTTCGTCACGGTTATAGTGTTGTACTTCAGCACCATCAATACGAAGCGTTCCGTTTAGGGTCGGCCAAATCCCTAGAATTGCTTTGGCTAAAGAGGATTTACCTGCTGCGCTTGGGCCAATGATGCCAACAAGATCACCAGGGTAGACCTCGAAATTCACACCTTTAAGGGTTGGAGTACGAGAGCCTGCTGGGCCCACAAAAAGATTAATAGCATCTACTTGTCCTGTCGGCTCAGGCAAGCTCATGTTGCGATCTTCTTCGGGGAAAGCCGTTAGCAATTCTTGTAAGCGCGTGCGTGCGCTACGCGCATTGTTGAAGCCAGACCAGCTGTTAATGAGCAAGTCTAGAGGTGCCAATGCGCGGCCTAGTAGGATTGAACCTGCGATCATCATGCCTGGAGACATTTCATTGATAACTACGTAGTAAGCACCTAAGCCTAGAATAGAAGACTGGAAAATCATGCGCAGTACTTTAGACAAATTCGAAAACACACCAGCGCGATCGCTTGCGATGGTTTGTTTTCCTAGAAATGTCTTATGCTGATCACTCCAGCGCCCCATGATTCCTGGCAACATCCCCATAGCGTGTAAAACTTCTGCGTTACGTAAGTTACTAGATGCTAGGTTCTGCGCTTTGATGTTTTCTCCATTGGCTTCGGTCAACATCTTTTTAGTGAATCTTTCGTTCAAAACAGCAATGATCAATAGAACTGCACCAGCACCCAGTGCGAACCAGCCAAATGCTGTGTGGAACATAAATAGCAAAGCAATGTAGATAGGGAACCAAGGGGCATCGAAAAACGCAAAAAGACCATTGCCGGTTAGAAACTGACGAATGCTGGTCAAGTCATTTAGTGGTTGCGATGTACGTTGATTTGGAATTTTAACACCCGCATTAAACATGGCGGTGTATACACGATGGCTTAGGAATTGGTCGATCTGGTTAGAAACCCTTACTAAAATACGAGATCGCACCCATTCCAAAACCCCGAGCACACCGAATAGGAATACCATGATAATGGTTAAAAACAGTAAGGTTTCTAAGCTTCGCGACGTGACAACTCGATCATATACTTGAAGCATATAGAATGGAGCGGTAAGCATTAGTATATTGATGAAGAGACTGAAGAAGCCTGCGGCGATGAAGCCTCGCTTACTCGCCTTGAGGGCACTCCCTAGATCATCGACTGCATTTGAGTTTTTCATAAAGAATTCTGTCTTATGTATGTTTACGGTTATGAAACGAAAGTTATCGTGTGCCTGATAGATGTGGACGTTTTTGTCGATTGCAACCCCCACAATGGCGAGCAACAATATCAAAGTCTGTTCCGCTATGTGTGACCGAACTCACTTCTGTTTGCATTTGCTTTGGCTATTCTACCAACTTGTAAATTTGTATCACAATCAGATGTTAGTTCTTGTTACGAGAACGGCCTGTTTTGTGCTGTAATATATGCTAAATTGTGTGCCCTTTTGAATAAATTTTAGGAGAAAAAATGGCGACTTTGACTGTAGAAGGTAAACAGTACGACATGAACGAATTGTCTGATAATGCTAAGAATATGGCGAACTCAGTAGCATTTTGTGATAGCAAAATTAATCAGTTAGAAGCCGAATTAACAATGGTGAAAATGGCTCGTAATGGTTTTGTTAGCCAGCTGGTTAATGAATTGCCGCAACCAGAAGTCGAACAGCCAAAGAAAACGACTCGCAAGCGCACGACGACGGCAACAAAGGCTTCACCTGCGAAGAAAAGTACGACGTCCCGTAAAACGGCAACAAGCTCTACCGAGCCTAAGAAAGCCCCAACTCGTAAGCGAGCACCTGCAAAAACCAAAGCAACGGAATCGGTTTCTGAATAAGCTTCACTTCTATTTTGATTGGCCCGATACGGGCTTAGAAGTACGATTTCTTCCGTTATTTTATAATTAGCAGCAGATTACGAAAGTTATGACTGAGTTTATTGTTAAAAATGTGGCGTTCAATTATTCGCCTGTTGAAGATAGAGTTGGTCTTAAGTGTGTGACTGAAGAATCAACACACCAGCTTTGGCTGACGCAAAGAATGCTGCATCAATTACTCCCTGCTTTAACTAAATGGCTTGTTGATGCGGGTTTTGGTACGTCTCAAACTAAGAGTTTTATGGCGTCCTCGCTGAAAAGTTCACAGCAAAATTCTGCAGTAAAGTCAAAAGTAGATGGCTCTGCTGATGCCGGAACAGCGTCCGCTCAGAGTCATGACAATGCTTTAGATAGGATTGAAACGCAAAGGGAATTAAGACAGAAAGATGCGGTCACTTGGGTGTGTACTAAAGCTAATTTATCTTTTGATAAACAACGCATACGCATGAAATGGGAGTCTGAAGCTTCAACGGACTCCTATATATTTTCCATGACTTCTATAGAAGCCAGTCATTTTTTGATCGTTCTTAGGGATTCCATTAAAAATGCCGACTGGTCTTGTCATTGGCCTGAATGGTTGCCTCTAATTGAGGAGGATTTGCCTAGTAATACGGCGTTTTTACACTAAAAAACGGCTTTTCATAAATCACTTTGGCAAATTCCTACAGAGATATCTATGAAACTATTAATCACAGGTGGCGCTGGCTTTATCGGCAGTGCGGTGGTGCGTCATGTACTACAAGAGATGGATCATGAAGTAGTTAACCTGGATAAACTGACTTATGCAGGTAATCTAGACTCGATTCCAGTTGAACTTACTCAGACTCGTTATGTGTTTGAGCAAGTTGATATCTGCGATGGCGCAGCATTAGCAAAAGTGTTTAATCAGCATCAACCTGATGCCGTGATGCACTTGGCGGCTGAAAGTCACGTTGACCGTTCTATTGATGGCCCTGGTGACTTTATCCAAACCAATATTGTTGGTACTTATACGCTGCTTGAAGTGGCTCGACGTTATTGGTCGGATTTAAGCAAAGACAAGCAGCAAGCGTTTCGTTTTCATCATATTTCAACCGATGAAGTGTATGGTGACCTGCCTCACCCTGATGAGGTAGACGGTGACTTGCCGATGTTCACGGAAACAACATCTTACGCACCAAGTTCACCCTATTCGGCGAGTAAAGCCAGTTCTGATCATCTTGTTCGTGCGTGGCTGCGCACCTATGGTTTCCCCACAATTGTGACAAATTGCTCTAATAATTATGGTCCTTATCATTTTCCTGAAAAATTGATTCCGCACATGATTTTGAATGCATTATCAGGTAAAGCTTTACCTGTGTATGGTGATGGCTCACAAATACGTGATTGGCTGTATGTGGAGGATCATGCACGTGCTTTGGTGAAGGTAGTGACGGAAGGTGAAGTAGGGCAAACCTATAACATCGGTGGCCATAATGAAAAGCGTAATATTGAAGTCGTTCATACGCTTTGTGATTTACTAGAAGAGTTAGTGCCCAACAAGCCTAACGGCGTTGCTGCTTATCGTGATCTGATTACCTATGTTAAAGACCGTCCGGGTCATGATGTGCGCTACGCCATTGATGCCAGTAAAATTGCCGATGAATTAGGCTGGAAGCCTGAGGAAACGTTTACATCAGGCATGCGTAAAACGGTACAGTGGTATTTAGCAAACGAATCTTGGTGGCAACGTGTGCTGAATGGCGATTACAAACTTGATCGCTTAGGCAAATAGGATGGACAGCATGGCAAAGCGTAAAGGTATTATTTTAGCCGGCGGCAGTGGTACGCGTTTGCACCCGTTGACGTTAGGCATGTCAAAGCAGCTGATGCCGATTTACGATAAACCAATGATTTATTACCCGCTGTCGGTTTTGATGTTAGCGGGTATTCGTGAAATCTTAATTATCACCACACCTGAAGATCAAGAGAGTTTTCAAAAGCTATTAGGTGACGGTAGCTACTTTGGTGTTGAGCTGACCTATGCTGTTCAGCCATCGCCTGATGGCTTAGCTCAAGCGTTTATTATTGGTGAAGAGTTTATCGGTGACGACAATGTGGCGCTGGTATTGGGCGACAATATTTTCTTTGGTCAGCATTTCTCAGACAAGCTAAAACAGTCGGCTGCGCAAACATCCGGTGCAACCGTGTTTGGCTATCACGTGATGGACCCTGAACGCTTTGGTGTCGTGGAATTTGATGAACACGGTAAAGCCATTAGCATAGAAGAAAAGCCGGAAAATCCGCGCTCTAATTATGCAGTAACGGGCTTGTACTTTTACGACAATGATGTGGTTAGCATTGCGAAGAGCATTCAGCCTTCCGAGCGCGGTGAGTTGGAAATTACCGATGTGAATTTGGCGTATTTAAAACGCGGAGATTTGCATACTTCGCTATTGGGACGTGGTTTTGCGTGGCTGGATACAGGGACGCATGATTCTTTGCTGGAGGCTGGTCAGTTTGTGCAAACCGTTGAACATCGCCAAGGGCTTAAAATCGCGTGTCTGGAAGAAATTGCTTTTCGGCAGAATTGGATTAGCCAAGCGCATTTGATTCATGCTGGTAATGCGTTAAAGAAAACAGGATACGGCCAGTATCTGCTTAAAGTCGCTGATGGCTATCAGTAAACTCTGCTAGGACCCAATAAAGTATGAATGTCATTGAAACAAATATCGCAGATGTTGTGATTATCGAGCCGAAGGTCTTTGGCGACGAACGTGGTTTTTTTCTAGAAACTTTCCAAGCCGAGCGTTATCAGGAAATGGCGGGTATCGATCTGCCCTTTGTACAAGATAACCATTCCCGCTCAGGTAAGAATGTTTTACGCGGTTTACATTTTCAGAAAAGTAAGCCGCAAGGTAAGTTGGTGCGTGTTGTTCGTGGTGAGGTATTTGATGTAGCCGTCGATATTCGTCCTGACTCGCCAACCTATGGACAATGGGCTGGCGTGTTGTTGAGTGAAGAGAATAAACGTCAGTTTTGGGTGCCGCCCGGTCTGGCGCATGGCTTTGTTGTGTTATCGGACATCGCAGATTTTGAGTACAAGTGTACCGACTATTATGACCCGAGTGATGAAGGCTGCTTAATATGGAACGATGCCAGTGTCGGAATCGAATGGCCGGAAGGTATCGAGCCGATTTTGTCCGCCAAGGATGAGCTAGGACTGACTCTTGAACAGCTTGGGCGTTAATTGATGCGAATTTTGTTAACTGGAAAAAATGGTCAGCTAGGACGTTGTTTTCAAGACATCTGTTCACCCTCGAAGCATGAGTTAATGAGTTACGGCTCGGATGAGTTAGACATTTCACAGACGGATCAGGTGTTATCTGCGGTCGCAGAGGTTAAGCCTGATATTATTGTGAATGCGGCTGCGTATACGGCGGTGGATAAGGCAGAGGATGAGTCTGACAAAGCGTATGCTGTCAATGAATTGGGGGTTAAAAACCTTGCTCAAGCTGCGCAACAGCTCGGTATTCCAGTTATTCATGTTTCGACTGATTATGTCTTTGATGGTTATGGTGTTGAGCCTTATAAACCTAGTGATCCAACTACGCCACAAGGGGTTTACGGCGCATCCAAGTTAGCTGGAGAAAAGCGTCTTGCGCAAATTTGCACCCAATATATTGTATTAAGAACGGCGTGGGTGTTTAGCGAATACGGCAATAATTTCGTTAAAACCATGATCCGGTTAGCTAACCAGCGTGATTCACTCAGTGTTGTGGCAGATCAATATGGTTGTCCGACCTATGCCGGTGATTTGGCGCAGGCAATTTTGCAGCTTTGCGATCAATATCAACAAACTGGTGAGCTGGCATGGGGGACGCACCATTACTGTGGTGATCTACCGACTAGCTGGCACGGTTTTGCTCGTACCATTTTTGCTAAAGCCGAGCAGGTCGGTTTAATTCAGAGTAAGCCTCAGTTGACGGCGATCAGTTCTGCACAGTACCCGACACCAGCTAAGCGTCCAGAGTATTCGGTATTGGATATGGCGACACTGACTAACTTAGATGTGTCTTGTTCACCTTGGTTGGTGGCGCTGGATAGAGTACTTGAAACACTCAAAAGAGATACTCAAGAATGACTGCAATGCTGCCTAAGGTGGCGGTGTTACTTGCTGCATACCAAGGTATTCGTTGGATTGCAGAGCAGGTAGACAGCATCTTGTCGCAGCGCAATGTGTCTGTAACGCTTTTTATCAGTGTCGATGCCTGCCCGGAAAATTCTGTAGATGATGGCACACTTGCTTGGTGTCAGAACTTAGCCAGTATCCGTAAGAATGTACACCTTTTGCCCTATGGCGAACGCTTTGGTGGTGCTGGGGCAAATTTTTTTCGCTTGCTGAAAGACGTCAATTTTTCAGCGTTTGATGCTATTTCGCTTGCTGATCAAGATGATGTTTGGCTCCCTACGAAGTTAGAGTATGCGTGTGAATGCATTCGTGACGGGCTATGTCAGGTGTATTCTTCGAATGTGACGGCTTTTTGGCCGGATGGCCATCAACAATTGATTAAAAAATCCTATCCTCAGAGACGCTACGATCATTTTTTTGAAGCGGCAGGCCCCGGCTGTACTTATGTGCTTGATCAATCTGTGGCACAGTCATTGCAGATATTTCTGTGTGAGCAGCGTGAGTATTTGAGCAAGGTCGCGTTACACGACTGGTTGATCTACGCCTATTGTCGTCAGCAAGGTGTTGCTTGGTATATTGATGACCAAAGCACCATGCATTATCGACAGCATGCAGGCAATCAGGTGGGGGTTAATCAAGGTATTACAGCGTATAAAAAGCGGCTAAAGCAAGTAGCGAGCAAATACTACCGAGGTCAGGTTGAGCTAATCAGCCGGTTAGTCGCGCCTGAATTGATGCCTAAATTACAATCGTTTTGGTTTCGGTTGACCAATGTTTTACAGTGTCGGCGTCGGTCTAGAGACCGTTTTGCATTGCTGGTCATGTTTTTATTGTGTATTTATTAATTGGTTTTATTGAAGTAGGCAATATCATTTTTAGTGGGTGCTTAGGTTGTTGATGAGAAAGAGTTCTGTAAAACGCTATCAAGATCGTAGAGTGCCATTCTCCTATGCTTTTGTGGATCTGTTATTGCCAGGTACTTTGCTGTCGATGCTGTTCGCCATGTTTGGGTTTGGTGATTGGGAAAGTGAATATCACTGGATGGCTGCGCTAAGTGGAGTGTTTTTCGCTACGTGCATTGGTATTCAGGGAGGCTACAGCCGTTATAATGAAAGAGCGTTTGCTAAGAAACTAGAAGTGACGTTTAAGACTTGGTTTTTAAACGTGTTCTTTTTGTTAGTGTTGCTGTTTTTCTATCTATCAAACCTTCAATTTGATCGTTGGGTTGTATCGGCTTGGGTTATTATTACGCCTTTTTTTGTGATGTTCACGAAAGTAATGATTCAGCGTTATTCTCGTGGCTTCTCTCAAGCAAAAATCCAAGTGGCCGTGTTGGGGCGGCATTACGAATTCAATGAACTAGAGTACGCCATGTTAGAATTCCAAGGCGTTGAATTAACGTATTTTAGCTTGAATGACAGTGATGATATTGAGCGTAGTATTCTGAAATTATCCCCCGATTACTTATTGCTTAATTTAGAGGCCCCTGCCACTGGGAAGTTGATTAAAGAACTTACTCATCTTGATCTTAAAGGTATTCGCTTAATTGTCTTACATCGCTTCATGGAAGCATTTTTGCGTAAATGTTACATTCCTTATGACGGTGAAGACCTGAGCTATTTGGAGAAAATTCGTTCTTATAATACCAAAAATTATCTGTTCAAACGTTCAATCGATTGGTTGGCCGTTGTAGGTATAGGTCTTTTATGCTCACCACTTATCGTTTATGCCGTCCTCAAAATACGCTCACAATCTCCAGGTTCTATCTTGTTTCGCCAATGTCGAGTTGGGCTGGGCGGTAAAAACTTTGTTGCGCTTAAGTTTCGCAGCATGCATGAAGACGCACATTTTGACCCCTATACTCAAAAGGAAGACCCTCGTATTTTTCCTTTTGGTAATGTGATGCGTAAGTTTCGAATTGATGAATTACCGCAATTATGGAATGTATTGCGAGGTGAAATGCATTTGGTTGGTCCTCGTACGGAGTGGGATATTTTGGTAGAAGGTTATGAAAAAGAAATCCCTTACTACCATGAACGTCACCTTGTGCGTCCAGGGATCTCAGGGTGGGCGCAGGTGTGCTACCCCTATGGTGCGAATTTAGAAGACGCTCGTCAGAAACTCATGTATGACCTGTATTATATAAAGCATTGGAGTGTTTGGTTAGAGCTTGAAACGATTTTACGTACTGTGGTTGTAGTGCTAGGCAGAAAAGGCCATTAGTAACACCTTTGATTGTTGTTCAAGTAGGATGTAGATGTGTTAGTCATAAGCGTGATGGCTTGGTGTTTAGCGTGTGGGTTTTTAGCGCTTAATTTAAGTGTGGCTGGTGGCTACTCAATTCCTGCAGCTGTGTTGTTTTTGATGTCTTTTTTAGTTTTTCTAAAGCAGAGAGTAGGTGCTTTGAAGCTCACTAAAAAAGATTATCTGTTAGCCGTTGTCTTTTCGGGCTATGCATTAGCGATGTGCTTTTTCGTTTATTTAGACGGTTGGCATACGCGTGAATTAGATCGGCCGTCTCGATTCCTATTATGCTTACCTGTTCTGTTTATGTTTCTGAGGCTGATGCCTCCGAAACTACCGCTATTGTTTTATGGTGTTACTGCTGGTGCAATTTCAAGCTTAGGGGTTGCTCTCTACGATCGCTTCTATTTAGGCTTGTCGCGCGCTCAAGGCAGTGAGAACGCGATCATGTTTGGCGATACGGCTATGATGCTGGGCTTTATGAGCTGTGCAGCGTTGATGTATTTCTACCATAAAAAACAGTGGCCCTGGGCGCTGATCAGTGCACTCGCGATATTCTCGGGCATTGCGGCGTCTTTTTTGTCTGGCTCGCGAGGTGGCTGGGTAGCTGCCCCTTTGATTGGCGGGCTCTTGTTATGGCAAAGTCGCGATCTGTTTAATAAAAAGTTGATGTTGGCTGGTTTACTTGGTGCGAGTGTATTTTTAGTTGGTGTTGTTGCTACTCCGCAAACAGGGATTCAGCAGCGGATTGGCGCAGCGCTGACTGATATTAAAAAATATCAATCTGGGGATAGTTATACTTCGGTTGGATTGCGCTTTGATATGTGGCGTTCATCGTTCTATTTGGCAGCCGAGTCGCCAATATTTGGTGAAGGGCAATACGGCAGTCGTGAGATACGTAATGAGCTGGCGAATCAAGGGTTGATTCATCCACAAGCCGCTAAGTTTGATCACTTACACAACGAATATCTAACGGCGCTTGGCTTTCATGGCGTGGTCGGGCTGATATGTCTAATGCTTGCCTATCTAGTGCCATTAAGGCTCTTTATGGCGTCTGTTAAACGATACCGAGATAACTGGGATATTAAGCCTTATGCCATTGCTGGGGCATTAGTGCCTATGTGCTACATGGACTTTGCCTTGACCCAGTCTATGTTCAGTCACAATATTGGTGTGATGATGTATGTTTTTCCGATTATCTTTTTCTGGGCGGCATTACGCTGGCAGGAAATGAGATATGTTAACTAGCATTATTCGTTATGTATGTGTGTTCGCGATAAGAATGAGTTGCCCCGATACAATCGGGTCGTACAAAGGAGTTGTATTCGCTAAGAGGATGAATTTTCTTCGGTAAAACTAGGTCGTACGAGCGAATTGTATTCGCGATAAGGATGAGTCATCCCCGATATAATTGGGTCGTACGACGTTCGCGTGATTTACTCAGCGCTTTCGATGTCCAGCAGTTCTACTGTGAACTGAAGTGCCGAATGCGGTGGGATAGGGCCTGTTCCGCCTGGGCCGTACGCTAAATCAGAAGGAATGTAGAATTCGTATTTAGAGCCAACCGGCATCAGCTGTACACCTTCTGTCCAACCTGGAATCACTTGATTGAGTGGGAAAGAAATAGGCTCGCCGCGTTCGTAAGAGCTATCAAATACCGTGCCATCAACCAATTTGCCTTCGTAGTTCACTTTAACGGTGTCGGTTTCGGCAGGTTTCGCACCGTCGCCTTGTTCGATGACTTTGTACATTAGACCGGAGTCTGTTGTCATGACGCCGTCTTGTTCCGCTTTTTCATCGAGCCAAGCTTGCGACTTTGATTGCGCTTCTTCTGCCATTTTTGCTTGCTCACGCTGTGCTTTTTCCATTTGTTCTTGCTGGAAAGCTTGTACGGTTGCTTGCACATCTTCTATCGACATTTGCGGTTCTACATCGTTGAAAGAGTCGTCGAAACCCGCTTTAAAGGCTTCTAAGTCCATGCCTTCGAAGTCATTTGCCATGCGGCTACCAAACATTGTACCGATTGAGTAACCCAGTTTCTGTTCTTTGCTATCAAGCTCGACGTCTGCAGCGTTTGCTAGTGAAACTGAAGAGACAACCAGCGCTGCGACTAATGTTTTTTTCATGTGAAAATGTTCCGTTAGTTAAGGTTCTAATAAAGAACTTGGTTGGGGTGGATATAAGATTTTCAAGCACGTGAGCAGAATTTTTCAGGTATTTGATAAAACGCTTTGTGCTTCGCAAATCGATTCAAGCGTTCGTTTTTAACATAAGAGGGCTGTCCAGCACCAATTATGTATAACACTTCACTAAAGTGACCCCTTCACCTGTACACCTAGTTAATACTCGAAAAGATACGCGAAGCACAAAGCGTTAAATAAATGTATGCCTCGATATTGGCGGCAACAAGCCCCTTTACAAATGGTTGACACTTTTTGTGAAATCTGTGATTTGTCTATATAAGCATGCGTTGCTATGGCTTGTAAGTCGGGTGGCTTTAATCATGAAAGGGATTTATTTTAAAGAAATCTAAGTCAAAAAACGGTCGATTCTGTCGGATTAGGGTAAGTTAAAATGGCTTTTTAAGGCTAATATGAAGAGTCAATTATGCTAATAGCGCTGTCAGGATATTATGTCTCGAAACGGATCATCGCAGGGTACTTCAACTTACCGTCAGTTGTTTATCACGATCGGTATTATCAGTGCGTTAGTATTTCTATGGGCGCGTACCTCGTTTAATCATTATCAAGTGGATTTATTTGATTTAGAGGGGATCAATCTACAGCCTATTCAAGCTACGGAGCTGCTGTCTGAAAAGGATGATGGCTTGTTGTCGATGCGCTGTCGTTTGCCCCAAGTGTCGTCTTCCTTTACTTGTGGTGTTCAGGTGCATTTACCCAAGGATGCGCAAGGTAATTTATTTTCATTTGATAAAATCGATCGTATGGAGATTGCGACGCAAGTGCTGACTGCTCCTGAGCGTTTTGATGGTCGATTACAAGTCAATATTGTGAGTATGTTTAAAGGCAGGGACGATCAAGCACTGACCGATTCCAATTTAAAGTTTCACTCGACACGGATTGGCAGCGGCACGTTTGAAATCCCGCTGGATCGTTTTGATGTTGCCAGTTGGTGGCAGGATGCTTACAACATCAGTTTTGAAGACGCCAAGAAAGACTTTAGCCAAGTTGAGAGTGTGTACATATTGCTGAATGATAGACCGCTCAAATACGAGGGCGAGTATCAATTCACGGTGTCTGAATTAAAAGTCGATGGCTACCTCGTGGATCCGTTGTCGTTGAATAATTGGCTGATTACATTTTGGCTAATGCTAGGTGTGGGCAGTCTGCTTCACTTCTCATGGCGCGGGCATGGCACGTTACAACGTATGCGTCGTGTCGCATTGTATGATCATGCTACTGAACTGTTGAATGAGCAGGGTCTTAGGGATTACCTGCGCGGTTTAGCTCCAGAAGCGGATGGTGCCTTATATATCTTACGCTTTGATAATGCCGCCATTTTAGAGCGTCACTTTGGTGAAAAAGTTTTTAATCAGCTGTTGATTAAAACCAAACAGCGTTTGTTGTCCGTGTTTCAGTCTCAGTCAGTGACCTTAGTTCGTCTTAGTGAGACAGAGTTTGCTTTGTTTTGTCCTACGGGGATATTGGCGCGTGAGCAGCTACTTGAGCGGATTTTCAAGGAAGGTGTCGAGATGGAAGGGGTTGGACACCTCAAACTGGATGTGATCGCAAGTGTGGTGGTGGAGTCGTCGATCCCCAAGAAACTGGATGCTGTGCTGGAAAAAGGTCGTTTCGTTTTGGACCAGCCGAAAGATAGAACAGTATTTGCGAAGCGTTATACGTCGGAATTGGATGAGCCATTACAGCGTAAAGCCTCTGTCGAGCAAGCTGTACGTCGTTGTATTGCGGAAGACGACTTCTATCTGGTATTTATGCCGTTGTACGATGCCCGACGTGACCGCGTGATGGGGGCTGAGGCGTTACTGCGCTCTAATTCTGAAAGCTTAAGGCAGCTGTCACCAGAGGTGTACATTCCTGTAGCCGAAAAGGCTAACCTGATTCAAGAAATCGATATGCTAGTGCTGCGCAAAGCGCTGGCGGCGATCAAGCAACACGAGTTACCTGAAGGCTTTGTTTTATCAATTAATATCTCGGCGCAAGAACTGCTCGACAGTGAATTCGCGCAGCGTATTGATGCGGCTTTACGCAGTGCCGGCGTGTCGGCCTCGAGTATTTGCCTCGAAGTGACAGAAACCTTTTTTGTACACATGGATGAGGCGAAAGTAGAGGTGCTGGATCAGCTGCGCGCGCTGGGGTGTCTTGTGTCATTAGACGACTTTGGTACAGGCTATACGTCGTTTGCGCATTTACAGCGTTTGTCTGTCGATGAGATTAAAATAGATCGTAGCTTTGTGAATCGTCTGAATGACCCCAAAGCGCGTGTCGTCGTCGAGTCAATGGTGAACATTGCACAAGCACTGGATTATAAATTGGTTGCGGAGGGGGTTGAAACGTTGGAGCAGTTGGACTACTTGCGTACGTTGGGCTGTCACTGTTTCCAAGGTTTTTTGTTTTCTGAGCCCACGACCTTGAAGAAAGCACTGGCGGCGCGAAAGCCCGCCCCGGTAGAAATAAGTCTAAAGTAGGATGGGCGCCTATCTACGGATGCCCACCCTTTGCTATTAATGTGTTTGTGCTTGGTCGCCTAACGCGTGGTCTAAATCTTCTTTGTTAAACTGGTAGACTTCCGCGCAGAACTGGCATTCAGCTTTGATTGAGCCTTCTTCGCTAATGATTTGGCGAATTTCTTCTGCCCCCATAGACGCGATGGCATCAAATGTACGTTGGCGTGAGCATGAACAACCAAATTGCATGGTTTTAGAATCGTACATGCGCAGCTCTTCTTCGTGGTACAGGCGGTGTAATAGCTCTGTTGTGTCTAAGGTTAGCAACTCTTCATCTTTTACTGTGGTCGCTAAGTGAACGAAACGTTCCCATGCATCTTCATCGCCATCTTTTGCTTGTTCTGCGGGTAGGCGTTGTAAGAAAAGCCCGGCTGCTTGTGTGCCGTCGGCGGCTAACCATACGCGGCTTGGTAACTGCTCTGATTGGAAGAAGTATTGCTCTAGGCACTGGGCCAAGCTATCACCGACGATCTCGACGATGCCTTGGTAGCGATTACCTTGACGTGGCTCGATGGTGATTACCAAATAACCGTTAGCAAGCAGCTCTTTCAATGACGCCTGTTCTGGAAACGCTTGTGCTTCATCCCATTGGGCAATGGCACGCAAGTTTTGCTGTTCGTCACACTCAGCCATTAACGTTTTTAACTGACCTTCGCCTTTACACTGGATTGATAGCACGCCGTCAATTTTGACGATGTCGCGCAATAGCGCAATGGCGGCAACAAACTCGCCTAAAAGTTTTTCAAGGGATTTCGGGTAACTTTTACGAGAAATGATGTTTTGGTAAGCATCGGTTAGCAGTACGCGCTCGCCTCGAACATTGGTGTTATCGAAGGAGAAGCGTTGGATTTCATTGATGTTGTTCACAAGAATCACCGTTAAATTAAGTATGCGTACATTTTAAATCGCAATGGCCGATTTTGCACCTTATGTGAGGGCGCTAAATGAGGTTTAAAGGGGCAATCTCAAAGAGGCTCGCTTGGTCTTTTATAATCCTCTAAAATGCGTGCTTTGCTAAATCACTCAGAGACGTATTCATGATCCAGTTTTCCCAAGTCAGTTTGCAACGCGGTACGCAGTTTTTGCTTGAACAGGCCGATATGACCATTTTTGAAGGTCAAAAGGTGGGTTTGATCGGGGCAAATGGCGCGGGTAAATCGTCTTTGTTTGCGTTAGTGCGTGGTTTGTTGCATGCGGATACAGGAGAGGTCATTCTACCGGGCCAGCGTCGTATCGCGTTTATGGCACAAGAGGTAGAAGACGTTGACCGTACGGCGTTGGAATATTGTCTTGATGGTGACGATCAGTTGCGTGTGATCGAAGCGAAAATTGAAGTGGCGCAAAGCAGTGGCGATGATCATGCCCATGCTCACTGGTTAAGCGAATACGAAAACGTACAGGGTTATACTGCACAGGCGCGCGGTGAAATGCTGCTCCAAGGTCTAGGTTTCAAAATGGCCGACATGAGTAAAAAAGTGGCGGATTTCTCAGGTGGTTGGCGCATTCGTTTAAACCTTGCACGGGCGTTGATGTGTCCATCTGATATTTTGCTGTTGGACGAACCGACCAACCACTTGGATTTGGATGCGGTAATGTGGCTTGAAAACTGGTTGCGCTCTTACGCGGGTACGTTGTTATTGATCTCTCACGACCGGGATTTTCTCGATGGTATTTGTAGCCATATCGTTCATCTCTACCAGAAGAAGCTGAATCTGTATAAAGGTAACTACAGTAATTATGAGCGTCAGCGCGCTGAGCATTTAGCACAGCAGCAATCCATGTTTGAACAGCAGCAACGTAAGCGTGCTCATTTACAAGAGTATGTAGATCGCTTCCGCTACAAAGCGACAAAGGCAAAGCAAGCCCAAAGCCGACTTAAAATGCTGGAAAAAATGGAGAGTATTGGACCTGCGCACATTGATTCTCAATTTCAATTTTCTATACCGATGGCGGATAAAACCTCGCCCCAATTGGTCAGTTTGATTCAAGCGGACTTGGGTTATGTGATGGAAGATGGCACGCCGAGAGTGCAGTTGGGCGAGTCGAATTTCTCTGTACGTGACGGTCAGCGTATTGGTCTATTGGGCCCTAATGGCGCGGGTAAATCGACGCTGATTAAATCCTTGGTAGAAGAATTGGATTTGTTATCAGGGGAGCGTGTCTATGGTGAAAACACCAAGGTTGGTTATTTCTCTCAGCATCAGTTGAGCGCATTGGATTTAGAAGCGTCGCCTGTCTTACACATTCAGCGCATTACTCCGACGGCACTGGAAGCAGATGTGCGTAAGTATCTTGGCGGTTTTGGTTTTATTGGTGATGATGCGCTTCGAGCGGTGAAAGGTTTTTCCGGCGGGGAAAAAGCCCGTTTGGCTTTGTCTTTGATTGCATGGCGCAAACCGAACTTGCTGGTACTCGATGAGCCGACTAACCATTTGGACTTAGACATGCGTCAAGCATTGACGGAGGCTTTGCAAGAGTTTGAGGGAGCGATCCTTGTGGTATCCCATGATCGTCACTTATTAAACAGTACTGTCGATGAGTTTTTCTTAGTGGCTGATCATCAAATTGAAGCATTTGATGGGGATCTGCATGCTTATCATCAATGGTTGCAAGCCAGACAGCAGCAGGCTAATCAAGCAGAACGTGCAGCTGGTGGTAATGACGTAAAAGTTGAAAAAGTAGACCGTAAAGAAGAACGTCGCAAAGCCGCTGAGCAACGTGAAAAATTACGTCCTCTGCGTAAGTTGATCGAGAAACATGAGAAAACCATGCAAACCGCCCAGGCGCACCTTTCGAGCATCAGTGAAGCTATGTCTGATAACGATCTGTACGACATTGCCAATAAAGACAAACTGCAACGTCTGTTAGCCGATGAAGCGCAATGGAAGAAGACGCTAGAAGACGCAGAAGAGGCGTGGTTTGAGGCTCAAGATGAACTAGAGCAGGTTGAGATTGAACTGGCTTAAATAGTTTATATCAACATTGTTTCTAAGCCTTAGCGTTTATAAATGCTGAAAACACACCTGATATAAAATTTTTTTATATGTTTTATATGGCGAATGCTCGCCAGCTTAGACTTTTAATATTTGTTGGTTTTTGATAATAGTATTTATTCTTATTTGGTGCTTTTTTACTTTATTAAAATGGTATTTTTATCGTCATCGTTTGTTATTAAGGAGTGATAACAGCCGTGAATATTCGCTTAGTATCCATTGGAGTACGTTCTACGATTGCGTTCGCGGTTGTGGGTCTAATTGTGTTGGGAATAGGACTTTTTTCTATTAATCGTGTTTCTAATCTGTCCGATGAATTTGATGTCGTGACAGAGCATCGAGTGCCTGCGCTGGTGTATTCAAAGAATATGGTTGCAGCACTGTATGAGTTACGTTTTGAGGTGGTGAAAACGATTCTATCGCCTGAAACCTCTGACCAAGGCCGACGTCGTGTGACGGCCGCGGAAGAGCGCTTTAAAGCGGAACTGGAAAAAATGCGTAATGTAGCGCGAGCTGAAGAGGCCGTTCGGCTTGTGGCAAAAGTGACGCAGCAGTTTTCAGATTATCAAGCATTACAAAAACGCATACTCGATTTAGTAGTGGCGGGCAATGTCGCCGCGAGTTTACCCGTGCAGGAACAAGCAAAAGTGGCGGGGAGTGAGCTTGTCAACTCAATTGAATTATTAGAGAAATTTCAGAATCAGCGCATCATAGACAGCGATCATAGAGTTGATCAAGCTGAAACGGATACCATGGTAATTATGTACTCCGTCATTGCTTGTGCATTGATGTTGGTAGCACTGTTTTCTTATCTATTTACTCGAAGTCTTGTTCGACCTCTTCGAGTTGCCATTGGGGCAGCAAAGGCCATCGCCAATGGCGACTTGCGTCATGAGTTTTCGGATAAATGGAAAGACGAGGCGGCGCAGATGATACAAGCGTTAGCGGCCATGCAGTCTAATCTGAGGAAGACAATCTATGATATTCAGGCCTCAGCCCGCCAGCTCGCTTCGACATCTGAAGATTTGAGTAGTGTCACGGAGCTTTCAACTAAAGCAATTTACGATCAGAACGTGCAGCTAGAGCAAGCTGTATCATCTGTGACGCAGCTATCATCCGCTGTTGATGAAGTCGCTCGTAATGCTGTTGCGACGTCAGAAGAATCTCAAAACGCGAATGAGCGTTCAGAGGTGGGTAACCAAGAAGTATCAAATACCATTGATACGATTAACGGTTTATTGTCCGAGCTTGATGGCACAATGTCAGGTGTTACGTCCCTAGAGCAGCAAGTTTCTAATATTGGTAAAGTGTTAGATGTGATTCGTGATATTGCAGAGCAAACTAATTTATTGGCTCTGAATGCCGCAATTGAGGCTGCCCGTGCGGGAGAGAGTGGTCGTGGTTTTGCTGTGGTAGCAGATGAGGTGCGTGGTTTGGCTCACCGGACTCATGAGTCGACCATAGAAATTGAAAGCATGATTGGTTCCGTGCAAAAAGACACTGGCAGCACTGTTAGTTCTATTCGTACAAGTTATGAAAAAGCGAAAGAAACTCTGGACATTGCTCATCGCGCTGGGGACGCGCTGGAAGCTATTCGAACCTCAGTCGCAAAAATTAATGAGCAAAATACGACCATAGCATCCGCCGCTGAGGAGCAGGCTATCGTCTCCAATACCGTAGATGAAGGGCTGGTTGCTATTAGCGATCTTGCGAACGCAACCGCTGAAGCAGCGAATAAAAGCAGCCAATCAAGTCAAGAACTTGCACAACTGGCGGAGTCTCTTAGTAAGCTAACCAGTCAGTTTAAGGTTTAGGTTTTAATTACCTATCCAAAAATAATTAGACTAACTGTCAATAGTTGCAAGCTAGACCGTAATATTCTTGCGAAGCAAAATTGAAGAAGGCGCTAGTGGGTTCATAGTTGTGTACTTTTAGAACAAATATGAATGAAAACACATAGAGCCTGAGCTGGCTTAAGATATAGGAGCATTGCTCCTATTGGATCGCATCCCTCTCATATATATTGAAACTGCTGGGGGCGTTGATTTTTGCTACCAGCATGATGGTGCTGAAAACATAGAAGCTTGTAAAAAAACGGTCCCATTGAATTATGCCTGGAAACAAGACGAAGTGTGCGCCGTAATTTATAATGATCATAGCGCTGACTGCCAAGCAAGGAGTCATAGCTAGTGAGTTACATCCTTTCTTCAATGTAATTATTCCAGACAAGCCAAGTAGTGCAATGAAAATTAGTATTGTAGACGGTGAGCTTATTCCAGGCATCAAGAGTGCTCGAAGTTGTTTTTGAATGACGCTTATATATATGTCTAGCGAAAACGGTGTATCAAACTGGCTTGGATAGTTTAACTTAGACACAAAGGAATGGTAGAACAAAGTCCACCAACTGTAGCCGTGCTGTAGGTAAGTCGTTGTAAAGTAGAGTAATACCGTTAATATCAGCAACCCCACACTAAATTTGGTATCTGAAAATCTCCCCATCTTAAATGAAAAGACTGTTATGTAGCTTAAAAATAGTGTTGCAAAAATAACGTTGTTTGATCGAATTAGAACGGCAAAAGTGATAAGTGAGCAAGCTGTTTTGAGTTTCTTCCGTTCAAATAAAAGAAATAATGCAAGTAACATGACGCTAACCGACAACGCATCAGGGGTTGCAATGCGGCCTAAGTCAAATAATCGTGATTGAAAGCCAATAAGAAAAGTAAGGATAAATGATAGATGAGAGTTGGTATGGCGAGTCAGCCAATATAGTACCAAGCATCCTGAAAAGAGCGTGGCTATCAAGGAAATCCAAGCGATCGCGCCAGTGATAGGAAGACCTAAAAAGCTTATCAGATAAATTAAGCCAATGTAAAAAGGCTTAATTAAATAGAAATTTAGTTGCTCTATAAATACATCGGAGGACTGATATACGGCTTCGTGATATGACCCAGTTACGAGTTGGTCGAAGAATGAAGCTGGGATATTGTTACTTAGGATTTGGTAAGTGGTTGTTTGCAATGTGTTTTTATCGTTTATATCAATGCTTAATACACTTCCAACATAAGGAATAATATCCCAGTTATAAAAAGGATATTGACTTAAGTAAACGACATATAACGTAATTATCGTGCCGTAACAGAGCAGGGAGGCTGAGACTCTACCTCTTTTCTCTAGCATGATATAATTCCTTTAAATTTAGCATTATATAACAAGGACTAATTATAAATATGAAACCTTTGGAGTATAAAGGCTTAATTTTCATAAGAAGGTTATGTTAGGTAGTAAAAGTTATGATTCTTAATTAATGTGTTCGTTTTTATTTCAAATTGATAGCGAATTATCTATATAATGTGAATTTCTACTGGTCATATAAGAAAGCCTTATTTTAAAATGTCAATAATATTTTATTTAGCTTAGAGGGATTTAACTTGAAAATTTCGCTTGTTGTGCCTGTTTATAACGAAGAAAGTTCCATTTCTATATTTTATAAAGAGGTTACGTCTAAGCTCAGTAACTATGATCTAGAGGTTGTCTTTGTTGACGATGGAAGTAGTGATAATACTGAGCTCATCGCTTTGGGTTTAGCATCCCAGGATGATCGTATTAAGGTGTTGAGCTTTACTCGAAACTTCGGGAAAGAAGCCGCATTAATGGCTGGTATAGAGCATTGTTCAGGTGACGCTGTTATTCCTTTAGATGTTGACTTACAAGACCCAATTGAAGTTGTTCCACAACTAATTGAAAAGTGGCTGGCCGGTGCTGATGTAGTGTTAGCAAAACGTATTGATCGTAAGTCCGATAGCTTGCTAAAGCGAAATTTTGCGGCGTGGTTTTATCGGTTACATAATTTAATCAGCAAAACTAAGATTGAAGAAAATGTTGGTGACTTTCGGCTGATGTCTCGTAAAACTATCGAGGATGTGAAACGTTTAGGCGAAAATAATCTCTTTATGAAAGGTATTCTTTCTTGGGTTGGAGGAAAAACTGCAATCGTAGAGTACGTTCGACCTGAGCGTTCAGTAGGCGATACCAAATTCAATGGTTGGAAACTTTGGAATCTTGCCTTGGATGGGATTACTAGTTTTTCCACTTTTCCATTACGTATTTGGACTTATATAGGCTTTAGTATTGCTTTTATTGCTTTT
Source organism: Marinomonas gallaica (assembly GCF_049821165.1). Lineage (NCBI taxonomy): Bacteria > Pseudomonadati > Pseudomonadota > Gammaproteobacteria > Oceanospirillales > Oceanospirillaceae > Marinomonas > Marinomonas gallaica. The sequence goes on from NZ_CP187511.1 coordinate 1,289,489, forward strand.
TTGTACGGTATCTGGCTAGTTGTAGATAAAATTTTCTGGGGGAATGATGTTCCTGGCTATCCATCTTTATTAGTTTCAATTCTATTTTTAGGGGGGATTCAACTAATTGGAATTGGGGTGCTTGGTGAATATGTCGGGCGAGCTTATATAGAGACTAAGAACAGACCTAGGTATCTGCTGAAGGAAAAAAACAATGATTTCTCGTAGGTTAATAGGTTTTGTTTTTATATTTTTGGTTTTTTTCTCAGTTTCTTTAGTGGTTGGTGCATTTTTTACTTGGAATGACCCTTTTGAATATGATGCTAAAAAATTTACAGGGTTTGAACGTTTTCATGTAGATGAGTGTTATCTAAAAAACAAGGTTGTCGTATCTGGTTGGGCATATACACCTGATTTTTCTTACGCAAGATATAGTGTTTTTGTTGAGAAGATTAATGGTGGCTTCATAAAACTTGAAACATTCTCAGAAGAAAGAAAAGATATTCAAACTATTTTAAAATTAAAAGATCACCAAGTAAGTGGGTTTGAAGCAAGCTATAGAGGGTTTGACTCAGATTATACTGGTCTTATCTCGATTCAAGCAGAAAGTAATTATGATGATGGGAGAGCATACAGTGTTCAGTACCGCTGTAAAGGATAAAAGTATAACTTTAGTCTTTTTGCTTATAGCATATTTTTTATTGCTAGGTTTATCTATGGATACACATGGCTGGGGAGACGATCAATATTTTCAGGTTCTGAATGAATCAGGTAGCATTTTTGAGCAGGTTTGGTCTCGTTACCATCAATGGAGTGGTCGTCTTGGTATTGAGTTGCTTCTAGCATATACCATTGCATGGAGTTTCTTTTGGAAGCTTACCATTCCTTTGAGTATTATTTTAATTATCTACTGCTTTTTAAAACTTTCAAAGTATAAGATTTCACCAATATATTTCATTGTTGTAACAGTTCTTGTTAACTTAATACCGAGTGATATCACATCAGAATCATTTTACTGGGTGACTGGTTTTTATAATTATTTATTGCCTTGTAGTTTAGGTTTGTTTTGTTTTTATGTTATTCATGAACGAATAAGTAATAAAGCAGTCATTTTTTTGGCGTTTGTTTCGGTTTTTATATTTTCCTATCAAGAGCAGGTAGTGATTGTTTTTGTTCTTGCTTCCGTTGTTTCTTTATATAGAGTTTTTGCTTTAAATAAGCTATTTTTTGTTGCTTTAAGTTTGTTTAATGCTGTTGTTTTGTTCTCTGCCCCAGGGAATATATTGCGCTATAATTCATCTGTTAGACTCTATTTTTCTAATTATTCGGATTTTGGTTTCGTTGAAAAAGCATACTTAGGTATGGATAAGATGTATCAAGCTTTTATGATGAGTGATAATTGGCCTTTGTTTGTTTTCCTTAGTCTGCTTGCTTTTGTTGGATATCATAATAATGAGAAAGGAATTTTTGAAAAAATTAGTTTGGTGATAGTTTTTTTCTATCTTTTGATTTTTTGTCTACAGCAACAAAAATATGCATTTACAGATGAGAGTTTAATGGGTTTTAAATATTCTGGCACTGTAACATCCAATAGTATTATAGGTGCCAATATGTATAAAGGCTACCTAGTGTTCTTACTGGTGTTGTCTGCTGCAATTACTTTGATGCTTGGTTTGGCAAGGAAGCATAGCACTGTATGGCCAGCTTTACTTAGTTTATTTTTTGGCGTTCTTAGCATATTAATGCTTGGTTTTTCACCAACTGTTTACGCTTCAGGTTTCAGAGTAGCTCTGATTTTTGAGTTAAGTTTGGTCTTAGCTACGCTTTACTTATTCAAGTGTATCGTCAACAAGCCATTGATAGTCGGTAGGTACTGGTAATGTTTATAGCCGCTCTTACGTTTGATTTTGCTACGTTACAGAGCTAAGAGCGGCTTTGTTTTCTTGATTGATTTCAGTCTAAGGATTTTCTAAAAATTTGCTGAATGATATCAATACCTACTCTTTGGTTTTGTTCTAGAATGGGTTTGTTCGTAGAAAAGGAAAGTCTTTACTAACGTGCTTCCCTTGTTTTATCGGACAATTTGCGTCTCTGTAATGTAATTGTCACAATTTATTTATAGTTTACACTCATAAAGTAAGGAGTTGGTACATGACCTTTCCGTTCGCTCGTATGCGCCGTATGCGTAAAGATGATTTTTCTCGCCGTTTAATGCGCGAGCATCGTCTAAGCGCTGACGATCTTATATACCCTATGTTTGTGATCGAAGGGCAGAATACGCGTGAAGCCGTACCTTCTATGCCGGGGGTCGCTCGTGTGACATTAGACTTGCTTAAAGAAGAAGCGGCCGAGCTAGTTGCATTGGGCATTCCTATGGTGGCGCTATTTCCGGTGTTGGCAAGTGACAACAAGTCACTGATGGCTGAGGAGGCTTATAACCCAGACGGCCTAGCTCAACGTGCTATTCGTATGTTGCGAGAAAACTTCCCTGAGTTGGGTGTGATGACCGATGTGGCGTTGGATCCGTTTACCACTCATGGGCAAGACGGCATCATCGATGATGACGGCTACGTGTTGAATGACATCACGGTCGATGTGTTGGTGAAGCAAGCTCTGTCTCATGCACAAGCGGGTGCTCAGGTTATTGCGCCGTCTGACATGATGGACGGCCGTATTGGTGCGATTCGTGAAGCTTTGGAGTTAGAGGGCTTTATCAATACTCGCATTATGGCTTATTCGGCGAAATATGCGTCGGCTTATTATGGCCCTTTCCGTGATGCGGTAGGTTCATCAGGCAATCTAGGGAAAGGCAATAAATTCACCTATCAAATGGACCCGGCTAATACCGATGAAGCAATTCGTGAAGTCTTGCTGGATTTGGAAGAGGGGGCGGATATGGTGATGGTGAAACCTGGTATGCCTTATCTAGACGTTGTACGTCGTGTAAAGTCAGAATTGGGTGTACCGACCTATGCGTACCAAGTGAGTGGTGAATACGCGATGCAGATGGCAGCCTTTGAAAACGGCTGGCTCGATAAAGATCAAGTGATGATGGAATCTTTGTTGGCATTTAAGCGCGCTGGTGCGGATGGTATTTTGACTTACTTTGCAAAAGACGCTGCCCGTTTATTAAAGGGCTAAAACGGCTCCATTATTTTCGTGTTGAGATGTTGATTAATCATCGAGGAAGCCGTGACCCTAGGGCTGCGTTAGTGTAATTTTAAAGTTGGCCAGACTGCTTAGTTAGGTCAACATGGAACATAATGATGGCACGCTATTGGAGCTGACACGCAATGTCTGAACAGCCTGAAAAAGAAAATGAAGTGGCTCAATCCTCAGCTAATACAAACGAGGATACTGCACAGAACGAAGCCAAGACGATCGAAGAGATTGCTGAGGAACTGGTACTAGAACCGATCCCAGAGCAGCCTATTGATCCAAGCCGTTTAGCCATTGAAGAGCGCTTACCTGAAGACATCGATTTGTCGGATCCAGAGCTGTTCTTTAACCGTGAGCTTAGTCATCTACAGTTCAATGCACGTGTACTTGAGCAGGCTATGGACGAAAATCATCCGGTTTTGAACCGTTTGATGTTCCTGTGTATTTTCAGCTCAAACATGGATGAGTTCTTTGAAATACGTGTGGCAGGCCTAAAAAGTCAGATTGAATACGGTCGCGAGAAAAACGGCCCAGATGGCATGCACCCACGTAAGGTGTTGCAGTTGATTAGCGACCACGCTCACAAACTTGTGCGTCGTCAATACCGTATCTTAAATGACATTATTTTCCCAAAACTGGCGGAAGAAAATATTCGCTTTATTCGACGCTCGGTGTGGACTGAAAAGCAAGCGGCTTGGGTAAAGCGTTACTTTCGTGACAATGTGTTACCCATCATTAGTCCGGTAGGGCTTGATCCTGCTCACCCATTCCCGCGCTTGGCGAACAAGACCTTTAACTTTGTGGTTGAGTTAGAGGGCCGTGATGCGTTTGGTCGTGAAAACGGTTTGGCGATTGTGCCTGCACCAAGTTCTTTACCTCGCTTGGTCAAGCTACCTGACGATGTTTGTGAAGGTGGCGATAACATGGTCTTCCTATCTTCCATCATTCACGCTCATGCTGATCAGTTATTCCCTGGTATGACCGTTAAAGGCTGTTTCCAATTCCGCCTGACTCGTAACGCCGATTTAGAAGTGGATTCTGATGACATTGGTTTGGATTTGGCCGGTGCCTTGCGTACAGAATTACAAAGTCGTCATTACGGTAGCTCCGTGCGTTTGGAAATTGCGGATAACTGTCCTGCGCACATTGTGGATGCCCTATTAGCGCAGTTTGATTTAGCGGAACAAGATTTATATTGCATCGATGGGCCAGTAAACTTGAGCCGATTAATGGCTGTGTTGGAGTTAGTGGATCGATCTGATTTGATGTATCCACCGTTTTCTCCTGGCTTACCGAATAAACTGGCTAAGTCTGGTGGTATCTTCGAGGCTGTACGTCAACGAGATTACCTGTTGATGCACCCGTTTGAGAGTTTCTCACCAGTCGTTGATATGCTCAGTGAAGCGGCTAAAGACCCGCATGTGATTGCCATTCGTCAAACTCTTTACCGCACTGGAGCCCGTTCACCGATTGCCAATGCGTTGGTGGAGGCTGCACGCAATGGTAAGGAGGTAACCGTTGTTATTGAGTTACGTGCGCGTTTCGATGAAGCGGAAAACTTAGCGTTAGCCAGTCGTTTGCAAGATGCTGGTGCAATCGTCGTATACGGTGTCGTGCGTCATAAAACCCACGCGAAGATGATCTTGATTGTGCGTCGTGAGGGGCCAGATCTGACGCGTTACGTGCATCTAGGTACTGGTAACTATCACGCGGGTAACGCGCGCTTGTATACAGACTACAGCTTCTTAACCTGTGATAAAGAAATTGGCGACGATGTACACCGAGTCTTCCAGCAGCTAACTGGCATGAGTAAAGAGCTGAAAGTGAAGAAGCTGTTGCATGCACCGTTTACATTGCGCGATCGCTTGCTGGATATGATCAATAAAGAAGCGGAAAACGCGCGTAATGGCGATCCAGCGCGGATTATCATTAAGGTAAACTCTTTAACCGAGCAGCGTTTAGTGCAAGCACTTTATAAAGCTTCTCAGGCAGGCGTGAAGATCGATTTGATTATTCGCGGTATTTGTACGCTACGCCCGGGTATTAAAGGCGTATCGTCTAATATTCGTGTACGCAGCATTATCGGACGTTTTCTTGAACATACACGTGTTTACTACTTCTATAATAATCGCGTGCCCATGGTGTATCTATCCAGTGCCGACGGCATGGATCGTAACCTGAATAACCGTGTTGAAGTCGCATTCCCAATTCAAGACTTTAAACTGTCGCGTCGAGTGAAAAAAGAGCTGGAATATTATTTGAAAGACAACACGCAAAGTTGGTTGTTACAAAGCGATGGGTCTTACCAGCTGGCTAAGCCGCGTAAAGGAGAGTACCGCACAGCACAACGTGCGTTGATGAATGATTTAGCGGATAACTCTCGTTAATGCAAATTACGGTCATGAGCTATAAAGGATGTATACTATGACCGTTTTTTACTTTTTCGGCTGTAATACGCTGCTGAGGCTTTTTACAAGGAATGTATATGACAAAACTTAATACACTACTAGATCAGTATGGAATCTCGTTCAATGAGGCCCGTACTTTTGTTTACTCTAATTTTGCGTCACCTCACGTTATTTACGATACCGCTGGCCGCTATGATATTAGTTTTTCTATGTTGGCAGAACTGTATGGGCAAGACGTCAATGAGATTCAAGTAAAACAATTTTTTAGTCAGCTTGGCTTCGATACTTCAGATTCAATCCCACAATCTGATGTAACCGCTTTCTTTCCCAACATGAACTCAGTGCTTGACGTTAAGAGCGTAACGAAGACCTCAGTTTCAGCTTTTTCTGACCGAACGACACCTCATATTGAGTCGGTATTGACACAAGAAGATTGGGACTGGTCGACTGTGACGTATAATTTTCCTACCAGTATTCCTGATTCCCACAAAGAAGACTATGAAACGTCGTTTGGCTGGCGGCCATTGAACGATGTTGAAAAAGCTTCCTTTATTGATACGGCTAATCGTCTGAACCAATACATTGTAGTTGAATTAGAACAAATCTCAGATTTTTACCAGGCAGATATTCAGGTAGTTGCAGTAACTCAGCTCAGTGCAGAGGCATTTGCTTATCTGCCTGATTTTGGAATTGGTGGCGACATTTTTCTCAATGCTGACGGCATGGTAAATGACCCAAATTATTATTCATTTGGCGGATACGGCATTAGTACAATGGCACACGAATTGGGACATGCTATGGGGGGCGAACATACCTTTGAAGGGGATTCTGTGTTACCTGCTGAGTTTGACAATACTTATTTCAGTATCATGACTTATACGGAAACGGGTTTTCTCGAGGTGGAAGCGCAAGCTTCAGAGTACGATTATTCTGTAATGGCGATTGACAATTATCGTAGCGAATTAGGCATTATTGATGTGGCTGCCTTGCAATATGCCTATGGCGCAGATATGTCGACGAATAGCGATGATGATGTCTATGTATACAACGAAGAGAGTCGTTCTTTTGAAACCTCTTCAGAGCATTACCTGACAATTTGGGATGCTGGTGGTGTGGATACTATTGATGTAAGCGATGCTTCATTTGGTAGTGTGGTAAATCTGAACGATTACACGTTGTCTTCTGTTTCCGAACGTACGACCTATGAGGAAGCCTTGGAAGTGGCTGCCGCAGCAGGTTTAGGGTCGTTTGATGAAGTGTCTTTTATTGAAGACTTCATTGTATCGTTAGGTGAAGAAGCTTTTTTAAATCAGAATAATCTAGGCATTGCCTTTGGTGTGGTGATCGAAAACGTCGTAGCAGGCGCGGGTGACGATGTGATTATCGACAACGAGGTTGATAATCTGATTTATTCAGGCGCCGGAGACGATGCGATTTACCTTGGTGCAGGCGGTTATGATCAGATCGATGGTGGTGTGGGCAATGATACGGTATTCATAGCGGAAGCCTATAAAAGTATTGAACGGTATGTTGATAACAACGGCTATCATATTGTCGGGGATAACTTTGCCGCTACTTTAATTGGTGTGGAAACGGTTCAGTACTCGGATACTAGCGAATCGATCGCGTAACGTATCCGACCAATAAAAAAGCATGCCTCGGCATGCTTTTTAGGTAAGGTTTAGTATCTATTAGCTCTTAGGTCTTGGCGCATAAGCAAACACATCGGAATGACAGTTGTCTGCTTGGATGCCTTTCGCTTCCAGTTGATCCAGCGTGCCGTAGACCATACCAACGGAACCGCTAATGAAGGCATGGCTATTAGTTAGGTCTAAGTGGTCTTCTATAACCGCTTCATACAGCCAGCCAGTACGCCCATTCCAATCGTTACTGCCTTCATTAACAACGACGTGAACATGGAAGTTTTCTGGCGACTGATGGTTATTGATCCAATCCATCACAAATGTGTCGGCAGAGGTACGCAGACCCCAGTAAAAATGTACTGGGTTTGAGTAGCCTTTATGGACTAAATCATCAAAGATGCTTTTCATCTGAGCGAACCCAGTACCACCCGCAATCAGCAGTAGTGGATCGGTAAGGTCGCTTGGGGGTTGCTCAATATGAGCATCGCCACCTGGTAGAATAAGATCGATGGATTCGCTGTGCTGAATGTGTTCGATCACTTTAGAAGCCAAAGAGGCTTCGTCTGACACTAATATATACAGCGTTAAGGCTGGAAGCTCATATGGCGCACTGCCAATAGAATAGGGCACTTTCTCACCGCTTGGCAACGCGATCATTAGATACTGGCCAGCAATGAATGTCGTGTTACGGACTTCCAAATCCACTTTAAATACTGTGCTATTAAGTGATTCGACTCGAATAACTTTAGCGTTGACGTCTTTCACCTAGATGACTCCGTTGTGTTCTCGTGCCTGCTGCTTGAAGCAGCTATTTTTAATATATCGCTTAAATAGCGTGGCGTGTCGCGCCATTATATCGATGCTTTCCACATAAAAAAAAGCCACTTTCACATATAAAGTGAGGAAGTGGCTTCTTTGTAGAATGATAGTCTACAACCGTTACTTATTCTTGCCTTTCATAGACTCGAAGAAGTCATCGTTGGTCTTAGTGACTTTTAGACGATCGATTAGGAACTCAGTGGCTGACACATCTTCCATAGGATTTAGAAGCTTACGCAGGATCCACATACGTTGTAGTTCGTCTTCCGTTGTCAGTAAGTCTTCACGACGGGTACCAGAACGACGAATATTGATCGCAGGGAACGTACGTTTCTCAGCGATCTTACGGTCAAGGTGTAATTCACAGTTACCTGTACCTTTAAACTCTTCGAAGATAACTTCGTCCATCTTAGAGCCCGTATCGACTAACGCTGTTGCGATAATCGTCAAGCTGCCGCCTTCTTCGATGTTACGTGCAGCACCAAAGAAACGCTTAGGGCGTTCTAGCGCGTTTGCATCAACACCACCAGTCAAGACTTTACCCGATGAAGGTACGACTGTGTTATAAGCACGCGCAAGACGCGTAATAGAGTCCAATAGGATCACGACGTCTTTCTTGTGTTCAACGAGGCGCTTGGCTTTTTCAATCACCATTTCTGCCACTTGTACGTGACGTGCTGGTGGCTCGTCAAACGTTGAAGCAACCACTTCGCCGCGAACAGTACGCGACATTTCAGTGACTTCCTCAGGACGTTCATCGATCAACAGTACGATCATGTGACATTCTGGGTTGTTGCGTGTGATCGCGTTTGCGATGTTTTGCAACATAAACGTTTTACCGGCTTTCGGCGGTGATACGATAAGCGCGCGCTGACCTTTACCCATTGGTGCAACAAGGTCGATGATACGAGACGTGACGTCTTCGGTCGAACCGTTGCCCGCTTCCATAAGTAAGCGGTCATCAGGGAATAGCGGTGTTAAGTTCTCAAACAAAATCTTGTTGCGAACACTGTCTGGCTTATCAAAGTTGATTTCGTTCACTTTCAGCAGAGCAAAGTAACGCTCGCCATCTTTTGGTGGACGAATCTTGCCAGCGACGGTGTCGCCTGTGCGAAGGTTAAAACGACGAATCTGACTGGGAGATACGTAGATGTCGTCGGGACCCGCTAGGTATGAGCTATCAGGAGAGCGTAAGAAGCCAAAGCCGTCTTGCAGAATCTCAAGGATGCCATCGCCGTAGATATCTTCGCCACTTTTCGCATGGCGTTTCAGAATCGCGAAGATAACATCTTGTTTTCGGGAGCGGGCAAGGTTGTCTAACCCCATTTCCGCGGCGATATCTAATAGTTCAGGGACTGATTTCTTTTTTAGTTCGGTAAGGTTCATAAACGAATAAAGTTGTTAGCTCATTAAGAGAATAAATGACGGGACCATAGTAATGTACAAATACAGCTATAAATCAATGTCGGAAGTTTTAATGTAAAAATGCTTTTCGACACAGAATACCGGCTACGGGCATAACCATGGCTTGAGTTCAATCATATCGCGATGGGCGAGGTCGAACAGCGTGTATTACTTGATTGGAGTCCAGAATTGGTCAATTGGTTATAGATAACCGCACAATTCATAAGACAGCTTTACTATAGTGCGAGTAATTCCATAGGTCTATAGTCAAAAAGGCTTAATAACGCCTTTTTTGTGAGTTTTTTGACCGATTACAGTAAAATTTATGTTTTAAGGCTCACACAAGATCAAAAAAGTCCTTGGAATTTGACCATGACAGCAGGGTGTAAACGAGTTAACCTTCGCTCACAATTTGTAATCTCGAAAAGGCGTTGATGGATGCAATCACTTTTAGTGCAACAATCGCATGATTTTCCATTCGAAAAAATTGCAGCAATAGATCTGGGATCAAACAGTTTTCACATGGTTGTTGCGCAGGTGACACATGGGCAACTGCGTATTACGGGTCAGTACGGTGATAAGGTGCAGCTGGCCGCTGGCCTCCAAGACGACGACACACTAGATGACGTTTCTCAGCAACGAGGCATCGATTGTATTGCGCAATTTGCACAAGTTATCGATGACTTACCGCTGGGATCCGTACGTATTGTGGGCACTAACGCTTTACGTGCTGCGAAAAACCGTTATGACTTTATTTCCAAAGCGATGGATGTGATCAGTCATCCGGTTGAAATCATCGCTGGACGAGAAGAAGCCCGCCTGATTTATATGGGGGTGGCACGCACCATGGATCATGGCGAGCAGAAGCGTATTGTGGTCGACATTGGTGGTGGCTCAACGGAGTTTATTATCGGTAAGCAACAAGAGCCTATTTTAACGGAAAGTTTGCACATGGGCTGTGTGAGTTATCGCCAACGCTTTTTCCCCGATGGCTCCATCACCAAATCGAACTTCCAAAAAGCGGTTACCGCGGCGCGCCTTGAGTTGTTAAGTATCCAAGATGATTATTTAGAAGAAAACTGGGACGTTGCCATTGGCTCTTCCGGCACGATTAAAGCGGCTTACAACATTGCTGTTGAAAATGGCTGGAGCAAAAAAGGCATTACCCCTAAGGTACTCAAACAAATTCAGAAAGCATTGTTTGAAGCCGGCCATGCGGACAATGTTGATTTATTAGGCTTAAAGCCAGAGCGCAAAACAACCATTGCGGCCGGGATTGCCATATTGACAGCGGTGTTCGAATGTTTTGGCATTAAGCAAATGGACTTCTCAGTTGGCGCATTGCGAGAAGGTGTCCTGTACGACATTATGGGACGTTACGCGGATACAGATATCCGTGAACGTACCGTCAATTACATGCTCAATCAGTATCATATTGATATGGAGCAATCGAAGTTAGTCACTCATACTTCACTGTCCATGCTTGAGCAGGTTAAAAGTGACTGGACGCTAGACTCGTTATCCAATGAAGATATTTTACGATGGGCGAGCTTATTACACGAATGTGGCATGGGGATCTCCCACAGTCGTTACCATAAGCATGGCGCTTACATTATCAGTGAATCCGATATGCCGGGGTTTTCTCAGCAGGAGCAAAAAGCTTTGGCTTCACTGGTGCTGCGCCACCGTCGTAAGTTCACGCAAGCGCTGGACTACCGTTTTACGAAAAGTGATCAGCAAGATTTGGATCGTTTGGCAATTTTACTGCGCTTGGCTATTTTGCTTCACATTGATCGTAAAGAGGGTGATATGCCGATCTTTACGCTTAAAGCGCAAGACAAATCGTTGCATGCAGAGTTTTTACCCGGCTGGTTGGATGGCCGTCCCCTGACGGTTGCCAATTTACAGCGTGAAGCCGATTACTTGGCAGTGTCTGGTTATATTTTTACCTTTAAGTAACCTGAAATAGCATGACTCGAAAGCCCTTTTTGATGATTCTCAAAAAGGGCTTTTTAGTTTGTCGAGCGAATGCTCGGGGTTTGTGCCGTGACCATCACTGATAGCGGTTATTTCGTAAGTTTATAAAGCTATTGGGTTTGTATCCCTTTGGTAATACATGAGATTCAATATTTAGTTGTAATCGTCAATAAAAACAAAGGCTTAAATTATCACACTAGTTGACGAATCATTGTGAATTTTCATACTAGGGATTGCTAAACTAATACCAAGGTATCAAGACATTAGCGTCAAAATCCGTATAATCTGCGACACACCTGCTCAAAACCCTTGCAAGGTCGATCGCTTTGGTTCTATCAAACTACATTTGAGATGAACGGCGTTCTTAGGGGAGTATTTAGGAAGTGCTATAATCTTTACCCAGATTGCAGAGGGAGAGTCCGAATGCGTCTGCTTTAATTCGTATTCGCACCTTCCCTTATTTAAGGTCAAGAGCCCTTTTCCTGAATTACTCTCAAACTACAACTGGCTATGACACGGCGAACTCATATGACCTCAAACATTGTAGACGTACTACTCGTTGGTGGCGGTGCCATGAGCACCACCCTTGGAATGATTCTAAAACAGCTAGACCCTTCACTTTCAATGACAATGGTCGAGCGTTTAGATAAAGTGGCACAGGAAAGTACCGATGGTTGGAATAACGCAGGTACTGGCCATGCGGCTTACTGCGAGCTGAATTACACTTCAGAGAATGACGATGGCACGGTTAATATCGACAAAGCTGTCAATATTAATGCTGCATTTGAAGTGAGCTTACAGTTTTGGTCTTACCTAGTTGAACAAGGCCTGTTACCACAGCCTACTGAATTTATTAATCGCGTTCCGCACAAGAGTTTTGTGTGGGGAGCGGACAACGTTAAAATGCTTAAAGCGCGTTATGAAGCCATGAGTGCTCATCCCGCCTTTCGTGAAATGCAATACACAGAAGATCGCGCAACCTTGGCAGAATGGATGCCATTGATCATGCAAAACCGTGATGATAGCGAGCCGCTTGCCGCGACACGTATTGAGCATGGTTCGGATGTGAACTTTGGCGCTATTGCACGCAACATGGTGACGTTTCTTGAACAACAAGAAGGCTTTAACCTAGAGCTAGGCGCTGAGGTTGAAGACTTGACTCAGCAGCCAGATGGCACATGGAAAGTGTCTATCGATCAAAAAGGTCATCGCCAAGACATTCATGCGAAATTTGTCTTTCTTGGTGCGGGTGGTGGGGCATTGCCTTTACTACAGAAAGCTGACATCAAAGAAGGTAAAGGTTACGGTGGCTTCCCTGTGAGTGGACAGTGGTTGGTATGTGATAAACCTGAACTGGTTAAACAACATCATGCCAAAGTGTACGGTGCTGCGCCAATTGGTGCGCCGCCGATGTCTGTTCCGCATCTAGATACTCGTATTATCGACGGTAAGAAAGCCATTCTATTTGGCCCTTTTGCTGGCTTCACGACTAAGTTTTTGAAGAAAGGCTCAGTGTTGGACTTGGTAAAAAGTGTGCGTGCGGACAACCTTTGCAACATGCTAAGCGTCGGCAAGAACAACATGGACTTGACCAAGTATCTGATCAGTGAAGTGCGTCAGTCCCATAAAGACCGTTGTGATTCATTGCGTAACTTCTTCCCAGATGCGCAAGACAAAGATTGGTCGTTGGCTTACGCTGGACAACGCGTACAGATCATTAAGAAAGGTCCTGATGGCGCAGGTAAACTGGAGTTCGGTACTGAAGCAATCGTATCGGAAGATGGTTCCATTGCTGCTTTGTTGGGGGCTTCGCCAGGTGCTTCAACAACGGTTCACACCATGATAAATATTCTAGAGCGCAGCTTCTATGAGCGCGTCAAGTCGCCAGAGTGGCAAGCGAAGCTGAAAGAAATGGTACCGTCATACGGGCAATCTTTGGTGGAAAATACGGACCTATTGTTGGACATTCGTGCGCGCACACTTGAGACGCTTAAGCTAAAGCCTTAATCTTAACCACAGAAAATAGTAAAGCCGACCTCACGTCAGTGAGCTCGGCTTTTCTTATAATAAGCCAGAGGTAAATACTATGACGACTTATGCAGAGCGCTCTGATGCGTTGTGTGATCAACTACGTGAGATTGAACATCAAGCTAACGACGGCGACCAGCTTTTTTATTGCGCGTATTTATTAGGCTTATTAGGCTTACACAGTGCTGTAGAAGGCGATGGTGAAGCGGCATTTGATACTTACTTTGAGCAAGAACTGAAGGCCACGTTAGATGCGGAAAGTGTATCAGAGCACGATCAAGCGAATATTCTATCGCTATGGCAGCAGATCCAGTAAAAGCTAATATCGCTCAGGCAGTACGCCCGTAAGAGCAGATTGTATTAATCGTGCTTTCATAATACGCTCGAACGAAAGCGGTTTATTCGATAGACTCTTTTTATGCCTTTTTTCGTGTGAGTTTTCTATGACCCATGATATTCGTTGGTTACAGCGCTTTGAGCATTTCAAAAAAGCGTATACTCAATTACAAGAAGCACTTCAGCTTATGGCTGAACGTGAACTCAGTAACATTGAAAAGCAGGGATCGATACAAGCGTTTGAGTTTACTTATGAGCTTGCTTGGAATGTGTTGCGTGATTACCTTGTATGGCAAGGCGCTGAAACTATTTCCGGTTCTCGTGATGCTATTCGAGAAGGATTCAAGCGTGAGTTGATCTCTGATGGCCATACTTGGCTTGCAATGCTGCAAGACCGCTATAGAACTGTGCATACTTATAACGAAGCAACCGCGAATCAAATTATTGAAAACTTACGATTGAGCTATGCGCTTTTGCTTGCCGAGTTTGTTGTGACCTTCCAGGCTAAAGCTGACGAAGAACTGGAAGGTTTCAATGTCTGAGTAATTTGGCTTGGCACCCTCTGATATTGAGTTGCTTCGTTCCGTTTTTGAGCGTTTCCCAGAAGTTACCCAAGTCTTAGTCTATGGTTCGCGAGTGAAAGGTAACTTTCGATCTTCCTCCGATATTGATATGACGATTCTAGATAACGTTGATTGGACATTATTTAATCGTATAGAAACTGAATTGGATGACTTGATGTTACCTTATCAGATTGACCTTTCAATATTGTCTCATATCGAAAACGATGCACTTATTGATCATATTCAACGCGTTGGGAAGCCTATTTATCAAGCTACATTCCCATAAATAGGGGGATCAATATCGGCACTAACACACTCATAATAAAACCGCTGGCAATACACACAGGGACGATTTCAGCGCCATGTATTTTACCAAGTAGTGGCAGGGTGAAATCCATGGCGGTCGCGCCCGAATAGCCAACGGATAAATGGCTATTGAGTCGTGCGAACATCGGGATCAGCATCAAGGCAACGATTTCACGGCCAAGGTCGAGTAAGAAAGCCGTCGTACCTAGGACGGGATCGCCTAAGCCACTGATCAGAATGCCTGACAAGCTGTACCAGCCAAATCCAGAAACAACCGCTAAGCTTTTATTCCATTCTAAACCTAAAAAAGAGCCTGCTAGCAAACCTGCGATCAAAGTGGCCGCTACGGTGGTCAAAGCAATAGCGACCCCTTGAGTATTTAGAAACAGTTTACGCAGGCGGAAGTTACCTTGACGTAATTGGCAACCAACCAAAAATAGCAGTAAATACAGCAACCAAGTGACTAACTCATCAACATTTGGAATCCAGCTTTTTAAACTCCAGCCAGCGAGCACACCGACTAAAACCCAGCCCAGTGTTTTGGCGGCATCCACCAGAGCGTGCTTCGTTGATGAGTTTTTATCCACATGTTCGACTTTACTTGCGCCAGCGTGGAAAACTCGGCCGCTTATCCACAAGGCTAATAAAGGCAACACTGAAATAGCGATGAATAAAACAATGGCTTGATAGCCTGCGATGACAATTTTACTGGCTAGATTATCCAGCGCACCGATACTGTAACCAATCAAGCCTAGGATCACATAAGTAAGCTGAGAAAGGCCTTTTGCAACCCGTTCAGGCGTGACAGGTCGAAGGTTGATCCAATAACCGGCTAAGAGAGCGGCTAGGAGTGGCCCAAGCGTTGATAAAATGGTCATAATCCATTGATCCTAAAGACTTTGATGAGAATGTATACGTAAGGTGATAAACGCTAATACAGAGACTGAAAAGCACATAAGCGGTGCAATTATAGCCTGTTACCGTGCAAATTTGACCACTTGGTGATAAATTCGCCGCACCTAAATTTGAATACTTTTCACAGTAGCTAACACCATGTTTAAACGCTTTACTAAACGTTATCCGTCCTTGAGTGAAATTCTACATTTACTCTTTCCTATGATCCTGACGATGACTTTGGAATTGTCCATCAGTATTGTGGATACAATGATGCTAGGACACTATGATTCGCTGCATTTAGCGGCGGTTGGCTTAGCCTCTAGCCTTTGGAGTCCCGTAGCCTGCTTTATGATCGGCGTGACGTTTGGCTTAACACCGTTGATCACGCGTCACTTGCATGGGCGCCAGCGTTTACTGGTCAATGTTTATATGTCTCAAGCATTTGGCTTGTCGATCATACTTGGACTGATTGGCGCGATAATGAGCATTACCGTGCTGCCAATGGCGGCCAAAATGATGGCCAGCGAGCCTGAAACCCAGCGCGTTGCGGCGCAGTATTTGTATCTTTTTTCGCCCACGTTTATGGCGTTGGCCTTGATGACCTCTTACAAAAACTTATTCGAAGCGGCCGGTAAGCCGAGAGTGCCATTATTGGTGGCAACATTAAGTTTGATCCTAAACATCGTCTTCAATTATGTGCTTATTTACGGAAAACTTGGCTTTCCTGAAATGGGGGCTAGTGGTGCAGCGATTGCTTCGGCGTCTTCAGTTTGGCTCTCTCTGATCGTATTTGTACTCTACGACCTTAAAGTTAATCCAGATACATTGTTCAATCGCATTGATTGGTATTACGTGCGTCACTTCGGCATCTTGTTTGGCGTTGGTATGCCAGCGGGTTTTGCCTTTGCGTTTGAGATCGGCTTATTCTCTTCTTTAACGTGGCTGATTTCAGCGTTTGGAGACTTAGCGCTGGGCGCAGGACAAATCGTGATGTCTTACTCGACGATTTTGTTTACCCCATTGATGGCCATGAGTGCCGTTACCGCCATTGTGGTTGCAAAAGCCATGGCAACGGATGGCATCGAGGAAGTGCAGCGCCGCATTCGTATTATTTTGTCATTGGGGGCGGGTTATGTGGCCATTTGCTTTACGCTGACCCAAGCGTTACATGAACAGATTCCTTTACTGTTTAGCTCTAACGAAGTGGTGGCTGCGATGGCTGCGGGCATTTTGTTAATCTCATCTTCGTATCAACTACCCGACATGGTGCAAACCGTGTTTACAGGAGCGCTGCGCGGTTTCCGTGATACCCGCTCAAGCATGATCGCCATGGCTATTTCATTGTTTGGTTTGAGTATTCCATTAGGTTATTGGCTATCTCATTATAGCCCGTGGGCCGAGACGCTGCATGTCCGCGGACTGTATGTAGGACTGGGTTTTGGTCTGCTAATCTTGGCAGCTATTTTAACCGCACGTTATCGCCTGACGCTGAAGAAATTTCGCAACAAGAAACTGTTACATCCTGAGGAAGTGGCTTAACGCTTCTAGACACTGAGATCGCAGATAAAATCTGCGACTAAACACACATATAATCTACTTGCTAGCGAGTTGAAAGGCTCGGCAGTGTTCTATCAGTTGGTTTATGTCCATGTGCTCATCGCAGCTTTTCGCCAGTCGCGCGACTTCTTGCTCGCGGTAAGCTTCATAGTCGAAGTCTTGGCTGTCTATCGCACCGGCCCAGTCGAGTAGGGCTTTGAGTGCATTTTTATCATCGAACAGTCCGTGTAAGTACGTTCCGATTATTAGGCTATCTTTTGATAGATAGCCTTCTTTCTCACCATTTTCTAGGTCAGCGAAGTGTTGTATTGGCTGGTTGAATTCCGAAATACCACTGTGGATCTCATAGCCTTTGACTGTCGCGCTCTTGGCAAATGTGAGGTAGCCAGTGCGTTGTTTTAGCTGTTTGCCTTCTTTCAGTTCGGTGCGCATGGGAATGTAGCCGAGTCCTGAGGTATTTCTGGGTTCGGCGTTTTCCATGCCGAGTGGGTCTTCTAAGGTGTCGCCCAGCATTTGGAAGCCACCGCAGATGCCCAGCAGCTTTCCACCATAGCGTAAATGTCGCGCTAGATAGTCTTCCCAGCCTTGCTGCCGTAAAAACTCGAGGTCGCTTTGAACACTTTTACTGCCTGGAAGAATGACGAGATCCGCTGGGGGGATCGCCATGTTTTTGCCTACTAATGTGACTTGAACATTGGGGTGTAAGCGTAGCGCGTCCCAATCCGTATGGTTACTGGTGCGAGGCAAAATGGGAATCACAACTTTCAGCTTTGTGTCTGCGGTTGCTTTGACTGGACTGGTAGCAACCGCGTCTTCTGATTCTAAGTGAAACCCCATTAGATAAGGTAGTACACCCAGTACGGGTTTACCCGTGCGCTCTTCGAGCCAATCAAGGCCCGATTGCAGCAAAGCAATGTCGCCTCGAAAACGGTTAATGACAAAGCCAATGACACGGTCTTGTTCGCTCTGAGACAGCAAGTCTAATGTGCCGACTAGATGAGCAAAGACGCCGCCTTTGTCGATGTCGGCAATGATAATCACTGGACAATCGATGCTTTCGGCAAAGCCCATGTTGGCAATATCGCGGGCGCGTAGGTTGATCTCGGCGGGGCTACCTGCGCCTTCGATTAGGACGCAGTCGTATTGCTTGGCTAAGTGTTGATAAGAGTCCAACGCTGCGTTCATGGCGATGGTTTTGTACTCATGGTAACCAACCGCATTCATATTGCCCACCGAATGACCTTGCACAATGACCTGAGCGCCGATATCGGTATTAGGTTTAAGCAAAATCGGATTCATGTGCACATTTGGTTCGAGGCCGGCGGCGTAAGCTTGTACGGCTTGTGCACGGCCAATTTCTTTGCCATCGGCGGTCACAGCGCTGTTGAGAGCCATATTTTGCGGTTTAAACGGTGCCACATTCAGGCCGCGCTCTTTCATAAGTCGGCATAGGGCGGTGACTAAGGTGCTTTTTCCTGCATCTGAAGTAGTGCCCTGCACCATAAGATTAAAAAAACGCATGTGGGTTTGTCCGCTTGATTGATTACAATGGAGGGGATTTTAACGCATTAGCGTTGCTTTTACTGAATGAAAGTTAATTGAATACTGTGGCGGATAACCTGATGGATTTTCTTTTTAATGCTGTATTAAATATGTTCTCCAGTACGGCATTGGCGGTGGTTGCCGCATTACTGTTGGATCGCTGGTTGGGTGAACCCCAATCTTGGCACCCTCTGATTTGGTTTGGTCAATGGGTTGATCGCTGTCGCTTAGCTTGGCAGTTGCCTATTGGTGCCAGCAAATCGTTACAGCGCCTACATGGCGTGCTTGCGTGGAGTATTGTCGTTCTGCCGTGGTTAATGGTACTAACGTTACTTTTATGGATGCTTCCTAATTGGTTGGAGTGGATCGCTGGCACGGTATTGCTGTATTTCACTATTGGTTGGCAAAGTTTGCGTGAACATGCGATCGCGATCGCAGAGCCATTACATGAGCAAGATTTACCCGCTGCGCGCCAAGCTGTTGGACGAATTGTAAGCCGAGATACCTCTGAACTGAATGAAACACAAATAGCCAAGGCGAGTATGGAATCAGTGTTAGAAAATGGCAGCGATGCGATTTTTGCGCCGATTTTTTGGTTTGTGCTGCTCGGTCCGTTTGGTGCGTTGTTGTATCGCTTATCCAATACCTTAGATGCTATGTGGGGTTATAAAACACCGCAGCTGTTGCATTTTGGTTGGTGTGCAGCACGTGTTGATGACGTCTTGAATTACGTACCTGCGCGATGTGTGGTGCTGACCTATGCCGTTCTGGGCAATGTAAAATGTGCGCTGTATTGTGCTTGGCATCAAGGCCGTGGCTGGAAAAGCCCAAATGCAGGCCCTGTTATGGCCGCAGGTGCTGGAGCGCTGCAAGTATCGCTGGGTGGCTCGGCGGTGTATTTTGGGGCCATTCAAGTGCGTCCGGTCTTAGGCGAGGGGCCTGAACCTGTTGTAAACGATTTGGATCAGGCGGTGCGCTTAGTCGACAAGGGGGTCTTGTTGTGGGCCTTATTGATTGTATTAGTGATGTGATTTTATGAATTTTGATTTAACGCCGCCCAAACACGGCGGGGATTTAGAAGCATGGCAACGTTTAGAACATGGTGCGCAGCATTGGTTGGATTTATCGTCGGCCTGTAATCGTGAACCTTGGCCGATTCCAGCGCTGAGCAGCAAATTATGGTATGAGTTACCGGATCAATTTGTACTTGAAGAAGCGGCGACTGAGTACTTTGGTCAGGCTCCTCTTGCTATTGGTGCGGGCACACAGCAGTTCATTGAAATTTTACCGCCACTGTTACAAAAAAAACGTGCTGGTAGCACCGTAATGGTGCCTAAAATGGGTTATCAAGAGCATGCGTATTGCTGGCGTAAGTGGGGTTATGACGTGCTTGAATACCATACGGTCGGAGAGTTGTTGTCGACGGCTTGGGACATTGCGGTGGTGGTACAGCCGAATAACCCGACCGCGGAGTATCTCGGCGATGATGAGTCTCAACAGCTTAAAACGTTGTTAATCAACTCGCAGCGTTACCTAGTGCTGGATGAAGCCTTTTTAGATGCCACACCGGCGCGCAGCTGGTTGAATCAGCCGTTGCCTAGAGGGTGTTTTGTCTTGCGTTCAGTGGGCAAGTTCTTTGGTCTTGCGGGAGCACGCGTGGGGTTGTTATTTGGCGAGTCCCAATATAAAGCCGCGGCGCGTTCTCTTATCGGGCCATGGCCGGTCGCGACCCCAGCGGTGCATTTAGTTGCCGCAGCGCTCAATGATAAGGCTTGGCAGGCAGAAGCGCTTGAATCGTTAGCAGAGCGTCATGACTACTTTATGGCAACCATTGTACCTAAGCTTAATACCCTGTTTGATTCGCAAGCGATTCAATACACGCCACTTTTCTACACATGGATGTTAGACGAAGCGCAGGCAGATAAAGCATTTTTGGCGCTTCATAGCGTTGGTATCCACATTCGATTAGGGCAAGGTTGGGTCAGAATATCGTTACCAGCAGGGCATGAAATGCAGCATTTAAACGCTGGGTTGGTGAGATTATTGCAAGGCCATCAATTAAAGGAGCTGGGATGAAGCACTTAGTCTTAGGTGGCGTACGCAGCGGCAAAAGTCAGTTTGCTGAACGCTGGATCGCTGAGCAGCGTTCACAGATAGTTTATGTTGCTACTTCTCAGGTGTGGGATGACGGCATGGCGCAACGTGTTGCTCAGCATCGTGACTATCGGCCTCAGCATTGGTTAACCGTCGAAGAGCCGATCCAGCTTGCAGCGACACTTGAAAATATCGCTAAGCGACAGCCTGATGCGGCCGTCATTGTAGAGTGTTGCTCGCTTTGGCTGACAAATTTGTTGTGTGCAGAAGATGAAATGCAATTGACGAAAGAGCGAGAGAAGTTTTTAGAAACCTTGGCTCGCTATCCTTTACCCATCATTTTAGTCAGTGCCGAAGTAGGATTAGGCATTATGCCAATGAATGCTCTGGCGCGTCGTTATGGTGATGAAATAGGAGTGTTAAATCAAAAATTGGCCAAGCTATGCGATAACGTCACGTTAGTGACAGCAGGATTGCCAATGACATTGAAAGCCAATTAGTTTGAGTGCTCTGGTTAATAACTGACACTTTTTATAGAAAAACTTTAACCGTTTGGTCTAAAATGCGCGACTTATAACTGTCTGGTGGTTGCTGGATCTCCTTTTTAAGGGGTATGTAACTGGAATAACAAGCTTAGGAGCAAAAAATGAACCCTTATTCAAAAGACTTTCCGGTCTCTTGGCACGAACTGCATCGTGATGCGCGCGCGTTGTCTTGGCGCTTACTGGAGCAAGGCCCTTGGAAAGGGATCATTGCGATTACCCGAGGCGGCTTAGTGCCTGCGGCCATTCTATGTCGAGAAATGGACATACGCCTGATCGATACCATTTGTGTGGTCAGCTATGATTCAAATGATGAAGGTGGCACTGCCAACGTACAAGGTGATTTGCGAATTTTGAAAGGTGTTGAAGGCGACGGTGAAGGTTATATTCTGATCGATGACCTTGTTGATACCGGTAAAACGGCCCGTGAAATTCGTAAGTTATTGCCGAAAGCTCATTTTGCTACGGTCTATGCCAAGCCAGCGGGCAAGCCTTTAGTGGATACGTTTGTGACAGAAGTTAGCCAAGACACGTGGATTCGTTTTCCTTGGGACATGGAGTATACTTTTTCGACACCTTTGGCCGACCGTCAAAAAGGCTAAGTTGTGTAAATTGCTTTGAGTTGAAGGGGGAAGCTTGTATACACTTGCTGCCCCGTTCAATACGTTGCAATTTGCTACAGAAAAAAGTGCGTGTTTGTGCGAAATTTGAGCTAAATTAATAGAGCTTGAAAGGTTGCCCTAACGATAAAGGGTTTCTATTACCAAGATAGTGTAGGAATCATTATGCACCATACTTTTTTCCGCAGCTTACTGCTGTGCTTTACGTTATTTTCAACCGCTGCGTTGGCTGAAGGTACGGTTGCGCGTGCGCAATTTGCGTCTGAAGTTTTGGATAGAGAGCCGATTGATGAATTGGCGGATGTTATTAACGTTGAGTATGGTGAAATTCAGCGGGTTTACTTTTATACCGACTTACGTGATATGCAAGGCAGCCAAGTGATTCATCTGTGGAAACTTGATGGCGAAGTGCAAGCTGAGGTGCCATTCGACATTGGTGGTGACCGCTGGCGAGTATGGTCGAGCAAACGTTTGATGCCCGGATTCGACGGCACGTGGAGCGTTGATATCGTGCAAGATGGCGTTGTCCTTGAAAGCCGCTCGTTTGAGTATGTGGATGAGTGGTAACATTCTGAAAATTCATTCATATCGATAGGTTGATTCAGATGCCTCACATTCGCGTACGCGGTTTACCTTTTGAAGAGTTAGAGTCTATTTCAGATACGTTAGTCGAAACACTGGCTGACTTAACGGACACCCCTAATTCACACTTCACACTAGAATATCAGTCAACGTTGTATTTGGCCGTAGGTGGCGCATCGCCAGCCTATCCGTTTATTGAGGTTCTTTGGTTTGACCGGGGCCCAGAAGTGAAAGCCAAAGTAGCGCAGGCCATTGATGACCTAGTGCGACCTCTGATAGAGGCTGGACAAGACATCACCACCTTGTTCCAAGACCTTAAAGGCAGTGACTATTTCGAGAATGGTGAGCATTTCTAAACGGCTTATCATACTTTAAAACGAAAGCCCGCTGATTTCACAATGAAACCAGCGGGCTTTTTAGTGGCGCAAGTTTAGGCGTTATCAACGTTAAGCTTTTTGAAAGTCATAGAGACTGCCGAGTTTTAGGATCTGAGTCAGCTCATCCAGTGCTTGGCGAGACTCTAATAATAGATTTGGGTCAGCCAGATCTGCTTCGATTAGTTGATCACGATAATGCTGATCGACCCACGTGTTGAGCGTTGCGAACAGCTGATCATTCATGATCGTGGCAGGGTTTACCGCGGCCAGCTCCTGTTGGCTTAATGCAACACGTAAACGCAGGCAGGCGGGACCGCCACCGTTACTCATGCTCTGTTTTAAATCGAATACTTTCACATCTTTGATGGGCGTATTGTGCGTTAGCAAATCCGTTAAATAAGCCCAAACGTTCTCGTTCTCTTGGCATTCCCCCGGCACCACCAAGGTCATATCACCGTTTGGTTGGCTGAGCAGTTGGCTATTAAATAAATACGACTGTACGCAGTCTGCCACCGATACCGCACTGTTAGGCACTTCTACAAAATAGAGCGGAGTCGTTCGATCACCCCAAGCAAGCTGTAAATCTGCTTTCATCTGCTCCGGGTCTAGAAACGCGTGTTCATGGTAAAAATGAACGTTGCCATTACCCACTGCAATCACATCGTTGTGGAACACCCCCGCATCAATAGCCTCTGGGTTTTGTTGCACAAAGACAGCCCCTTGCTCCGATAACCCATGACGCCGAGCGACCGCTTGAGACGCTTCTAATGTATGTCGAGCAGGAAATTGCTGAGGCCTTGGCATGGCGGTATTAAACGCGGACATACCATAGACAAATAATTCGACACCGGCCTCATTATAGCTTGAGCAGAAACGAGTATGGTTAGCCGCACCTTCATCGCCGAAGTGCTCGACACTTGGCAAAGCTGGATGATGTGCAAAGTAACGCTGATCAGGAAACGTTGCTTTTAAAATCTCGCCGGTTGTGACGTGTTCGATTGAACGGTGAAACTTGTTCACTAAGTTAGCGGGTGTGAAATGTACTCGGCCATCTTTTGTATCGGCGCTGGGCGATACCGTGGCGGCATTGGCCGTCCACATACAAGACGCTGAGCTAACGGCGGCTAGCAGTTTAGGGACATGCTTTGCCGCAGCGGTTAACACTTGCTGATCCGTTCCACTAAAACCTAATGAGCGAAGCGTCGGAATGTGTGGACGCTCGTGGGGAGCCAGTACGCCTTGTACAAATCCCATATCGGCCAACGCTTTCATTTTTACTAAGCCTTGCTTGGCCGCGGCTTTCGGATTAGAGGGTTTTGCGGTATTAACTTGTGATGCGACATTGCCGAACGATAAACCGCTGTAATTGTGGGTTGGGCCGACCAGACCATCAAAATTTGCTTCAATAGCAGAATGCATTATGACACCTCAGAGTGACTGGAAAATAGGATTACAGAGTGAGACCGTTAGGCAATGTTTCCGGCACCTGCAAAGCGTCCACTTCAATACTTGCGACAGGGTAAGCGCAGTAGTCTGCCGCGTAGTAAGCGCTTGCTCTGTGATTACCGCTTGCTCCGGTGCCACCAAAGGGGGCGGCACTGGATGCGCCTGTTGTTTGACGGTTCCAATTAATAATGCCAGCACGGGAATGTTGTAAAAACCACTCATATTCGCTGCGATCGTCAGACAAAATGCCAGCTGACAGACCAAAACGGGTATGGTTGGCAATCGTCATTGCTTGTTCTAAATCGTCATAACGAATGACCGTCAACAGCGGGCCAAAGTATTCAAGGTCAGGCAGTTGTTCGAGTATTTCAGTAGCATCAATAATCGCTGGTGTGACAAAGCCGGTATGGCTGTCGCCACGTGTCATAGGTACCAGTGGTTTAGCGCCCAGCGTCGTCAACTTGAGATAGTTTTCAAACAAAGTGTCTGCTGCTTTGGCGGATACCACTGGGCCCATGAATGGCTGAGGGTTCGCATCAAAACGATCGACGTTAAGCGCCAGCGTAGCCTCTGTTAGTACGTTTAAAATAGCGTCCCCATGGGCGCCGGTTGGCAGTAATAAGCGACGTGCACAGGTACAACGTTGGCCCGCCGATAAGAAAGCAGATTGGATGATTTCATAGACAACAGCACGAACATCTTGAGTTTTGTCAGACACCAATAGAGGGTTATTGCCGCCCATTTCTAGGGCTAATATTTTCCCTGGGTGGCCTGAGAATTGTTTGTGTAAAACATGCCCTACATCTGGGCTGCCAGTAAAGAATAAGCCATCAATGCCATCGTGATTCGCCAATGCAACACCGGTGTCACGCTCGCCTTGGACAAGGTTTAAAACGCCTGCAGGAATGCCTGCTTGTTGCCAAAGTTGAAACACGAAATCAGAGACGGCAGGGGCCAGTTCACTGGGCTTAAAGACCAGCGTATTGCCTGCAATTAGGGCAGGCACAATGTGGCCGTTGGGTAAGTGCGCTGGAAAATTATAGGGGCCGAATACGGCGACAACGCCGTGTGGTCGATGGCGTAATACGGCTTTGGCACCGGGCATATCATTCGACTTTGTGCCTGTCCGTTCATTGTAAGCTTGTTTGGATATACCGACTTTGCCAATCATGGCGGCAACTTCTGTACGAGTCTCCCAAATAGGCTTACCCGTTTCACGACTGATCAGTGTGGCAATGTCTTCAGTATTCTCTTTTACCAGTTCTGCGAAGCGATCAATAATGGCTAAACGTTCCTCTAGTGGACGATTCGCCCATGCCGGAAACGCTACGCGAGCACTTTCAATGGCCTGATCAACTTGTTCAGACGATGCGCTGTTGCCGTGCCATACAATGCTGCCATCAGCAGGGTCGATGGATTGAAACGTTGGGCCGCTTCCCTCAAGCCATGCTTGATTAATATACAGTTGTTGTTTCATAAAAACTCCTTCGTTCAATGGCGTGTATGGGGCAGCAATTCGACTAAACGAATCGGCTCTTTGTGAGAAATGAGCAGTGCATCGGCTTCTTCTTGGCTAAGCACTAAGCCGCTTCCTGGCGGTGTTGCGCGTTGAATCAGAATGCAGCGAAAGTTATCCAGCTTGGCATTGGAAACTAAATAGTGAAGGCCTTCGCCGCTATTTTTAGGCTGACCAATGGTGGCTAAGACTAAACGGCTATCACGTACGGCCCGCAGGTCTTCTACACGTGCTTCTAGTGTTGGGCCACCGTCGAAAATATCGACGTAATTTTCAAAGCGAAAACCTTCTTGCTCTAGCAGTCGGCGTGCAGGTGCCGTACTGGTATGTACTTGTCCCAGTACTTCACGTGCATCAGGTGGCAGCAAGTTCACGTAAACAGGGTTGTTGGGCATCAGCTCGGCGATAAATTGTTTATTGCCTTGTGCGGTCAATTCGTCTGCGCGTTCAAAATCGATGGAAAAGAATTGACGCCCCAAGCTTTCCCATAATGGAGAGCGGCCGTTTTCGTCGCACACGCCACGCATTTCTGCAAAGATTTTTTCCGTGAAGCGTTCTGGAAATTGTGCCAGAAACATAAAACGGCATTTAGACAATAGTTGTCCATTACGCGAGTGGCGGTAGTCGTCTTGCAAGAACAAGGTACATACCTCACTGAAGCCAGTATAGTCGTTATTTAAAATTAACGTTGGGTGCATGTTATGAATGCCCAGCTCGCGAGAGGAGTGCGTAATGGTGCCTAAGTGATAACTGTAGAAAGGTTCGTCTAGTCCCACCGCAGCCAACAACCCCGATGTACCAACGATAGTGCCAGTGTCGGTATCTTCCAGTACAAACAAGTACGATTCTTCGGTAGGCGCCTCAATGGTTTCTTTTTCAAAAGAGCGCACTGATAGATCAATTTTACGCTTGAGCACGTCTTCATCGGCGACCAGCGATGTGAAGCCAACACCCGTGAGAGCGGCTAAGCGGTAGAGTTCTTCTAAATCGTCGGGCTTAATTGTTCGAATAACCATCATAAGCGATGTTCCTCTTAATACTGCTTACAGGGCGCTGTCACGCCTCTATCATTTAAAGTTTAGACCACTGAATGAGACTACCGGAATGAATTCTTAGACGTTCTTGTAGGTCATTGTGGAGTACCAGGCCCGCTACTTGAGCTTGACCTGGTGCGCAGGCAACACGAAAATCTTCCAAATGGCCTGCGGCAATAAGGTAGGCTTCAGTCTGCTCTAATTGAGCATCGAAGAGCGCTTTACCATGGCGTTGATTGGCGATGGTACGAATATCTTGTGCTCTGGCCTCAATGCTGGGCCCTGCATCGAATATGTCGACGTAATCACGAAAGGCAAAACCTTCGTCTAACAGAATATTGGCGATTTTTTCAGATCCTTCATGGATGACACCAATACAATCCTGCGCATCTTCGGGCAACGTAGGGACATAGATCGGATAACGGGGCATAAGCTCGGCGATAAAATGTTTGTTGCTAATGCCCGATAAGTAGTCGGCTTTTTTAAAATCCATACTAAAAAAATGACGTCCCAGTGCTTCCCAAAAAGGCGAGTAGCCCTTGTGGTCGCTTTCACCGCGAATCTCGGCGAAAAGCTTGGGGGTAAAGCGATCTGGATGTTGAGCAATAAACAGTAAGCGCGCACGTGAAAGTAAGGCGAAGTTTTCATCGGTTTGATGCTTACGGTCTAGCACTAAAGAATTTAAACGCGTCGTGCCGCTGTAATCGTGACATAAATGTAACGCGGGGACGCGGTTATGGATCTGTAATTGTGGCGAGGCATGTACGACTTCATCAATGCGATAACTGTAGAAGGGCGCGTCTACGCCAACCATGGCATCGATGGAACACGTTCCTACGATTTCATGAGTGTCTTGTTGCTCCATAACAAACAGATAAAACTCGCTGCCAGGTTGAACGACGTCAGTATTAAACGAGCGACGTGACGTTGCAATTTTATCGTTGAGACGTTCGCGATTGGCAGGAAAGTTGGTGATACCGATACCTGCATCGCGGGCTAAGCGTTCTAGCGCCGGTAAATCTGGAAAATCTGCTGGTCGAACTAAATACACTAGACGCTCCTTTTGTATAAGCGGACAATAGATTTATTATCGTTAAAGGTGTTCAAAGGTAACAGATACGAAGTTTCGTAATTGCGACCTAGCATTCAAAAACTGAGACATTTCGAGTCGAATTTAGGTAAATCATGAAAAAAGCAACGATCAAATCGGGTGTGTACCGTCATTACAAAGGGGCTGAATATTGGGTAGAGCGTGTGGCGCGACACAGTGAAACAGATGAGGAGCTTGTGGTGTATCAAGCTCTTTATGGGGATCATGGTTGGTGGGTGCGACCGAAAAGCATGTTTTTAGAAAGTGTTGAAATTGAAGGTGAAACAATACCACGATTCGATTGGATCAGAGCTAAAATTGAGAAATGACCATAACAAAGGGCCACATCATGTGGCCCTTTGTTATGAGATAAGCACGTAGCAAACGTTAGAAAATCAGATGGGCGACACCCGCAATGATTGGCAAGGTGATGACAGTGCGCATAATAAAGATAAAGAACATCTCAATAAGGTTGACTGGAATTTTACTGCCAAGAATCAGCGCCCCGATTTCGGACAAATAGATCAGCTGGGTAATTGACACCGCAGCGATGATAAAGCGTGTCATCTCGCTTTCGATGGAGGCCGCCATGATCGAAGGAATAAACATATCAGCAAAACCCACCACTAAGGTTTCTGAGGCTTTGACGGCTTCTGGCACGGCCAGTAATTCTAGCAGTGGTACAAAAGGCTGACCAAGGATACTGAAGAGGCTGGTGTTTTCAGCGACGACTAAAGCAAGTGTTCCGATGGCCATCACTACGGGCAATACACAGAACACCATCTCAGCAGCATTTTTCGCGCCGTCCGCTAACACGGCTTTTGCACCACGGCTGCTTTCCGCTCGCTGAATGGCTTGTTTGATCCCCAGAGAGAACAACTCTTTCAGTGGCTTGCTAGACAATTCACAAGGCTCTGCGGTGGTGCCATTATGATATTGATTGGTTTTCCAGCGTAAAGGTGGCAAACGGGGAATAATTAGGGCTGCCACAAAACCTGCCAGTGAAACGGCAAAGTAAAACGGAATGAATAAATGCTCCAATTCCACTTGTGCAATCACAACAAGCGCAAAACTGATTGATACCGCTGAAAATGTAGTCGCAATTACGGCCGCTTCACGTTGGGTGTATAGGTTCTTTTCATATTGTTGGCTGGTCAACATGACGCCAACGGTGCCGTCTCCGAGCCACGACGTAGTACAGTCGATAGAGGAGCGTCCGGGTAAATTAAACAATGGCCGCATGATCTTACTCATCAGACTACCGGTTAACTCTAACAATCCGAAATCTAA
The DNA here is from genome assembly GCF_049821165.1 of Marinomonas gallaica. Taxonomy (NCBI): domain Bacteria; kingdom Pseudomonadati; phylum Pseudomonadota; class Gammaproteobacteria; order Oceanospirillales; family Oceanospirillaceae; genus Marinomonas; species Marinomonas gallaica. The sequence continues at coordinate 1,318,698 of NZ_CP187511.1, forward strand.
TAAAAGTGGCAGCAGTAACCCAGCGAATAAAAATACAGACAGTAGTGTTGGCATGAGTTCTTGTAGTACTAAACCGCCAGTATATTCGTGCCAAATCATGGCCGGCCCAACGGCATTCAGTGTCATGATGGCAAACACTGCACCTAAAATACGCAGCAACAACCAAGGGTAGCTGGTCAAAAATAGGGTCGTTAGAAGGGGCTTATTGTGTAGTGGTTTATACAGCGTGGTTATAAACGACAGTACAGCAGTAATGCATATCAGTATTGTGACAATCAACGGGGCTTCATTGCCTAATAGCGCTTTAAATTCCCCTGCGAGCACAGCTATTGGGATGGTGACGCCATCTTTGTAGGCGACAGGCGTCATAAATAAAAGTAGGCCTAAAATAGACGGCACTATAAATTTCCAAAGACTGCGTCGGCTCGTTTGCGCCCCTTGATCGATGGAATGAGCTTGGTTAGGCATGAATCTTGTCCTTTTCCTTAAATGTCATTTTTCTTATTTGTCGCGCTATACTAGCTTTTCGAACCTTGATGGCAATTTGGTTGCCAATATGTAGGACTGATTTCGTTAGTTTTGGTCGCATTTACGAAATAGAGAAAGTAGGGGTGTCGACTTGATGAACGTATTTCTCTGAAAGGTTGGTATACATAAAGCAATGCCACAGAGCCTACTTGCTCTATGGCATTGGTAAATGAAACAGTATGTGCAGCTATTCGATGGTGAACTTAGCTTTCGTACACCCACGGTGAAGACTGCATAAAATTGATAATTTGCTCACGAAACCAACGATGAGCGGGATCTTTATCATAGCGTTCATGCCAACAAATCTGCACCGGGTGACGACCGTTATAAGGGTCAGCGGCCACGGCATCAGCCGGTAAAGGTAACACTTTTATTGACGTATAATTTTGTCGACAGGAAGAGATGTTGCTAAACAATTCCCCCAGTTGTGCCGAGCCAATCAAAGCCATGCCACGTTTTACCGCTTCTATGGTAACTGCAATACTGTCGGTCTCAATTTTCGGTTCAATCACATAGCCGAGCTGCTCCAGCTTTTCAATCGTAACGCTGGTGGTCGCGCTTTGGAAATTATGGATATTGAAGACCACTGTTTTGTGAGCGAGCAGTTCTTTGAGGGTGACTTCGTCTTGGAAGTAAAGCGGATGCGCTTCACTTAAAATAACGCAGGCGTCCATACTGCCGATCATTTTACTGCGAATATTATTGGGCGTAGATTCGGCGTTAACGATACCTAGGTCAACGCCATTCATTAGGTCATCGTAGCCATTGTCACTCCAGCTGCTGCTGGTTAGGCGAATATTAGGCGCTTGATAATGCAACAACGCCAGCAGAGGCTCGATAAATGTCAGCAGTAATTCTTCATCTGCTTTGATACTAAAGCGGCGCTTTAACGTACTTTGGTCGAAATGGCTTGGCTGAAGTAAATTCGACATAGAGCCAAGAATCGGCGTTATTTGCTCATGTAATTCGTAGGCACGTGACGTAGGGCTCAGGCCATAAGCTTGGCGTGTAAAAAGTGGGTCTTTAAAGAGATCACGTAGGCGCTGCAATGATTTGCTCAGGGCCGGTTGAGTGACCCCTAAACGTTCCGCTGCACGCGAAACGCTGCATTCTTCCAATATGATTTCAAAAGACACCAGCAGTTTGATGTCGAGTTTCAGTAAATCATCTATTTGCATAGTTCTATCCATTTTACCTCGACCCAAATTGGGTCGAGGTATTTGTGCGCGATTTATGAGTCAAAATCGCTCATTTTACGATACTTCACACGGTGCAAAATGACATAAAAGACAGGTACGGCAATCAAAGTCAGAATCGTCGCAAAGCCTAAGCCAAACGCAATAACAACTGCCATACCTTCGAAAAATGCATCGTACAACAGCGGCACCATACCAAGGATTGTGGTAATGGCTGCCATGCACACTGGGCGTACACGACTGACCGCTGATTTGAAGATCGCTTCGTAGGTTTCCGTTCCTTGTGCGAGCTCGTAGTTGATTTGGTCTGCCAAAACGATACCGTTTTTCACAATCATGCCGGATAAACTTAGGAAGCCAAGCAAGGCCATGAAGCTAAATGCAGCATTCATTATCAGCAGTCCAGAAGACACACCGATAAGGGCTAACGGTACGCAAAACCAAATGACTAATGGCACGCGCACAGAATTAAATAACAATATAGTAATGATAAACATGAATAGGTAGCCCATGGGAAGCGAAGTAAAGATGTTTGCTTGAGCATCCGTACTACTTTCATATTCTCCCCCCCATTCCATGCTATATCCGGGTGGAAGTGCGATGTTTTCGACACTTTCACGGATACGGCTGAACACCGCCATTGCCGTTTCATCGCCTAAAATTAAAGGGTCTGCTTTTACGGTAATCGTACGTTTACGGTCTCGGCGCTCAATGATTGGGTTTTCCCAAACGGTTTCAAAGCCATCGACTAAGTTTGAAACAGAAATGTATGCACCACTGGCTGGGCTATAGATTTGTAAATCACGAACTTGATCAATCGACACGCGCTCATTCTCAGGCACGGTCTGAATGATGGGCAATAAGTCTGTGCCATCGCGATAGGTGCCGATTTTAGAACCTGTGAAGTTCGTCAGCAAGACTTCGTCCAAATCACTCTTATTGATGCCTAAGCGACGTGCTTGCGCATCGTTAAAAATTGGGCGTAGAACTTTAACGGGTTGGCGCCAGTCGTCTTTGATGTTCTCTAAGCCCCCGTCAGCACGATAGATAGCTTGTACTTTCTGGCTGAGTTGGCGTAACACTTGCGGATCGGGACCGCTAAAGCGCGCTTCGATTTTAGCACCGGTCGATGGCCCCAATTGGAGGCGCTGCAACTTAAATTCCACGTCTGGATATTTCTCAGACATCATCTGATAAATTTCTTCCATCAAGGGTGGAATATCGTCACTGGTTTTAGTTCGGACAATAAACTGGGCATAGCTGGTATCGGTTTGTTTGGCTTCATACGTCAGCATAAAGCGCAGTGCACCTTGGCCGGTCGTGCTGGTCACAAATTCGATACGATCATCACCCAACAGCTCTTGTTCAATCTCATTCACCTTGTCATAGGTGGCATTGATATGTGTGCCTTCTGGCATATTAATATCAAGGTAGAACATCGGTGTGGTAGACGGCGGAAAGAACGCCTGTTTCACAAACTGGAAAGCCCAACCAGACACCACTAAAGCGCCCACTAAACTGATGACCGTCATCCAACGGAAATGCATGGCTTTATCAAGTAACCATTTGTACCAAACAAATAGAAAGCCTTTGTATGGGTCTTGTTCTTCTTCGGAGCTGTCGCTTTGTTTGCTTTCTTTAAAAAATAAGTCACAGAAGAAGGGCGTCAATGTAATCGCTGTAACCCAGCTAAGCATTAGGGATATCAGCAATACAAAGAATAAAGAGCCGACAAATTCACCCACAGAGTCTGGAGACAAGCCAATGGGCGCAAAGGCGGTGACGGCAATGACGGTTGCACCCAATAATGGCCATTTGGTTTGTTTTACGACACTAGAGGCGGCTTCGAATTTACTTTGACCACGATGTAGGCCAATCAATATGCCTTCCGTTACTACGATGGCGTTATCAACCAGCATGCCTAAGGCAATGATTAACCCCCCGAGGGAGATACGTTGCAAGTTGATATCGAAGTAATCCATGACAATAAAGGTGCCAAGGATTGTCAACAGTAGGATCAAGCCGATCAAAATACCTGAGCGAACGCCCATGAAGACCAGTAATACCAAAATAACAATGCCGACTGCGGCCGCTAAGTTTGATAAAAAGTTGGTAACAGAGTTGGCGACTTCTTTGGATTGAAAGTAAACCGTATCCATGTTGATGCCGACAGGCTGTTGATACTGGATCTCTGTTAAGCGATTTTCAATGCGTTCACCAACGTCCACAACATTGACGTTATTAGCGAATGAAATGCCCAAAAGTAGGGAGCTGGCTCCGTTAAAATTCACCAAATGTGTTTGCGGATCTTGGTATTCGCGTTTGACGGATGCCACGTCACTTAAACGAATTAGGTTGCCGTCACCAGGGGTACCAATAGTGAGGTTTTCTAATTCTGAAATATCATTGAATTCGCCCGTCGGACTAATGCGGATGTAATCCGAGCCTACCTGTACTTTACCTGCGTTTGAGACGACATTCTGGTTAGTCAGTAAGCTTTGTAATTGAGTAGGGGAGACGCCCATAGTCGCGAGTTTAGAGCGAGAAATTTCAATGGTCACTTGCTCAGCCTGCTCTGCAGCAACTTCTACTTTGGCGACACCATCGACTAATACAAGTTCACGTTTTACATAGTCAACGTAGTTCTCAAGGTCTTTGTAAGGGTAGCCTTCACCGTGAACGGCGAGCATGATGCCATACACGTCACCGAAGTCATCGACTACGATCGGTGATGAAACACCGGCTGGGAATTGCCCCTGCATGTCACGGATTTTCTTACGCAACTCGTCCCAGATTTGCTTTAACTCTTGGGCACGGTAAGTGTCCTTGATCGTCACTTGTACCTTCGAGTAGCCGTCTTTTGAGGTAGAACGTATCTCGTCTACATAGGATAGGTTCTGTAGTTGCAGCTCGATCGGGTAGGTCACTTCTTCTTCGACCTGTTCAGGGCTGGCGCCCGGATATTGCGTAATCACCAAGGCATCTTTAATGGTGAATTCTGGATCTTCCAATTGCCCAAGATTCGTGAAAGCCATGGCACCGCCGATGAGTAGAATCAGCGTGACTAGCCAACTTGAGACTTTTCGTTCAATAAAATAGCCGGCAATATTCAATTTAGATTCCTCCCTCTCGTGTCCAAGGGCGAACTTTAAGATCAGGCGTTAGGTCGTGCACACCGGCCGCAACGACTTGCTCTCCAGGTTTTAAACCATCGGTAATTTCAATACTGTTATTGGTCATGTTGCCCAACTGAACAGCGCGCGGAGTGACAGTGCCTTGCTTGGTGTCATAAATCCAAACAATACTTTCACTGTCACCATTGTCTTTGAGTCGGCGCATTACCGCTTCAATGGGTACAGTTATGTGTGTTGGCTTACCACTGATTTGACTGATGTCTAAATCAACCGTGGCGGTCATACCTGGCAATAAGTTAATGCCTGTGTGTTCGGTATCGAGCAATGAGATCGTTGCATCGTAGGATTTAGTCGTCACATCAGGCGTGGTGCGGTGTTCTTTGTAAACACCTTCAAAAACTTCGCTAGGCACCGCATCGATAGTGACCTTAGGATGATACTGTAAGGCGACTTTTTGGATATTGGCCACCAGTCGTTCAGGAATCTGGAATTCGACATCCATTTGCTCGATATTCTGAATGTGTAGAATGGTCTGAGTAGCGCCGACATATTCATAGTTATCAATGCTTAACGAGGCGATGACTCCGTCATAAGGCGCTTTTAGAACGCTGTAGCTTAGCTGGTTTTTGGCGCTTTCAAGCGCATTTTCGGTTTGATCTAGCGTGGCTTTTGCTTCGTCAAATTGGGCCTGAGTTGTCGCGTTACTCGAAAGCATGGTTTTGATACGGTCAAATTGCGCTTTGGCGAGCTTGTAATTGGCTTCTGATAGCTCAACTTGAAGCTCATAATCGGTTGGGTCTAATGACGCTAACAGCTGACCACGCTTGACACGCTGGCCTTCTTTAACATCTAACTTGGTGACTTGCCCCCCGACACGAAACGCTAGATTGGCTTCATCACTGGCTTTCAACTCCGCTGGGAAGTGACGAATACTGATCATATTAGTTGCATCGACGGTGAAGAGTTTCACTGGACGAATGATGGTTTCTTTCGTATCAGTTGCTTCTTCTGATGAACAGCCTGAGAGTACGGCTGTTGCGGCAATGGCGATGATAAGTGGCTTTAAACCCTTAAATGGATGAACCATGAATCCTCCATGAGAATGGATATTAGAAAAAAGAATAACTCAATTCTATATCTAACCAGCGCAGTTATAAATTTACAGTTTGCTATGGTAGATATGCTTTAATGTGATATCTCGGTGTTTCTGATAGTGAATGTGATTATACTTGTAGGAGGAAGGTGGAAGTATTGAAAGCACTTCTTGACTGTGTTCTAAACGATTGGTTGTTTTTCATGAACGACTCTAAAACGTCCAGCGCCCTTGGCTTGGTACAGCTTCTTATCGGCTTCAGATAAGGCTTGCTCGAGTGTTTCATGCATGTCTAGACTTACGAGACCAAAGCTACAGGTAATAGGCGAGTCTAACCCCTCCATTTTAACCTTTAATGGCATTTTCTCGCACAGCGTTTGCATTTTGTATCGTACATGAGAATAGGGCTGGTCGATAAAAATAAACAAGAACTCCTCACCGCCCCAACGACAGCAAGTCCCCATGTCATCGAGTTGTTTACTGCAGTAGTCGGCTATTTTCTGTAAGGCTTCGTCTCCTTTTAGATGACCCAAAGAGTCATTAATGCGCTTGAAGTGATCAATATCTCCCAGTGCAAGACTAATGTATTGATGTTTTTTGACGGCGGCATGCAGTATTTCATAGCCTCTGCGTCGGTTCACCAAGCCAGTTAACTCATCGTTATAGGCTCGCTGTTCCATATGCTGAAAGTTATGCATAAAGATCATGCGAACCATTATGGCTGTTAAAATAAATGGCAAACTGGCACTGACTAAATTAAATAAATAGACCCCGTTGTAGATTGACCGATAGGCTTCTTTCTCTAAAGGGGCAAATAGATTGAGTAATAGTAGTGGGGCAATAATTAAGCTCAAACACCAAAATGAGCTTTTTTGATGGGCAGCAGGTAAGACACACATAAGCAATACTGCAGGCCACAGATATAACTGGAAACCAGCCGCTAACCCCATGGTCAAGGTGGTGACTGTTGCGTGAGTCGAGATCTCGATGGCAATTAAAAAGACGCTTATGCGATGTCGGCCTTTTATTGTACAAACAATAGATACGCACCATACTATAACGCTAATGATATTCAGTATTGCTAACCAATTAATATCGATCAGAATAAACAGTAAAATGAAGCATAAATGAGCGATTAAACCGTTAATATTAATAAGCTGTAACGTCGAAGACTCATTATCTACAAGCCGTTGACTGTTGTTGTACAAGTCTTTAAATGCCTTTGTAATAATAAATAAATCAGCCATAGATCCATTCTTTCAAGGAAGGTTAAGCTTTACTTAACTAAGTATAGACCTTAGCAGTTTGCTGACAGAATCACTGTGGCAGAATTGAATAGAATGGCATGACTTATGTGCGATTGTGTAAAGATAGATACAGCAACAGATACACAGCAGACAGTAATCTTAAAATTATAGCGTTTTAAATATGAGGCGATCATGACAAGAGTGGATAGACGGTCTTTCTATGGGGTTTGGTTAGTGCTGCTAACGTTAGCAGGGTGCAGCTCCGCACCGACGTCGAACAGCAGAATCAACGCATCGTCTACAGAAGCGATGTCTATCTTTGTTGAAGAAGATGTTGCTTATTTGTCAGGGGTATTGACCGGTACATTACCCAGCCAGCTAAAGTCTGCGTTAAGTGAACACCCTAATGTGACGGATTTAGTCTTGGTTGATGTGCCTGGCTCAACGGATCAAGCTGCGACGATGGAAGCCGCTAGGTTCATTCGTCATCTAGGGTTAAATACACATATCGCCCAGACTGGCTATGTGTTGTCCGGCGGGGTCGATCTATTTCTGGGCGGTGTACAACGAACCATCGGTGCGGGCGCCGGTGTCGGCGTACATTCGTGGCGTGATACTCAGAATTGGGGCGATGAAATTGATTTATCCGACCCGGTGCATGCGAGTTATGTTAACTTTTACCTTGAAATGGGTGTGCCGGAACGTTTTTATTGGTTTACGCTGGACGCCGCGCCAGCCGAGCGGATTTACTACTTATCACCGGAAGAAATCTACGATTATCGTTTATTAACCGATTAAACTGAGTAACTTAGCAGAGGAGTGAGGATGGAGCAGATAGAGCTATTTTATATCGAAAGCCCGTGTCGCGGAATCTGCCAAAGTAGCTCTAAAGGGTACTGTAAAGGGTGCCTGCGCAGTCGTGAAGAACGCTTTCATTGGCATGAATTCAATGATGTGCAAAAGCGGCAGGTTATTCAATTATGTCGTAGTCGTTGGCAGCGGATTATTAAGGCTAAGCAAGAGCGCTTAAACAGTATGAATGATAAAGACTTGCCTTATGGCATGGAGGGCGAAGACATACAAGACCTCTTCGCCACCCCTGTTAGCCCACAGAACTAACCAAAAATCGCTTCTAAAGCTTCCGACAAACGTTCCACACCGATAACTGTCATACCCTCGATTGGTTTTTTGGGACAGTTTGATTTAGGCACAATGGCCCGTTTAAAACCGTGCTTAGCCGCCTCGCTAATACGCTCTTGCCCGGATGGAACAGGACGAATCTCTCCCGACAATCCGACCTCGCCAAGCACGACCAAATCATGTGGTAGTACCTGATCTCGAAAGCTGGACACGACAGCGGCGATTGCCGCTAGGTCGGCAGAGGTCTCCAGTACTTTGACACCGCCAACAACGTTTAAATACACATCTTGATCGGCCGTCATTAAACCACCGTGTTTATGCAGTACCGCCAACAACATCGATAAGCGATTGTGGTCGAAACCTACTGTCACACGTCGAGGATTACCTAATGCAGAGTCATCGACTAAGGCTTGCAATTCGACCAGAAGGGGGCGTGTGCCTTCCCAAACCACCATCACTAAGCTGCCAGCAGCCGGATGGTTGGAGCGGTTTAAGAAAATCGAACTTGGGTTTTTTACTTCCCGTAAGCCGTTTTCTAACATGGCGAAAACCCCCAGCTCATTGACGGCACCAAAACGGTTCTTCATGCCGCGTAATGTACGAAAGCGGGAGTCTTCGGTACCCTCTAATAACACTGAGCAGTCCACCATATGCTCCAGTACTTTTGGTCCCGCTAAAGTGCCGTCCTTGGTAACGTGGCCCACCAGCAAGACACAGGTTTGCGTTTGTTTGGCGAAACGGGTTAAAACCGCCGCACTTTCACGAACTTGAGAAACACTACCAGGGGCCGATTCGATACCGTCTAGATGCATGACTTGAATGGAGTCAATCACCATGACTCTTGGTTTCACTTGATCAGCGACGGACAGAATGCCTTCGACGTTGGTTTCAGACAGCATTTTTAGGTTTTTAGTGGGCAGTCCTAAACGCTGGGCGCGCATGGCTACCTGTTGTAAGGATTCTTCACCGGTGACGTACATGGCGCTTTGTTGTTGCGCTAACCAACACATAGTTTGCAGTAGCAGGGTACTTTTACCTGCACCAGGGTGACCACCAATTAACACGACCCCACCGGGGACTAAACCGCCGCCCAGTACACGATCAAATTCACTAGCACCAGAGCTAAAGCGCGGCACATCGCCAAGGTCAACTTCGGATAGGTCTTGGATACCTGTTGTGGCACCGGCGTAGCCTTTGCGTCCAGAATCTTGACCCGCGGCGATGCGGGCAGGGGTTTTGCTGGCACTGACTTTGAATTCTTGCAGGCTGTTCCAGGCACCGCAGGCTTGGCATTGTCCTTGCCATTTAGAATAGTCCGCACCACATTCATTGCAGACAAACGCGGTTTTCGCTTTGGCCATGTTTGTTTTCCTATCCATAAAAACGGCCGTGAATTGCTTCAACGGCCGTTTGAAAGTTCACTTAATAGCTAGCATATTATCATACTGTGCTAGGTGTATTGGTTTTCCATTCGATGTTGTATAGGTCTAGACGACGGTCTTTTAAGTTATTCACTGAGCCTTCGCTGCGAACCAGTTTTAGCTTGTCTAAGTCCAAATCTGAGAACATCAGCATTTCAGTGTTTGGCGTCGTCTCTGCCATCACGGCATCGTGCGGGAATGAGAAATCTGATGGCGAGAACACCGCGGCTTGAGAATACTGCACGTCTAAGTTTTCTACTTGAGGCAAGTTGCCACAGCTACCACAGATGACAACATAACACTCGTTTTCAATGGCGCGCGCTTGAGCACAGCTACGTACGCGTAAGTAGCCATTTTTGGTATCTGTCCAGAACGGTACAAACAGAATGTCCATATCTTGCGAAGCAAGGTGACGTGCCAACTCTGGGAACTCGACATCATAGCAAATCAAGATGCCGATACGGCCTGCATCCGTGTCAAAGGTACGGACTTCGTAACCACCTTCAATAACCCAGTCACGGCGCTCATGCGGCGTAATATGAATCTTTCGTTGCTCTTCAATGGTACCGTCACGACGGCATAAGTAACTGATGTTGTACATAATATCGTCTTCCACCAATGGCATAGAGCCAGTGATGACGTTGATATTATAACTGATGGCTAACTGAGACATTTCGCTGACAAAGCGTTCTGTGAAAGACGCTAAGAAACGAATGGCTTCCATTTGGTTGGTTTGGTCTGGCGCCAAGCCCATTAATGGCGCGTTGAAGAACTCAGGGAATAGGGCAAAGTCGCTTTTGTAGCTCGACAAGGCATCAATGAAATACTCAACCTGTTTAAGTAGCTCTTCGACACTTTCGACTTCACGCATTTGCCACTGTACTGCACCGATACGTACCTGAGTTTTGCGATACTCCAGCACGGTGTTTTTTTCTGGCTCGTAGAAGATGTTTTTCCACTCAAGCAAGGTGGCGTAGCCGCGAGACTTTTCGTCTTCAGGAAGATATTTGGTTAATAGGCGTGTGACTTGGAAGTCGTTGGAAAGTTGGAACGTCAAAATAGGGTCGTAGATTTTGCGTTTGTCCACGGCTTCTAAATATTCCGCTGGCGTCATTTCATCCGAATGTTGGTAATAATTCGGAATACGTCCACCGGCAAGAATGGCAATTAAGTTTTCTTGGCGGCACAGCTCTTTACGCGCTTCGTATAAGCGGCGACCTAATCGGTATCCACGGTAGTCTGGGTCGATCAAAACGTCTAAGCCATACAACGCATCGCCTTCATTATCATGATGAATACGCTCGCGCTGATCGACTAAGTCATCATAAGTATGTGGGTTACTAAAGCGCTGATAATTTACTTTTACGGATAGAGCCATGCCCACAATTTTATCGTGGTCAACGAGACAAATCTGACCATCCGGTAAGTCCTTGATAAGCTTACTAATAGTATGCATTGGCCATGAGCCACCAATATCATGGTAGACACGATCCATGAGTGCTTTGACTTGAGGGTAATCGTCCAAGGTTAAGTTGCGGATCTTCAAATGTAGATCTTCTAGCATACAGTCTCCAAAATAGGTTCTATCGATACTACGACTATAACGACTTTGATAACAAAATTGCAGGAATAGTTAAATGCCAGAGATGAAAAACCCCCGCCTAAGCGAGGGTTTTCCAAGGAGAAGTCATAATCGTGAGGGATTATTTTTTAAACTCTGGATACGCTTCCATACCGCATTCTGAGATATCAACGCCTTCGTACTCTTCTTCTTCGGTAACACGAATACCCATGATGGCTTTGATGACTAACCAAACCACTAGGCTTGTAGAGAATACCCATACGAAGATCGTCAGTGCACCTGCAATTTGACCGCCGAATGAAGCGCCGTCATTGGTAAGTGGCACAGCCAGTAGACCCCAAAGTCCCACCACACCGTGAACAGAGATAGCACCGACTGGATCATCAATTTTTAGCTTATCTAGCATTAGGATTGATACCACAACAATCAGACCACCCACAACGCCGATCAGTGTTGCACCTAAAGCGGAAGGTGTAGAAGGTTCCGCTGTAATCGCAACCAGACCTGCAAGCGCACCGTTTAGAAGCATCGTAAGATCGGCTTTGCCGAACAGAATACGCGCTAGGATAAGGGCACCAACGGCGCCACCGGCAGCGGCCGCATTGGTGTTTAGGAACACCATGGCAACAGAGTTAGCGTTAGCGATGTCGCCAAGTTTCAGTACCGAACCGCCATTAAAACCGAACCAGCCCAACCAAAGGATAAAAGTACCCAATGTTGCTAGTGGGAGGTTAGCGCCTGGAATCGCACGCACTTCACCGTTTGGACCATATTTGCCTTTACGAGCACCCAATACCAGAACACCTGCTAGTGCAGCGGATGCGCCGGCCATGTGTACAATGCCTGAACCGGCAAAATCAGAGAAGCCCATGTCACCTAGGTTGAACATGCCGAAGACATCAGCGCCGCCCCAAGTCCAAGAACCTTCCAGTGGGTAGATAACACCTGTCATGACCACTGCGAACGTTAGGAAAGCCCATAGCTTCATGCGCTCAGCGACAGCACCGGAAACAATAGACATTGCCGTTGCAACGAAGACGACTTGGAAGAAGAAATCCGATGCACCAGAGTAGATAGCACCACCTTCAAAGCCACCTTCACGGCCAGCGAAGTCAGTCAATGTAGACGCTACGTCTACGTCTTGAATACCCGATAAGAACCATGTGCCGCCGTACATGATCGCGTAACCGCAAACCAAGTACATGATACAAGAGATCGCGAACAGCGCGACGTTCTTAGTAAGGATTTCCGTGGTGTTTTTCGAACGGACTAGGCCTGCTTCTAGCATCGCGAAACCCGCTGCCATCCACATAACCAGTGCGCCACACACCAAGAAGTAAAAGGTGTCCATGGCATATTGTAAGTGAAAAATTTGATCTTGCATGTTTCGCCCCCCTAAAGGCTTGTAAGATTCTGGCAGTGATTACACTGCGTCTTCCCCAGTCTCGCCGGTACGAATACGAACCGCTTGCTCAAGGTTAACGATGAAGATTTTACCGTCACCGATTTTGCCTGTGTTGGCAGCATTGGAGATGGCTTCTACTACTTGGTCGGCCATGTCTTTAGCAATGGCTAGCTCAATTTTTACTTTTGGAAGAAAGTCCACAACGTATTCCGCACCGCGGTAAAGTTCTGTGTGACCTTTTTGACGTCCGAAACCTTTAACTTCTGTCACGGTGATACCTTGTACACCGATTTCAGAAAGTGCTTCGCGAACATCATCCAGTTTGAATGGCTTGATGATGGCAGTGATAAGCTTCATACCCACAGTCTCCTTAGTTAAGTCTGATGTCGTATCGCAGGTAACTGGGTATATTCAATATGTGTGCCAGCTTTAAAATTACGCGAAGAAAACCTCGTAAAGCCTTGTCTGGTAAGGGGTAGAGGGGAAACGTGCAAGAACGTACTCATTTGCACCGCTTAGTGAGCAAGACAGTAAATACATAGCTGTGCGTTATGGTGGTGCGTAATTCCTTATGGGACGGTTTTTTTTAGCGCTCTTATAGAACTATTTGATTGTTTTGCTTGGAAAGTCAGCCAATTTAACTGCCCTAATGCTGGGCACGGTTAATAAAATGGCGAACAGAAACTGTTCGATCGCCGTATCAAGTGCACCCTAACAACGCAAATGATAGATCTGGTAATTGACGGAATTGTGTAAAGACAGAAGGGGGGGCGGCATTTTATAATAATGGAAATACTCTAAATGAGAGAGAGCGTCATGATTGATCAATTTATTAAACAGTTGGGTTCTGGCCTAGAACAAGCGGCAGGTACACTGGGTAAGCTTCCTGCTGAAGAGATTCAACTTCAACTTCAGCAAGTAGCAAAAGACACTTTGACTAAAATGGATTTAGTCACCCGTGAAGAGTTCGAAGTACAAGCAGCAATGTTACAAAAGTATCGTGAGAAACTGGCGCAACTGGAAGCGCGCCTCGCCGAGTTAGAGCAAACTGAGGACAAGTAGTCTGTCAGAAATTTAGTGCCAGCCTTGTTGCCAGAGATCATCAAGCAATGCTTGCCAAGGTAGTTGGTAAGTATTCTTGGTGTACACTGCCTCAAGGACGATATCGATTACCACCTCGTCTTCATCCCGATCGAGGCGGGTAACGATAAAATGCTTTTCTTTATTTTTTGGAACAGTGGATGTCCATTTTGAGAGCAACAATTTATTAGGGTTCAACTTTTTGGTCATAAGTACCTCCTCATATAGATACGTGTGAGATTAGAAGTTGGATGTACTGGGCATATCAAGGAGTGATTATGAGCCTAGCAACAATCTATAGCCGTGCCCGTGTGGGTGTATCGGCTCCGCTTGTGACCGTAGAAACGCACATTTCTAATGGTCTGCCATCGTTAAATATCGTCGGATTGCCGGAAGCCGCCGTGCGAGAAGCCAAAGATCGAGTGCGTAGTGCGATCATTAACAGCAAATTCGAATTCCCTTTGCGCCGTATTACCATAAATTTGGCACCTGCCGATTTGCCAAAAGAGGGTGGTCGTTATGATTTGGCGATAGCTATCAGCATCTTATTGGCATCGGGACAACTCGGAGAAATAGAGCTACGTGATACCGAGTTTGTCGGAGAACTGGCTCTATCGGGTGATTTACGTGGTATCCCCGGTGTCTTGCCCTCGGCGATGGCAGCCAAAGAGGCGCAACGAAAAATGATTGTGCCTGCAGATAACCGTAATGAAGCAGGATTAGTAGATCATGAGATCTTTTTTGCTCATCATCTGACGCAAGTGACCGCGGCGCTGATGAAACTGTCCACTCTACAACGCTGTGAAGTCGAAGAGGTGTTTGTAGAAGACGTCATCGGCCATCGCGACATGGCGGATGTAAAAGGGCAGTATCAAGCTCGAAGAGCGTTAGAGGTAGCGGCGGCGGGCGGGCACAATTTGTTATTCGTTGGACCACCTGGTACGGGTAAAACCATGCTGGCTTCTCGTTTGCCTGGGATTATGCCGCGTATGACGGAACCTGAAGCGCTTGAAGTCGCTGCGGTACAGTCTGTCTCAGGCCGTAAAATGGGCACGGATTGGCATTGGTCAGAGCGTCCTTTTCGCAGTCCGCACCATTCGAGTTCAGCCGCGGCGTTGGTTGGCGGAGGGTCCATTCCGAAACCGGGAGAAGCCTCGTTAAGTCATCGGGGTGTATTGTTCTTAGACGAGCTACCGGAATTCGACCGTAAGGTGTTAGAGGTGCTGCGTGAGCCATTAGAAAACGGTGAAATTCACTTATCACGTGCTCGTGGCCAAGTCAGTTGCCCCGCGCGCTTTCAGCTGGTGGCCGCTATGAATGCGAGCAATGAAGCCTATAGTGGTGGACAAGACTATTACCAATCCAGTGCCAGTCAGAAATACCTGCGTAAACTCTCCGCCCCTTTTTTAGATCGCATTGATTTACACGTCGAAGTGCCGCCGTTACCAACAGATGTCTTGGTGAACCAAAGTGAAATGGGTGAGGCGAGCTCAGCGGTACGCCAACGGGTTGAAGCCGCCGTTGCACGTCAACGAGCGCGGCAAGGCGTGCAAAATGCACAATTAAGTGGCCGCGAACTGGAGCGTATTTGTGCCTTGAGTGAATCGGATAAGCTGTTTATGCAACAAGCGTTAGAGCGCTTAAAGCTTTCAGCAAGGGCTTATCATCGAGTATTGCGAGTCGCCTTGACGTTAGCGGATTTGGAGAGTGTTGATGTTGCACGAAAGCATCTTATGGAGTCTTTAAGTTACCGCAAAATGGAAAAAATGCTGGCGACGGTCGTCGGTGGGGCATGATTTCATTAGGAGTAGCGTGCGGTATAAGCCGCATATTACTCCTAGAGATAACGGTTGATATAGTGTCTTACGAAACACTAAAAATAGAGAAAGTACAATTTTCTATTCGATGTGCCGTTTGATTTTCTATTCGCGCATTCGAAAGGACTTGGCTGATTTATTCACATGCTTCCAAGCATTAAATATTGAGATTTTTTATATAGAGTAGATGGAGGGGTGATTGAAATTGGTGTTAATTAATAGTGGTTATTGCGATAATTAATATAATTTAAGTTTTGGTTTATTTCTATCAATCTTCTAATAGGATAATTTGGTGTTATACCGTATTTTAAAATTCAGCTGCATTTTTCTTCTTCTATCATCAAGTCTTTTGGTGCATGCACAATCGACTATGCTTTGTGAAATATCAACAGTTAGCGATAAAACAGTCAGTGTTAATGAAACCAAGTATGGTAATGACATCAAATATGATTTTCAGATTATAGATGATGAAAATATAATATCGATCACTATAGGCGTTATTAGGTTAGAACATCACTCTATTTTGTTCCAAAACTCTGCTCAAGAAACCTCTAAGAAAGAGGTAGTTGAAAGTTCTCACAACGAATATGAAAAAATGTGGGTGGAAGAGCTTTTTCATAAAGTTACCTTGTTGCATTCTGAAAATAGAATATGGGAGGGAAACCCTTCAAAAATATCGCTTTGGAGAGCAGAGTTAAAAGAGAATCGCAGTATGATTGGTTTTTGGTCAGTCGCAAGCGATGAAGAGTTGTTTGTAATTTTCTTTAACGGTTTTAGAGTTGCCAATGACAAAAGTTTAGTGTCTGAAGATTTAATGATTGCTGCTGTTGATGAAATAATAAGTAAATGTAATGTCGTATCAATTTAAAAAATCAGATGTAGATGAAACACTGAGCTGATATTGTGTATATCTATTTAAATATAGAGAGTTAGTCCCTATTAAAGCTAAAAAGCGGATGAGTTGAATAAACCGCAACACGGGACTTACATCCCGCGCTGCGAATGAAGATAAAGATTAAAAATCGTACTGTGCACTTAGGTAAACACGACGACGCTCACCTAAGTTCGAACCGATATTACGGTTAAAACCGGAGGTTGCGTAGACTTCATCAGTTAGATTTTTAAGGGTGGCTTGTAATGTCCAGGCGTCAATTTGAGTTTGCCATGTAGCATCGTAAACGGTGTAAGGCTTCACTTTTTGATGATCACGGTTGTACTGTTCGCTAACGTACTCAGCGCCTACCGACACAGATGAGGATAGGCTAGGAAGATCGTAACGAGTCCAAAGACCTAGCTGATGCAGCGGGGAGTTTGAGAACCGACGCGAGTCGCCTGCGGCAAATTGAATGCCGTCTTCGTTATCTTGTTTGATGACGGTATCGTTGTAAGCGTAGCTCAAGTTCGCCACCCAACGATCGGTAATGTCCGCCAATACATCGATTTCTGCACCTTGGCTGCGTACTTTGCCCAATGCGATTTTCATGTCGCTGTCATTTGGGTCTTCCTGAAGGACGTTTTCATGCTCGATATGGTAAACCGCCAGATTTACGTTTAAACGGTTGTTGAGCCAGTAGGTGCGCACACCGGCTTCCATTTGTTGGCTTTGTTCAGGATCAAACGGGCCGCCTACAGAGGCTTGCTGGTCACTAGCGCTTTGCGGCTGATAGCCAGTCGAGAACGATGTATAAGGCTTAATATTGTCTGACCATTGGTAAGTAGCACCTAAGCGCGTATCCACACCTTGGTCTGAGTAATTGGCATCGTTGGATGCATTACGATGATCGGTAAAGTCTTCTTCAAAATGATTTAAGCGTACCCCAGCCACCAAGTCCAAGCGATCAGTAGCCGCCCATTGGTCTTGAAGGAGTAGCCCTAACTGTTGTGAAACCGTCTGGCTATCAGTGCGCAATGCCAGATCATATTGACTCACATCAGCGTTATAAACAGGGGTTGCAAGGCTCAGAGTGTCCGGATCATTAGTGCGGTAGTACAGGTAATCATAGGTATTACGAGTGTAATCGGTTCCGACTAAGATCGTATGATCGTTCAAATCAAACACTAGGTTACTCGATAGTGTGACACCTTCATTGGTACGCAGCTGGTCACGATATTGGCGACGGATAGCATCGTCTACACCGTCGTTATCAGTATCGGTTAAACCACGTGACTCATGGTACTTCTGAGTCTCTTCACCTTTAAAGTAGCGCAGCCCCAAGTCCCAAGAAACATCCTGCGTTAAATATTGTTCAAGCTTAGCTTGGAACGTCTCGGCATCTAATGCTTGGTGATCACCAGGTTCATTGGCATTCCATGAATCGTCCGCTAAGAAGTTGCCGTCATCGTCTGTAGGGATGCCACGTAGGCGAGCACCATGGAGTGTTTGATCAATATTCGTGTATTGCAAAGTGAGCAATGAATCGTCGGAAATATCCCAAGCATAACCAAGATCGATGTTTTGATTGTCTTGGTCGACATTGTTGCGATAAGAGCCACTTTCATCTTGATATAAAGAGAGACGGTAACGCTGGCTGGCATCAGCGTTGATTGGGCCTGAACTAGACAGTTGCTCTGAGTGATAGTCTTTGTTGCCCGCGCCAAGCTTTACAAAGTTTTCTTGTTCGTAAGTGGGTTTCTTGGAGACATAATTGATCACGCCACCGGGTTCACCGGCACCGTACAAGGCACCAGCAGGACCTTTAATGGCTTGCACTTCTTCGACATTGACGAGTTGAGGAACAGTGAAGAACCCTTTGTAAGGGTTACCGCGCATGCCATCGTAGAGTTGCTCATCTTGGTGAAAACCACGGAACGTCACTGTGGAGACGTTATCTTGTGATACCCCTGAAATAGAGCGATACAGGTCAGTTACTTGATGAGCCGCTTGATCCTCAATCAATGTATTTGTCAGTACTTGTACCGACTGTGGTGTTCTATCAATGTCCGTATCCGTACGTGTGCCAATGCTGACAGCGTCTTCTTTATAATGTGACAGGGCGCGCCCTGTCACAATCAGCGTATCCAATGGCTGATTTTGGCTTGTATTGTTACTGTTATTGGGCGCGGCGATGAGCGGTAAAGAGAGTAACAATAGGCTAGAGGAAATGATCGGATAGTTCATAAGACCTTTTTATTTAATAAAATGGGATTAAAGGGCGAAATATTAGTCTTCCACGACACACATGGGGGTGCCGGAAACGGGATCTTGGTGGATTTGCGCACTGAGGCTAAACACGTCTTTGAGCATGGCGGAAGTGAGTACTTCCTCAGGGGAGCCTTGGTATTTCAGCTCACCGGCTTTCATCACCACGAGATGATCGCAATAACGTGCTGCTTGATTGATATCGTGCAGCACCGTAATGATGGTTTTGCCTTGATTGTTGAGCGCTTGCAGCTGATGCATCAATTCCACTTGGTGGTTAATGTCCATATACGTCGTGGGTTCATCTAACAGTAGGTAGGGCGTGTCTTGCGCCAATACCATTGCAAGCCATACACGTTGACGCTGGCCGCCGGATAATTCGCTGACCAGTTGGTCGCGCAGCTCGTAGGTTCCAGTTTGCTGCATCATTTGCTCAACAATCTGATGATCTTGAGTGCTGAGTTTGCCCCAAAAACCAGTATAGGGACTGCGGCCATACGCCACGAGATCTTTTACTTTAATGCCTTCGGGGATCGGTTGTGTTTGTGGCAACAACGCGAGCGCTTTGGCGAGTTGTTTAGATGGATAATGGTGCAGGTTTTGTCCTTGCCAATGCACTTCTCCAGACATCGCCGGTAAGATGCGTGCAAAGCACTTCAATAAGGTCGACTTGCCGCAGCCATTGGGACCTAATAAAGCAATAAAACGGCCATCGGGTAGGGTTAGGTCCATCTTTTTCACAATGGTGTGACCATGATAGCCAACACTCAGTTGGTGAGCGCTTAGGGACATCGTTATTTCATCCTCAACAATAGCCATAGGAAATACGGAGCGCCAATAATGGCGGTTAAGATGCCGGCCGGTAATTCAATCGGTGGGGCTAGCGTACGCGCAGCTAGGTCTGCGGCTAAAAGTAAGCAGGCGCCTGTTAGCATAGTGGCAGGTAACAATGATTGGTGACGACCGCCCACGAGTTTGCGGGTTAAATGGGGAGCTACTAAACCTAAAAAGCCAATTGGTCCGCATACTGAGACACAAGCGGCGGTTAATGCGACGGCGATCGCCAACGACAACAAACGCACAGATTGTGGCGACACGCCTAGACTGTTGGCGCTGTCATCACCCAGATCGAGCACATTTAAATACTTACTTAGGCCTAGGGCGAACGGCATGAGTACAAACCAAGGGAGTAAGGCTTGTAGTTGAGGCCAGCTGCGCCCCCATAAACTGCCCGTTAACCAAAGCAAGGCATTGTTAATTTCCAGCGGCTTTGTCAGCATCAAAAAGTCGATACAGCTGGCCCAAAAAGCGGCGAGTGCCACACCGGTGATCGCAAGTTTGATGGCACTGCTGTGGGCACCGCATAAGTACCACAAGATCAATGCCGCGCAGAGACCGCCACTTAAGGCCACTTCTGGTAACCATTCAGTCGATGCACCGTTGAAATAGGTCATGTAAAAGACCGCCGCTAGACCTGCGCCGTGGCTGACGCCAAGCACATCGGGGGAAGCCAGCGGATTGCGAATCACGCCTTGTACTAATGCGCCGGACAGCGCCAGTCCTGCTCCGACCAAAATTGCTAAAAAGAGGCGCGGTAAACGGTATTCGTACACAGTGAAATGCTGTTCAGAGCCGACAAACAAGCCTTGCCAAATATCGTGAAGAGAGAGCGAAACGGCACCAAACAGAAGGTTGGCGAGGCTTAAAGCAAACAACATAATCAGAGCGAATGGGAAAAAACGTTGCGCAGTCATAGGGTGCGTTTTCGAACCAGATAAATAAAGAAAGGCGCCCCAATCAATGCCAAAATGGCACCCGCAGGGGTTTCCATAGGATAAGTAACAGCACGGCTTAAGGTGTCTGCCAGCGTCACTAAGAGCGCACCGATGATCATGGCAACAGGTAGGCACAAACGAAAATCTTGGCCAAACATTAATCGCGCAATATGAGGCACGATCAATCCGACAAAGCCGATACTGCCGACGGCACTGATGGCAGCGCCGACTAACATCAGCACCAGTACGCTGCCGAACAATTTGCTGCGCAACAAATTGATGCCGAGATTACGTGCATTATCTTCGCCGAGTTGCAATACATTCAACGATGGTGCAAGGCCTAGAGCGCCGATAAGGCTGATGGATGCGACGGGCCAAAACGTTTGCCACGTTTGCCAGCGAGCGTCGGCAAGACTGCCTGCTAACCAAGTCATCACTCCTGCGGCTTGATCTTCTTCCATGATAACAACGGCTTTTGTTAACGCGGCGCACAAGGCTGAAATGGCTACGCCAGCTAACACCAAACGACCGTGTTCATTCGCACCGACACGCCAGGCACTGCCTAGAAGCATTACCAGCAGCCAAGCAACGCCGCCACCCAACATGGCGGCAATAGAGGTACTGAGTGCTCCATATAAAAAAGGCAGTGTCGACACCAGCGCCATGCCCAGCGCGGCACCTGCGTTAACGCCTAATACCGATGGCGCTGCCAGCGGATTACGTGTGAGCCCCTGCATAATCGTTCCAGCAGAGGCCAAGCAAGCGCCCACTAACAACGCAGTAAGCAGACGCGGTAAACGTAAATCCAGCACAATACGATGGGCTATGCTCTGGTCATTAAAGCTTGTGAACGCATGCAAAACATCTGCGCCACTGACGGGAACAACCGACCAAGCAAATAGATTCCAACAGCTGATTAGCAGCAATCCTAGACACAGAAACAGGCCAAGGCTGACTGACCGAAAGAGGCGAGACATGTTTAGGGCTATTGCTCAGAGAAGATTTGAAGTAGATCGTTTGCTATGTGTTCGGCGGCTAAAATGCCACGGCAGCGAGACCAGATATTAGGATCGACGCGATAGACATGATCATTTTGAACGGCCGTTAGAACGGTCCAAAGTGGCTCGTTGCTCCAGTTATCGACAATACTGGGGTTGGCATAGTGTCCGACAATTAAATATTCAGGATTTAAAGCGACCAGCTGCTCTAAGCTGGTTTGACGATACGCAGAGTCGTCGCGATCAGAGACGGGGGTTTGCATCCCTAATGCCTGAATGACACCACCGGTATAGGAATCGTCCGTATGAAGGAACAGTGCATCCGCTCGTGCAACGCCAAATTGTAATATGGCATGATCGGGTAACTGCTGCGCTATGTGGGCCATAAATTGCTGATGTTGGACCAAACGATCCGTCATTTCCTGCTCTTTACCCACGACTTTGGCAATGATGCTGGCGGCTTTTAAATTGTCAGAATAGGTTTCGCGACGAGAGGGTAAAATCAGTGTCGGCGCGATTTTTTGTAAATCGTCATAAACAGATTCATGGCGGGAAATATCGGCGATGATGAGATCAGGTTTTAAAGAAGCGATGACTTCAAGACTGGGCTGAGAACGAGTACCAACCGACTGCCAGTCACCAATGACCTGTTGAACGGCAGGTAAAACGCGACTTTTATCTTTATCGTCGGCAATCCCGATGGGAGCCACGCCGACCGATGCCAGCGCATCAGCAAAAGAAAACTCTAAAACGACAATACGTTGAGGGGTATGGTCTAGAGTGAACGTGCCTTTACTGTCTTGGACAGTCACAGCATAAGCAGACGACATGAACATCAACGTACACAGAGTGGTGGTTAGGCGTTTAATAACAGATAAAAGCATGGTAAATGAGTCTTTAATAAAGTATTAGATAATGATAATGCTTATCAAAATTATTTGAAAGGCAATCTTATTTCAATTTTTATCGGTCAGAGTAGAAAAATGTCAAAAGCCTGTTCTTACCGGTGCAAGCTGTCATACAAAAGGGCAATGTGTGGTTATTAAGGCATAGACATTGAAAGATTGGCTCTATACATTCTGGGCATTGTGGCTCTCTACTGAAATGATGCTTCTATCGCATCACGGAGTCATGTTGAGTGGCCTAAAAACGCTACGAACCTAATAAAAATACATAGGAGTGTATTCATGATTATTCAGCTTTTCCCATTGTGGGCGCTGTTGTTATCGGTGATGGCTTATTTGCAGCCAACATTGTTTGTCGATTTTAAAGGTTATATTTTGCCGTTGCTGATGGTCATCATGTTAGCCATGGGATTAACGCTGAGCCCAAAAGACTTCAAAGCCGTAGGTAAAAACGCTAAAGCAGTGGGCGTGGGCGTGCTGCTACAGTTTTTGGTGATGCCGATTACGGCTTTGCTGATCGCAACACTGTTTGGTTTTGATAGTGAGCTGACGGTAGGCATGCTACTGGTAGGCAGTGTAGCGGGTGGCACATCATCCAATGTGATGTGTTATTTAGCGAAAGGGGATACGGCTTTATCGATTTCCATGACGGCTATTTCAACCCTTCTAGGGGTTGTGTTCACACCCTTACTGGTGGCTTGGATGATCGGTACCTCTGTGGATGTCCCGGTCAGTTCAATGCTGCTTAGTTTTGTGAAAATTGTGCTGGTACCGGTTGCCATTGGAGTATTACTTAATACGTTAGCCCATGGCTTAGTACGTCGAATTGAACCTGCACTCAAGTATGTTTCTATGTTTGCCATCGTCTTTATTATTGCCATTGTGGTGGCGTTGAGTGCTGGCAAAATTGCCTCTGTGGGCGCATTGGTTGCTGTCGCGGTGATATTGCATAATGCAACGGGTCTAATTTTGGGCTATTGGGTCACTGCATGGTTAGGGTTTGACAAAAAAGTTTGTCGAACCATCGCTTTTGAAGTCGGTTTACAAAATTCAGGCTTAGCATCAGCGCTGGCGGTTAAATTCTTTACACCTGCGGCGGCCTTGCCTGGCTCCATATTCAGTGTGTGGCATAATATATCAGGATCGCTATTGGCCAGTTATTGGAGCAAAAAACCGATCAAAGAGGCGACTGAGTAAATCGCTTTGAATGTCCTGTAAAGTAGGCGGAGAATTTCGCTTATTTTGCAGGCTCATTAAATATGACGGTTGCTTCACAGCCAACCTTGTTCTGATTTTTAATCGAGAATTGCCAATCATAGCGGCGACATAGATCTTGTACGATCAACAGCCCTAAACCGTGCCCGGTACTTTCTTTTAAAGGGTTAAAGCCTTCTCCTTCGTCGCATACCTTGATGCAGTGTTCGGTCATATAAATATGAATGCTGCCGGTATTGGATGCAGCGATGCTGTTGCGGATAAGGTTGCCGACGACAATATCTAATACCGCATGAGAGGCTTTAATCACTGGGGACCCAGTCACGTCAGTTTCTAAACGCAGCTGTTTGGCCTCGGCCTGTGCTTTGTTTTTATCAATAATGGTTTGTAGGTCGGTTTCTGAAACAGAATTCAAGGGCGTGTTTTGAGCGCTTTTCTCATAGCGTACTAAGCTGAGCAACGCATCAACCATAGTGAGCATGTCTTCGGTAGCACTTTGAATACGAGTCAATTGACGTTTTGAAAAAGGGCTATTGGTTTCTCGCGCAAGTAAGCTGCTCGAACCTTTCATAATAGTTAACGGCGTGCGCAATTCATGGCTCGCGTAGCGTGCAAAGGCCTGCTCTCGCTTTACTAGGGAATCGATATCTGAACGATATTGATTCAATGTCTCTGCCAGTGTTTGGAACTCTTGCGCCGATTCTTTGGTTACCTTGAAAACCCGTTTTGTATCTCCCTGATGTTGTTCAAGTTGAGAACAGAGCTGATTGATCGGTGTGATTAGGCTTTTAGACAGTCGCGTTAACAAAGCAGTAAAGCAACCAATGAGTACCGCCACTAAGCCGAGAACGATCGCCATGACATTGATATATTCCTGATGAGTAATCTCAATCTCGTCAATGCGAGACACTAATACCAAGCGTTTATCCTCGCCATTTTGGATGTAATTTGACATGTACAGCATTCTTGATTCTTCACCGTATCCGACTTCTCCGAGAAAAGAGGTGTGTTCTGAAAGGTAAGCTTGGATAGCCTTAGGCGCTGCCTGCAAACCGTTGTAAGCAATAGTGAGCGGGTCTAATTGAATGGATGTTGCATTGGGGTGAGAAATGAAAAACTGAATGGCTTCTCGTTTATCAACCATGATGCGTCGCTCTCCCACACGATCTTCAGACCAAGCCAATACTGCGCTGATTAATATCAAACAAAAAATCCCGATGATGATGGCCACCATGGTAAAAAAAAGTGCCAGACGGGAAGTCATACTTTTTGCGTTACGAAACAGTGCTGTCATCAGAGTTGACCTCTAGGTAGAAGCCAATTTTTGGCTGCGTTTTCAAGATGTTGCTTTCAAAAGGCTTATCTAGCTGGCTACGAAGTTGATAAATGTGACTGCGTAAAACATCATTATTGGGCTTTTCGTCTTGCCATAATTGATAGGCAATGTCTTCTTTCGTCACCAAATTTGGCGCTTGAGACACGAGGATTTTTAAAATGGTAAAGGTTGATGGGGTGAGTGCAAGCAGCTTCTCTTGCCGGTAAGCCTTACCGCTTTTCAAATGGATACTGATATCGCCATAGCGAAGAACACTGGTCGAGACATGTCCTGAATGGCGTCTGATTAATGCTTGCACGCGCGCGTACAAAATATCTAAATCGAATGGTTTGGTTAGATAATCATCCGCGCCGACATCGAGCCCGCGCAGTTCATCTTCGCGGCTATCGAGCGCTGTTAGCATCAAAATAGGGGTACTAATACCTGCATCACGCAGTCTTTGGCAAACTGTCACGCCATCAAGCCTTGGTAGCATTAGGTCGAGTAAAATGATGTCAAAGGTATTTTCTAAAGCAAGCTTCAGGCCCAGCTCGCCATTGTCGGCGTAATCGAGTTCCATATTATTGCATTCAAAGAAATCAAACAGCATACCTGCTATGTCTCGATTGTCTTCGATCAGTAGTGCTCGTTGCACAGTAGTAACCTCATTTATGCGCATGCCATTGCATCATTATCGCTGAAAAAGCGTGAAAAAAACGTCAATGACAAGTTCTTCACAGCGCCCCACATACACTGCAGGCATTATCCAATAGTAAAGCAGGCTAAGCCCATGTCAGTGATTAAAAAGACGGTGAATTACGTTAGTGAAGGCGAGCGTTCATCACACCCAATACGTCATTTTGCTCCAATTTTATCGGTCATTGTACCGTTTTATAATGAGCAGCAGGTATTGCCCGAGTTTCATCGCCGTTTAACGCAGGTATTGGATGCTTTGCCTGAGCACTGCGAAGTTTTATATGTGGACGATGGCAGCAGTGATACTAGCTTGATGGTGGCACAGAGTTTCCCATCAACCACTAGCTCTATACGTTGCATTGCTTTAAGCCGTAACTTTGGTAAAGAGTTTGCTATGTGCGCAGGGTTAGAGCACGCCAAAGGCCAAGCCGTTATTTTAATCGACGCTGATCTACAAGACCCGCCAGAGTTGATACCCGATATGCTACAGGCGTGGCGTGATGGCGCTGATGTGGTGAATATGAAGCGCAGTTCGCGACAGGGTGAAAGCTGGCTTAAGCGTTTTTCTGCGGCGACGTTTTATAAGCTTCTGAATCGTTTAGCAGCGCTCGACATTCCGGAAAACGTGGGAGATTTTCGACTGTTAAGCGCTCGGGTTGTGGGCCATATCAATGCCTTGCCTGAACGTAATCGTTACATGAAAGGGTTATTCAGTTGGCCAGGGTTTACGCAAACAACGCTGATGTTTGAGCGTGATGCGCGCTTTTGCGGTGAAACAAAATGGAACTATTTTAAACTGCTGGGATTAGCAATGGACGGACTGACTTCTTTTTCAGTCAGACCCCTTCGTCTTGCCACGTTTGTCGGCGCCGGCTGCGCACTGCTGTCGTTCGGCTTTGGTCTGTGGATTATCGTTAAAACACTGATGTTTGGCGAACCGGTCAGCGGTTATCCCTCAATGATGGTGGTGATGCTTGGTCTAGCTGGCGTGCAGCTTTTATCGATCGGCTTACTGGGCGAGTACGTAGGTCGCATCTTTGTGGAGGTAAAGCAAAGACCTTTGTATCTGATTCAGTCCATACATGAAAAACAGCCTGTTGCGGCGACTAAGGTTGTAGAAGACGCGTCTGTCTCCTTAATGGAGAAAGTATCATGATGAGCCTACGTCGAAACCATTTATGGTTGTTACTGATCTTTGCATTATTGCTGCGTTTGATTTCTCTTGCGACGTATCCATTAATGGACACAACAGAAGCGCGCTATGGCGAAATGGCACGGCTCATGGTTGAAACGGGCAACTGGTTAACCCCGCAATTTGATTACGGTGTGCCATTCTGGGGAAAACCGCCGTTATTCACTTGGATGAGCGCCTACGGTATTAAACTGTTTGGCTTGAATGAGTTTGCTGTACGTGCCCCACATTGGTTAGCGGGTGTGGCAACGATTTTGCTGATCGCTTGGGTCGCTCGTCGCTTAGGCATTAATGCACTTATTGCGGCCGTCGTGTTGGCTACCTGTGGCATTTTTTCCATTGCAGCAGGCGCTGTGATGACGGACATGGCGCTGACTTTATCGCTCACGATTGCCATGATTGGTTTTTATTTAGCGTGGTTGCAAGACAGTCCGAACAGTCGCTGGTGGGGCTATGTCAGTTTTATCGGGCTCGCGTGTGGTTTGCTGGCGAAGGGGCCTTTGGTGTTGGTCTTAATGGGTATGACGGTGATGCCTTGGTTGATGTGGCAACATGGTGTGATCAGTGCTTGGAAAGAACTTTGGCAGCGCTTTCCTATTGTAACAGGCTGTATATTGATGCTGGCGATCGCTTTGCCATGGTACTTGATGGCGGAAGCCGCGACACCAGGATTCTTAGATTATTTCCTAATTGGTGAGCATTTTAAACGCTTTGTCGTCAGTGGTTGGCAAGGGGACCTATACGGTTCTGCGCACGACCGTCCACGTGGGATGATTTGGTTATATTGGCTGCAAGCCGCATTCCCTTGGTCAATTGTGCTTCCTGTGTTGGCGTGGCGCCGTCGTGCGCAAATAAGCACCTTTGAGTATCAGCATAAAGGGTTGTTAAGCTTTTTATTGTTATGGTTGCTCTCGCCATTGTTGCTGTTCACCATGGCGGGGAATATTTTACCTGCTTATGTTTTACCCGGCGTGCCCGCTTTGGCACTACTGATTGCATTGTTCATTAAGAAGCGTGATACAAAGTGGTTTTCTGGCGTAGCCATGATTTTACCTGTGTTACTGATGATTATGATGTTGGTTTTAAACATGGGTAAAGCCGATACGCGTAGCGATCGGATTGTGTTTGATCAGATCAACGATGAAGACCCTGTTTACTATTTGAAAGAAAGACCTTTCTCGGGACAATTTTACAGTCATGGGCAGGCTAAGATTCTTACCGATAATGAGGTGTTAGCAGATCTATCACACTTTTATTTGATCGGTAAAAAAGAGGAACTGAACGACTTCGTTCACCAACAAAAGTTGAGCTGCAATCAAGATTTTGATTCACCTTCGGGACGAATATTATTCGAATGCTCTCGCTTGAGTCATCGTAGCCTAGCAGGTCACTTTGATACGAATTAACCGGATCGATTAACAGATAGTATGATGCGAAAGAACTGACTGGTGTAGAATAGCCACCTATTTACGAATTACTGGTGTCCACTCATGAGTCAGTCTCTTCCTTCAATCAGCCAACGCATGCGAACCTTAAATGAGCGCCAGCTCGAGGCGGTTAAGCAAATTGATGGGCCACTGTTGGTGTTAGCCGGGGCTGGCTCAGGTAAAACCAGCGTAATCACCACCAAAATCGCCTATTTGATTCAGACGTGTGGCTTCAAAGCCAACAGCATTGTGGCCGTGACCTTTACCAATAAAGCCGCACGCGAAATGAAAGAGCGTGTTGTGAGTATGTTGAGTAAAGAAGAAAGTCGTGGCCTCAGCATTTCTACGTTCCATAACTTAGGTCTGAATATTCTGCGCAAGGAGTATCGAAAGGCAGGACTTAAAGAAGGTTTTACACTGTTTGATGCACAAGATGCCTTGGCACTGGTCAAAGAAATTCTGGATAAAGAGTTCAACGGTCAAATGGATGCGGCAAACTATTGTCAGCATACGATTTCCAATTGGAAGAATGATCTGATCCCACCGCAAGAAGCCCTTACTCAAGCCGACACCGAAGAGCTTCAATTGGCGGCCCAAGTGTATGGTCAGTACCAACGCTACATTCGCGCTTACAATGCGGTGGACTTTGATGATCTGATTTTGTTGCCGGTCAGTCTGCTGATTTCAGACGAGCCTTTGCGTGATAAATGGCAGAAGAAAGTGCGCTATTTGCTGGTCGACGAGTGCCAAGATACCAACGCCAGCCAATATGAAATGATTCGTCAGTTGGCGGGTTTTCGGCGCTGTTTTACCCTTGTAGGGGATGATGACCAGTCGATCTATGCATGGCGTGGTGCTCGTCCAGAAAATCTAGAGCAATTATCAGTCGATTATCCGAACTTGAAACTGGTTAAGCTGGAGCAGAACTACCGCTCTACCCGAACCATCTTGAAAGCGGCCAATACCTTGATCGCCAATAATCCCCACGTGTATGACAAGGCTCTTTGGTCCGACCTGGGGATTGGAGATCCCATTCGGGTGATGGTAACGCGTAATGAAGACTCGGAATCTGAGCGTGTGGCCGCGGAAATACAGTCGCGTCATTTACGCCACAATATTCCCTACAAAGATTTTGCCATTCTCTATCGCGGTAACCATCAAGCTCGCCTTCTGGAAATCAAACTGCAGGCGTATCGTATTCCTTACAAAATGAACGGTGGCACGTCGTTTTTCTCCCGTGCAGAGATTAAAGATTTAATGGGCTATTTGCGTTTGTTGGTGAACCCTGCCGATGACAATGCGTTTTTACGTGTGATCAATTTGCCACGCCGAGAAATCGGACCTGCCACGCTCGAGAAAGTGGGGAATCTTGCCAATCAATTGCATGTGAGTTTGTTTGAGGCGGCGGGCGATAAAGCACTAGATGAAACAGTGACTGGGAATCCACTGCGCAGCTTAAGGGAGTTTGAGTCTTGGATTCAACGCTTACGTCAGAGTTTGCATAAAGGCTCGCCAGTCCCTGTCATAGAGCAAATGATTCATGACATGGATTACTTTGGTTGGTTACAAGAACAAGCGGGTTCGCCGAAAGCCGCAGAGCGCCGTATTGAAAACGTACGTTTCTTAATTGAATCGATTCAGCGCATGATGGAATCTGCATGGGAAGAAGACGAAGATGCCGGGCTGGATCATGCCATTTCCAAGCTACTGCTGATTGATATGCTGGAACGTCAAGAGGAAGAAGAAGACGAAGACAAAGTTCAGCTGCTGACACTGCATGCTTCTAAAGGCTTGGAGTACCCACACGTATTTTTGATTGGTTGCGAAGAGGAACTGCTGCCACACCGCAACAGCATAGAGAGCGATGATATTGAAGAAGAGCGTCGTTTAGCGTATGTGGGAATCACGCGTGCCAAAAGTACCTTGTGTATCACTATGGCATCTAAACGTCGTCAATATGGTGAAGAAATAGATTGTTTACCTAGCCGTTTTTTGGATGAGCTACCAGAGGAAGACTTAGTCTGGGAAGGTCGAGGCGATGAGAGTGCCGCCCAAAAGAAAGAGCAGGGTAAGGCCTCGTTGTCAGCACTAAAAGCCATGCTTAATTCATAGAAACGAATAATACGATGACATAAAAAATGGAGGCCGCGGCCTCCATTTTTCGTACTAAACCGCAGACTTATTGGCTGTTGTCGACCATGTACTCAATTGCCCCTTTGATCTCATCATCCGAACATGTCGTACATGTACCTCGAGGTGGCATTGCATTGATACCATTGATGGCATTACTCATCATTGAATCAAAGCCTTTTGCGACACGAGGTGCCCAATCACCAGCGTTGCCAAACTTCGGTGCACCCGCCACGCCCACGGAATGACACGCGGTACAGAATTGATTGTAAATCGCTTCTCCAGAACGTGGACCATCATTTGCGGCAACCGCGGCGGCAGATGACACTTCACACTCTTCGCCAGAGATACACACATTTCCAATAGGGGCAACGCGAGCCGCAATGTCTTCAGGGCTTTGTCCGATCGCGCTCACTGTTGAACTCATCAACGCGGCAACACCAGCGATACTCATTAGAGTGAACAGTTTGCGACTAAAAGTTTTGATCAGCGAACTCACTATGATTTTCCTCGATCCAAAATAGGCCAGTTGAGATGTTTCAGTGGCGCAGTATAACCAGCCCTGTTTTTTGTCGAAACCAAATTAGCACGAAAGTTGGACAAACACCGCTCTAGGTCAAAAAAACAGCTTTAATTTCATTGCTTATCCATCCTGTTGATTTTTTTAATAAGAAGAACATAGACGGGCTATTTGGCGCGCTAATGGTCAGGGCGCTGATTGAAAATTTCGTTCTTTAAAAAAATAAAAAACACTTTTTAGGCAGTTTTGAAATTATAAGATATTGATAATTATGGTTTTTATATTTCTTTTAATTTCTCTATACAGCATACGTATAGAGCATGTCGTTATTTCGATTGGTCAATTAAACACCGTTGAGTACTCTTCAAGTACGCTGTTTTTACGCACTTCTTACAGAGTGTGCGAAACGCGTAGCAAGTGTTGAGCCAGCTTGACCCTGTCTGAGCGGGGTAACACTTAGGGCTTTGACGCGTCGTTGCGCACAGTCTTGCATCACAAAAGAACGGCACAGCAGATGGCCAGAAACAGTTGCTGTGTGGCTCATTCAGAGCAAACAATAATTACGCAAAATGGAGAGTTAAAATGAAATTACGGTTAGCCGCTTTACCTCTTGCCATCATGGCAGCCAGTGCGATCGCCACGTCTGCAAACGCCGCTTCAACGTTAGTGTACTGCTCCGAAGGCAGTCCAGAAGGTTTTAACCCGGCTTTTTACACCACTGGGACCACATTTGATGCCAGCTCTAAGAATATGTTCAACCGTCTGGTCGAGTTCAAATTGGGGACAACGGAAACCGAACCAGGCTTAGCGGAGAGCTACGAAGTATCTGAGGATGGGCTTGAATACACTTTCCATTTGCGTAAAGGCGTGAAATTCCATAGCGCTAAAGACTTTAAACCGACGCGTGATTTCAATGCCGACGATGTGATTTTTACGTTCGCTCGTCAGTGGGATGACAGCCACCCTTATCATAATGTTTCCGGTGGTTCTTACGAATACTTCAACGGTATGGGGATGCCGGACTTAATCAAAGACATTGTAAAAGTGGACGATTACACGGTGAAGTTTGTGCTCAACAAACCGGAAGCGCCGTTTGTGGCCAACCTAGCCATGGACTTTGCTTCCATCTTCTCGGCAGAGCAGGCCGATTACTTGATGGACAAAGGGACACCTGAGCAATTGGACATCAACCCTGTGGGAACCGGGCCGTTCCAGAAGGTTCAATACCAAAAAGACTCTTTGATTCGTTACACCGCGTTTGATGATTACTGGAAAGGCCGTGCCGAGATTGATCGTCTTGTGTTCTCGATTACCCCAGATGCCTCGGTGCGTTATGCCAAACTGAAAGCCGGTGAATGTCATGTGATGCCGTACCCGAATCCTGCCGACCTTGAGCAAATGGAAGCAGACAGTGACATCAACCTGATGCATCAAGAAGGTCTAAACGTAGGTTACCTAGCGTTTAACACGCAAAAAGCACCGTTTAATGACACCAAGGTACGCCAAGCCTTGAACTACGCCACCAATAAAAACGCCATCATTGATGCGGTGTTCCAAGGCGCAGGCAAAGTAGCTAAAAACCCGATTCCACCGACGATGTGGTCTTACAACGACAACGTCAAAGACTACTCATATGATCCAGTAAAAGCCAAAGCGCTTTTAAAAGAAGCGGGCTATGAAGACGGCTTTAAAACCAATATTTGGGCCATGCCAGTACAGCGTCCTTACAACCCGAATGCCCGCCGCATGGCCGAAATTATCCAAGAAGACTGGAAGCAGGTCGGTGTCGATGCAGAGATTGTGTCGTATGAATGGGGTGAGTACCTAAAACGCTCGACCAAAGGGGAGCATGACTCTGTGTTACTCGGCTGGACAGGTGATAACGGTGACCCAGATAACTTCATGTATGTATTGCTTGGCTGTGATGGTGTCGGTGGCTCAAACCGTGCCCAATGGTGTAATGAAGAGTTTGATGGACTGCTGAAAGCAGCGAAGCAAACCTCTGATAAAAGCAAGCGTACCAAGCTTTATGAAGAAGCGCAGCTGGTCTTTAAACGCGAAGCGCCATGGATGACGGTGGCCCACTCGGTGGTCTACGAACCGATTCGTGAAGAAGTCAAAGGCTACAAAATCGACCCACTTGGCGGTCACTACTTCTACAACGTGAGTCTTGAGAAGTAATTTGCCCCAACACACCGTTTGAGCACCGAGCTGCACGGCTCACAAAGCACAGTATGCGTGGAAGCATGCTGTGCTTTAAACGGCTCAGCCTGAGTGTGAATCGCTCAATGACCTAACAAGAGCCAGTCATTATGTTCCAGTTTATTTTTCGACGATTAAGTTTAGTCATCCCGACGTTTATCGGGATTACCTTGCTGACGTTTACACTGATCCGTTTGATTCCCGGTGACCCAATTGAGGTCATGGCTGGTGAGCGCGGTGTCAGTGCCGAGCGTCATGCTGAACTCAGCGCACAACTTGGCTTTGATCAGCCACTTTACGTGCAGTATTTTAATTATGTAAGCGGCGTCTTACAGGGTGACCTCGGTCGTTCACTCGTCACGAAAGAGCCCGTTCTTAGTGAGTTTTTGACGCTCTTCCCAGCCACCATTGAGTTGGCGTTTTGTGCCGCTATGTTTGCCATTTTTATCGGCCTACCGGCAGGCATCATCGCCGCCGTAAAACGCGGCACCTTGTTTGATCACTCGGTCATGACGTTTTCCCTAACCGGTTATTCGATGCCCATTTTTTGGTGGGCGTTGTTATTGATGCTGATTTTCTCGGTGAACTTAGGGTGGACGCCAGTATCTGGACGCATTGATGTGGTGTATTGGATCGATGATGTGACTGGCTTTATGTTAATCGATTCTATTTTATCGGGCGAAGAAGGAGCCTTGTCTTCCGCTATTTCACATCTGATTTTGCCAAGTATTGTATTGGGTACCATTCCCATGGCGGTGATTGCTCGAATGACACGCTCTTCAATGCTGGAAGTATTGAGTGAGGACTATATCCGCACCGCGCGCGCCAAAGGCATTGCACCTTGGCGAGTGATCATCATTCATGCGTTACGTAATGCGCTCATCCCAGTGATTACCGTAATCGGTTTACAGGTCGGTATTTTGTTATCAGGCGCGATCTTAACGGAAACCGTGTTTGCTTGGCCGGGCATTGGTAAGTGGCTAATCGAGTCGATTGGACGCCGTGATTACCCAGTGGTACAAGGCGGTATTTTGATCGTCGCGAGCATCATTATCGTGGTCAACCTCTTGGTCGATGTTGCCTACGGTATCGTTAATCCACGTATACGACACAGCCGATAAGGAGGGTGCAATTATGACGACTGAAACGTTACAGGCGCCTGCGCCAAGAACACCACTGCAAGAGTTTTGGCATTATTTTAAAGGCAATAAAGGCGCTGTTACAGGCCTCGTATTTATTCTAATCGTATGTTTTATGGCGCTGTTTGCGGACATTGTGGCGCCGCATTCTCCGTCAGACCAAGCCCGTGATGCATTGTTGTTACCACCGGCTTGGATGGACGGTGGCAATTGGGCGTACTTCCTCGGTACGGACGATGTTGGGCGCGATATTCTGTCTCGGATTATTCATGGCGCACGCTTGTCGCTGTCGGTTGGTTTAGTCGCCGTGACCGCGTCTTTGATGATGGGGATTTTGATGGGATTGGTTGCGGGCTACTGTAAGGGCGTAGTCGATACCATCATCATGCGCATCGTAGACATCATGCTGGCGATGCCGAGCCTGTTATTGGCGATTGCGATTGTGGCGATTTTAGGTCCCAGTATCGTCAATGCGGCGTTAGCCATTTCAATTGTCTCACTACCGCATTATGTCCGCCTCACACGTGCGGCAACCATGGCAGAAATGTCGCGCGATTATGTGACCTCATCAAGAGTCATTGGCGCGAGCCCATTGCGTCTAATGTTTGTTTGTATTTTACCTAACTGTGTTGCGCCGTTGATCGTGCAAGCGACACTGGGCTTCTCGACGGCTATTTTGGATATGGCTGCTTTAGGCTTCCTTGGTTTAGGTGCACAACCCCCGACGCCTGAGTGGGGCAGTATGCTGGCGGATGCTTTGCAATTCGTACAGCGTGCTTGGTGGGTCGTGACCTTTCCTGGTCTGATGATCTTGTTGACGGTGCTGGCGTTTAATCTCATGGGCGACGGCCTGCGTGATGCCCTTGATCCGAAATTGAAGCAGTAGGAGCTCAAATGTCATTACTTAAGTTAGAAAATTTATCAGTCACGTTTGGTCAGTTTCGTGCAGTGGATCAGATCAGTTATACCGTGAACGAAGGTGAGGTTCTGGGCATTGTTGGTGAATCCGGCTCTGGTAAAAGTGTCAGTTCATTGTCTTTGATGGGGTTGATTGATTATCCCGGTAAAGTGTCGGCCGATGAGCTGAGCTTTATGGACCAAGATTTACTGTCTATGCCAGAAGCCCAGCGCCGTAAGATTACCGGCTCGGATATCGCGATGATTTTCCAAGACCCAATGACCAGTTTAAATCCTTGCTACACCGTGGGTTACCAGATTATTGAAGCGTTAAAAACTCATCAAGGCGGTACTAAAAAAGAGCTTAAAACGCGTGCTATTGAGCTGCTCAATTTGGTGGGGATTCCTGCGCCTGAGTCCCGACTCAGTGCGTATCCGCATCAGCTGTCGGGCGGTATGAGTCAGCGCGTAATGATTGCCATCGCCATTGGTTGTAACCCTAAATTATTGATTGCCGACGAGCCAACCACAGCATTAGACGTGACCATTCAAGCGCAAATTATTGATTTGTTGATTGATTTACAAAAGCAAAAACAGATGGGATTAGTGCTGATTACACATGACTTAGCACTGGTCGCTGAGGTGGCTCATCGGGTCATTGTGATGTATGCCGGTCAGATTGTAGAAAGTGGTCCCGCCAATGAGGTGTTTTCGACACCTAAGCACCCTTATACGCAGGCCTTGCTGGCGTCTTTACCTGAGTCGGCCGCTGGCAAAGCGCGTCTGGAAGCACTACCAGGTGTAGTGCCTGGGCAATATGACCGACCAAAAGGCTGTTTGTTGAGTCCTCGTTGTCCTTACGCGACAGACCATTGTCGAAATGTGGTGCCGGACAACCAAGGCCCGCTGGAGCGTCAAGTGAAATGCCATACACCGTTAGACACACTGGGGAGACCTGCCGCATGAGCCAAGAATTAGTGTTGAATGCCCATAATCTGAAGCAGCATTATCACGTCAAACAAGGCTTATTTAAGCCCGAGGCGACGGTCAAAGCAGTAGATGGCGTAAGCTTTACCTTGGACAGAGGTAAAACCCTAGCTGTTGTGGGGGAGTCAGGCTGCGGGAAGTCTACTCTAGGACGAATGTTGACCATGATTGAAACACCGACTGAAGGTCAGTTGAATTTTCTTGGGGAAGATCTTCTGTCACTCTCCAAAGAACAGCAAAAAGAGCTGCGTCAGAAAATTCAAATCATCTTTCAAAACCCGTATGGCTCGTTGAATCCACGCAAGAAAATTGGGGCGATCTTAGAAGAGCCATTGGTGATCAACACCCAATTAAATAAAGCCGAGCGCAAAGCCAAAGCCTTGGCCATGATGGCAAAAGTGGGCTTGAAAACCGAGCATTATGATCGCTACCCTCATATGTTTTCCGGCGGGCAGCGTCAGCGTATTGCGATTGCCCGTGGTTTAATGCTGGATCCAGAAATCATTGTTGCAGACGAACCGGTTTCGGCTTTGGATGTGTCGGTGCAAGCGCAGGTGCTGAATTTGATGATGGATCTACAGCAAGAGTTTGGTTTGAGTTATGTGTTTATTTCCCATGATCTGTCAGTCGTCGAGCACATCGCCGATGAAGTGATGGTGATGTATCTTGGTAAAGTCGTCGAACACGGTAAAAGTGAAGACGTCTTTACGCAGCCTAAACACCCTTATACTCAAGCGCTGTTGTCCAGTACGCCACAGCTTTCTAGTGATAAACGCCGTCAACGTATCAAGCTGCAAGGAGAGTTACCCTCACCCTTGAACCCACCGAGTGGTTGTGCCTTTCATGGTCGTTGCCAATACGCAAATGAGCGTTGTCGTAAAGAAACTCCTGTGCTCCGCAGTCATGCCGACGCGCATTTGATTGCCTGTCATGCGGTAGAGGAAGAGCGCCTAGAAAGTTTCTCCGGTGCAGCGTAAAGCGGTAGGAATCAAGCGATATTGATCAAGTCTTCGCTTGATTCCTTACTAGGCGCAGAGCGGTCTCTTACCTATACTGTTTCAATGACCAAGTGGTCAAGGTTTTACGATTAATAAGAGGTGAGCGCTATTCTGATACGCACGATTAGCAAGCCGCCCATACGATAGGAACACGAATGTTACGACGCCTACTCATAATATTATGTCTGGGGCTAAGCTCAATGATGTGCTTGGCCGTGGATCTACGTGTTGCATTGGATGCTGACCCCATCTCTTTAGACCCTCATGAACAGCTCTCAGAAGGGGGGATTCAATACTCCCATGCGGTATTTGATCCACTTGTCAGATGGCGTCAAGATGGTACCTTTGAACCTAGACTGGCTACGTCTTGGGAAGTACAAGATGAGCGGACGTTACGTCTTCATTTACGTCAAGACGTGCGTTTCCATTCCGGTAATCCCCTTACAGCAGAGGATGTTTTATTCACAATTGAGCGCTTAAAAAGTTCGATAGACTTCAAAGCTTTATTTAATGTTGTGCAAGATGTGGACAAAATCGACGATTATACCGTTGATATTCACACAAACCATGCTTATCCCCTGTTATTGAATATTTTGGCCTACGTGTTTGTCGTCGATAAAACGTTTTACGAAGGGCGCTCGGAGATCGTGAAGTTTGGGCAAACATTTGCTTCAACCAATGTGTCTGGCAGTGGTCCCTTTACTGTCCGCGATCGTGTTGTGGGGCAACGGTTAACATTGGTTCGAAACCCTGATTATTGGGACACACAGTCAGTGGGAAATGTTGAACAGCTTGAGCTGCTACCGATTCGTTCGGACTCGACTAGGCTGGCTGCGTTATTGACGGGTGGCGTCGATGTTATTTCGCCGGTGGCACCGATTGATATCGTACGTGTTCAGCGTACACCAAACGTTAAGTTACTGGCACTCACTGGTACACGTATTGTGATGCTGCAGATGAATCAAGCGAGACGAGTAGAATTTCAAGATATTCGCGTGCGTCGAGCGATGAATCTGGCGGTTAATCAAGCGTTGATCGTGGAGAAAATCCTTCGAGGCTATGGCGAGCCAGCAGGTCAGTTGAGTTCGGCTGCATTCTTGGGGCATGTCAGTGATTTAGTGCCTCAAAGTGATTTAGAGCGGGCACGTGAATTAATGAAAGAAGCCGGCTAT
The DNA here is from genome assembly GCF_049821165.1 of Marinomonas gallaica. Lineage (NCBI taxonomy): Bacteria > Pseudomonadati > Pseudomonadota > Gammaproteobacteria > Oceanospirillales > Oceanospirillaceae > Marinomonas > Marinomonas gallaica. The sequence continues at coordinate 1,357,048 of NZ_CP187511.1, forward strand.
CAAGACGGCTTTCGTGTCACCATGATGGCGCCTAACAATCGTTATATGAGCGATGAACGAGTGGCATTGGCGGCCTCAGCAATGTTAGCCAAGATCAACATTCAAGTGGATTTGAAAACCTTCCCTAAAGCGCAATATTTTCAGTTTTTTGATCAACAAGCCGCTGACATCATGATGCTGGGCTGGCAGTCGGATACCTTTGATTCCAACAATATTTATGAATTCGTTCTCGCCTGTCGTGATACAGACACCGGTATGGGGGCTTATAACGCGGGAAGAGTGTGTGATCGTAAGCTTGATGACGCCATTGTGTTGGCAAATCAAGAAATGGATGTCGCACAGCGCGTTGCATTACTTCGTGGTATTGAAATGCGAGCTGTTGATCAGGCTTGGGTGATTCCACTGTATTGGCAGCCGATTATTTGGGCGTCAAAACAGCATGTAGATCTTGATAGCGTGGTAAACTTTTTAAACTTCCCTTATTGGGGCGATTTGCATGTGAGCGTGCCCTAGGGGCGGTAGTGTGACAGCGGGTTATAAAAAGAGAGCAATTACGGAATGTTGAGTTTTATCGGGCGGCGACTATTGCAGGCCATGTTTGTCTTGCTGATCATTAGTTTTGTTAGCTTTATGATCCAAGACAAAATGGGCGACCCTGTGCGTCAGATGGTTGGTCAGTCCGTCACATTGGAGCAGCGCGAAGCCTTGCAACAAGAGCTGGGACTGAACGATCCGATGTTGATCCAGTATGGGCGTTTTCTAGGGCGGGCGATTCAAGGGGATTTGGGGACTTCCTATTATTATAAAGAACCCACCATTGATGTTATTGCTAGCCGCTTACCCGCGACATTAGAACTGTCTTTTGCTGCCTTGGTGCTGGTCATTTTGTTAGCGATTCCTTTAGGCGTATTTGCTGCCATTCATCCCAAAAACCTCTTATCGCGAGCGGTTTTACTGTTTAGCACGTTAGGTCTTTCTGTGCCGATTTTCATCGTTGCGGTTTTTTTGATGTACTTTTTTGCCATAGAGTGGGGGATACTGCCAAGTTTTGGACGTGGTGAAACCACGTCGGTGTTTGGTCTGTGGCAATCAGGTCTGTTCAATCGTGATGGTTTGCGGCATCTGCTATTACCCAGTTTGTCTTTAGCGTTTGTACTGACGCCTATTTTTATTCGTTTGATTCGCGCTGAAATGATGGATGTTCTGCAAAGTGATTACATCCGCTATGCGTGGGCTAAGGGCATTTCCGCGCCGCGGATCTATTTTATTCATGCGCTGAAAAATACCATGTTGCCCGTGATCACAGTCGGTGGCATTCAATTAGGTACCTTAGTGGCGTACACCATTTTGACAGAAAGTATTTTTCAATGGCCGGGGATGGGACTTTTGTTTATGGATGCAGTAACACGAGTCGATGTGCCGCTTATTTCAACGTACCTGATTTTTGTAGGTGTAATCTTTGTGGTAACCAATACCTTGGTTGATGTTGTATACAGTCTTGTGAATCCTCGTGTTCGTATTCCGGGGTACAGCTAATGAATGTCTTACATCGGCCTCCTGTTCAAGGCAACAGTGAACGAGTTACTCGGATGCGTCACGTCTTAGTTGCCATGCGTGGAGACAAGTTGGCTCTGTTTGCCTTACTGATTTTTGCATTCTATTGCTTAGTGGCGTTATTGGCACCGTTGCTTGCCCCCTATGATGTGAACAGCACTGAGTTTATGAATTTGGAGAATGCGGAGTTAGCACCTGCTTGGCAAACGGGGGATACACGCTTTTTATTGGGGACTGACACGCAAGGTAGAGACTTGTTGTCGGTCATTTTACATGGCACGCGTTTATCGCTCACCATTGGTGTATGTGCGGTGTTGATTCAAGTCTTCCTGGGTGTTGGAATAGGTTTGTTATCAGGCTATATAGGCGGGCGCTTAGACGCTTTTCTAATGCGTGTAGCGGATATTCAGTTGTCCTTCTCTACTATGATGGTGGCGATTGTTGTATTGGCCGTTTTTCAAACGTTGTTTGGTCATGCCGCGTACCAGCAATTGGCGATGCTAATGCTAATTATCGTGTTAGGGGTGGCGGAATGGCCGATCTTTGCTCGGACTGTGCGTGCCTGTGTGTTTGCGGAAAAAGAAAAAGAGTACATCGATGCTGCGCGTATTTTAGGCGTAAGCAAAGCACGCATTATGCTGCGTCATCTTCTACCGAATACCGTGTCTCCGATTTTAGTTATTTTAACCATTCAGATTGCCAATGCGATTGTGGCAGAAGCCGCGTTGTCTTTTCTTGGTTTGGGGATGCCACCTAACCAGCCGTCTTTGGGCGCGCTGATTTCATCTGGTTTCAATTACTTATTCTCGGGCGCTTGGTGGATTTCAGTGTTTCCGAGTGTGACGCTTATCCTAATGATTTTTGTGATGAATTTATTAGGCGACTGGTTGCGAGATCATCTTAACCCACAAGTCACGAGGGGCTAGAGATGAGCTTGTTATCGGTCAATGGATTGTCTGTGAAATTCAAACAGCGTCGTGAAGACTTAGTTGCGTTGCATGATGTCAGCTTGAGTTTAGAGCGCGGTGAACGATTGGCCATTGTCGGAGAGTCAGGGGCGGGAAAATCCCTTTTAGGCTACGCTATCGTCAACTTACTTATGAAGCCTGGTTTCATTGCTGAGGGCAGTATTAAGTTAGATGATCGAGAACTGACAAGACTGAGCTCTAAGCAATGGCAAGAGATTCGTGGCAAGAGAATTGCGATGATTTTTCAGGACCCTATGGTGACCCTGAACCCTGTGTTAAGCGTGGGTGATCAAATGGTGGAAGCGATTCGTAGCCACACGCGGATAAACTACAGCGATGCGAAAAAACTGGCCATTGAAAAACTCGCTCATGTTCGTATAGCGGCTCCTGCGCAGCGTTTTGATCAGTATCCCCATGAATTATCAGGAGGAATGCGGCAACGTGTGATCATTGCGATTGCGTTGTTACTTGCCCCTGAAATCATTATTGCGGACGAACCGACTACGGCTTTAGACGTGACCATTCAAGCGGAAATCCTGCAGTTGTTAAAACAGATTTGTGCCGACAATGGTGTTGCGTTGATCTTAATTACCCATGATTTTGGTGTGGTGTCACGCATTGCTGAGCGCACGTTAGTGATGTATGCAGGCCGTATTGTGGAGCAAGGGCCTACGTTGGAAATTATTAATGATCCGCAGCATCCTTATACGCAGGGGTTGCTCAATGCCTTACCGCAAATGGCTTTGCCTGGTCAGCGTTTAAACCAGATACAAGGCAATATGCCGCCGCTGAATGATCAGCCTAGTGGCTGTGCTTTTCATCCTCGCTGCCCGTACGCTGAGGATAAATGTCGACAACAGCCGCCTAACTTTATTTTTAGCGGTGTGTCGACGGTTGCATGCTATGCGATTGAAGACATGCTGCAAGCGTTTGAACCCCTCAGTGAGGAGGACGCTGATGACTAAGCCTTTGATGTCGATACAAGGCGTAGAAAAGGCGTTTCGGAGTCGCAATGGGTGGCGCTGGGCGAGTTGGTTAAGTGGTCGAACGCAAACGGTTAAATCGGATCAAGTTTTTGCCATCAATGGGGTTGATTTGACCATTGAACGGGGAGAAACCTTGTGTGTTGTCGGTGAAACAGGTTGCGGAAAGTCGACCTTAGCGCGTTTGCTAATGGGCTTAGAGCGTCCTGATCATGGACAGATTGCGTATTTAGGCGAACGTATTGATGATCTCAGTGATCGGCAGCGCATGCCGTATCGGCAAAAAATTCAAATGGTGTTTCAAAACCCGTATGCCTCGCTAAATCCTAGGATGACGGTGTATCAAATTCTTCGCGAAGCGATTGTGTTGCACCACACAGGTTGGAATCGCCAGCAAGTGGATGCTTTCATTGAAGAGCTTTTGATATCGGTAGGGCTAAGCAGTGACGCAGAAGATCGCTATCCTCATGAATTTTCTGGAGGACAGCGGCAGCGTATTTCGATCGCACGTGCATTGTCTGTGGAGCCGGATCTGATCGTTGCAGATGAGCCTTTAGCTGCGTTGGATGTGTCCGTTCAAGCGCAAGTGTTAAACCTTATGATGGATAAACAGCAAGCGCTGGGCTTGACGTATGTGTTTATTACTCATGATTTAGCCGTAGTCGAGCATTTCGCGACGCGTGTCGCGGTCATGTATTTAGGGCGTGTGTGTGAAGTTGCCTCGCGCCAACAGCTGTTTAATTCTCCCAAGCATCCTTACACTCAAGCGCTGTTGTCTTCGATTCCGCGCTTAGATAATTTAGCCTTAGAGCCGATTCATCTTTCTGGTGAAGTGCCGACACCGTTGGAAAAGCCGACTGGTTGTAGTTTCTGTGGCCGCTGCCCTTTGGTAAACCAACGCTGCTATGAACAAATTCCTCTAATGCAAGTACAAACGGATGGCAGCCAAGTGGCGTGTCATGCGGTAGAGGAGGGGCGTGCATGGAAATAAGATGGCTTGAAGACTTTATCGCCTTGGCAAGAACGCGCCACTTTTCCCGTGCCGCAGATGAACAGAATGTTACCCAGCCTACCTTTAGCCGTCGCATTAAGTTGCTTGAAGAGGAAATGAAGGTCACATTGGTGGATCGTAACACCTTACCTTTATCGTTAACGCCAGCAGGCGAAATATTCTTACAAAGTGCTGAACTGATTACTCGACAGCTTAGGGATACGAAAACTCGCTGTCTTGAAATCAAAGAGCAAGAAAAATCACAAATACGGTTTGTTACTACACAGTCGTTATTTCTGGGTTATTACCGAGAATTTGTAGAGCCGTTAGGTGAATCCTTAGGGATCAGTATTGATGTGAATATGAAGTCGAGTGCATGGGCTGGTGCTGACTTTATTAACTCGATGACGGCGAATGAGAGCGATGTGATGCTGTGCTTTTGGCATCCCGCGATTGGTTTTTTAAAGGAATTGGACGAAGAACGCTTTGAATACATCACCATTGACCGAGAGATTTTAGTCCCATGTGTGGCGACAGATAAGCAAAAGCGACCTATTTTTGAATTGCCAGGAGCGCGAAAACAGCCAATTCCTTACATTGCTTATGATGATATGACGTTTTTAGCGCCCGCCGTTCAGCATCATCTTCAGCGACAGCATGACGTGCCGCAGTTGCAGATATTGGCGAGTAACATTCATGCTGCCAGTATTAAGGCGATGGTGAAAGAGGGCTTTGGCATTGGTTGGCTACCAAAACGTTTGGTAGCGGACTCTCTTAACTACGGTTCGTTGGCGTTGGCAGGGACGGTGAATTGGAATGTGCCATTAGAGATTCGGTTGTATCGCGCGCGTGCAAACCACAACCCTAATTTGACGCAATTTTGGCAATCGTTAATCAACCAATCGCTGTAGTACAAGCTAGAGCTTACTCAGCGAATAATCGACAAACCCCTTCGCCGGCACGGCGTCCTGTTGCAAAGCACGCTGTCAGTAGATAGCCGCCTGTTGGCGCTTCCCAATCGAGCATTTCTCCGGCGCAAAATACGCCGGGTAAGCGTTTGATCATGAAATATTGATTGACGCTAGTTTGGCTGACGCCACCGGCAGTCGAAATGACTTCATCGATGGGTTTGGTTTTATAAAATGAGACCGGAATAGCTTGTAAGCAACGTGCTAATTTTACTGGGGTATCGAAGTCTTCTTTTTTGTAGGTTTCATAAAGCAGAGCCGATTTAATGCTGTCGAGCTTAATCGTCCGCTTCAAATATTTTGCTAGCGACTCTTTGGGCTTGGTATTGCTGAGTTTTTGTTCAAGTTGTTCATGGGTCAAATCTGGCAATAAGTTGATACTCAGATGACCTTCGCCGCGTAGATTGATGGCGTCACGTAGATACTTTGAAAACGCATAGATTAAGCTGCCTTCCATACCATCGCGTGTGACGATGCACTCACCCTTTTGAGTCATAGTTTGGCCGTTTGGCAATGCCATCGTAAAACTAACACCTTTGAGCGGAGCGCCTGCTAAGTTTGTTTGTAAGTGCTCACTCCAGCGGCTATAGAAACCACAATTAGTACTTTCTAATGGCGTAATATCTACACCTTGACGAGACAAAACGCTCGCCCATTTGCCGTCAGATCCTAACTTTGGCCAGCTGGCGCCCCCCATGGCCAATAGTATCGCATCTGCACTTTTGGTCTTATCAAGGCCTTCATAATTGAACGTAGCATTGAGACCATCTAATTCGATCAATTTATGGCGCATATGAAATTCTACTCCTGCATCTTTTAGGCGTTTTAGCCAATTGCGAAGGAGTGGAGCCGCTTTCATTTTTTCAGGAAAGACGCGCCCAGATGTACCGACAAATGTCTCAATACCAAGGTCATGAATCCATTGTCGTAGTGTGTCGGCATTAAAGGCTTTGATAGAGGGTTCTAGCCACTGTGATTTCTCATAGTAGCGCGTAATAAAATCTTCAAAAGGCTCAGAATGGGTAATGTTCATGCCACCAATGCCAGCAAGTAAAAACTTACGGCAGGCACTGGGCATGGCATCGTAAATATGTACTTGGTGGCCTGCGGCTTGGATAACTTCCGCTGCCATTAAACCTGCTGGGCCTGCGCCAATGATGATGACTTGCTTCACTGAGTGATCTCTATCTTAAAAATCAAAGGCGGCATAATAGCGAATTTCGCCGAAACTGCCACCCTCTGGGTCGCTTAAGATAAGTTAAGTGACGGCTATAGATTGGTGTTTTGGGTAACGGCTTCAGCAATTTATCCAAATAGTGCTTTTAAATACATTGTAATGTGCAGATAGTTTGCATATTTTTATGAAAAAGACTGAGCTATAGGTGACATTCGCTCTATGGAAATCAGCAGACTGAAACAGGGATAACAGCGTTAAACAAGGGGGGAATATGTTCTTTACTAAAGAGCGAAAAAAGACAGTGGAGAAAATGGCCATAGAGCAACGCACGGAACTAGAGCGTTGTCGTAATGAGTTGAAAGCGATTCGAGAGAATACTGCTTTTATAAATTTTGACTCAGCTGGCAATATAATCAACGCGAATGACATTTTTCTTGAGACTGTGGGTTATTCTCTAGAGGAAATTGTCGGAAAGCATCATAAAATATTTTGTTCATCTAAGTATGTGAATTCTGAGGAGTATCGACATTTCTGGTCCGATTTAGCATCAGGTAAAACCATTTCAGGTAAGTTCCCTCGCCTTCATAAAAACGGTAAAACCTTATACCTTGAAGCAAACTATTTCCCTGTTAAAAATGAAACTGGTCAGGTCATAGAAGTTATTAAAATCTGTAATAATGTGACCGAAACTCAAAATGAATTAGATGACAAGGAAGCTATTCTTGAAGCGTTAGATCGTTCTCAAGCGGTCATAAAATTTGAACCGGATGGCACCATTATTGAAGCGAATCAAAACTTTTTAGAAGTAATGGGCTATTCAATGTTTGAGATTCAGGGGCAGCATCATCGTATATTCTGCGATGATGAGTTTTATCGACATAATCCAAACTTTTGGAAGTCACTGTCGAGCGGTGAGTCCAAAATTGGCCGCTTTAAAAGATTTAATAAAAATGGTGACGTAGTATGGGTGGAAGCTACGTATAACCCGATTCTTGATGAAGACGGTAACGTTGTCCAAGTCATTAAATTTGCTTCAGACATCACTCAGCGGGTGTCCATTGCATTAAACGCGGTAGATATGGCTGCTGCGACCTCAGAGCAAACCAGTCAAATTACAACCAATGCGGTTCAAGTATTAAGTGAGGCTGTGCAAACCTCTCAAAACATTGCTGCACAAGTGACTGATGCGACTAATGTAGGCAACCAGTTAATGACTCAGTTTAAAAACATCGCTGATATTGTTGTGACGATTCGATCTATTGCAGATCAGACTAACTTATTAGCATTAAATGCTGCGATTGAAGCTGCTCGAGCGGGGGAGGCTGGTCGAGGGTTTTCCGTGGTAGCAGATGAAGTGCGCCAGCTTGCCAGTAATACTTCTGATGCCACTTCTGAGATTTCTAAAGTTGTTGAGCTCAATCATCAATTGATTCAACGTATTGATAGCGCATTAACCTCTGTATCAGGGATCGCTATGCATGGTGAAGAAAGCATCGCTCATGTCTCAAAAGGGCTTGAAGAAGTCAAAGATGGTGTAGAGCAATTTGTACAGATGGTCGAAGCAATGCGTCCTTAACGAAAAACTGAGAATGGTGTCCTCACCAGGACTCGAACCTGGAATAGCCGCTTAGGAGGCGGCAGGTATATCCCGTTTACCTATGAGGACATGCTGCGCAGTATATCAATTTGATGTGAATATACCAATACTGAATATTGCTATCTAGCTTATTGTTTTATATAGATTTTAATAATAGGAGGAACGGGCGCTTACTAAGCTCGGCCAATTGTATGCTTGCTGCTGATAGGGCGCGTGTTGCCGTTTGAGGTATAGACTTTGTTTTTGCGGTTATGGCCTTGCAGCATCTCAAACAAGGTTTTATTGCGTTTCTGTAATGTCGCTAAGATCCGAGCATTGGTATTATTTTCGCGTTTGCATTGGTCGAGTAGCGTATTACATTGTTCTACCAAGGCTTTTATATCGCTCATGTTAGGTTGTTCATCTAGCCATACTAGGAACTGTGCATCGGAAGGGTTTTTGTGATCAAGAATGCCAAACTTGATTAACATGCTGTGACGTTTTGCATTCGCAGTATCGATGTTGTCGAGCAAAGTTTTCTTTTCGGAAGCAAGTTGAAGAATATCATCTGGCGTAGCGGTCGCTAGCGCGGAACGTTCACGCAACAAAACCTCGGACAATTGTTCGAGGTTCTCTTTGATCTGGGTAAGCAGTGGGGCAAGCGGGATCATAATAAAAATTTAGCGCGTTATGAGCTAAATAATGCATCCATAGACAGCATGTTGCTGGCTAGTTTTTCTGTATCGATCTTGTATTCGCCGGCCGCAATGGCTTGCTTGATTTGCTCAACCTTATCCATGTCTACATTTGCCTCTGAATCAGAGCCTTTGACTTGTAGAGATTGCGCTACATTACTTAGCTGAACCGTATCATCAGATAAACCTTCTTTACTGTTTACGTTAGAAGTCTGAGATGAGTTGGTTGCTTCTTCTTTTTGAAGACGCTCATTTTTGTTGGTCGATAGGGCAGGTTGTGTACCTACGCCAGAAATATTAATTGCCATGTTGCTTGCCTCCAGATTTAGTCCGCTAACTCAGTTATCGGTCATGCGCGTTCAAACTTTAGATATTTGTTTGAACTATTTTCCAACCGAAGATAGCAAGTCGCTATTACTCAGTAGTTTACTAAAACCTCAGCATCACTGACAACTTTTCCGTATATAATTCGACCAGAACTGGTGTTTTTTACACGTATTTGCTGACCTTTTACGCCATCTTCTAACGCCACGCCATTCATTTTTACAACAATACTGTTGCTTTGTGCCGTTATTAACACGTTACTGCCTTTTTTTACCAAATTTGGGCGCTCTGTCACATGATCTGTTATGAAGCTATTAATACGGATGTTACGCGAGGCAATCAATCCGTAAGGTGGATTAGAGCTGGTATATAAGTGGCCCCGAAGTGATGATAAGTCAACTTCACCGATGCCTGTGTTTTGTTCATTAATGCGGTCCCCGCGGCCAATAGGAGACGTGGCTTTGATGCCTTCTATAAGAATATTTTGCTCGACAGGCACATAGGACTTCCACGTTGGAGCGTCACAACTGATGGAATAGGTCGTACGGTTTACTGCATCAGGTCGTTGGTTCTCTATATGTATATCGTGACTGCACTCAGGTAGGTAATTTAATGCGACTTTATTCTGAACCTGAATATGAATTCGAGCATCGGGATAGGTGTTTTGTAACCTTTTGTGTTCAACCTGTGCGATGAATTGTTCTATTTGAGTTTCTATTTGTGACGCACTACTCCCAGTAGATAGAAAAAAGAGTAATATGGTCAAAAGCTTGACGCGACCCATCGTTAATCTCCAAGGATGTCGACAAGGGTTAGTAAAAATTACAAAATCACTCTATCATTTGATGAAGGGTTTTCATAACAATAGGGTTTCTCCCTTCATATTTGAGCGTATATTTTAGGAGGCTTTATGGCCGGAGTTCTCGAGAGCGTAAATCAGCGTACCCAACTCGTCGGAGAAAACCGTCTAGAACTTTTGCTTTTCCGACTGAACGGTAAGCAGATTTACGGTATTAACGTTTTTAAAGTGAAGGAAGTGCTACAGTGTCCAAAGCTAACAACGATGCCGCACAGCAGTCCTGTTGTTAGAGGCGTTGCGCATATTCGTGGCGGCACCATTCCGATCCTTGATTTAGGTTTAGCAACAGGTGCCAGCCCAATTGAGAATATCGAAAACTGTTTTGTGATCATTACTGAGTACAATCGTCGAATTCAAGGTTTCTTGGTGCGTGGTGTTGAGCGTATTGTGAACATGAATTGGAGTGATATTCAGCCGCCGCCGAAAGGGCTGTCTAACGACAACTATCTGACGGCTGTTTGTCAAGTCGATAAAGAGATGGTTGAGATCATTGATGTCGAACAGATCCTTTCTGAGGTCGCGCCAACGCGCCAAGATATTTCAACCGGCATCGTCACCGACGATGTTCAACTGAATGCCAAAGAACATCATATCTTAATCGTTGATGACTCTTCTGTAGCGCGTAAGCAAATTAAGCGCTGTATGGAGCAAGTCGGTTTTGCAACGACGGTTCTTTGTGATGGTAAAGAAGCGTTGGATTACCTGAAAAACTTAGTGGGCGATGGTGTTGATGTAACAGATCACTTCTCAATGGTTATTTCGGATATCGAAATGCCAGAAATGGACGGTTACACGCTGACGACTGCGATTCGAAATGATAGTCGTCTACAGGACTTGTTTATTCTATTGCATACCTCATTAAGTGGTGTGTTTAACGAAGCAATGGTTAAAAAGGTAGGAGCAGATGGCTTCTTGGCTAAATTCCAACCTGATGAACTTGCGCGTATCGCCATTGAAACCGTTGCAGCAAAAGAAGAAGCTTAAACAAAAGCAGCGGTAAAATTTGGTGACTTGCTGTTAAGGAGCATGAATGCTGAGTAGTTCGAATACTATCTCGCCTCAAGGGTACGATCGCTTTCGTACATACCTAGAGAAAGAGAGTGGCATATCGTTAAGCGATAACAAGCAATATTTAGTTGCCAGTCGCTTGGGTAAGCTATTGGAGCGCGAAAAATTCTCTAAAATTGAAGAGTTGGTCGATGCGTTATCGCGAGGTGGTCGTACGTCTAAACTTCGGGAAGAAGTGATCAATGCGATGACCACTAACGAGACGTTATGGTTTCGAGATGCGCATCCTTTCAAGATCTTAAAAGACGTTATTCTGCCTCAATTTGATAAGCGCCCAGTAAAAATTTGGTCTGCGGCTTCTTCTACGGGTCAAGAACCGTATTCTATCAGCATGATATTAGAAGAGCTTAAACAGTCCAAACCTGGTTTGCTTAAGGCTGGGGAACGTATTGTGGCGACGGATATTTGTACCAATATCCTCAAGCATGCTAAGCAGGCTGAGTACGATAGTTTAGCGATTGCTCGTGGTTTGAGCCCTGAAAACCAAAAGCGCTACTTTGATAAATTGAGTGATACGACGTGGAAGGTAAAGCCAAACATTGCTTCACGAGTAGATTTTCGTCACCTTAACTTGATTGACTCCTTTTCGTCGTTAGGTAAGTTTGATGTGATTTTTTGTCGTAACGTACTTATTTACTTCACTGCTGATACAAAGCTGGATATTTTAAAGCGTATGCATTCGGCACTGAATCCTGGAGGGTACCTTTTCCTAGGAGGTTCTGAAGCGTTAAGTGGCTTGTCCTCTATGTTTGAAATTGTTCAGTGTCATCCTGGTATCGTTTACCGCGCGAAATAGTCTTCGTTTACATCTGTTTTCAGAAAACGGCAACTTATATTAAGTTGCCGTTTTTTTGTTTGCCGCCTATTGCCACCTTTGATCTTTTTGTTTCTTATCTTGTTGAAAATAAAGGTTATTTTTTATTGGCATCTTATTTGCTTTGTATTTAAGCATAAAGAATGTTGAGTTGTCTTTTACGGAGTTTATATGTCGATTTCTTTCAAAGAAGCGTTTGCTGGGCACGATCAAATGTTGTTGTTTCGTACCGCACGTGCGTCTGTGCTAGCAAACAACATTGCAAACTCAGACACGCCAAATTACAAAGCGCGTGATATGTCGTTTGAATCGATGTTGTCTACTGAAAGAAACCGCATTTCATTGTCAGGCAGTGACGATCAGCACATTGCTGGTCAGAGTTCTCTAGCCGGCAGTGACGAACTCTTGTATCGCAATCCAAGTCAGCCCTCACTAGATGGCAACACAGTGGATATGCAGCGCGAGCAAGCAGAGTTCACTCAGAATTCGTTGCAATTTGACACAAGCTTTATGTTTTTAGATAGAAAAATCAGCGGCATGAAGAAAGCGCTGACTGGAGGACAATAATAATGTCATTGAATAATATTTTTGCCATTTCCGGTTCGGCGATGAGTGCCCAAACGATTCGTCTGAATACTGTTGCGTCGAATATTGCCAATGCTGATAGTGTGGCAAGCTCTGCTGATCAAACCTATCGTGCGCGCAAACCTGTGTTCGAGCAAATGATGACACAAGAAATGCGAAATCGTGGCTGGAATGCTTCGGATGATGTGATGGAAGGTGCTTCAGGTATGGGGGTGAACGTATCTGGAATCGTGGAATCGGATGCCCCTCTTCAGCCTCGTTATGAGCCTAATAGCCCAATGGCGAACGAAGAAGGTTATGTGTTCTACCCAAATGTGAATCCAGTAGAAGAAATGGCCGATATGATGTCTGCATCGCGCTCGTTTCAAACCAACGTTGAAATTATGAACTCTGCAAAAAGCATGATGCAGAGAATGTTGACCTTAGGTCAGTCCTAAGGGGGTGAATGATGTCTGATATCAATACAAATTCAGCTTTGTCGGGTCTTATTTCTAAATATGGCACCGATGAAGCAAAAGCAAAAAACGGTATTACCAGTACGACGAGCACCGAAAGCTCTGAAGGCATTGGTAATCAAGATGTCTTTTTGCAGCTGTACATTGAGCAGCTAAAAAACCAAGATCCGACCCAGCCTCAAGAAACTGGGGATATGGTCTCGCAGATGGCCGAGTTTAGCTCGTTAGAACGTTTAACCAGTATGGCCTCAGAAATGTCCAATATGACTGAAGCGTTGATGTCGAACCAAGCGTTAACGGCTTCTACACTGGTTGGGAAATCTGTGTTTGCACCTCAAAGTTCGGCTACTATTACAGAGGGTAGTGCGGTTCAGATTCGCACTTCTTTTCCGGATGATGCGTTGACAAATAAACTGGAAGTGACTGACTCAGCAGGGCAAACCGTAAAGACCATTGATTTGCTCAAGGAAGAGTTTGCTTGGGATGGTACGAACGACGCTGGAGAAGCAGTGCCAAGTGGTGAATACAACTTTAAAGTGACTTCGCGCAATGCAGATGGTGAAGTAACAGAGTTAGATACAGAATTACCTGCTCGCATTAACAGCGTTACGATTAATGGCGAACAAGGTACTACACTTAATGTTCAAGGTGTCGGCAGTCTTAAACTGAGCTCCGAACTTGAGATTATCGGTTAGCTGAGGAGTTAATTATGGGTTTTAATACAGCACTTTCAGGTATCAAAGCGTCCGCTGACTTTCTCAGCACTACGGGTAACAATATTGCCAACTCGGATACAACGGGCTTTAAAAAATCACGTGTAGAGTTTGGTGATTTATACAATACCAATGTGATTGGTGCTGGTAGCAGCAATACAATTGGTAGCGGTGTGGCCGTAAATAATATTGCGCAAGAGTTTTCATCGGGCAATATCTCTTATACGGATAACAACCTAGACCTAGCAGTTGATGGTACAGGCTTCTTTGTTTTGGATATAGGTGGTACGCAAGCGTACACTCGTGCAGGTGACTTCAAGCTAAATGAAGAAGGCTACTTGGTGACGAATGATGGTGCCAATGTGCAGGGCTATAACGCTAACAATGGTATTGTGGGTGGTGCGCTCGAAGATCTGCAAGTGCCAACAGAGCGAATTGCGCCTGAAGCCACAACAGAAGTTAATTTAGAATTTAACTTAGATAATAGCTCAGAAGATGAGCCTCCTTATATTGCGGCTTCTTTTGATCCGGGTGACCCTGAGACATATACCTATACGCAAACGGCAAACACAGCACCTGCTCCTCCTGCGACGCCTCAAGCTGTAACGCTTTACTACTCTAAAGCTGAGGCTCCGAATACATACCAAGTGCATGCGACTGTAGATGGCGAAGAAATAGATCCGGTTACAGGTACGGCGTACTTATCTGAAACCTATGTTACGTTTGATGATGCTGAGGGATCTTTTAGTGCCACGGCAGCGGGTGGTGGTACAGCAATTCCTTTTGCGCCGATATATACGGGTACTACACAACCAAATACGGGTGACTTAGGAGATCCTGCTGCTGTGTTAGGGATTGCAGTGGCTGGTTTGACGTTTGATTTTGATGGTACTCAGCCTGACATATCAACGCCTGATAATTTTGCACGAGAGGCTTTTGATCCAGCGGATAACAGTACTTACACTTACGGCAATTCCAATACCATTTATGATGCCTTAGGTGAGGAACATACCATTGGTTACTACTTTATTAAGCAAGGTGAGAATAATACTTGGGAAATGAAAGTGACAGTAGATGGGGAGGTGAATAATCCAGTGCCGCAGCCAGTTCTTGATCCTGTAACAGGCTTACAGCAAACAGACCCTGTTACAGGCGATCCGCTGTTCGAGACGGTTCCCTATTTGCCAGAAGATACGAATGTCCAATTTGACAGTGAAGGTAAGATTATTGGTGCTTACACTGGCTATGCTCCGTATGCTGTGCCAAGTCCAGCGCAGTTGAGTATTACGGGTTGGGATCCAACCAATGCCAACGCCGAGCTAGAGATCGATTTGGGGAAATCTACTCAATATGCACTTTCTAGTTCAGATACCTTTTCACAAGATGGTTATGCAGCAGGTGAACTACAAGGCGTTAGCTTTGATGAAGATGGGATGCTGATTGCAAGTTATACCAATCAGCAAACGGCTGTATTAGGTCAAATTGCGTTAGCGAATTTTGATAACGTAGATGGGCTGACGCCAGCGGGGGATACCTCATGGGTGGCAAGTTCTGACTCTGGAGCGGCAAATGTTGGCAAGCCTGGGACTGGTACCTTCGGCAGTATCCAAGGTGGCGCGTTAGAAGAGTCTAACGTAGATATCACTGAGGAGCTGGTTGCCTTGATTGAAGCGCAGCGTAACTATCAGGCGAACTCTAAGACGTTAGAGACCGAAAATACCGTGACACAGACGATTATCAACTTACGTTAATCAATTTTAGTGACGCGAAAGCCCAGCCTATGCTGGGCTTTTTTGTGTCTGTCACTTTTGTTTGTGAACTTGGCACGTAATTTGTTACACATTCCCTATAAGCGAATTTAAACGCAGTTTGAAGAGTGAATTAGGATATGGACAGAGCACTGTATTTAGCAATGAGTGGTGGCACCCAAGTAATGAATGCTCAAGCCATTCATGCCAACAACTTAGCAAACGTCTCTACAACTGGCTTTCGTTCTGATTTTGAACAAGCGCGCTCTATGCAGGTAAATGGTGATTTTCACCCTTCAAGGGTTTATGCCATGACTGAAAACCCTGGAACAAATTTCGACACTGGGCCTATGCAACAAACTGGCAGGGCGATGGATGTAGCTGTTCAAGGAAAAGGCTTTATTGCGGCTCTGGATGCAACAGGACAAGAAGTGTATACCCGCTCAGGAGATTTGCAGCTTACCGTTTCAGGTCAGTTGGTCACTGGGACAGGGTTGCCCGTAGTTGGAGCGGCTGGCCCTATTTTTTTACCACCACTCGACGAGATTGCTGTCAGTGAGGATGGCACCATTTCGATTATTCCTCAGGGCGGTGACGGTACTCAGATGACAGCATTAAACCGTTTGAAACTTGTTTCTGCGGACCCTGAAATGCTAACGAAGGGTGAGGATGGTTTGGTGCGTACTAAAAGCGGCGAGATGCTGCTTGCGGATAACAGCGTTCAAGTGATTTCCGGTTTTTTAGAAGGCAGTAATGTTAACGCCGTTGAAGAGATGACCAGCATCATGGAGTTGTCACGCCGCTTCGAAATGAACATCAAAGTTATGAATACTGTGCGTGAGAATGAAAACGCATCGGCACGAATTCTTGAACGTAGCTAATAAGCTAGCGATTCTAAAAAGATAAGGAGCACACAATGCATTCAGCACTATGGGTTGCCAAAACCGGTTTGTCTGCGATGGACAAACAATTGTCCACGATTTCCAACAATCTAGCTAACGTATCGACAACGGCGTTTAAAAAGGACCGTGCGGTATTTGAAAACCTCATGTATCAAACACTGAGAGCGCCTGGTGGGTTGTCTTCGCAAAACACAGAGCTGCCATCAGGATTGCAGATGGGGGCGGGTGTGCGTGTGACCGGAACGCAAAAGAACTTTGAAGAAGGTGATTACAACATCACGGACCGTCAGCTTGATGTGGCGATACAAGGTGCAGGCTTTTTTCAAGTGGTTCAGCCGGACGGCACGATGGCTTATACCCGTGATGGCCAGTTTCAATTAAACAGTAACGGTGATTTGGTGGATTCAAGTGGTTTATTGATTGAGCCTGGTATATCGATCGATTCTGATGTGGTTGAAATCAATATTGCCGAAGATGGGATAGTATCTGTGCTCAGAGCTGGGCAAACAGACATGGAAGAAGTGGGCGCTCTTAATATCGCTAACTTTATTAACCCTACGGGTCTAAATTTTCTAGGCAGTAACCTTTATGGTGAAACCACAGCAAGCGGTGCGCCGATTGTTGGAGTGCCTGGGTTGGATGGTTTGGGCTCATTAAGTCAAGGGATGCTTGAATCGTCTAACGTGAACTCGATTGAAGAGCTGGTCAATATGATTACCACACAGCGTGCTTACGAAATGAACTCGAAAGTGATTTCCGCTGCAGATGGTATGCTCAGTTTCGTTAATCAACAGTTGTAGAGGTTTAATCCGATGCGTTACTTGTTTGCGTTATTTCCATTGGTGTTGGTGGGATGTGCGGCGGTGGAACCTGCGCCGGTTTCGGATGATCCTTATTACGCGCCTGTCATTCAGCCATCCATTCAGTACACACAAACCAGCGACGGTGGGATTTACCAAGCGGGCATGGGTGACGTATTTTTTGGTGACAAAAAAGCGCGTCAAGTAGGAGATATTCTGACGGTGAGTTTGTCTGAAAGTACCAGCTCTACGAAAACGAATGCGGCATCGGTTTCAAAATCTTCTTCTGCAACGATTCAAAACCCTACGATTTTAGGGTTGCCGATTGGCTTAGATACAAGCTTGCCTGGTATGAACAGTGATTTCTCGGGTAACGCGAATGCCAATCAAAGTAACAGTCTGTCTGGTAGTATTACCGTAACAGTTTATGAAGTGTATCCAAATGGGTTGCTAGCGGTAAGAGGTGAGAAGTGGATTACCTTGAATCGTGGTCAGGAATACATTCGTTTATCTGGTCTTGTTCGAGAGGAAGATATAAGCTCTGACAACACGGTAGAATCTACTCGGTTAGCCGACGCACGAATCGCCTACTCTGGTACGGGTGAGCTGGCATCTGGTAGTGAACAGGGTTGGTTAACACGAGCGATTAATACAAGCTGGTGGCCTTTCTAATTATAAAGAGAACGTGAACATGAAGACCTTTTGCTTAACACTAATATTGATGATCTTTACGAGTGAGGCGGTGGCCGAGCGTCTTAAAGACATTGCAAGTGTGGCAGGAGTGCGCGAAAACCAATTGTTTGGCTATGGGTTGGTGATTGGTTTGAATGGCACGGGCGACGATACCGATTTTACCAATCAAAGCTTCATTAGTATGTTAAATCAGTTTGGTATTAATCTACCGGATGGAGCGAATACCGACTCTGATAATGTTGCCGCGGTATCATTGACGGCGACTTTGCCGCCATTTTCTAAGCCAGGGCAGTCGATTGATGTCACGGTGTCTTCCTTAGGTAACGCCAGCTCATTACGAGGTGGAACACTACTGTTGTCTGCTTTGAAAGGTGCCGATGGCCAAGTTTATGCGATTGCTCAAGGTAATCTTGTCGTTGGCGGTCTTGGGACCGGCGGAGCTGATGGATCTCGTCAGTCAATTACGACGCCAACAGTGGCGCGTATTCCGAATGGTGCGAGTGTAGAGAAAGCGGTCGCCAACAGTTTTAATCGTGGCGATACGTTAACGTTTAATTTAAATCGCCCAGACTTTACAACGGCGAAGCAAGTGGCTGATAAAATCAATGGTTTGCTAGGCCCTGGTGTCGCTCAATCTTTAGACGCGACCTCCGTTCGTGTGACCGCGCCGCGTGACCCCTCCCAGCGAGTTACTTTTTTATCTATCCTAGAAAATCTCGAGGTTGAGCTTGGTCGTGAACGGGCGAAAATTGTCGTCAACTCACGTACTGGCACCATTATTATTGGGCAAGATGTAACGGTTTCACCTGCAGCGGTTACCCACGGCAGTCTCACTGTTACAATCAAGTCAAATCCTGAAATAGGGCAGCCTGGTATCCTGCCTGGTGCCGGTCAAGAGCTGGCCCCTCGACAAGAGATTGAGACAGACGAAGAAAGTGGCCATATGTTTGTCTTCACACAAGGTGCTTCGTTAAATGATATTGTTCGAGCCGTTAATCAAGTGGGGGCAGCACCGGGTGATGTGATGGCCATTTTGGAAGGGCTAAAGCAGGCTGGTGCGCTCAACGCAGACTTGGTTGTGATTTAGGGGGAATGATGAGCAGAATCGATAATAATGCATTCTTTGCGGACTTTAACTCTCTTGCTAGTTTAAAGCGTCAAGCGCAACAAGACCCGGATGCAGCGCTTAAAAAGGTTGCTCAAGAATTCGAAGCCATCTTTATTAATATGATGTTTAAGAATATGCGTGAAGCCAATGAGAATATTGGTGGGGGGTTATTCGATAGCACGCAAACCAAACAATATACCGAGATGATGGATACTCAGATGGCCCAGTCCTTAGCGAATGCTGGAGGCATTGGTATATCAGAGTCTTTGATTCGACAGTTACAGGGGCAAGGATCAGGTGTTTCTAGCCCTGACCTGAATGACGCCTCAGATTCAGAGACTCACTTCTTGCGTAGCTTGCCTACGCTCGATGCGGAACGCATACGAGCGGTTGCCAAAAAAGCCGCGGAAGATTTTACGGGTGCAGTTCAAACGCCAATTTCGTCATCATCAGTATCCGCTAAAGATGTCGCATTTGATTCGCCAGATCGCTTTGTCGAGACGCTTTGGCCTCATGCTCAGAAAGCCGGTGAAAAGCTAGGTGTTGATCCAAAAGCAATATTGGCTCAGGCTGCGTTAGAGACAGGCTGGGGGAAACATCCAATTGCTAAATTTGATGGTAGCCCTAGTTATAACCTGTTTGGGATTAAAGCAGATCAGCGTTGGTCGGGGGATCGAGCAACAGTAAATACGCTTGAGTTTCGCGATGGCGTAGCCCAGAAAGAAAAAGCAGCGTTTCGTGCCTATGATTCTTTCGAGCATAGTTTTGATGATTATGCCAATTTTCTACAAACCAGTGAACGGTACCAAAATGCCCTGCAAGCAGGGGATGATGCGGCAATGTTTGCCGCTTATTTGCAGAAAGGCGGTTATGCTACAGACCCAAACTATGCCGATAAGATTTCCAATATCTTATCAAGTAAGTGGTTTAAATCTCTTTTATAACAATAGCTTGAGCGTTTCATTTTAGAGCGTTTGGTTTATTTTTAGATTAAATTCAATTCTGGTAAAGTAATTGCATCAACTGTCGATATAGAAGTATACGCACTCGCGTTTTTGTATCTAAGAGGTTGATAGCATGTCTAGTCTATATTCCATTGGTTTGTCCGGTTTGCAGTCGAGTACAGCACGTATTACGACGACAGGTCAAAACACCGCAAACGTGGATACGGAAGGATACAGTCGTCAAAATACCGCGACGGTCAGTCGCTCCGGTGGCGGAGTGCTGGTTCAAAATACCGATCGGATTGTGAATCAGTACCTTAACCAGCAAGTGTGGAGTGATACTTCTAACCATAGTTATTATGAGAGCTACCATTCAATGATGTCGTCATTTGACTCCATTGTGGGAGAGGAAAGTGTCTCGATTAGTAGCTACTTAGACAATGCCTTTAGCTCTTTGCAGAAAGCAAACAGTGATCCAACCGATAGTGCTTCCCGAGCTCATGCATATTCTAGTTTCCGTGAAATGGTTGCTCAGTACAACGAATTGTCAGGTTATGTGTCTAACCAGCGCGAGTTGGCGAGCGATGAGATTTCTACGAATGTCGATAGCATCAATAATATTACCGAGCAAATTGCATCGTTAAATAAGCAAATATTTAAACTTGAGTCGACGACACAAAACTCAGCGAATGAGTTACGTGATCAGCAGGAGCAGCTGGTTAAAGAGCTCTCTAGCTTTCTCGAAGTGAAAGTAAAATACGATGACAATAAGCTGATGACAGTGAATTTGACCTCTGGGCAGCCTTTGGTTCTGCAAGATGGTAATAATGAACTAGCGTTAACGAGCAATCCCAAGAATCCTGATGCACCAATAGGAATCGAGTTAAGCTTTGGTCGTTACGAAGTCAATATTCCCACTGATGAGCTTGGCGGTTCTATGGGGGGATTAATAGCTTTTAGAAATGAATTTGTTACCACCGCTGAACGTATGTTGGGTCAGCAAGCGTTAGTGTTAACTGACACAATGAATCAGCAAAACCAGTTAGGCCTAGATTTCAATGGTGAATACGGCATTAACTTGTTTTCAACGGCCCCGATCAACACTGTAAACAACCCAAATAATAATGATGCTTCGGCTAATATTGCAGCTCGAGTCACGCCAGGTGCTTCGAGTGAGATCACGACGGACACTTATGAAGTCGTAATGAATTCTCCTACGGAATTTAAGGTGGTCACCTACGACGATCAAGGCCGTATTTCAAGAGAGTCAGGCGCAATTGATATCTCTGGCGCAGCGTCAGGTGATTATTTTACGGTTCCGGAATTTGGTGTAGATATTCAAATTAATTCGCCTACGAATTATTCGTCTGATGATCGATTCCAATTTTTGCCAACGAAAAATGCGGCGTCATCACTGCGTTTAAGTGCTCGTAGTGGCGATGATTTTGCTTTGGCGGCACCAATTTCCGTATCCCGCGGTGATCAGAATTTATCCGAAGCATCGATTAGTATTTCTTCTATTACGAGTACTGATCCATCTGCTTCGGCTTTTACTCAAAGTGGTGGTTTATATAATTATGCGCCTCAATCACTGTCATTTGACGCCAACGGTGATGTGACCGTATACGACGGTAATGCTCCAGCGA
Source organism: Marinomonas gallaica (assembly GCF_049821165.1). Taxonomy (NCBI): domain Bacteria; kingdom Pseudomonadati; phylum Pseudomonadota; class Gammaproteobacteria; order Oceanospirillales; family Oceanospirillaceae; genus Marinomonas; species Marinomonas gallaica. The sequence goes on from NZ_CP187511.1 coordinate 1,378,619, forward strand.
ACATCCTTGCTGGCCCTCAAACATTGACCGACTATACTGATATTTTAGAGGAATTAGGGTTAGCAGCGGGAGCCGGATTTGATATCAATCTAGACGGTCCTCCCAAACCAGGCGATAGCTTTTCAATCGGCTTTAATGCGGATGGCGAGTCAGATAACTTTAATGGCTTAATATTAGCCAACTTGCAGAATGAGTCGACAGTTGGTGGAACGCGATCTTATTCAGCCGCTTTTTCGTCGTTAGTCACAGAAGTAGGTAGTTTAACTGCTTCGCTAAAAACGAACTCCAGCTCGAGTGAAGTGGTCATGAATCAATCGGTTGCGGCACGAGATCAAGTATCAGCAGTGAGTTTAGATGAAGAAGCTGTCAATTTAATACGATTCCAGCAGTCCTATACGGCTTCTGCTCAGGTGTTGACGGCCGCCCAAAGTACATTTTCAACGCTTATTAGTGCGCTGAGGTAGGTAAATTATGCGAGTCACTACAAACCTGATTTTTAATCAATCTGAACTGTCCATGTCTAAGGCAAATGAGCGCTACCTAAAGGTTCAGGAAAAAATTGCTGCGCAATCGGACATAGTTCGCCCAAGTGATGATCCTAATGGTGCAGGGCAGTTGTTGCGCTATGGCGCTGATACAAAGTTACTGGAGCAATACGAAAAAAATATGACCTCGGCTACCAATGCTTTGGAGTACGAGTCAGTTGCTCTAGAAAGCTTGAATAGCACACTAGATGAAATCAATAAACGAATGATCCAAAGTAATAATAGTGCCAATTCCCAAGTTGATCTGGATACCTTGGCGGGTGAAATGGAAAACTTGCTGGCTTCCGTGGCTGATTTGATGAATTCCCAAGATTCAAATGGTAAATACATTTTTGCTGGGACAAATGCTAATTCGCCTGCTTTTGTAAAAGACGCTAGTGGTGCCTTTCAATATGCTGGCAATGAGGCGCAAAAAAACGCTCAAATTGGTGATAATGTTTCTGTCGCGACAAATGATTCGGGTAAGAAAGTCTTTCAAGACGCTTGGACGCGAAATACGTTTTCTGCTGCTTCCTCCGCTGGAACGGCATCGCTTTCCTATCGAGTTGAAGATCAAGGCGCCTACGATGATTTTATCAACAGTCAGTATGTGAATCCGTCACTAGGTGTTGTACCGTCTCCCAATGACTTTACGCTCACTACGACAGCAGGTGCTCCGGATCAATTTTCATTTCAAGACAGTTCCGGTAACGTTCTTGCATCAGGTGATTTTGTATCAGGTGAGCCTGTTACATTTAATGGCATGGAGTTCACGTTAACAGGTGCCGTCGGCAGTACGGTGAATTTTAGCTTGGATCAGCCTACACGTGACAACGTCATAAACCAAGTTCAATCGGCTATTGATGCGTTGCGTGATCCAAATTTAACGCCTCAACAAAAGAATGAGGCGCGCTTAAATGCATTCACGAGTATTGAGAATACGCAGTCAAATATTGCCACCGCTTCGTCATCTGTTGGTTCGCGTATCAACACGATTGATAACCGAACAGAGTACGGTGTGTCTAAGAAGGCTTTCAACCAAATTGCTCAAGAGAACATTGGTGGGCTAAATGTTTACAAAGCAACGACTGAGCTTGAGCTTAGCGAGACGGCGTTGGAAGCATCTCAGTTATTGTTCCAACGCATCAGCTCCTTATCATTGTTTAACTCATTGTAATGGTCTGAGGAAACACCATGACAACGTTCGATGTTTTAAGCTTATTTGGCGTAAATATCGATTTTGATTATTTTAATGCGTTTGAATTGGTCGATACGTTAGGTCTATATGGCCAAGTTCTAGGTACTGCTCGTGTTGGTAACTTGATTGAAAAGCATGGCGAAAAACATCATATAGTCAGTATTGCTATTCGTCAGGTGGCGCTTTCAGAGTTAAAGGGCGCCTTAGAAAATCGCATGCTCCCACACGATCCATCCTTTTACGAGCATCCCACTGCCATTACTGAGTATGAGCGCCGTTATGAGGCCGAAGACAAGTTGATTTTATTGTGCTTCTCTTTGGCTTTTGGAAAATCTGTTGTGGGTGTTCGTCGTTTGGAGGGGGCACAATTTTCAAAGTTGCCTCGCGAGCTTCTCTCAAAAAAACACAGCCTTTATCAATACTTTCGACAACTGCTTAATGATAATACGCGAGATTACGTGTTGAGTTATAAAGAAGGGAAAGTGGATTCACTTGAGCCTTCTGAGATAGCGTTACCTTTACCTTTCACTAATGCAGTAGAGCAATCTCAAGCGCTTGCTAAGCCTGTTATAGAGCCCGTAACGTTTGCGAAGGAGATCCAAACTGCCTTAGGTTTGATGTCGCAAGGTGTGGAGCTCATTACTAAGCAAGTTAAAGCTGTCTTTGCAGGACGGCAATTAGACTTGGATGCTTTTCATAAGTACTGTCATAAGCTGAATCTCTCTTATGAGCGTAATCCTAATGCATTGCTTGCAGTGCGACATATACAAGATACAGATGACTATATTGCTCAGCATGGCGTTGCCTGTGCTATTTTAGCGTGCCATATGGGCAGGGCTCTGCAGCTAGACGAACGTTTTGTTCACGTGATGACACTAGGCGCTCTGCTGTTCGATTTGGGGCGCTTCAAGCTACCTGAACTCATTACCAAAAAAACAGGCAAACTCACTGAAGCGGAGTTTCAGCTGGTTCGTAGGCATTTAAACTTTGGTGAGGTGTTACTAAACTCTAATGATAATGTTCCTAAAGTGATTTATCAGATGCTGTGGGAGCACCATGAACGTATGGATGGCTCAGGTTATCCTCAAGGTAAAATCGATCATGAAATATCAGTGTATGGCAAAATTGGCGCTATTGTTGATGCCTACGACTCTTTGACATCTGAGCAGTCTCATCGTCAAGCACTGACACCCGTTGAAGCGCTGGATAAAATGCAGATCGAATCAGGTTTAGCGTTTGATCCAAAGCTTATGTCTATCTTTGTGAATAGCCTTGGAAGTGTGCCTGTAGGCTCCTGTGTCGAGCTAAGTAATGGGCGTTTAGCTTTTGTTTTAACCCTAAACAATGCGCTTGAGCCATCATTGATAAGGCAGGTGTATAGCTTGACCTCAAAGACATTTATTCCTCCGACAGATTTACCTATTGATAAGGGAGAAGATGTTCTTATTGCAAGAACAGTATCTCCTTCATCTTACGGGTTGCGTTTTATTGATCATATTGGCTAATTTTTCTAAAGGTTTTGTTTTTCTGACCGTAAATGTAGTGACAGCAACGCATATTTTAATCGTTTATCAAAACTAAAAAAAAATCAAAAAAGAGTTAAAGGTTTTTTCAATAGTGACGATAACAAGAGTATGCAAGATGCAGCCAAATAACCAATTAAATCAAATGGTTGCAGTTGAAAAATTACGTTTCTAGGAGAACTTATCATGGCTTTATATGTAAATACTAACGTTTCATCAATTAATGCTCAAAACCAGATGATGAAATCTGGTAACACGCTTGATACTGCTTATGAGCGTCTGTCTTCAGGTATGCGTATCAACAGCGCCAAAGATGATGCAGCGGGCTTACAAATATCAAACCGCTTAACTTCGCAGATCAATGGTCTGAACCAAGCGGTACGTAATGCTAATGATGGTATTTCTCTGGCGCAGACAGCGGAAGGAGCATTAGACGAAACGACCAATATGCTTCAGCGCATGCGTACGCTATCGATTCAGTCTGCCAACGGTTCAAACACGGATGAAGACCGTGTTGCTCTGCAGCGAGAAATTGCACAGTTAGGAGCAGAAATTAATCGTGTCGCTGATACGACAACATTTGGTGGTCAGAAGTTGCTAAATGGCAGCTACGACGGTACTTTTCAAGTGGGTGCGGATGCCAACCAAACGATATCTTTCTCTCTTAGTACATCTAACACTGCTGGTACAGCTGGTGCTGGTTTCAATGTGTCGGGGATGAATACGGCTGGTTTAGCTGCGACTGCATTATCCATATCAACGGCTTCTAACGCGCAGTCAATGATCTCCATTATTGATAGCATGATCGCGGCAGTAGATGGGAAACGTGCGGAGTTGGGTGCGGTACAGAACCGTTTTAGTTCAACTATTAGTAACTTGAGCAACATTTCTGAAAACGTATCGGCGTCGCGCTCACGAATTCGTGATGCAGACTTTGCGCAAGAGACAGCAACATTGACCAGCGCACAGATATTGCAGCAAGCAAGCTCTACGATTCTTGCGCAGGCTAACCAACGTCCACAGTCTGCTTTGTCATTGCTTGGAGGCTAATTAGAATTAAAAAAAGAGCGGCTGATCAGGCCGCTCGCTTACGCGAAAGTAGCAATCAAATACCGGAGGCAAGAGGTTTGGCGAAGGTATCTGATGCTTTTTTCGATTCTATCTTCTAGAAGTAATTTTAAGCCAAGTGTTAGCGCACTTGGCTTTTTTTATGGAAGCTTGGCGAGCTTCCATAATATGTTTAGCAAAGGTTGTGCCAAGTGATGCTTGCTTAAGAGGGTGCAGCTTATGTATGAATTTAGTCGTTTTTTTATGAATTTAAGAAGAATAAAAACATAAATAGATCAGTGGCTTGCCGATATTGCGGTCCATTTTTGCCGAAAGCGGAAAAAAAAATCAAAAAAATGCTAAAGCTATGTTTGAGTATGCCGTTAACGATTACAAGAGGTTTAAGGTGTTAGTTGATTTGGCGATCACTTCACCGATTAAAGGTTCTGCTTGGCAGCAGGCCTAAATGGCGAAACTAGGAGGCTATTATGGCTTTATATGTAAATACTAATACATCATCACTGAATGCTCAGAATCAGATGATGAAATCTGGTAATACCTTGGATACTGCTTATGAGCGTTTGTCTTCAGGCATGCGTATTAACAGCGCCAAAGATGATGCAGCAGGCATGCAGATTTCTAACCGTTTGACGTCTCAGGTGAATGGTTTGAATCAAGCAGTTCGAAATGCAAACGATGGCATTTCGTTAGCACAGACTGCTGAAGGTGCGCTAGATGAAACTACAAATATGCTCCAGCGTATGCGTACTCTAGCGATTCAGTCTGCAAACGGTTCAAATACTGATGAAGATCGTGATGCACTTCAGCAAGAGATCGCTCAATTGGGTAAAGAAATGAACCGAATTGCCGACACGACTACATTTGGTGGGCAAAAGCTTTTGAACGGAAGTTACGATGGTAAGTTCCAAGTGGGTGCGGATGCCAACCAAACTATTTCCTTCTCTCTAAGTTCATCTAATAGCGCTGGTGAAGCTGGTGCTGGCTTTAATGTGTCGGGCATGAATACGGCTGGCTTAGCTGCAACTGCATTATCCATATCAACGGCTTCTAATGCGCAGTCAATGATCTCAATTATTGATGGTATGATTGCGGCAGTAGACGGGAAGCGTGCGGAGTTGGGTGCGGTACAAAACCGTTTTAGTTCAACGATTAGCAACTTGAGCAACATTTCTGAAAACGTATCGGCTTCGCGCTCTCGTATTCGTGATGCTGATTTTGCACAAGAAACTGCAAAATTGACAAGTGCTCAGATTCTACAGCAGGCGAGCTCATCAATTCTTGCTCAGGCTAACCAACGTCCACAAACTGCGCTATCCTTACTAGGTTAATAGAGTAATACTAAAAAGCTGGAGTATTGCTCCAGCTTTTTTATTTTGGGAGATAGCTCATGTCTATTAGTTCTGATTTATCTACATCTACTTTAATCGCAGTGCCATCTAGCCAAGCTGTTCAACAAGAATCAATCCAGGCTCGTCAGAATGATGCTAAAGTTGTTGTTCCAGTTGTCGATACAAATAGTAGCTCGGGCAGTCTGAAAGAACATGGCAAAGATATTGCTAGACTAGAAGTAACTCAAGAATCGACTAACGAAGCGAACGTTGAAGATGTAAATATCAAAATGCGTCAATTGAGCGTTGGGTTATCGTTTGAAAAAAGTGAAGACGGTGAAGAGAGCGTTGTAAAAGTCATTGATCAAGATACTGGCGAGCTGGTTCGCCAAATTCCTTCGGAAGAGTTCATAGAAATGTCTAAGCGATTAGATGAGATTTTTGGCGAGCTTAAAGATTTCAAAGGTAGTTTAATTAATAGCGAAGCATAAGTAATCCCGGGCAAAGCCGGAAGAGAGGATAGTATGTCAGTTACATCGTTAGGTGTTGGCTCCGGAATCGACCTTGAGTCATTGGTTTCGAATATGGTCAAGGTTCAGCGCGATGCACGTGTATCTTCCTATAATGAGAGCATTAGTGATTATAAATCTGAGGTTTCAGCGTATGGCAAATTAAAGTCCACTTTGGAGGCTTTCGAGGAGTCAGTTGAAAAACTAAGTGATAGTAAGTTGTTTACGGGACGTACCGCGGAAACAACACAGCCAACATCGGGCGATATCATATCGGTCGAAGCAGATAAAACTTCATCAAATGGTTCTTATAATATTTCGGTCAGTCAACTGGCTCAAGGAAGCCGCAGTCTTTCTGCTGCGGGTGCCTTTAGTAGCCCTGATGACGTCGTATCAGCCAATGGTGGACAGCTTAAATATACTTCCGGTGATGAGGAGTTCACGATTGATGTTGCCGCTGGCACAACGTTAAAAGAGTTACGTGAACAGATCAATGGTGCGGACGATAACTTTGGTATCTCAGCCAACCTTGTAGACGATGGTACTGGCAATGTATTTTTGGCATTGACCTCTGATAAAAGCGGAGCTGGTAATGACCTAGTGGTCGAAAATGTTAGTGGTGATGCCGCTCTGGCAAGCGTGTCGTCCGATCTTAGTATTTCAGCGGACGATGCAGCGAAAGATGCGATTATTAATGTGGATGGTATTGATATTCGTAGCGATACCAACACCTTTGAAGGTGCTATATCAGGTCTTACTATTAAAGCTTTAAATATTTCAGCTGTGAGTGACTCAGGTGTGCCAGAGAAGGCAAAGACATCCGTCAATTATGACACCGAAACAGTTAAAGAAACGTTGAATAGTTTTATTGAGTCCTATAATAATTTGCAGACTCTGTTTGAGAGTCAAACCAAAATCGGCGGACCTTTAAATGGCAGCAGCCTGATTCGAGGCCTTGAAGGGGCACTTAATAGTGACCTTATGACAACGTTTGATAATGCTGGTGATTTATCAACCATTTTTGATATCGGAATCGAAATGGATAATGACGGCAAACTTTCGTTGGATGACACAAAATTCTCTGATGCGATGGATAATAGTTATGATGACTTAACGACTCTATTTTCAGGAGATAACGGTCTTGCCTCGGTTATGGAGGAATTTGTAGGAAGCTATACAGGTTCTGGCGGTATGTTAAAAGATCTAGTTGATTCTTCGCAAAGTTCAGTTAAAGCGACTGAGAAACAGTTAGAAAATTATGAATATCGTATGGTTCAATATGAAGAGCGTCTACGTGCTCGATTTACTCAATTAGACGTTAGTTTGGCAAGCATGAAATCAAATGGGAATTACTTGTTGAATCAGTTGGGTTCCATGAACACCAATTCTCAATAGAAATAGAGGTTATTATGTACGCGAATAAAGGCATTAATGCTTACAAAAAAGAATCGTTAAAATCCGATTTAGCCGGTGCTGATCCTCATCGTGTCATACAGCTATTGATGCAAGGTGCTCTTGAGCGACTGGCTTTGAGCAAAGGTTTTATTGAGCGTAAGGACCTAGAGGCCAAGTCTTCAACACTTACGCGAGTAGTCGAAATTATTAATGCACTGCGAGATTCATTAGACCGTGATGCAAGTCCGGAGTTGGTTGATAACCTAGAAAGCTTATACCTTTACATGATCGACCAAATTCATGAAGCAAGTCTTAAAATGGACACTATAAAAATTGATCATGTTATTGCCCTGATGCTTGAAATAAAAGGTGCATGGGATCAAATAAGTGATGCTTCGAAAAAAGAAGCAGCAAGAGAGCAGGCATAAGTAAGTGGCTACACATGGCCGATAAATTAACTGCAAGTGATCTAATAGAGCTCATTCCCACTTTTCGACAAGCGGTTGCCGAAGAGAATCTAGATGCTATTCTGTATATCAATGATATTCTGACTGATGTCATAAAAACGGATGGTATTTCTTTAGAGTATTTAGAGAATCATTCTTCCGAATTTGAAGAGCTCTATGAGCTTATAAGGAAATCAGAAGATATGATCGAATCCTTGAAAAAGGATGTTAAAGAAATTCAAACTGAGCTAGTGAAAAAGCGGAAAATATCCAAAAAATATTCTGATGTTGGGAAGTTATAATGAGTTATGAAAATAATATTGATAATTTAATTAAAAAGCTTGGCTCTGGTCGAGATAGGCTAAAAATTAATGATGATATTTTTTCTGAACGCTATAAGAGAAATATTAAGGTAATTAAGGAGAATTTCCCAGGTCTTTATGAGGTAATTAAAGATTATTCTCCCGAAAATAAAAATATTTTTTTGCAAAAAGATGGCTCATTGAATCTTATCTTTCCTAGTACCGGTTGTACTGTTTATCCTGAAAATGCCTTTTCAGATATAGATAATAGATATAAAGAATTTAGAGTAAACCCTAGTCGAGCTTTTGTAAGTGTTGGTGTTTCTAACGTATCTAATTCTATGCATGAACGATATATGGAAAGAATTGGTACTGTGCGAATGAATAGAAAGTCTCAGACGGAACAGTATCATACTTTACCAGACATGGTTGGTGGGATCGTTTTATTTGGTTTTGAGTTTGGTTATCAACTTGTACGAATTCTTGACGATCACTTTGCTAAGCATATCTATATTTACGAAGAAAATGTTGATTTCTTTTACTATTCCTTGTTCGCAATTGATTGGGTTTGGATTGTCGAAGAAATGATGGCACGTGATTCAACGCTGCATTTCTATATTGGTGTTGATGAAAAAGAGTTTTTGGCCAATTATATGAAGGACTTGCGTTATAATGGCCTTTATATGGCCGGGCATACCTATTTTTATATGTCCTACAACCTAGAGCATGTTACAAAAGTTACTACTGAGTTTTCAAATCAATATGTACGACAAATTATGGGCTGGGGTTTTTTTGACGATGGTGTGATTGGTATTAGTCAATATCTAGCGCGTAAGAAAAAGACGTATTTGGCGGTTAATCCGGAACATAAGAAAGAAGTTCGTTTTTCAAGAGATATTGATTTACCTGTCATAATTATCGGCAACGGTCCCTCGTTAGATAATAATATAGATTTTATAAAAGAACATATTGATGATATGGTGCTTGTTTCTTGTGGAACAACAATAAACACATTATATAAGTATGGTATAAAGCCAGACTATCATGTTGATGTCGAACGTTTACGGCATACAGCCGAAAAGCTAGAATTTATAGATGAAGAGTTTTTGACCGGTATCACTTCATTAACTGTTAATGTGATGCACCCAGATTTCTATAATTACTTCGATATCAATTTTATTGGATTGAAGCCTAGTGAACCAATCTCTTCAATTATGAAGTTAAGTCATGAATTAGTCTCTCCTGACAATAGAAATAACCTTGCAATGATGCATTACTCTAGCCCGATTGTTGCGAATCTAGCGATGTCTTATATGACAAGTATGGGTTTTTCTGATATTTATTTAGCTGGAGTAGATTGTGGTTTTAAAGATCCTGATAACCATCATTCAAAGGCTAGTGGTTATTATAAAAATGATGGTTCAAGTACGGGGTTAACAGAATTCAAGAGTGGTTTGAAACGAAGAGATGCAAATTTTCATGGAAGTGTATTTACGACATCCATAATGGATACATCTAGAGTTCAGATTGAACTTTCTATTCGGTTAGCAAAAAAATCCAATAAAATTTTTAAATGTTATAATTTATCTGATGGCGTAAGAATTGAGGGTGCAGAGCCTATCCTTCAAGAGGATATCCTTATTTCAAAAGGCTCAAAAGATAAAAAGTGCAAGTTAAAAAAATATGTCATTGAAAATTTTTCTGCTGAGGAAAATGATAGCTATGGCGAAAGATCTATTGGTGATGTATACGAAGAGTATAAAGAGTTCACTCATGAATGCTTGCGCATATTAAATAAAGGTTTTAATGAAAAATCCGAAGTTTTAAATATGCTATCCGAGTATAATTCTTTATTGATGCAGCAGTATTTTAAGGGGAAGCCTTATAATTGTGAGTTGATGATTGGATCATTTACATACTTTGCCAATGAGATACTTGATTTAGTGCTTTCAACGCCTGATGAGACATTAGTCTGGGCTAGAGAAATGGTGGATATATTTGTTGAATTTGTTGAGGAAATGCCGACATTACTTGAAAACCCTTTAGGCGCTGTTGATCCCGGTAGAGGGTTGCTGGATGGTAAGTATAATGCATAAAAAAGGCGCTTTAAGCGCCTTTTTTATGGTTTATTAAATGCCAAGTGAGGGCGGTGCCACGAATTATATCTTGTTTGGCTATTTGTCCCAAAACCTCTGGTAGATGCTTTGGAGGTAGTCCGAATCCAGGGCGAATACTTCTCACATTATCTTCAGTTAGCTTGTCACCTTTTTTGATGTCTTTAATCACATATAAAGAACGGCGAAACACTTGGTTACTTTTTTCTACTTCGGTGAGGTTGTAATTAACATGCCCAAGCGCTTGCCAAGCTGTTTTGCTATCTCGACATAAAGCGGTTAGCTCATCAGGCTCTAGTGAAAAGGAATCATCAGGACCGCCGCCGTTACGATCCAGTGTGAAATGCTTCTCAATGATCGCGGCACCCATCGCTACGGAGGTGATCGCCGTGACATTATCAAGGGTGTGGTCTGATAATCCGACAACGCAATCAAAGCGCGTATGCATATCGTTAATTGTTCGAAGATTATATTGCTTGGCTGGCGTTGGGTAACCACTGACACAATGTAAGATCGCCAATTCTTGGCAGCCAGCTGCACGAGCCGTATCGATGGCTTGTTGAATTTCTTCCTCGTTGGCCATGCCAGTAGAGATAATTAAGGGCTTACCCGTTCGAGCAGCCGCTTCGATCAGTGCAAGGTCGATGGCTTCAAACGAAGCGATTTTGTACGCTGGCGCTCCGAGCTCCTCAAGTAGCTCGATGGCGGTGCTATCAAAGGGAGAGCTAAAGATGGTCAATTCCAATTCTTTTGCTTTGGCAAACAAGGCTTGGTGCCATTCCCATGGGGTATGCGCTTGCTGATACAGCTCATAGAGTGAGCTACCGTCCCAAAGCCCGCCGCGTATCTGGAAGTCTTCTTTGTCGCAATCAATCGTAATGGTGTCTGGCGTATAGGTTTGCAATTTTACCGCATCAGCCCCCGATTCTTTGGCCACTTCGATCAGTCTAAGCGCGTTTTCAAGGCTGCCGTTGTGGTTGGCAGAAAGCTCAGCAATGATATAGGGCGGAGCGTCAGCGGCTATGATGCGGCCATCGATACTAAGAGTGTGGGTCATTGCGCAGTTTCCTTATAAAGTGCGTGCTTTGTCACGAGCGACGATAACAATGCGTCTAAGTCATCTTGATCGACGCCAGAAAAAGTCTCTAAAAAACGATTCAAAGAGGCTTTTTCTTTTGCCTGGTAGTCGGCATGAGGGGTGGTGCAGCCGATAAAATGGAGTGTGACATTGCTTGGTAGTAATTGTTGGAAGATGATGCGAGTACGATGCAGGTGATAGTCGCTGGTGACAACGGTTAACTCTTGAATGTTGTGACGCGCCAAAAGGTGCAGTCGCGTAAAGAGTGCATCGCCCACAGTGTCTCGTGAGGCTCGATTCTGTAAAATGCAGTTTGATTTGACCCCGTTGACCCGCAAAAAGCGTGCGGTGGCTTCAGACAAACTGATCGAAAACCGTGCATCATAGATCCAGCCACTGGTGATCATGTAGTCTAAACGCTCTTGGCGGAAGAGTCGGATGGCTTCTAAGCAGCGTTGTTGTGTTTCATGGTTAATGATTTCATCATCGTCCATGAGATTAGAAAGTACTAAGACCGCTTTTTTGGATGATCGCGCCTTCAATGCTTGGATTGTTTGTTCAATGTTGTGCGACCAGTTTACCCCCTCGGGTAATTCACCTTGGTTGTGAAAGGTACCATAGGGCCGCTGGGTTGTGACGGGAAAACGATGCATTAAGATGTCATGAATATGCGTTTCAAACAATGACTCGATAGCATCGCTTAGGGCTTCATAAGTCGACGCAAAGCTTTCGTTACTCGTGTCAAAATGCAGCTTTTGCTGATATAGAAGCTGTCCAGTATCGATTGATTGATCAATTAAATGAATGCTGACCCCCGACGGTGTTCCTTCATAGAAAGACCAGAAGTTAGGGTGTGCGCCTTTATTAAAGGGTAAGTAAGCGATGTGCAGATTGATAATAGGGCAATCAGCTTGTTCGATTACCTCTGCGCTGAGCAGATGACGGTAACCGAATGACACCACCAAATCGTACCCTTTGAGCTGAGCAACGGGCTCTTGTGTATGATCCACGCGACATTGATGTGAGATAAGCAGGTCGATCAGGCGTGTCTGGCTTTGGTCATAGCCGAGAAATAAGATATGTAATGGCGCATGGGGATTAGTCATGACGGGGGTGCAGTCTTTCATAAAAAAACTCCGCAATCTCCCAGTCAATTGGGGTATCAATATCTCTCACCCGAAGTGCGGGAAGCTCTACAATACGCGAGTGTGGCGCAAAAAAAGGTTGTTTCTCTAAAAAGGCCTGCCCTCTGCCCCAATAGAATTGTCCCGCATCATGGTAGGACTCGAGCAAATCTTGCGAGCGGGTTTTAGCGTGTTCTGGCTGAAACATGGACACTTCTTGCTCGTTATTCAAGTAAATGGCACGTTGTACGGGAAAGCCAAACGCTACAGCGCTAAATACATATTGAATCTGCGCATGGCTTCGTAAAATCTGTTCACCGCGCTGTAAATCTTCTGGCAGCAACAATGGCGCGGTCGGATAAATACAGCAGATATGTGCGGTCGCCATATCCATTGTCTCAAAAGTCGAAACAGCATGGGCCATTACATCGAGCGTGCCGCAGTAGTCATCAGCGAGCTCTGCAGGGCGCATAAAGGGCACTTCGGCACCGTACTGCCGCGCTATGTCTGCAATTTCTGCGTCGTCGGTTGAGACGATGATGCGATCAAAGCAACCGGATGCTAGTGCGCATTCAATCGAATAGGCAATGATGGGTTTACTATGAAACAGTTTAATGTTTTTTCTTGGAATACGCTTAGAGCCGCCACGGGCAGGAATGACCGCAATATTCATAGTATGACCGCCTGATCAAGTGCCTCTCTCAATACTGCAACCACGCGCTGTTGCTGTGATTCGGTTAAATCAGGGTACAAAGGCAAACTTAAGGTGCGCTTATAGTAATCCTCTGCGACTGGAAACATCCCCCAATCAAAACCACGTTGTTGATAAAAAGGTTGGGTATGCACCGGAATGTAATGCACCTGCGTGCCAATTTGATGGTCACGTAAGTATTTGAAAATCGGCGCTCGCTGTTCCGTCAGTACTTCGTTTAAGACAATCGGGAATAAATGCCAGCTGGAAAACGCATAATCGGCTTCACCAGGGAGTTGAATCGGTAAGCCACTCAACAGTTGGTAGTAACGCTGAACCAGCGAACGACGACGCTCGATAAAATGCGCTAGACGTTCCAACTGAGAGAGACCTAATGCCGCCTGAAGCTCGGTCATACGGTAATTAAAGCCCAGCACTTGCTGCTCATAATACCAATCCCCAGGTGAGATGGTTTCAAGCTCTAGTTTATTTTTGGTCACCCCTTGATGAACTAAGGTGTGCATTCGCTCGGCTAAATGTTCATGTTGCGTGACGGCCATACCGCCTTCGGCACTGGTCATGACTTTGACCGGGTGAAAGCTAAAAATACAAATATCGGAATAACGCTGGCCTACCGGAGTACCTTTGTATTTCGCACCAATGGCGTGAGAGGCGTCTTCAATGATATGAACGCCGTAGGCCTTAGCGAGCTCATAGAGGGCACGCATGTCACAAGGGTGACCGCCAAAATGCACCGCGATCAAGACTTTGGGGAGGCGACCAGCCGACTGGGCTTGGTCTAGTTTTTGTGCCAATTGGACGGGGCAAAGGTTGTACGTTTGCGGGTCAATATCGACAAAGTCGACGTCAGCACCGCAATAGAGCGCGCAGTTGGCGCTGGCAATAAACGTGTTGGGCGTGGTCCAAACAATATCACCTGCGCCCACACCTAATGCCAAGCAGGCCACATGTAGCGCCGAGGTGGCGCTGTTGGCCGCTACAGCGTATTTACACTGGCTAAGCTCAGCAATAGCGCGTTCAAACTGACCCACCAAAGGCCCTTGTGTTAAAAAGTCGGAGGTCAGTGCCTCACATACCGCTTCCACGTCTGCTGCCGTAATCGACTGGCGGCCGTAGGGGATAAAGTCATCACTCATTTTCAAACGCCAAGATTTCATCAACGGATAAAAATTCTGGGTTGCTACCAGACTGATACTCGAAGCCTAGCTCCACCAAATGACCCTTCTCACCAATGGCATTGCTATCAAAGCTCATGGTCTGATGGTAAAACTTGATGCTTGGGGAGATGACGTAGTGATCCTCGAATTCATAGGTGTGGTACGAGTCGTCCGTCGGACACATCACTTCGTGCAACTTCTCGCCTGGGCGGATACCGATGTCTTCAACCGGAAGGCCTGGCGCATAGGCTTCTGCTAAATCTTTGATGCGCACCGACGGGATTTTCGGTACAAAAATTTCTCCACCCTGCATGCGGGCAAAGTTTTTTAAGACAAAATCGACGCCCATTTGCAGCGTAATCCAAAAGCGTGTCATATCAGGGTGCGTGACGGGAATACTGGTCGCTCCCTCGGCGACTTTTTTCTTAAATAATGGCACCACTGATCCACGTGAACCGACAACATTGCCATAACGCACCACCGCAAAACGCGTATCGCCTTTGCCGACCGTGTTGTTGGCCGCGACAAACAGTTTGTCAGAAGCTAGCTTAGTGGCGCCGTATAAGTTGATCGGCGCAGCCGCTTTATCAGTTGATAGGGCAATGACTCTTTTGACGTTATTAGCGATGGCCGCTGCGATGACGTTTTCAGCACCGTGAATATTGGTTTTAATACATTCCATGGGATTGTATTCCGCTGCTGGCACTTGCTTTAGCGCTGCTGCATGGATCACATAATCCACGTCGCGCATCGCTTGAGTCAGGCGGTCTTTATCGCGTACATCGCCGATAAAATAACGCATACAGGGTGCATTGAATTCCTGTTCCATCTCGTATTGTTTGAGTTCATCACGAGAGTAAATAATCAAGCGCTTCGGCTGATAGCGTTCTAAAAGCGTCTGTACGTATTTCTTACCGAAGGAGCCGGTACCGCCAGTGATTAAGATGCTTGCATTATTGAACATAGGAATTCTCAATATTATTCAGTCGTTTGATAACGTCATCGACCGTATTTGTTAAAACTTTAAAAGTGTACTCACTTCGCTACGCACCCAACCAAATGATCATCTACTACCCCCACTGCTTGTAGGTAGGCATAGCAAATCGTCGGTCCAAAGAATTTAAAACCGCGTTTTTTCATATCTTTTGAGATCTGCTCTGCTAACGGCGTCACTGCAGGGACGTCGGCTAGGGTAGTTGGCTGATTAATTATTGGCTGATGATTCACAAAGGACCAGTAATAGTCTGAAAACGAACCATATTCGGCGGCGATCTTTAAAAAGCACTGAGCGTTAGAAATGGTCGCAGCGATTTTGCCTCGGTGTCTGACAATGCTTGGGTCTTGTACCAGCCTTTCTATATCATCGGCATTCATGGCTGCCACTTTAATAGGATCGAAGTCGTGAAACGCTTGCCGATAGCCTTCACGTTTTCGCAAAATCGTGATCCAGCTTAAACCCGCTTGCGCACTTTCCAGTACAATGAACTCAAATAAGGTTTGATCATCAAAGACAGGTTTGCCCCATTCTTGATCATGATAGGTTACGTATTCAGCAGAGCCCAGACACCAGTCGCAACGCTGTTCAGCCATGATTTTATTCGCCTTTTCCATTTAGATACGACTTTATTACCAATTACGAGGGAGTGCAAATGAACTTCACTAGTCAGCTGTTTAGCCAAGGTTTTGAATGGGTGTGTTGGTTGTTTGTCATCTTAATAGTAGGGCGAGCGTTTGTCTCGGTTCCATGGTCAATATTGCTTCATGATGGTAGGTTGCAGAACCGTTTTTTAGGGTCTGTCGTTGCTTTAGTTTTGCTGTGGCAAATGAGCGTTGATTTAAACGTGGGCGTGATCATCCACTTTATTGGGATGACAACGATAACCTTGTTTTTTGGTTGGCCGTTAGCCATTGTCGCGGGTATTGTGGCGCAAAGCGTCGACTTGTTTTGGGCACTGAACCAATGGCCAGTTTACGGCGTAAACCTTATGTTCAATGTAATCATCCCCGTGGCGCTTACGTGGAGGATGCATTGCTTTATTGAGCGTTTCAAACCGTCCAATCCATTTGTGTTTATCTTAGGGGCGGGGTTCTTTGGCTGTGTTGTTAGTACGACGGTATCATCACTGGTAGCGGTTGTAGCGTTAAAGCTGTTTGGTGAATTTGAATTAAAACTAAGCGCCGAAGAGTACTTAGGTTACTTACCCATTTTTGTTTTTCCCGAAGCCGTTGTGAATGGTATGTTTATTTCCGCCACGACCATACTGTACCCCCATGTGGTGACTACGTTTAATGAGGCTCGCTATTTCAAAGAGTCTAAACGTGACATGATATTAGATGAATACATAGAACCTGCGCTCGACTTAGATCAAACAGAAGCGCCTGAAGAACAAGATGACAGCCGTTATCGACCACCAAAAGAGTGGTATGACAAGGACAAAGAGCCATGAAATATATTCCTACGTATCAACAAAGTGATGTGGACATTGAGAAAGATGAAGTTGTCTACGATGGCTTTTTTAAGATGCACAAGCGAGTGTTGCGTCACCGTAAATTCAATGGGGAATGGTCCGAGACAATGACCCGAGAAATGATGGTGCGTGCCGATGCCATCTGTGTGCTGTTGTTTGACCCTAAACTGGATAAGTTATTGCTAATTGAGCAATTTCGACCCTGTTTGCCTGAGCATGAGTCGCCGTGGCTACTGGAGCTTGTTGCGGGGATGGTTGAGCCGGGTGAGTCTGATGAAGAGGTTGCGCGCCGTGAATCCTTTGAAGAGGCGGGCGTGGAAGTCAAGCGATTAGAATATATGATGCGCTTTGTGCCGTCTCCTGGGGGGCTGGTTGAGCATTTGCGTATGTACGCAGGTGAGATAGATGCATCGAAGGTAGACCTTGAAACGACGCAAGGGCTTGACGAAGAGCACGAAGACATCAAGTTGCACTTGTTTGATGTGGACGATGTATTACCTCTGCTGGAGCAAGAGATTGTCAATGCGAGTGCCATTTTGGGACTTCAATGGTTTGCGCTGAATGGACACAAGCTAAAACAAACTTGGTTAAACGGTAACTAGACGCGTGTTAACGAAATTACTTCCTTGGACGTTTACACAGCCCTTAATTGGGCTGCTGTCATTTATATTCTTATGTTTGAATATTCTCCTTTGGGGTGTGCTCATCCATATTATTGCGCTGTTGCAAACGGTCCTAAATGGTCCATCAGAGCGAACGAAAGTAGCCTGTGAAAGCTGTTATCGAGCTTGGGTGAAAGGATGTGAGTGGTGGTTCCAGTGTATGCTAGGGATGCATTGGCAATTGGACCAACAGCTTGTGAAACGTCCAGATACTTGGCATTTAGTGATTGCCAATCATCGTTCTTGGGTGGACGCATTTGTTGTTTTGATACAGGTGCAAGGGCGCATGCCGATGCCGCGTATTTTTATGAAAGATAGTTTGGCATGGTTGCCTTTAGTCGGCTCGGCGACCAAAATAATGGGCTTTCCACAAGTGAAGCGGTACAGCAAAGCAAAAATTGCAAAGCACCCTGATTTAGCATTACATGATGTTCGTGCGACAGAAGAGGTCTGTCAGCCATTAACGTTGCAGCCAAGTACGATCATGACCTTTGCTGAAGGGACAAGGTTCAGTGCTCGTAAACATCGCCAGCAAGCCTCACCTTATAAACACCTATTACGCCCTAAAGCGGGCGGTATGTATCGAGTATTGAAAGCAATGCCGGGGTGCTTTCATGAAGTCACAGACTTGAATATCGTTTATGGTGACGATCGCAACTCATTCTGGGATTTGTTGTGTGGTCAAGTTTCGGCGGTACAGGTAAAGGTTCGTTCAGTTAAACTGCCAGATTCATTTAAAACTATGAGTGATCAGGTAGAAAAGCAAGCCTTCTACGATTGGTTTAACCAGTATTGGCGTGACAAAGATCGATCCATGTCGACGGATGTACTACACTGGTCTAATGTTGAAATTCAGGAAAAAGAACCCATTAAGAAGGAAAATGGTCTGCAAAATTACTAAAACGGTTAATTCGAGAAAACATCATGCCACAACCATACGTTCCAAATTTAGTAGAGCTGCAAATGCTAGGCGAGTTAAATTACCGTCGCTTAGGCAAGCTGGTGCGTGGTTATGAAGACGATACCGCTTGGCACTTCACTATTCATACTGCTGGGCAGCAAAGCCGTTTGTCCCTTGAATTAGTAGAAGAGAGCCGCTATACCGCTCAGTTAACATTAACCTTTGCTCCTGAAATTACGATTAAACTGCCTTTTAGCAGTGAGCTTGTGATGACGGTTCGTTTGTATCACGATGTCGGCATTGCAGAAATTACCGATGGGCATCGACACTACAAAGGCGCTTATCCTTATCCTAACGATGATATGCACCACCGTGATGAGAAATTTCGTTTAAATCAACAGTTAGCGGATTTTCTAGAGCTGTGCCTTAAGCACGGCCACCGTTTCTACGACCTACCAGATTTTCAGTTTGCCTAACGCTATTTTATGATTACTTTACTCTACGTACACGGTTTTAACAGTTCCGAGTTATCGTTTAAATCGCAACAATTAAAAGCGCGTATGCAGCATCTAGGACTAGAGAAATACTTTCTCTGTCCTCGCTTACCTTGGCAGCCCGCAAAGGCGATCCAGTTATTGGAAGACATCATTGAAGAGCACCATGAAAAGGGCCATAAGGTGGCATTGGTGGGAAGTTCTTTAGGGGGATTTTACAGTACCTACCTGAGTATTAAGTACGATCTTCATGCGGTGCTCGTCAATCCTGCCGTGGAGGCCCCTGTATTACTGCGCCATTACCTTGGTGAGCAAATTAACCCTTATACCAACGAGATCTATGAGTTGGCAGAAGTCCATATGGAAGAGTTGGAACGCCTAGTTTGCTCAGACTATGACCCCCAAAAAGTATGGCTCATGGTGCAAGAGCAAGATGAAGTACTGAACTACAAGGCTGCTTTGGAGCGATTTGCCAATGTGCAGCGAGTTACTTGTGAAACGGGTGGTGATCACAGCTTTATCGGATTCGAACGCTTTATTGATGATATCTTGCGCTTTGTAGGGTTTCGAAACGAATTTTAACGTATGGTTTTTTAAGGCATTTGCCTCGATTTCTCCCTCGTTATAGACTCTCCCCAACATTGCTTTATTTGGCGGCTTGCCGCCCCGAAACTTGGAAGTACCCATGTCTGCAAAAGAATATAATGCTGGATCCATTGAAGTTCTCAGCGGGCTAGAGCCTGTACAGAAGCGCCCTGGGATGTATACCGAAACCACACGTCCCAATCACTTGGCTCAAGAAGTCATCGACAACTCTGTCGATGAAGCGATTGCAGGTCATGCTGACCGCATCACCGTAACATTGCATAAAGACAACTCTGTTAGCGTCGAAGACAACGGCCGTGGTATGCCGGTGGATATTCATCCTGAAGAAGGGGTATCGGGTGTTGAGTTGATCCTAACGAAGCTTCACGCAGGTGGTAAGTTTTCGGGCGATAACTACCAGTTTTCAGGGGGGCTTCACGGCGTTGGTGTGAGCGTTGTAAACGCACTGTCGACATCGCTCGAAGTATGGGTTAAACGCGCGGGTGTGCAATATCATATTGGCTTTGCTGATGGGCATAAAGTCTCTGAGTTGGCTGAAGTAGGCACAGTAGGCAAGAAAAACTCGGGTACCACCGTTAAGTTTTCTGCAGACCCAAAATATTTCGACAGCGGTAAATATTCGTTGTCTCGTCTTAAACATCTTTTAAAAGCCAAAGCCGTTTTGTGCTCGGGTTTGCACGTCATTTTTATTGATCAGAGTGGCAGTGGCGAAGAGCGTGAAGAGTGGTTTTTTGAAGACGGTTTAAACGACTACTTGCTGCAAGCTAACGCTGGCTTTGATTTATTACCAGAAGAGCCTTTCATGGGCGGACAAACCGAAATTACGCAAGGGGTTGATTGGGCCGTTCAATGGCTGCCAGAAGGTGGCGAGCTAGTCACAGAAAGCTATGTGAACTTGATTCCTACAGCGCAAGGCGGTACTCATGTAAATGGTCTGCGCACAGGGCTGTTAGAAGGGATTCGTGAGTTTTGTGATTTTCACAGTCTGTTGCCGCGTGGCGTTAAGCTGACGGCGGAAGATGTCTGGGACCGCTGCAGCTATGTCCTGTCAGCCAAATTACAGGAGCCTCAATTTTCCGGTCAAACCAAAGAGCGCTTGTCTTCGCGACAAATCGTTGCGTTTATCTCTGCCACGGTAAAAGATGCCTTTAGCTTGTGGCTTAATAAGCATGTGGAAGACGGTACGAAAATCGCTGAGCTGATTATTTCCAGTGCGCAGAAACGTTTGCGAGCGAGCAAAAAAGTAGTACGTAAAAAAGTCACGCAAGGGCCTGCTTTACCTGGTAAATTGGCCGATTGTGCCGGACAAGATGGTCGAACCAGTGAGCTTTTTTTAGTAGAGGGTGACTCGGCGGGCGGTTCTGCAAAACAAGCTCGTGATAAAGATTTTCAGGCGATTATGCCGTTACGAGGTAAGATCTTGAATTCTTGGGAAGTGGATTCAAGCCAAGTATTAGCGTCTCAGGAAATCCACGATATCTCTGTGGCGCTTGGTGTGGATCCAGCGGATGATGATCTATCTGGATTGCGCTACGGTAAAGTTTGCATCTTAGCCGATGCCGACTCGGACGGTTTGCATATTGCGACGCTGTTGTGCGCCTTATTTGTGAAGCATTTCCCAGCCTTAGTCAAACAGGGTCATGTGTTTGTAGCGATGCCTCCATTGTATCGTATCGACATGGGCAAAGAAGTACACTATGCCTTAGACGATGAAGAAAAAGACATCATTATTCATAAGCTTGAAGCTGAGAATAAGCGTGGCACGCCTAATGTACAGCGATTCAAAGGCTTGGGTGAGATGAACCCTTCTCAGCTGCGTGAAACGACCATGGCACCGGATACTCGTCGCTTAATTCAGCTGACGATGGAAGACCCGTTGTCAACCGATGAGGTGTTAGACAAGTTATTGTCGAAAAAGCGTGCTGGCGACCGAAAATCTTGGCTAGAAACCTACGGCAATCTCGCTATCGTAGATTAATTTAAAACGCAGCGCTTAAGGCGCTGCTTTTTTTTGAGTCATAAAAAAACAGTGTCAGGTATAACCCCTTACTGCATTTTTTGTACTGTCATATTTTCTCGCTTTTGTGCTGATAAAATATGCTAAATGTGTAAAGATTTTTATGTGATATAAAAAATAACCGTCAATCTGAATCAGAAAGCTTTTGTTCTGTATCGCAAAATCTATACTAGCAGGTTAACTATTTAAACCTCTGTGGACGTTCACAACAACAAGGTAGGATTTACCATGTCAAAACTTAAAAGCTCCATCGCTATTTTATCGATCGCAGCCGTGTTAGGGGGTTGTCAAACGACCACTCAGCGTGAGAACGCGACGACTGGCGAAACAGAAATGAATTCAACGTCTAAAGGTGCCATCATTGGTGCGGTATCCGGTGTACTGGTCGGTCTAGCAACAGGTGATAATGCGAAAGAGCGTCGTAACCGCGCGTTGGCTGGTGCCGTTGCGGGTGGTGCTGTAGGCGCGGGTGTAGGTAATTACTTTGACCGTCAAGAAGCTGCGCTTCGTGAAGAGCTGCGTAACTCCGGTGTACAGGTACGTCGAGTTGGAAAAGATCAATTGGTATTGGTGATGGAGAATGGTATTGGCTTCGGAACGGATTCTTACATGTTAGATTCGTCAATCTATAACACCTTAAATGGCGTAGCGCGTATATTGGTTGAATACCCTGAGACGGTGCTAATGATCACAGGCCACACGGACAGTACCGGTAGTGAAGAACACAACCAAACGCTTTCTCTTAAACGTGCGGACTCAGTACGCAGTTATTTGATGGGACAAAATGTTGCTTCAAATCGTTTATCAACGATGGGAATGGGCGAAAGCTCACCAATCTGTGATAACTCGACGAGCCAAGGCCGTCAATGTAACCGTCGTGTTGAGATCAGTATCTATCCAAAAGGCAACTAATCGACCTTTATTTCCCTATGTCAGCCGCATATCTAGCGGCTGACATAGCCGCTTCCCCTGCGAAATCCGTTAAAAACGATTACACTTAGGCCTGAACCCCAAAAATAGAGATGTACCATGCAAGATGATTCCTTGCCGGTTGAGGCAATGTACGAGCGCTTAGATTACTACCTGCAAAATTATGGCTCGGAGCGTGCGATTGTCACGGTCTCTGAGTTGGATGGATTTGTGACCGCCATTGGCTGTAGCAAAGATCTATTGGCGCCAGCAGATTGGTTTCCAGCGATCTGGGGAACCCAAGAAGATCAACCTAAATGGAATGAGCAAGACGAAGAGGACGAGTTTTATGGACTGGTCATGCTACTGCATTTAGAAGCCATTGATGGCCTGTTTAACAACACGCTAAGCCCTGTCTATTTAGAGCATGATGATCAGCAAGGGCATGTGACGGTGATCATCGATGATTGGTGTGCTGGATTTATACGAGGGGCACGTTTGACGGGCATTAATCAGTCTGGCGAACGTGATTTCCTCGATGATGTGTTGGCGAGTGTGCGCTTATTCGGTACGCCCCGAGGCTGGGAAAAATTAAATGCAATGAGTGATGCTGAAGTAACTTTCTGGCGCGAGAGTTTAGAGCCTTCTATCATGAGATTGGCACAACACAATCATCCCGAGATACAAATCGCTCAAGCCGGCGATGGCTCCTCTCGAATCGTTCATTAACGAAAAAAGGGCCGCTATGTTAGGGCCCTTTTTTATAGCGAATTGCACGGACAATTTTAGCCAACGACTTTAGCAATCGATTCGCATAGGTAGTCAATATTGCTATCGCTCACACCCGCGACACTCATGCGGCCAGTATCAGCAATATAAATTGAGTAGTCTGAACGCAGTTTACGAACTTGTTCAAGGGTTAAGCCCGAGTAAGAGAACATGCCACGTTGTTTGGCAATAAAGCTGAAGTCTTTACTGACGCCCGATGCCGCTAGTTTTTCAACAAGTTGGCTACGTAAGCCATTAATGCGGTTGCGCATTTGCGTTACTTCTTGCTCCCATAAAGCATGCAATTCAGGGTTGTTCATAATCGTGTAAACAACCGTCGCACCGTGCGCAGGCGGCATAGAATAGTTGGCACGAATGGCTTGACCGATGATAGAGAAAGCATTGCTGGCTTCATCGCTATTTTCAGCAATAACGCTTAGGCCACCACAGCGATCGCGATAGATACCGAAGTTTTTAGAGAACGAGTTGGCAATCAACATACTTGGAACGCGTTCAGCCATATGGCGTAAGCCTGCCATATCTTCATCTAGGCCGTCACCGAAACCTTGATAAGCCGCATCAACGAGCGGTAAGACATTGCGTGCATTGACGAAGTCTGTGAGTGCGTGCCAATGCTCAATCTTAAGATCCACGCCCGTAGGGTTGTGACAGCAAGCATGTAGCAACAGCACATCGCCTTCTTTCATTTCAGCGTTCAAAAATGCCATCATGTCATCAAAGCGCACGTCATTGGTGTGTGCATCGTAGTACGGGTAATCGATGACCTCTACACCAGCAGAATTAAAGATAGAGACATGGTTGCCCCATGTTGGATCGCTCACAAACAGTCGCGCACCTTCAAGGTTTGCGCTAATGAAGTCAGCTGCGACTTTTAGCGCGCCTGTACCACCCGGTGTTTGAGAAGACTGAATGCGCTTTTGCTTGATGATATCGCTATCATTACCAAGCAATAGTGTTTGAATGAGAGGCGCGAAGTTTGCATCGCCATAAACACCTAAATAGGATTTGGTTTGCTCGTTAGCCAGCATTAGAGCTTCTGCTTTTTTCACAGATTCCAAGATAGGCGTTCGACCCACATCATCTTTGTATACGCCCACACCTAAATCGACTTTTTTAGGATTTGTATCTTGTTGATGCGCAACGATCAACGCCAATAATGGGTCGCCTGGAACGGCTTTTAGGTGTTTAAACATAGTAGGTGCTTTCCTTACTGGTTGCGTAAAGTTCACGTTATTAGGGACTGAAATGATTGCCATATTCTGCCCATTTGACGATAAAATACAATTCACTTATGTGCTAATTAATGCGAACGCTTGGTAAACTGTACAAAATATTGAACACTTCAAAATTGCTTTCTCACCCTTCCCGTTATAGCGAGCTGTTTCAAGCGCTTGATTTATGGCTGTTGCAACATAAGCATCTATGGGATGTATCCAGCTTCCACTCTGTAGGTTGGCCTTGGCAGACGATCGAGCCTGATCTATGTGATTGGCTCAGTCAGTTGAAAGCTTGCCCAACTGAATCAACCGTTGAGCAAGCTTTATTCGATCATATAAAAGGCTTTAAACCCTTTCTATTTGAATGGGAGGCGTTGTCTTATGCGGATTTATCTTTGCCGCCCAACTATTTCAGCGCTGGTATTAAAGGCCGTAAATGGCAACAAATAACCGCTTTTTCTAACCGAATTGAGCCAATTTCTCCAGTCTTGGAGTGGTGTGCCGGAAAAGGCCATTTAGGTAAGTTGCTGGCTTATCAGCATGATGTGTCGATACACAGTGTAGAGTGGCAGGCTGAACTCTGTGAAGCGGGTCAGAAAGAAGCAGAACAACGACAATTATCGCAGCATTTTACTCAAGTAGACGTATTAAAAGGGGAGGGGAAAACAGCGCTTAAAAGCGTCAAGAGCGCTGTTGCACTCCATGCTTGCGGCGATTTGCACACGACACTAATAGAGCAAGCGATTGATGCGGGTGTTTCCTATTTGGCTATTTCTCCTTGTTGTTACCACTTGACTCAGCATGCGCTGTACCAGCCTTTATCAAAGCATGGGCAGCAGGCTCGGATACAGCTTAGCCAAGAGAATTTAAAGTTAGCCGTGAAAGAAGTCGCTACTGCGGGACAGCGTGAGCAACGTCTGAAGAGAGTGGAGCTGGCCTACCGCTTAGGGTTTGATAGCTGGCAAAGAAAGGTCACCGGAAATGACGGTTATCTTACTATTCCTTCGTGTCCTAAATCGTTATTAACTCAAGGGTTTGAGGTATTTTCGTTGTGGGCTGCAGAACAGAAAGCACTGCAAACGTATGCATCAGAGATACCCTTTGATGGCTTTGAAGCATTAGGCTATTTACGCAGTGAGCACGTGCAAAAAGTGGAGTCTATCAGTCAGTATTTTCGTCGCCCATTAGAGTTGTGGTTGGTACTAGACAGGGCGCTTAGACTGCAAGAGACAGGCTACCATGTCACCATAGAAAGCTTCTGTGATAAAGCACTGACACCTAGAAACCTTTTGGTGTGTGCGTCTCTTTAAATGTTACGTAAAGTTGCTTACGTACTTTTTAAATAAAAACAGTTTTCATTTATTGATTTCGATCTAGAAAGAGTAGATTATAAATAAGTGAATGATAAATCAGTTTTGTTAACGATTTAGCTGGTTAACGAAGTAGTGTACTGTTTATAAATCGCTGTATGTAAAGGGAATGGAGTTATGAAGTACGTATATATGGCAGGCGTGTTAGCGGTTGCATTTTTAGTTATTCTATCACCTGATTCTGGCAACGCATTTGAGGCAAATGTTGAGAACTGCAAGTCGGAAAACTTACGCCAAATTACAGATGAACATATGATGTGGCAGCTGTCTGGTGAGTGTCAGCGTGAAGGCATTTACAAACTAAACAGCTGATAGAGTCCCTTTTTATTATAATTTAAAAGCGCCTGTTTCGTTAACCGAATACAGGCGTTTTAGTCTGGCCAGTGGACATCAGCCAAAGACTCAAAAGCGGGTTTAGCGAAGTAAAATCCTTGATACAAGGTGATGCCCATATCGCGAAGAGTACGGTATTCTGCGTCTGTTTCAATCCCTTCTGCAATGACTCTTTGACCTAACTCTGTCAGCATCTTGACCATATTTCGCACAATAATTTCCCGAGCAGGATCTTTATCAATATTACGAATCAACTCCATATCGATTTTGGTTATTTGGGTCTTCAAGTCCGCGAGTTGGGCTAAGCCGTTATAGCCTGAGCCAAAGTCATCGATGGCTGTTTGAAAGCCAACTTTCTCGTAGTGGCTGATAATATTAATTAGGTGCTTTTGGTCCACAATGCGCTCATTTTCAGTGAACTCAAAAATAATTTTAGTCTTATCAAAAGCATACGTTTCAGCCGCAGCCAAGGTGGTGCGAATACAAAGCTCTGGACGATAAATAGCATTAGGTAAAAAGTTAATACTTAAATAGGAGTCAACATTAAGTTCTGCAGCCAAACGAATGGCTTTGACTCGACAACTTTGATCAAAGCGATAAAGGTTAGTCTCATTGACATGCTTAAAGACTTCCCCTGCACTTTCTCCATTCAGGCCTCGAGCGAGGGCTTCTTGTGCGAAGATGGTGCGCGATTCAACATCAATAATAGGTTGTAACGCCATGCTGAAATCAAAGCCTAAATCACAGCCTCTAGCGCATTCTTTGCACCCTAAGTCTTTGAAATCAATTGGTTGCATGGACTCTTTTCCCTTTTATGGTATGTCGAAGCATATATTTTATGCCATTTATTACAAGTGATGTGAAACAAGTCATCAATGATGTTTTAGAGTCTGTGTGTCATTATTCTTATCATGTTAAACGAGGAGGCAGAGCAGAGGTCATTAAATCCCCGTGATAATCTTAAAAGTAGACTCAAAAAGTCGATTTTTCATCTTCTCATATTTTTCGAACGACAAGCAAAACTCTTTAGAGCGAAGGTATCATTTGATTTTTTTGCCAATGAAGATGTTTCGGCTGTTTACTTAAGTCTGCGCTATGGAAGATCAAATATAATCGCTTTGAACCGATCAGAGTGCTTATGGAAGCGAATCTCATCAAGCTCTTCGATTTTAGCGCCGTCCCCTTGATGTAGCAGTAGGTCATTATTAATGCGTGCCTGACCTTCCACAACATGAATATAGTATCGGCGGCCTTTGACGGTTGGCCAATGTGCTTCTTCTGATGTATCCAGTACCAATTGAACCAGTGACATATCTTGCTTGATTTGTAAGGTACCATGATCGCCATCTGGCGAGATAATGGCGGTAAAGCCCTCTGACTCACCAAAGCCTTTTTGCTGATAGCTTGGCTTGCCTCCAAACGTATTGGGTTGAATCCAAATTTGAAGAAATTTCAGATCTTCGGTGTGGGAAGCGTTAAACTCACTGTGGAAGATACCTGATCCCGCAGACATTAACTGAAACTCTCCAGCAGGTAGCTCCCGAATATTGCCGGTACTGTCTTTGTGAGCAATCGTACCTTGAGTGACTAAACTGATGATTTCCATATCCTTGTGTCCATGTCTTTCAAAGCCCATATTAGGTTGAACTGTATCATCGTTAATGACCCTCAACGATGAAAACCCCATATGGCTTGGATCATAATAGTGACCAAAAGAGAAGGTGTGGAAACTGTTCAGCCAACCAAAGTCTGCTTGGCCTCGTTCACTAGCAGGGCGTACAGTGATCATAATAGACTCCTAATTTTGAAGCTCATGAGAGCGTATAGCGGTAGTTTATCTATCGAAAAAATAAATTTAAAACGCAATATTTAGAGAATATTCATCAGTTTAATAGATGTTAAGAGGTAGTGATGGCGTTATTTGAGGCAATTTTGCCTGTTTTCTTATTGTTAGTGATGGGCGTATTACTTCAGCGTCGACGCTTTCCATTTGATGGTTTTTGGCAGGGTGTTGATAAGTTAGTGTATTGGTGTTTGTTTCCGGCCTTATTGTTTTCTAAAACCAGCGTTATCGATTTTTCGAACCCTATGTTGGGGCGTTACGGACTGGTGCTGGTCAGTGCGCTGCTGGTAACGGCGGCGATCATCATGCTATTGGCCCGATTTTTACACGTGCCTAATCCAACAGCGACATCCATGCTACAAGCGTCGGTGCGCTTCAATACGTTTATCACGTTAGCATTAGCAGAAAGGGTCTATGGTGCTGAAGGCTTAGTGTACGCGGCATTAGGTGCTGCCGTGTTGATTCCATCCGTAAATGTGTTTTTAGTTGTCACTATGGTGTCTATGCATGGTCAACGTCAGCAGTCACTGCTTAAACTCATTTCGAAGGAGTTGCTTAAGAACCCTCTCATTATGGCCATTGTATTAGGGCTTGGTTTAAATGCTATGGGGCTTACTCCGATTCCTATTGCATCAGATATGGCGCAAATGCTGGCTCAGGCGACACTTCCATTAGTTCTACTGGCAGTGGGAGCGGGCGTTAGTTTAACGACTATTAGAGCGGTTGGTGCGACGTTTTGGGTGTCAGCATTTGGCCGTTTCTTAATCTTTCCTGGGGTGGTATTAGTGATGTGTGGGTGGCTTGGGATCAGCGGCTTACCAGCCTATGTCGCATTGTTATTTGGCATCGTGCCAACGGCGACGTCTGCTTATGCGTTAGCAAAACAATTGGGGGGGGATGCAGACAGAATGGCCGCCTTTATTACTCTGCAAACGGCCATGTCATTAGTAACAGTGCCATTAAGTATTGCCTTAGCCCATCGTTTGTTGGGCTAAGGCAAGGGTTAACAAACACACTGAAGATCAGTGTTTGTGGTGGCCATGTTCATGATGATGCTCTTCGATGTCGTGATCATGGCCACAGTCACATGGCTCTGGCTCATTTGGGTAGAAGACGCCAATGTCTTCACGAATTTCGTCCATGCTCGCAAGTAAATTAAGGGTGTCCTGCCAGCTGTGATTTGGGCTTTGGTTTAATCCCTCTTCAATACAGCGGTTCACCTCTTCTATTTCAAATTGATACCCCATCCCTGGAAAGTCGAACTCTACAGAGCGCTCGGCACCCTCATGTTTTACCAACGTCAGCGATTTTGTTTCATACCAGTTATTGCCAAATTCAATGTAGCCGTTACTTCCCGATAACACGGCACGGTTTGGCTGCTGACTAATAATAGAGGCTTCTAATGACGCTAGCTGACCAGAATCCCAACCGAGTAATAATTGCTCAAACACATCCACATCTGTGTCTCCAACCAACGCTTGGTTCTGAATAAAATCAGGCTTACCAAAGAACAGTTGCGCCAGAAAGATAGGGTAAATCCCCACATCCAATAACGCACCACCGCCTAATTCACGATTCAGCAATCGGTTTTCAGGATCTTTAGAGCCAACAAAACAGAAGCTGGCTTGAATGCTTTGTAGTGGGCCAATTTCGCCTTCTTCAACCCATTCTAGCGCTTGATCAATGGTCGGGTTAAAACGTGTCCACATGGCTTCCATCACAAAGACATCATGCTTTTTAGCCAGTTCAAACAGCTCAGCCGCTTGTGTTTGGTTAAGAGCAAATGGCTTTTCACACAAAACATGTTTGCCTGCTAGGATACACGCTTTGGTGAGTTCATAATGCAGGTGATTAGGCACTCCGATGTAAATAACATCGACTTCATGGCTATTAATCAAAGAGTAGTAATCCACCATGGACAGCTCAATGTTATAGCGCTCCGAAAACGCGTCAGCGGCCTCTTTCGAGCGCGAAGCAACGGCGCGCAGGGTACCTGTTTTAGCGTACTCAAAGTCTGCTGCAAAAGACTGTGCAATGACTCCGGTTCCGATAATTCCCCAGCGTACTTCATTCATGGGAGGCTCCTAAGTGGATAAGTAAGTGAAAAGTAATAGTGCATTATAGTCCAGTCTGAGCTTCTAACGCAGCGAGTCGCTCGGATAAATCGGCGACAGTTTGTTCTAACGCATCTATTCTATCTTGTAAGTCACTTGATGGCGCGTTCAATTCGGAAGTGTTTGCTGCAGCATGAGTTTCAGTGATGTTACTTTCACTGCAGAATAGCTCTTGGTAGCGAGCATCTCGTTTACCAGGCTCTCGAGGTAACAGCGCAACAAAAGGGCCACCAGTTTTCTCTTTAAGGTTTGCTAAAGCGTGCTCTACTTCTGGTACACCTTTAAACGTATGTAAGCGTCCACTTCGAGAACGAAGTTCTCCAGGTGTTTGGGGCCCGCGTAGCAACAGCAAACAAATGACGGCTGTTTCCCCAGCATCAAATTGTAAATCAGAAAACTCCGTGTTACAGAATCGATGTTGGTACTTTGCAACGCGACTACCGTGATGAAATATTTCTGTGACTAAGCTTCTTGCGACGAGCTCATCAATACCATCTTGCACTTCAAAGTCGGTGTATTCCAGAACAGGGTCACGGCTGGACTTTTGATTGCAGGCATTTGTTAGCGCATTAATACTCATGGGGTAGTGATCGGGTGTAACAATCGATTTTTCGATCAAACAACCAATGATACGAGCTTCCTTAGCGGTTAATGTGTAATACGACATGTCAATCTCCTATGGCGGATTGTCCTTCCCTTTAAGGTTTAAGGAAAAGGGCATTTTAAGCAATTCTATAAAGCTGGCAGGAGCGTAGCGTGCAGTTTGAGGTAATCCAATGTTGAGGTGATGGTCTCCGGATTGGCTGCGTGCAATATAACTTTTAAACAAACGGTCCCAAATACTTAAACAAAAACCGAAGTTGCTGTTGGCTTCTAAGGGGGTCCGAGAGTGATGAATACGGTGCATATCAGGGGTCACAACAAGGCTTCTTACCAGCGGTTCCAGTCTTTTACCTAGGCGAACATTGGTATGATTGAACATCGCCAAGCTGTTTAGAAGAATATCAAACACCAGTATGGCGGCAGCAGAAATACCCAACATCCAAATCGCGAGTGCTTTAATGACTAACGAAAGCGCTATTTCTAATGGATGGAAGCGAACCGCGGACGTTGTGTCCAGTTCAGGGTCGCTGTGATGCACTCGATGCAAACACCATAACCAAGGTACATAATGGAACAAACGATGTTGCCAATAAATTAAAAGGTCTAACAGAACAAGTGATGCGATAAAACTAAGGCTACTAGGAAGGTATTGAAGAGGGGCGAAAGAAGCAGTAGGTAAAAGTGCAATACCGACTAAAAGCAATGGCTGTAGAAAACGAACAAGTAGGGCGTCTATAAGCAGCAGCCCTAGGTTGTGTCGCCAGCGTATTCGCCAGAGTGATAAGGCTTTACGAGGTACAAAATACTGCCAGCACAGCAGTGCTGAGACAAACAGTAGAAATAACAATATACGCAGTTGATAATCAATCATGCCTATCCGTCAAAACGGTCGATAGGGCTAGTCTACACTACTTTTATTAATGGAGTGCTTGATCTAGTTGATGTTTTCTCACCATATCGACTTTTAATAGTGCTAAAAGTTCCACCAGCACATTCAAGTTTACGCTGTCTAAATCATCAAACAAGATGCAATGATCACCAAGGTGGACGTTCTTTAAGCGTTCACAAAAGCTCGATATGTCTAAGTCGCTGGCATGGTAAAGGCTGAGATTATGTTGGTGAGGAACCAGAGCAAAAGCCCAGTCTTCCAACAGGTAAAAGACTTCAAAGCCCTTCTCTGAGAGTGTTGTCGCGGTCGGTGCAATCGCAAAAATCAATTCACTTAGTGTGTCTAAGTGCGTGCTTACTTCAAGTGACGGGGTTTGGCTAAGACTTTCTAGTGCGCGTTCCTTTAAGGTCGTCAACATACGAACCTCCTACAAGATAAAGGTCATGGCGTACGTTGACGACTTACTAATAAAAGTTACGACACAGATTCCAAAGCAATCAAAATACGGTTCATGGCTTGTTCTAATTGTGATCTTGAACAACCAAAGTTTAGGCGAATAAACCCAGGTGCGCCAAAGCCTGATCCATCAGAAATACCAACACCAGCTTTTAAAAAGAAATTATGTGGGTCTTCAAGGTCATATTCGCGTACGTCAAGCCATGCTAAATAGGTCGCATCATGATCAGCCATTTTGATTTGGCTACCTTGAATCCTTTCTCGCAGATAGTCGCGATTACCTTTTAAATAGCTTAATAAGGCTTCGTGCCAAGCTGCGCCGTCCTTATAGGCGGCTTCGGCTGCAACCAAGGCTAACAAGTTTGGTGCAGGAATGAGGGCTTCACGCGCTTTTTTGAAGCATTGACGCAGAGTGGGATTAGCAATAACAGCGAAGGCATAGCAAAGCCCTGCAATGTTAAACGTTTTTGACGGAGCCATTAAGATAACACTGCGCTGTGCTGCGTCTTCGTTCAAGCTGGCGAACGGGATGTGTTTCGCATCTGATAAGATTAAATCACAATGAATTTCGTCAGAAACGACTAATAAATCATGGCGTTGAGCGATTGAGTGAATCGCAAGCAGTTCTTCTTGAGTGTATACCGTGGCCCCAGGATTATGCGGGTTACATAAAAGCAGCATCTTTGCGTCTGCTTTTTTGCATGATTCTTCCAAACTCCCCAAATCGACAGACCAGCGATTTCCTTTGAGTACGAAAGGTATTTTGTCTAGCGATCGTTCAGACATTTCAGGTGCTTTGGTGAGGTGATAATACACTGGGCTGGGCACAATGATGCGATCACCTTCCTCGGTCAAGGCTCTAACGCACAAATGCAGTGCGCATACGAGGCCTGGTAAGTGTATTAAGTGGGCAGTAGCTGGTTGCCAGTTGTAGTGCTTAAGGCAGTGCTCTTGAATGGCTTTGACCAGTGATGTTGGCGTATGGGTATAGCCGAAGACACCTTCTTGAACTCGATCTGTTAATGCATCCTTTACACAGCTAGGTGCATCGAAGTCCATATCAGCAATCCACATAGGGATGACATCAGAAGGATATTTGCTCCATTTGTCACTGTTATGGTTGCTTCTGTCGATAATTTCATCGAACTGAGGCGCCTGACTCATATAAACTCCTTGTGTGGTAGTTGTGTTGTTCATCCAGTGTCAATTTTCATACTGCCACAACCTAAAGAAGTAGAAACACTAAATTCGTTGTGTATGACGCTTTTGGATAAATTATGTTGTTGAAGTTCAAGCGTTGCGTTGACCCTGATAAGGGTCAAGGAAAAATTTTAAAATTTTTTTTAGGCCGCAATGCCTTGTCGCTCAAGACTTAGCAGCTATTGTGCAAGCGTAACATGAACTATTTAGAGCTATTAAGGGTTGACCATCCCTGAGCAAAGTGACTACTATAGTTTTTATTAAATGGTTGTTTAACAAAAAGGGATCCAAATGCCAAAAGTTGGAATGCCAGAAATCAGAAAACCGCAACTTATTGAAGCAACCATATCAGCTATTGATGAACACGGTTTTCCTGGCGCGACGGTGAGCGTAATCAGCAAAAAGGCAGGTGTTTCACCCGCCATCATCAATCACTACTTCGGTGGTAAAGATGGTTTGCTCGAAGAAACGATGCGTAGCCTGATTAAAGAGTTTTTTGAAGTGTTACACAGCGAGTTATATCTAACTCGTGATGGTGATATTTTCGAAAAGGCGATGGCGATTGTAAGAGCCAGTATTAGCCAATCTCAGACACGACCACAAGTGGTTAAAACGTGGATGGGGTTTTGGGCATCGGCTATGCATAAGCCAGCGCTGTATAGATTACAAAATGTATATTCACGTCGCTTACTGAGCTGCTTGGTGGTTGTGTTTCGTGAACGCTTTGAGAAAGAGCGTGCACGAGAGGTTGCCTTCACGGTCGCTGCGATGATTGATGGTATGTGGTTGCGCGGCTCCCTAGCCGGTGGCATAGACAGTCAGCATGCAGCAAACATGATTAATGAATACATTTCATTCGTGTTGAAACAACCGTAACGAGCAAGCCCCCAAGGATGGGGAGCTTGGTAGGGTGTGAATCGATTTTTAAATTTAGAGAGGCCTTTGTTGCACTCTAACAATGTATCCATAGGAGATAGATTATGTTGAATTTGAAACACACTACACTTGCTGTATGCATCGCGGGTGCATCCACATTTGCTGCTGCAGATTGTTCTACCGTTCGTTTCTCTGATGTAGGTTGGACAGATATCACCGCCACGACTGCGATCACGTCGACGGTATTAGAAGGTTTAGGTTACTCAACTAAAACACAGCTTCTATCTGTTCCGGTTACGTACACATCTCTTGCCAATGACGATATCGACATCTTCCTAGGCAACTGGATGCCAACGATGGAAGCGGATATCGCACCGTACCTCAAAGCGGGTACGGTTGAAGATTTAGGGCCAAACTTAACCGGTGCGAAATACACGCTAGCAGTGAGCCAAGCCGCTTATGATGGTGGCGTTAAAAGCTTTGCTGATATCGCGAAACACGCACGTGAGTTCAGCGGCCGTATTTACGGTATTGAGCCAGGCAATGATGGTAACCGCCTAATCCAAGATATGATTGACCAAAATGCTTTCGGCATGGGCGACTTCCAGCTTGTCGAGTCAAGCGAGGCTGGCATGCTGTCTCAGGTGAGTCGTAATGCTCGTCGTGATAAATGGATTGTCTTCCTAGGTTGGGAACCACATCCAATGAACGCTAACTTCGACATGGCGTATCTAGAAGGTGGTGATGACTTCTTCGGTCCTAACTATGGTGGCGCTAACGTACATACCAACGTCCGTAAAGGCTACCTTCAAGAATGTCCAAATGTAGGTAAGCTACTAACCAATCTAAATTTCTCCCTACAAATGGAGAATGAGGTGATGGGTGCGATTCTCGATGATGGTGATAAGCCAGAAATCGCTGCTCAGAAATGGCTAAAAGCCAATCCAGCGGTCTTGGATACCTGGTTAGACGGTGTGCAAACAACGTCTGGTGACAATGGCGTCGCAGCTGTAAAAAGCTCTCTGGGTCTATAACGAAGCAACCTTCGTTTTAAATGATCAAGTAAGCGCCGTATTAAGCGGCGCTTACTGCAAGATGTAAGTTGTTTGGAGACCCTCATATGAATTGGCTAACAGAGCACAAAATTCCACTCGGCGATACCATGGAGACCTTTGTAAATTGGTTGATTGATGTTGCTTCGTTCTTTTTCGATTTTATTTCCATTACTTTAGAAACCCTGATTTTTAGCATGGTGGATGGCCTAGAATGGATGAATCCATTCGCCGTCGTGGCCTGTGTGTTAGCCCTAGTTTGGTGGTTACATCGTAGTCTTGGCATCATGATATTCGTTGCCGCATCGTTCATGTTGATTATGAATCTAGGCTACTGGCAAGAAACCTTACAAACGCTAGTGTTGGTAATCACAGCCACGACTATTAGTGTCTTGGTCGGTGTACCGATTGGTATTGCTGCCGCACACCGTCCAATGTTGTACACCGTATTGCGTCCGGTTTTGGACTTGATGCAGACGATCCCGACGTTTGTTTACCTGATTCCAACCTTGATTCTATTTGGACTAGGTTATGTGCCGGGTCTGATTTCAACCATTATATTTGCCATCGCTGCGCCAATTCGTCTGACCTATCTTGGTATCAGCAAAGTACCTAACGAGCTACGCGAAGCCGGTCTAGCTTTTGGTTGTACGAAAGCAAAACTGTTGTACAAAGTTGAATTACCAGCGGCGATGCCAAGCATCATGGCCGGGGTCACTCAATGTATTATGCTGTCTTTGTCTATGGTGGTCATCGCAGCATTAGTAGGCGCTGACGGTCTTGGTAAACCGGTTATACGTGCATTGAATACGGTAAACATTTCGCAAGGCTTTGAAGCGGGTGTGGCCATTGTATTGGTTGCCATCATGCTTGATCGTATCTGTAAAACACCATCTTCAAAAGCGGAGGGCTAAGTTATGCCAATGGTTCAAATTGAAAATTTAGACATCGTTTTTGGTAACCAGAAACTTGAATCATTACGACTGCTTGATAAAGGAATGAGCCGCTCTGAAATTTTAGCGCGAACGGGCGATGTCGTCGGGGTTCAAGATGCGACGATTTCAGTAGAAGAAGGCGAAATTTGTGTCCTGATGGGGCTGTCTGGGTCGGGCAAATCGACACTGCTGCGTGCTGTAAACGGCTTGAATAAAGTGGCGCGTGGTCGCTGCTTGGTGAAAGACGGTGAGCGTATGGTTGATATGGCTAAATGTGATGAAAACACACTGCGTCATATGCGTACCAATCGAGTTTCAATGGTATTCCAAAGCTTCGCTTTAATGCCTTGGATGACCGTGCTTGAAAACGTGGCATTTGGCTTAGAAATGCAGGGCATGGGCAAGAAAGAGCGTGAAGAGCGTGCTAACAAACAGCTGAAGATGGTAGGTCTGTACGACTGGCGCGATAAGAAGCCAGATGAACTGTCCGGTGGTATGCGTCAGCGAGTCGGCTTGGCCCGAGCGTTCGTTATGGATTCTGACATCCTGCTAATGGATGAGCCATTCTCGGCACTGGATCCATTGATTCGCTCGCAATTGCAAGATGAATTGATTGAGCTACAAAAGCGCTTAAAGAAAACCATCATCTTCGTGAGTCATGATCTGGATGAAGCATTAAAAATCGGTTCTAAAATTGCCATCATGGAATCAGCTCGAATCATTCAAGAAGATGTGCCAGAACAGATTGTTTTGAACCCCGCTACGGAATACGTAGAAAAGTTTGTAGCACACACGAACCCACTTAATGTCTTGCGTGGTACAGCATTGATGACGCCGCTGGATCAAGTGGCGCAGTTAGATGATTTGTATCGAGTGAGTGAGCATCTATCCCTTAATATTCAAGCAGGCGTCCTAAAAGAAGCCTTGTCTCATGGTCAGAACATTGCGCTGAGTAAATGGGATGACAGCATGGACATCGAGAATATGCCTGAAAATACAATCGTTGTTGCACCTGTCGATATTTCCATGCGCGATGCCGTTGAAATTCGCTACCAAACCAAGCAACCGATCGTTTTGCAAGATAATGGTCAGTGTGTCGGAGTGTTGGGTGATCATCAGTTCTATCATGCACTGCTTGGTAAACACTTCAGCCGAGCGTCTTAGTTGTGTATTCGTGAAATCAAAACGGTTTTGGTGAAATCAGGACAAAGAGTATCTAGTCGAATAAAGCAAACGTGACGCTTTATTCGACTGAATTCTGTAGGGGAAGGGGTATTTCTTTGTCTTGATGGATCCACTTATTCTTAACGAGCCCCAACGTTATTAAGCATCACACAAGTTGAAACAAACTGAAGCCCTTAGCACACATGTGCTAAGGGCTTTTTCTTGGAATCCAAGGTCGCATAGTATTTCGTATCGGAAAGGCTCAAGAAGTGCGTTATTATCGGATCAATATTGATCGTTATGGATGCCTCTATGTCTCACGGAATCAACAAAGCCAATCTCACCGAAACTGACATTATTACCAAGCTTGTGTTGCCCGCTGTAAAAAGCGTTGGTTGGGATGACATGACCCAGATTCGCCAAGAACTCCCCATCACGGATGGTAAAGTTGTAGTACGTGGTCAAATGGCGGCGCGACTGAAGGCGAGGCGAGCGGATATTGTACTGTTCTATAAGGACGGTATGCCATTGGCGGTGATTGAAGCCAAGGCCAATAAATACCCAATAGGCCATGGCATCCAACAAGCGCTAAGCTATGCAGAAATGTTAAGTGTGCCGTTTGTATTTTCTACCAATGGTGATGGCTTTCTGTTCCATGACAAAACCAACCCTCATCAAATCGAAACACAAATAGAGCTAGAGGATTTCCCTAGCTGTGAGCAGCTTTGGCAAAAATACGTTGGTTGGAAAGGGTACCAAGCACACCAGCTGCCATTGGTGACCCAGAGTTATCATAATGATGGCGAAGGTAAAGCGCCGCGTTATTACCAGATGCAGGCCATTAACCAAACCATCGAGGCCGTTTCCAAAGGACAAAACCGACTATTATTAGTCATGGCGACGGGCACCGGAAAAACCTATACCGCTTTTCAAATTATTTGGCGTTTATGGAAAGCCAAAGCCAAGAAACGTATTTTGTTTTTAGCAGATCGCACGGCTCTTATTGAACAGACCCATATTGGCGACTTTCAGCCATTTGACACCAATATGACGATCATCAAAGGGCATAAAATCGACCCTGCTTATCAGATCTATCTCGGTTTATACCAAGGAATCACTGGCAAAGAAGAGATTCAGAAAGCCTACAAAAATGTCTCGGAAGACTTTTTTGATTTGATCGTGATCGACGAGTGTCATCGTGGTAGTGCTGATGAAAATAGCGCTTGGCGAGAAATTCTCGATCACTTCTCCGGGGCGACTCAGATTGGTCTTACCGCCACGCCAAAAGAAACCGAAGAGGTTTCCAACATTGAGTACTTTGGCGAGCCGATTTACACCTACTCATTGAAACAAGGCATCGAAGACGGTTTTCTTGCGCCTTACAAGGTGATTCGTGTTGATATTGATAAAGATGTTCAAGGTTGGCGACCAGAGAAGAATCAAGTTGATAAGCACGGCAACCTCATCGAAGACCGCATTTATAACCAGAAAGACTTTGATCGAACATTGGTGATTGATGAGCGTACCGAACTGGTGGCGAAAACCATCACCAACTACCTAAAACGCACTGACCCGATGGCAAAGACCATCGTCTTTTGTAATGACATTGATCATGCTCGTCGTATGCGTGACGCATTGGTGAAGCTCAACCCTGAGCAAATGGCAAAAAACGATAAATACATCATGCGTATCACCGGCGATGAAAAAGAAGGTAAAGATCAACTGGGCAATTTCACCAATCCTAAAAAGCCATATCCAGTGATCGCCACTACATCAGAGTTGATGACTACGGGTGTAGACGCCAAAACCTGTAAGTTGATCGTCCTAGATCAGACCATTCAGTCGATGACCAAGTTTAAGCAGATCATTGGTCGTGGTACACGCATCGACGATAAATTCGGCAAGCTGTGGTTTACTATTTTGGACTTCAAAAAAGCCACTGAACTGTTTGCTGATCCGCGATTTGATGGTGACCCTGAACAAGTAAAAGTCGTCTCGGCGCTGGACTTTGAAGACGACACCAGCCTTGATAACGTCATTGAGGGTGATGAGGCGTCAGGGTTTACCGACGCTGATATGATCGATCCCGATACTATCCAAGAGCCGGACTCAGGCTATCAACATGACGGCGCAGAGGCATGGCATACCAGCGATTTTAATCTTAACAACGAAGACAACCATGACCCAGATAAGATACAAAAATTTCATGTCCAAGGCGTCAGCGTTGAGATTTTCGCAAAGCGTGTTCAGTACTATGGCTCAGATGGCAAATTGGTCACCGAATCGTTCAAAGACTACACCCGTAAAACCGTGTCGAAACAGTTTGCCAGTCTCGATGAATTTGTTAAGAAATGGCAAGATGCTGATAAAAAGCAAGCCATTATCGATGAGTTAGAAGAGCAGGGTGTTATTTGGAGTCTGCTAGAGCAAGAAGTCGGTAAAGAGCTCGATCCGTTCGATATGATTTGCCATATCGTTTATGATCAGCCGCCGCTAACGCGTAAAGAGCGCGCCAACAACGTCAAAAAGCGTAATTACTTCACCAAGTACGACGGAGTGGCCCAAGAAGTGCTCAGTCGCCTACTGGATAAATACGCCGACGAAGGCGTCTCAGAAATCGAAAACATTCAAGTGTTGAAAGTCGCACCATTTGACCAAATAGGTCGTATGAGAGAGATCATCAAGAAAGGCTTTAATGATGATAAAGAACAATACTACGACGCAGTAAAAGCCTTGGAAGACGAGTTATACCAACCGCACATTGCCTAATCAACAACGCCTCAGCGACGTCTAATGTGCTTGTTGAGGCGACATGACATCTACGTCACTTCAGAATTCAGTTAATAGAGAATCTTATGTCCATCAGTACCGTAATCAAATCCATCCAAGACATTATGCGCAAAGACGCCGGTGTAGACGGCGATGCCCAGCGCCTTGGTCAAATGTCTTGGCTGCTATTCTTGAAAGTCTTTGACGCCCAAGAAGAAGAGCTAGAATTTGAATTAGACGACTACAAAGCCCCGATTCCAGAGAATTATCTGTGGCGTAACTGGGCAGCCGATCCTGAGGGCATTACCGGTGAAGAGCTTTTAGAGTTCGTTAATGATGATCTCTTTCCTGATATGAAGGCGCTGAATGCTCCGCGAGATTTAAACCCGCGCGGCTTTGTGGTGAAAGAAGCCTTTAGCGATGCCTACAACTACATGAAAAACGGCACCTTGTTGCGTCAGGTGATCAACAAGCTCAATGAGATCGACTTCACTGACTCCAATGAGCGTCATCTATTTGGCGATATATACGAACAAATCTTACGTGATCTACAAAGCGCCGGTAATGCCGGTGAGTTCTACACGCCACGCGCTGTCACAAAGTTTATTGTGAACCGTCTTGATCCTAAGTTGGGCGATAATATTATGGACCCCGCTGCGGGTACGGGTGGCTTCCTTGCCTGTAGTTTTGACCATGTGAAAGAGAACTACGTCAAAACCACCGAAGACCATCAAACCCTGCAACAGCAAATCCATGGGGTAGAGAAGAAACAGCTGCCGCATTTGCTCTGTATCACCAATATGATGCTGCACGGTATCGAGGTGCCAGTACAAATTCGCCACGGCAATACTCTGAACAAACCCCTATCAAGCTGGGACAGCAATATTGACGTGATCGCCACCAACCCACCGTTTGGTGGCACAGAAGAAGACGGTATTGAAAAGAACTTCCCAGCAGAAATGCAAACCCGTGAAACGGCA
The DNA here is from genome assembly GCF_049821165.1 of Marinomonas gallaica. Lineage (NCBI taxonomy): Bacteria > Pseudomonadati > Pseudomonadota > Gammaproteobacteria > Oceanospirillales > Oceanospirillaceae > Marinomonas > Marinomonas gallaica. The sequence continues at coordinate 1,419,744 of NZ_CP187511.1, forward strand.
GATTTGTTCTTACAGCTGATTATCGAAGTTTTGCGAGACAAAGGACGTGCGGGCGTGGTACTGCCAGACGGCACACTGTTTGGCGAAGGTGTGAAAACCAAGATCAAAAAGCTACTGACCGAAGAGTGTAACCTGCACACCATCGTGCGTTTGCCCAATGGCGTGTTTAACCCGTACACCGGCATCAAGACCAATATTCTGTTCTTTACCAAAGGCCAGCCAACCAAAGAGGTGTGGTTCTACGAGCATCCGTACCCAGAAGGTGTGAAGAACTACAACAAATCCAAACCGATGAAGTTTGAAGAGTTTCAAACGGAAATCGACTGGTGGGGCGACGAAGCCGATGGTTTTACCAGCCGCGTTGAAACCAACCAAGCGTGGAAAGTCTCCATTGAGGACATCATTGCCCGTAACTTCAACTTGGATATTAAAAACCCGTACCAAGAAGCGGTCGAAGTGCACGATCCAGAAGAGCTACTGGCCACCTACCAACAGCAACAAACCGAAATCAGCGAACTGCGCCTACAGCTGAAAAATATCCTAGGCGATGCCCTAATGAGCACGGCAAACAGCCAGCAGAACGACTCGGAAGAGGAGCGTGGCTAATGGCAGAGCAACACAAGCTGCAACAGCTTATCACCGAACATATTGATCTTTGGACAGGCGCAGTCAAAGACAAATCCAGCGCCGGTCGTGGCGGTAGCAGTAAGCGTGAGCTTTACGGCATTAAAAAACTGCGTGAGTTGATTTTAGAATTGGCGGTACGCGGCAAGTTGGTCGCCCAAGACCCAAATGATGAGCCTGCATCAGTATTGCTAGAGCGTATTGCCGCTGAGAAAGTGGAACTGGTCAAACAAGGCAAAATCAAAAAGCCCAAAAAACTGCCAGAGATCAGCCAAGAGGAAAAGCCCTTTGAATTGCCCAAAGGGTGGGAGTGGACTAGATTAGGCGACCTATCTAGCGAGATTCATTATGGTTATACAGCGTCCGCGTTACCTAATTCCGATGGTATCAGACTCCTTAGAATAACTGATATTCAAGATGACAAAGTAAACTGGTCCACTGTTCCTGCTTGTGAAATAACCCTTGAGAAAGCAGAAGGTTATCTGCTTGAAAATAATGATATTTTGCTAGCTCGTACAGGTGGAACCATTGGCAAGTCTTACCTCGTTGAAAATATTAATGTAAATGCTGTTTTCGCATCATATTTAATTCGTGTTCGTAAAATCGAATCGATGTATGCGTCATTCATAAAAGTTTATCTAGGTAGTAAGTTGTATTGGAAGCAGCTCTATGCGAACTCTGCGGGCACAGGACAACCTAATGTAAATGCTACAGCATTAAAGTCGCTACTGGTGCCAGTGGCTTCTATAGAAGAGCAACACCGTATCGTCGCTAAAGTCGATGAGCTAATGGCACTGTGCGATCAGTTAGAACAGCAAACCGAATCTAGTCTTGATGCCCACCAAACCTTGGTGCAAATCCTACTGGATACCCTGCTACAAAGCGCTGACGCTGAAGAACCAGAGCAAAACTGGCAACGTCTCAGCGCCCACTTTGATCTGCTGTTTACCACCGAGCAAAGCATCGACCAGCTCAAACAAACCATCCTGCAACTCGCCGTGATGGGCAAACTGGTGCCCCAAGACCCCAACGACGAACCTGCGTCCGAACTACTCAAACGCATCGTCGCTGAAAAAGAAGAACTGGTTAAGCAAAAGAAAATCAAAAAGCAGAAACCACTGCCACCGATCAGCGATGATGAAAAACCATTCCAGCTGCCCAAGGGATGGGAATGGTGTAGGTTTGATTGTACTTCTCTTACCTCTGGCGCTGGTTGGAGCCCGCAATGTTTAGCCACTCCTCGGGAGGGCGAAAATTGGGGAGTTCTCAAAGTAAGCGCTGTTACTTGGGATGTATTCAATCCACTTGAAAACAAAGCTTTACCAGATCATTTAGAAGCTAGAGATGAGCATGAAGTTAAAAGCGGTGATTTTCTTATCTCTAGGGCTAATACAGCGGATTTAGTCGCTAAAGCGGTTGTTGTGCCTGAAAATGTTCCTGAGAAATTAATGATGAGTGACAAAATTATCAGATTCAAATTTCATAGTGAAGTTGTCGGTCACTTTCTCAATTTGGTAAACAACAGCTATTTTTCTCGTGCCTACTATCAGCGTGTTGCCGGTGGTACGAGTAGTTCAATGAAAAATGTCTCTCGTGAGCAGATAAGAAGTTTGGTGGTTCCTTTACCGCCAAAGGAAGAGCAAAAGAGGGTAATTACTATAGTCGATCAGCTAATGAGCCTCTGCGACCAGCTAAAAGCCAAACTCGCCGATAGCAAAACTACCCAGCTAAACCTAACCGACGCCCTAGTGGCGCAGGCGGTGTAGATTTTATAAGACAGCCTATGTACAAGGAGGTACAAAATGCTTGCATGTAAATTTACATATTCTTCATGGATAAACTTACCATTATGGTAAATAATGCAATCAATATTAGTGCATACCATGGAGCGCCACCTACTTCTAGGGAAGAAGGTCGAGTCCATATCGACAGCGGGCCACTTTATGATAACTCCACCGTACTGGCCTTACTCGATAAGGGTGATGAGCATACAAAGCTTTGGACGAAAAAGTGTATTCAAGATGTTCAGCGGTTAGAGTTTGACATCGAGGATGTGCGGGCTTTGTTGAAACAAGCTTTACTCAATGGTCGTTATGTTAACTCTGAGTGGTGTGTGCAAAATTCAACAGGCCCATGGGCGGCATGCGATAGCTACTGCTTAGTTCGTGCAGAGTGGAATGACCATGCGTATAAAGACATGCACTATGAGTATTATGTGAAATTCGCGATAAACAAAGCAGGCAAACTGTTGTTACTGGTTTCCTGTCATCTATCGCAGTAGGGGTGAGATATGAAAAGCAAGGTATGTCCAATTTGTGAAATGGGGCAGTTGCAAGCTAAGACTGAATGGATTGATGTTGAGCACCTTGGTCACACAGGCAAGATTAAAAGCCATTATGCGGAATGTGATGTGTGTGGCAGTGAGCAAGCCGGTACGACCGAAGCGCGTTTAAATAAGCGTGCTATGATCGCGTTTAAGAAAGAGGTGCAAGGCTTACTAACGGGTGAACAAGTCCGTGTTTTACGCAAAGCATGGGGTTTAAACCAAGAGCAAGCCGCAAAAGTTTTCGGTGGTGGTCCGGTCGCTTTTTCGAAGTATGAAAGCGATGACGTGATGCAATCGGATTCAATGGATAAGCTGCTGCGTATGGCGGAAGCGTTTCCAATGATGCTAGAGAAGCTAATGTATGAAGCAGGTGTGCAGTCTGATAGCTGGGAAGAAATATCAAGGGCTCGATTTACGTTAAAAGTTGTGGAAAGTAAAAAAGCTACTGTTGTCCGTGAGTATCCTATCGAGGAGATGCAAGCGTATGGCTAAGATTAGCAAGACATTGCAAAAGGCGATTGATAACTTATCTATTCAAGATGTCTATCTAAAATCGTCTCAGGCAGAATGCAGTGAAGGTTTTGACCCCAAGCGTACAGAGCATACGGAATTACTTGTGCAGCAAATGCATGCTGTGCGTAGAAGTGAAGTCATTCAATCGAATGAAGACGAGCTAATTTTAAAAGTCTATGTGCGCATGGGGACACGATGGGTGCTGCCTGTAGAGGGTCAGGATCCTGAAATAAAAGCCTTTGTAGAAGCGGATTTTATTGCAGAATATGCCATGGCTGAGTTGTTGGAAACCGAAGCGGTTGATGAGTTCTCGTTAAAAAACGCAAGTTTCCATGTTTGGCCTTACTGGCGTGAATTCCTAAGCTCACAGTGTGAACGCCTACGTCTTCCTAGGTTGGTATTGCCAGCCGTGCAATTTAACCGCTAAACACTTATGTTTACGTCATATCTGCTAGCATCGCCTCGTAGAGATGCCGCAGGTCTCACATAAAAGATTCGCTATTCGATTTGTAGATTCGCAATTACATCGGGTGATGCACTTGTGTGTTAACTCTTCAATTAGGAAATATCGTTAATGGAACTAAACGAATTAAAGTGTTTGCTTACCGAAATCTCAGAGCTTTCGGGCATACCTGAGCGCGAAGCGACTATTTTTAGCATCGGTGCTCGTGGTCATTTTGAGAATCCAGCAACAGATGTTTTAGCTTTCTTTCTCGACAATAATGCAGAACATAACCTAGGTGAACTTGCCCTTGAAGCGCTACTCATTTCAATAGGCGACGGTCTTTCTGATCAGTTAAGTGCTAGCCTAATTAATGCTCCAAAAAGAGAAGTGCTAACTGATGGCCGTAACCGCATAGACTTGCTTCTGGAGTCTGATGATTGGGTTCTAGTGTTAGAGAATAAAATTTTTCACGAGCAAATAAACCCTTTTGATGATTATGAGAAGTTTGCTGAACAGAAGTTTGCCGAGAAAAAGCGTGTACATGTTGTCTTATCTCCTTCAGGGCAAGCACCTCACGGTTGGTATGGCGTTAGTTATACTTCTTTGATTGGTACATTAAAAAGCGGTTTGGCAGCTCATTTTATCTCACAACCTATGAATAAGTGGGTGGTTTTATTACGTGAATTTATCGTGCATATGGAGCAATTAATGACAGAAGGAACAAGAGTGCCAGCAGAGACTTATAGATATGTTCTTAGCCATTTAGAAGAAATTGAGAGTGCTCAAAAGCTGAAAGATACCGTTATCAAAGAACTCTTTAGTGAGTGCGCGGCAGTTTTGCAAGAAGCACTCCCTGAGCGAGAGATACGTGCGAACCTCCATCATTGGGGCCTTTCCCCTGTTTTGCGTTTTAAAGTAGCAGATTGGGTTGGAGAAACAGAAGTTGTCATATTCTTTGGTGGTGCGAATAACTATGTTACACAGACATATATCGATCATCTCGTCTCTGAAGAGCAACATAGTGAAGCAAGAAAAGCGATAGAAACATCTGGTGTGTTAGATAAATGGCCAGAGAAAAGCGGCTCAATGTCCGTTTTCAAAAAGCCAGTGTTAAGTCTGGATAAAGAGGCTATTTTCGAGGAGATCACTGAGCGCATGCTGCAAGTCGACTACTTTGAACGAGAAGTCAGAACACAGTTTTAGTTGCTCAATAATAGTTTTAAACATTTTTTACCCATCAAAAAATTCTTCATCAATCTTTTTAAGATGAAGCACTTGTTCGTTTCTGCTGCCGATATTGTAGCGCAGCATAAGCTTCGCAAGTTGTTGTCCGTTGATTAACACGATGCGCGATCCAAGGTCATTGGCAGTTTTGATCGCGGAGGCCGTGAAGTCCGATGTAGTGATGAATAAGCCTTTCTGGGCTCTCTTTAAGTTTAGCGCACCAAAGAAGTCTCGTATGTCACCCGAGCCGACGTTGTTGCCTGCGGCATAGCGTTTGGCCTGGATGTAGATCTGATCGACGCCTAGCGGGTCTTGGTTGATCACGCCATCGACACCGTTATCACCGGTCTGACCGAGGGCATGGGCGGTGCTTTCGCCTGTGCCGCCGTAGCCCATTGCAAGTAGAAGGTCGATTAGCAGTTGCTCAAAAAACGCCGGCGAGACGTTTCTGGTTCGTGTTAACAGCTCTTCTTCAAGGGCTTGGTTAATACGGTGGTAAGCCTTGAGTAACGCTTCATCGGGTGTGATGTCTTCGTCGCTCTGTTGGATTGTAGAAATGCAATCTCTGCTATCCGTGCTCTCAATCTCATTACTCTTGTTCTTGAATGCTTGGAATTCGTCGAACTGCTTCAAGTAGTCATTGTTGATCTCGAAGTTGGCTGCGAGGGCTTCAAGGCCGCGCTCTGTAATCATGAGATGGGCACGTTTAGGGCTGTCTACTAGACCTGCCTTGAGCAAATAAGTGCGAGCCCAGCCGACACGGTTATCTATGATTCGCTGCTTACCACTTGGTAAAAGCGCATTGCGTTCTTCATCAGAGAGCTGAAAGTGATCGGCAATCGCTGTGACGAGGTCTCGAACGCGAACGTCTTGGCCTTGCTGCGAGGCAAGCTGTTGCAATAGTGGTTGCATGATTTGTTGGTAATTTGGAATCATTTTGCTTGTCCTTAAACACTCAATGTTGCCTTTTAAATCTTAAGCTGAGCTAACTTGCACTGCTCATTATACAAGTAATAATCGTTTGTCGTACTGGAATGGTGGCTTGAGTTCTAGGACGTCTACACTATTAAAGTCCGAGCCTAGAATCCGAATCATGTTTAGCCGTTAGTTGGGGATTTCTTAGCAGACAGTTTTAGATAAACAGGAGTGTCATTTTTGTGCTCATTGTTGTCTTTAGTGTAAATAAAATGGTTTTAATGTGTTTGGTTTAATATAATTCTTTTAGTAAGAGGTGAGTTAGATTTTTGTTCGAAACTTAAGAAATGAAGGCATTTTTTGAGGGGCTTTTAAGGTTAGTGACCACCGTTTGGCTGATTTTATTGCGCTTACTAAGCGAGTCCGAAAAGTTGTTGTGAAAGTGCAGAAGGTATCCAAACGTGAGACAGGTTTTCTATATTGTAAGTGTGAGCATTAGTTTTATTTTTGCGATGGTTGGTAATGCGTCTGCTGAGGATCAGAAAACGGTTTATATGGCTGTGTGGCGAGGATGTGAGGAAGCATGTCTGGGCTTTAAAGACTATATGGAAAACAGGGGGACGCCGGTCAATATCATTGTGCGTGATGCCAACCGTGATAAGTCTAAATTGCCGGAATTTCTTGCAGAAGCTAAACGAATAGAGCCTGACTTGGTTGTTACGTGGGGAACTAGCGTCAGCAAAGCCATGATTGGAACTTATAAAGAATATGGTAGCGCTACTAAATTGGGGAATATTCCCGTGCTGTTTATGCTCGTTTCTGACCCATTGGGTGCCGATATTATTGCGTCTAAAGAAGAAAGTGGACGACCTACGGTGACAGGGGTCCGCAACCGCATTAGTGAAAAGGTGCAGATCAATGCCATGCGAGAGTATTTTCCAGTTTATAGAGTAGGAGTACTGTATTCATCTGCCGAGCTTAACTCAGTATTGAACACAGAAAAACTGCGTGAACTATCCTTAGAAATGGGGTTTTCTTTAGTTGAAGAAACCTATGAATTAGATGCTCAAGGTAAACCTATTCCGAATCAGTTCGATCGTAAAATGGCTGCTTTGGCCGCACAAGATATTGACGTTGTGTACGTTGGTTCCAGCTCTTACAACCTAGCGAATCAAGATGCCTTTACGGAAGCGGCTATACGTTATGGTTTGCCCGTGGCCAGTGCTTACAACTCGATGGTGACGAACTCTTCAGCGTTGATTTCCGTTTCCAATAAGTACTATAGAGTGGGGGTGTTAGCGGCCAATCAGGCCAATAAAATTCTGTTGGATAATGCGCAGCCAGGCAGTCTGCCTATTGCTGACCTGAGTGGTTACTCAATGGCTATTAATGTGTCTGTAGCCCGTAGAATGCAGCTTTACCCGCCGATCCAGCTATTACGCTTTGCCGATTATGTGAATGTTAAGATTAAGGGGATAAACTAATACAGTTTGGCAAAGAGTGTGGTCTTTAAGTAGCATTGATACACACTAATCAGTGCTTTAATGTAGTGAAAACAAATCTTTAGATTGTCGCAATTTGAAACGCGATGACAATCATAATGAGGGCGTTGAGACGGTTGAACCAACGCCAAAACTCGATATTGCCTACCCAGCGAGTCATGCTGCGGCCGATCAATGTAAGCCCGAAGAACCAGATGATGGAAGCGCAGATCCCCCCGGCGATAAAATTCCACTGAGAATTTTGCCATGCGAGTGACAAGCTCCCCATTAGTACCATGGTGTCTAGATAAAAATGTGGATTAAGCCATGTTACAGCAAGCCCCATGAGTAAAACTGTTTTCAGCGGCGCTAGTTGTCTTGATTGCGATAATATAATGCTCTCGTCATGCCGGCTTGCTTGCCATTTGGTGTATGCGTACCACAGCAGAAAAGCCACTCCCGCCCATTTTGAAGCTGTCAGTATCCATGGTTGGCTTTGTACCAAATAACCAAACCCAAACGCTCCTAAACTCATGGACAGAGCATCGCTAATAATAAAGATGCTAGCCATTAGCCAGCCATAGTGTCGTTTAATAGCTTGTTCAAATAGGAACGCATTTTGGGCCCCTACCGCAATAATCAAACTTCCACCTGTAAGTAAACCAGTTGTAAAGCTAATGAACATTGTATGTCTTCACTGTTAATCAAATTGAATTAAAGTGTATGATGAATAATATGTTTAGTTGAGTTAATTAAACTTTATCTGGATTAATTATTTTAATGTTGGATTATCAAGCAGCATACTGCTTCTATCAAGTCGCTAAATTGCAGAGTTTTGAAGCGGCAGCACAGGCTTTATCCTTGACTCAATCCGCGGTATCGCAAAAGGTTAAGCGATTGGAGCACTCTTTTGGTGCGCCACTGTTGATTCGTGAGCGACCTATACGGTTGACGAGTCTTGGTGAGCATTTGGTAACACACATTCAAAAGGTACTGTTACTTGAGGATGGGTTATTAGAGTTGTTTCATGGATCGGGCAGTGAAGAGCCTCTGTCTATCGCGGTAAATAATGATGTGCTAGCCACTTGGTTTGTTGACGTATTGAGCCAGTTCTCTGATGTCGATTCTACGATTCTGCAGGTGAAATCTCAGGATCAATCTAAGACGCGAGAGCTATTGCAGCGTGGAGACGTCATGGCCTGTGTTTGTGACGTCGGCGCCCCTGTGAGCGGTGGACGGTCAGTGTCTTTGGGAAATATGACGTATGAACTAGTGGCGACGCCAGAGTTTGTGAACAAGCACTTCCCTAACGGAATAGACGAAACGGCCGTGACTAAGTTGCCATCGTTGATTTATGATGAGCACGACATCGCGCTTTGGCGTCGTTATCAGCAGGAATGCTTGTGGATTGAAGCGGATACGAGAAAGAGTCATTGGTACCCTTCGTCCCACGGTTTTGTTGCGTTAGTGAAGTCTGGCACAGTCTGTGCTTTGATACCTAGTGTACAAATTAAAGAGGAGCTTTCGAGTGGCCAGCTTATTTCTCTTTTTCCTAACCAACGACTAGAAGTGCCGTTATTTTGGCATTGGTATGAGTTAGGTAATCCTGTGTTAGAGCGTTTAACAAAGGTTGTTCAAAGTGTCACTCGAACAGTATTACTTTAATGAGGTTAGCCAAGTGGTTTGATTTCGGCTGCCTACCTGTTTGTTATATAAGGACTAATTATGATTCGTAAATGTTTGTTTCCAGTTGCAGGCTATGGCACACGCTTCTTACCAGCAACTAAATCGATGCCAAAGGAGATGCTACCGATCGTCAATAAGCCACTTGTGCAGTATGGCGTAGAAGAAGCGGTAGAAGCTGGATTGGAAAACATTACGTTTGTCACAGGCCGTGGTAAGCGTGCGATTGCCGATCATTTTGACATCAGCTATGAGGTTGAGCATCAAATTGCAGGGACGGCAAAAGAGGAATACTTAACGGGGATTAGGCATTTAATCGACACAGTAAACTTTTCTTTTATTCGTCAGCATGAGATGAAAGGCTTGGGTCATGCGATCCTTACCGGAGAGTCGTTAGTTGGTGACGAGGCTTTTGGTGTCGTGTTGGCGGATGACTTATGTTTTGGCGGCGAATACGACGGCGTGATGGCGCAAATGGTTAAGCTGCATAAGCAGTTCCGTTGCTCAATCGTTGCCATTCAAGAAGTGCCAGAAGACGAGGTACACAAGTATGGTGTGATTGCTGGTGAATCGATGAGCGAAGGCTTATTTCGCGTGACAGACATGGTGGAAAAGCCAAGCAAAGAAGAAGCGCCATCGAATTTAGCGATTATTGGTCGCTATATTTTAACACCGGATATCTTTGATAAGATTCGAGAAACACCACCGGGTGCAAACGGAGAAGTGCAAATAACGGATGCGATTTTACGCCAAGCTCAAGAAGGCTGTGTTTTAGCGTATAAATTCAAAGGTCGTCGTTTTGACTGTGGTAGTGTCGATGGCTTCGTGGAAGCGACTAATTACTGCTACGAAAATATCTATAAAGCGAAATAAACTGCGTTTATTTTACCTATAAAAAAGCCAGCTCATTGAGCTGGCTTTTTAGTGACCAAACGGCGGTGGTTACGAGCCTAGCTGCTTGTTCAGTGTTGGCAGTAGGTATTTGAATAGGCGTGGGTTAGCACACAATACGTGACCAGATTCATAGCTTGGAGAACCGTCAAAACCTGCGAATAGACAGCCTGCTTCTTTAGCGATAAACAGTGGTGCTTGTACTTCCCAGTCACGTAGATCAAGTCCCCAAGCGGCGTCTAAGCGACCTGCCGCTACGTTTGCTAGCATTAATGCAGGGCAGTCTTGCATAACAACACGCGCGCCTTTGCCAGCCATTTCTTCAAGTACTTTGAATTGGCCAGCAGCAAAAGCAATAGTGGTTTCTGTGCTAGGGAATTGAGTGCCAAGCGTTGTGTTTTCAAGGGAACGTGAAACGCCTGTACGCATACGAGAATTGTTTAGGTAAGCACCACGGCCTTTACTCGCGTAGAACTCGTCACGCGTAGAAGGATTGATTAGCAGTGCATGCTCAACTTTACCCGCAACTAGGTAACTAACTGTCATTGCAAAGCCTGAAAGGCTACGTGTGAACAAGTGCTGACCTTGAATTGCATCAATGACCCACTCACCTTCTTTACCTTCTTGCACTGTGCCTTGAAGGCGTGTGCTGATCGTGTCTTCAGGGTAAGCTTTTGCTAAATGATGGATGATGGTTTTTTCAGCGCCAGTACAGACATTGCTGTACACTTCTGTCGCGTTTGAGCCTTGTTCTTTATCGAACAATAGCTTTTCTTGCGCGTGGATGATGAAGTCTGCGGCAGCGCGAGCCGCTTTAAGAGCGACATTAATTCGTGGTTGCATGGGATACCAATGATTGAATCAATAGGGCAGCAACTGTCTTTTGGACAGTTCGTTGCGGTTAAAGTTTTAAAGAGCGTGAACGATGCTAAATACTGTTCGTGCAGCGTTTCTGTGGGCGCGAATTCTAGCCCAATTGCCCGCACTAATCTAGTTAAATAATGGTTAAATTCTGTTCAAATGCTGGGTTGTGGTGAATTCTCTGATACCATTAAAGCCTTATTGCTCCACTGACCATTGGTATAACTTAGATATGCAGCAAAACATTAAAATTGTTCTCGTGAACACTTCTCACCCCGGTAATATTGGTGGCGCGGCGCGCGCAATGAAAAATATGGGACTCAGCGAATTAGTCTTAGTGGAACCTAAGTTGTTTCCCCATGATGAAGCGTTTAGCCGAGCGTCGGGCGCGTCTGATATTTTAGATAACGCCAAGGTTGTTGCCACTTTAGAAGAAGCGTTAGCGGACAGTCAGTTAGTCATTGGTACGAGCGCTCGTGAACGTCATATTCCGGTAACGTTGGTGGATCCTCGTCAAGCGGCGGAGTTGGTCTACGGCGATACGTTAAAAACAGCGTTTGTTTTTGGTCGAGAAGACCGCGGCTTGACGAATGAAGAGCTGCAGCGTTGTCACTACCATGTCCATATCCCTTCGGTAGAAGAATTTAGCTCTCTTAATTTAGGTGCCGCGGTTCAGGTGATAGCCTATGAACTTCGTATGAAAGCACTAAGCTTACAAGGTGGACCGATCGTTGAAAGCAAGTGGGATGTGCCAGCAGCGACTTCAGAGCAGTTAGACCATATGCTAACGCATTTAGAAAAAGTGCTGGGGGATATCGAGTTTTTAGACCCCAAAGCCCCGCGACAAGTTATGACACGATTCCGACGCTTATATCAACGATCGCAGCTTGATCAGCAAGAAGTGGGCATGCTGCGCGGCATGCTAACCGCAGTTGAAAAGCAGGGCGCTAAAAGCGAGTAATCGTTTATAGCATAATTTTTTAAGATTGGCTTAGAGTGACTAAAAAGCCCGTTTAGTTTTCACTAAGCGGGCTTTTTGTTTATAGGTTGTGTATTTGCTTACTTAACTTTGGTCTCTGGGCGGCCTTCTTGCTGCCAATGAGTATGGAATTTCTCACCAGGGGCGGCGTCAATGCGCTCGTAAGTGTGAGCACCAAAGTAGTCGCGTTGTGCTTGCAGTAAGTTGGCTGGTAACACTTCTGAGCGGTAACCATCAAAGTACGCTAATGCAGAGTAGAACGAAGGCGTCGGAATGCCGGATTGAGCAGCCAGTACAACGGCATCACGTAATCCTTTTTGCTTTTCTGCCATCGCATCTGCGAAATAGTCATCTAGCAATAAGTTTTCTAGGTCGTGGTTCTTATCAAACGCGTCGGCAATCTTTTGTAGGAAAGATGCACGGATGATACAGCCGCCACGCCAGATCTTGGCGATACCGGTGAAGTTGAGTGTCCAGTCGTATTCTGTTTGTGCTGCACGCATGATTTGGAAACCCTGCGCATAAGCACAGATTTTCGCGCAGTACAGAGCATTTTCAATCGCATCTTCAACAGCTTCAGCGTCAATCTCAGACGTTTCGACATCGGCAATTAAGAAGCCCGCTGCTTTTTCACGTTCAGCAGTTAGTGTGCTTAACGCTCGCGCATACACTGATTCGCTAATAATGCCGGCAGGAACGCCCATTTGCGTAGCGCTAATCGATGTCCAGCGACCTGTACCTTTTTGACCGGCACTGTCTAGGATCATATCGACAAGCGGTGCGCCTGTTTTGTCATCATACTGTTGCAAAATATCGGCAGAAATTTCGACAAGGTAGCTATTAAGAATGCCTTGGTTCCATTTCTCAAACAGTTTACCGATTTCAGCAGGCTCATAGCCTAAAAGTGAGCGTAGCAAATGGTACGCTTCACAAATAAGCTGCATATCAGCATATTCGATACCGTTGTGAACCATTTTTACGAAGTGGCCAGCACCATTTGGGCCGAGATAAGCGGTACATGGCTCGCCTTCTTTGACTGGCTGACCTGGTGTGCGTGATTCAATTGGCTTACCGTTCTCGTCAACTTTAGCTGCAACGGCTTCCCACATTGGTTGTAGGTATTTCCATGAGTCCGCATCGCCACCTGGCATTAGAGAAGGGCCAAATCGAGCGCCTACTTCCCCACCGGATACCGCTGTGCCAAAGAATTTGAATTGGTCTTTATAGTCGCTTTCTCGACGAATGGTGTCAGTCCATTGGCTGTTGCCACAATCGACAACGATGTCTTCAGGGTTAAGACCTGCTTCAATTAAACTTTGACAAACGGCGTCAACAGGATCACCTGCAGGGACTAAAACCACGATCACGCGTGGGCTGACCAGCATGTCGAGCATTTGCTTAATGTTGTCACAACCAATGATTCTCGCTTCATCGACGGAGCTCGGACGTTCTTTTGCTTCAGTGTCTAAAACGTCTTTCACTTTATCTGTGTCGAGATCAAAACCCGCAACGCGATAACCGTGGTCGGCCAGATTTAGGGCTAAGTTTTTGCCCATGACTCCTAGGCCAACGAATCCGATGTTGCAGCTCTGATTCACGTTTTGCATAGCTTTAGGTCTACCTTTGTTTCGAACGGGGAAGGTTAGAAAGAATCCTACCATGAACTGGGGCTATCAAGCCGATTTACGGGCAGGTTAAAAGTTGAATTATTGTGGAAGTTAATAATTCTGGCGGGCATTTTAGTCGAGAATACGTGCAATTTCGAGCAATAATGACGAAATAGTGGTTAGTACAAAAAAGCGGCAAGAGCTACTGGGTTATAGTTTCCGGCTATAGTGTCTCGTAATAAAAGAACATTAGTGTATTTTTTTTTCATAAATATAGGATTGTTACAGTTTAAAAAATACTCGAAATTCAGATTTTTCTTGATTTAAACCTTATTAATCAGTGGCTTGGTAAGGTTGGAGTGCTTGTCAGTGTGAAATAAAATAACACTTTGTTATATCAATATTTTTTTTTAGATTCATTTGTTACTATAGATTTACCCCAAATAATAATTTTAAAACATAATGTAACCGTTTTGTTCAGAGGACTATAGCAACATGAACAACAGAACTGACGACCAAATAATTCTGCGTAATTTGAATACCGCACAGCTTGTTGAAAATGCGCTTGCGGATGGTGAAGGTGTTCTGGCAGATACCGGTGCTCTAGTAGTAGAGACCGGTGCGCGTACCGGTCGTTCTCCGATGGATCGCTTCATCGTAGAGGAAGACACGACTAAAGGCACTATTCACTGGGGGCCGGTTAACCGCCCATTTCCTGAAGATAAATTTGCGCCATTGTGGAACCGCGTTGAGGCGTATTTAGACGCTAAAAAATCATACCTATCTGATGTTCATGTTGGAGCGGGGGATGATTATTACATCCCTGTTCAAATGCGCACTGAAACCGCTTGGCAGCATCTATTTGGTCGTAACCTGTTTATTAATCCTGAATCTTACAATCCATCCAATAAGGGTGAATGGCAAGTTTTGAACGTGCCAACGTTCGAGTGTCAGCCAGAGCGCGATGGCACGAATTCCGATGGTTGTGTCATTCTTAACTTCAAAGAGCGTAAAGTTCTAATTGCTGGTATGCGTTACGCCGGTGAAATGAAGAAAGCGATGTTCTCTGTACAGAATTATCTGTTGCCAGCACACGACGTACTGCCAATGCATTGTGCGGCGAACGTTGGCTCTGATGGTGATGTCACATTGTTCTTCGGTTTGTCTGGTACAGGTAAAACGACATTGTCTGCTGATGAATCACGTTTCCTTATTGGTGATGATGAGCATGGCTGGGGCGAAGGTACGGTTTTCAATATTGAAGGTGGTTGTTACGCGAAAACAATCGATCTTTCTGAGAAGAACGAACCCGTTATCTGGAAAGCGATTAAGTTTGGAACGATTCTAGAAAACGTTGTGATGAATGAGTCTCGTGAGGCAGATTATACGGATACCTCACTTACTCAAAATGGCCGTGCTGGTTACCCGCTGACAAGTGTTGATAAGCGCTCTGAGCATAATCGTGCAGGCGAGCCGAATGCGGTGATCTTCCTAACGTGTGATTTAACGGGTGTACTACCTCCAGTGTCAGTATTGAGCAAGCAAGCGGCGGCTTACCACTTTTTAAGTGGTTATACAGCGTTAGTAGGTTCAACAGAAATGGGCGCGGGCAGTGGTATCAAGTCAACGTTCTCGACGTGTTTTGGTGCGCCATTCTTCCCTCGTTCCGCAGATGTTTACGCGGACCTTTTGATGAAGCGTATTGAGCAATTCGGCAGTAAAGTTTACTTGGTAAATACTGGTTGGACTGGCGGTGCACACGGTAAAGGCGGTAAGCGTTTCAGTATTCCTACGACTCGTGCTGTGATTGCAGCTATCCAGTCAGGTGCTTTAGCCGATGTGGAAACAGTGCATCTGGATCAGTTGAACGTCGACATTCCAACCCATGTTGAAGGTGTTGATTCTGTATTGCTGAACCCTCGTGATACTTGGGAAGATAAAGCCGCTTATGATGAGCATGCCAAAGGCCTTATCTCTCAGTTTGTAGAAAACTTTAAGAAGTTTGAAACGGTATCAGAAGAGATCATTAACGCAGGTCCAAAACTGTAAAATCTCATCTTACTTTAGCTTTACGAAAAGGCCGCGCAATTTGCGCGGCTTTTTTACAATCCTACTGCTCTTCCTGCTAGAGACTTGTGACCGGTTCATGTAATCTTTGTGCATGTTGATCGATACACATTGCCACCTTGATTTTTCTGTTTTTAAGGATTTGTCTGCGCTGTTAGTGGCCAGTCGATCCGTCGGCGTCGCTCATTTTATAGTACCGAGTACTACGGCTGAATCATGGCCTGGTGTTGTAGCGTTACAAAAACAGCATTCTGAAATTAGCGTGGCATTGGGTTTACACCCTTATTTTTTAGACAGTTTTAAACATCATCATTTAGAGCAGCTTGAAGCGGCTTTATTGACCAATGATGTGGTGGCTGTGGGTGAAATTGGTTTAGATAAATGGCCTAGAATGCCGGATTATGAGTTACAGCAAGAAGTGTTGTTAGCTCAGCTTAAGATAGCCCAGAAGCATCATCTCCCTGTTATTTTGCATGCTCGAAAAAGTGAAGATGATCTATTAAAAGTGATACGCCAGGCTCGATTTAGTCGAGGAGGCATTGTACATGCTTTTAATGGTAGCTTAGAGCAAGCCAAGCGATTTAAAAAGCTGGGTTTTGTACTGGGTATTGGTGGGACAGTAACCTATCCAAGAGCTAAGAAAGCTCAGAGGGTTCTGCAAGCGTTAGCAGATGAAGATTTCGTGTTGGAGACCGACTCTCCAGATATGCCTGTTAGTGGCTATCAAGGGCAAGTGAATACACCGCTGAGGGTCGTGGATATCGCGCGAGTCGTTGCTGATCTGCGTCAGCAAAGTGTGGCTGATGTTGCTCGCTATACCAGTGCAAACCTACAACGAGTTTTGCCAAATTGGCATAAGGTATAACAAATTGACAACTCCAGAGAATATTAATGCGCCCATGCGTGTGGTGTTGCTTGGTAGCGATACAGAGCTAGGCCGAGCGATTCGTGAATACTATGATAATGATTTCGACTTTGATTGGTTAGAGATACCTTGTCATGAGGTGATCAGTCGATTGTCTTCTTCTAGTGTATTGGATGACAAGTTCTGTGACGCCATCATTGACGCCTATTCATTACGCAGTGCATCACAGAACGATTACGATGAATATTTAGAGCGGCTGGATATGTTGCTTGGTAATGAGTCTTGCCCTTTGTTTTACATGTTAAGTGGCGTTCAGGTGTTCTTGGGAGAGAAAGAGTCATCTTATTTAGAAACGGATGAGCCTGATGCGCGCAGTCGTTTTGCAAAGAGATTGATGGCCGCTGAACAAAAAGTGTTAACGTCAGAGCGTCATATCATTATACGGACGGGGTGGCTCTTTAGCGGCGCTCAAGATGACTTTATTGCAAATACGATCAATTTAGTACGCTCCGGTGCCCCTATCGAGTTCCATGATACTGCGATTGGTTGTCCAACACCTGTGTCGGATGTCGCGCGAGTGCTGCTTTCAGTCGTCAAGCAGCGTCATTATGGAGCTCTGAATACAGGTGTGTATCACTATTGCTGTTCTGAAGAAATCAGCTGGATGGGCTTAGTTGAAGCAGTTCTGACAACCGCGAGCCAGTTTGATGATACCGCCCATTCAGCACTTGAAAATATGGGGGACACGGCAAGTGCTTTAGAGATGGCGACGGATATTAAGCGTCAATCATTGTCGTGTCGTAAAATTTTTGGTCATTACGGTATAAAGCAGCGCTCTTGGCGTCCAGTGCTAAGAGCATTAATCAAAGAACTTCACCGTTTTCCATCAGCTTGATGGAGTAGGTTTAGAAAGATCGGGGCGCGTATATAGTGAACTTCAAGGCAATTTTGTTAGTGTACGTTCTGCAGTTGTTGGTGGGCGCAATATGGTATTCAGCTGCACCAGCAAATATTACGCAGCAGATCGAGGGCAGTGCGCTGGGAGGCATATCTACAGAAACCGTGATCGGTTTTTGTGTTGCACTGTTTTTTTATACTTGTTTTAGCGCGTGGTTATTGGCTAAAACAAATCTACGTTCCAGCTTTGAGAGATTGGTTTTAACGATCAGTAGCTGGTTATTTATCGTGTTACCTAACGTCTTTTTTGTCGGGATGTTTGTCGACTTCACTCATATGAGTGTGGGTTATCTGATGTCATTTGGTTTTATTAGTTGCTTGATCGCAGCCTTTATTTTGTCGTTTTGGCGTTCAAACCGTTCTATTTTTAAAGGCTAAAGGAAAAGAAATAGAGTGAAAAAAGTAGCCTAATATAGGCTACTTTCAGGCCAAATTGACCAAAGTGACAGGCCAGCAATAGCGACGCTGATCACAGTTTGCGGAATAATAGATAGGACAGTCGACCATACTGAGCCGTCTTCTTTTATTAGTAAGTTACTGAGTATGTTGGTTAATAAAGCAAAATAGGCAATCAACATCGTCCACAGTGGCAAGTCAGCTAAGACATGAGCTTGAGCTAATAAGCCTGACAAAATGAACGAGCCAAGCAGTAATCCCGGTAAGCTAGACTGCTTAACGATAAACTTCTGAATCAGTACATAGCCCACTACACTGGCCGCAAAGCCTCCTACCAGCTGACCAATCAATAGGCTGCCACCAATCGAAACAACTGGTGCCGTTGTGCCTGCAATGATAGCAAGAGACGTCATGGCGGCATGAGAATGTTTTGCGTCAGACGTGTGCTTTTGCAGTCCGAATACAAACAGCACAAGCAGCGCGCTGATAGCGGCCCAAGCGAAGCTTAATAGTTGACCTTGATGCTTTAATACGGGGTTTAACAAACAGTAAAAACTGACAAACAAGGCAACAAAAGTGATGCTGTTTCGGGCTTTGAAGCCGATCTTCGCTTGGCGAAAGTAGCTAATCAATAAGCCTAATAATACGCTGATTGTTAGGAAGTCCAATGCTTTACTCGGTGGGAGATTTAAGCCTGAATGAATCAGGCTTAATGCAACGAGAAAGCCAGCAGCTAAGCCTAAAAGGCTAAGGTGTCTGCTGAATTTGCCAAGTAACGTAATGACTGCGGCCACCAGAAATGGGTATACCGCAGTATTGAGCAGCATGAGTAGGTTTGAGTTACTCGCTTCCTCGTACATAGTAACTCCTAATTACTGACGAATGCCTTCGATGAAGATGTCTAATTCTGTTTCATCTGTTACACCTGGGATGAAATACGATACGCCAAATTCACTGCGTTTTAGGGTTGTGCTTGCTTCGAAGCCTGCACGGTAGCCACCCCATGGGTCATCACCTTCGCCAATTTTTTCAACTTCAAATGTTACTGGTTTAGTGACACCGTGAAGTGTTAGATCGCCTTTAAGTTCTTCACCATCAAATGACGTACTTTTAAAGGTGATGGTTGGGAACTGCTTAACGTCCAAAAAGTCAGGGCTACGTAGGTGTTTGTCACGTGCTGCATGGTTTGTATCAACACTGGCTGCTTGAATGGTGAATTCTGAGCTGCCTGATTTGCCGTTATCCGCTAGTGTAAATGTACCTTCGAACTCATTAAAACGGCCAACGGTGGTGCTCACACCTAAATGGCCTACTTCAAATGTTACGAAAGAATGAGCTGGGTCGACTTGATAGTCTGTCGCCAATGCACTAGTTGAAACAAGTACGGCTGCTGACGTAAGTAGTAAAGCTTTCATTGATGCCTCCAAAAAAAGGGTCTGCGATTAATAATGGCTCTTAGTATAATCATGTTCTAGGAATACATAATTACATGTAAAAACAATTCACTGTTTCATAAAACGGAATAATTCATCTGGAACTTTTTGTCATAGGAGGAAGTTAAATGGATAAGTTACAAGCGATGAAAGTCTATTGCCGCGTGTATGAGGCGGAAAGTTTTAAACTGGCGAGTGAGTCGCTAGACATTTCACGCCCAATGGTGACTCGCTACATTAATGCTCTTGAAGAAGATTTGGGGGCAAAACTCCTGCATCGTAATACTCGAAACATCAGTGTTACTCATGCTGGTAAGCTCTATTATCAGCACTGCGTCACCATATTAGAAGCGATCGAAGAGGCAGAAGGGGAGTTGGGGGATTTATCCCATAAGCCAAAAGGGCACCTTAGAATCAGTGTTCCGATGGATTTTGGGTTAACGCATATGGTGCCCATACTCAGTGAATTTTCGGCTTTGTATCCAGAGATAACGCTCGAGGTAGATTTCAATGATAAGCGTGTTGATCTAACGGAGTCGGGGATTGATTTAGCTGTGCGAGGAGGGGACTTAGGAGGAGATCATTTCATTGCACGTCCTTTGTGTACGTTACGTGGTTATGTGTGTGCATCGCCAGAGTATATTGAGCGGAATGGCGCGCCAGAGCATCCAGCGGATTTAAAGACGCATAATTGTTTACAGTACACTAATGCGCCAAATTCAGGGCGCTGGTATTTTAAGAACCATCATGAAGAGTTTGATTTGCCTATCAGAGGGTCGATAATGGCAAATAATGGTGGTGCATTAACGCGTTTAGCTGTGGCCGGTACCGGGATAATTATTCAACCGGGCTTCTTAGTGGATAAATACATTGAAAGTGGACAGCTTGTCCCGTTGTTAACGCAGTACGAAACCTACTCGGGGCAGTTTTATGCGGTCTTTGCGGGGCGTAAACTGTTACCCAAAAAAGTGCGTTTGTTGATTGATTTTCTAGTCGAAAAACTGCAATCCCCTACGTAAGGGATTGCAGTAAAAGCACGCTAAACGAGGTCGTCAAATTCGTTTGGAATGTTTAAATCTACAGGCATATGGTAGCCCGGTAGATTGATTTCTTTATCAGTGATATCCAGTTCTTCGCCGCCTAAAACATTGAAACCAAAGCGATAAATAGGCTCAACTTCACCACGGATCATGGCGTCATTATAAGCATTGGCGGCCTCTTTGATATCAGCATTTTTCTCTAGGTAAGCAGCAATTTGCTCGCTAGAGTAGCGCTTCGACAGCATTTCCATCACTTTATGGGGGGCAAGTAAGACGGCTGTGGCGTTATTTCCGCCGAATCCCTTAGAGTTTAATAGCGCAGCATCAAAGTGCTCTTTCCCATACTCTTCATGTTTCAGCTGGAATTTTAAGCCGCCAGTATAAACATCGTCAGCGACGGCATTTGATGTCACGATGCCAGGTAAAATACCGTGCTGCCATACACCTAACGAAAGGTGAAGTTGGTCGCCGCCAGCTGTGCCTTGAGAATGGCCTAAATAGGCTTTCATTGCGGTTACAGGCATGGCTGTTGCACCAAAGCTTGTGGCGGCTTTGCTTAGAACATGCGATTCAGTCACTCGGTTTTGAGGTGTGCTGGTACCATGCGCTTGAATGAAAGTACGATCCGTAAGACCTTCCGAGCCAATGATGTTTTTTAGATACGCCATGGCTTTGCTCATGGTGAGATAATTACCGACACCCGGCGCAGAAATGGATTTTTTATAGCCGTCAGCATAGGCGTATACCGCAGGAATCGCACCATGTATAGTTGCGCCAATTTCTAGAGCGAGCTCGTCATCCATCAGCAGTGTCCATTGGCTGGATTCGCCGATGGTAAAGCCACAGTTTTGAGCGAATGGACGGCAACTGCGTGTATGGTCTGGTTCTTTCTGGTTTTCTAGTTGGTCCAAAGCAAGTAGAGCGGTGTCTTCTGCTAAGGCGCCCATGGTACGGAAACCTTCGATGATTTCTGGAGTGATTGGAGCATCACTGCCACCCACCATAGCAATACGTACTTTCCCGACTTTGATTTGCTCAATGGCACGTTCTAAGTTGAAGAAGTACGTTGCACAGGCACCGATCGATGTGCCGACATTACCAACGGAGCCTAAAATATAGGCATTAACAAAGTCCGCCGGCATTTGTGCGTAACCTAATGGCAAGTGCTTGGACGTAGTACGCTTACCCATAAGCGCGGATTTCAGCATACCACCAAAGCCTAAGTCATCCATTTGGCCGATCGAGTTTGCGGCATAAACAGCAATTTGATCCGGTGCGACTAAGTTGCGAACTTTATCCCAGTCTAAACCGCTGCTCAAAATAGCATCGGAAGCGCCGTAAACCGTCATCTGTAAACCACGAGGGTGATTTCGGCTCTGGTAAAGCTTGGACGGATCAAATCCTGTGGGTAATTGCCCAGCCGCTTTTACTGATAGAGATTTAGAATCCTTGATAAAGGTTTCTAAGGTGCCGTCAACCGTGATTTCACTGTGTGTTTTAGAAAGCTCTTTAACTTGCCAGTTCGCCGGTATGTTGTCGGGTAGGGAGCGAGTTTTAACACTAAAACTAAGCTTTTCTCCCTCAACAACGGCTGAGAGGGCAGAGCTTTTATGAACAGTAACGTTGTCTACGTCGAATAGGCTGGGGTGAATGCGACGAATAAGCGTGCGCGCCAGAATTTCTTCACCAAATGTGTCGATGAGAGTTTCTGCATCAAGGGCTTCACCATCATGCGTTAGCCAAGCCCCATTTTGATATTCAGCAATGTTAGTGATGGTTGCGAGGTCTAGTAAAACCTCCTGCTGAATGGTTTGGGGGAGTAGATCAAAAATGATTCGGCAATACGCCTGATGGAAGGATGTACGTCCAGCCGAATTGATTCCGCCAAAGCCAACAATAACAGGTAAACGGGCCAAAGGAATGTCCTCGATTTATAATTTTGGATATTAACGAGTGCTATTGTAAAGGATGGGGGTGTTTGACCGCCACCCTAGCGCAGGTGAAATTTCTTGTAAAACACTGTGCTTAAAGCAGAAAAAGAGTGTAAATCACTCTTTTCATCATTTATTTACTCGTTGTTATAGGTCGCAGAGTCGGTGTGAACGTTAAACCGCCATAGCTCGTTGTAGTCAATAAGACTTTCAATTTCGTCAATATAATCTTGGCCACGCTGAGAGTATTTCTCTAACCCATGAACCAGTGCTAGACCGGTAATAGTATTGCCGTTCTTGCGAAGTTGAGCACGGATGCTGCGTAATTCTTTATAAGCAGAATTACTGTTTAGATTGTCGATGTAAGCAAAGACAGATTCTCGTGCATCGCTAAATTTACGCACTTCATGATCTTTGTCTTCACCTCGAGCATTAGGGACTAAACCACAGCCGCGGGTAAAGCACCATTGGCCAAAATAGTTATTACCTTGTACAGCAAAACGAGAGGTTCCCCATGCCGATTCATTGGCGGCTTGAGCAAGAACTAACGAAGCAGGAATGACATCGACATAGCGCAGCATAATCGCAATATCTTGATGTGTATAAACACCTACTTTGCTAAGCTTATGTATCTTGCGTAGGGCCGCTAGCCAAGTTTTATCTTCACGAGTAGGCGGTTCTTCGTTCTCAAGAATGGCTTGAATACGAGCTCGATCTTGCAATAGCAATGTATTCTTCTCTTCAACGAAAGGTAATAAGTAGTCGAAGAATGCCGCTTTACGCTCTTGAATATCGCTCATGGCAGCAAAATTTGGTTTGTTACTATCAAGCGGGTGGCTTTGGAAATATTCTTCCTCTTCTTTGGTGACGGTGGCATCACGAGCACTCTTGCTCGGCTCTGCGGCTTCCTTTTCTTTTTTCGTTTGGACTTGTTTCGTGATCTCAGCCTTTGAATCAGACTGCTGTGTTTCTTGCGGTTCAATTTTGAACCACAGAATTAAGATCACGATACTCGAGATAACCCAAAGTAACTTACGTTCCATATCCAACCATCATTTTCTAGAGCGTTAATATAAAAAACGAGCAACAGTTTTCGCTGCTGCTCGTCTCTAGCGTTCAATATATGAGCAAGACATTATCTGAAAAAAACAAATAATTTAATAGTCAGTAGTTTGAATATTGTCAAAAAGTACTCAAGTTTCCCTAAATTTGTCCTTAAAGTTCAGACCGAAACAATAGCATTGGACCTGCGGGTACAACGCGAGTTGGGTTGATCGTGTCGTGACTGTAGTAGTAGTGTTGCTTAATATGCTCAAAATTAACGGTTTTCGATACTTCTTGAGTTTTATACAAACGTTCAAGGTAATCATTGAGGTTTGGGAAGTCGATGATACGTTTAAAATTACATTTGAAGTGCCCGTGATAGACGGGGTCAAAGCGAATTAATGTTGTAAAAAGGCGCCAATCCGCTTCGGTAACCGTATTTCCTGTGAGGTAACGATTGTTTTTAAGTCGACTTTCTAAAAACTCTAATGATTCAAATAATGGGTAAACGGCCTCTTCGTAAGCGGTTTGCGTGGTGGCGAAGCCTGATTTGTAGACGCCGTTATTGACCGTATCGTAGATACGAGCATTCAACTGATCGATGTCATTTCTAAGAGCTTCAGGGTAAAAATCTTGTTCATCTCCAGTTAGATGGTTAAATGCTGTATTAAACATACGGATGATGTCAGCGGACTCGTTTGAGACAATCGTGTGGTTTTTCTTATCCCATAAAATCGGGACTGTAACACGCCCCGAGTATTCGTTGTTAGCGTGGGTGTATAGTTGATAAGCATACTGGAATTCATGCAAAGGATCCCCCGCAGGAACTAGCGAGTCTTGGAAGCGAGCTTCACTTTTGAGCTCCCAACCATTTTCTAGCATGTGCGGGTGGACACAGCTGACACTGATATGAGACTCAAGCTGTTTCAGGTGACGAAAAATCAGAGTACGATGTGCCCAAGGACACGCAAGTGACACATATAAATGATAGCGGCCTGATTCAGCTGGAAAATGGCTGTCATCGTTTGCATCAAATGCTTCTGGAGCAACGATCCAGTTGCGAAATTGTGATTGTGAACGTACGAATTTACCTTGTGTTGCCTCGGTGTCGTACCATTGGTCATGCCATTTTCCGTCAATTAATAAACCCATAAAATTCTCTCATTGGTAGTTTTGTTTAATTATTAATGAAAATGTCCCACTTTCGGGGCAAGATATTGATTTAGTTTGATCGATAGGTTCGATAGGTTCGATAATGCCTCAAAGAACAGGTTCTCTGTTAATTCCTCTTTTCATTTTGTTGGCGGGTCTTTTTGCCAGTGTTTACACAACACAATTCCCTGCTTTGGCATTGGATCTGTTGCCATGGCTTCCTTATGTGCTTTCCGTTGTTATGGTGTTTATGGCATGGCATTTTAATCGCGGCAAAGTGTTGTTGGCTGGCGGATTGCTGCTATTGCCAACGTTTTATCCATACGTCTCGAATCATGATTTACCAAATAGCTTTACGACGATTGCAGCCATAGGATTAGGGCTTTTATTGTTACTTCGCGAACGTGGTTTTTTCAATCGTTATGGCTTTAATCGTATTTTGTTTTTAGGGATGCTGGTGGCTTGGAGTATGAGCTACGAGAAGGGCGTCATTAATTTTAATTTCTTAGCGGTTCTTGTTCCCGTTGTAAACATTACTTTGTCTTCTTTGCTTTGCTGGTTGATGATCGGACTCACGGTCATGACCAGTCTTATTTTTTGGTGGCGCCATGCGGATGGCTTTTCTACGGCGGTCTTGATCAGCTTGGTGTCACTGCTGTTGATTGAATGCATGTCTTTTACAGCCCATCAAGATGCCGCAGTACGCAGCGCGCAAATTTTAGTTTGGGTGTGGTTTGTGGTGTCGGAGAGTCATCGCATGGCTTATCGTGATGAATTAACACAACTACCGAGTCGTAGAGCATTGAATGAGGCAATGCTCGCTTTGCCAAGGCATTATGCGTTGGCCATGTTGGACGTTGATCATTTTAAAAAATTTAACGATTCCTATGGGCATGATAAAGGCGACGATGTGTTGAAGCAGGTTGCCAGAGTGATGCAACGATACTCTGGCTCAGCATCGGTTTATCGCTACGGTGGTGAAGAGTTTACATTGCTTTTTAAAGGTCGCGGAATTGAGCATGCTGAAGTGGTGCTTGAGCAAATTCGCGAAGAAATCCATCTACAGCGTCTGGATGTTTCTACTGAAACTAAACACAAAGAGGTGTCTGTATCGGTCAGTATGGGATTGGCATTTGTGAATACGGGTGAAGCGCCAAATGACGTATTGAAGCGAGCAGATCAAGCGTTGTATCAAGCTAAACGTAAAGGCCGTAATAAAGTAATTCTCGCTAGCTAATAAAACTGAACGATCGGTTAGGTTTTTTATTGCAGGGTCAAATGGTTTTGTGTATTCTGACCAAATATTCAAGTTTTGTTGTGTCTTGCGCAACAAGATCGGCTTGTCGAGGCTTACTCTGCAAACTGAGCCAACGTGGTACAACAGCACAAAGGGTGTCGCCTAGCACCTGACTGTTGTGAGGGGAACGGGGAGCTTTGCTCCCCTTTTTTAATGTTAACTCCCAACGTTTGCCCCTATAATTCGCCTATCCCCTAAATCTTTTAGAATGCTATTGAGGCGACTATGTCTGATTCCTCCAAACGCCCAAAAAATCAGCTGAAAAGCCATATTCGTGCGCAAAACCAAGAATTAATTCTCTGTACTGCCGAACGAGTTTTCGCTCGACAAGGGTTGGCTAAAACGACTACCCAGATGATTGCTGATGAAGCGGGTTTGCCGAAAGCGAATATTCACTATTATTATCGATCTAAAAAAGATCTATTAGAGGCGGTTTTAGAACGTATTTTGCAGCTATGGCTAGACTCAGTAAGCCAGTTTAATGTTGAGTTAGGGCCATGTCATAATTTGACGCGCTACATCAGCGAGAAATTAGAGCAATCACGGTTGAATCCTAATGCGTCAAAAGTATTTGCAATGGCCCTGATTGGCGAAGAGCCGTTCGTGCTTGATTACTTACGTCGTTATTTCGTAGAAGAGCTGCAAAAAGAAAAGTCGACCATTAATACATGGGTTGAACAAGGTTTGATGAAGCCTGTTTCTGTTGAGCATCTGTTTATTAATATTTGGGCCATGACGCAAACGTATGCAGACTTCGATGCGCAGGTAAAAATCTTATTGCAGAAAGAAACACTTGAAGAGGAAGATTTTATGCAAGCAAAGCAGTTTGTCACTCGAATGGTGTTGTTAAGTTGCGGTATTGAGGAGGCAAGAACATGAGTCTTGAAAGTGCACTGACATTTTTTATTGCGATTTTCATTTTTAGCATCACTCCAGGCCCAGGAGTATTTGCCATTCTAGCGAAGAGTTTGACTCACGGGGTTGTTAAAACGTTACCGTTATCTGCAGGTATGGCCTGTGGTGATATTCTTTATTTAGTGTTGGCTTGTTTTGGTTTGGCGGCAATCGCGCAGCAGTGGGAAGTTGTATTTACTGCGATTCGTTATATTGGTGCGGCTTATTTGCTATTTTTGGGATGGAAAATGTGGACGGCACCAATTGAGATAGGGGCTTCGGAGACGCAAGAAAGCTCTCGTAAACAAGGTTGGGGCGCTGCGCTGCAAGGTTTCTTGATCTCATCCTCTAACCCTAAAGTGGTGCTGTTCTACATTGCCTTTTTACCGACCTTTATGGATGTTACGCTGCTTAATAGCCAAGATATTTTGCTGGCTTCAGGTTTGGCATTTGTAGCACTCATGTTAGGTTTGACGATGATTTCATTTGGTGCCTCGCAAGCGCGTCGTTTGATGAAATCTGCTCACGCTGTAAAACGTTTGAACCGTGGCGCAGGTGGCCTAATGGCAGGGGCGGGTGCATTTTTAGCATTACGAGGCTAGTCCAAAAACGCTTGCAAAGATAAAGGATGAATTGCGTAGCTGACATTCTTGGATTGTAATTTTTCTAAACGTCACTACATAAGTTTTATTGTTCCTAGAATGACTCGAAAGAGTCAATTCCTATAGAGATAGAAACTTATGAGTGACGACGAAAAGTATTTTGACCCATCAGAAAGTAATCTTGTTGAAAACGATGAAGTGTCCATCAGTGATCCTCGCGCACTCGCGTTACCAGATGATGTCCTTCCTGAAATTTTATATATCTTACCGGTATCGAGCCGCCCCTTTTTTCCGGCTCAAGTACAACCTGTCATGGTCGACGCTGAACCTTGGGAAGAAACCCTTGAGTACATCGCAGATCAACCACAAGCTGTCGTTGGCTTAATTTATGCGGAGCGTCAAGCTGAAGGCGCGCCTAAAGTGGAAACCTTTTCCGAGATAGGCTGTGTTGCCAAGACGCATCGTGCTGAAAAAACGAACGACAAGATTACCTTCTTAGCGCAAGGTTTAAAGCGTATTGAAGTGGTGGAGTGGCTTAGTACTGAAGCACCTTATCGCGCTAGAGTGCGTTACATCAGTGATTCTAAAGTGCGTGATGATCAATCTAAGGCTTATTCGATTGCCATTCTAGATGCGATCAAAGAATTGATTCGTTTAAATCCTCTTTTCAGTGAAGATCTACGCCAGTATCTAGGTCGTTTCTCATTTAACGAGCCTGGGCTACTAGCTGACTTTGCCGCGTCTATTACTTCCGCTGAGCCGCAAGAGTTGTACGATGTATTGGCAACGTTACCGATCTTGCCGCGTTTAAATACCTCACTAACGTTACTTCGAAAAGAACTCGAAATTGCGCGCCTGCAAAATGAAATCAGTGCTGAAGTGAATGACAAAATCAGCAAGCATCAACGTGAGTTTTTCTTAAAAGAACAGCTTAAAGTGATTCAGAAAGAGCTTGGTATTTCCAAGGATGATCGTACGTCAGACGTGGAGATGTTTGAAGAGCGCTTGGCTGATAAAACGGTTCCTGATGCGGCGAAGAAGAAAATCGACGAAGAATTGCATAAGTTGAGCATTTTGGAATCGGGCTCCCCAGAATACGGTGTTACCCGAAACTACCTTGATTGGGCAACGTCTATTCCTTGGGGCGTACATTCAGAGGATAATTTAGACATAAACAAAGCGCGTGAGGTACTTGAAGAGCATCATGCCGGATTAGGCGATGTAAAAGACCGCATTATTGAGTTTTTAGCCTTGGGCGCTCATCGCCAAGAAATGGGCGGCTCAATTATGTTGCTCGTTGGTCCGCCGGGTGTTGGTAAAACCTCGATTGGTAAATCCATTGCGGAGTCACTCAACCGTGAATTCTACCGTTTTAGTTTGGGTGGTATGCGCGACGAGTCTGAAATTAAAGGCCATCGCCGAACGTATATCGGTGCATTACCTGGTAAGTTTGTTCAAGCGCTGAAAGACGTTCAAGTCGAAAACCCTGTCATCATGCTGGATGAGATTGACAAAATCGGTTCGTCTTTCCATGGTGACCCTGCGTCAGCGTTGCTGGAGGCACTTGATCCTGAACAAAATGTCGAGTTCTTAGATCACTATCTTGATATGCGCGTGGATTTGTCAAAAACATTGTTTGTGTGTACGGCAAACCAGCTGGATACCATTCCAGCTCCCCTGTTGGACCGAATGGACGTGATTCGTTTGTCTGGCTACATTGGTGAAGAGAAACTGGCGATCGCCAAACAGCACCTGTGGCCGAAGCTCTTGAAGCGAAATAAGCTGCTTAAGAAACAACTCAACATCACGGATGCGGCATTGAAATACATCATTGAATCCTATGCACGTGAAGCGGGCGTACGTGGGTTAGATAAGCTCTTGCAAAAGATTCTACGTAAAAGTGTGGTTCAGCTGATGACAGGTGAAAAAGACAGTATCAGTGTAGGTGTTAAAGATGTAGAAACGTTCCTCGGAATGCCGTATTTCCGTAATGAGAAAACATTACGCGGTGTTGGTGTGGTGACGGGATTAGCATGGACGTCTATGGGAGGCGCGACGCTCCCTGTTGAAGCCAATAAAGTGCACGACTTAAGCCGAGGCCTAAAACTGACGGGTAAGCTTGGCGATGTGATGAAAGAGTCGGCTGAAATTGCTTACTCTTATGTATTGTCCCACACCAAGAGCTATCAGAAGAATGCAGAATTCTTTGATAAATGTATGGTGCATTTACATGTACCGGAAGGGGCGACGCCTAAAGATGGGCCTAGTGCGGGGATTACCATGGCAACGGCATTGATGTCTCTTGCCAAAGGAGAGCCTATCCAGAGACCGCTTGCTATGACAGGTGAGTTAACGCTTACTGGCCAAGTTCTTCCTGTCGGAGGCATTCGCGAGAAACTTATTGCGGCAAAACGCAGCAAAATCACCGAAGTGATTCTACCGGAAGCCAACCGTCGTGATTTCGAAGAGTTACCCGATTCGGTGAAAGAGAATATGACGGTGCATTTCGCTGAGCGCTTTGCCGACGTTGAAAAAATTGTCTTCGCTAAGTCTGACCGTGGTATTCACTAAAAACTCCACATTCCAACGTTCTATCACCTTGTAAAAGGTGCGACAATAGCAAGGCCGAGCGAGACTTCGTTCGGCCTTTTTTCTATCTGCGCGTCGCGCTTATTTGTTCGAGGGTATTCATGCCGAAACAGGCAAAACTGACTCAAGGCTCTACCTTGAAACATGTCTCCATCATGTCGTTTACAGGCGCGTTAGGTTTGATGGCGATGTTTATGGTGGACTTAGTCGACATGCTGTTTCTGTCGATGCTTGACGAACGTGAAGCCGTGGCAGCGGTAGGTTTTGCCAGTACCATCATGTTCTTTACGGTGTCCATCAGCATTGCCATAGCCGTTGCTGCGACTGCACTGGTTGCTAAGGCGATTGGTGAGGGTGACTATCAACTAGCGAAGCGTCGCGCCACTAATGTCCTCGGAATGGGCATTATTTTTTCCAGTATGGTCGTATGGTTCCTTTGGCCAAGAATTCCCGATTTATTGGTATTTCTTGGGGCTAACTTTCGTACCCTAGATTTAGCCACCAGCTACCTTCAGATACTGTTATTAGGTATGCCTGCCGTTATGGTTGGCATGATCGCTTCAGGTATTATGCGAGCGCTGGGTGATGCCCGGCGAGCGATGTACGCTACGTTGATATGCAGTGTTGTAAACGCTGTGTTAGATCCCATTCTGATTTTTGTTTTTGGCCTAGGTGTTGATGGCGCCGCAATCGCTTCTTTATTGGCGCGTTTTTCCATGGTGGCAGTGAGCTACTATGGTGTCGTGACTGTGCATAAAATGCTGGGTCAATTTGATTTACTTGAGAGTGTTAAAGACTTAAAACCCATTGCCAAGATTGCTGTGCCAGCGATGCTGACCAACATGTCGTCACCGTTAGCAAACGCCATTGTTATGGGCTACGCTGCTCAGTTCGGAGATCATGCAGTGGCAGGAATTGCGATTGTTGGTCGTATTGTCCCCGTGGTATTTGGCGGCTTATTTGCGCTATCAGGTGCAGTTGGACCTATTTTAGCGCAAAACTATGGTGCTGGTTATTTTCAGCGGATGCATAATGCCGTGAGTAGTGCCGTGGTTTATGCCTTTATCTACTGTCTTGTATTATGTTCTATACTTTATATATCACAAGATTTTCTGATTAATATTTTTCATGCTACGGGTGAAACGGCTAGTGTTATCCGTTTTTTTGCAACCTATGGATCATTCAGTTTTTTCTTCCAAAGTCTGCTTTTTATCGCGATTGCCGTGTTTAATAACTTAGGTCGACCACTTAGTAGCACATTATTGAATTTTGGCCGAGCCATCCTCGGAACTTGGCCTTTGATCATTATATTTGGCTGGTTGATGGGGGCTGAGGGCATTATTCTGGGGCAGGCGATGAGCTCTGTTATTTTTGGTTGTGTCGGCTTCGTTATGGCTCGCCGTTATCTTAATAAACTGGAGCAGAAAGACGCACTTCGTAAACCAGAAGTAACGTCTACTCCATTGTATTCAAGTAACCCATAATTCCTTAGTGGCGTCGAGCGAATAGCACAAACTCTTGATTGCCATCACCGCCTTTAATGACACTTTTCTCATAGCCGAGGGTGTCAAAACCAAGTTGTTCGATTAGGACTTTCATGTCTTTTTCAAGTCGCTGTACTAGGTGCTGGTCTTTGACAATGCCACCTTTGCCTATCGCGTCTTTGCCTAACTCAAACTGCGGTTTGACCAGTGTGATTAAATAGCCACCTGGGCGTATTAGTGCAGGCAGTTGTGGCAAAATTTTTGTCTGCGAAATGAACGACACGTCCATGACGGCGGCGTCAAACCCCGATTCAGGAAAATGCTCTCCCAAATCTGTTAGCGTTAGGTTTCGGGCATTGAGGCCCTCCAAACAAATCACATCTGTTCGATTGCGCAGGCGAGCATCTAACTGGTCATGACCGACTTCAACGCCGACTACTTTACTGGCTCCGTGCTGCAGAGCACAGTCTGTAAAGCCTCCCGTAGATTGCCCAACATCCAATACAGTGAACCCATCCAAGCTTAATTTTGAGCTAGACAGTGCACCTGCAAGCTTGAGCGCGCCACGTGATACGTAGCGGTCTTCTTCGTCGAGCTCCAGCTTTATATCGATGTCTTCAGTAACTTTTAAGCTAGGCTTGGCAACGGTTTGCCATTGACCTTTATCGTGTATCAAGACTTTTCCTTGGCTGATAAAAGTTTGTGCCTGAGAACGTGATTTACAAAGCTGTTTTTCGGTGAGTAGTTGGTCAATTCGTTTCATTGTCATATTTTCTAAAGTCCATGCGCAAGCATCATAGCAAACGCACGCTAATCGCAGTAGGCTATTGTTTTTAGTTCCTTTAAAAAGCCGATTTAAGAGGTGTTCTATGGCTCTGCCAACGATGATTTCAGCCACACAACTACAGGCCATGATAGATCAGCCTGATTTAGTCATTCTGGATAGCCGCTTTTACCTGACCGATCATGATAAGGGACGTGAGTTGTACGAAGTCGGGCATATTCCCAGTGCGCTATTTGTCGACTTGCATCACCAACTCGCGGGGCCGGAAACAGCATTAAGCGGACGACACCCATTACCAAGTCCTGAGACGTTTAGTACTACGTTGTCTCAGCTGGGAATTGGACCAAATACCCAAGTGATTGTCTACGATGATATGGGCGGAGCGATCGCATCTCGTGCTTGGTGGATGTTGGTGCAACAGGGCATTGAAGTGCGTGTTCTTGATGGTGGTTTGCCAGCATGGCAAGCGGCTGGTTTCATGATCGAGGCAGGAGTTAATGAAGCAACTAAAAGTGATCAGCGTGTAGAGGTTAGCTACCCATGGTTGGTATCAGAGGACGATGTCGCAGCTAATTTCGAAGCAGATCGTTTTCAATTATTGGATGCTCGTGCCGAGGATCGTTTTCAAGGCGAAAATGAAACGATGGACCCAGTAGCGGGCCATATACCAGGTGCCATGAACCGCCCGTTTAGCCGTAATCTTAATGAAAAAGGCGAAATGAAAACTCCGAGCCTGTTACTGGAGGAATGGACTCGACTGCTTGAGCATGTTGAGCAACCGATCGTTTATTATTGCGGCTCAGGTGTCACCGCTTGCCACAACGTCTTAGCCATGAACTATGCCGGACTGGAAGCTAAGCATGTTTATGTTGGTTCGTGGAGCCAATGGGCTAAGCGCATGCTCAAACAACTAAATGCCTTAAACGCTTAGACCGTCACAGGGTTGTTATCTTTCTCCCGCACACTACGCAAAAGAGTTCACTGGTTGAGGACAGTAAATGAAAATTGCAGTAGTGGGAACAGGGTACGTAGGTATCTCAAATGCTTTATTGTTGGCGAAGCATAATGAAGTGGTTGCATTGGATGTTATTCGTGAAAAAGTTGAATTATTAAATCAAGGCACCTCACCCATTCAAGATAATGAAGTGGAGAGCTATTTAGCGAATGAAACGCTAAACTTTAGAGCGACATTAGATCCTATAGAGGCTTATGAAGGCGCTGAGTTCGTTATCATTGCAACGCCGACGGACTATGATCCGGAAACAAACTACTTTAATACTGAGCACGTCGAGTCAGTGATTAAAGACGTTGTCCGTTTTAACCCTAATGCCACTATGGTGATTAAGTCGACAACGCCGGTAGGCTTTACGCGCGAAGCTCGAGAGAGATTTAAGACATCAAATTTAATCTTTTCTCCCGAGTTTTTACGCGAGGGAAAAGCATTGTACGATAACTTACACCCATCACGTATTATTGTGGGGGAGCGTTCTGAGCGTGCTGAATTCTTTGCAAATTTACTGGCTCAAGGTGCAGAGAAGCAAGACATTGATATTCTTCTTACAGGCTCGACGGAAGCGGAAGCGATTAAGCTTTTTGCGAATACGTATCTGGCTATGCGCGTAGCGTATTTTAATGAACTGGATTCTTATGCTTCTATGTACGGCTTGGATACGCGTCAGATTATTGAAGGTGTGTGTTTAGACCCTCGTATCGGCAGTCATTACAATAATCCATCCTTTGGATATGGCGGCTACTGTTTACCTAAGGACACTAAACAATTATTAGCTAACTACGATCAAGTGCCGAATAACTTAATTCGAGCCATTGTCGATGCCAACGTCACACGTAAAGACTTCATTGCAAATGAAGTGATCAAGCGCCAGCCAAAGGTGGTCGGAATCTATCGTCTGGTCATGAAGTCTGGCTCCGATAATTTTCGTGCGTCAGCTATTCAGGGAGTAATGAAGCGAATTAAGGCAAAAGGCATTGAGGTGATTGTTTATGAGCCGGTGATGCAAGAGAGTAGCTTTTTTAATTCGCGTATCGTGAATGACTTGGCTCGTTTTAAACATGAAGCCGATGTGATCATTGCCAATCGAGTCACTGATAACCTTGATGATGTATTAGATAAAGTCTTTACTCGTGACTTATTTGGTGTGGACGCCTAGACATTGTGGGTAAATTTTCCCAATTCAGCATGTGTGAGATGAGTTTAAATTAGCTAAATTACTCTACTTGCGACAGAAATAGCTTTAGAATTACAAGCTATTTCTGATCGTTCGCCCAATCAATTTCGCACTTTTAATATGAGCGAGTCTTGGCGACGGCAAGGTCTTCAATGTTAGCGGTTGTGGTTTTTTTGATGAAAATATTAGTGGTTCGGAATGATAAAATTGGGGACTTTGTACTTGCATTGCCCGCCTTCAAAGCAATCAAGGAAGCGTTTCCTCAGGCCACTGTTACCGCGCTTGTTCCTTCCTACACAAAAGAAATAGCTGAGGCATGTGAATGGATTGATGACGTACTTATTGATCCGAAAGACAATGAAGCCAAAAGTGACTTTGCTCAAACCATCAGTACGTTACATTTTGACGCAGCACTTTGTCTTTTTTCCAATGCTTATAACGCGACCTTGCTACGTAAAGCTCGCATCCCTGTTCGTGTTGCACCTGCGACCAAATGGGTACAATTCTTATATACTCATACGTTACGTCAGCGTCGTTCAAAGTCTGAAAAAGCGGAATTCCAATATAACCTCGATCTTGCTTATTATTTTATTGACGTCCTGAAAGGTTCATCTAGGGTGATTGAACCTCATCGTTTACTTGAATTCTCTCAAGTTGAGCTTGAGCAACAAAAAGCTAAATTGATGCAAATAGGCATCCAGTTTGATCGAAAAACTTGCTTTGTTCACCCAGTTACTGGCGGGTCATCGAACACGTTATCTCAAACCGAATGGCAGTCACTTATTTGTTTTTTAGACGATATAGACCGTTTTCATTTTGTAGTCACAGCAGGACCTGGTGAGGGAGAGGTGTCCAAGGCATTAGTCGATAGTCTCATCGGCAAAGTGGCCTCAATTACTCTTTATGACAAAAACGACGGTGTAAAAGATTTTATGCGGTCGATAGCGGTAGCAGATTTATTCATTGCAGGCTCTACAGGGCCACTGCATATCGCCGGTGCCTTAGACGTACCGACCATTGGTTTTTACCCCAAAAAACGTTCCTCTACGCCACTGAGATGGCAGACCTTGAATAGTGCTGGGCGTTGGTTGCCCTTTATGCCTAATGAAGAGCAAGACGACCTGTCTCAGTTGATTGTGAAAGATCGATTCTCGGATATTCAAAACTGGTATACACAGCAAATAGGGAAATAGTAGACGTGAATGTTCTTCATATGTGTTTGTCCTATGGTTTTGGTGGGCTTGAAATGTATCCATTGCGTGTGGGTAAGCAAATGAAGCAGGTCGGCCACAAGGTTTATGGTATTGCGTTAGCTCAATCTTCCATTGATGAAGCAATGTCAGGGGAGTTTGATGACTGTTTGGCAATTTCCAGCCGAGGGCATGGATATCGCAATCTTTTTTCATTGGCTAAATGGATCAAGCAACACAATATTCAATATGTGCACTGTCATAAATCGTCAGACCTATTTTTAGCTGTATTACTAAAGAAACTGTGTGGTTTCAAGTTGATTTATACAGACCACATGGGTGTTAAGAAGCCTAAAAAAGACATTTTTCATCGTTTTATTTATCGTAATGTTGATCAGCTGTTGTCGATCAGTAACTTTACATTAGCGTTTAATAAAAAGGCCTTGCCGATTGCTGATGCCCGGATTCAAGCGCTTTGGCTTGGCACATCGATACCAGAACGTATCCAAGCGGGTGTCGATTTAAAGTCACAACTAAAGCTTTGTGATGATGTATCTGTTGTAGGCATTGTCGGCCGTTTATCGCCAGGTAAAGGGCATTTAGAGCTCATCAAAGCGATGGCAAAGCTGGAAGAGGAACGCTTTCATTTAGTTATTATTGGTGGTTTAAACGCTAAACAGGGTGGCGACGATGGGTATATTGACAAGCTGAAGCAGTACGTTAGTGAGCATAAGCTAGACAAACGCATCACTTTTTACGGCTTTACTCCAGAGCCTGAAACGTTACTACCCTCTATTGATGTGGTGGTTATTCCTTCGCATTTGGAAGCGTTTGGCTTAACGGTGATCGAATCGATGGCCCAAGGGAAAGCTATTATTGGTTCAAATGCAGGCGCTATCCCAGAAATCTTAGAAAACACGGGGATATTGGTCGATCCATTTGACTCAGACGCCTTAGCAAAGGCCGTAACAGAGCTCTGTGAAAACACTTCGAAAAGGCAGTCACTTGCCCTGTCTGCAAGAGATAGGGCAAAACAACACTTCGATCAAGACGTACATGTTAGCAAGTTGCTTAAAATCTATCAGGCGCTTGATTAAACGTGATCCTTAGGTTTATTGGGCTGTGAACGCACCCAAAGATCAGCATATTTAACAAAAGTAGAGTGAGCTGACAGAATGGCAAGCAAAAAGCCTTGTTTGCCATCTAGGAAACCGCGTTTGAGTAAATACATTTTCACGAAGCAAGCAAAAGCATGCAGACTGGCAGAGCTTAACGAGGTCGTTTTTCCTCGTTTTTGTTTTTGGTCTGCGGACAGCTTTGCGTATGAGGCGGACTTTACTAGGTAATGATGCAAGTTTTCATAGGTGTAATGTGTCATATCCCCTTTAAGATTTTCAGTTACGACGCCGTCTTTAAGCAAGACTTTTTCGTGAACTAAGTTATCCGAGTAGTTGCCTTCTGCTACGCGATAGAGTCGTGTGACACGATCAGGGTACCAGCCTGAATGAGTGATGAAACGTCCAAAGACCCAGCTTTTACGATTCACGTTATACGCTGTGTTGCTGGTTCCTTGTTCAAGGGCTGTCAAAATGCTTTGTTTTAACTCTGGCGTGACGATTTCATCCGCATCAATCCAAAAGACATAATCAGTGGTAATGTATTCTTGTGCAGCTTGGCGTTGCTTGCCAAAGCCTTCCCAGTTGTCTTTTACATAAAAATGGCGTGTATAGCTCAGTGCAATATCTTGTGTTTTGTCACTACTGCCTGAATCTAAAATGACGATTTCATCTGCCCAATCGGCTAAGCTGTTTAAGCAACTGGCTAGATTTTTCTCTTCATTTTTAACGATGAGCGCTGCTGTAACCGTTGCTCGCTTTGAATTACTGGTCATAAATACGCGTCCTAGCAGGCTTGTTCAATGGACTGGATAATTTGCTTAGGCTCCAGCTGCTTCAAGCAATTGGTATGACCAAGTGGGCAAGTGCGTTTAAAACAGGGTGCGCAGTCCAAATGTAAGTTGTGAATTACCTTGTTGTCTGTGAGCGGCGGTGTAAAGAGCTCACTGGTGGAGCCATAAATACCGTGTACTCGAGTGCCAACCGCTGCTGCAACGTGCATCAGTCCAGAATCATTGCTGACCGCTTCTTTGGCGGCGGCCAATAAATCAATGGCGTCAACGAGCTTGGTTTTGCCGCAAAGATTATGAGCGTGTTGTCCAAGACCTTTAATGATGGCTTGCGCATCTTCAATATCTTTCGGACCTCCAAGCACCCATATTTGATGGCCTGACTTTATCAACGTTTCTGCAAGATCATGGAAGTGAGCAATAGGCCATTGTTTCGCGGGACCGTATTCAGCCCCTGCCATCATGGCAATGGCGGGTCGTTGGGTGTCTAATCCTAGCGTTTTATAGAGTGCTGCTTGGTTTTTTGTATTGATGGATAACACGGGGTTTGGCAATGACTCTGGTGGGTAGGCATTTTTCTTAGCGACCCCAAGGGAAGTGAAGCGCTTCACTGTCTGGTTAAGTACTTTCTTATTTAACTTGCGACGTTCAGTCAGCAGGACAAAGCGCTGCTCGCCATGATAGCCAACCCGCTTTGGGATCTTTGCAAAGAAGGGAACTAATGCAGACTTCCATGAGCGGGGCAGCACGATGGCTTCATCGTACTGCTCGTTACGAAGTGATTTCCCCAATTTTCTACGAGTGCTAATACCCCATTCGCCATGCCCTGTTTTTAGGGTGATCGCTTGGCGCACCTCTTCCATACGCTCTAGAATAGGGCTTGACCAAGCGGGGCCGATGACATCAATGATGGCGTCCACATCTTGCTCTTTAATTTTTTTAAAGAGGCTCTGCGCCATGACCATGTCGCCGACCCAAGAAGGGCCTACAATGAGATATTTAGCCACGTTGGTCTAGCCACATCATGTAATCTTTCACGCCTTGAGCAAGACCGCGGAACGAACCATTGTATCCAGCCTCGCGCAGCTTAGTGATGTCAGCTTGCGTGAAGCTTTGGTAAACGCCTTTTAAGTGTTCAGGAAACGGAATAAATTCAATTTCCCCTTTGCCATAATGTCCAATAACAGTCTCAGCAATGGTTTTGAAAGGTTCTGCATTGCCCGTGCCGAGGTTGAAAATGCCTGATTTTTCAGGGTTATCCAAGAACCAAAGTTTCGTGTTTACCAAGTCTTCTACATAGATAAAGTCACGACTTTGGCCGCCGGCTTCATAGCCATCGTAGGCACCAAACAGTTTAGGGTTTTCGTCAGCCAGTACTTGATTTCTTAGGTGGAAGGCAACGCTTGCCATGTTGCCTTTATGGTTTTCACGCGGACCATAGACATTAAAATAGCGGAAGCCAACAATTTGGGATGTGGCTTTTGGAGAGATCTCACGTACATATTGATCGAACTGGAATTTAGAGAATGCGTACATGTTTAATGGCTGTTCATGTTCTCGCGATTCTTGGAATACAGGGCCTGGGCCATATACTGAAGCCGATGACGCATAAGAAAATGGCACTTTATGATCCAGGCACCATTTCAAAACCGCTTTTGAATATTGGTAATTGACGTCCATTACATACTTACCATTCCATTCAGTGGTCGCAGAGCATGCGCCTTCATGGAAGACCGCTGTCGCTTGGATGTTCAGGGCATCTTTTTTGATTAGATCTAGGAAGTCGTACATGTCCATGTAGTCTGCAATGTCTAAATCGGACAAATTAAGGCACTTCTTGCCATCCGTTAGATCATCAACCAGCAAAATGTCACGAATGCCACGGTCGTTTAACGCTTTAATTATATTGCTGCCGATGAAGCCGGCGCCGCCAGTTACAATGTACATAGTCCGTATCCTGTCATGCTTATGAATCCTGCCATTTTAGCACTTCTGCTAGGCCAAGAAATATGTGATAACCCGTTGTACCCGGGAGAGGAAAGCCTTTGCTGCGATTTTGAGCATCTAGATATTCAATCCAGCGACCATTATCAAGGAAGTATTGTTCTTGAATAAACGCTAAGGCTGTCTCTATACGTGCAAAGCGCTCATCTGATGACATAGGTATTACACAGCAAGCTTTAAGATATTCGGTAATTGGCCAGATGCGTTTTTCGGCATCGACTGTTTCACCAGTATTGCCATCAAAACTGTTAATGATGCCGCCATTACTTGGTTGGCCAAATTGAATGGCTGATTGCCACAGCCGATTTGCTAAATCTAAATCCTGTTGGCGATTGGTGATGTTATGCGTTTGGTGCAGTAGCCATGCCCATTCGAAATGGTGTCCTGGTTCTACCAAGTGCCCCGTTTCATCATCTAGTGTTAGATCGGCCTTAAAAAATTCTCGCAAGGTGTGTGTGTGTGGCTCGACAAAATGCTGATGTGCCAGTTCACAGATCTGTTCTATATGTGTGATGTACTTTGCTTGCTTGGTTGCATGATACGCCGCAACAAAGCCTTCCAGTAAATGCATATGTGGATTCTGACGGCGAGTAATATGCGTTTCAATAGGATACGCTTCGTAAAACCCGCCATTGGGGTGGCGCATATTTTGTTCTAAAAACTGCTCGGTTAGCTCGATGTATTGCAGTGCCGTTTGGTCGCCTGTTAGCTGGTAGTAATGGCTGAAAGCTAGCATTACAAAAGCGAGCGCATAGGCATCACTTTTTTGGTCGAGGGTATTTAACTCGTCATCACGAGAGAAAATCCACCGACCATCAATAAAGTATTGCTCGACAGTAAACGTAAATAAGGATCGGATTTGTGCTTCAAAACCGTTAAGGTAGCCCAGTTCTGATGCGTGACTGAGTGTGTAAAGTTGACGACATTGGGTCAATAGCCGAATGCGCCCAACTGGATTATGTTCCCAGTTAAGCGCTAGACTTTCGTAACTGTAACCCTGAGGAGTAAAACCGTAGTTTACCCAGTTTGGGATCAGACCTTGAAAGACGTGGTCTGCACAGCTTTGTATGCGTTTGTGCAAGGTTTTAGGCATTTCCATGTTGATCAATTTCACATGAGTCCAAATTGAAAGGCGGTTATGATAAGATGTTTGCCCTCAAAAATCGATGAAAAGCGCCATGATATCCTCACATTTAAACTTTAAGAATAAACATATCCTTGTCGTTGGTGACGTTATGCTAGATCGCTATTGGCATGGTGGCACTTCACGTATTTCTCCTGAAGCTCCGGTACAGGTTGTCAAAGTTTCAAGCGTTGAAGACCGTCCTGGTGGTGCTGCAAACGTTGCATTAGGTCTCGCGAAGCTAGGCGTTCGCGTTTCTCTAGTCGGTGTAGTGGGACAGGATGAGAATGCGACGGCTTTAGAGAATGCTCTGACTCAGTCTGGTGTTGAGTGTCATTTTGTCACAACAGACAGTTTACCGACGATCACCAAACTGCGTGTTATCAGTCGCCATCAACAATTGATTCGCTTAGATTTTGAAGAACGTGAAGACACGTTAAGCCAAAACCAAGCGGTAGCCGATAAAGTCGCTGCTTTATTGCCTGATGCAAACGCAGTTATTTACTCTGATTATGCCAAAGGCTGTTTAGCCGACGTGAGCACCTTGATTGGTCTGTCGAACGAAGCGGGCGTTCCGAGTTTTGTTGATCCGAAAGGTGACGACTTCTCTATTTACCAAGGGGCCACGCTAGTTAAGCCTAATATGGTTGAGTTTGAGGCAATCGTTGGCAAATGTGCCGATCTTAAAGAGATCGAGCAAAAGGGACTTGAGCTTCGTGAACGCTTCGGTTGGCAATCTCTGTTAGTGACACGCGGTGAAGATGGCTTAGTCTTGCTTGAAGAGGGCAAAAACTCATTTTCCCTAGCAACCGCTGCGAAAGAAGTCTTTGATGTCACCGGCGCAGGTGACACGGTCGTTGCGGTGTTAACCGCTATTTATACGACGAGCAAACGCTTTTCCGACGCGGTCGATTACGCAAACCAAGCAGCTGGCTATGTGGTAGGAAAGCTGGGTACCGCCTCAATAGATGCCGATACGCTAGAAGCGATCATGTTTGCGCGGTCTCATTCGACCAATTTTGGTGTGCTGTCACCTGAATCTCTGCAAGAGCAAATTAAACTGGCTCAGTTAAATGGTGAGAAAATCGTATTTACCAATGGTTGCTTCGATATATTGCATCCGGGCCATGTGGCCTATATGAAGCAAGCTAAAGCATTAGGCGACCGTTTAGTCGTAGCCGTAAATACAGATGCCTCGGTCAAACGTCTTAAAGGGGAGAAGCGTCCTGTGAACGATTTAACACATCGTATGGCCGTGCTCGAAGGCGTTGGCTCGATCGATTGGGTCACATGGTTTGATGAAGATACACCATTAGAAATTATTCAGACGTTAACACCTGATGTGTTGGTAAAAGGTGGTGATTACACGATTGAATCCATCGTGGGTGCCGAACATGTGTTAGAACATGGCGGAGAAGTGAAAGTACTTTCTTTTGTTGACGGATATTCTACGACTTCGATTATTGAAAAGGCGAATAATTAATGACGTCACCTGATCAGCAAACTCCAGAGCCTCAGTCTGGCGTTAAGATCTATTTGCGTCTATTGGGGTACGTTAAATCTCAATGGCCCATTTTTTTAGTCAGTGTCATGGGCTACATGCTCTATGGCGCGATGGAACCTGCTCTGGCTGCACAGTTAAAATACATTGTTGATGTAGTCTCTTCAGGCTCAATAGAGGAAAACCGGTTTATAATACCTGCTTCTATTTTGGCGATATTCCTGTTGCGTGGTATCGGTACCTTTTTTGGTAGTTACTTCATGGCGAAAATTGCCAACAAAGTCGTCTATGACTTACGTACCACCATGTTTGATAAACTGGTTTTGCTACCGACGAGCTACTACAGCGAAATGCCCTCAGGGCGCTTACTGTCTAAATTGACCTATGACACCGAACAGGTGATTGGCGCGGTGACTTCAGCCGTTAAAACACTGCTACGCGAAGGCTTAACCGTCGTTGGTTTATTGAGTTATATGCTTTACACCAACTGGCGTCTATCGCTACTGTTTATATTGATTATTCCCATCATAGGCTTTGTGGTTTCTTATGCATCAAAGCGTTTTCGTAAGCTTAGTAAACACATTCAGAATGCCATGGGTGGCGTATCAGATGTCGCTTCTGAGTCAATTAAGGGGCATGAAGTCGTTAAAATTTTTGGCGGTTTTGAGTATGAGCGGGATCGTTTTCGCCAAGCGGCTGGTGATAACAAGCGTTCTCAGCTCAAAATGGAGCTTACGAAAGCGCTGAATATTCCGGTTGTACAATTTCTGGTAGCGATTTCGTTAGCCTTATTGATATGGCTAGCGTTAGATCCAAGTCTTAGTCAGAACATGTCAGCTGGTGATTTTGTTGCTTTTATTGGCGCTGCCGGTATGCTCAGCAAACCGGCGCGCCAGCTAACCGATGTAAACAGTATTTTGCAAAAGGGTATTGCAGCAGCGCAAAGCATTTTCGAGTTCATTGATATGACCGAAGAGGTGGACGCAGGTAAGCAAGAACTATCCAACGCAAAAGGGTCGGTTGAGTGGCGCAACTTAAGTTTCAAATACCCAAGCAGTGATCGTTTGACGTTGGAAAATATCAATTTACTGTTGCCAGCCGGAAAAACATTGGCCTTGGTAGGGCGATCGGGTGGTGGTAAGTCAACGTTAGCGAACTTAGTGCCGCGTTTGTACGATGTGGAAGGCGGAGAGTTGTTATTAGACGGGCAAGATAGCCGTGAATACTCCCTTAAAAGTTTACGTAGCCAAATTGCTTTAGTGAATCAAAATGTCGTGTTATTTAATGGTTCAATTCGTGACAATATAGCCTATGGCTATCTGCGCGATGCTCAAGATGAAGATGTCATTAACGCTGCAAAAGCCGCCAATGCGTGGGAGTTTATTCAGGGCTTCGAGCACGGTTTAGACACCATGGTCGGTGAGAATGGTGTATTGATGTCGGGTGGCCAACGTCAACGTATCGCCATTGCGCGAGCTATTTTGAAAAACGCCCCAATCTTGATTTTAGACGAAGCAACTTCAGCATTGGATTCAGAGTCCGAACGTGCTATCCAGCAAGCCTTAGATAGCTTAATGAAGAATCGTACAACCATCGCCATTGCTCACCGATTATCAACCATAGAAAACGCCGATATAATAGCGGTGGTGGATCACGGTCAAATTATTGAGGTTGGCTCCCACAAAGAATTGATTGAGCAAGGCGGTGCGTACGCCAAATTGCATCAAAATCAGTTCAACGAAGAATAAGCGTATGTGGCTGTACCGTTTCTTATTGGTTGTTGCAACGCCTTTTATTGCACGACGTATCTGGCGCTTCCATAAACGCTATGACAATTACCGCGTTGCGGAAGCGCTCGGTAAATGGGGGCCAATGAAAGCCGATCTTTGGTTGCATTGTGCGTCGGTCGGTGAGGTCTTGGCAGCCAAAACCTTAATTACGCAATGGCTAACCCAGCACCCCAATAAAACGTTATTGGTAACAACCGTAACGCCTACTGGTGAAGCGCAAGTACAAAAGTGGTTTGCTGGACGCGTCCAGCATCGCTACTTACCTCTAGACCATACGGTATGCGTACAGCGCGCCTTGAAGCAACTGACCTGCCCGCAATTGGCAATCATAGAAACGGAACTTTGGCCAAACCTATTAAAAGCGGCAAAAGCCAAGGGCATGACGATTCAAGTTATCAATGCTCGCCTCAGTGAACGTTCCGCTAAGCGTTACGAGAAGTTTGGATTTTTCTCTAGGCCTTTAATGGCGTTGCCTGATCGTTTCTTAGCCCACGCGGCAACCGATGCTGAACGTTTTAAAGCGCTTGGTGCAACAGATGTCTCCGTAGTGGGCAATATCAAATTTGATATCTCCCCTACAGAAGACAGTGAGGTACCCGTTTGGCGTCAAGCCATTGCACCGAAGAATGAATTTGTTTGGATTGCCGCCAGCACCCATGAAGGGGAAGATCTACAATTTTTAGCAGCGCATCAAGCCCTTTTACAGCAAGTCCCCGATGCTAAGTTAATCCTTGTGCCACGTCACCCTGAGCGCTTTGAAGCAGTTTATAAACTCAGTCAACAGCAAGGCTTTCAGACCGTTCGACGCTCGGATGATCCGCTGGATACTTGGGCTCAGGCAAACGTGCTGCTCGGTGATAGTATGGGCGAAATGATGCGCTACTTCGCTATCTCTGATGTGGTCTTTGTCGCGGGAAGCATGATCGAGCGGGG
Organism: Marinomonas gallaica; assembly: GCF_049821165.1. Taxonomy (NCBI): domain Bacteria; kingdom Pseudomonadati; phylum Pseudomonadota; class Gammaproteobacteria; order Oceanospirillales; family Oceanospirillaceae; genus Marinomonas; species Marinomonas gallaica. Next base: position 1,464,461 of record NZ_CP187511.1, read on the forward strand.
AGGGCACAACCCGATTGAACCGGCGATCTTATCCAAACCAGTGATCGTTGGTGCGCATACCTTTAACTTTGCCGACATTACTGAATCACTGATACACGATGGTGGCGCAGTGAGAGTTCGATCAGAGGGCGAATTGGTGGACCAACTGCTTTTACTGCAAGACCTCACGAAGCGACAAGCCATGGGGCAAAAAGCCCTTAGCAACGCTCGATCGAATCAAGGTGCTTTAGAGCGTGTTTTACAATACTTAGACATCTCTTAAGGGTCTGTTAGAATAGCGACGTTTTATCTCATGGGGTGTGGCGATGTAGCCACTGAGAAGCTTTTCCGGCTAACCCATTGAACCTGAACCAGATCATGCTGGCGTAGGAATTGAGATAGCAAGCCCTTCATACCTTGCCCATCCAGTTATACGCCGCTCATTTATGGAGCGACTATGTCTTTTAAATCTTTTGCGGTGACAGCGGCAGCGCTGTTGGCGTCGTCTATAGCAGCAGCGAATACGCTGAATGTGTATACCTACGATTCGTTTGCATCCGAATGGGGCCCAGGCCCTAAAATCAAAACCCGTTTTGAAGCGCAGTGCGACTGTGAAGTGAACTTCGTGGCGCTGGATTCATCGGTAGGTATTTTGTCGCGCGTCCAGTTAGAGGGCGAGGCCTCTGAGGCCGATGTGTTATTGGGGTTAGATCTTAATCTAATGCAGTCGGCAAAGCAGACCGATTTGTTAGCTAAGCATAATGTGGATACGACTGACGTACAGACACCTAATGGATGGAGTGATGAGTATTTTGTTCCGTTTGATCAAGGCTATTTTGCGTTTATCTATGACAGTGAGAAGCTTGAAACACCGCCCACATCGTTAAAAGACGTGGTTGAGAATCAAGACCTTAAAGTGATTTACCAAGACCCACGCACCAGTACACCAGGTTTAGGTTTGTTGCTCTGGATGAAGTCGGTGTACGGTGAGCAAGCGGCGGATGCTTGGGCGCAGTTGTCTGAGCACACGGTGACTGTGACCAAAGGTTGGTATGACGGTTACAGTTTATTTTTAAAAGGCGAGGCGGATGTTGTGCTGAGCTACACCACGTCACCCGCGTATCATATGGTGGCCGAAGGTGAGAATAAGTACAAAGCGGCCGAAGCCAGTGAGGGCTTTTACCCTCAAATTGAAGTGGCTGCAATGATGAACAGCGCACCAAACAAAGCACTGGCTGAAGAGTTTATGCAGTTTATTTTGGCGCCAGAGTTTCAGAGTGTCGTCGCGACGGGCAACTGGATGTATCCTGTGATGAACAATATCGAGCCATTACCTGAAGCTTTTTCAACGTTGCCTGAGGCAACAAAAGTGTTGACGTTACCTGCAGAACAAGTGGCTAAGCAGCGTCAAGCTTGGGTGAATGAATGGCTTGAGGCGACGACTCGCTAAGTTTTGATACTTTCCTCTCATTTACGTCCAGCTTGGCTGGGTGTAGCGCTGTATTTCATTGTCGCAATGGCCGCTTTTGTGGCCTTGCTCTCTTATGCGTCCCCAAGTGATTGGGGGCGTTTTATAGAGGATCCTTATATCTGGCGATTAGTAAGGTTCTCCTTTTTACAGGCGAGCCTCAGTGCTTTGCTCAGTATGGCGTTGGCGATTCCTGTAGCGTCGTGCCTGTATCATCGTCGTTTTGCTGGACGGCAAACTTTACTAAACCTGTTTGCTGTTTCGATGGTGGTGCCCACCATTGTTGCGATTCTTGGCATTGTTGTGGTCTATGGTCGTCATGGCTGGTTTACCAGTGTGTTTGGTTTTGCGTTCCCGCTGTATGGCCTGGGTGGGATCCTGCTCGCACATGTGTTTTTCAATATGCCTCTTGCCGTGCGGGTTATTTTACAGGCTTATGGATTGATACCGGATTCACAATGGCGCTTGGCAAGTCAGCTGGGGCTTTCACGCTGGCAGGCGTTTCATCTAATTGAGTGGAGCTATTTGAAAAAGACACTACCAGGGTTGTTTTTGCTGGTCTTTATGTTGTGTTTTTCAAGTTTTGCTGTGGTATTAAGCCTAGGCGGTGGACCACGCTCCAGTACGCTGGAAGTGGCCATTTACCAAGCACTTCGTTTTGAGTTTAATTTGAATAAAGCGAGCTATTTGTCTCTGCTGCAGGTGGCTATATGCAGTACGGTTGCTCTTGCTGTGTATAAGTTTGCTCCCGCTGTGCGTCAAGATGTGAGTGTGTACCAAGGTCAGCGTTTACCATTACGCTCAGGTGTGCTACCTAACGTTATTGATGGCTTGTCACTCAGTGTCGTTTTGTTGTGGGTGTTACCGCCTTTTATTGCCATATTATCGCCCATAGTGAGCCCGCTTTTCTGGCACACACTGCAGGCAAACGATTTATGGTGGTCGGTTTGGCATTCCGTGCGCATTGCTTTGCCTTCTGGGCTATTGGCGCTTGTTATTGGGCTTAGTATTGCTGCGTTAGCGCGCAGCGTACGCTGGCGTAGTAGAGGGGACTGGTTAGCGGATAAGTTAGAGCAATCGGGCAATTTGGTGTTGATGGTGCCGGGGCTCGTATTAGCAACAGGGTTGTTTCTGTTATTACGTCATCTTGGTATCAGTCTTCGGCATGCCTATTGGATTGTTGTGTGGGTGAATGCGGTTATGGCGCTACCGTTCGTACTTCGTGCCATCATGCCAACCCTGTATCAGCAAGAAAAACGTTATCGTCATCTTTATGAGCAGCTGCAAGTTTTTGGCTGGTCGCGTTTACGACTTGAGTGGCAGCAGATACGTACTGCTATGGCACAGGGGTTGGCTTATGCGGTGCTGTTAAGCTTAGGAGATCTGGGTGTGGTGGCATTATTCGGTTCAAAAGGGCTTGAGACATTACCTATGTATTTGTTCCAGTTGATTGGCTCGTATCGAGTGGAACAGGGTGGCTGTGTTGCCGTTGTGCTAATTTTGCTGTGTCTTGCATTATTTTATGGTATTACCCGTTTAGTGGGAGGGCGTCGTGCTGTCATTTGATATTCAATACCATTGGCAAGACTTTCAGGCCGATTATCAAGCTCAGTTGCCTGCTGGCATTACCAGTATTTTAGGGCCCAGTGGCGGTGGTAAGAGTACCTTGTTGTCTTTATTAGGTGGTTACTTATCTGGGCAAGGGATAATAGAGTTCTCAGGGGAAAAGCTGGATCATTTGGCTCCCTATGAGCGTCCTGTTTCGATGTTATTTCAAAGTGATAATTTGTTTCCGCAGTTAAATGTTTGGGATAATGTGGCTATTGGTATGTCGCCAACAAGGCGCTTAACAAATGAGCAAAATAGTAAACTAAAGTGGGCATTAGAGCAGACCCAGCTATTGGGTTTTGCGCAAAAATTTCCTGAGCAATTGTCGGGTGGCCAAGCGCAGCGTGTAGCGATTGCAAGGGTGTTGGTGCGTGACAAGCCAGTGCTGTTGTTAGATGAGCCGTTCAGTGCATTAGATCCCCGATTACGTGATGAAATGCTGCAGTTAGTGCGTTCACTGACGCATCAATTTAACTGGACGACGGTGATGGTGACGCACGCTCCAAACGATGCGAAAACGTTAGGTGGTCAAGTTATGCTAGTGGAGCATGGTCAGGTACAGGCATTGGTTGATGTGCAAGCGTTATCTGCACCAGAGTCAGGCTCGCTTTTTGCTCAGTATCTTGGTCTATAAGCACAGTGACTGACAGCAACGTTTGGTTATATGTGTTTGTACCCAGTTATTTCGATAAGTCGTTACATTATTAAGGACGCACTCGGTGAGTGATCTATATTTGGTTAAAAAGGGGATTTATGCCACCTTGGCGTATGCTCTGATTATGTCTGTAACGGCAGTGGCCGCAAAGCAGGTTCAGACGCAAATTGCCGTCCCTGTTTTAGTTTTCTGGCAGAGCTTGTTTTGTATTGTGATTCTGATTCCGCAAATGTGGGGGAAGTGGCAGCGTCGTCCGCTGCATATTGTTAAAGCGCACTTTCTGCGCAGTCTTGGTGGCTTTCTTGGGTTCTTATTTTATTACTGGGCTTTAAATCATATTCCGATAGTTGAAGCCTCATTGTTACGCTCTTGTGCGCCGTTATGTGTGCCTTTTGTCGTGCTGCTGATGCATCGAGTCTTTATTCCTAAGTCGCGCTGGTTGCCCCTCATTATTGGCTTTATTGGTGTGGCCTTGGTCATTAATCCGACCCCAGAGCACTTTAATCCATGGCATATTATCGGTTTGCTATCGGCGGTTGGCTTGGCGTTTTCTATGGTGACAACACGAGTATTGAGTTCCCATGTGTCTAGCCAAGAAACGATGATTGTGTATTTTGCGTTTTCTGCCTTATTGTCATTGCCTCTTGCGTTGGTCCAAGGCGAAAGTTTGGCGTTGCCGGCGGATACGTGGCTATGGGTATTGGTGGTCGCGGTGACGTTGTACGTTGGCATGCATTTATATACATTGGCCTATACCTATGCCCCGGCAAGTGTTGTGTCTCCAGTAAGTTACATTGGAATTGTGTTTGCCGGATTTTGGGGATGGGTAATTTGGGGGCATGTCCCAGATTGGCTGGCCATATCTGGGACGGTTCTGATTTTTATAAGTGTGCTATTAAGTGCGCGACTTAATCGCCAAAAGACTTAGTAAGAGCGTGTTTTTTGACACGTTGATTCAGTATCGTGGCAATGCCGATTCCTGAAAATATCAACATGATACCAATACCGTGAAAGCTCTGAATTGTTTCTTCGAGAAAGATGATTGAGAGAAAAATGCTGAATACCGGTAATAAATGTACAAAGTGGCCAGCGGTTGCAGCACCCAGTTGTTGGATGCCGACGTTCCAGCAGATAAAAGCGCCGATAGAGGCAAAGATGGCCATATATAGAATGGCTCCCCAGTTAGCGGTCGTGAGGGTGCTAATTTCGGTGTGTGAAAATAAAACATAGAGCGGGAATTGGATGCAGGTCCCCATTATGGCGGTGACAGCAAAGAAGCTTAAGAGATGCATGCCAGGACGTCGAATGAGTAATACGGAATAGACTGCCCAGCTCACTGCGGCTGTGATAATCCAAAGGTCTCCCTTAGAAACGGTCAAATGTAATAGGGTATCCATGCTGCCTCGGCTGACAATGACGATTGCGCCGATGGTTGAAATGATGATCCCTACATTTTGTAGCTGGCTAGTTTTACTGCCTAACAGTAAGCGCGCGGTAATCAATATCATCACAGGCATGATGGAATTAAGCAGCACCGCATTAGTCACGGTAGTAGACGTCAAACCAATGTACAAAAATAGGTTGTAATTACAGATGCCTAGAAAGGCAAAAAAGAGCAGCATAGGCCAATGTTTGATAACAAGTGGCCAGTCTTTACGGATCTTTGGCAAAGCAAAAGGCATAATGAGTAAACACGCAAAACCCCATCTAAAAAAAGAGATCGTATAGGGGTCAATACCGCCCGATACAGTAAGTCGACCTAATACATAATTACCAGACCAAAATAGAATAGGCAGCAGTAAATATACGAATGCTGGCATAGCGGATCCTTGCTTTGAAGAAGTTGAATCAGAGTGAGCTTCGGTCAACATAGCGAGTAAAAAGCATTCTGTCGAGCATCGCTCCCTTTTCTCATATCAGATAAAGGGACGGGTGCGAGCGACGCATTGCTTTTAAAAGGTTAAAAAATACTCGCATGGCCTTTTTATCTTGGCTGGGTGAGTATATAATGCGCATCCCCGTACATTCTACTCCTTGTCTCACAGCTTTTTAACGGGGAAAGCGTGGAGACTAAGAACCCATAAGGAGCAATCATGCGTCATTATGAAATCGTGTTTCTGGTTCATCCAGATCAGAGCGAACAAGTACCAGCAATGATCGAGCGTTACACTAACTTGATCACTGAAGATGGCGGTCAAGTACACCGTCTTGAAGACTGGGGCCGTCGCCAACTTGCATACCCAATCAACAAAATTCACAAAGCGCATTATGTTCTTATGAACATTGAAGCGTCTGAAGGTGTTTTGGCTGAGCTAAACGACACATTCCGTTACAACGATGCAATCATCCGTAACCTAGTTATCCGTCGTAAAGATGCGGTAACTGAAGTGTCTCCAATCAAAGCGTCTGAAAGCCGTGAAGAGCGTCGTGCTCCACAGCGTGAAGAGCAAAAACCAACAGAAGCTGCTGCTGACAAAGCTGCAGACGACTCTGCTGAATAATTGATTAATTAGGAGATACATTATGGCTCGTTTTTTCCGTCGTCGTAAATTCTGCCGTTTCACTGCAGAAGGCGTTAAAGAGATCGATTACAAAGATCTAGAAACTCTAAAAGGTTACATCACTGAAACTGGTAAAATTGTACCTAGCCGTATTACTGGCACACGTGCACGTTACCAGCGTCAGCTAGCGACTGCTATCAAACGCGCTCGCTACATTGCTTTGCTTCCATACACTGACGGTCACTTTAATTAATAGGTGATATAAGAAGTATCTCATGGGCGGTTTAGCTAACTGGGTAATGAAAAAACGCATGAATGCTATCCTTGTGGTAGCGTTATGTAGCATCATCCCAATGATGTTTTGGCTGAGCGCTGCGGTCCTTGGACTGGTAGTACTTCGAAAAGGTGTAAAGGACGGAATACCTGTTATTGCTTGGGGTGGCCTACCAGCACTTGTGCTGTGGGGTATTCAAGGTGATGCAACAGCACTCATGGTGTTGATCGATACCTTTATTTTGGCTTTCGTGCTAAGAGAAAAAGTATCTTGGGCTTGGGTGATGCTAGGGGCGAGTTTACTTGCCGCTATATCGTCTTTGGTTCAGCCACTACTCATGGCAAATTTGTTGGATATAGTTGCAGAACTGATTCAACAAGTATTAAGCAATGAGGGCGAAACAGACATACCTTCTAAGGAAATGATTGTTCGTCAAGCGGTGATCGCCATGTCAGTGGTTCAAGCTTATATTGCTGTAGGTGCGCTATTTTTAGCACGCCGGTGGCAATCGCGCTTGTACAACCCAGGTGGGCTAAAGAAGGAGTTTCATGAATTTAGACTCCCTCTTATTATTGCTCTGGTATTAGGAGCAATGGTGTTGGTTGGTGAAAGCCTAGGTGGCGGTTTTGAGATTTTATCTCGAGCGGCTGTTCCAGCATTAGTGATTCCTGGTCTTGCATTGGTTCACGGTATTCTGGCATTGAAAAAAATTGGGATTGTTGGACTGGTTGTTTTTTATCTGATTGGTATTTTGGTACTGAGTGTTTATTTTGCGAATATTTTGATCTTCCTTGCGGTGGTCGATAGCTTTGTAGACATTCGTGGACGAATGCAATCAAAACCTTCTGACGTCAATTAAAAGCTAGATATTTTATTTTAGAGGTGATCGAGATGAATGTGATTCTACTCGACAAAGTCGGCAAACTAGGCGGTATCGGTGACGTTGTTACTGTTAAACCAGGTTTCGCGCGTAACTTTTTGATTCCAAACAAAAAAGCTGTGATGGCTAACAAAGCTAACTTGGCTACTTTTGAAGAGCGTCGTGCTGAGCTTGAAGCTCAAGCTGCTGAGCGTAAAGCTTCTGCAGAAGCACGTGCTGAGACACTAAATGGCAAAACTTTCACTATCACAGCTAACGCTGGTGACGAAGGTAAACTATTTGGTTCTATCGGTACTCGTGACATCGCTGAAGCGATTGTTGCTGCGGGTTCTGAAGTATCTAAATCTGAAGTACGTCTTCCAGAAGGTGCTCTACGTAACGTAGGCTCTTACGAGATCGACGTTCAGGTACACTCTGAAGTAACTGCTACAGTTACTCTAGACGTTGTAGCTCTATAATCCTTCGGAATTATAGCTTCAAAGAAAGGCATTTCACGTAAGTGGGATGCCTTTTTTTATGCCTGTCTTTTTTCTTTCCTAAGCATGATCGTTAGCTGATGTTTAGTAGGCTTAATGGTAAGCTTTGATGCCTTTTTTCAATCCAATTTGCGAGAGAGTGTTACGTGCAGTTTGAAGATTCAGAAGTCTCCTCTATTAAACTACCACCTTATTCGATAGAGGCAGAGCGCTCTGTTATTGGTGGTTTAATGCTTGACCCGGAAGCTTGGGAAAAAGTATCTGAGCTGGTGATGGCGGATGATTTTTACCGTCCAGAACATCGTGCAATTTTTGCTGTGATTGCTCGTCTTGCGGATGACTCCGAACCTGCCGATGTGGTTACCATCAGTGAAAGGCTTGATAAGCGTGGAGAGTTGGAAGACATTGGCGGCGTGACCTATCTTATAGAGGTTGTAGAAGGGACGCCTAGTGCCTCTAATATTGCTTCTTACGCTGAGATTGTGCGTGAGCGCTCCATATTGCGTCGGCTTATTTCAACCACCAATGACATCAATAGCCGAGCTTATCAGCCAGAAGGCATGACGGCTGCGGAAGTGCTGGAAGATGCCGAACGTCAAATCTTTCAGCTTGCAGAAGGTGGAGATAAGAAAGGCGGCCCTCGTATCGTTGCCGACATTCTCAGTAAGACCGTAGATAAAATTGATGAGTTGTACCATCAAGAGGGCTCGATCACCGGTTTGAGTACGGGCTTTACTGATCTTGATGCGATGACATCGGGGTTACAGCCTTCGGATCTGATTATCGTTGCAGGCCGTCCATCGATGGGTAAAACAACATTCGCCATGAACTTGGTCGAAAATGCGACCATGATCAGTGAGATTCCAGTGGTTGTGTTTAGTTTAGAGATGCCGGCTGAGCAGTTGATGATGCGTATGCTGTCGTCTTTGGGGCGAATAGACCAAACTCGAATGCGTTCTGGACAATTGGTTCAAGAGGATTGGGATAAACTTATGTCAGCGGTGAAAATGCTAAAAGATCGTAAGCTCTTCATCGATGATACCGCGGGGATTAGCCCAACAGAAATGCGCTCACGTGTGCGTCGTATTGCACGCGAGCATGGTGGTGTGGCAATGATCATGATCGACTATCTGCAGTTGATGCAAATTCCTGGCTACAGTGAGGGTCGAACCAATGAGATCTCAGAAATTTCGCGATCATTAAAAGCCATTGCGAAAGAAATGGAGTGTCCTGTTATTGCGCTTTCGCAGCTTAACCGAAGTTTGGAGCAGCGTCCAAATAAGCGCCCAGTCAACTCGGATTTGCGTGAATCAGGTGCGATTGAGCAGGATGCGGACGTCATCTCATTTGTTTATCGTGATGAGGTTTATCATGAAGACACGCCGCATAAAGGTATTGCCGAAATTATCATTGGTAAGCAGCGTAATGGTCCAATCGGTACTTGTCGCTTGGCCTTCATTGGCAAATTCACGCGTTTTGAAGATTTGGCACCGGATGCCTACCGTGATTTTGCGGATGAATAGTGCAAAAAGTGATGCCTTTTAGTTGCTAAAACGGTATGTAAATCTTATGGTTGTGTCAGTGATTAGATATATTTATCGAGAGAAGTTATGCGAAAGATGTCTGTTACAAACAGGGAAAATGATTTTCCTGCCAACTATACTTTAGTTTCCAGTACGGATACTAAGGGTCGTATTACCTTCGTAAACGATGATTTCTGTAAGGTGGCTGGTTACGAGCGTGAAGAGCTAGTCGGTCAACCGCACAACCTGATTCGTCATCCTGATGTTCCGCCTGCTGTGTTTGCCGATATGTGGGAAAACTTAAAAGCCGGTAGAAGCTGGATGGGGATTGTAAAAAACCGCTGTAAAAGTGGTGACCACTACTGGGTAAGTGCGCACGTTAGCCCGCTTATTGATAACGGTAAGGTGGTTGGCTACGAGTCGGTTCGTCAAAAAGTGACCAACGATCAAAAAGCCCATGCACAAATGGTGTATGAGCGGGTCAATGCGGGTAAGCACCCTGTTCCAGGTATGCCTCGTTTTAAAGGATGGATGTGGCGTCAAACATGGTTAAACGCAATATTTTTTGTTGTGTTCGGTATCATGGGACTGTTTTCACCCTGGTTATGGTGGCAAATTCTATCGCCCATTTTAGCGGTTGTTGGAGCGTCACTTAATCTAACTCAGCGCCACTCTTTGCGTTCAACGATTGCCAAGCTGCCTCCAGAAGCACACAACCCAATCGGTCAGTATTTGTACTTTAAAGCGGTTGGCCCCAATGTGGCACTCAGTTTTTCTCAGTTACATAAAAATGCCGCTGCATTTACATTTAGACATCGTTTGGTTGAGGGCTCGAAACAGCTACAGCAGCGAGCGGAGCATGCTAAAGAGAGTGTCACATCTAACTTAATAAACTTTAATAAGCAGCGTGAAAGTTTCCAAACGGTGGTGTCGGCGAGTACACAACTTCAAGCCAGTGTGAATCAAATTGCAGACCATGTTCGCATTGCTGCCGAAGATACAGCGTCGGTGGAAGATAAAGCGAAAGCTAGCCGAGCGATGGCCAAGCATACTGGTGAAACCATGCAGAAAGTATACGCTGAAGTAAATTCTGCAAAAGATGTAGTAGAAGATTTAGCGAAACAAAGCGATCTTATTAACGGTTTGGTTAAGTCGATCAGTGACATCGCGGAGCAAACTAACTTGTTGGCGTTGAATGCTGCCATTGAGTCAGCGCGAGCTGGTGAAGCGGGTCGTGGTTTTGCTGTGGTAGCGGATGAGGTACGAGCACTTGCCATTCGAACGCAAGATGCTACTCAAAGTATCCACTCGACAACGGAAGAGTTAAAACGCAATACTCAAGCTGTCCTTGAGGCTATTGTGAAAGGCGCGACGGTTGCTGATGAAGGTGTTCAAGGTGTGAATGAGGTTGCTGAAAGTATGAACGCCATAGAAGCAGCGATTCATCATATTGTGGAGACAACGGCTCAGATTAATTCTGCGACCGCAGAGCAAGCGGATGTGGCCAGTTCACTCAGTCAACAAATGATGGAAGTGGATCAGCTGAGCATTGAAAGTATCGAGCGGGCGGAAAATATTGTTTCGAATATTGCTCATATTGAAGAAGAAGCTTACGAGCAAGGTAACTTAGCTGAGCGCATGAAGCAGTAACGTTAGATATGCGAAAAAAACGAGCCAATGGCTCGTTTTTTTATGTCTGTCTGATGGATTAAAAATGTTGTTGTATCACTGTCTGAATTGCGCGGCCCAGCTTAGTGACTTGCTCTTGAGTAATAACATAAGGAGGCATTAGGTAGATAAGTTTGCCAAAGGGACGAACCCAAACGCCTTGCTCGACAAACAGTGGCTGAATTTTGTGGAGATCTACGGGGTGTGACAGTTCTACGACACCGATAGCGCCAAGACATCGAACATCGGTCACCATCTCTAAATCTAAACAGGGGCTTAACGCACTTTCTAGCCATACTTGAATTTGGTGGACTTTGTCCTCGATATGATAACTGTTCACTAGGTCTAAACTTGCATTGGCTGCCGCACAGGCTAGTGCATTCCCCATAAAGGTCGGACCGTGCATAAATACGCCATCTTGGTCACTGATTCCTAGAGCGACTTTATCATTGGTAAGTGTCGCTGCAAGCGTGATGTAGCCACCAGTGAGTGCTTTGCCAAGACACATGATGTCAGGCTCGATATTGGTATGCTCTGTCGCGAACAGTTTGCCTGTTCGACCAAAGCCCGTCGCTATCTCATCAAAGATCAACAAAATGTTAAACTCGTCGCACAGTGCTCTGATTTCATCAAGATAGGCGGGGTTGTAAAAACGCATACCGCCGGCATTTTGAACGACAGGTTCGATGATGAATCCCGCTAAATGCTCTTGTTGTTCAGCAAATAACTCACGAATTTCATGTAAGTATTTTTTATCAAGTGGCGTATCGATTCCCGTTGGCGGCGGGGAGACAAAACATTGCGGCGTCAGTGCTTGGTTGAACATGCTGTGCATACCATTCACTGGATCGCAGACGGACATAGCAGCAAAGGTATCACCATGATATCCAGAACGAGGGGTCGCAAAATGCTGTTTATTGGGGTGACCTTGTGTGTGCCAGTATTGAATCGCCATTTTAAGTGCGACTTCAACTGAGACTGAGCCTGAATCGGAAAAGAAAACCCGTGTTAATGATTCAGGTGTCATTGCCACCAGCTTTTGCCCGAGTTCAATCGCTGGTTTGTGAGTAAGGCCGCCAAACATAACGTGTGAGAACCGATCCACTTGTTGGTGTAAGGCTTGATTAATCTGTGGATGATTGTAACCGTGAATGACGCTCCACCAAGAAGACATGCCGTCAATTAGACTGCGGCCATCGGCCAAATGGAATTCGCAGCCAGATGCGCTTTCTACTAAGTAATGGGGAGTTGGGTGGCTCATAGAGGTGTATGGGTGCCACAACAGTTGTTTATCTAACTCAGTTAGATGCTGGTGCTCTTCTTGGTTCATGGTGTTTGGCCTATACAACGAGTGAACAAATTGAACGGCATACTATCGAAATTTTATAGGGGGCGCTATATCTATGGCGCTCACTGTTATGGCGTTCTTGCTAATGCCCAGACTGTCACATTTGGCGCTCCGGATAGTGTTAGAGCTTCGGCACAAGCTTTGACAGTACTGCCTGTCGTGATGACATCGTCGATCAGTAAAACAGGTTCGTAAGGTGTCTGTGGCACATAAAAGTGCTTATAGGTGAGTTTATGACGCTCACGTTTTGCTAGTGTGTGTTGCGCTTGGTTTGCTTTTATTCGCTCTATTGTTATTAGCTCGATTTTAAGATCGGGATGATAGTGGCGCAAATGTTTCAATAACAGTTGGCTCATAAACTCGGTTTGACAAAAACCACGTTCAATTAGTGAACTGGTGGCGGTTGGTACATGACTCCAGAGTTTAGGAATAGGCTGGTTCTGTTGCAATATGTGATCCGCAAGCTGACTAATTAAAGGGCGCAGTAGGTGGGGTTGGTTTTCAAATTTTGCCTTAGTGATCAGAGCGCGACAGAGACCTTCGTATTCAAAAGGCGCGATGGCTTTTGAGAAACTGGGGGGTTCTTTTTGGCATTCTCCACATAGTGCTAAAGGAGACAGAGTGGGGCTTGCGCAACGATCACAGCAGTGGTCGTTTCGTTTTAAAAAAGTAGTGCAGCTGGAGCAGAGGCAACCTTCTTGCTTGAAGCCACAAACATAGCATTGATTTAAAAATAGCCTCTTGTAAACCTTATTTATCAATGTAGTTGACAGATGGGGGTGGTTCATTAGTATTGCGTTCCTTGCAACAATAAAATGATGGAGCCATAGCGGTGAATATTTCGACTCAACCTCGATACGACTGGACTAGCCAAGAAGTTCAAGCATTGTTTGATATGCCTTTTATGGATTTGCTCTTCCATGCGCAAACCGTTCACCGTGCAAACTTTGCACCCAATGAAGTGCAAGTCAGTACTCTATTGTCCATCAAAACCGGCGCGTGTCCAGAAGACTGTAAATACTGTCCGCAAAGTGGCCATTACAATACCGAATTGGAAAAAGAAAAGTTAATGGAAGTGCAGAAAGTGTTGGAAGAAGCGACACTTGCAAAGAAGGAAGGTGCGACGCGTTTCTGTATGGGCGCGGCGTGGAAGCATCCTTCAGAAAAAGACTTCCCTTATGTGTTAGAGATGATCAAAGGCGTTAAACAACTGGGCCTAGAGTCGTGCGTGACGCTAGGGACGCTGAATAAAGCGCAAGCGAAGCAGTTAGCTGATGTAGGCCTAGATTATTATAACCACAACTTAGATACCTCTCCTGAGTTTTACGACAGTATTATCACTACGCGATCGTATCAAGAGCGGTTGGATACGTTATCTAATGTTCGTGATACCGGTGTGAAGCTGTGTTGTGGCGGTATTATGGGGTTGGGAGAAGAGCAAAAAGATCGTGTGGGCTTATTACGTCAATTGGCTTTGATGACACCGCATCCAGAAAGTGTGCCAATTAATATGCTGGTAAAAGTAGAAGGGACGCCGCTAGAAAATGTTGATGATTTAGATGAATTTGAATTTATTCGAACCATCGCTGTAGCGCGTATTATTATGCCAACGTCTCACGTGCGTTTATCTGCAGGTCGTCAAGGTATGAGTGAACAAACTCAAGCCTTGTGTTTTATGGCGGGCGCTAACTCTATTTTCTACGGCGAAAAGCTGCTGACAACTGGCAACCCTGAAGCAGACAAAGATCGTATGTTATTCGAGAAGTTGGGCATTCAACCTGAACGACGTCACGATGTGTCTGATGAAGCGGTAACGGAAGCGATTGCGGCTCAGGCTAAAGCACAAAACGAAGCCAAGTTTTTCTACGATGCCACCGTTTAAAACACCAGCTTGGATGCTCGAGGCGCTCGATGAGCGCCGAGAGCAGCACTTATTTCGCTCTACACAAGTTGTTTCGAGTCCGCAAACCACGTGGATGAGGCAAGGCGATCGACGTTATTTATCGTTTTGCTCAAATGACTATCTAGGTTTAGCCAATCATCCTCATTTAAAACAAACCTTATCCGACGCCGCACACCAATATGGTGTCGGCAGTGGTGCTTCTCATCTTGTCTGCGGTCATTTGGATATACATGAGCGCTTAGAGCAAGCATTATCAGGTTGGTTAGGGTATGAGCGTGTGTTGCTATTTAGTACCGGCTACATGGCAAACCTCGCGGTTATTTCTGCGCTTGCGAGCAAACGACACCCTGTCTTGATGGATAAGTTGAATCATGCGTCGCTCATTGATGGTGCTCGACTCAGCGGTGCAACCTTTAAACGTTATTTACATAACGATGTGAGCAGTGCTCAAAAACACCTTCAATCTCTTGATCAGCCGGGTGTGCTGGCAACAGATGGTATTTTCAGTATGGACGGTGATAGAGCGCCGCTCGCGTCATTGGCCTCACTTGCTCGCGAGCATGAATGGTTGTTGGTGGTAGATGACGCTCATGGTTTAGGTTGTATGGGGCATGAAGGTAAAGGTGCAATAGATTTAGATGGCTTAGGTGCTGAAGATGTACCGTTTTTAATGGGGACGTTTGGTAAAGCATTTGGTGTTGCCGGAGCTTTTGTTGCTTGCTCTCAAGATATGGCCGATTATTTAACCCAATTTGCGCGCCCCTACATCTACACTACAGCGATGTCGCCTGCGATTGCGGCAACGGTTTTAGCCAGTCTAGAGCTGATTCGATCGGATGAAGGTCAGCAGCGTAGAGAGCAGCTAGCGAATCATATTCAGCTGTTACGACAGCGATCAGCAGCATGGCCGTATCCGATGATGCCATCGGATAGCGCTATTCAGCCTATGTTAATTGGTCAAAGTGATGATGCACTGCACATCAGTGCTGCGTTGGCAGAGGCAGGAATTTTGTGTAAAGCGATTCGACCTCCGACCGTTCCACCAAATACTGCTAGGCTTCGTATTACGTTGAGTGCTGAACACACTCATGGGGAAGTCGTGCATTTGTGTGATACCCTAGATGCCATCTTTAACGATGTGTCTGAGTGATTAAAAATGCGAACTCCGATTGAAACCGAAACCTTTGGTGACCCTAACCTTCCCGCAATTTTTTTGGTGCCTGGATGGGCTATGCCAAAAGAAGTTTTTCATGAAACGGCGACTAAGCTGAGTAAGCATTTTTATGTGGTATTAGCTAATTTACCGGGTGTTTCCGTGGATCCAAATTGGCATAAACGTAATCGCTTCGGGCCAAACTACGATATCGATGCACTTGCTGAGCAGTTGCTCCGCGCTGCGCCAAAGCCTTGTTGGTGGATCGGATGGTCGTTAGGCGGGATGATTGCAAACTATGTTGCTGCGCGACGTTCTAGTTGCGTAAAAGGGGTAATATCGGTAGCAAGTGCGCCGTGTTTTACCGCTATCGATGAGTGGCCAATTGGCATGGAGCCGGATACGTTCACACACTTTTTCGACCTAGTGAAACAAACGCCAGAGAAAGGCTTTCGCCGCTTTCTTACTTTACAGACTCAGGGGGCCTCAGACGTGAAAGGTTTAACCAAAACCTTGTCCAGTCTGCAGCCTAAAGAGTTGATCGACCCAGAAGCATTAATTCGTGGTTTGGCTTTGCTGGAAACATTAGATGTGCGGCGCGAAATTGAACTGCTGGATGTACCAAATTTACATATGTTTGGTGCTCAAGATGCATTGGTTGATACAGAAAAAGTGATTCAGTGGCTGCCAAAGAACTACCAGCAAACGGTGTTGGCTTTACCAAATCAGGCCCATCAACCTTTCTTAGAAGACCCGTCACAGTTTGTGGCGACGGTAACCCAGTACATTAATGACAACACGTATAACTAACTCAGACATTGTTTACAAACAAAAAGTGGCGAGCAGTTTCTCACGAGCTGCGCACAGTTATGATCAATATGCGGTGTTCCAAGAGCAGGTCTTTACGCAACTGGTAGAGTGGTATTCCCCTGTCATGGATCAACGTTGGCTTGATTTGGGCACAGGGACTGGTCGAGCGCTTTCGGTGTTAAAAGGTCAGCAGGTGGTCGGGCTGGATTTGTCCTTCTCGATGATTCACAAAGCACGCCAAAGAGTACCCAGTGCAGCATTCGTGTGTGCAGATGCAGAAGCCTTGCCTTTTGCCAATAGTGTTTTTGATGGCGTGATGTCCAGCTTGGCAATTCAGTGGTGTTTAACGCCATCGCAGCTTTTTAGTGAGCTGTTTAGAGTGTTGAGTGATCAAGGCCAAGTTCTTGTATCTACTTTAGTGTCTGGCTCGATGCCTGAACTTAGTAAAGCTTGGCAGGGGGTAGACGGCCGTTCGCATCATAACCATTACCCGAGCATGACTAAGGTTCTAGCCGACTGTAAAGCTGCTGGTTTTTTTATCCAGAAAGCGCAACAGCATACCATGACGGTGCATTATCCTACGGTAAAAGAAGCCGTTTACTCACTAAAAAAAGTAGGAGCTTCGATTGTAATGGAAGACTCCAGTGTTATATCGCCCTCTAAGTGGAAAGCCTTTGAATTACAATACAAGCAGCTGCAAACTCAGCTTGGCATTCCATTGTCTTATGAGGTGGCGTTTATTCAATTGACAAAGGTAGATCATGGCTAAGCAACAGTACTTTATTACCGGCACCGATACAGATGCAGGCAAAACCCATGTATGTGTGGGGTTATTGGCGGCGGCGGCGCGTCAAGATTTACGCTCAATGGGGGTAAAACCCATTTCTGCTGGGGCGGAAATGATTGACGGTAAGTTGCGAAATGATGATGCCATGAAAATTCAAGCGGCGAGTTCGGTGTCACTGCATTATGAACAAGTAAACCCAGTTGTATTTGAACCTGCTATTGCGCCACATATCGCGGCCGCAAAAGAAAATAAAATCATCACGGTAACTCGCTTAGAAGGCTTTGTTCGAGGCAGTTTATTAACGCCCCATGATTTTGCCTTGGTAGAAGGGGCGGGCGGTTGGCGTGTACCAGTGAACGATCGTGAATTGTTGTCTGATTTAGCGAAGCGTTTGGCCATGCCGGTGATCGTTGTTGTCAATATGCGATTAGGTTGCTTAAACCATGCGTTCTTGACCATGGAAGCGATTCGTCGTGATGGCTTGAAAATCGCAGGTTGGGTAGCAAATGGCGGACAAGAAGATATGAGTTGCTATGAAGAGAATCTGGCAACGTTGAATAACATGCTATCTGCACCGTTATTGGGGAGCCTATCTTGGCATCAAGATAGACAAACAGCTGAGGCGGAATTTGATTTACTGTTCAAAAATCTCAGCAGTTAAACCATTGCCTTATAAAGAAATTATTGTCATTTCACTGAGCTGACAGCATGCCTCTTTGGTGACACTGTGCTAAAGTTTGGAGTTATTACAGTCATTAATAGAGAATCATGAAAGCCTGTATCATTGGTGTCAGTCAAGAAGAGACTCAAGCCGTCGCGCCGATCCTACATTTTCTCGGTATTGAGATTGTCATGGATCCGCAACAGAATGAACTTGTTGATTTCTTTGTCGTCGGAAGTTTGGTTGATGTGACCAAGCTGTCTTTACCCTTACCTTCTATTTGGCTGCAAGAACACGAAGAAGTGGTGTCAGAAGGCACTGTATGGTGTTGTCCTATCCCATGGCGCCAAGAACAGATTTTGCCTATTTTAAATCGCTTGGCAGAGTCTCCTAACATGCCACGTACGCAAGCTGTGAATCTTAATGTTTATATTCGACATCTTGAGTCGGTGTTGATTCGTCATGCGTTAACGTCTTCAAATGGTGTGGTTTCTAAAGCGGCCAGCTTACTGCAAATTCAACGTACGACATTGATTGAAAAGATGCGTCGTTACCGTATAGATAAGTCGGAGTTCTAAGTGAACAAGGACGAAGAAATTGCCCGTTTAAAAGAAGCATTCACTCTATTTGAAGAGACTTCACGTTCTTTAGAAAGCGCTTATGAAGAACTGCAAAATGAAGTTCGCTTGTTAACCGCAAAGCTGGAACAGGCAGAGTGCGCTAAACAAGAAGAAGAGACGAAAAACAAAGTGCTGTTGAAGCAATTTCAGCAGCTTTTTTGGTCCATGCCTGTTGGTGTGATGCTACTCAACTCGGAAGGTCGAGTAGTGATGACTAATCCAATTGTGGATCGGTTATTTGGTGAGACTATTTTAGGTGGTGTATGGTCAGATATTGTGCCTAAAAGCTTTCGGCCTCAAAAAGATGACGGCCATGAAATTACGATGGTCACTGGGCGGCGTGTTCGCGTTGAAACATCGTCACTGGGCGATGTGCCTGGGCAATTGATTATTCTTGTCGACCTAACCGAAACTCATTCGCTGCAGCGTCAATTGGCGCATCATGAACGCCTTTCCACCATGGGGAAAATGGTGGCGGCGTTGGCTCATCAAATACGCACGCCATTGTCTTCCGCCATGTTATACGCTGGGCACTTACAGAAAGAATCTTTGTCTGAGGATATGCGCGTTCGTTTTTCGGGAAAATTGTCTGACCGATTGAATAATATTGAGCGCCAAATTCGAGATATGCTAATTTTCTCAAAGTCAGATATTAAATTAGACGAAAAGTTATCGTTGACAGTATTGGTTGATAAACTATCAGAGCGTGCGCAGGAACAAACAGAACTGAATCATGCTGTGCTTAATGTTCATGTTGACGGTTTGCCAACTGGACAAATACAGTGTCATCAAGAGGTATTGATTGGATCGATACTGAATTTGGTGAACAATGGTATCGAAGCTTCTGAGCGCGGTGCAGAAATAGACCTGTGGGTCACGGCTCATGAGCAGGTATTACGTATCACGGTTGAAGATCACGGACGAGGAATGAGCGACGAACAGCTCAATAAAGTACAAGAAGGTTTTGTTACCACAAAACAACATGGAACTGGGTTGGGGCTGATGGTAGTGAAAGCGATTATTCGTGCCCATCATGGTACCTTTACAATCGAGAGTCAGCCTGAGGTTGGCACAAAGGCGACCATCACATTGCCAATTTTAGGGAGTGAGTATGTCTGAAGTGAGTTTGTTGGTCGTAGAAGATGACCGAGGATTAGCTGAAGCATTAGAAGATACGCTGTTACTGGCGGGTTATAAATGTTTTATGGTGGAAAGTTCTGAAGATGCCATTGTGGCATTAAAGCGTCAGAACTTTGATATGGTGGTATCGGATGTCAATTTGCCCGGAATGGATGGCTACGGTTTGCTTCAGCATGTTATGGAGCATTTTTCTGAATTACCGATGATGCTGATGACCGCCTATGGTGATATTGCCCATGCGGTTGAGGCGATGCGTAATGGCGCAGTAGACTACTTGCTTAAACCCTTCAAAGAAAATGAACTGCTCGATATTATCGCTAAACATACGTCTCGTGTCGCAAAAGTTAAAAGCTATACCCCGATCGCTAAAGATCCAACCAGCGTGGCTTTATTGGAGCTGGCAAAACGTGTGGCGGTAACGGATTCAACGGTTTTAATTTGTGGTGAAAGTGGCACAGGTAAAGAAGTTTTAGCGCAGTACATTCATTCTGTATCAGATCGCAATGGACGTCCTTTTATTGCTATTAATTGCGCTGCGATCCCTGAAAATATGCTCGAAGCCATGCTTTTTGGTTACGAGAAAGGGGCCTATACGGGAGCTGTTTCTTCTCAAGCGGGTAAATTCGAACAAGCCAATGGCGGTACTTTGTTATTAGATGAAGTGACTGAAATGGATGTCGGGCTGCAGGCAAAGTTATTGCGTGTATTGCAAGAACACGAGGTCGAGCGATTGGGGGGCAAAAAAGCGGTTAAATTAGATGTTAGAATTATTGCCACAACAAACCGTGATTTGGCTGAATATGTTCGAGAAGGCGGTTTTCGGGAAGACTTATATTACCGTTTAAATGTGTTTCCTTTACGATGGTCTCCTATTCGCGAGCGTAAAGGCGATATACAACCGCTGGCAGAAGCTTTATTGTTAAAGCATGCACAAAAGATGCGCATTGATGACGCTTTTCTAGCGCCATCCGCGTTAAGCAAGCTTGAATCTCATGGTTGGCCTGGCAACGTACGTGAATTAGAGAATGTTATTCAGCGTGCTCTAATATTGTGTGGTCAAGGCAGGGTGAGCGAAGATCATATCGTGTTCGATATGGTTTCCGCGCCAAAAGTAGAAGAGCCAGAAGATGAAGATGCGAATGAAGCCGCATCGATACTTGGGCGTGGCGTTCAGCAGCACGAATTTCGTATTATTGCGCAAGCCTTGGTCGATGCTAAAGGCAAGCGTAAAGAAGTGGCGGAGAAGTTGGGCATTAGCCCTCGAACGCTGCGCTACAAAATCGCAAAAATGCGAGAATGTGGCATAGAAGTTGATTGATATTAAAGTCTAGTTTTTAATGACAGTGTGCTAAGCTACTATGACTTAATGATTTTTTGGGTGCGAGTAAAATGGTGACAGACAGACCTGACATTAATCAGGTGCTTTCTCAAATGCGTGACTTGCGAAGTCAGATTCAATCTCCGAGCTCGAATATTCAAACGGGTATTCAGCAGGTTGGTCAACAAGCCCCGCAAGGAGTAGAGCGTCCTGACTTTTCCGATATGCTGAAAACTGCTGTCGATAACGTAAATTCATTACAGAAAGAATCTAAAGTACTCGCTCAAGCCTATGAGCGTGGCGAAGAAGGGGTAGACTTGCCTCAAGTAATGATTGGTTTGCAAAAATCGAGCGTATCCTTTGAAGCGATGACCCAGGTCAGGAACAAGCTGGTAGACGCCTACGAGAAAATAATGAATATGCCCATTTAACAGTGGGTTAGACGCGGCAGTACTGAATGGATAATGTCCCAGCAGATCGATCTGAGCAAAAGCTCTATATGGAGTTATTGACTGGCTTCAACAAACTGACAGTAATTCGTCAGCTTTCGTTGATGGTCGGTCTTGCTGCGTCTATTGCTATCGCTCTGGCAGCTGTACTGTGGACGTCTGGCCCAGATTACAAGCCCGTACTCAGTAGTATTACGGACTACAATGCCGATCAGATTGTTGAAATCCTAAATATTAATAGTATCCCTTTCAAGCTCGATGAAAACACTGGCGCATTATTGGTTGAGTCGGAGTTTTATCATCAGGCACGGCTCAAGCTGGCAGGCTCAGGCATTGTGTCAGACAATATTGTTGGTCTTGAAATTATGGACCAAGATCAATCCCTCGGCACCTCGCAATTTGTTGAAACGACGCGATACCGTCGTGGACTTGAAGGTGAATTGAGTCGAACGATCACCAGTTTACAAAGCGTCAAATCTGCCCGTGTACACCTTGCTATCCCTAAAGAGTCTGTGTTTGTTCGAGATACCCGTAAGCCGAGTGCTTCTGTATTTCTTGAGCTTTACCCCGGTCGTCGTTTGGACCGTAGTCAAGTGGATGCCATTGTAAATCTTGTTGCTTCAAGTATTTCCCAATTAAGTGATCAAGACGTTACGATCGTGGATCAGCGCGGTACTTTGTTGACCGAGAAAGATACTAATTCCGAACTATCCGTTGCGGGCAAGCAGTTCGAATACTCACGTCGTGTTGAAGACGTCATGTTACAACGAGTGAATAATATCTTGTCGCCGGTCGTGGGAAGTGGAAGGTTCAAGGCAGAGGTTTCTACCGATATCGATTTTACCGCGGTAGAGCAAACAGACGAGCAATATAACCCAGACTTGTTGGCACTTCGCAGTGAACAAACCTTACGTGAACGTCGATCTGCGAACGGTGGTAATAATGGCGTACCTGGCTCGTTAACCAATCAGCCTCCCGGTGCGGTGAATATACCCGAAGCCGCGGATGAAAATGGCGCTGCGATTGGCGGCGGTGCAAATGGGGCAAATGGTCAGTCACGTGAAGAAACAACACGAAACTTTGAGTTAGATCGAAGTATTAGCTACACCAAGCGACAACAAGGCACCGTTCGAAGGCTTTCAGTCGCGGTGGTTGTTGATGATATTGTGTCGCTAGATCCAGATACCTCTGCCGTTATTAGAACGCCTTGGAGCGATGAAGAGTTGAGTCGTTTGACGCTCTTAGTGCGTGATGCGGTGGGTTACGACCCTTCTCGCGGTGACAGTGTCAGTGTGATTAACTCGCCGTTTGCTGTTCCAGAACCGCCGGAAGCACCGGAAGAGGTTCCGTTCTATAAGCAAAGTTGGTTCTTAGAGTTATTACAGCCCGTACTTGTCGGTGTGTTTATCTTACTGCTTTTATTGATGGTTGTGCGTCCAATTTTGAAAACATTGGGTGACCAGAACAAAATTGCGGTGGCGGAAGATACAGAGGCGGCTATTTTTGCCGATGAGACGGATGAGATTTCTGATGATCAGGTGTCTCTAGTCAGTGCGGAAGACGTTTCCGTACCTGGATCACCAGAGAAAATTGAGCGACAACTTAACGCAATACGCGGTCTGATTGCCGAAGAGCCAGAACGAGTAGCGCAGGTAGTGAAACAGTGGGTAATGGAAGGCTAGTATGAGTGACCAAGATGCTGCGAACATGAGCTCGCTGGATAAAGCGGCGGTTTTGCTGATGTCGTTAGGGGAGTCCGATGCGGCTCAGGTCTTGAAACACATGGGGCCTAAAGAGGTTCAGCGTATTGGCCAAGCCATGGCTCAGTTGGCGAATATTCAACGACATCAAGTAGAAACAGTTCTTGATGAGTTTTTGATTCTAGTTGGCGATCAAACTGGCCTTGGGTTGGGCGCGGATGGCTACATTCGAAATATGCTTAAAGAGGCTCTGGGTGAAGAGAAAGCGGGCAGTTTAGTTGACCGAATTCTATTAGGTGGAAATACCACAGGGTTAGATACGCTTAAATGGATGGAATCAAGAGCTGTTGCGGATGTGATTCGCTATGAGCACCCCCAAATTCAAGCCATTGTTATTTCATATCTAGATCCAGATCAAGCAGCGGACATCCTATCGAACTTTGATGAACGCGTGCGATTGGATATCGTTTTACGAGTCGCTTCTTTAGAAACTGTTCAACCTGCGGCATTGCAGGAGTTGAATAATATTCTTGAGCGTCAGTTCTCTGGTAATAATTCTACTAAATCCACCTCGATTGGCGGTATTCGTACAGCAGCTAATATTATGAACTTTATTGACAGCTCGGTTGAGGCTGAATTGATGGAGTCTATTCGGGATGTTGATGAAGATTTAGCAAGCGGCATTCAGGATCTGATGTTTGTCTTTGATAATCTGCTTGAAGTAGATGATCGTGGTATTCAAGCTATTTTACGTGAAGTTGAGTCTGAGACACTGATTTTGGCACTAAAAGGTGCGGATCCAGACATGCAAGAAAAAGTCTACAAGAACATGTCATCTCGTGCAGCGGACATGCTTAAGGATGATTTAGAGGCCAAAGGTCCTGTGCGAGTGAGTGAAGTGGAGGTGTCGCAGAAAGAGATTCTTGCGATTGCCCGTCGTTTGGCTGATAACGGTGAAATCGTCCTTGGTGGCGGTGGTGAGCAGATGGTTTAGTGAATGCCTGATAACGAGAGAAAGCTGACCGCTTATGAACGCTGGGAATTACCAAATTTAGGTTCTGGTGAAGCGCCGCGTAAAACGCCTTCAGGTATTGCGATTAAGTCTGACGAAGAAGCGGTTGAGATTACAGAGGAGATTGATGAAGACTCTCTGGTCTATGAGCCATTAACGGCACAACAACTTGAAGAGATACGCCTAGCGGCGTATGAAGAAGGTTTTGCGCAAGGTCAAGAAGAGGGCCAAGAAGCGGGTCATAAAGAAGGCTTAGCTAAAGGCCAAGAAGAAGGTCATCAACAGGGTTTTGAACAAGGTCTAGAAGAAGGTAAGGCGGAAGCGTTAGCGCAAGGTGTTGAGCTTGCACAGTCGCAGGTTGGTGAGCTAGAAATGCTTCTCAATAACGTCCTAAAAGAATTCGAACAACCTCTAGAAAG
Source organism: Marinomonas gallaica (assembly GCF_049821165.1). Classification (NCBI taxonomy): domain Bacteria; kingdom Pseudomonadati; phylum Pseudomonadota; class Gammaproteobacteria; order Oceanospirillales; family Oceanospirillaceae; genus Marinomonas; species Marinomonas gallaica. The sequence continues at coordinate 1,488,813 of NZ_CP187511.1, forward strand.
TACCCGCGAACGTTTAGAAGAGCTGTTACAGAGTGCCACGAAGCGTATCGTCGAGCATGTCGTTCGTCGTGAGTTAGGCGAAGACAGTGAGGAAATGATTCGCTCTGAATTAAGTAAAGTGCTGGCTACGTTAGGTGAGCATGAGGGGCGTGCCTCGCTAACCGTTCATCCAAGCTGTGTCGAAGCGATTGAAGCACTGGCTGCGGAGCAACGCCTCACGATAAAAGTAAAAACAGATCCGTCTCTGATTGAGGGAGGGTTTGTTCTTGAGTCAAATAGCTTTTATGTCGACGGTACCGTTGAATCTCGTTTAAAAGACGTTTTAAACTCTCTCGATAAGCCTCAATAAAGCACTTTTATGACGACACTCCTTGATCGATTAAGCAAGCTGCAGCAACAGTCTTTGCCAGATTATTCCATTGATATCGAAGGTAAGGTAACACGCATGGTCGGTCTGACGATGGAGGCTGTAGGATGCGCTGCTTCCTTGGGCGATCGGTGTGCGGTCCAAATTGGTAAAAATCGTTGGGTTGAGTCTGAAGTCGTCGGTTTTACCGGAGATTTGACCTACTTGATGCCAACGGAAGCGATCGATGGCATTTCTCCAGGTGCGCGTGTGCGTCCATTACGTGAAGACAGCCAAATGCCGGTAGGCCCAGGATTATTAGGGCGTGTCGTCAATGGTCTTGGCCGACCGCTGGATGGTAAAGGGCCCATTATTGCCGACGAGAGTATTAGTTTGCAGGGGGAAATCATAAACCCGCTGCAGAGAAAACCAATCAGTGAGCCGTTAGATGTTGGTATTAAAGCGATTAATTCACTACTGACGGTGGGTAAAGGTCAGCGTCTAGGTTTATTTGCCGGCAGTGGTGTGGGTAAAAGTATGCTACTTGGTATGATGACACGCTTTACCGAAGCAGATATAACCGTCGTTGGATTGATTGGCGAGCGTGGTCGAGAAGTAAAAGAGTTTATAGAGCAAATTCTTGGTGAAGAGGGCTTAGCGCGTTCTGTTGTGGTGGCGTCACCTGCAGATGATTCCGCTTTAATGCGTTTGCGCGCAGCGGTTCTCACGTCGAGAATCGCGGAATATTACCGTGATCAAGGCAAAAACGTACTATTATTGATGGATTCTTTGACGCGTTATGCGCAAGCACAGCGTGAAATAGCCTTGTCAGTAGGTGAGCCGCCAGCAACCAAAGGTTATCCCCCTTCGGTTTTTTCTAAACTACCCTGGCTGGTGGAGCGTGCTGGAAATGGTAAAGAGGGTGGTGGCTCTGTGACGGCTTTCTATACCGTGTTAACAGAGGGGGATGATCAGCAAGATCCGATTGCAGATGCTTCTCGAGCGATTCTGGATGGTCATATTGTACTGTCTCGTCGTTTAGCGGAAGAGGGACATTACCCTGCGATTGATATAGAAGCTTCCATTTCCCGTGCTATGCCTCATATTGTTTCTGATGCTCACATGCAAGGTGCTATGCGAGTAAAACAACTGTATTCTCGCTATCAGCAGAATAGAGACTTGATTGCTGTCGGGGCTTACACAAAAGGTTCCGATCCTGAATTGGATCAGGCAATTACCTTGATGCCTGCTATTAACGACTTTTTACGTCAATCACTCGGCGAAAGCTTTAGTATTGATCAAAGTCTAGAAGCGCTCGTCGCTGCGATGACTTCAACACCGTCCCAGTAGACGCCTATACCCTAAGCCGCTAATATCAAACTAATTCCGAGGGAGACGCATGAAAAAATCTGAGCGCATGCAGGTACTGGTTGATATTTCGAAACGCAAAGAAGATGACGTGGCGAAAGCTGTGGCGAAAGAGCAAGCTCGTCTACAGCATGATCAACAGAAACTGCAAGAGTTGAAAGAGTATGCTGAGCAATATGAACAGCAGCGCAACCTACTTGGCTTATCTCCCTATTTAACGACCAATTACCAGCACTTTGTTACGCGCTTACATCAGGCCGTGAAACAGCAGGAACAGCAGGTGAAGCGTTCGGAGCAGCAGGTCAATATGGTTATGAAGCGTTGGCAGGATGCGCGGGCTAAAACGAAAGGCATGGACTGGCTAAAAGGAAAAAGTGTTGGTGAAGAAAATGCGTTGGCTGAAAAGCAGGAACAAAAACAGATAGACGAATTTGCTAACCGCGCTTTTTTTCAACGGATGCGTTCCTAATGAGCGAGGTTCAAGCCGCCTCGCAAGCCTCTATTGTAATGACTCTGTTTAACATTGAGTCTTCTATCTTTGATTCTCAACTGGCACCGCTAAAGTCTTATTTGACAATTCAGTCACTGTTAGCAGATCTAAAGTGCCACCTACCCGAACAAAGCCAACTTCACAGTTATCTTGATTTGTTGATCAATGATTTTGCTGCAGTGATTGATCATGGCGCGTTTTTTAATGATTCGCAAATGGCTGGCTGGCTGGCATGGACGAGTGAGTTCCGGTCGCTTTACGTGGCTGAGCTGGCTTTTTCGACGGCGGTTGATACTAGCTTGATCGAGAATATTCAGCGAGGTTTGCAAACTACTTTAGTGCAGACTCAACGCAATTCGGTACGTTCTTATAGAGGTGAATATCAAGGTCAAGTAACTCAAGGGTTTGAAGACTTCTCAAGTTTGTCGGACTTGGGCTATTGGGTTATTGATCATGCAGAAAATCGGTCTAGTGTTCAGAGCGATAGTTTCGACAACGTGCGCGTGCAAGTGGTGCTGGAAACAGGCTTAGACTTAGAGCAATTAGTCTTAACATTGCCTAGTTGGCACTGGGAAGCGTTGGAGCAAGGCTCAAGCCAAGCTTTGATGTTGCCCGAAGAAAGCCAAAATTACTGGGTTGATTGGCTTCATTTATTGGCATCAGAGCGTGAGGTGTGGCGTAGAAGCCCTTCTTTTCTAAGTTTTTATAAGTCACTCCATGATCAGGTTCGAGAGCAGTTTTCCGTTAGTGTTGATGATGTCATTCAGGTTGCTAATAGGAGCAATCTAAGGGTGATGTCTCAGAGTACCAGTCTAGAAACTGCTCATGGGATAAATCTTTATGGAGGGCGTGTTTTTTTTCTGGACGATCAGTCGCGCGCGACGCAAGTAGTGCCTTTGTCGGAATCGGTTATTCCAGTTTATTGTTTGCGCTGGGAAAGCCAGACACTTGTATTGCCTGCATTTCGAGTGAAAGTGATCAATGGAGAGAGTCAAAATCCTCCGCTTGCGTTGGATACACACGTTTGGCATTACGGAGACAGCGGATGGAGCTCAGTCGCAACGTTACATGAGCGGAATCCATTGTTGGCCATTGAGATAGATGGGCACACGTACTATCTACAGCCAAATTCATTTGATCGAGACTATGGTGTTGTTTTACGAGCCAATTTTTTACCCAAAACTACGCATAATATTTGGAACGTTAGAGGGACTTTTTATAATGAACCTATGCTACCAGAAGAAGTATTTCATCAGTCGTTAACGTTAAGGCGCGGTGGTACTGCGAATGGGCGCTGTAAGAACCACTCTCCTGTGATGATCCAGTTATCTTCTTCTCATGGGATGGAGCTGTATGGCGATATGGTGATAGGAATTACTCCGTATCGCTCTGTTGTGCACTTGGTGCCTGGTTTTGTCTATCATAGCGGTCATGTATTGCCTTTAATTGAGCCGGATGAAAAGTGGTGTAGTGCGGATGATCTGGTTATTTTTATTGAGTCGAAGGGAATTAACTTCGCCTTCAGGGGGCAATACAGCAGTGCAGATAAGAGCGTGGTTCATAAATTAGTAGACGCTGATGCGGTTATGCTAAATTGGCAAGAAGAACGAATTCGTATCACCCTAAGAGAGGATGGATGGTTTTTGCTTGACCAGCGCCATACCTACTTTTTTCTTAAACAGCTGTTAGAGATGCTTGAATAAGATGGACGCAACCACTTCAACTCATGCTGCATTTGATAAACGTCGAGTGCGCTTTTCAGACTGGATAGTTCAGTATGCGGTGCTGTTTATTCTGTTATTTACAGGTTTGCTTGTAGGAACATATTTCGCTGCAAATGAACGCTTACAGGAATCTCAGCGTTCTGCAAATGAGCTGCATGACATTACCTACCAAACCTTAGAGTTGATGGCGCGGTGGCGAGCAATATCCACAGATCAAGGTTCCGTTTATATTCCTGAGTTGTTACAGCGAGAGCGATCTCTAGGGCAGCGATTACGTGAATACAGTTCTGAGATTGTTAGCTTACCCAGTGCACCCGTTACGATTTCTCAATTTACGGTAGCAGAGCAAATCCAATTAGCATTGAGTCGATTGTCTCAAATTAAGCAAATTGCAGCGGAGCGTAGCTCACGACTAGGAAACATAGACTTGTTGCATCACCCTTATGTCATGCTTCTTTCTGCTGGGTGGTGTTTGTTGCTGATATACCTGATTTGGGGATGGCGTCGAGTGCTGCTAGATAGACGCGTAGCATTAAGCTTTTTTCACTCGCAGATTGATCGCGCGCAGTCGGGAGTTCCCATTTCTGTGCCTGTTTTGCGCAGTGATGAATTTGGTGACTTTGCTCGCTATTTTGATAGTTTTTTAAACGGTGTTAATTCTGATTTTTTGACCCAAAAAGCTTTTGCTCAGCTTTATCAATCGGCTATGTCGTCTTCTTTATCGCTTAAATTGTTGGTTAGTGAGAGTGGAGAAATTCTTAGTGTCAGTGAGGGGATGTCAGAGTTGTGGGTGCTTGAATCTGAATCCTTATCGGACTTTTTAGGGGTCGATGTCCATCTTTCCAATTTGGAAGGCGAAGTGCTTTCTAAGGATTTGATTGAAAGTAATACTATAGCGCCTAAGCGAGTAGGAAAGAGAAACTATGAGGTGCGCTGTACAAAAATTACAACCTGTAAGCAGTATGGTTATTTAGTCGAACTGGTTCAACTTGAGTCTCATGCAGAGCTTAGAGTGCTGGAGGCAACGTTGAGTTTAATGGCTAATGACGTTTGGGATGCCCCGGTTAGAATTTTGGATGACTCCTCGCCGTACTTTAGCTTTTCCAATAAATTGGAAGCAAATCGTAAGCAAGTGATCGATTTTCTTACGCGTTCTAATGTCTTGGTAAATAACTGTGACAAAGAATATCCCAAGATTACCAAACTGCAACAGTTGTCAGAGTGGCTCGTTGCTAAACTCAATAGCAATGAAGTCGAGACGAATGAGAGCCTTGAAAGTCAAAATATGCTCGCTTCAGAAATAGAAGTAAGTAAGCAAGATTTTTTGCTGGTGAGAGAGCATATAGAATATCGCTTTGAGTTATACGAAGCCTATTTACAGCAATTAGCTGGGTGGCAGGCGTCTCAAAATACGTGGGTTGCAGTGGTAAATGAAGGTCTAATAAACACTAAAGAAGCGATTTTAAACTTGCTGAGCATAGTGCATACAGAGCCTTCAAGTGCGAGTGTTATAGAACACAGCGTCATTGATTTAGCCCACGATATAGATACTGTGTTAACTGAAATCCTAGACTCAAAGCCTGCTCCTGGTGACTTGAAGCTGGAGCATATTAAGAGTACTGAATCAGACTTAATGCGCCGCCTAAACGATGTGCAGTCAAAGTTAGATTATGTTTCGGATTTAGCGAGTAAGAAAAAACTCCTCTCTCATCAATAACTTAAAATCATTTTTTGGCCCAAAGTTTGTGAGGCGTGATGTATGATTATTAGTCAATTTGATGAAAAGGCAAATACGGCGACCTTAGTCATAAAGGGACGTTTTGACTACGCCTGCCAGCAAGCGTTTCGAGATGGCTTTAGTCGTCATCCGAAAGGCACTGATTTTATCGTAGATTTGAAAGATGTAAGCTATATTGATAGTTCTGCTTTAGGCATGTTGTTATTACTGCGTGACCATGCAGGAGGTGACGGCGCAACGATAGAATTAAAAGGCGCGTCTGACTTTGTGGGTAGTGCTTTAAAAATGGCAAGGTTTGAACGTCTGTTTTCATTTGCGTAATGATTTTCGGAGCGGCTATGAAGGAACAAAAGCTAACTATACTTGTCGCGGATGACAACCCCTCTGATAGAATGTTACTCGAAACCATGCTAAGCCAGCTGGGGCATGTGGTTGTGACGGCTGAAGACGGCCAAGACGCTGTCGATTGCTTTGACCCGGATAAAATCCAACTGGTATGTCTAGACATTAAAATGCCTCGTAAAGACGGTTGGGAGGCAGCCATTGAAATTCAAGAAAAAGCTCAAGAAAGACTTGTTCCAATTGTCTTCTTATCGGGCATTTCTGATCCTGCTGTGCTGCAAAATTGCTTAGATGTTGGTGCTACTGACTTCATATCTAAGCCTTACAACCCCACTTTGGTTTCCGCTAAATTAAATGCTATTGCACGATTGTTGGTATTGCAAAATGCCTTGTCTGAGCAGCGCGATGAATTGTCACTGTTAAACCAGCAAATGGTTCATGACCAAGAAGTGGCAAAAATGGTTTATGAGCGCATTACTCATTCAAATTGTTTATCTGACAGAGCACTTTCCACGCTTCATCATGGTAGCCATATTTTTAATGGCGATGTTATTTTGGCAGCTTATAAGCCCAATGGGGGCATGCATCTATTGCTTGGGGATTTTACTGGGCATGGCTTATCTGCCGCGATAGGCGCTTTGCCATTAGCAGACATTTTCTTCGACTGGACGGAGAAAGGTTTTGTTATGCGTCAGATCCTTCCTGAAATCAATAAGCGATTACATACGATATTGCCGCCAAACATGTTTTGTGCAGCGGCCTTTATTGATATTAATACGCACAATCGTACTGTTGCTGTGTGGAATGCAGGCTTACCCGATTTGCTGTACTTTTCTGCAGATGAAACCCTACCAAAATTGATTAGCTCTGACTCATTGCCTCTAGGAATACTAAATGAGCATGAATTTGAAGCCAATATCGATATGTTTTCCTACGAGCCAGGGGATTACTTTATCGCTTTTACAGATGGGGTTTACGAGGCCAGAAGCAAAGATAATAAGATCCATTACAATAGCGCTTTAAATCCTCTATATGAAGGCCAAGTGAAAGGTAGTCCTTTTGAATGGTTGGAAAAAATGCTGCATGATGAAGGCATTCTTGAAAATCCCCACGATGATATTTCTGTGCTCGGAATAGATTTGTCTCTGGCATTGGATAATAGTCCACAATCTCAGTCCTTAGCTCAAGGACGAAGTTTTAATGCCCCCGCTAGTTTCGCATTTTGTTATGAACTGCATGCGGACTCGTTAAAGAATACCGACCCTTTGCCTTACTTATTGCAGATATTAACAACCGTTCCTGAGCTTAATAAACGCTCTAGCGAGGTGTTTATGATCCTTTCTGAGATGTACTCTAATGCTTTGGAGCATGGCATTCTTAATCTAGATTCAAAGCTAAAATCGACTGTAGAAGGGTTTGCTGAGTATTACTCCTTAAGAGAATCTAAACTCGAGCAGTTACTAGAAGGCAAGGTTGTTATTGATGTGAAGGTGACTGCAGAGCAAGGGGAAGGCTGTTTATGTTTAACAATGTCGGACAGTGGTAAAGGTTTTGATACCTCTAATTTGCAATTGAACGATTTTGATCATGATCGACCTTTTAATAGAGGATTAAGTTTGATTAATCAGCTTTGTAATAAAGTCGAGCTGTCGGACGATGGCACTAAAATTTCTATTATTTATACTTGGTAAACTTGGCCTCCTATTTGCAGTAATATTGCGAATAGTGGAGGTTGCCCATGATTAATAGCCCATCTTTATCCGTCGTATCGACGACTCCCAAGGTTGCAAAAACGTCTTCGTCATCTCAAGGTAACGCTGGCAGTGACTTTGGCTCTGTTCTTGATGCAACGAATCGGCCATATAGTGCTGATAGAACATCTAAATCAAGTTCAGTAGTGTCCGATAAAAACCAGCAAATTCAAAGCTCTACGGATTCTAGTGTGGCGGTAGATGGTACGCAGAAAACTGGGGAAGCAGAACCTCATAGCGTTCAATCTAAGCCGCAAGACAAGGAAGCAAAAGAGATTGAGCAGCCAGTTAAGACTGATGGGGGGGAATCTGTTGATCAAGATAAGGTCGGGGCAGATTCATCTGAGCTTTCGCCTATCGATAAGGACGGCAAAGAGCGGCAAACGGATGGGCAAGCCGTTGCAGTAGATGGCTCTGTGATGGGAGACTCCACCCAAAGCTCACGTTTGGATACTGCTTCAGGTGTTATCCAGCCGTCACCTCAAACAAGTGACGAACAGCTATCGCAAGAGGACAATGCTGACCAAAATAGTGTAGATGAGATGAATGCTTCGTCAGAAGGCGAAGATACATCTACTCTTCCACAAGAGTACGACACTTCCACTGAAATAAAAAATACTCAACTATCTGAAGATTCCTCTGAATCGGAAGGCGGCAAGACTTCTCGGTTGGATACGGGGTCATCTAATGTTGAGGATGGGGAAAACACGTTAAGTAATCCAATCAATCAAGCAAATGATAATGCCCATTCTAGCAATGATGTTCAAAAGAAAGTCTCTGAAGAAAACCAATTAGAGTTAGATGGCTCAGTTGCTTCCTCTAACAGCGGTGTTATCTCTGATGCAACCTTTCAAGAAGGGTTACCATCAGAGGTGGCAACCGAAACTACAGCAGCGGTTGTTGATGATGTCATTCATCTACAAGGAAAAACACAAACAGGAAGTGAGAGTGTACTGCAAAGCGGTAATACGGCTCCTCTTGATGCCGAGGCTGTAGCAATAAATCAAAGCGAAGCTGCTAATGAAAACATTGCACCATTGAATGTGAGTGCTTCTTCGTCCGAAAATAGCGTAGACAATGACGTTGAGTTAGACGCTCTTCGACCTAACGAAAACCTACGTTGGATGATGGAGCAACTGTCGAAAAAAGCTGAGCAAGCAACAAGCGGTTTAAATACGGCCCCCAATGCGATGAATGTATCTAAAAACGCTTTATCGGGAGAGTCTTTAGCTGCTGCGCTTCAGGATGGCGATTTATCCGTGCTAATGGATAAGGACTTGATTGAACTTCCTAAAGACTTAAGCGAGTTAATGGGTGCTAAAAAAGCGCTTGAGCAAGCGGTGACTGGATTTAGCAGTCCATTGCAGCCTACCAGTCAGGGTCTTAATAGCCTGACTTCAGCCAATGCCCTTATGGGAGCGGCGACCGCTAACGCCCGCCCTGAAGGTGCTGCTGCCCAGTTAACAATGCATGCATCGCCTGATACGCAAGCTTGGTCTTCAGAGATGACATCTAAGGTGTCATGGGTGGTTAAAGAAGGGTTCAAAACCGCACATATACAATTAGATCCGCCTGAGTTAGGGAGTTTGACGGTAAAAGTCAGTATCGATCAAGATTCCAATACACACGTGAGCTTTATTGCCAGCTCGGCACACGCGAAAGAAGCCCTTGAGGGGCAGATGCAGCGCCTTCGAGATATGTTACAGCAACAAGGCATGGACTTAGACTCAGTTGATGTGGAAGTCTCACAAGATAACGGACAAGCTTACGGCTCAGATGCATCTGATGGTCAAAATGGACAAGGAAAAGGGGGCGGAAACCTTGGCAATGACGATGTAGGTGATATGGATGGCTTGGAAAATGTGAGTTATGTATCGCCTGCAGAACAAGGGATTGATTATTACGCGTAGAAAACCATGGTGATTCACTATAATCTTTGTAGAATAGTGGTCTTGCACATTCGTAGAATGTATTAGCTAATTTGCATGAACAAGGGTTGTATATGGCAGACGATGAATTAGACGTTGGCGCTGAAGAAGGGAAAAAAGGCGGCAAGAAAAAACTGATCATCATTATTGTTGTGGCGTTGTTGGTACTAGGTGGTGGTGGTGGTGCCGCCGCGTATTTCTTTTTATTCAGTGGCGACGATACAGAAGAAGCCGCCGATGGTGAGGCGGCTTCAGCAGAAGAGATGGTTCAGTTGGATGGCCCTGCGATCTATTTAGACCTTGATCAAGCGTTTGTCGTTGATTTTATGGTATCTGGTAAGCAGCGTTACCTACAATTGAATATGACCCTTAAGTCCCGTGATCAAGGGCAAATCGATGCTGTTAAGTTGCATATGCCATTAATTAGAAACAGTCTTGTATTACTTTTCTCGAGTCAATCCTTTGAAGAGCTGCAAACCCTTGATGGTAAGCAGGCTTTGAAAGAAGCTTCTGTTGAAACGATCAACAGCATACTGACCCAAGAGACGGGTTTAGGTGGCATTGAAGATGTATTGTTCACAAACTTTGTGATGCAATAAGGACGATAAATGGCTGCGCAAGATTTATTATCCCAAGATGAGATTGATGCACTCTTACATGGTGCAGATGAAAAGCCTGAAGCGGATGATAACGCCGATGCAGGCGGTGTCTCATCCTATGATATTACCAGCCAAGAGCGAATTGTGCGTGGGCGAATGCCCACGCTTGAAATGATCAATGAGCGTTTTGCTCGCTATACACGTATAAGCCTATTTAACTTGCTACGCCGTACGGCCGATGTGTCATCGGGTGGGCTTCAAATAATGAAGTTTGGTGAGTACGTTCACACTTTGTATGTCCCAACCAGTTTGAATCTTGTTAAGTTTCGACCACTACGAAGCACGGCGTTATTTATTTTAGATGCTAAGCTGGTGTTTAAGTTGGTAGATAACTTCTTTGGTGGTGACGGCCGTCACGCTAAAATTGAAGGTCGAGAATTTACACCGACTGAGATTCGAATCGTTCAGTTGATGCTTGAGCAAGTATTTGTAGATTTGACTGAAGCTTGGGCGCCTGTTTTAAAAGTTGACCTTGAATACATTAGCTCGGAAGTGAATCCAGCGATGGCGAATATTGTAAGTCCGAGTGAGGTCGTTGTCGTCTCGACTTTTCATATCGAACTGGATGGTGGTGGTGGCGAGCTTCATATTACCTTGCCCTATTCAATGATTGAGCCAGTGCGAGAGTTGCTTGATGCAGGTGTTCAGAGTGACGTCGATGAGAAAGATGAACGCTGGGGAAAATCGCTAGAGCAAGATGTACAAGAACTTGATGTGAGTATCCAGGTTAATGTCGTTAACAAAAAAGTTAAACTGGGTGAAGTCATGAAGTTTAAAAAAGGGGATGTCATACCTATCGAGATGCCGGAATTAGTAACAGTTCGTGCTAATAACGTACCTACTTTTAAAGGTAAGCTTGGTGTGAGTAACGGATATTACGCCGTTGAAATGATTGAAAGCTGTAAGAACTCTAAGAATTAGTTAGGTCTAAAAAAATGGCAGAAGAAACAAACCCAGATGCGGAAGGAATGGACGCTGATTTGGCCGACGAATGGGCGGCAGCAATGTCTGAAGCGGGTGATGACGAAGGTGAGGGCGGTGACGTTGATGATGAATGGGCAGCCGCGATGTCTGAGCAGGAGGTTAAACCTGTTCAATTAGAAGAATTAGGTGGTGCGTCTGGAATGCCTGCTTTAAGCTCTGATATGGAGCTTATTATGGATATCCCCGTCACCTTGTCGATGGAGCTGGGCAGTACGGAAATAGCTATTCGTAACTTGCTGCAGTTAACACAAGGATCTGTTGTGGAGTTAGACCGTTTTGCTGGTGAGCCATTAGATGTGCTCGTAAACGGCACTTTGATTGCTCACGGTGAAGTGGTAGTGGTCAATGATAGATATGGCATCCGTTTAACCGATGTTGTAAGCCCTAGTGAACGTATTAAACGGTTGAAATAAACTTCTAAATGACGCGATATCTTATTCTATTATGTTCGTTTTTTATCTCGACAGGAGTGCTCGCGGAGCCTTTTTCTGGAGGGATGAAAATGGCTGATACGTCCTCTATTTGGCGTCTTTTTTTTGCTTTAGCTTTTTTAATAGCGCTGATCCCGTTGGTCATTTGGGGGTTAAAGCGTTTACAAGGGCTGCAACTTAAACTGTCGAAATCTGAAATTCAAATACTGGCATCGCAGTCAATTGGTACAAAAGAGAAGCTTATTTTGGTTGAAGTTCAGGGTAAGCGAATGCTGCTCGGCGCGACGGCTAATAGCATTACCTGTTTAAGTGAGTTTGATTCGACTGGCAACCAGTTCGCCGAAATGATGAATGAGCAGCTAACCAATGAGAAGTAAGATTTTAATGCTGCTAAGATGGTTGTTGATTACGCTTTCTTTGCTGCCTCTTTTTGTTTGGGCTGATCAAGGGTTGCCAGCGGTCTCTGTCATTACCAATCCAGATGGTAGCCAAGAATATTCGGTAACTTTGCAAATTCTGTTCATCATGACAGCATTAACGCTGCTGCCTTCAGCGTTAATTATGATGACATCATTTACTCGTATCATTATAGTCTTGTCGATTCTTCGTCAAGCAATAGGTTTACAGCAGTCACCGTCGAACCAAATAATGTTAGGTATGGCCTTATTCCTAACGCTGTTTATTATGACACCCACGCTTGATGAAATTAATGCGGTGGCTCTACAGCCTTACTTAAATAATGAAATGACCTCCCTTCAAGCAGTAGAGGCAGCTTCTAAGCCTGTGCGCGAGTTCATGTTGGCGCAAACCCGTGAGGATGACGTGGCGTTATACGTCAAGTTAGCAGGTAAAGAAGGTCAAATTGATTCGTTAGATACGCTACCATTCACCATATTGATGCCCGCCTTTGTCACTAGTGAGTTAAAAACGGCGTTCCAAATTGGTTTTATGTTATTTATCCCATTTTTGATCGTTGATATGGTCGTTGCCAGTGTATTGATGGCGATGGGCATGATGATGCTTTCTCCAGTGATCATTTCGTTACCCTTTAAAATTATGCTGTTTGTAATGGTAGATGGCTGGTCTATGATTATGGGAACGTTAGCCGCTAGTTTTGGAATTTAGTCATGGATCCTCAAATTGTTCTGGATTTGTATGGGCAAGGCTTTTATTTGATCGTCATTATTGTATCGGCATTAATGGTCCCTAGTTTGGTTGTTGGCTTAATCGTGAGTATCTTTCAGGCGGCAACTCAAATTAACGAGCAGACATTGACTTTTTTACCTCGTTTTATCGTCACTATTTTTGCCATTATGCATCTTGGGCCGTGGGTTTTAACAAGCCTGACAGACTTTTTTACGCAGTTGTTTATTGATATTCCCATGATGATTGGCTAATGCTGGAATTAAACCCTGATCAATTAATGGCATTAGCTGTCAGCTTCTTATTGCCTTTTTTTAGAATTGGGGCTTTTTTAATGGCGTTGCCATTATTTGGCAGTAAACTTGTGAGTATCCGTGTTCGTCTGCTTTTTGCCTTCGTTATTTCTATCATTGTGACGCCTATAGTCACAGTGCCTAGCTATGACCCAATCTCACCTGCCTTTATCTTACTGATTGCTGAACAGCTTATTGTTGGTATTGTCTTGGGTTTCGTTGTAACGGTTTTATTTCAGATATTTTCTTTAGCAGGTCAATTAGCAGCAATGAAAGCGGGGCTTGGTTTTGCCATGTCGAATGATCCCGCAAACGGCATTACTGTTGCTACAGTAGGCCAATATTATATGACGATGGCGGGGCTGGCTTTTTTGGGAACAAACGGTCATCTTGTGATGATCGAGTATTTGGTGAGCAGCTTTGATTATTGGCCGATTGGTAGTGGCTTTGACAGCCAGCGTTATTGGGATGTGTTGCAGTTGGGTAGCTGGCTATTTGAGAAAGGGTTGTTGATGGTTCTTCCGCTTGCTGTGGCGACTCTTATTATGAACGTTTCATTTGGTGTTGTAGCAAAAGCATCGGCTCAATTGAATGTCTTCGCACTTGGCTTCCCAATTATTATGCTGTTCTCGCTTGTCTTTATTTGGATTATGCTGGAAGACTTTTTGGATATCTACCGGTTGTTTTTTCAGGAAATGACGACTTGGTTACAAGAGACGTGGGGGATCAGCAGTAATGGCTGAGAACGAAGACGGTACAGAAAAAACCGAAGACGCCAGTGCCAAAAAACTCGAACAGGCGAGAGAAAAGGGCAATGTCGCCCGCTCTAAAGACCTAAGTAGTGCTGTTTTATTGGTTGTGGCGGCATTTTCAATGTACATGATCGGAATGTTGATTGTGGATGATTTGACGCGACTTTATGCTTTTAATTTTTCTTTGGCGCGTGAAGATTTATTTGATAAGGCTATGATGATTCACCATTTGTATGTGTCGATCATGGCTGCAATGGACTCTATTACTGTTTTCATGGTGATTGTTGCGGTGGCAGGGGTCATTGGTAGCGTTGCTTTGGGTGGTTTTAACTTTTCGTTTGAGGCAATCACTCCAAAACTATCAAAAATGAACCCTATTACGGGTATCAAACGAATGTTCTCTGTCCAGTCGCTGGTAGAACTTGGTAAGTCTATTTTGAAAGTGGCACTGGTAGGGACCGCAGCCTATTTCGTGTTGCGTTACTATATTCCTACGTTAACCGGACTGACTTTTGAGACAACTGGAACGGCATTAAATCATGCGATTGAGGTATTGATTTGGGCGTTTATCTTGGTGTCCTCCTCTCTTATTATTATCGCCGCTGTTGATGTGCCTTTCCAAGCTTGGCAACACAAAGATAAACTGAAGATGACCAAGCAGGAAGTTAAAGACGAGTATAAAAATGCGGAGGGTGACCCTCAAGTAAAAGGCCGCATACGCCAGTTACAGCGACAGGCTGCGATGCGCCGTATGATGTCAGATGTACCCCAAGCCGATGTTATTATTACTAACCCGACACATTATTCTGTAGCGTTAAAATACGATCAAGCAAATGGTAAGGCGCCGGTCCTGCTGGCGAAGGGGAATGACTTCATTGCCTTGAAGATTCGAGAGATAGGCAATTACTACGATATCCCTGTGATACAATCGCCAGAATTAACCCGTGCGGTTTACAGGCATACTGAAATTGGGGATGAAATTCCAGAGGGGTTGTTTCAAGTGATTGCTCAGTTGCTGGCTTATGTCTATCAAATTAGAATGGCCCGAACGGGAGAGAAGCCTCCTGAGCGTATGCCGCAATTAGAAGTACCAGAAGAATTTCAATGGAACGGGGAGCGCTAATTTGATGAACCGAGGTATGAGTGGAATTTGATCGCCAGCGATTAGGTGGGCAAATGAAAGGCATTCTAAGTGGTAACTTAGGTGTTCCTTTTATTCTCTTGGCACTGCTTGCCATGATGATATTGCCACTGCCACCTTTTCTACTTGATGTTCTATTTACCTTTAATATTGCGTTAGCGATAGTGGTTCTATTGGTGGCTGTATATTCCATGCGACCATTAGATTTTGCTGTTTTTCCAACGATTTTGCTGATTTCAACCTTGATGCGACTGGCGTTGAATGTCGCATCGACCCGGGTTGTGCTGTTGAATGGCCATGAGGGTGGCGATGCCGCCGGAAAGGTTATTCAAGCCTTTGGCGAAGTGGTGATTGGTGGTGACTACGTTGTGGGTTTTGTGGTTTTTGCCATCTTGATGATCATTAACTTTGCCGTGGTGACGAAAGGTGCAGGGCGTATCTCGGAAGTAAGTGCCCGATTTACGCTGGACGCTATGCCTGGTAAGCAAATGGCGATTGATGCGGATTTGAATGCTGGCATGATTGACTCTGATCAAGCTAAGCAGCGCCGCGATGAAATAGCGGCTGAAGCGGAATTTTACGGTTCGATGGATGGTGCGTCGAAGTTTGTGAAAGGTGATGCCGTCGCCGGCCTGATGATTTTAGGTATTAATATTATTGGTGGTCTGGCCATTGGTATGGCGCAGCATGGCCTGTCATTTGTGGAAGCTGTTCAGGTCTACTCTCTTCTGACTATTGGTGATGGACTTGTTGCTCAGTTGCCTTCTTTAATGTTATCGACCGCGGCTGCGATCATGGTTACTCGTGTTAATGAAGCGGGTGATATGGGGCAGCAAATTTTTGGTCAGATGTTTGCCTCATCTAAAGCGCTTTATGTGGCAGCGGGCATTTTAACGATAATGGGCGTCGTACCTGGCATGCCTCATTTTTCGTTTCTATCATTGGCCGCGTGTGTTGCAGGTGGTGCTTACTATATTGAATACCGCAAGAAGATAAAAGCCCAAACAAAAACAGCCTCCAAAGGGGCTAGCAAAGGCGATTCTAGTGGGGCTCAGCCCCCCGCGGAAAGCAAAGACTTGAGCTGGGACGATGTTGCGCCAGTGGATATGCTTGGCTTAGAGGTCGGCTATCGTCTGATACCTCTTGTCGACAAAAGCCAAGGTGGGGAGCTGCTTTCGCGAATCAAAGGTGTTCGTCGAAAGTTGTCCCAAGAACTGGGTTTTTTAGTGCCTAGTGTGCACATACGAGACAATTTAGATTTGATGCCTAATGCATACCGAATTACCTTAATGGGCGTGAGTCTTGCGGAGGCAGAAGTGCACCCCGATAAAGAATTGGCGATCGATCCAGGTCAAGTGTTTGGTAAGGTAGATGGTATTCCTGGTAAAGACCCATCATTTGGTTTGGATGCTATCTGGATTGATACAAAGAAGCGCGACCAAGCGCAAACCTATGGTTATACCGTGGTGGATGTGAGTACGGTTGTGGCGACGCATATTAACCAAGTGATGCAGAAGCATGCATTTGAGTTGATCGGCCATGATGAAGTTCAGCAATTGCTTGGTTTGCTTAAACAACATAACCCTAAATTAGCAGAAGAGTTAGTGCCCAATGCTGTGCCTTTAAGTGTGTTGCTAAAAGTGCTGCAAAACCTGTTACAAGAAAATGTTCCGCTTAGAGATATGCGTACTATTGCCGAAGCAATTATGGGTGTACAGCCAAAATCACAAGATCCGATGATCTTAACGTCAGCCGTACGTACAGCGTTGTCACGCATGATTATGCAATCATTGGCTGAAGGTGTCGAAGAAGTGCCGGTTATGACACTGGATCCTCAGCTTGAAAAAATGCTTATGCAAACGGTTCAGCAAAGCCAGCAATCTGGAATTAAAAATGAAGAAGCGCTTATTCTTGAGCCTCAAATGGCAGAGCAGTTACAAAAGTCTTTCCGTGAACATGCAGAGCAACAAGAAGCAATGGGAAATGCGCCCATACTCATTGTATCGGCTCCCATAAGACCTATGTTAGCTCGTTTTATGCGTTATGGTGGCGTTGGAATGTCTGTGCTTTCCTATCAAGAGGTGCCTGATAACAAGCGAGTGACGGTGGTCGCTGTCATTGGCCAGTGAATTAAGGAAAAGCATTGATTTTCTAGCTATATTTATGAAAACCTTTCGGGTAAGCTATGGATTTGTATGCATAAATAGACTTAAAGGACTGGTATTAAATGCAGTATAGGCGGTTTAGAGCTCCCGATATGCAAAAGGCGATACGTAAGATACGTGAAGCCGTCGGGCCTGATGCTGTCATTATGTCCAATAAGCGTCTGCCAAGTGGTGAAGTTGAAATCGTCATTGCAATCGATTATGACGGTTCGATGACGCCTAGTACAAACCACAAACCAGACCCAGTACAGCGCAAAGCTCCCCAGCAGCCGACAACGCCAGAGCCTAGTGCGCATTACAAAGAGCGTCTAGAGCAGGCACGTGGTATGGCTCCGCAATCTTCAAAGCCTAAGGGGGACGTGTATGAAGTCTTTGATGATGTCGCTCCGCCTAAACAAAAACCTGCGAAAAATCATTACGTTGATGATTACGCCCCCACATCAAACAACTATGAATCTGATCCTGAGCCTTCTATTCAAGAAGATCTATCTTTAAGGAGTCATGTTCGGGAGCGCCCGTCACCTGACGAAGAGAAGCTTCGAGCTATGGAAAAAGAGCTCGAGCAAGTTCGTCGGCTATTAGAGCAGACTCAACAAGATAATCAGCAAGTTGTGGCTCAAGCTTCTGCAGCCAAAAGACAAACCTACGATCAGCGGCTTCAAGAACAATTAACAACGTTAGGATTATCAGAGAAAGTCATTGATAAAATCATGTCGGATTTGTCTTTGACCGGAAGAGAGGAAGACTGGAAAAAAGCGCTTTCTCATTTGGCCGACAGTATTCCTATACGTTCTACAGCAGAGGCCTTCAGTGGTTGCATTGCATTTATGGGGCCGACAGGGGTGGGGAAAACCACGACAATAGGCAAAATTGCTGCTCAGTATGTTTTAAAATACGGCTCTAATAATGTGGTATTAATTACTACGGACACCTATCGTATAGCCGCCCATGAACAGCTTCGTACGTTCGGACGGATTTTAAATGTCCCTGTTGAGGTCGTGAATGAGTACACTGATTTGAATGAAGTGTTAGATAAGTATTCAGATTACTCGCTAGTGCTTGTTGATACAGCGGGTATGAATCCAAGGGATCAAAACCTTGAGCGACAGCTTGCTATGATGAAAAGAGCGCGTGGGTATTTAAAGAAATTGTTGGTTTTACCCTGTACAAGTCAGCGTCAGGTGTTAAAGACTGTTGTAGATGTCTATTCTCAGATACAGTTAGACGGTTGTGTTTTAAGTAAAATTGACGAATCAGCTTCCCTAGGTGAAGCGATTAGTGTTGTTATTGAAGAAGGCTTGCCGGTTATGTATGTTGCATATGGTCAGCGAATTCCCGACGATATAGAACCTGCACGAGCGCACAACTTAGTCAGTCGTGCGGTGTATACTGCTGAGCAGTTTGGACAGCTCTATGGGTCACTGAAGTATGGGAGTTAGTAAAAATATGTTATTTGGCAGAGCACTACAGCGAACTATATAGTACATTTAAGTTTGTACGCTCTCGGATAATAAATTTAGAGTTGTAGCATATCAAGACGCGAAGATGGATGTAGCATGTACACAAAGAAGGCGACGTTATCGATTGATGCGATTGTGCTGAAATATGATTCTCTAGTGAAAAAAATCGCTTATCATCTGTTGGCTAGATTACCAAGCAGTGTTGATATCGATGATTTGATTCAAGCTGGGATGATGGGACTTATTGAAGCCTACAAGCGATTTGAATCGACTAAAGGTGCTTCATTTGAAACCTACGCAGGCATTCGTATTCGTGGCTCCATGATGGATGAAGTGCGTAAAAGTGATTGGGCACCGCGTTCGGTAAGACGAAACAGTAGAGCCGTGGCGAGTGCCATTCGCGAAGTAGAGTCGTTCAGTGGTCGTGAAGCAACAGACCTTGAAGTTGCATCTCACATGGACATTAGTATTGACGAATATCATGATATTTTGCATTCGTCTATGTCGACCCAGTTGTTTAGTTATGAAGAAATGTTGGATAGTGAAACAGGTAGCCATGAGCTTGATATTAAAGTAGATGGTCATACCAGCCAGCCTGATCACTTAGTAGAAGAAGCTGGCTTCCAAATACATCTTGCTCAAGAGATAGAGCGATTACCAGAGCGTGAAAAATTGGTTCTTTCGCTCTACTATAATGATGAATTGAATTTAAAAGAAATTGGTGCCGTATTGGGCGTTAGTGAATCGCGTGT
Organism: Marinomonas gallaica; assembly: GCF_049821165.1. Taxonomy (NCBI): domain Bacteria; kingdom Pseudomonadati; phylum Pseudomonadota; class Gammaproteobacteria; order Oceanospirillales; family Oceanospirillaceae; genus Marinomonas; species Marinomonas gallaica. The sequence goes on from NZ_CP187511.1 coordinate 1,508,280, forward strand.
CAGTCAAATACACAGTCAAGCGGCGATGCGTTTACGCTCTCGACTCACGGATTGGCAGGATTAATTACTATGATAGAAATGACTTTACCTAAGGGTTGTGGAGGTTGCATTGGATAAAAATATGAAAATCCTGATTGTTGATGATTTCTCAACGATGAGACGAATCATCAAAAATCTACTGAGGGATTTAGGATTTACCAATACAGTCGAAGCGGATGATGGAACGACTGCACTGCCTATTCTCCAAACAGGCACAATTGATTTTCTTGTGACTGACTGGAATATGCCTGGAATGACAGGTATTGAGTTGCTTCGCGCTGTTCGTGCTGACGAAAAACTAAAAACTACTCCTGTCTTAATGGTAACTGCGGAAGCGAAACGCGATCAGATTATCGCAGCTGCTCAGGCTGGGGTGAATGGCTATGTTGTTAAGCCTTTTACCGCAGTGGCCTTAAAGGAAAAGATTGAAAAGATTTTCGAACGTATTGATTCCGCAAAATAGGGGCTGTAAATGTCTAGTGAAAACGAGTCAAAACTTGGAGAGTTCGAAACTGTTGTAAAAGATGGTGCCGTAGACTTGCTCAACAAAATTGAAGTCGGTGACTTTAGTGGTGCGATCAAGATTATCCAAGAGTTAAGCGAGGCTCGGCATAATAGCTTTTACAATGAGGTTGGTTATCTGACACGCAGCTTGCACGATGCGATTCGTGATTTCCAGCTCGATTCAGTGGAAATGATGGTGCAAAGCGGTGCGGCCCCAGCGGGTGCTGATAAGGATTCTCCGACGCGTATAACGGATGCGTCAGATCGCTTGAATTACGTGATCGAAATGACCAGTTCTGCTGCGAATAAAACCATGGATATGGTCGACAGTAGTGTACCTGTTGCAAGTGAACTGCAAACCCAAGCTAAAGCGTTACATAAAGATTGGAGCCGATTGATACAGCGAGATCTTACGCCACAAGAGTTTCGCGATTTGTATAAGCGAATTGATGCATTCTTGAAGCTTACCGATGAAAGTGCCACAACCTTGCATGACAACCTTAATACCATACTGTTAGAACAAGGTTACCAAGACTTAACAGGACAAGTAATTACACGAGTTAACGAACTGATACGTGACGTAGAGGAACGTTTAGTCCATCTTGTATCTGTTGCGGGTAGAGTTGACAGTATCTCTGGTATGGAGCATGAGGCAGAGAACAAGGAACGTGACGACGATCGAGGCCACGGGCCAGCGATTAATAAGAATGATAACCCTGAAGTACTGAATAACCAAGACGAAGTCGACGATTTGCTTTCGAGTCTTGGTTTTTAATAGGAGCTGCTGCGGATGAGTTTCGAGGTTGATGAAGAAATTCTACAGGATTTTTTAGTAGAAGCTGGAGAAATCCTGGAACAGCTCTCAGAGCAATTAGTGGATTTGGAACAAAATCCGGAAGATACTGGATTGTTGAATGCAATCTTCCGTGGTTTCCATACAGTTAAAGGCGGCGCTGGTTTTTTACAGCTGACTGCGCTGGTTAACTGTTGTCACTATGCGGAAAACGTCTTTGACATATTACGTAACCACCAACGTAAAGTCGATTCAGAGTTAATGGACGTGGTACTGCAAGCTCTAGATGCTGTGAATGAAATGTTTGAAACTGTTCGTGCAGGTGGTGAGCCTGAACCAGCAGACCCTCATATCATTGAGTCTTTAAGTTTCTATGCTAAGCCACCTTCTGAAGATGAATTGAATAGTGATTCAGATGAAGACGATGTTGAAGAAGACGTTGTTGAAGAAGAGGTTGAGCCTGAAGCAAGCGACGAGCCCGAAGCAAACGACGAGCCAGCAGCAGATTCTGTTCATGAAGATATTTCAGATGATGAATTTGAGTCTTTGCTAAGTGCATTAGGTTCATCAGACAAGCCTTCTGAATCACCGAAGGCTAATAATACTGAACCGGATTCAGATGAAATTACGGAAGACGAATTTGACGCGTTATTAGATCAGTTACATGGTGGCAGTGCCCCTGGCATTGATTCGACTGAATCTGATGCAGCGCCAGCCGCTGCGACGGCAGCCAGCTCTGATGCCGATGAAATTACGGAAGATGAGTTTGAGGCGCTGTTAGATCAACTGCATGGTGGAAGTGCTCCTGGTATAGCGGAAGAAGGGGAAGCCAAAGCAGCTGAAGAAGCGGTCTCAGATGCACCAAAAGGTGATGCTGGGGCGAGTTCTTCTGAATCGGACCTCATCACAGAAGACGAATTTGAGCAACTTCTTGATAGCTTACATGGTAAGGGGCAAAGCCCTAAAGAAGATGTAGCTGCAGCGTCAAAAGCAGAGGACAAAAGTGCTCCTAAGCCTAAAACGGAAGAGAAACCGAAAGCTACTAAGCCAGAGCCTGAGAAGAAAGCTGCGAAACCTAAAGCTGCTCCTAAAAAGCCAGCTGCGCCTGCAGCAAAACCCGAAACAGCTGATGTAGAAGCCAAAGAAAAATCTCAGCATGCGCCAGTTGTTCAAGAGACAACGGTACGAGTTGATACTAAACGTCTCGATGACATTATGAACATGGTAGGTGAGCTTGTATTGGTTCGTAACCGCCTAGTTCGCTTAGGTCTTCAGAGTGACGACGAGTCTATGAGTAAAGCCGTTGCTAACTTAGATGTAGTGACGGGCGATTTACAAAATGCTGTCATGAAAACACGGATGCAGCCAATCAAGAAAGTGTTTGGCCGCTTCCCTCGAGTTGTTCGTGATTTGGCGCGTAATCTGAAAAAAGAAGTGAATTTAGAGCTTCGGGGTGAAGATACCGATTTAGATAAAAACTTAGTTGAGGCCCTAGCTGATCCTTTGGTCCACTTAGTGCGAAACTCTGTAGACCATGGTGTAGAAGCGCCAGACGTGCGGGAAGCCAAGGGTAAACCGCGTGTAGGTCACGTTATTCTATCTGCTGAGCAAGAAGGCGATCATATCTTACTGTCTATTGATGATGATGGTGCAGGTATGGATGCGGATGTATTGCGTCGTAAAGCGGTAGAAAAAGGCTTGATGGACACAGATGCCGCAGAACGACTTTCTGACGATGAAGCGTTTAACTTGATATTTGCGCCAGGTTTCTCAACCAAGGTTGAGATCACCGATGTATCGGGTCGTGGTGTTGGTATGGACGTTGTGAAAACGAAGATCTCACAGTTGAACGGTACGTTAGAGATTAAATCCGTTTTAGGTCAGGGTTCTCGTTTCAGCATCAAAGTTCCATTGACTCTAGCCATCATGCCAACCTTGATGGTTATGCTGAATGATCAGGCATTTGCCTTCCCTCTTGTCAGCGTTAATGAGATTTTCCATTTAAATCTTAACAAAACAAATATTGTAGATGGTCAGCAGGTTGTGGTTATTCGCGGTAAAACCTTGCCAATCTTCCATCTGAAAAACTGGCTGATTAAAGGCGCTGCATTCGACGAGAAACCGGCGGAAGCACATGTTGTCGTGGTTCAAGTTGGCATGAACGAAGTCGGTTTTGTGGTTGACCAATTAGTGGGGCAAGAAGAGGTGGTTATCAAACCACTAGGCAGAATGCTGCAGGGTACGCCTGGTATGGCGGGTGCCACTATCACTGGTGATGGTCGTATTGCAATCATTCTTGATGTGCCAAGTATGCTGAAGAGCTATGCTTCACGCTAGACAAGTTACAGGAGCTGTATTATGCCAGTGAAGGTGCTGGTCGTTGATGACTCGGGATTCTTCCGACGTCGTCTAGTAGAAATCTTTAGTGCTGATCCTCGCTTGCAAGTGGTCGGGACAGCCAATAATGGCAAGGAAGCTGTTGATAAGGTCAAAGCACTGTCTCCTGATGTTGTGACGATGGATTATGAAATGCCTGTTTTGGATGGCATTTCGGCTGTTACAGAAATTATGAAGAGTAAGCCAACGCCTGTGCTTATGTTTTCTTCGCTGACCCATGAAGGTGCTCGAGTTACACTTGATGCACTCGAGGCGGGGGCTGTCGACTTTATGCCGAAAAACTTCGAGGATATTTCTCGAGACTCGGCTGTCGTTAAGCATACCTTAGTGGAGCGAGTTCTAACGGTTGCTAGAACTAGGACCGGTGGTATTTCTAAGCCGATTGCAAGAGCTGCAACCAAAGTTGCACCGCGACCGATTGTTGTGAGCGGTGATCGAGGCGTCATTATTCCACGCGCCCGCAAGAAAGTAAGTTTGGTTGCTATTGGTACATCTACTGGTGGCCCTATGGCACTGCAAGCTGTCCTGTCAAAGTTGCCTAAGGACTTTCCTGCGCCTTTAGTATTGGTCCAGCATATGCCTGCAGCCTTTACTCATGCGTTTGCTGAGCGGTTAAATAATATTTGTCAGATTACCGTTAAAGAAGCCGAAGATGGCGATAAGCTTAAACCTGGTGTGGCTCTGCTTGCTCCTGGTGGAAAACAAATGATGGTGGATCCTCGTAACGGTGGGTGCGTTCGTATTCTTGAAGGTGATGAGCGGTTGAACTATAAACCTTCTGTTGATGTCACTTTTGGATCGGCATCTAAGTGTTATCCAGGAAAAGTATTGTCAGTTGTTATGACAGGGATGGGGGCAGATGGTCGTGAAGGTGCTCGTATGTTGAAGAATTCTGGTTCTCGAGTTTGGATTCAGAGTGAAGACTCTTGCGTTATTTACGGTATGCCTCAAGCCGTCGAGAAAGCCGATTTGGCAGACGATGTGATTCATTTAGATCATATTGGCGAGCGAATTGTTAAAGAGGTTGGCTAGTGGATTTTCTAACGCTAGGTGGGTTGATTGTTGCCTTTGCGTCGGTATTTCTAGCGAATTGGCTAGGAGGAGGGGAAGTTGTTTTACTGCTGAACCTTCCTTCGGCCATTATCGTTGTTGTCGGAAGTCTAGGCGCCGCGTTAGCGCAGAGTAGTCTGCATGAAGCTATTGCCGCGTTACGTATGCTTTCTTGGTCGTTATTCCCTCCTGTTTTTGATCTCAGTGGTAATCGTCGTACGCTGAATCAATTGGCTCACAAAGCCAGACGTTTTTCTATTATCGCTTTGGAAGACGATGTTCAATCGCTAAATAATGAATTTGCAATTCGAGCGATGCAAATGGCTGTTGATGGGGCAGATCCAGAGCTTCTTTCTGATCGATTACATGACGAAGCTGAGCGTATTCGAGACCGCCGCGGTAGCTATATCAGCTTTCTCGAGTCAATTGGTGGTTATGCACCAACGCTTGGTATTATGGGGTCTGTATTAGGCTTGATACAAGCCATGGCAAATCTAGACAGTCCCGAGGCCTTAGGGCATGGTATCGCGGTGGCTTTTGTTTCAACATTGTATGGTCAGGGGTTTGCGAATCTAGTGATTTTTCCTATTTGTCGTAAACTTTATCGCTATGCTGATCTTGAACTACTAAACAACCAAATGTTTATTGATGGTATCCATGGAATAGCAATTGGTAAGCATCCACAACGGCTTGATTTGGAATTAAGCGGTTATGAGTGATGGTCGCCGCCGAAAGTCTCGTAACCGTGGACAAGATGCTCCTCACCAAGACCGCTGGATCCTTTCCTATGCAGACTTTATAACACTTCTTTTTGCCTTCTTTGTTGCTCTTTATTCGATTTCCTTAAAAGAGGCAGGCAATGAAAAGGTATTAAGTGAAACATTGAACGGTGTGTTTGATGCAGTTCAAAAGTCGATAAAGCCAATTAATATTGGTCAACCAGTGGCTACTCAGCCAGAGAGTGAGCGATTATTAGAGGTTGCTCCTGCCGAGCAATCTGAAGCTGAAAATCCTCCTGGTGAAGTTGAGGGCAAGAGTCCGCTATACGACGCACTCAATAAGTCGATTAATTCTCAATTTCCGGTTCTACAATCATCTGGCCAAGTATCTATCACGGAAGATGCTAATTGGATTACCTTAGATATGAAGTCATCACTTGTATTTGACCAAGGGGACTTTGAGTTAACCAATGAAGCCGTTGCTTTGATGATCGTAGTTTCCAGTATATTACGATCTTATCCAGCGCCAATCTTGGTGCTTGGCAATACGGATGACTTACCTACAAATTCGACTAGAATTCCTTCTAACTGGCACCTTTCAAGTTTACGTGCAGCTTCTGTTGTTGATGAGTTGACGTATCGCGGTATGGACCCTAAGTTGTTAGCACCTATAGGCTTTTCGAGTGAAAACCCGCAGGTTCGTAATAGCAATGACTTTGCTAGAGCACAAAATCGCCGGGTAACGTTAAAAATCAGTAAGCGTCAGGCGGATAACTTGTATGATTACTTGTTTAACTAGCGAGTTAATGTATATGATTGTGTTGCAATAATTACGTAAATTTCTTGCATAACATCTAAGGGGTCGGTGTGCACATTTGGGCGGTGGCAAATCAAAAGGGTGGCGTGGGGAAAACCACAACAGTTGTTAGTTTATCCGGCTTACTAGCGGATGCTGGCCATCGAGTATTAATGATCGATCTTGATCCCCATGGTTCATTGACTAGTTATTTTCGCTTTGATCCTGATTCCATTGAGCACAGTGGTTATGATTTATTTCAAGTAAGTGGCAAGATCCCAGAAGAGTTACCGCGTTCTGTTATTCTAGAAACAGGGCATCCTAATTTATCTTTAATTCCGGCATCAACCGCGCTTGCGACTTTAGAGAGACATGCCCAAGCACAAGGTGGCATGGGGTTAGTTATTTCAAAAACGCTTGCCATACTATGGGACGATTACGATTATGTTTTAATCGATAGTCCTCCAGTGTTGGGGGTGTTGATGATCAATGCGTTAGCGGCTTGTCAGCAGCTGGTGATTCCTGTGCAAACGGAGTTTCTAGCAATTAAAGGCTTAGAGCGAATGATACGCACCTTGACCATGATCAATAGAGCTAGAAAAAGACCTGTTCCTTATACGATTGTGCCAACACTATTTGATCGTAGGACTCAAGCATCTAATAAAAGCTTACGTAGTTTGAAAGATTTATATGAAGACGCCGTATGGCATTCTGTCATTCCAGTAGATACCAAACTACGAGATGCGAGTACAGCAGGGGTAGCTCCCTCTGCATTGGATGCTAATGCTCGAGGTGTGAAAGCTTACGCCAGTTTGATGGATACTTTACTAAATCCATCTGGTTAAAAAGAATGAAAGATACTAAAACGAAAGACTATACATTAAATGGCCCACAACAAGCGCTGCAGAGCTATTTAAACGACTTATTACAGGAATCGACGTTCTCGGAGCCTGAGCTTCTTGCTGAGCAGACTGAACCAGCTGAACAAGAAGCAATGTTAGAAAATACCGAAAGCACTATTGAAGATATTAGCTCTGTTGAAGAAATTTCTGAGAAAAGCTTTGATAAGCCTGAAAGCGATGGGGTTGAAGTCGAGTCACACGATTCAGCGGGATTAGATTACCAAGCGTTGGATGCATCATTTGCTGACTTTGAAACCGCGATTCAAACGATCCAAGCGGAATATGAAGCCCCTTTATTACAAGAAGCCGAGATCCAAACTTGGGATATTGAATCTGATCTTGCTGCACTTGCTAATGATTCATTTGAAGAAGTAGAGCAAGAGCAAGAAGCTCTTTTAGAAAATGTTGAGGTCACTCAAGACGAAGATGCTTTCGTAGAGGATGTCGCCTCTGAAACAGAGTTGTTAGATGAGACTCTAATGGAAGATACTGTTGAGCCAGAGCCAGAGCCAGAGCCAGAGCCAGAGCCAGAGCCAGAGCCAGAGCCAGAGCCAGAGCCAGAGCCAGAGCCAGAGGAGCCAGAGCCAGAGCCAGAGCCAGAGCCAGAGCCAGAGCCAGAGCCAGAGCCTTCTAAATATATAGCGAAAACAGAGCCGCTACCTTGGTCTCAAAGTCGTTTTGAATGCCTATTATTTTATGTTGGTGCTTTAAAAATTGCTGTGCCATTGGTTGAGTTAGGTGGTATCTATCAATCAAGCGATGAAAAACTCACAGAAATATTTGGTCAGCCTAAATGGTTTATGGGCATGGCCAATGTGGGTGAGCATAACATTCGTACGGTTGATACAGCACGATGGGTAATGCCGAATCACTATGAAGGTGAGCTCAAAGAACACTTTAAATTTGTGATTCAACTAGACCGCTCGGATTGGGGGTTAGCCTGTGAGAAAGTTGCTGAAGCAATCTCGCTGGAACCGTCTCAAGTGAAGTGGCGCTCGGATCGAAGTCGACGTCCATGGTTAGCCGGTACGGTAATTGATCATATGTGCGCTATATTAGATGTACAGGGTTTTATCGAGTTACTGGAAGACCCAGATAACGGTTTTCGTAAACATTTGAAAGATTAAGCTTGTGGAGGTCGTGATGTCGACAGGTATCGCTTTAAAAAATGAAGTTAAAGAAAACGATGATCCAATGCTTCAATGGGTAACATTCCGCCTTGAAAACGAGACTTATGGCGTCAATGTAATGCAAGTGAAAGAAGTGTTGCGTTATTTAGAAATAGCGCCTGTTCCAGGTGCACCTTCCTTTGTGTTAGGTATTATCCATCTTCGTGGTACCGTTGTTACCGTGATTGATACCTGCCAGCGTTTCGACTTAGCCTCAGGTGAAATCTCAGACGCAACGCGTATTATGATTCTTGAGGTAGGCGGCCATGTGATCGGTATCTTAGTGGATGCCGTGTCCGAAGTTGTTTACCTACGACAGTCTGAAATTGAAGTATCGCCAAGTGTGGGGAATGATGAATCGTCTAAATTTATTCAAGGTGTCTGTCATAAAAATGATACTTTGTTGATTCTTGTAGATTTAGATAAAATGCTTTCTGAAGATGAGTGGAGCGAAATCGCTTCTATTTAGAATGAAGAGAGTTTCAAAAGGCGATTAATGGAATCTCAATGGGTTTTTAACTTTTTGCTGGTGCTACAATTTTTATTGCTTGTAGCGTTAGCAGTGTGGGCATTTCGCCTTTCTCGAAAGCTGAAGAGGTTTGAACGCTCAGCGCAAGAAGCTGAACAAGCGCAAAAGAAGCAAGTTCAGGTATTGGCATCTGGCTCAATTGGCATGGGACGTCGTCTTGTTGCCATTGAGAAGCGTTTGAATATGGCCGTCGAGAGACAGTCCGAACTGATTTCAAAAGAAGGCAGCAGTGTATCTTACAACCGTGCCATGGAGTTGCTTGAAATGGGCGCCTCGGTGGACGACTTAGTATCCAAATGCGGCCTGATACGAGCAGAAGCAGAGCTCATCAGTTTGTTAAAAAAAGAGTCTCGTAAAGCGCCTAGCTCTAGCCAATCCTATTAGTAATTAATTGATGCCATAGTCGCCCGATCCTTTAAGCGAATGGGAAAAGGCGATAATTTCGGCGACGGCAAGATACAGTGTCTCCGGTATTTCATCACCCAATTCAAGTGTTGATAAGACTTCGACCAGCTCTGGACTTTTGTGAAGTAACACATTGTTCTCTTCTGCAACGCGCATAATCTGCTCAGCTAAATAGCCGCTACCTTTCGCTGTAATAGTTGGGGCACTTTGAAAATCGTATTTTAAAGCAACTGCTTTTTTAGGATGCATTTAAGTTCTCACATCAATAAGTCGTTTGTTCGATGTTTCTTGGTATTGATTAGGCTGAGGGTTTAACTTTGCTCTGAAACAGTCCAAAGTTTCAATCTCGACATCTCTTGCTCTTAGGTTTGCCCTTAGATCATCTAATCGTTCACGAATCATTTGTTCAGTACTGGCATCTTCTACCGCAAAAAGAACCCCCACTTTTTTATCCTGCACACTGGCACGTGCTTCAAATCTTCCTGTTTCTTCAAATTCGAACTTTAATTGAACGAGCCAGCGGCGTTTATGAGGTTCTTGGGTTTCGTTATCAGAGTCATCTTTATCAATGCGTAAATTGACGATGGAGGTCGATTGTCCGTCTTTAATCGGTATTTCAACGGTTAACGGTAAGATAGAGCCGTCTTGTTGAGCGCTTTCTATTAAGTGCCTTACTTGGCTTGTTGTAATGCGCTCAATCGCTCCAGCCACCATATTAAGCGCTTGTTGTGAGCTATTGGCAGAAAGGTTATTTGTCACGGGCGCTTGTTTCGATAATTCATTATTTACGCCTTCTAAACGGGAAAGGTTGAGCTTCAAATCAGAGACCAAATTCGCTTTGTTAGCGAGGTTGTTTTCGCTAAACAAGCCAGAATTTTGAATCGCTTGCTTTATGCTATCGCTTGATTGGGTCAAACTTTGGATATTTGGTAGTTGCTTAACCAGCTGATCAATTGCAGCCGATAGCTTCTCAGGAAGTGCAGTGGCGTTCTGAGCTTGCGACAAGGTACTTAATTGTCGGATAAGCGAGATAAACTCTTGGGGTGTTACTTGTTTAGGCAGAGTTTGTTTAAGACCTTCCGTTAGGGTTGTGGCTGTTGTGTTAGTGCGTTCTGTGGGGTAAAGCTGTAATTGCCCTTGCTTATCAACGATGACGTTGAGCGTATCGCCAGGTTTAAGAGGGTGTTTGGTCGTTAATGTAAACTGCTCCTCCCCATCACTGACTACTGCGGAGTAATTGACTTGTGTTTGCGTAATGGATGACGTTTGCAGTGGTGCGGCAGCGCTTTTAGCGTTATTAGATGGATTGGTCGTCGCGTTTTGCAAGCTTGCGGACATAGTCGAGTTCATTGATGAAGTCGCTGTGTTTTTTTCCGTGTGTGTTGGCGTTGAAGTTGTATTCGTTAAAGTAGCTGTTGTTTGTGTCGGAGGCGCTATCGTATTTGCTGATGTCGTGGTTTTGCTAGTTGGTATGGCAGTAGGCACACTTTGAACCGACATTGAGGGCGCTTTATCGGTTACAGCATTATTAGCTCCACTAGGTCGCGCGAGCTCTGCATTACTGCTTATTACGGTGAGCGTAATTGGACGACTCGCAATGGCCACTTGAGCGACGGTTTTAGCTTGTTGGATGGCTGGCGAGTTCGCTGCTTGGTAGGTCGCTGCCGATGGTGAGGGTTTTGCTGTCAACGTTTGCTGTGTAGGCGCTGTATTTGATTGTGTACTACTGCTAGTAGGTGTTGAACTTGATGCTGATGTTTGAGTCGAATGTGGCGCGTTTGAAGTGGGGGTTTGAGTGTGCGTTGATGAATCTTTGGTTGCTATGTTTACCGTCAATGTAACCTGATTGCCCGTAACATTGATGGTGCCTTTATCTCCAGCGTGTAAATTAGGCGAAGGCTTATCGTTGATTAAGGTGAGTTGTTGTTGGTTGTTGCGTGTCACACCGATAAGTTGGCTATTACCGGAAGAGGTCTGAGCATTCTTCACCGAAGTTATTTGAACGGATTGCATGCCTTCGATCAATTTCAATTCGCTGTTTAGTTTGGCGATCGTTCCAATAGACGAAGTTGCGGACGATTGGCTAGAGGCGGGTTTTCCTGCCCCAGAAACAAGCGAATTTATGTCCGTGATCATGCTTTCACCACCCTTTCTTTCTGAAAACCTAGAAATATATTTTATAATAGGCGCTAATTTAGAGACGTGCTCTAACTCATTTATCGGCCTGTACGAGTATTTCTTTTGCGAAAAACAGTGAAATTAGACATAAAAAACCTGTCAATCGAGCGTGGTGAACGAGATTTATGCTGTGAATTATCGTTTTCAGTGCAAAGTGGTGATTTGATTAGAATCGCCGGTGAAAATGGCGCAGGCAAAAGTTCTTTGATGAAAGCCATTTTAGGTTGGGTGCCAATTGAAGACGGTGAATTAATTTATAACGGCGAAGATGTCACACAACATCGTGATATGTTGCTTCAGGATCAATTGTATCTCGGTCATACGCCAGGCATAAAAAATGTATTTACGGCATTGGAAAATTTAAAGTTGTACTGCCCTGATAAAAGCGATCGACAACTTGAACAAGCCCTCGAAGAGGTTCAACTTCTTGCGTTTTCTGACACCCCTGCTGCACAACTATCGGCAGGTCAAAAGCGTCGGATTGCCTTAGCTCGCCTTTGGCTAACAGATAAATCCTTGTGGTTTTTGGACGAACCATTTACGGCCCTCGATGTTAAAGGGGTTTCTGTATTAGAAGAAAAAATGGCAGCGCATTTATCAGAAGGAGGGGCTGTGGTGATCACTACCCATCAACCGTTATTGCACCTATCTCCTAAGGTTATTGAGTTATCGGTATGAATTATCGTTCCTACTTTAAATCAGAGTGGCTGTCCTTATTGCGTAGAAAACAAGATACGCTTAATGCGCTGTTGTTTTTTGTCATGGTCATTACGTTGTTTCCTTTAGGTGTTGACCCTAGCTCTGAATTTCTTTCACCTGCGGCTGGCGGCATTATTTGGTGTGCGACGGCTTTAGCCATTCTGATGGCGGTAGAAGGAATGTACAAAGAAGACTATAACGACGGCTCTTTAGAACAATGGCTGGCGAGCGGTTTATCGGTTTCTATTTTGGTGTTTTTAAAGGTATTTGCTCAGTGGGTCATGGTCGTGGTACCGCTATTGTTGGTGTTACCTTTATTGGCTCAGATGTTGTTTCTTCCTGCCTCTGCACTGGGTGTGGTGATGTGCTCGATTCTGCTTGGCACGCCAGCGCTCTTTTTCATTGGATCAATTGGTGCCGCGTTGACAGTTTCTCTTCGCCGTGGCGCTGTGTTGATGCTGTTGTTGATCTTACCTTTATACATCCCCGTGATTGTTTTTGCGACTGGTGCGGTACGCGCAGCACAAATGGAAATGGCTTACAGCGGTCAGCTAGCTATTTTAGGGGCCATATCGTTAGTCGCTTTGGCTTTGTCGCCAATTATGGCGGCGGTTTCAATTAGAGCGAGTGTAAATTAATGAATTGGACATGGTTTCATAAACTTGGCTCACCAAAATGGTTTTACCAGTGGGCCAGCAACTGGGGTGGCCGATGTGTCTATGTGGGACTGGCATTATTGTTAGTTGGCGTTGTTTGGGGACTAGGCTTTGCGCCGCAGGATTACCAGCAGGGCAATAGTTTTCGTATTATTTATATTCATGTTCCTGTCGCTGTTTTGGCACAAAGCTGCTATCTAGCGATGGGCGTCGCAGGCTTTGTCTCATTGGTGTGGCAAATGAAGTTGGCGCCAGTGTTTATCAAATCTGTTGCGCCTGTCGGCGCCATTATGGCGCTGATTGCATTGGTGTCAGGGGCAATTTGGGGCAAACCAACTTGGGGAACATGGTGGGTATGGGATGCGCGTCTTACGTCTGTTCTCGTACTGTTTTTACTTTACATGGGCGTTATGGCGATTCAAAACGCATTAGACGATCAAGTGTTTGCCGATAAAGCTGTGGCAGTTGTAAGCCTCGTTGGGGTGATTAATTTGCCAATTATTAAGTATTCAGTGGAATGGTGGAATACCCTTCATCAGCCCGCTACGTTTAAGCTGACTGAGAAACCCTCTATGCCGATGGAAATGTGGTTGCCATTGTTGTTTTCTGCGATAGGTCTGTATTTGTTTGCGGCAGGTGTTTCGATGTGGCGTATGCAGACCGAAGTGTTAATGCGCGAGCGTAAAGCCAATTGGGTGAAAAAAGAGGTATTGGAACATGGCATTTGAGTCCATTTCAGCATTTTTACAAATGGGAACCCATGGGCTTTACGTATGGTCTACCTATGGCATTAGTGCCTTGGCGTTAGTTGGGTTATTTTTCTCAACTCGCCATCACAATAAGCTGTTGAAAAAGCAGTTAAAAAAACGTTACCAGAGGGAGCAGAGCCGTTAAATGCATCCAGTTCGAAAGAAACGCATAGTGACCATCAGTGTTATTCTAGTTGTGTTAGCCACGGCTATTGGATTGGTGATGTATGCACTGTCGCAAAATATAAACCTGTTTTATTCACCGACTCAGGTTGAAGCTGGGGAAGCGCCACAAGGCGTGACGCTGCGGGCAGGTGGTATGGTCGTAGAAAACAGTGTTGAGCGCGCGTCTGATAGCTTGAATGTTGCGTTTCTGGTAACAGACTACAAACATTCACTGCGCATTGAATATAAGGGCATCCTGCCCGATTTGTTTCGAGAAGGGCAGGGCATTGTGGCACAAGGTAAGCTTGATGAGCGTGGTGTGTTGATTGCCAGTGAAGTGCTTGCAAAGCATGATGAAGAATACATGCCACCAGAAGTGTCGGCGGCTCTAGAACAATCCAAGGCGCAATAGGAAATTGACATGATGATGCTTCCAGAGATCGGGCATTATGCTTTGATCCTCGCAATGATGTTTGCTTTGGCATTGGCGGTACTGCCAATGGTTGGTTACCTTCAGAGAAACGCTATTTTACTGGTCACAGCAAAGCCTTTGACGTATTTGATGGCAACACTGACATGCACCAGCTTTGTTATTTTAGCCATTGCGTTTGCTCAAGATGACTTTTCTATTTTGTATGTCAGCCAGCATTCTAATAGCTTATTACCAATTTGGTACAAAATCAGTGCCGTTTGGGGAGGGCATGAAGGGTCGTTGTTACTATGGATTACAATTCTATGCATCTGGGCGGCCACCTTAGCGTATAAAAGTGACTCGTTACCAAACAGCACAGGTCCTGTGGTTCTGAGTGTTTTAGGCATTGTAGCAACGGGGTTTCTGGCGTTTATTCTGTTTACTTCCTCGCCCTTTATTCGTTTGTTACCTGATACGCCGGCTGATGGTGTTGACCTTAACCCTCTGCTGCAAGACATAGGTTTAATTGTTCATCCACCCATGTTGTATATGGGTTATGTAGGTTTCTCAGTGGCGTTTGCGTTTGCTATTGCAGCTTTGATTACGGGTAATTTAAACGCCTCATGGGCACGTTGGGCACGACCGTGGACCAATGTTTCTTGGGCATTTTTAACCCTTGGTATTGCTTTAGGAAGCTGGTGGGCATACTACGAATTAGGTTGGGGCGGTTGGTGGTTTTGGGATCCGGTTGAAAATGCGTCGCTTATGCCTTGGCTAGCGGGTACCGCGTTGATCCATTCTTTAGCGGTGACGGAAAAGCGAGGGGTTTTCAAAAGCTGGACGGTATTACTGGCGATCTTTACGTTTAGTTTGTCTTTGCTCGGTACATTTCTGGTTCGTTCTGGTGTGCTAACGTCGGTGCATGCGTTTGCCGCCGATCCGACTCGTGGTGTATTCATTTTAGCTTTGTTGGTGCTTATTATTGGCAGCAGCTTATTACTGTACGCGTTGCGCGCTTCGCAGGTGAAATCTCAGGTTAGTTTTGGCTTAACTGGGCGAGAGTCATGGTTACTGATTAATAATATTCTATTGACAATACTCACACTGACGGTGTTGCTTGGCACCTTGTACCCGTTGATATTCGATGCCTTAAATTTAGGTAAAATATCGGTAGGTGCGCCGTATTTTAATGCGGTGTTTAGTCCTATAGCCCTGCTACTTATTGTGTTTATGGGAATAGCGCCATTGTCTAAGTGGCATAATACGAAAGGTGCGTTACTGTGGCGTGCATCGGCTCTTCCTGCCGTTTTAGCCGTGTCCTTATCAGCCTTTGTGTTTACGTTCCATAGTTTTGACTGGTACATGTGGCTAAGTTTTGCGATTGCATTGTGGCTATTCTTTATGTGTGTTCGCGATTGGTTGGATAAAGTGTTATCTAAGCGTCAATCGATCTGGACTCGTGCCCGCAAGTTGCCGCGACATTATTACGGGATGCAGTTAGCACACCTTGGGGTCGCTGTGAGCTTAGTTGGCGTGATCTTTGTGAGTTTGAACAGTACCGAAGCAGTTGTACGTATGGCTCCCGGTGAGCGGGTTATGGTGGGTGATTATGAATTTGAATTTTTGGGGACGCGGCATGTCGAAGGACCCAACTATACAGCGGATACCGCTGTAATTAATGTGTACCAAGACGGACAATCTGTGGCGCAAATGCAACCGCAGAAACGCTTATACCAAGCTCGTCGTCAAATGATGACAGAGGCTGCGTTGAATCCAGGTTTTACCCGCGATCTTTACATATCTCTAGGTGAGCCTCTAGACAATGGTGCTTGGGGCGTTCGAATTTATATTAAATCCTTTGTACGTTGGATTTGGCTGGGCGGTATTTTAATGATGGCAGGTGGTTTATTGGCTGCTTGGGATAAGCGTTACCGTCGCAAAACAGGAGCTTAACATGAAAAAATTATTGTTCTTTATTCCTCTTATTGCCTTTATTGCTTTAGGTGTAGTGTTTTATCAGCAATTGGGCAAAGACACTGGGTACATGCCTTCTGCATTAGTTGGTCAACCTATGCCAGAGTTTAAACTCGTCGATATGGCTTCTGATTCAGTGGTTTCCAATGAGGCAATGCCGGATGAACCTTACTTACTGAATTTTTGGGCTACTTGGTGTCCTTCATGCAGTGCTGAACATGCCTATCTAGGTGAGCTTGCAGAGCAAGGCGTAAATATTGTGGGTATTGATTATAAAGATGAAACACCTGCAGCAAAGCAGTGGCTTGTCGAACGTGGCAACCCATATTCATTGGTTCTATTGGATGAAATGGGTAAGTTTGGCGTCGACATGGGGATTACAGGCGCGCCTGAAACCTTTGTTGTCAGCGCTACGGGGGAAATTCTCTATCGCCATCAAGGTGTCGTTAATGAAGAGGTTTGGCAAACCTTAAAGGAATACATGCAATGATTGGACGCTGCCTAGCATCCTTGCTGTTAGTGCTGGCCACTTGGAGTAGTACGTCCATTGCAAATGACGCTTTAGCATTTGATACGCCTGAACAGCAGCAACGTTATCGTATATTGATAGAAGAGCTACGTTGCCCAAAATGTCAGAATCAAAACCTTGAAGATTCTAACGCTGGTATCGCCATCGATTTGCGTAAACAAGTCTACAAAATGATCAATGATGGTCAGTCTAATGAGCAGATTATTGACTACATGGTAGCGCGTTACGGCGAGTTTGTTTTGTATCGTCCAGTACATAACGCGAGTACTGCTTTATTGTGGTATGGGCCATTTGCTTTAGTGGCCATTGGTGCATTGATCTTTGTTGTGGTGATTGTCAGAAACAAACGGCATCAATCGAAAAAGGATATTGAGTCATGATGATGGCATGGTTGGTGATGGTCTCTCTGACCATAGTGAGTTTATTGTATCTCGTGCGCTTCATTTTGCGTCATCGTGGAGCATCTTCGAATGAAGATGCAGGGCAAACGTTTCTAGCGATTCGTAAAAGCGAAGTAGAAGAAGAGCGTAATGCTGGACGGTTAACGGACAGTGAGGCTGAACAACTGCATGACGATATTGTTAGTGAAGCCAATTATATAAATAATCATGGTAAGCTAACGTTACACAAAGAGACAGGTTTAGCGCGTAGTTGGTTGGCCGCAACGGTGGCGGTCGTATTAGTCGGCTCGGCGGCTTTGTATCATCATTTAGGCTTTGCACCGGATGTCACATTTACGCAAAAAATGGTCAGTGATACTGCGGATGAAAAAGACATTTCAGAATTTCTAAATTATCGAGTGGCACGCTACGACCGAGCAGAAGATTGGTATTACTTAGCCAGTGAACAAGTGCTGGCGCAAAATTACATAGAAGCCATTGCGTCATACCGCCAAGTACTAAAAAAATTGGAGCCAGATTCTGAAGAGCGTATTAATGTTCAAGTAGAGCTGGCGCAAGCTATGTTTTATGCTAACAACAATACCGTGTCTTCAGAAATGCGCCATCAAGTAGAAAGTGTCTTGGCAACAGATCCAGAGAATGTCAAAGCACTTGGTTTGCAGGGCATTGTAGATTTTGATGCGGGTCAGTATGAAAACGCTATTTTGGTCTGGCAAAAAGCTATTCGTTTGGGGCAAGACCGTCAAGAAAGGTTTGATTTGTTATCTGGAATTGCAGCAGCACGTAAACAAGGCGGAATTAGTGAGGAGCAAGTTCCTGCGCTGATCACTCATCGGTTACAGTTACAATTGGTGTTGAATAAAGGTGCTTTATCAGAAGACGATGTATTCTTGGTGTATGCAAAATTGGCGGATCAGCCAATGCCTGTTGCGATTCAACGCATCACAGCAACGCAATTTAGTGTACCGATAGTGCTGACAAATATTGATAATTTGATGCCAAGTCAAACACTGTCTGAGGTTGAGCAAGTCGATGTTGTTGTAAAACGTTCTCGAAATGATGCTCAAGACCTCACTCAGGGACAAATAGTTGGTTATTTATCGTCCGTACCAAGCAATAGCAGCAAGATTTTTAAGGTCAATGTGTCCTTATAATTGAACTCCTCTTCGCTTAGGCTGATAATACGGGCAAATGTATTGATCTGAAGCGGATTTTTTATAATGGATTTTAGCTTGCGTGAGTGGCTAATTGTAATTGGTGTCATCATTATCATCGGCATATTAGTCGATGGGTATCGTCGTTATCGCAAATCACAAGCGGTAAGGACTTTTGATGATTCTCCTTATGATGACCCTGAAGAACGTAAAAAAGAAGCGTCATTACGTCGTGAGCTTCCGAATGGTGGTGCCCGTCCTGTGGGCCATCAAGAGGAGCATGCTGACCCTGTAATGAATGCTTTTGAGAATGCTCGTAAAACAGCTCGTAGTCCTTTGACGGATTTGCCTCATAAAGTAGATGCAGGCCCAGAGCTTGATCGAAATGATCAGTTTGAATTAGATGAATTAGCTTCATTAGTTCCGAACCGATTTGACGAACAATCCAACCAAGATATTAATACCGAACACGACTACGGTAATGTGCTTTACGATGGCTATGATGAGCTGGATGTCGGTCACGAATCTTATTCAGAGCAAGAAGAAGCTGATGTAGACTTTGAGCGTGATTATTCAAGTGTCGATTTAGATCAATCCTCTAATCTCGCACCGTTGTCTGAGCCTACTGAAGACGACGATGAAGAGGCAGAAATCGAAGAAGTCATCGTAATTAATGTCTTTTCTCCAGAAGATGAACCGTTTGCTGGTATGGAACTGCTACAGCTGGTTCTAAACTGTGGTATGCGCTACGGAGATATGGATATTTTCCATCGACACGAAGAAGGTTTTGATAAAGGCAAAATTCAGTTTTCTATGGCCAATGCCATCGAGCCTGGCACGTTTGATCTGGATACCATGGGTGAAACCGATTGCCCTGGCGTGAGTTTCTTCATGGGCCTACCTGGGCCGAAGAACAGCATGAAAGCCTACGACTTTATGTTGGAAACAGCACAAACCCTAGTGCGAAATCTAGGGGGAGAGTTACGTGACGAGCGTCGCGAACCTATGAGCGATCAAACCATTGCTCATTGTCGCCAGCGTATCAAAGATTTTGAGCGCAGGCAGTTGACTAAGAAAATACGTAACTCTTAGCCCATCTATTTTCATAAGGCCCCTATAGGGGCCTTTATTCTTTCTATCAGTACCTGTTTGAGAACACTATGAGCGACCATCAAGCCTTTACCTTAGAAAACCTAAAAGCGTTGACCAATCAACTAAATGACTATAGCTACGCTTATCATGTAAAGGATGAACCATTAGTACCGGATGCAGAATATGACCGCTGCTATCGGGAGTTACAGCAAATTGAAGCGAAACATCCAGAATGGATACAACCCGATTCACCCACTCAGAGAGTTGGTGAGAAGCCTGATAATGGTTTCTCTTCTGTCCTTCATACTGTGCCTATGCTCTCGCTGGACAATGCCTTTGATAATGACAGTATGGTGGACTTTGATGAGCGTATTCAGAAGCTGTCGGGCAAAGCATCGATTACTTATTGCTGTGAACCTAAATTAGACGGATTGGCCAT
Source organism: Marinomonas gallaica (assembly GCF_049821165.1). Classification (NCBI taxonomy): domain Bacteria; kingdom Pseudomonadati; phylum Pseudomonadota; class Gammaproteobacteria; order Oceanospirillales; family Oceanospirillaceae; genus Marinomonas; species Marinomonas gallaica. The sequence goes on from NZ_CP187511.1 coordinate 1,528,031, forward strand.
CAGTTTACGTTATGAAGATGGGCATTTGGTACGCGGCCTTACCCGTGGCGATGGGTTGACGGGCGAAGATATCACCTCGAATATTAAAACGATCTATTCAGTACCTTTAAAACTGCGGACTGAAACACCCCCTCCTGTACTTGAGGTTCGTGGTGAGATTTACATGCCAAAAGCTGGTTTTGAAAAGCTCAATCAAATAGCGGCTGAAAAAGGCGAGAAGGCGTTTGTTAATCCGCGTAATGCGGCGGCAGGTAGCTTACGTCAGCTAGATCCTAAAGTGACAGCTGCGCGTCCTCTGGTGCTCTGTGCATACAGTATTGGTTATGCGGAAGGCTGGTCGCAGCCAGACAGTCATTACGACGGGCTGCTACAGTTATCGAAGTGGGGCTTTAAAGTGAACGATTTAATGTCTCGCGTAGAAGGGGTTCAAGGTTGCTTGGATTACTTTGCTCAGCTTTCAGAGCAACGTGATGGCCTAAGTTATGATATCGATGGGATTGTCTATAAGGTCGACAGCATTGCGCAACAAAAACAGCTTGGTTTTGTTGCGCGGGCGCCGCGTTGGGCGATTGCTCGTAAATTTCCTGCTCAAGAAGAAGTGACACAGATCTTAGGCGTTGATTTTCAAGTCGGTCGAACGGGCGCCATTACGCCAGTCGCGCGCTTACAGCCTACTTTTGTGGGTGGTGTTACGGTGTCTAATGCAACACTGCATAATCAAGATGAGATGGACCGTCTAGGTGTCAAGGTGAATGATTGGGTGGTCATTCGTCGTGCTGGTGATGTTATCCCACAAGTCGTGCAAGTGATTGAAGAGCGTCGTCCTGATGATGCGCAAGAGATTCAGTTCCCAACCCAATGCCCGGTATGTGAATCAGACATTGAACGTGTCACAGGCGAAGCTGTTCAGCGCTGTACCGGCGGCTTAGTATGTGGTGCTCAGTTGAAGGAGCGTCTAAAGCACTTCGTATCGCGTAAGGCCATGGATATAGACGGTCTGGGTGATAAGCTGATTGAACAGTTGGTCGAAGCAAAGTTGGTGGCAACGCCCGTGGATATCTATTTGCTCAAAGATAAGCCTGCGCGTCTATTAGCTATGGAGCGTATGGGGGACAAGTCGGTTGAGAAGCTACTTGATGCCATCGAAGCTTCAAAACAAACCTTGTTCAATCGCTTTGTCTATTCCCTTGGTATTCGCGAAGTAGGTGAAGCAACGGCACGCACCGTCACACAGTATTTCGGCACTCTTGAAAAACTGATGACGGCAACGGAAGAAGACTTGATTGAAGTGGAAGATGTTGGACCAATTGTTGCTCAGCACATTCGCATGTTCTTTGATCAGGAAGACAACGTTGCAACAGTACAAGGGCTATTAGAGCAAGGTATTACATGGCAATCAGAAGACGCTGATGAGGTTGGCGAGCAGCCTTTAGAAGGTAAAACCTACGTTGTCACCGGAACTTTAACGCGTTATTCGCGGGACCAAGTCAAAGACATGCTGATTAAGTTAGGTGCGAAAGTCAGCGGCTCTGTGTCGGGTAAGACTGATTGTTTGGTGGCTGGCGAAAAAGCTGGCTCTAAACTGACTAAGGCGCAGTCGCTTGAGGTGCCTGTAATGGATGAAGAAGCCTTACATGAAATGTTGATAACGTTAGGAGCGGTATAATGGATACGTTGATCCCGTTTGATTCTTTAGATTCCGACACTCTAAATAATGTGCTCAACGACATTGTTTCCCGTGATGGCACAGATTATGGGGAATATGATTTATCAACCGAACAAAAACGCGAACAAGCGCTTCGCTCATTAAAAAGTGGTGAAGCGGTATTACTGTTTGATACGGAAAGCGAAACGATACAATTGGTGCCGAAACAGGCTGTGCAGCAACGCTATTAGCTCAGTTAATAAGATCAGACATTAAAAAAGGGCTATTTAGGCCCTTTTTTAATGTTGTAACCAAAAGCTATTCTTTGATACAGCCACCGATGGTGTGATCCATTTCGCGGGAAGGTTCTTTCTCTTTATTGCGACCAACCACTTTCGCAGGGACACCTGCCACAGTCGTATGTGGTTCTACTTGGTCTAAGACCACGCTGTTGGCACCTACTTTCGCACCTTCACCCACTTCGATGTTGCCTAAAATCTTGGCACCAGCACCGATCAATACGCCTGAGCGGATTTTCGGGTGACGGTCACCGGTTTCTTTACCGGTACCACCTAAGGTAACAGATTGTAGAATCGAGACATTATCCTCAATCACGCAGGTTTCACCGACCACTAAACCTGACGCGTGGTCGAGCATGACGCCACAGCCAATGCGTGCAGCAGGGTGTATATCCACCCCAAACACCATAGACATTTGTCCTTGAAGGTACAGCGCTAAACTTTCCCGGCCTTGTTTCCATAGCCAGTTAGCAACGCGGTAGGTTTGCAGTGCATGGAAACCTTTGAAGAAAAGCAACGGCGTCGTTAAGCAGTCGCAGGCTGCATCACGTTCTTTGATGGATAAGATATCCTGCTTAATACAGTCGACAATGTTTGAATGGTTGTCGGACATTGCTTCTTCAAAAACCTCTCGCAAAACCATTGCGGGAATGGAAATACTATCAAGCTTGCTGGCCAGTAAAAAACTTAAAGCAGAACTAAGAGAATCATGACGAAGTATTGTTGTATTAAAATAACTTGCCAAAATAGGTTCATCTTGTGCTAGTTTTTCAGCTTCAGCTTGTAACGATGGCCACAAGTTGTCAGATGTCACGTCAGATTGGATTGTAGTACTCAAAATCAATTTACCTGCATTTTTTCGTGGCTAGAGTGTGGTTATGGGGGTAGCATCTACCAATACAAGGGTGAATGTAAACAGAATGCTCGTTTTATGGAGACACTATGAGTCAAAAAACCGTATCTGATGCGTTACATATATTTTACGAACTAAATAGCGCTTTGTCTGATGCATATTGGGAAACAAATGATATAAACAGCAAGGATTTATTTTTCGCAATGAAATCCATGCTTCAGGACGAGCTTGATGAACTACACAAGCTGAGTATCCAAGATCATATCTATCCCTATGAGCCAATTAATCCTGGCGTAGGACAGTTAAGTGATAAGTTACGAGACCTTCATCCCTTAATGGGGTCGATTGTTTTGCGACCAAAGACGTATCGTAATTTAGACGATTTAATTCCAAATGCTTGTAATTTATTTGAAATCTAATCGCATAAGAAGAGAAGCCTAGGCTTCTCCTCTTTTTAATTGTCGGATGGAAAATCGATTAGGGTGTAACGCTTCAATAATACTTTGTTCAAGTGGTGCCATTTCATCAAAAATTAAACTGCTGATGTATTGAGCACTCAATGGTGCACTGACTAGTCCTCGTGAACCATGTCCTGTATTGATATATAAACCTGTGATCGCTTCGGATTTGGCGTCCGTTTGCCATTTAGCATTCTTTCTAAGGGGCGCGTAACGCTCAATTAGACTTTGATGTGAGCTAACCGGCCCAACTATTGGTGTGTAGTCTGTTACCGTACAGCGCATTCCTACGCGACCAGAGCACGCTTCTAAGGTTACGTTCTGTATATCAATTGATAGTAGTGCCTGCAATTTTTGTAAATTTTCCTGATGGCTTTGCGCAGAGACTTCAATATTCTCACTGCCTAAATCATAGGTAGCGCCAAAATTTAAATGGTTATCGAGCTCTGGCGATACATAACCATCGGCACACAATACGTGCTGCAATTGCCGAGCCTTGGTTCGATCATTATCTGCTAAAGCATGAGTTGGTAATTGCGTCACTTGTCCACGAATCGGTTTGGTTGGCCAAGTTTGCCAATCAGATAAGCCTGCTAAATGGTTCGCTGTACAAAACACGACGTGGGAATAGTGTGTTTGCTCTTCTTCGCTGCTTGCTATAAAACCATTTTGGGTGCGCTCAAGTTTAATCAATGGTTTATTCAGTGATACGGTTATCTTGTGATGTGTTAACAGGTGTTCGCACATCACTTTAGGGCGAACCCAGCCAGATAATGGTAAATGAAGTCCTTCTGGATGGTTTGCTAACACGCTTTCAGGATAAAGTTTATCCGCTAAAATCTTTTCGAATTTGACGTGTTCGGTTGCGTCTTTAGGCAATTGCAGTAAACCACACTGTTGCCAAGCGGGTTCGATTGTTTTTTGTTGTTGATAAAAACGTTGAGCAAATAAATACGCACTTAAATAGAAACGATTTAAAGGCTTATCCGATGCACTTAGCTTCGGATATAGCATACCTTGTTCATTACCTGACCCGCCGTTAGCGATCTCACAGTCTTGTTCCCAGACATCCACTTCTATGCCTTTATGGGCAAGCGCAGAGGCGGTTGTGGCACCGGCGATCCCAGAGCCGATGACTAATACTTTTGAAAGGGGCGTTGAGTGGCGGACATTAAACCAAGGTTTGCCTAATGCGGAGTAGGATTCTTGTTCTGATACGAACGTGCCGACCATCATTTCACGTTTGTGGCCAAATCCTTTGACTTTTTGAACGTCAAAACCATGGGATTTAAGCCCGCGGCGGACAATGCCTGCTGCGGTAAACGTTGCGAATGTTGTCCCTGTGTGACTCAAACGCTGGATGTTTTGAAACAGCTCTTCACTCCACATCTCAGGATTTTTGCTGGGGGCGAACCCGTCTAGAAACCAAGCATCAACGCAACCATTAAGCGCTTGAAAGCCTGCGCTGGCCTCACCAAACCAAAGTGTTAAAGTGGTTCTGTATTCGGGGAACTCAACCATATGAAGGCCATGACAAAGCGTCGGGTAACGCTCGCAAAGTAGCTCAGCAAGATGACTTAAACTAGGCCACATAACCAGTGATTGGGCAAGTTTGTCTTTATCCAAAGGAAACTTTTCAACCGAGACAAAGTGTAGCCACCCTTCATTGCTTGACTCCAGAAATTGTTGCCAAGCACACAAGAAGTTAAGACCAGTACCAAACCCTGTTTCGGCAATCGTGAAACACTGGTGTTTCTGTAGTGGTTGCCAGCGAGAGGCGAGATGGTTGTGCTGAAGAAACACGTAACGTGTTTCTTCAAGGCCTGCATCCTTGTCGAAATAGACATCATCAAATGTGCTAGATCGAGGTACGCCATCGTCGCCGAAGTTTAGGGCAGGCAGTTCAAGTCGATAACTAGTTAACACGCGTAATTTTCTCAATAGTCACAGGAGTGGTGGGAACGTTCTGATAAGGTCCAACCGTACGCGTTGGTACTTTGGCAATGTCATCGACTACGTCTAAGCCAGAAATGACGTCACCAAATACAGCGTACCCAGCCCGGCCTTGAGCACCATGATTTAAGAATTCATTATCAACTAGGTTAATAAAGAATTGGGACGTTGCACTGTTTGGATCATTGGTACGAGCCATAGCAAGTGTGCCACGGTAATTGTATAGGCCGTTATCACCTTCGTAGGCGATTGCACGATGTGTTGTTTGACGATCTAGGTCTTTATCAAAGCCTCCGCCTTGCACCATAAAGCCTTTGATGACGCGATGAAAAATCAGACCTTCGTAAAAGCCTTCATCGACATAGCGTAAAAAGTTTTTCACAGTTTGCGGAGCTTCCTGTTCTTTCAGATCGACGCGGATGGTGCCAAGATTAGTTTGGATATCCACTTCGGTAGCGAAGCTAGGTAGGCTTAGGGTCGTTAAGAGTAAGCCAGCGAATAAACTTTTTTTCATGGGAGTCTTCCTTATAAGCAATTTGCCCATAATACTAGGGGGTTCGTATCGGTACGCCAAGATGAAATTGAGTTTAGAGGACTAAACATGAGAACTGCAGTGGTTGAAATTGAATATTGTACGTTATGTCGTTGGATGTTACGCGCTGCTTGGCTATCGCAAGAATTACTGACGACATTTGACGATGATATTAAAAGTGTGACCTTGATTCCAACACAAGGCGGTATTTTCAAAGTGCGAGTCAATGGCGAAGAGATATGGTGTCGTAAAACCGAAGATGGGTTTCCAGAAGCTAAGGTGTTAAAGCAGCGCATGCGTGATGTGATTGACCCTGAGCGCGATTTAGGACACTCGGATGTGAAGAAATCGACATAGATCTGTGACGATGGAAGATATAAAAAAAGCGGCTAAAGCCGCTTTGGGGTATTAATTTCGTTTCTAGAAAACTTGCTTAAACGGTTTTACGTCAACGTTAGCGTACACGCCTGCGGCAACATAAGGGTCAGCATTTGCCCAAGCTTTGGCTTCTTCCAAGGACTCGAACTGAGCAATGACGACACTGCCCGAGAAGCCAGCATTACCTGGGTCATTGGAGTCAATCGCTGGATTGGGCCCGGCAAGCACTAAACGGCCTTGATCTCGGAGCGCTTGTAATCGCTCTAAATGTGCGGGGCGAGCTGAGAGGCGGCTTTCAAGGCTGTTATCAACGTCGTGTCCAACAATAGAATAAAGCATGCGGTTATTCCTTATTTTGTAAATGGGAAGACAAGTAGATTCCCTGCAGAATAATAAAGACGATAGTCATTCCAAGCAGACCGAACAGTTTGAAGTCTACCCAGAAGTCTTCACTGAAGTTAAAGGCAACGTACAAGTTGACTGACCCAGATAGGATGAAAAAGCCAACCCATGCTAGGTTTAATGTACGCCACGTTTTATGAGGCAGCTCAATTTTATCGCCCATCATGCGCTCAATGATGTTTCGTTGACCAATAAATTGGCTGCCAAAAAATGCGATTGCAAAGAGCCAGTTAACAATAGTTGGCTTCCATTTAATAAAGTCGCCATCGCCAAGTAGCACTGTAGCACCCCCTAATAACACAACGAGTGCTAAGGAAATGATGTGCATCTTTTCTACTTGTCGGTTCTTAAACCAAGTAAAGCCTACTTGAATAAGCGTTGCTGGTATCAGTACTGCGGTCGCGAGGATAATGTCGTCGGTCGATTTGTATACCAAGAAAAATACAAGAATCGGTAAAAAGTCGAATAGTAATTTCATAGTCAAGCCAGTTTATGTATGCTCGAACGATAATACCTAGCAACTGCCGGAAAGAATACCCCTTTAATGTCTGATCAAGCCTATCAACGAGTAGACTTACATACTCATTCTACTGCCTCGGATGGCAAGCTGACGCCGACGGAGCTCGTCAATTTAGCCCATCAAGAAAATGTAGAAATGCTCGCTTTAACAGATCATGACACCATTGATGGTTTAGTTGAGGCACGACAGGTCGCAGATTCAGTGGGCATGAGATTAATTAATGGCTGTGAATTATCTGTGTCGTGGAAAAAAATTCCGTTGCATATGGTGGCGCTTGGTTTTGATGAGCAATGTGAGCGCATCGCAGCTTGGACGTTGCGTAATCAAAAAGTCAGGTTAGAACGTGGTCAACAGATCGCCGATTTGCTTCGTAAAAAAGGGTTACCGGACCTGTTTGACAAAGCGATTGAAGAGGCTGGCGAAAGTCAGCTAGGCCGTCCTCATTTTGCCAAAGTGATGGTGCGAGAAGGGTTAGTAAAAGACATAAATAAAGCGTTTGACCATTATTTGGGCAATAAAAAGCTCGGTCAAATTCGCGATGTGTGGCCCCAGCTAGAAGACATTATTCCTGATTTAGCTGAAACGGGGTGTGAGCTAGTACTTGCTCATCCCAAGCGATACCCCTTGTCGGTCACGAAGCTTAAGGCCGTTATCAAAGATTTTAAAGCCTTTGGGGGCACAAGCATTGAAATTGCATCCGGTAATGAACGCCCCGATTATGTTCGTTTTTTAGAGCGGCTCTCGCGTGAGTTTGAGTTTAAAGCATCGGTCGGCAGTGATTTTCATGGTCCTTTTGGCCCATGGACTCAAGTTGGACGCTATACTCAAGTACATGAGCAAGAAGTAAACCCCCTTTGGTATCAGTGGTAGGCTTACCAAGTTTTACCATGTTTTGATGAGTAAGCCTCTACAAGAGGAGAAATGGAGAAAGTATCTTGAGTCAATTTTTTCAGATTCACCCAGAAAACCCTCAGGCGCGCTTAGTTAAACAGGCCGCGCAAGTCATTCGTGACGGTGGTGTGATTGCCTATCCAACCGATTGCGGCTATTCCCTAGGTTGTCATATTGGTGATAAAGCCGCATTAGAGAAAATTCGTACAATTCGCCGTTTAGACGATAAGCATAATTTCACGTTGGTTTGTCGAGATTTATCTGAAATATCGACATACGCGCGTTTTGATAATTCGTTATATCGACTGCTAAAGCACCATACACCTGGTCCATACACGTTTATCTTTAACGCGACGTCAGAAGTGCCTCGTCGCTTAATGCACCCTAAACGTAAAACGATTGGCATTCGTGTGCCAGACAATAAAATCGTTCAGGCTTTATTGGAAGAATTGGGTGAGCCGATAATGAGTGCATCCTTGATTCTTCCTGGTGAAACGGATCCTATGATGGATCCTTATGATATTCGTGACACGCTACAGCATCAGTTAGATCTAGTGATCGACGGTGGCTTCTGCGGTATGCAGCCAACCACGGTCATTGCGATGATTACCGAGGCTGTTGAAGTGCTTCGAGTCGGTGCAGGTGACCCTACACCATTTGAGTAAAAACAGTTGTTTGCATGCTATCAACTGAGACTTGATGTGACTATAATGCAAGTAGCGTTTGTCAAGCACTAAAAGCCTTGGCGCATTTAAGAATTCAACATAAAAGGGTTGCTGCGAAGCATTCCCGAAAGAGGTCGTAATGGACGAAAAATTACAGAAAGTGTTGGCGAGGGCAGGTACAGGATCTCGTCGTGAAATGGAAAACCGTATTCGCGAAGGTCGAGTGACTGTCAATGGCACTGTTGCAAAACTCGGTGACCGTGTTCGCCCTACTGATACTATTGAGCTGAATGGCTTTGAAGTAAAGACCAGCGCGTCAAGTGATGTTGATCGCCGTGTCATTATTTACAACAAGCCTGAAGGTGAAGTATGTACGCGTAAAGACCCTGAAGGTCGCCCAACTGTTTTCGATCGGTTGCCGAAGTTACGCGGTAGCCGTTGGATTGCCGTAGGCCGTCTAGACATCAATACCTCTGGTTTGTTGTTGTTCACGACCGATGGCGAATTGGCTAATCGCTTGATGCACCCATCGACCGAAGTCGATCGCGAGTATTTGGTTCGAGTGATGGGAACGGTAACGGAAGAGCATATCTCCAACCTTAAGAAGGGGGTCTTGCTTGAAGATGGTATAGCTCAGTTTACCGACGTCGTAGATGGCGGTGGTGAAGGTATTAACCATTGGTTCTATGTTTGTTTAATGGAAGGCCGTAACCGTGAAGTGCGCCGTCTATGGGAATCGCAAGGTGTTAAGGTAAACCGCTTGAAACGCGTTCGCTTTGGCCCTGTTTTCTTACCCTCGAAAGCAAAAGTAGGTCGTTGGGTAGAAATGGACGAAACTGATGTCAGCGCATTATGCGAAATCGTTGGCTTAGAACATAAGCTTACGGGTCTTAAGAGTCAGCAAGAGAAACACGATCGTCGTCGTCAAAGTGGTGCTCGTGTTACGGGAAGTGTTGCTAAAGCCAAAGCTCGAGATAAAGGCTTTGATTGGCAAGCTTCTGAGAAAAAGCAGCCAGAATTTAAACCGCGTCGCCCAGGGCAGCGGTCGTTTAGATAAAAGAAGGTAGGATGTTATGAGCATGGTGCGATGGATTTTAGTCGTTGTCATTGCAATGCTAATCGGATTTTTTGTTTATGTAGACATGAACAATGGAGTACCCGAAAACTTGGGGGTTAATGACGGACTGTTAGCGCCATGCCCAGACATGCCCAATTGTGTTTCTTCTCAAGCCTCAGTAGATGATGCTCAACATTTTGTTGAGCCAATTATTTACCGTTCAAATGTCAAAGATGCCCAGCTTACGATTGAGAAATCGTTGTTAGAAGATGGTCGTGCGCGTTTGATTGAGAGTCGTCTTGGTTATTCACACTTTGAGGTCTCTAGTGATTTCTTTGGTTTCAAAGATGACCTTGAAGTGTATTTTCCTGAAGCAGATAGTGTTATGCACATACGATCAGCTTCACGCGTTGGTTATGATGACCTAAATGTTAATCGTGAACGTGTTAGACAAATTCGAGATCTTTTAGTAGATTGATCTAGAAGGCTTTATTTAATATCAAATGGACGAGGATAGACTATGAGCGCGAATGAACCCCAATCAATTTTGATTGTTGAAGATGATGAGCGCCTTGCTACGCTTACCCAAGAATATCTACAAAAGAATGGCTTCAATGTAGATGTAGAGCCTGATGGTCGAAATGCCATCGCTCGTATCGTTGATGAACAACCTTCTTTGGTCATTCTTGACTTGATGCTTCCAGGTGCCGATGGTTTTACTGTATGTCGTAGTGTTCGCAACGAGTACCACGGTCCAATCCTAATGTTGACAGCACGCAGTGACGATGTTGATCAAATACTTGGCTTAGAAATTGGTGCAGACGATTATGTTTCAAAGCCTGCTAAGCCACGCGTTTTACTGGCTCGAGTACAATCGTTATTACGTCGTAGTACGCAAGACATTGACTTGTCAGCTGGGAGCTCTGACGTTGAGCAAACCTTAGAATTTGGTAGGCTAGTGATCGATAACTCTCGACGTGAAGCATGGCGAGAAGGCGAAGAGATAGAGTTAACGAGTGCTGAGTTTGACCTGTTATGGCTACTTGCTAGTAACGCTGGTCGAATTTTGAGCCGTGAAGAAATTTTCAGTGAGCTTCGTGGTATTGAGTACGATGGTCAGGATCGTTCTGTCGACGTACGTATTTCCCGTATCCGCTCGAAAATTGGTGATGATCCAATTCACCCGCGTCGAATTAAAACGATTCGTAGTAAAGGCTACCTATTCGTTAAAGAGGTATAAGCGTTATGCGAAGCGATATGTGGCGTCTCTATCGACATATTTTGATCGGAGGCATCATAATATCGCTGCTTTGTTACGGCGTTATTGAGTGGCTTGAACACCGTTATCATGAGCATCAGCAAGAGCACTTCTTACTGCTAGACGCAGAGTTATCTGCACAACTGTTTGATCAAAGCTTACTGACAATTGAGCAAATTAATGAGCGCTCAGCCTTTTTATGGCAATCCGAAGTGTCTCCCCATGTAAGCACAAACCTGAATATTTCTTTCACTCACGATGATTTAACTCAAGTCACCTTCAGTAGTAACAACACGTTAATAACTGGCGTTTTACAAGACTCCCGTACGTATCCATTGCTGTATATTCTTCGTAACTTTCTGGCGATGTCTTCGCTTTCGGTGACTGATAAACTGACCATTTTAAGAAGCCTTTCAGGCATTGAGCTTGAGCAAACTTCTGAGTCTGTCTGGATGCCAACATCTATTGAATTTGAAGTGGGTTCTGAACTCGGTGTTTTATGGCAACCTCCAGAAAGTGAAACGCGCTGGCGCATTGCCATTGAAGAAGCTGAAACCATACCGTTAAGTTTTGCCGTGCTATTACTGATTGTCGCATCTATTGCGGCTTTATTGGTGATAGTGTGGATTGAGTTTTTGCATCTAGATCGTAAACGAGCCCATTTTGAAACGGTGATGCGCCAGATTGCACGCGGGCGCGGTACGCTGCCCCAAGGTGTTGTCGACAGTTCTGGGACGCTTAAAGAATTGGCGTACTCTTTTGATTCTATGTCAACGCATATTCAGCGGTTGCTTAAAGTTCAGCGCGAGATGATTAATGCTATTTCCCATGAGCTCAGAACGCCTATAGCGCGATTGCGCTTTGGCTTGGAGGTTCTCAAGGACGATGTAGATGATCAACTTGAGCAATCTATCAGTGCGCTAGAATTTGATGTAGAAGAGCTTAATACATTGGTTGATGAAGTTTTAACGTATGGCAAGCTTGAAGAGGGTACGTTAGCACTGAACTTTGAAAAGATCAGTATCAAGCAAATTCTCGAAGGTATTGTTGATCACAACCAAGCATTGCTACAAAAACTTGATGTCAATGTAAACGTGATTGGCGATGACATCGTCAATGCAGATTCTCATCATTTACACCGAGCGTTACAAAACTTAATCTTAAACGCATCGAAATATGCGAATTCAAGTATAGCGATTACTTTTACGGAAGATACTGAACGTTGGCAGGTTGATATTGAAGACGATGGCCCTGGGATTCCTGTTGAAGATCGAGATAAGGTTTTTATTCCGTTTCAACGATTGGATAATTCCCGTACTCGTGCATCCGGTGGCTATGGCTTAGGTTTAGCAATCGTTCAGCGTATCGCCTTCTGGCATGGTGGCGCCGTGTTAGTTGAGGAGTCGGAAACGCTAGGCGGTGCTAAGTTCAGTCTGATTTGGTCACGCAGCCAGCACCAAAATAGTTTAAGTTAGGTCTGGCTGGGTGTGTTGCTTGCCTTTATAGATCGGGTGATAAAATACCACGAAGATTTTTGAAACACGTTTTAGATGCGGTCGTTATTAAGTCATCCATATAGGCATTTTCGCGCTGATCCTTGCGTATCGCCAGATACAGTTTACACCAAACGCCTTCTTCCCCTAGAGACTTAGTGATCGCATATTGCCTGTTTGTGTACTCCGTTAAAGCCCAATTGGGCAAACAGCACACCCCTCGACCACTTGCCACCAATTGCATCATCATTAATGTCAGTTCGCTGTGGCGTATTTTTGCGGGCGCTACTCCGGCAGGCGTTAAGAAGTGCTTAAAAATGTCTAGACGCTCCGATTCTACAGGGTAAGTAATCAGCGTTTCATTTTTAAAGTCTTCTGGCACCAAGAACTCTTTCTTTGCCAAAGGGTGGTGTCGTGACAAAGCCACCTGAGACTCGTATTGAAATAATGGGATGTATTCGATATTGGGCAGTTCTTGAGGATCGGATGTCACAACTAGATCTAAATCGCCGCGCGCCAAAGCGGGTAGCGGCATAAAGCTAAAGGCAGTAGATAGATCTAATTCAACATCTGGCCAATGTTCACGGAAATGATCAATCGTGGGCATCAGCCATTCATAGCAGCTATGACACTCGATTGCGATGTGCAAACGACCACTTTCACCTTCGGCGAAACGTTGAATATCACGTTGTGCAGATCGAAAGGCTAACAGCACATCATCTGCGAGTTGTAATAAGCGTAAGCCAGCGCTAGTGAATCGCACAGGCTTGGTTTTACGGATGAATAGGGGGCAGCCTAGTTTTTCTTCTAGGTCTTTAAGTTGGTGAGACAGGGCAGACTGTGTCAGATGTACGCGTTCAGCCGCTTCTACAAGGCTTCCGGTTTCTCTTAATGCTGTCAGAGTTTTTAGATGCCTAACTTCAATAATGCTCATAGTAATCTCGAGTTTTTGAGTTTTATTCAGCTTGTAACGTATAAAAAAGGCTCGTGTCAGATCTTTCTAACCACGAGCCTTACGAGATTGTCTTAGTTACGGATCAAAAATTCAAGTAGAGCTTTCTGAGCGTGCAGGCGGTTTTCCGCTTCATCCCAAACAACTGAGTCAGGATGATCAATGACTTCGGTGGTTACTTCTTCGCCACGATGAGCAGGTAAGCAGTGCATAAACAGGGCATCTGACTTAGCCAAGGCCATAAGTTCTTGATTGACTTGGAAGCCGTCAAAATCACGCATACGTTGTTCTTGTTCGTCTTCTTGACCCATTGACGCAAACACGTCTGTTACCACTAAGTCAGCGTCTTGTACGGCATCTTGCACGATATTCGTCACCGAGACGCAGTGTTTATTTTCAGTCAGTATTTGTTCGTTTGGCTCGTAGCCTTTAGGGCACGCAACGACTAACTGGAAGCCAAGCAAATCGGCTGCGTTCATGTAGGAATGACACATGTTATTGCCATCGCCAACCCAGACAACCTTCTTACCTTCAATGGAGCCTCGATGCTCTAAGTAAGTTTGCATATCTGCTAAGAGCTGACAGGGGTGGTAATCGTCAGTCAATGCATTGATGACAGGGACTCGAGAGTTTGCAGCAAAAGTTTCTACCATAGCGTGATCAAAAGTACGGATCATGATTGCATCAACCATACTTGAAATAACGCGTGCGCTGTCTTCAACTGGCTCACCACGACCAAGTTGGGTATCTCGTGGCGATAAGAACAAAGCATGCCCGCCAAACTGCGCCATACCTGCTTCAAAAGAGACTCGGGTTCGCGTCGATGATTTTTCAAAAATCATCGCTAGAACCTTGTTCTTCAAAGGTTGGTATTGCGTACCTTCATGGTGCATCTTTTTAAGTTCTATAGCACGTGAAAGTAGTTGCTTTAGCTCTTCAGACGACAAGTCTTTTAGAGTCAAAAAATGTCTCGGCGACACGACGTTGCTCCTGTCAAAATTCAACCAATAATTAGGGAATCCGCCAATTTAATACACTGATCGCGTGGAGTAAAGGGGCTTTTATCAAAGCTTTTGCTATAAATAGGGTTGTAAAAAAAGTAAACATCCCCATACTTCACTGCAAATGCATCTAATTACAAAGTCGCAGATCATAGCGACAGATAAGTGAGGTTAGCGATCGTGAGTAGTACAATTGAAAAAATCCAAGAGCAAATAAACGGCAATCCAATTTTGCTTTACATGAAAGGCACGCCTCGTATGCCTCAGTGTGGTTTTTCAGCACAGACTGTGCAGGCGTTGATGGCATGTGGCGAGCGTTTTGCGTTTGTTAATATCCTTGAAAATCCTGATATTCGCGCTGAATTACCCAAGTTTGCAAACTGGCCTACTTTCCCTCAGTTGTGGGTGAAAGGCGAGCTTGTTGGTGGTTGTGATATCGTTGTTGAAATGGCAACAAATGGCGAGCTTCAAACACTTATCAAAGAAGCGGCGCCTCAAGAAGAAGAGTAAGTTTTACTTTTGTGATTGTGTTGTAAAAAAACGCGCTGATAAAGCGCGTTTTTTTATGTCAACATATAACCGCAGTCGCGGATTGATATTAACTGTAACTCTGTGACTTGAGTTCATTAGCGAGCTCTATGACCTGCTTTCGGAACCAAATATGGCTGGCATCATGATGTAACAGAGGACTCCAAATCATTTTTAGCTCAATAGGCGGAATGGCAAATGGAGGTTCTAGGATGACAAGGTTTGGGTTGTTTCGGTTAATCAAAGCCACTTTACGAGGTAGTGTTGCAATTAGGTCTTGCTCCAGCGCTAAGTGCATAGCGGTATGGTAACTGCGTGTGAATACTCGAATGGTGCGTTTACGGCCTTGTCTTTGCAGCGCTTCGTCTACCCAGCCTAGCTTCTGAACATCGGTAGGATCCATACCCACACCGACACCAAACCCAGTTTTGCTGACCCAAATATGTTGCGCTTCTAGATACGTTTCAAGTGCGAAGTTTTTAGCGATCGGATTATCTGCAGCCATCATGCACACAAACGTATCAAGCCAGACACTTTTTTCGTGGAATGACTGTGGGAGTTCTTCAAAGCGGTTGATTGCCATATCTATTTTTCCCGCTTCAACATCATGGAAAGTGACATCACTAGGGGTCATAATATCAATGGTGATGCCTGGCGCATTTTCGCGAAGCCTTGTAAGAAGGCGCGGAATGACTGTAGAGGCGGCGTAATCGCTGGCCATAATACGAAAGACCCGAGTTGAGGTTTTCTCATTAAAATCGGCTTCGGGCTGCAGCGCTTCTTCTAGCTCAAGCAACACCTTTCGAACAATCGGCTGTAAACGCAGGGCTTTCTCAGTCGGTTTCATACCTTCACTGGTACGAACAAGTAAAGGGTCGCCTAATAAATCGCGTAAGCGTTTCAGGCCATTACTCATCGCCGGCTGGGTAATATTTAGCTTATTAGCCGAGCGCGTCACGTTGCATTCTCTTAGTAAAACATCTAAGTAGATAAGCAAGTTTAGATCAATTTTATTGATATTCATTAGTGTTATGAAGGCCAAGTTTTTAATAATCAATGGTGATTAATTGTAGGCTTGTATTCATAAAGTACAACCCCTTTCTCAATGCGGTAGCGTCCAAGAAAGGGGTCTGACGATTAAGTGTTAGTGCTATATGTTTCGTTAGTGTATTGCGGTGAGTTCTCGTTGGTAGTCTTCAGGTGAGCTTTTTAACTGGATAAGGTTTGCGAGCGTTGTATCAGCGATATGATGTAAAGCGATGTCGGTAAAGTAACCTTGATGCCCAGTGACGACGACGTTTGGAAAGGTCAGTAACAGCTGAAAAACACTGTCATAAATAATGTGATCAGACATGTCTTCAAAGAAGATTTTGCCTTCCTGTTCATAGACATCTAGGCCTAAATAGCCAATTTTTTCACTGTATAATCCATCAATTGCTTCTTGAGCATTAACCAATGCGCCACGACTTGTATTGATGATCATCACGCCTTTTTTCATTTTTTCAATCGAAGACTTATTTATTAAGTGATGAGTGGAGGCATTTAAAGGGCAGTGCAGACTGATAATGTCGCTTTTGGCATACAGCGTTTCTAGGTCAACGTATTCGGCACCCTGTGATACTAATGGTTCGTTGGGGACTAAGTCGTAGCATAATACTCGACAGCCGAACCCGTTCATAATGCGGCAAAATGCTTGTCCGATTCTTCCTGTGCCAATACAGCCAACCGTTTTACCTTCTAGGTTGAACCCCATTAATCCCTCTAATGCAAAGTTACCCTCTTTTACCCGATGGTAAGCGCGATGGGTTTTTCTATTAAGGGCCATGATTAATGCTAGCGCGTGTTCTGCTACGGATGTAGGGCTATAATCAGGCACATGAAAGACAGAAATGTCACAAGCCTTTGCACAGTATAAATCTACATTATTGTAGCCAGCACAGCGCATGGCGATGGCCTTAATGCCAAAGCTTGCTAGTTGCTCTAGAACAGGGCGGCTTAAGTCGTCATTCACAAAGCAAGAAACCGCGTCATAGCCTTTTGTGAGAGAGACTGTTTCAGGGCTTAAGCGGCTTTCAAAATAGACTAATTCAATGTCTGCAGCCGTCTCGGAGGCTGCTTCTAAGGTGCGTTTATCGTAAGGTTTGCAAGAGAAAACAGCGACTTTCATAAGGCCCTCCTAGGGAGCGTATGGAGCTAGTAATATAGTTTGATTTACTGGAAATGGTATAAGTGATTTGTAGGTTATTGATTTATCTCAATTATTAACCTAGTTCGACGTAATTTACCTGAAGAAGCTGTTACAAAAAAATCTGCGTATTTCGTTGACCAAGTTTATAAAACAATCTTACAATCGAGGTGTTTAAATAATTGGCGCTATTTATGTACAGTGTCGCTTGCGACCGAATACGGTTTTGTCCTGTTTTGTCATAAGTAATACCGAGTTTTTTAAGCACTACCGGCTACAGCAATGTGGCTTTAATAAACTTATTTCAAACAGGAATACATCATGTCAGACTCAGTTACTGGTACAGTTAAATTTTTCAACGAAACTAAAGGTTTTGGCTTCATTACTCAAGAATCAGGCCCAGATGTGTTTGTTCACTTCTCTGCAATTGACGTTGCTGGCTTCAAAACGCTTGCTGAAGGTCAAAAAGTTGAGTTTCAAGTAGCTCAAGGCAAAAAAGGCCCAGAAGCTCAAAACGTTAAACCTCTATAATTTTAGAGTATATCGTTTCTGAGAAGGCAGCCCTAAGGCTGCCTTTTTTCGTTTGTCGTGCAGTAGGTGTCAGCTGAAATACGCCGCTATACTTCCAATGACTGTCATAAAGAATAAGAACCATTTTAGATGTTCGGCTTTTGCTTTGATGGCAAATCGAACCGCAATGATAGAACCAACCATTGTGCCCGAGGCTAGTATGAGTCCAGGTACCCACCAAACCTGGTCATTCCATATAAATACCGCTAAGGCGAGCGCGGTAAAACCAATCGTGCATACCATTTTTAGAGCATTGGTTCTGACTAAGTCATATCTAAGTGTTCCTGCAAGAGCGGCGATTAAGACAAATCCGACCCCCGCCTGAACAAATCCGCCATAGATGCCAGCAACAAACAATGCAAGCCAAGCACTCGGTTTTTCTGACACTTTAAAAGGAATGGTGCCCTCAGGTGCGGCAATGACGCTGGGTCTAACAAGCATGACAACAGTCATGGATATCATCGTTGTCAGGAGTAATGGTTTTAAAATGGACTCTGGCGCATAAGATGCTAATAGAGCGCCGAGTAAGCCCCCTAAAAGCGTTGGCATTAAAACAGGTACGATATCCGCTTTTTCTACCTTTCCTGCCTTATGAAACCCCTTTACGCCGACGATACCCTGCAAGATCACACCAACTCGGTTGGTTGCGTTGGCGATGTCGGCTGGCATCCCCATTACCATTAAAGCAGGAATGGTTAGATTGGAGCCGCCTCCAGCTAATGTGTTAATAATGCCTGCTAAAAAACCGGTCACAACAAGTAAAACAGCGTAAAAGAAATTTACATCCACTAGATTGGCTCCTTATTTTTTCTATAGACTAACAAACTTACAGGTTGAGTTTGCAGGAAATATGAGCGTTTATTTGTTCGATGACCATATTTGGTGCGGTTATGTGGCATTAAATGTGTATGAAATGATTTTTAATGCTATTTTATGATAACTTTTGGTTATTTCTATGGTTTTAATATCATATTAATTGCTTTAAATCGTATCTTTAGTGACCTGTTTAAAAAAATGATGCTGCGATACTTTCTTTTAAGTATTTGATTTAAAAATACAAAAAATTAATTCAGGTATTCCTTGGTTATGCAAATTTTAAGATTGAGAATAAAAATGACACGCATGGTGAATAGAGAGTGCAAGTATGTTGCTTAGTATTGATTAAATGTGAATGAATATTAGAGTGTCGGTAAGTGGCTTGCACAGTTCGAGCGCTGTACATAATAAGTGAATCAACAGAAAGGAAACCGATTTATGAAAAAGACTCTTGTAGCTATCGCAGTTTCAAGTGCCGCATTAACGTCAATGTCTTCATTTGCAGCTGAAGATACGGTTAATTTCGACGTTTACGGTAACATTCAACTAGCTTACATTGACTCTGACGCTTCTAACACAAGCGAGATCAAAGATAATGGTTCTACTTTTGGCTTCCAAGGCAGCACAGCGATCAACGATGATCTAACTGGCTTCTTTAAATACGAGCTTGAAGCCGATGCAGATGAAAAAACAAGCGACATCGCTGTAAACCTTGACCAAGCGTACGTAGGTCTACAAGGTGGTTTCGGTAAAGTTCAAGTTGGCTCTTTTGATACTATCTACAACAACGCAATTCAAGACACTTACGACCAATTTGAAGCGCTTGGTGTTCACACAGCAACAACAACAAAAGAAGGCGACACAATCGCTTACTTCTCTCCATCTTTCGGTGGTTTTGAGTTCCAAGCTTCTGCAGCAATTAAAGATTCAGCAGAAGACAATGCCCCAGAATCTGAAGATGGTACAGCTGCAAATGTAGTTCTTAAGTACTCTGTTGATGCTCTTACAGTTGCTGTTGGTTACGATGATGGTAAAAATACTGGTGATGGTGAATCAAGCACAACTGGTTTAAACGTAACTTATCAAGTAACTCCAGCTTTGTCTGTGGGTGCTCAATACGAAGAAGTTGAAGACTTCTCAAGCGCATTTGGTCTAGCTGCTCGCTTTAACTATGGTTCTGGTGATGTATACACAACAATCCAAAATGTAGACCTTGATGACGAAGTTAATGGTATTAGCGACTACAATGTTTATGGTGTAGGTGTTACATACAATCTAGCATCTAACATGTATGTATACGCTGAATACGGTCAAAACGCTGGCTTCGATGAAAATGATGCGGTAGTGCGTGATGATGACAAAACAACTGCAGTAGGTGCAACTTACCTATTCTAATCCTTTAGTGGATTACGTTTACTCTAAGGCTCCCTATCGGGAGCCTTATGTTAAATGTGATCATTCAAGGTTCCATACGTCCTTTTTCGTTCGGCGATAGACTGACTGGAACATTTAAGCATTAGGTTTCGATCTAGTGCTTTTTTTTGCATAAAATTTGCCTTGTCAGTCACTCTGTCGCTAGACTAGTTAGTCTATTATTTAATCAGGCGCATGGCTTATGTTGAATATGGATTTTACTGTTCCAGTGTTAATGAAAATTGACGATCTTGAGTGGTGCTCAAGTCCGATGCCTGGCGTCGAGCGTAAGCCTCTTGCACGTGAAGATGCAGAAAGAGGGCATGCGACCAGTATTGTTCGTTACGCACCTGGCTCTGTATTTAGAGCGCATCCACATCCGCTTGGTGAAGAAATTCTGGTACTTGATGGGGTGTTTTGTGATGAAACGGGCCATTATCCTGCTGGTACATACTTTCGAAATCCCCCTGGTTCGAGTCATGCGCCTTTTAGCTCTGAAGGCTGTACTTTATTTGTAAAGTTACATCAGTTTTCACCCTTAGATAACAAGCAAGTGGTTATTAGGTCAGACACATTAAAGTGTTTAAAATATACTCAGCCTTACTGTTTACATGAATATCAAAATGAAAGAGTCTATCTACTTTATGCCCGAGAGGGTGATGATATGTCAGCTCTTTTTCCGGACATGGTTAATGGCGTCGAAATTTTAATCGTCGACGGACTGATATCCTACGAAGGAGATGATCTACCTGCATTAAGCTGGTTCAGAGTGCCTTATGTGGATTTTGAGCAGTTAGTCGTTAGCCGTGACAGTTTGCTGTGGATTAAGAGTGGACACTTTTAAAAGGAATCAAAATGTCGTTGTATGCAATCTCTCCTGTAGAGGAAGTTACGTTACCTATTATCGGTCGAGAAGAACTTTTCCCTGTTCGTAGAGTGTATTGTGTCGGCCGAAATTATGCGGCTCATGCACGAGAAATGGGTGATGATCCTAATCGAGATTTGCCGTTCTTTTTTTGTAAAGATCGTAGTTGTGTTCAACTGGTTACATTAAACGGTGTAACGCCGTTACCTTACCCTGATGCGACAGAGCGCTTTGAGTACGAAGTGGAGTTGGTGATAGCGTTGTCTCAAGGTGGTCGTAATTTAACGTTAGACGAAGCGCAGGCAGCGGTATATGGCTACGGTGTTGGCTTGGATATGACGCGACGAGATTTACAGAGCTTAGCTAAGCAGAAAGGCCGCCCATGGGAAGCCGGTAAGGCATTTGAATTCAGTGCGCCCATGACGCCGATTGTTCCGCGAGGGGCGGCACCAGTATTAGAAGCAGGAAAAATAGAGTTATCAGTGAATGGTGAAGTGAAGCAAAGCAGTAACCTGACGCATCTGACGTGGGGGATTGCGGAAGTGATCGTTAAGCTTTCTGAGCAGTTTGAGTTGTATCCAGGAGATTTAATAATGACTGGAACGCCTGAAAATGTAGGCCCCGTTGTCATCGGAGACACGATTGAGGCGTTGGTTGAAGGGGTTGCAGAATTCAAGATGGAAGTAGTTTAAACAACGGTGTTAAAAGCTTCAAAAGCTGACTTAAGCAGGGCTACTTGGTCTGTTAGCCTCTGTTTTTGCAATAAATAAATGGCGGTTTCTGCGGTGCAGAGGCCGCTTTTTTGTTGGTTTTTACGGCGTACATAACGAGAAACTTGTCCAGTTATCTCGTAGGTTGCGTAGTTATGCAGGTAGGGAGTGCGGTTGTACATTTTTCGAGCTTGCTGCCATGTACCATCTAAAATAATGACGTGGTCTACCGCTTCAATAGACACACTTAAAGTAGCGTTCTTTTCTAAAGACAGTGCTGTGGGATAGATGACGAGAGTGCTCTCTTGGGGAAGATTTGCTAGAACCTTTGAGGGCTCATTGCGCTGCCATACGATGAGGCTGCAATGATCGGGCAAATGTTTACAGATAAGCTGCCCCGTACCATTGGCTTTTTTCAGCTCTTCAGAATGTGTTAATAGCCAAATATGCATAGGAAGTATAGAGTAGCCATGAATGGACTTTATCATAGCAAATGAAGGTCGGGGCGCCTATAGCACCCCGATTTCACGGGTCATTCTTTTCCTGTAGAACCGATTCTATGGATACTTAAATCGGCACCATTGAATTCATCTTCTTCAGTTAAACGTAAGCCTGAGATGGCTTTTGTTGCGCCATATACCGCGAAGCCTCCAACTAAAGCGATCGCTATACCTGCAAGTGTTCCGACCAGCTGTGCCATAAAGCTTACACCACCAAGTCCACCGAAAGACGTGCTACCAAAAATACCAGCCGCGATGGCTCCCCATGACCCACATACGCCGTGAAGAGGCCATACCCCTAAAACATCATCAACAGAATGTAGTTTCTGCTGGATCCAAGTAAACAAAACAGTGAACAGTGCACCCGCCACGGCTCCAGTCGCTAAAGCGCCAATTGGATGCATGATATCGGAGCCTGCACATACTGCGACAAGTCCGGCTAATGGACCGTTATGAATAAAGCCTGGGTCATTCTTGCCAATAAGCATCGCCGTAATGACGCCGCCGACCATCGCCATTAATGAGTTGACGGCCACCAGCCCGCTAACCCCATCTAAGGTTTGAGCAGACATAACATTAAAGCCAAACCAGCCAATACATAAAATCCAAGCGCCTAATGCAAGGAATGGAATATTTGAGGGGGCGAAAGCAACTAAACGGCCTTGGCGAAAACGTCCGTTACGGGTGCCAAGTAAAATAACCGCTGCCAGTGCGACCCAACCGCCTACACCGTGCACCACGATAGAACCGGCAAAATCATGAAATGCAGCCCCAAAAGTACTTTCTAGCCAGCCTTGGAAGCCATAGTTACCGTTCCAGATAATCCCTTCAAAGAAAGGATAAACGATACCAACAATAAAAGCCGCTGATATGAGCATTGGATAGAATTTGGCGCGTTCAGCGACTCCGCCAGAGATAATCGCGGGTATTGCGGCAGCAAAGGTCATTAGAAAGAAAAACTTCACTAACTCATAGCCATTGTTTTGCGATAAAACTACGGCACTATCAAAGAAGGTAACGCCATAGGCAATTTGATAACCGATAAAGAAATAGACGAGAGCAGAAACCGCAAAATCGGTCATGATTTTCACTAAAGCGTTTACTTGGTTTTTGTGGCGAACGGTACCTACTTCTAAGAATGCAAATCCTGCGTGCATGGCAAAAACCATGATGGCGCCGAGTAATATAAATAAGGTGTTTGAGCTGGAAACTAATGTTTCTACTGCACTGTTAATGTGTTCCACATGCACTCCTGAATGAAAATTTTGCACCAATATGGTGTTATTTGTTTTTATATGCCTTCTTATGGTTCATTGAAGGTATGTTTTGAGGCATCCATTCCTTAGTTGGTTTGGTGTTAAGCAATATATGTGCCTGATGTGCTTTTTTTTGGTGCTTTGTATTATGTTGGTGCTTTGGTGGGACTTATTTTGGTGCTGGCTATTTCAGAGCGTCCTGCGATAGGTTTCAAACAATTGTCATGAAGCGGAGCTAGTATGCTGGCGATATAAGAGTTGATAAAGGTAGGCTCTAATGTGCACTTTTTGTGTGAATTTAGGGTTTATATTTTTTTCCAGTCGACTTATTATCGAAGTGTCGCTGTTTAAAAATAACTCTAATGAAAAGGGATTTAGGCAGCGCAAAGGAACACAGTCTTGTGTAAAACAAGATGAAAAGTTTAACAAGCTACCGCTTATCGGTAGTCAGCGTAAAAGAGGTTGTTATGTCAGATCAATTGGTATCCGGTATCGTGAAATGGTTCAACGATGAGAAAGGATTTGGTTTTATCGAGCGTGATGGTGGTGCAGATGTGTTCGTTCATTTTCGCGCGATTAACGGTACTGGTCGCCGTACTTTGCAGGAAGGTCAAAAAGTAACCTTTGAAGTCACTCAAGGTCAAAAAGGCCCTCAAGCTGAAAATGTCACGATTGTGTGATCTGGCATAGAAATGAAAAAAGCCAAGCATTTGCTTGGCTTTTTTGGCTATGTTGTTCTTAAGATTACTCAATTAACCCTAAGCTTACCCAGTAAAGCGTGTCTGGGTCTGCTTCACGCGGTAACTTGAAAGGTATGAACTTTTTATCTTTAGTTAGATATTCGCTGTTTGGGAAACTATTGGCTAACACGGATAAATTTTGTTTTGCTTCATCGTACAGTCCTAGATCCATGTAAGCTTGAATAGTAACCGCTAATGCTTCCTCGACTGCTGGCGTGGAAGGGTAGCTTTGTACAACTTCTTGGCCGCGGCGTAATGCCGACATAGGCGCTTTGCGTTTGAAGTAATAATGCGCAATGGAGACTTCATGTTCGGCGATTAGATTACGCAAATACACCATGCGTGCTTTCGCATCTGGTGCAAACTCACTGTATGGATAGCGACGTAAAAAGTCTGCAAACTCACTAAACGCTTTGTCGAACTCCGTGGTATCTCGTTCGGCAGGATTTAAGTCCAAATAGCGGCCTAAAAACGTTTCGGCACCTTTGTAAGTTGACAGGCCTCGCATATAGTATGCGTAATCAATGGCATGATTGTCAGGATAGTTTTTGATAAAACGGTCTGCAGTGGCGTGCGCAGCAGCAAAATTTCCCGCTTCAAACTGAGCGTAGATTAAATCTAAACGTGCTGGAACTGAGTATTCGCCAAAAGGATAGCGCGTTTCAAGTTCTTTCAGTTGCTCTGCCGCAGTCGTCGGAAGATTATTATCCAGCGCCTCTTGAGCAAGACGGAAATACTCTTTCTCCGGTAAATCAGGTTCTACGGTTGGTTGATTGGCTGAACAGGCCGTCAATGCGGTGTAAAAGCCAGCAATTGTCAGAATTCGTGACAATGTCTTATTAAATCCCATGTATAATACAACCCTAGTAAAAGAGGCATAGCATTTTAAAAGATTGCTATGCAGTTGGCATATTTCGCGTCACGATGACGCAGCATCGAGCATAGAAAGTTTATTGTATGGCAGAGCGCATTGTAAAAGAAGCCCAAGTTGCATTGGATTTCTCAGGACAGCGATTTGATCAAATTGCTACCGAATTATTTTCAGATTACTCACGTTCTCGAATCCAAAGTTGGATCAAAGATGGGGTACTTCTGGTTGATGGTAAACAGACTAAGCCAAAAGAGAAACTCTTTGGTGGTGAGAAAATCACATTAAGTGTGGAATTGGAAGAGCAGGTTGTGCATGACGCTCAAGAAATCCCACTAAACATCGTTTATGAAGACGATGATATTTTAATTATCAACAAGCCTGCAGGGATTGTTGTACATCCAGCGGCGGGTCATCACGACGGTACATTGCTGAATGCTATTTTGCATCATGCTCCGGAAACGGCCACTGTGCCTCGAGCAGGTATTGTGCATCGTCTTGATAAAGAAACCACTGGTTTGATGGTAGTAGCGAAAACACTTCAGGCACAAACGGATCTCGTTGCTCAGTTACAAGACCGAAGCATGGGGCGGGAATATGAAGCCATCGCTATCGGTGCTATGACAGGTGGTGGCGCAGTTGATGAGCCTATCGGTCGTCATCCGCATAATCGTCAAAAAATGGCGGTCGAGCCTGTGAATGGTAAAGAGGCGATCACCCATTACCGCCTTGTTAAACGCTATAATAATCACACGCATATTCGTTTAAAGCTAGAAACGGGCCGTACGCATCAAATTCGTGTACACATGGCTTTCATTCAATATCCGCTGGTAGGTGATCCGCAGTACGCTGGGCGTTTGAAAATGCCGAAGGGCTGTTCTCCTGAACTTCAGGATGCGCTGAGAGGTTTTCGTCGACAGGCTTTGCATGCGAAAAAGCTTGAGCTGGCGCATCCTGCTACAGGTCAGTGGATGGAGTGGGAAGTGGATTTGCCAGAAGACATGCTTGAGTTAATAGAAGTGCTTGAGGCAGATTTGCATAACGGCGGTGAAAACCACTACATGTAACCCGATCCTATAACATTCTAAAGGCAGCGCTAAGCTGCCTTTTTCTTAGGTGGAAATAATATGGACTCAATCATTACCCCTAATTGGCCAGTGCCGAGTAACATCAAAGCGTTTGTATCCACTCGTATTGGTGGTGTCAGTCAGCAGCCTTATGACAGCTTTAATATGGGAGCGCACGTTGGTGATGTGTCCCAAGACGTTACGAGCAATCGTCTTTTGCTAAAAACATTGGCGTGTTATCCCGGCGAGATTCAATGGCTTAACCAAACTCACAGTACCTCTGTTCTAGAGCTTCCTTCCTCGAAACAAGATCGTAATGCTGATGCGTGTTACACGGATCAAGCGAATACCGTCTGCGCAGTGTTAACGGCAGATTGCTTACCTGTTTTGTTTTGTGATCCTAATACATTACAAGTGGCTGCGGCTCATGCAGGCTGGCGTGGCTTGTGCGATGGTGTATTGGAAGAGACGCTGAAGGTGTTTTCCAATCCTCAAGATGTCGTGGTTTGGTTTGGGCCTGCTATTGGTCCGGATGCATTTGAGGTTGGCCCAGAGGTTCGCAGTGCGTTCATGGCTGTTGATCCTGCGGCGGAACAGGCTTTTAAGCGCAGTGGTCATGATGGAAAGTGGTTGGGTGATCTATATGCGATCGCTCGGCAACGTTTGTCGAGTCAAGGCTGTTGCAATATATACGGGGGGGATTTTTGTACCTTCAGCGATGTCGAGCGTTTTTATTCCTATCGCAGAGACGGTGTTACTGGGCGAATGGCCTCACTTATTTGGCAAGAATGATGACGAGTGTCAAAAAAATGACACTGTGCCATTGAAAAGCAAAATACTGATCTTATAAAGCAATCAGAAGCTAAATTTTGTTGTCGATTCCTCGGAGGTCAATATGCGAATTGATAGATTAACCAGTAAATTACAAGTAGCCCTTTCTGATGCACAGTCTGTGGCACTTGGACACGACCATTCATATATTGAATCGGCCCATTTGTTAACGGCCTTGTTGGACCAACAAGGTGGTGGAACACGTCCTATTTTGCAGCAGGCGGGTGTTAATGTTGCGAAGTTTCGAGAAGAGCTCAATGCTATTTTAGAACGTATGCCAAAAGTGAATAATCACGATGGCAATGTTCAAATGTCACCCGAGCTGGGGCGCTTATTAAACTTAGCGGACAAAGAAGCTCAGAAGCGTAAAGATCAATATATCTCGTCTGAGTTACTGCTACTGGCCATATTTGATGGCAAAGACGACGTAACGAAAGCATTAAAAGCGACTGGTGTGACGAAGGCAGACATCGCCTCTGTGGTCGATTCTGTTCGCGGCGGCGATGCGGTAAACGATCCGAATGCTGAAGAGAATAGACAGTCATTGGATAAATTTACGGTTGATTTAACCGCACGCGCTGCGGAAGGTAAGCTGGATCCTGTTATTGGCCGTGATGATGAAATTCGTCGTACGATTCAAGTGCTGCAGCGTCGCCGTAAAAACAACCCTGTGCTTATTGGTGAGCCTGGAGTGGGTAAGACTGCGATCGTTGAAGGGCTGGCTCAGCGCATCATCAATGGTGAGGTACCGGAAGGGCTAAAGAATAAGCGTGTATTGTCTTTGGACATGGCGGCTTTGATTGCAGGTGCCAAGTATCGAGGTGAGTTTGAGGAGCGTTTAAAAGGGGTTTTGAACGAATTATCTAAACAGGAAGGTCAAATCATTCTGTTTATCGATGAAATTCACACCATGGTTGGCGCTGGCAAATCGGAAGGCTCAATGGATGCCGGAAATATGCTGAAGCCTGCGTTGGCCCGAGGTGAACTGCACTGTGTGGGAGCAACGACACTGAATGAATATCGTCAATTCATTGAGAAAGATGCTGCCTTAGAGCGTCGTTTCCAAAAAGTGCTGGTTGAAGAGCCCAGTGTGCTTGATTCAATTGCCATTTTACGTGGTTTAAAAGAACGTTATGAAGTGCATCATGGTGTCGATATCACGGATTCTGCGATCATTGCGGCAGCTAAGCTATCGCAGCGCTACATTACAGATCGTCAATTACCGGATAAGGCCATTGATCTGATCGATGAGGCTGCCAGCCGCATTCGTATGGAAATGGATTCAAAACCTGAAGAAATGGATCGTCTTGAGCGACGTTTGATTCAGCTGAAAATTGAAAAAGAAGCGCTTAAGAAAGAAAAAGACAGGGCCTCTAAGCTGCGTCTTGAAGAGTTGGACGTTGAAATAGACTCTTTGCAAAAACAATTCTCAGATTTGGAAGAAATCTGGAATGCTGAAAAAGCGGCTGTACAAGGTGCTCAGAAATTAAAAGAGGAACTCGAATCGGTTCGTCATGAAATGGAAGAAGCACGACGTCAAGGTAATCTCGCGAAAATGTCAGAGCTTCAATATGGCGTTATTCCAATGCTAGAAGCCGAAATCGAAAAAGCAGCCTTGGCTGAAGAAAGTGAAACTGTGACGCAGTTGCTCAAGAATCGTGTGACAGAAGAGGAAATTGCGACGGTCGTGTCGCGTTGGACCGGTATTCCAGTAGATAAAATGCTAGAGGGTGAGCGTGATAAATTATTACGCATGGAAGATGCTTTGCATGAATCCGTTATTGGTCAAAACGAAGCGGTTAACGCGGTGTCGAATGCTGTGCGTCGATCTCGTTCTGGCTTAGCAGATCCTAATCGTCCCAACGGCTCTTTCTTGTTCCTTGGTCCAACTGGTGTGGGTAAAACTGAGCTGTGTAAATCGTTGGCGAAGTTCTTATTCGATACTGAGCATGCCATGGTGCGTGTTGATATGTCGGAATTTATGGAGAAGCATTCTGTCGCTCGTTTGATTGGCGCGCCTCCAGGCTATGTTGGCTACGAGGAAGGCGGTTACCTGACCGAAGCTGTTCGTCGTCGTCCATACTCAGTGTTGTTGCTGGATGAGGTTGAGAAAGCGCATCCAGATGTGTTTAACATTCTTTTGCAGGTATTAGATGATGGGCGTCTTACTGATGGGCAAGGCCGAACCGTCGATTTTCGTAATACGGTTATTGTGATGACCTCTAACTTGGGTTCAGACGTTATTCAGGAATATCGAGGCAACGATGAGTACCAAGCCATCAAGAGTAAAGTGATGGAAGTGGTGGGGCAGCATTTCCGTCCTGAATTCATTAACCGTATTGATGAAACTGTTGTCTTCCACCCATTAATGCAGTCGCAGATTAAAGGGATTGCTAAGATCCAGCTAGCGCATCTTAATGAGCGTCTAGTTGAAATGGGGATGACGATGAATTTAAGTGACGCTGCGATGGAGCGTTTAGCCGAAGTCGGGTATGACCCTATTTACGGTGCACGTCCATTGAAGCGTGCTATTCAGCAGTGGATTGAAAACCCTCTGGCCAATGAATTGCTTGCAGGCAAGTTTGTTGCTGGGGATTTGATTAAGGTGGATGTGGAAGGAGAAGAGATGACATTTGAGGCGTTGAAAGAGTCACTCTAAAACACGCTGATTTCACTTAAAAATCACTTGAAATGAAAAAAGCCAGCTCTCATTGAGCTGGCTTTTTTATATCTTTGTGTCGCGCATTAGAAAAGATGCTTAGAAATCAGCAAAGACACCTACGAAGAAGCCATCAAACTCGATCTCAGAGTCGATGCTGCCTTCATCGATGTCGAAGTTGGCATTACGGTAACCGCCTTCTAAGCCCACCACAAACGGTGATTGGTACTTAATTTTAAACGTTGTATCACTGATGCTTGAATCGCCAGCGGAAAGTGCTTTGATTTCACCACCGATTTGAATAGGGAGCGTTGGAATAGTGAAGTAAGCCGATAAGTAGCCTGTTGGTAGAACAACGCTTTCTGAGGTAGTGTTGCTATTCACGCGGGCATCAATGTCCATATCGCGAATAGAGATGCCGACATCTAGGTCTATCCATGCAAGGCCGTCGAGAATTTCATAATAAAGTGTGTAATCTGTGCTATCGACTTTCATATCTACACTGCTGCTTCTACCTTCCATTGAAGAGCCTTGTAGGCGTACATTTGGAATAAGCGGCACTGGGTGTTCAAAAGCGATGCCGTAATAGGTGTCATCTTCACCAGAAAAATCAACGTCAGCTGTTTGGTTATTGATTCGACCATCAAATGATACATCTGGTGAGAATTGGCCAACTTCTGCTGTTAGGCCCAAAATATCGGCGTGAGCGGTGCTTGCTAGAATTAAAGTAGAAGCAATCAGAGCTTTCTTCATGAAAGGAATCCCTTTTTCGATTTAGGTTTCAGTGGATTATATA
Source organism: Marinomonas gallaica (assembly GCF_049821165.1). Classification (NCBI taxonomy): domain Bacteria; kingdom Pseudomonadati; phylum Pseudomonadota; class Gammaproteobacteria; order Oceanospirillales; family Oceanospirillaceae; genus Marinomonas; species Marinomonas gallaica. Next base: position 1,558,192 of record NZ_CP187511.1, read on the forward strand.
GAAGCCGATCAAAAAAGCTAAGGAAGAGTGCAGAAGTTTGAGCTTTAAACAGAGAGTGCCTAATGGCTGGGGTAGCTGGATTCGAACCAACGCATGACGAGATCAAAACCCGTTGCCTTACCGCTTGGCTATACCCCATCAGGACGAGAGATCGTACTAACCAGTAGAGCTGTGTATTTTAGGAAATAACTGATGGCTGGGGTAGCTGGATTCGAACCAACGCATGACGAGATCAAAACCCGTTGCCTTACCGCTTGGCTATACCCCAATACATCAATATTGGTGGCTATGACTAGATTCGAACTAGTGACCCCATCATTATGAGTGATGTGCTCTAACCAACTGAGCTACATAGCCTTTCCTAAATTGTATTTTAATGGCTGGGGTAGCTGGATTCGAACCAACGCATGACGAGATCAAAACCCGTTGCCTTACCGCTTGGCTATACCCCAATACATTAAAATTGGTGGCTATGACTAGATTCGAACTAGTGACCCCATCATTATGAGTGATGTGCTCTAACCAACTGAGCTACATAGCCTTTTGAGAGATTGGCTGGGGTAGCTGGATTCGAACCAACGCATGACGAGATCAAAACCCGTTGCCTTACCGCTTGGCTATACCCCAACATTCTCTCAACACAGACATTTTGAAACGTTGCTTCGCTGTGTCTGTGGCGCGATATTATTCACATAACCCGTTAATGGGTCAAGGGTTATTTTTAAAAAAAGTTAAACATTAAATCGGAAGTGCATCACGTCGCCATCTTTGACGATGTATTCTTTACCTTCTAGGCGCCATTTGCCTGCTTCTTTCGCACCGCTTTCACCTTTGTATTGGATGAAATCGTTGTATGCAACAACTTCTGCACGAATAAAGCCTTTCTCGAAGTCTGTGTGGATCACACCTGCCGCTTGAGGGCCTGTTGCACCTTGTTTAACGGTCCAAGCACGCACTTCCTTAACGCCTGCTGTAAAGTAGGTCTGCAGGCCCAGTAGTTCATAGCCTGCACGAATCACTCGATCTAAGCCGGGTTCTTCCATGCCCATTTCATCCAAGAACTCTTGCATTTCCTCTGTATCCAACTCAGAAATTTCCGCTTCAAGTTGGTTGCAAATAGGCACAACCATGGCGCCTTCAGCTTCGGCGATTTCACGAACGACGTCTAGGTGAGGGTTATTTTCAAAGCCATCTTCAGCCACATTGGCTATGTACATCGTCGGTTTAGTGGTCAAAAGATGCAGTTGTTTTACGGCTTTCTTTTCATCGTCTGAGAGTGACATCGCGCGAACAGGTAGACCGTCTTCTAAGTGGGCTTTGATGCGTTCTAGAAACTCTTTGTGCGCGATGGCTTCTTTATTGCCGCTTTTCGCGTTTTTCGCTGTGCGGAACAGTTGTTTATCGATCGATTCGATATCGGCGAAAATTAGCTCAAGGTTAATCACTTCGATGTCTAGTTTCGGATTAACGTGATTGGAAACGTGGATTACGTTTTCGTCTTCGAAGCAGCGAACAACATGAGCAATGGCGTCTGTTTCGCGAATGTTTGCTAGAAACTTGTTGCCTAGGCCTTCGCCTTTTGATGCGCCTTCGACTAAGCCTGCAATGTCTACGAACTCCATGGTCGTAGCCAATACGCGTTCAGGCTTCACAATTTCAGCTAATGCATCCAAGCGAGGATCAGGCATGGCCACGACACCTGCGTTGGGTTCAATCGTACAGAAAGGGAAGTTTTCAGCGCCGATGCCGGCTTTTGTGAGTGCGTTGAACAGAGTTGATTTGCCGACGTTTGGTAAGCCGACGATACCGCAATTAAAGCCCATATTAGATTCCTAAAGCTGGTAGTTTATGCTTTAAAACTATGAAGATGGTTCATTACACTGCTCCAATTATCCGCAATAATGTCGGTATGGTAGCGTAGTGACTCATCGATGGTTTGTTCGATTTTTTGGTATTCATCGCTGGGCGCTTTTTTGAGCACGTAGCTTGCCACTTGGCTTGCATGTCCAGGATGACCTATACCGATGCGGACGCGACCAAAGTCTCGGTTATTACCGAGTTTGCTAATGATATCTTTAAGGCCATTATGACCCCCGTGGCCACCGCTTTTTTTAAGCTTTACAGTGCCTGGAGCGATATCAAGCTCGTCGTGTACGACTAGAACTTCTTGAGGGGATATTTTATAGAATTGACAGACGGCTTGAACTGCTTTGCCGCTTAAATTCATATAGGTCGTAGGAATAAGGAGGTAGCATTCCTGCCCACCTATAAAAACTTTGCCGAACTGACCGAAGAATTTCTTTTCAGTTCGAAGAGAGCACTGACTCATGCGAGCCAGTGCTTCTATCCATTGTGCGCCAGCATTGTGGCGGGTATTTTCATATTCTGAACCTGGGTTACCCAAGCCAACGAGTAATCTAAAACCTGCCACAGACTTGCCTCAATGATTAGCGCTTAGCTTTACCGATACGAGCGATAGGTTGGTCGTGATCTTCGCCTTTAAGCAAAGCAACCAATTCAACGCCTTCTGGAAGTTGAGCATCAGAAAGGTGGAAGATTTGACCAAGTTGACCGTCAATAGCGTCAATGATCAAAGCAGCTGGAAGGTCTTTTGGAAGACAACGAACTTCAGCAAGTTTCGCTTCAACTTGTAGACGACCACCTTGAGATTTAACACCTTCAGATTTAGAAGCGTTAACGAAGCTTAGTGGCACTCGTGTAACGATTTTAGTTTCTGATTCAACGCGTAGTAGGTCGATGTGCATAACATCGCCAGTTGCTGGGTGACGTTGTAGAGACTTAACGATTACTTCTTGCTCAGCACCATCAACAGATACTTTTACTACGGTAGTTAGAAAAGCGGCATCTTTAACGGCTTTTACTACTTCGTTACCTTTGAACGTAACAGACACAGGGTCAGCGTTGCCACCGTATACAACAGCAGGAACAAGACCTTGAAGACGAAGGCGGCGGCTCGCACCTTTACCTTCTTCGTTACGCACAGAAGCGTTTAGAACTACAGACATGTTAATATCCTAAAATAAAGTTAAGGTTGCCCAGAACTGCGACCCGTTCCGAGCGTAAATGTTTGGCTTAGGCCCCAAACATGGCACTGATTGACTCTTCGTTGCAGACGCGACGAACAGCCTCAGCCAAGATGTCTGACATAGACAGTTGGCGGATTTTCGGGCAATTCTGTGCTGCTTGAGTCAGTGGGATAGTGTCTGACACCACTAACTCGTCAAGAACAGAACTGCTAATGTTTTCAATAGCTTTGCCAGATAGGACAGGGTGAGTACAGTAAGCTAATACTTTTGCTGCACCATGTTCTTTAAGGGCTTTAGCTGCGGCACATAGTGTACCACCGGTATCGATCATATCGTCGACCAATACACAGGTTTTACCTTCTACATCGCCAATCAAGTGCATGATTTGTGCTTCGTTTGCACGTGGACGACGTTTGTCGATGATGGCCAAATCTGCATCATCCAGCATTTTTGCGAATGCGCGAGCACGGACAACACCACCAACATCCGGTGAAACAACCGTAATGTTTTCATGACCTTGGCGCTGTAGATCATCTAGCAACAGTGGTGTTGCATAAACGTTATCTACTGGAATGTCGAAGAAGCCCTGAATTTGATCTGCGTGTAGGTCTACCGTTAGTACACGGTTAATACCCACAGCAGAGATCATGTCTGCAACGACTTTGGCTGTAATCGGTACACGTGCTGAGCGAACACGACGATCTTGTCGTGCGTAACCGAAATATGGAATTACAGCGGTTACACGGGTAGCCGACGCACGACGCAGCGCATCAGCCATTACAATCAGTTCCATGAGGTTGTCATTACTTGGAGCGCAGGTTGATTGGATAATAAAAACGTCTTTACCACGCACGTTTTCGTTGATCTCAACCGTAATTTCTCCGTCGCTGAACTTTCCAACCGTAGCGTTGCCGATAGGAAGACCTAGACGGCGAACGACCCTGCGAGCGAGTTCAGGGTTGGCATTACCGGTAAAAACCATCAACTTGGACACTGTGTATACCCTTTGTATTTATAGCGATGAAAAATAGACTGGCGTTTTATTCAGCATTAAGTATGCTGAGATGCAATCCACTGGTTCAGTACGTCATGAGCAGGAGATGTATTGCATCCACGACAAACCCAAGTTTGCCACTTCTCAGGTGCGCAAGCTTCCACTCGCTTGGCTTCATCAATTGACTCGAATGCCAAAAACAAACACGCTCCGGTGCCAGTTAGTTTTGCGTCGCCAAATTGTGTGAGCCACAAAAATGCTTCATCTACTTCAGAATACAGTCTTCGCGCGACCTCTAGGCAATCGTTATGCCCTTCCAGTTTCAAGGCGTGCGATATTCTGATCGTAGGGGTGTCTCTTGTCAAATATTTATCGGTAAAAATTTGACCAGTTGGCACTTCGCAATTTGGCTTCAAGAGTAGGTAATATGGGGTTTTCGGGCTAGTTCGTGTTAATTTTTCGCCGATCCCTTCAGCAAATGCCGAATGCCCAAACACAAAGATAGGCACGTCCGCCCCCAGTTGTTTGCCCAGTTGTGCTAACGCCTCCAATGAAAAGTCGCATTTCCACAGTGTGTTGAGTGCCAACAGTGTCGTCGCAGCGTTACTGCTACCACCACCTATACCACCGCCCATCGGCAGGATTTTGCTAATGGAAATGGCGATACCTTGCTGTGTTTTCTTATGCGTTTCTAAAAGACGTGCGGCTTTTACGATTAAGTTATCTTCGTGATCGACACCGTTAATTTCAGGGGTAAGGCTAATATCAGGATTATCGGTAAGGGTGAAGCGTAACTCATCACATAAATCAATGAATTGAAACAAGGTTTGCAGTTCGTGATAGCCATCGTTTCGACGGCTTGTGATATGTAAAAATAAATTCAGCTTTGCTGGGGATGGCAGCGTGAGTGTCGTCATTGAACATTCCAGTCTGTAATGATCAAGTTAACCCGATATGGAGGGTGAGTAACCTGCATTTTTTGAGGTAATTTTAAATGCTCTAACTCAGTGAATTCTTTATAGGTAATGGTCCAGCCGTTTTGTAAAATTTGCTCGGGCGTGGTGCCATCTTGTTGATAAGTGATTTCCGCTGCGCTGTTAGGGGCGGCTAGCCCTCGAATCCAATATTGCACGCTGGTAACAGGGAAGTGCCAGCCTAGCTCATGGTAAAGCAAAGCATCAGCGCTCGGCCCGGTTAAATTTTTGTCATCGTAACTCAGACGCGACTCTTTGCCCGGAATACCTTCCAATCGCGTTGCACCTTGACCAAAAGGGCCGTAGATATTGAGTTCATAATGCTCAGGCGAGTGCTGCCAATTAAAGTTACCGGAGATTGCATCTTGCTCTGTACGAATGCCGACACGGCCTTCATTTTGCCACGCCATTATATCTTCGGCACGTTCTGGTAACGAGGCCTTAGGTGATGTTGGCGATAAGCTACAGCCAGCTAAAAAAGCGCTGGCCATAATACCAATAACCAAATGTTTGATTTTCATGGTGATTCCTTACGAGCCTAATAGTTCTGGCGCGTATTGTTCTAAAGTTTCGAGTAAAACTGGCAGCTTACGATTGTCTTTGAGTGCTTGTTGCCAGATCTTGATAGCGTTTTCTTGATCGTCAAGTTGCCATAGCACTTCGCCATAGTGGGCACCAATTTCAGCGTCTTGCATAACGTCCCATGACTGCGAAAGTAACGTTTCAGCTTGCTCCAAATTACCTTGAAGAAAATACGCCCACCCCATGCTGTCCATGATCGCAGCGTCAGTGCTGTCAAGGGCATAAGCTTTTTGTATTAATTGAAACGCCTGATCGAACTGCTCAGGGGATCGAACCATCATGGTGTAACCGAGCGCATTAATGTAAGACGGATCATTTGGATGCTTTTGATACAATATTGTAAGGTCTTGCAGCGCTAGAGGCCACTGTTGTTGCATATCGTAAGTAATGGCGCGTTTATAGCGTAGTCCGTCCGCTTCTGGGAATATTGGAAGGGCTCGAGTAAGCAAATCAATTGCTAAGTCAGGACGTTGGTTGTGTAGATGTAAGTCCGCAACACCGTTGATATGGCCGGGTTCTACATCGACCACAGCTCGTTTCAAAATAAAAGAGTTCACTTGTTCTGCTTGGTCAGCTGAATATAGCCATTGCACCAGAAGATGAGAAGCCTCCCAGCTGAGTTTACCAAATACATTTAATAGGCTCTTTAAAGCATCATTGTAATGCTCTGCTTGATGTTGAGCATTCGCTAATATAAACAATAAGTCATCACGTAAGTTGCCATGTTTTGGCAGTTCGGAAATTAACTTAATGGCAAGCTCAGGTTGATTTTTTTGCATTAGCAATTGGGCGATAGCAATACCAATTTGTTGTTGTAAATAAGGGGAAAACTGAGCCTCAGAAAACGTTGATAATGCAGTTTGATACTGATCATTCTTGATAAGTATCTCTAGATAATTTGCCATCATTCGTTGGCTTTCAGGGAAAGCTTTCAGTCCTTGTTTGAGAGTCTCTTGAGCGCTGTCTATCAACCCTGATTGCTCTTCACTGACTGCTTTTATAATGATTAGCCCTTCTTGTTCTGTTTCTGGAGTGAGTTCAATTAACGGTGCAATATTGTCGAGTATGTATTGATATTTTCCGTTGATGAAATGGACATGAAATAAGGCAATTTTAACAAACAGATCGGAGGTTAATTCTGGGCCACTTAGAAGGCTCTCTAAATGAGTTGTGATGTTGTCGTGACGGATGTTTTGGTCCACAAAGCTAGGCAGAAAGCTCAATGAAATATTGTTTTTCTTGGCTTTTAGTAGCAGCGCTTTTGCTTCGTCCAGTGCCCCTACGCTTAACTGAGCTTGCATTAAAATAGGGTAGGCTTGAGAGGCGTTCGGCTCAAGTGTTAGCCATCGAGAGCTGGCTTTGAGTACCGCTTGACTGTCTTCACTCATCATGGCTGTTGAAGTGGCACGTTTGGCGATCTCTACATCTGTGCTTTGCTCAGCTAAATCTAAATACAGTGCCGTGGCAGACTCACTGCCTTGACGTTGCAAAGCAAACTCAGCGCTCAGTAGTTGTTCCAGTTGCTCCGCATGCTTGGATTTTGCTACCGGTGCCCAGCGGTTATCCGCGATTGGCGCGGTATGCGAATTTGAAATGGATGAGCAGGCGCTGACAGATAGGCCGAATGCCATCGTAATAAAAGCTCGTTTAATCGATACCGCGTATTGCATTCGTTGCATAAGTGTCTGCCTTATTTGGCTAAAATCATATCCTAGTTACTATGGTAGCGCTGCTATAGAGGTGTTGTCAGCCTAATAAACGGTGCATGATTGTAAGGAATTGACATATTTATTGATTTGATGGGGTGCGAAGAGCTAAAAATTCCACTTATAATAGGGGCATTTAATCATGTGTCAGAATACTAGGCATATATCTGCCAACATCTGTTCGATCTCAAGTCGTGAGAAGAGTTCCTGAATGCCGCTAATTGCTGTGGGTGTAAACCACAAAACTGCACCAGTATCTATTCGAGAGAAAATTTCGTTTGCCCCTGAGAAAATGGTTGAGGCGCTCAATTCACTTGTGTCTGACGCTCAAGCAAAAGAGGCGGTGATTGTTTCTACCTGTAACCGTACCGAGTTGTACTGTGCTATAGATGGTGAATCTGATGCCGAAAAAATCATTGATTGGTTAGGACGTTATCATCACGTTGAGCCTGCTGAGCTAGGGCGTTTCTGTTATACACATGTAGGTGACGAAGGTGTGCGCCATGTTATGCGCGTGGCATCAGGATTGGATTCTTTGATTTTAGGTGAGCCTCAGATTCTTGGTCAAGTAAAGTCTGCCTATGCGGTCTCTCAAGAAGGTAAGTGTATTGGCTCCGAGCTTCAGAGTTTATTTCAGCAGACGTTCTCCGTTGCAAAGCGCGTACGAACGGATACGGCAATAGGAGAAAACCCTGTGTCGATCGCCTTTGCGGCGGTCAGTTTAGCGCAACGGATATTTGCTGATGTGAAGCGCAGTACGGCGCTTTTGATAGGCGCCGGCCAGACCATTGAACTGGTTGCGCGTCACTTAAAAGAAGCCGGCATAAAGCGTATTATTGTCGCCAACCGTACACTTGAGCGCGCCCAAATTCTTGCTGATGAGTTGGGTGCTGAAGCCATATTGTTAGGTGATATTACCGATTTTCTGCATCAAGCAGACATCGTTATTTCCTCTACTGCCAGCCAGCTACCGATTATCGGTAAAGGAATGATTGAGCGTGCGACAAATAAACGTCGACATAAACCGATGTTATTGGTTGATATTGCGGTGCCTCGAGACATCGAGCCGGAAGTGCAGGAAGTTGAAGATGCGTATTTGTACACAGTCGATGACCTTCACTCTGTTATTGAGGAAAACGTTCGAGCACGTCAAGACGCTGCCGAAGCCGCTGAAAAAATCATCGAGCAAGGTATTGATGAGTTTAGGCGCAAACAAGAGTCTCGCAAAGTTGCTGATCTAATTGTAAGCTACCGCGCCCAAGCAGAATTAATAAAACAGTCCGAATTAGAGCGAGCATTGAAAAGTTTAGAGTCAGGACAGACTCCAGAACAGGTGGTTGCTAAATTAGCCCATGGATTGATGAATAAACTGATCCATTCCCCAACCCAGTATTTACGCCAAGCGGGTGCCGAAGCTGATCAAGAAGCTTTGCAGCGAGCTGCCGAGGTGTTGGGCATAACCGATACGAAAGAATCCTTAGAATGAAAGAATCGATTAAATTTAAGTTAGAGAGCTTATCTGAGCGTTACGAAGAGTTGGCAGCGTTACTCAGTGAAGCGGAAGTAATTATGGATCAAGATTTGTTCCGTAATTACAGTAAAGAGTACGCTGAGCTAGAGCCTGTCGTGAAATGCTTCTCAGAATATCAGCAGGTGTTGGAAAACATTGAAGAAGCGCAATTAATGCTGAGTGATGCTGACCCAGATATTAAAGAAATGGGCCAAGAAGAACTGAAAGCTGGACAGGCTCAAAGAGAACAATTGCTGTTAGACCTTCAGTTGCTTTTGCTGCCGAAAGACCCTAACGATGCGAAAAACGTATTCCTAGAAGTGCGTGCCGGAACCGGTGGTGATGAAGCGTCAATTTTTTCTGGTGACTTGTTTCGCATGTATTCTCGATATGCCGAAACACAGCGCTGGAAAGTAGAAATCGTCAGTGCTAGTGAAGGCGAGCACGGTGGTTACAAAGAAGTGATCGCACGTATTGTAGGTGATGGTGCTTACTCTAAATTGAAGTTTGAGTCCGGTGCGCACCGAGTGCAACGCGTACCTGCAACGGAATCTCAGGGCCGCATTCATACGTCTGCTTGTACCGTTGCGATTCTGCCTGAGATGGATGAAGTAGAAGCGATTAACATCAATAAAGCTGACCTTCGTGTTGATACTTTTCGCGCCTCTGGTGCGGGTGGTCAGCACGTCAACAAAACAGACTCCGCGATTCGTATTCTACACATTCCAACAGGAGTTGTAGTGGAATGTCAGGATGAGCGTTCGCAGCATAAGAACCGTGCTAAAGCCATGGCTTTACTGGCGTCGCGTTTACAAGCGGCAGAAGAAAGCAAGGCGGCTGCGGAGCAGTCAGAAGCGCGCCGTTCTTTGGTGGGCAGTGGTGATCGCTCTGAACGTATCCGTACTTATAATTACCCACAAGGCCGTGTCACGGATCACCGTATTAATCTGACGTTATACAAGTTAGATGAAATTGTTCAGGGTGACTTAGATGTACTGGTTAACCCTCTGATTAATGAGTATCAAGCTGAACAGCTTTCTGCTTTGAGTGGCGATAACTAATTCCTTTCTTTTGAGTGCACGCGAGACATCCATGACCATAGATTCTTTGCTTAAACTGGCTTATGGGCGACTCGCGTCGCAATCGGACACAGCACAGATAGATGCCCAATTATTGCTGGCGCATGTACTTGGCGTTTCTATAAGCTACTTTTTTACGTGGCCTGAAAAAGCTGTCTCGGATTCTGCGAGTGAGCAATTTGATACCTTGTTGGCTCGTCGTGAGCAGGGTGAGCCGATTGCATATATCTTGGGACAACAAGACTTCTGGACTCTGAGCTTAGAAACGTCAAAGCATACTTTGATTCCTAGAGCAGACACTGAGCGATTGGTTGAAGTGGCTTTGGAGCTACAGCCTAACGGTGTCAAGCGGGTTTTGGATCTTGGTACTGGCACGGGAGCGATTGCGTTAGCGTTAGCTTACGAATGGCGTTCTGCGGACGTAGTTGGGATTGACTTCCAGGCTCAAGCGGTTGCATTAGCTCAGCGAAACGCTGTCAAAAACAATATAAAGAATACTCGTTTTTTGCAAAGTGATTGGTTTTCAGCATTGGCCGATGAGCCTTTGTTTGATGTGATTGTCTCAAACCCGCCGTACATTGACCCAGAGGATCAGCATTTATCTCAAGGAGATGTGCGCTTTGAACCCATCACCGCTTTAGTCGCTGATGATCACGGTTTAGCAGATATAAGGCGAATCATAGATGGGGCTTTAGTGCATCTTGTTGGCGGAGGTTGGTTGATGTTTGAGCATGGCTATGACCAAGCTACAGCTGTACGACAGTTGTTTTCTGATAAAGCATTTAAAGACATTGCCACCTATCAAGATTTAGGTGGCAATGATCGAGTGACAATAGGACGTTTAGTCTAAGCGCTTAGTCTGTCACGCCTTCTGCCCTTGTGAATACAGGCTCTAAGGGCTTAGAGCGCTCTGCATCATAGCGATATCCGGCTAGATCGAAGCGTTTAATGTCTTCGATAGTCTCCGCGCCACTTTCGATTAAATAGCGCACCATTAGGCCACGGGCTTTTTTCGCATAAAAGCTAATCACCTTAAATTGACCGTTTTTCTCATCTAAGAAGTTCGGTGTAATGATCGTTTGCTTGATTGCTTTTTTATCGACCGCTTTAAAGTACTCATTTGAGGCTAGATTGACTAATAACTCGTCTTCTTCAAGTTCTTCTGATAGAGCGTTAGCGATTTGGCTGCCCCAAAAGTGGTAAAGGTTATCACCTTCGCTGTTCTTTAATTTCGTACCCATTTCGAGGCGGTAAGGCTGCATAAGGTCTAAAGGCTTAAGTAGACCATAGAGACCGCTTAGAATACGAAGATGAGATTGCGCGTAATGAATCTGTTTGGTGCTTAGTGAATAAGCATCGAGACCCGTGTAGACATCCCCCATAAACGTAAACAATGCTGGACGGCTATTGTTGACGTCATGCTGCTTTGACCAAGTTTGGTAGCGCTCGACGTTAAGCGTTGCTAATTTATCGCTCAGCTTCATTAATGAAGCAATGTCCGCTGGCGTGTAGGGTTTAATGGTTTTAATGAGTGATTGCGCTTGGTTTAAAAATCGCGGCTCGGAGTACTTCACATCAGGCGTTTTACTGTCTAAATCCAGTGTTTTCGCCGGAGAAATCAAATATTTCATTGTCTTACCTTGGCATAGCGTTGCGTTTTAATTAGATTATCCATAGAGTGTTAGTAGATATCCACTAATAGCCTTGATAGAGATATTGTATGAAGGATAACGTAATACCATTTCCGGTGCGGCCTAAATCGTGTAGCGATGATGGGGTGGTGGTAGCGGGTGTGGAGGAAAAGGCATCGGAACGCCAGTTAGATGAATTACGTCATGCGTTTGATGAAGCTCGAAAACTTTGGCCCTTAGAGCTTTCTGAGTTGCCTGAGCAGAACAGAATATGTGCCACATCACGTAAGCGGTAATAATAAAAACTTCAAGGAAGACGAACCTTGCTAACTTTTTTAGTTAAACACTCACTTGTGTGTATGTTTCTATGCGCCTTGCTTGGCTTTGCGTTTCCTGTTGCCTCGAACGCATTATTTCCATTTCTTCCGTACGTCTTATTCACCCTTATGCTGCTGACACTTATCGGAATGCCGATGGAGCAACTGATTAAGCGGCTTTGCCATCAGTCTATCTGGCTATACGCATTACTTCACAGCGCTTTTTTCATGACGATTTTTGCTGTTTGCGGTGTTTTGTTAGGTTTATCTGATGAGCTATTGTTGGCTGTTTTAGGCGTTGGGGCGACAGGCTCATTGTTTGCCACACCCGCTATTGTTCGAGCATTAGGTTATGATTCTCTTGAAGCGATGGCAATGACGATCGCTACGACTTTAATTTTACCTGTTGCCTTGTTTATTCCTATTCACTTCTTGCCTATGTCTCAAGGCAGTTTAGATTTTGTTACCTATGGCGTGCGGTTATTGATTTTTATCGTTGGGCCTATTTTGATTTCGTTTACTTTGCATCGTGTTGTACCTACAGAAACTCTGCAGCGCGCCTTATTGAAAGTGTCACCTTATACGATTTTGTTAGTGTTTGCGTTTCCTTTTGGTTTAATTGGCAGCTACCGAGGGCTGTGGAATGAAAGTATGCCGGAAGCCATAGTGTTTTTGTTAATCGCGGTTGCTTTAGTGTGTGTTTTCTTTGTCGTGACATTTATTTTTTATCGTCATCAAGGCATAGAAAAGTCGCTAACAGCTGCGATTACGTCTGGAAATCGCAATGTTTTACTTACCTATTCTATTGCTGGTGTTTTATTAGGCCCAGCTTTCCTTCCCCTTGCTGGTGCTATGCAAGTGCCAACCTATATTTTACCTGTGATCACTAGGCGGATTGCCCGCTATCTAAAAAATCGCTTATAAAATTTCTGACCATATATGCAAAATTACTAACCTTTGACTACGCTTCATTTAATTAATGTGCAAAGAAAGCAGACGATATTGCCTTTTGTTTTGGTTTATTTTGTGAATTACTTAATTTGTATAGTGGTCATGAGGGAATTATGAGAAAAAACCTACCTATCACTGATGTGGAAAGAGTTGTACCTAAAGGTGTTCGGTTGATTTCCACGACCGATCTCAAAGGCAAAATTACCTATTGTAACCAGGATTTTATTGATATCAGTGGGTTTGAGTATGAAGAACTTCTAGGATCTCCGCATAATTTAGTGCGTCACCCAGATATGCCTACAGAAGCATTTGATATTATGTGGAGCTATTTAAAAAGTGGTAAACCTTGGATGGGATTGGTTAAAAACCGCAGCAAAAATGGTGACTATTATTGGGTGGATGCTTATGTGACGCCTGTTACAGAAAAAGGGCAGGTAATAGGTTATGAATCTGTGCGTTCTACTCCGGATCGAAAGGATGTGGAGCGAGCTGAAAAGCTGTATCGTTCGATTCGAGAGGGCAAAAAAAGCTTAACCGTTCCTTTAAATATTGTTGTACCTAGTCTTGTTATGATTGCTTGGCTTGCGTCTTTGTCGATGTTTCTTATGGAGACACCCTACGCCATGGCTCCTGCTTTAGTGTCCTCGGTTTTGTTGGCGTTCTATTACAAGGTTACACAGAGGAAGATGTACCACAGTTTGCAGGCGTCTTTGAGTCATTCATTTACTCACCCCTTAGCCGCTAAAACCTATTCAGACCATAATACTGAGCTTGGTCAACTTGAAGTTGGTATTAAAAGCCAAGCGATGCATCTCGATACCGTACTAACGCGAATTGAGACGGAGTCGATGGAAGTATCGAAAAAATCAGAGCTCGGTTTAGAGCAAACGGACAGTTCGACGAAAAAAATTCAACAGCAACTCCATGAAACGCAAGAAGTCGCGGCCGCAATGCAGCAAATGACGGCCACTGTTTCGGATGTTTCTAAGCATGTTCAGCACACTGCACACAGTTCTGAGCAGGCCAAAAATTTGGCTTTAGAGGGTGGTAAAACACTTGGGGAAACCACCGTAGCAGTTCAAGAGCTGGCATCATTAGTCGAGCAGATCAGTGAGTCAGTGAGTCACTTATCAAAGCAATCAGAGAGTATTGCTGAGGTCGCTGTGATGATTGATCAAATAGCCGAACAAACGAATTTATTGGCTTTAAATGCGGCTATTGAGGCTGCACGAGCGGGAGAACATGGTCGTGGTTTTGCTGTTGTCGCCGATGAGGTGCGTCAGCTGGCTCAAAGAACTCAAGGTTCGACTCAAGAAATTCACAGTATTATTGAGCGTCTTCGCGGTGGTGCACACGACGCGGTAAAAGTGGCCAGCAATGGTCGCGAGAGTGCAAACGTAGGCTTACAGAAGATGTCAGACGCTCAAACATCTTTGCAAACCATTGTTTCAGCCGTTACGAATATTTCTGATATGTCGACGCAGATGGCCGCTGCAGTGGAAGAGCAGGCGCATGTCTCGGAAGATATTAATCAGCAATTAGTCAGAATCTCAGATCTAGCGAACGAGAGTAAAGATGAAGCGGAAGGGGCGATGCAGAGTATGATCACCTTAAGAGGCGTTGCTTCTGATATGCATGAACTGGTTGTTCGGTTTAAATAAGCACTTCAGTTATCTGAAAAGTAAAATGCCGAGCATCACTGCTCGGCATTCTTGTTTTAGTGAGGAAGCGGTAACGCTTTCATGGATAGGCTGTCATTATGAATGCGCTTTACGATAAGCTCTTGCGCCACATCAATATCGCCCATGGCTTTCAAAAGCATGCTCAGCTCAACAATGGCTTCCGAAGAAGCGTCAATGTGTAGTGCTTTTTCGTAGTAATCTCGGGCTTTGCCCCATAATTGCAAACGCTGACAAATTCGCCCGGCAGCTAGGTAGAGAGGGGCACTTTCAGGATGTCGGCGAATCCATGTCTCAGCATTGCTAAGCGATTTCTTCATAGATACATCTGTTAATTGACCGTATACACCGGCAAGCGCATCAGACCATTGGTCATTTAGTGACGAGCGAATGAAGGCTTCTGCCTTTTCTTCGCTGCCGAATTCGATCAGTGTGCTTGCATATAGAACTTGCATTTCATCGTCTTTGGCTAAAGCATCCAGTTTTTTCCAAATACCTTGAAGCTCACTCAAAAGGGTTTCTTTACTTTCACCTGTCTTTGCTCGGAAATGCAATTTTTCTAAAAGTGCTAGAAATGCATTTTTTTCAAGCTCTAATAGATTGCGGTCGTCAAAAATACCTTGTTTCTTAAGTGTTGGTGTCAGCTCTTGTAAAGCTTCCCAATCTTTCAGCTGAGTGTGTGCGGTTACTAGCATCTTAAGTGTTTGGCGGTGTTTTGGTTTCATACTGTGTAGGCGTTTTAGGGAAGCTAGAGCGCTTTCATAATGGCCTTGTTTTAACTGAAGTTGACTTTGTACAAAGCTGATAGCGAATTCAGCATCTGGTGATGTTTGGTGTGCTTTACGCAGTAGTTCTTTTGAGCGCTCATGCTCTTCTTGTTCGCTAGCCGCGTAGGCCGCACCAATGTAGTTTAGTAATGGGTAAGATACTTTGTTAGCAGACGTTGTAAGCAGCTTCTCTGCTTTGCCCCAATTACCACCAGCTAATTCAAGCATGCCTTTAATGGTAGATTTCAAGGCGCGCTTGTGAGAAAGCGTACCTGTCAATTTGGACAGGGATGAATTTGGGTGGAGTAGTACCCAAATGAACTTAAACAACACAACTGTTGCGACGTAGCCTACGATGACAAGTGTCAGCATTACCCATAGGCTCATCTCTAATGTTACGTCCTTGAAAGAGATCATAACGTAGCCAGGATCTTGCTTCATGATTAGCCCAATGGCGCCGCCAACCAGTAAGACAATAATGAGAGATAAGAGAATTTTTCTCATAGAGCTTGCTCCTCATTGCTGATTACAGGTGTATTGCCTTGTGTCTGCATGGGATTGGCTTTCCAGTTTTTCATCAAGTTTTTCATTGCTTGAAGTGAAGCACGAGGAAGCGGGACGTCAGGGTTCGGGTTCACTTGTTGCAACGATGTTAGTGTTGTCATAAATGCAATTGTTGACTGGGATGACGTATCAAAATGTTGATTAACGGTCGCAGCAACGCGGCTTAATGACTTTTCGTAGATCGCAGGTTCGCCTTTTAGAAGTGCAACTTGCGCGACATCAAGCTGTAATTGAATACCAGTGACTAGTTCTTGATATTCCGCTGGCGGTAACAGGGGTTTGATGGGCTTTTGGTTGTAATTAATAACGACCAAAGACTTCAGTCCTTGCCACGCTTCTGAAAACAATTGCTTGATTGCAGATGATGTTTTCACTTCAGCAGTCTGCGAGCTAGTCTCTGTTTGTTGCTCTTGCCATGCTTTTGATGGTTCACGCTGTGGTAGCTCGGCAACCTGGTCGTACAATGCAGAAAGCTGTAAATAGCGACCTTCTAGATCAAATGAGGCTACAGACTTTAATGCTTGTAAATCTTGGGCGATGGCTTTGCGAGTGTCGAACATCAACGGGTCTTCTAGGTCCGCAAGAATAGTGTCAGCGCTGCTTAATAGAGAAATTGTTCCCTTGGTATCTTTATCAAGTAGTAAGCGTTGATTTGCAAGGCGGATTAAATATTCTGCTTCGGCCAGCAACCAGTCGTTCTTATCAGCACTGCTTAGCTTGTTGATCTTGCTTGAAAGATCAACTAAGGCTTGCTCTGTCTGTGTTTTCACGCTGTTGGACTGTGCTTGTGTGTTGGCAAGCGCTTCATCAAAGTCGCTAATACGAGTAGTAAGCGAGGTATTACTTTCAACACGACGGTTAAGACGATTCACTTGTTGTTCAAGTGCAACCACTTTATTTTGGGCATCCGCTAAGGCCTGATTATCAGAGTTCATATATTGGCTCTGATAAAACTGCCAGCCACTTAAACCTAGCGCGGCAACGCCAGCGAGCAGTGCAATGGCAGGTAAAACTTTATTGCTTTTAGAGGCATCGTGAGTGCTGGTGACGTTGTGAGTATCACCATTGGGAGTAGAAACGCCCTCGCGTGAGGACTCTAAGGACGTAGAGTCTACGCTGTTTTCCGTGTTCTCGGTTAAAGCCTTTTCGTTTTTATCAGTCATGTTATCGTCCTAAATGCTGCTGTGTGGCTGAGATTAAACGTTGATCGTCAGCGCCATGTGCACAGATTACCTGATTCCAGTGAAGGGACTTTGCTTGTTGCGCCACTCTTTCACTTGGAACAAATAAGACAGTGTCTTTGAGGTTTGGGGCAAATTGCTCAACGTAAGTTGTCAGATTAGCCACACTTTCTCCACTAGTCGCCCATATTACGTCAGGATGATCTAAGAATAAAAAAGTTTGTGCTGTATATTGTGGCATATGTCGCTTATAGAGTTCTAAATGGTCGACAATTGCTCCTCGTTCTTCTAACGCTTTTGCCAAATCCGGTCGACCGCCGCAACCTCTAACAATCAGCACTTTTTCACCGCGCATTTTGACGGGCTTCAGCCAATCCAGCATGGTTTCAGTGTTGTTGCCTGGGTTACTTAATGCGGGGATGTGTAATTCTTGCAATGTTTGCGTGGTTCCTTGTCCAATCCCCAGCCAGTTAATGTTAACGGGTAGCATTGGCCAGCACTCGTCGATTAATTCCGACCCTATTCGCGCCGCATTTTTGCTAACAAAAATGACGAAGCGATACAGATCTAAATTATAGAGTTGAGTGCGCAGTGCTGCGCGGGCGGTGGGGTCCGTTGTTTCCTGTATTTCTAGCATTGGAAGTGATATAGGGGAGGTGCCAAGCGCAGTAAGTGCTTGGCAGGTCAAAGCGTTCTCGGGCTCAGGTCGAGTAACTAATACTTTTAAGCCTTGCATGGTGGGTAATTCCCCAATTAGGTTGCGAATTAGTCTTGGTAGACTTCATCCAAAAGCGCCTGAGCGCCTTTCGCAAGCAGTTCATCGGCTAGCTGGACACCTAATGATTCGGCGTGTTCTTTGGCGCCGCGAATTTCACTGCGTACCATGCGTTTACCATCGGTGCTGCCGACTAAAGCGCGTACATAAAGCTCCTCGCCTTCAAATACGGCGAAACAGGCAATCGGAGCTTGGCAGCCACCGTTCAGACGCTTGTTTACAGCACGCTCAGCGGTTACACGGTAGGCCGTTTCTTGGTGTTGTAAGGGAGTCAGTAAGTTGATCAGCTCTTCGTCGTTGGTGCGGCACTCTATCCCCATTGCACCTTGACCACCCGCAGGCAAAGAAAATGTGTCACGGATACGCGTTTTGATACGGTCAGCCATTTCCAAGCGGACTAGGCCTGCTGTAGCCAAAATAATGGCATCGTATTCGCCATCGTCCAGTTTACGTAGACGAGTATTGACATTGCCACGCAGGTTTTTGATTTCGATATCAGGACGGTGCATTTGCAGTTGGCTCGCGCGGCGCAAGCTAGAGGTGCCGACGATTGCGCCTTCTGGTAGATCGTCGATGCTGTCGTAAGTGTTGGAGACAAACGCATCGGTTGGGTCTTCACGTTCACAAATAACGCTTAGACCTAGGCCTTCAGGAAATTCCATTGGCACGTCTTTCATGGAGTGTACCGCGATGTCTGCTTCACCATCGAGAAGGGCTTTTTCTAGTTCTTTAACGAATAAACCTTTACCGCCAATTTTTGAGAGCGGTGAGTCAAGGATCTGGTCGCCTTTAGTGGTCATGCCCATCAGTTCGACATTGATCTCAGGGTAGAGAGCCTCCAAAGAAGCTTTTACGTTGTTTGCTTGCCAAAGGGCCAATTGGCTTTCACGGGTTGCAATGACGATTTTATTTCTCACATTCTCTCCTAGAGTCGACATCGAGTACGAAAATAACGATAAAATTTCGCTATATCATACTCGCTTGCCCTTTGGCCGTCATCCCGCAGCCCTTTATAAAGGGCGCGTCATCAGGTAATCTTGCCGCAACATTGATCTCAGACTGGGAAATGAATAAATGACTGATACAAACAAAACCACTAACCAGCAATGGGGTGGTCGCTTCTCTGAACCTGTTGACGCGTTTGTCGCTCGTTTTACCGCATCGGTTGAGTTTGACCAGCGTATGGCAGGACAAGACATTCGTGGCTCGATTGCACATGCAACGATGTTGGCAAAAGTCGGTGTGTTAACAGAGGCTGAACGCGACCAAATTATCCAAGGCTTAACGGAAATTGAGCAAGAGATTGCTCGTGGTGAGTTTGAGTGGTCTATAGAATTAGAAGATGTTCATATGAACATCGAAGCACGTTTGACGCAGAAAATCGGTATCACGGGTAAAAAATTGCACACAGGGCGTTCGCGTAACGACCAAGTAGCGACGGATATTCGACTGTACATGCGCGACGAAATTGATTTCTTGTTGGAAGAAGTAACGCGTTTGCAACAAGGTATTTTGTCTCTTGCCGAGCGTAACACAGACACTATTATGCCAGGTTTTACGCATTTACAAACGGCTCAGCCAGTGACGTTTGGTCATCACTTGATGGCATGGTACGAGATGGCTCAGCGTGATTACGAGCGTCTACTGGACTGCCGTAAACGCGTTAATATCTTACCGCTAGGTGCTGCCGCTTTGGCTGGGACGACTTACCCCATAGACCGCTTCATGACAGCAGATCTGTTAGGTTTTGAGCGTCCTACTTACAACTCTTTGGACTCGGTTAGTGATCGTGACTTTGCGATTGAATTCACGGCTGCAGCATCGATTACTATGATGCATTTGTCTCGTTGGGCTGAAGAATTGGTTATGTGGGCCTCGGCTCAGTTTAACTTTATTTTCCTTCCTGATCGCTTCTGTACTGGCTCATCTATCATGCCGCAGAAGAAAAACCCAGATGTACCTGAGCTTGTGCGTGGTAAAACGGGTCGTGTTTATGGCCACCTAATGGGTCTATTAACATTGATGAAATCCCAGTGTTTGGCGTACAACAAAGATAACCAAGAAGACAAAGAGCCGTTATTTGATACAGTAGATACGTTACGTGGTTCACTGCGTGCGTTTGCAGATATGATTCCAGCGATCGAAGCGCGTAACGAGCATATGTATGAAGCGGCGCGTCGTGGATTCAGTACTGCAACGGACCTTGCTGACTACCTAGTACGTAAAGGTGTGGCGTTCCGTGATGCTCACGAAATCGTCGGTAAAGCGGTTGGGTTTGGTGTGCAAGAAAGTCGTGATTTATCTGAAATGACGCTAGTCGAGCTACAAGGTTTTGGCGACATGATTGAACAGGATGTGTTCGAAGTATTAACGCTTGAAGGTTCAGTGGCGGCACGTGATCACATTGGAGGCACAGCGCCAGCTCAGGTGAAATCTGCGATTGAACGTGCTAAGGCAGAATTAGCGCAGCGTTAATCACACGATGTTTCTCCGGAATACTCTCAAAACCCCGCATTATACGGGGTTTTTTAATCTCTACCGAATGGAAGTTCTTGGAAAGTATCTGAGCGTAATAGATCTGTTGTGATATTCAGCTCAAATCTAAACGTGTCCTTTTGTCCTGAACAGCCAGATAGAACCACTTGCCATTCTTCATTACTGCCTGGCTCCGGTAGTTTCCAACATATTCCCTTTATATTGACGTAGCGTGTTCCGTCCGCGTCTTCTGTAATAGGGTATTTCTGCTCTTCCACAATTCCTTTTTCGTATTCCTTTTGCGCTTGCTTTGCTCGGCCCAGCGCTTGTCTGAATTTCGGCGAAAATGCATCTTTAGATGGGTTTAATACCGGTTTTTTGGAAGTAACGGCACCAATATCTAGCAAGCTTTTGGCTTTCCAGTCAGAACTGGAGGTGACCGCTTCGGTCGCATCGACAATGTCACTTAATGTGAAACGAGGTTGCGGCGTTGGCACTGGTGCGCGAGTAGCCTCTGTTATTGCTGTA
Organism: Marinomonas gallaica; assembly: GCF_049821165.1. Lineage (NCBI taxonomy): Bacteria > Pseudomonadati > Pseudomonadota > Gammaproteobacteria > Oceanospirillales > Oceanospirillaceae > Marinomonas > Marinomonas gallaica. The sequence continues at coordinate 1,578,952 of NZ_CP187511.1, forward strand.
ACTGGCACTTTGAGTGCTTCAGCCTGTGAAGGTGGTTCGGTGATTTGACTTAGTTTTATTGGGGCTTGTTTGATTGTAGTTGGTTCAGGTTCAGGTTCAGGTTCAGGTTCAGGTTCACGAGCGAGCTGCGCTGACTCCTCAGCGGCTAATATCGAAACTTGTAAATGCGTTGGCTCTGGCGTTTGAGCGCCCCAGTGACGATCTTTAAACCCTACGAATAGAGCGGCATGCAGACCTAGTGCTGCAAGCAAAGCAACCACCCATGGTTTAAGCAAGCGTTTCATTCGAGCATCCGTATCTTGATTCTAATTCTTTTGCGTACAAGGCCGTGCGCATCAAGCGCTCACTATAGCAAATCACATGGCTTTAAACAGGCAAACCGCGTAAAGTTTTTCAATCAAAATAGTGAGTGGGGGTGGGAATAAAACAGGGGATCAGTATACTGTCAACAAATTGTATTAATGGATGGTTGTCACTGTGTCTAAGCCTATTTTTTTGTTGCTCGTGACCTTAGTTTTATCGGGTTGTGGAAATAAAGGTGCCTTATATTTACCGCAGCAATCTTTGCCAGCGGACGCTGTGTCTACTTCCTCCGATCATTGAGGTGCTCCCTTGGATTTTTTTAATTACTCTGGTCAACAGCTTCACGCTGAAGATGTTTCATTAACGGATATCGCAAATCAATACGGTACACCAACTTACGTATATTCGCGTGCCACGTTCGAGCGACATTACAAAGCTTATGCGGATGCCTTTGCGTCACACCCAACGTTGATTTGCTATGCCGTGAAAGCGTGTTCGAATATTGCAATTTTGAATGTGCTGGCGCGTCTTGGTTCAGGTTTTGATATTGTCTCCATCGGCGAGCTAGAACGCGTTTTGCGTGCAGGCGGCGATCCGAGCAAAGTGATGTTCTCTGGTGTGGCGAAGCAAGCGCATGAAATGCGTCGTGCATTAGAAGTTGGCATTCACTGTTTTAACGTTGAGTCTGAGTCAGAACTTTATCGCCTAAACACTGTGGCGGGCGAAATGGGGGTTGTGGCGCCAGTTTCATTGCGCGTAAACCCTGATGTAGATGCTAAAACACATCCTTACATTTCAACGGGCTTGAAAGACAATAAATTTGGTATTGATATTCAAGATGCCGTACGTATTTACAGCGTGGCACATTCGTTAGAGAACCTAAATGTGATGGGGGTAGATTGTCACATTGGTTCTCAGCTAACTGAGCTTCAGCCATTTATGGACACATTTGATCGCTTGATTGGTCTGATTGATCAGTTAGCTGAACAAGGTATTACCATTAAACATCTTGATTTAGGTGGTGGTTTAGGGGTGCGTTACCGTGATGAAGTGCCACCAGAGCCGAAAGATTACGCTGATCAATTACTGTCCAAGGTAAAAGGTCGTGATCTGTCACTGGCTTTTGAACCAGGGCGTTCAATTGCTGCGAACGCCGGCATTATGATGATGAAAGTTGAGTTTCTAAAATGCACCGCGCATAAAAACTTTGCCATTGTCGACGGTGCGATGAACGATATGATTCGCCCCTCTCTTTATGGCGCTTGGATGGACATCGTCCCAGTTAATTTAGAGGCAACACCTGAAGGCAAACGCACCTATGATTTAGTGGGTCCGATTTGTGAAACGAGTGATTTCCTAGGCAAAGATCGTGAGTTAGACATTCAGCCGGGTGATCTACTAGCACTTCGCTCAGCCGGAGCTTATGGTTTCACAATGGCTTCTAATTACAACAGTCGTGGTCGCGCTGCGGAAGTGATGGTTGATGGTGATAAAACGTATTTAATCCGTGAGCGTGAAGACATTGATCACCAGTTAGCCGGTGAGCAACTGTTGCCTGCTTAAGGAGCGTAACGTGTTACTAAAATTTACTAAGATGCATGGCCTCGGTAATGACTTCGTCGTTGTCGATGCCGTGTCTCGAAAAGTGTATTTCAACAAGGCGCAGATCGAGCGTCTTGGTGATCGTAACCGTGGCATAGGTTTTGATCAGCTTTTGGTTGTTGAGCCTCCCTCCAACCCGGATATGGACTTTCGCTACCGTATTTATAATTGTGACGGTTCGGAAGTTGAGCATTGTGGCAATGGTGCTCGTTGCTTTGCTAAGTTTGTACTGGATCGCGAGTTGACTCATAAACGTGTCATTGATGTAGAAACAAAGCGTGGTCAGATGCAGTTGAAAATCCAAGAGGATGGTCAAGTCTGTGTGGACATGGGAGAGCCTAGTTTCATACCTGCTGACCTTCCTTTTGTAGCAGACGAATTGGCTGACGTTTATGCGATTGATGTGGCAGGCGAACGTTTCGATTTAACGCCTGTGTCAGTGGGCAACCCCCATGCCGTGATTCGCGTAGAAGCATTAACGGATGAAATTGTGCATCGCGTAGGTCCGATTGTTGAAGCTCATGAGCGTTTTCCGAACAATGTAAATGTTGGCTTTTTACAGGTCTTATCATCCGATGAAGTTAACTTGCGCGTATACGAACGCGGAGTAGGCGAAACACAAGCGTGCGGAACCGGCGCGTGTGCCGCCGTTGTGGCCGGGATTAAGCAAGGCTGGCTGGCTGCTAATGTGTTAGTGCATTTGCCTGGTGGTGATTTGCGTATTTCTTGGCAAGGACCGGGTCATTCTATTGCAATGACTGGACCTGCACAAAAAGTATTTGAAGGCCAAATTTACCTGTAAGAGAGGATTCATGTCGGAAGAGGACGTTGTTCAATACCTACAAAATACGCCAGATTTTTTCGAGCGAAATCCTGCGTTATTAGAGGAGTTGACCATTCCTCATCCTGTTCATGGTGGCGCGATCTCGTTACTGGAGCGCCAGGTTTCGTTATTGCGTAAATCGACCGCCGAATACCGTAGTGAATTTGAGCGCTTGGTAAGCATTGCGCGTGAAAACGAAGCCATCATGAAAAAAAGCCGTCGGCTGATCTTAAAATGTCTAAGTGGTGACTCGCTTGATGATTTCGCTGGAGTTGTCGAAGAGGTGATGCGCGAAGACTTCGCGGTCAACTATATGTCGATGGTGCTGTTTACCGAACAACCATTAGATACGTCGGTTCGTATGGCCAGTTGGGAATCCGCCGAGCCTATTATTAAAGAAATGTTGGCACAGTCAGGCTGCTACTGCGGCGTACTGTCGGTTGCTGAGTCTGAGTTTTTATTTCAGTCGCAAAGTGACTCGGTGATGTCTTCGGCCATCATGCCTTTAGTGTCATTTGAAGGTGGGCAAGTGGTCTATCATGGCGTATTGGCGCTTGGTTCTAATCGATTGAACCATTTCGATAAAGAGAAGGGCTCCTTGTTTTTAGATTACCTTTCTGACCTATTGAGTGCGCTGCTATTAAGGCTATTACCATGAAAACGTTGATATCATTTGATTTAGACAACACCCTTTGGGATGTCGATCCAACACTCATCCGTGCAGAGCATGCGATGGAGAAATGGTTTGATGGCAACTTTCCAGGATTTGCTGAGCGTTTTTATACGCCTACAATGGATCCTGTTAAGTACGAGATTTATGAGCTTTACCCAGAAATTAAACACGATGTGACAAAAGTGCGTTTAGCGCAATATCGTTTGGCATTGCAGCGCTATGGCTTGCCTGCTGAAGAAGCTGAGCAACGCGCAGAACAAGCCTTCAATGTGTTTTATGATTGGCGTCAGCGTATTGACTTGTATCCAGATGTCCATTCAACGTTAACTAAGCTCGCAGAGCGGTACGAACTGGCCGCCTTAACCAATGGTAATGCCGATGTGTACCATCCTCATATCGCGTTAGAGCATTATTTTAGTACGGTTATTCGTGCAGACAAAGAGGGGATTGCGAAACCAGATCCTGAGATTTTTGCACGTCTATCGGAACGTACTGATACACCAATGGATCGCATTATCCATGTGGGCGATCACCCTGTTGACGATGTTCAAGGCGCGGTGAATGCAGGGGCGCGTGCGGTGTGGTTTAACCGCCACGGGGCGCGCCGTTGGAAGGCTGAATGGAGTGTGGTACCGGATGCGGAAGTGCATTCTCTACCAGAGTTGATTACGCTAATTGAGAACATGACCTTATAGCATTTTGCTATCGTTCTAGTTAAGTATTCTGATTTTGCCGTGACGTGAATAGTGTTACACTTACACCATAAATGAATAATCGAATTTAAGGAATTTGCGATGAGCGAAAATATTATCAACGTAACTGATGCTCAGTTTGAAGAAGAAGTTCTAAAATCTGACTTGCCTGTTATTGTGGACTTTTGGGCGCCATGGTGTGGACCTTGTAAAATGATTGCGCCAGTTCTTGAAGACGTTTCAGCAGAATACGCTGGTCGTGTGAAAGTGGTTAAAATCAACGTTGACGAAAACACAGAAACAGCGCCTAAATACAATGTACGTGGTATTCCAACACTACTTGTTATCAAGGGTGGCGAAGTTGCTGCAACGAAAGTGGGTGCAGTTTCTAAGTCTCAGCTTGTAGAGTTTGTAGAAAGCGCTCTTTAATCAGAGAGAAAACGCTAACTGCTAAAAAGGTCGCTTACGCGGCCTTTTTTGTGTCTAACTTTTTATAAAATGCAGTGTATCAATTTTTACGCGATAGCCTTGCAAGATAACTGGCCATGTCTTGTGAGCGAGAGCGCTTTAGTCTCTCCATTAATGTCTGCGCATAAGGTAAAAAAGCCATCAATTCGGATTTGCTCATAGGGCTATCATAAGGAATGTCGACGGTTTCGGGGTTTTGATGCGTACCATTAATGCGGAATTCATAATGCAGATGGGGGCCTGTTGCCCAGCCAGTTTGGCCTACATACGCGATAGTCTCCCCTTGAGCCACTTGTCTGCCCGCTATTACGTGATCTGCGAAGTCATTTAAATGCGCGTATAGGGTGGTGTAGCCGGCACCGTGATCAATAATGACCGTATTGCCATAGCCTTTCATTTCCCCCACAAATGCCACACTACCATCCCCTGAACTTTGTACTGGCGTGCCGGTCGCTGCGGCGTAATCCACTCCTTGATGTGGTCGGCTGGTTTTAAAAATAGGGTGCAGTCGATGGGGGTTAAACTGTGAGGATACGCGAGTGAAGTCGACAGGTGAGCGGATGAACGCTTTACGTAAAGATAAACCGTCGCGAGTAAAGTAGTCTGTTTGTTGTTCGAGCTGATAGCGCAGTGCTTCAAAAACACGGCCATTATTAATAAATTGGGCAGCGATAATATTGCCTGTGCCAATTTTTTCGCCATCAATAAAGCGCTCTTCAAACAATAAGGCAAAGCGGTCGCCTTGACGTATGTCGAGGGCAAAATCGATGTCCCAACGAAAGATGCCGGTGATTTGCAGCAATAACTTATCTGAAATACCTGCCGTTGCACCGTCTACAAACAATGAGTTTTGAATGGTGACTTCTTTGTAAGCGAGTACTGTCTCAATCGGTGTGAGTTGCTCCTTGTAGCGATAACCACTGTCGACTTGTTTAAAGACGTGAGCGCGTTCACGGTTCACTGAAAGAGTGAGATTTTTCAAATCATTACTGGGAACCAAAATGTCGGTGGTGAGTTTTTGTCCAGGTTGAAGGTTGCTAAGTACATTGCTTTCATCTACTTGCAGCAGCTGGGCAATTTGACGATTACTGACGCCAAGTCGGTTCAGGGTGCGTGACAGTGAATCACCGTTTTGTAGCAACACAGTTTTAGACTCAAGTGTTTGTGGTATCGGCTTGATATGTTCTGGCGAAGGAACGTCTGCTTTAGCGGGAATCGGCCCCGCACTTGTCCGAACAGTACTCTGCTTAGATGTATTTGTTATAGGCTCTGAGGAGCCGTCCCATAGTAGCAAACCACCCCCTATGAGCAGTAAAACTAAGGATGTCCAGAAAAGTCCCTTAGATAGCAATAATTTGTCCAATATTGAGTTCCAATTTTAAGCATAAAGCCATGTAATCCTATCAACTAAGTGGCTATAATTGAACGCTAATTATTTTCACTACACTAGGATTTGGATCTAACAATGACACAACAAAACCTCGACCTATTAGCTGATTTACAAGCTCGTGGGCTTATCGCTCAAATGACAGCTGAAGAAGAGCTGCGCGCTCATTTGTCATCCGGTCGTCGTACTTTGTATTGTGGCTTTGATCCAACGGCAGACAGCCTACACCTTGGCCACTTAGTACCTTTGTTGGTACTGAAACGCTGTCAAGATGCGGGACATAACCCAATTGCGCTTGTTGGCGGTGCCACTGGTATGATTGGTGACCCAAGCTTTAAAGCCGCAGAGCGTTCATTAAATACGTCTGATATCGTGGCAAGTTGGGCTGATAAAATTAAAGGCCAGGTAAGTCAGTTTGTTGCGTTCGAGGGCGTTGATAACCCTGCCCGCGTGGTAAACAACCTAGATTGGACTGGCAATATGAATGTGATCGATTTCTTGCGCGAAATTGGTAAGCATTTCTCTGTCAATGCCATGATTAACAAAGAGTCTGTTCAGCAACGTTTAAACCGCGAAGGTGCCGGGATTTCTTTTACCGAGTTTTCATACGCATTGTTGCAAGGCATGGACTTCGCAGAATTGAACCGCTTATACGATTGTACGCTTCAGGTAGGCGGTAGCGATCAGTGGGGTAATATCGTTGGGGGGATTGACCTGTCTCGTCGTCAAAATCAATCGCAAACATTTGGTTTAACAGTTCCCTTGGTAACGAAATCAGATGGTACTAAATTTGGTAAAACAGAGTCTGGTGCGGTTTGGTTAGATCCTAAGAAGACCAGCCAATACTCGTTCTATCAATTCTGGTTGGGTACAGCTGACGCGGATGTATACAAATTCTTGAAGTACTTCACGTTCATGTCAATCGAAGACATTGATGCGATTGAAAAGGCCGATCAAGAAAATGGCGGTAAGCCGCAAGCACAAGCAGTACTAGCGCGCGAGGCAACTCGTTTAGTGCATGGTGAGGAAGGCTTGGCAGCCGCCGAGCGTATTACGCAAGCGTTGTTCAGTGGTGAAACGGACAAGCTAAGCGAACAAGACCTTGAGCAAATTCAATTGGATGGTTTGCCAAGCAGTTCTTTAGAAGGTATCAATTTAGCGGAAACGCCAATGACCTCACTGCTTGCGGATGCCGGTTTAGCAGCAAGCGGCAAACAAGTAAAAGATGCTCTGCAGCGTAATTCTGTATTTGTAAATGGTGTAGCAAAAGGCATGGATGACAACATGTCTGCAGCGGATATCTTTACCGCGCAGAACGGTTACTACGGTAAGTACTTCCTAGTGAAATTAGGTAAGAAGAAACACCACTTGTTTGCTCTATAAGCATGATAAATGGTTCATACTAAAGGCGCTTCGGCGCCTTTTCTGTTTGTTAGGTAAAGCATGATTGTATTATCGACAGAAACATTGCATAGATTGTTAGGGGAGCAAGGAAAGATCTATATTGCTTACAGCGGCGGTATGGATTCCCATGTTTTGCTTCACTGTGTAATGACGCAGCTTTCTTCTGATTTACGATCACGTGTGTCTGCCATTCATATTCATCATGGTTTGAGTGACAATGCAGATGCTTGGGCGCTGCATTGTCAGACGATATGTGATGGTTATCAGATTCCGTTGTTCAATGAGCGGGTCACACTTGATACTCACCAATCACTTGAAGAGCAAGCTCGGCGTAAGCGTTATGAGGTGTTTGAGCGCTACTTAGAGAATGGTGATGTACTGCTGCAAGGTCATCATGCGAACGATCAAGCAGAGACGCTGCTCTTTCGTTTAGAGCGAGGCACTGGCTGGCGGGGCATTCAGGGTATTCCTGCCCAGCGTCCACTCGGTTTAGGTCAACTTTGGCGTCCGTTGTTAACGATCTCGCGACAAGCATTAACGGAATATGCTCAACAGCAATCACTTCATTGGATTGAAGATGAATCGAATGCTGACGTGCGGTTTCGACGAAACTTTCTTCGTCATCAGGTAATCGAACCTTGGGAAGAAAACGATGGGGCTCTTATGGCGCAAGTGGCTAAAAGTGCCGAATTTATGCAGTCAGAAGGACGTGTTATTGAGCGCTTAATCAGAACCACTCTCCAGGCACATATTAATGAAACTGGAGGGCTGAATTTAGCCTCTTTGCCGATTGATGAAAGAGCCTTTTGGTTGTCGGGTTACCTTAAAGAACAGAATATTTCGCTCACGCAAGCTCAGTTATCTGCTGTTGTTGCTATGTTTTATGGCGCTCAAAGTAAGCAGCCTTTGTTTCAAACTTCAGGATATCGACTGGTGCGTTATAACGAGCATTTGCATGTATTGCCTGAAGAGCGTTTGCCTGTACTGGGTGCGCTCAAAAAATGCGTTTGGTTTGAACGAGAGTTTGATCGTATTCGCTGCAGTGAAGCTGTAGAGCTTAAATCTCGTCCAGAAGGGGAGCGTTTATTACTGGCAAATGGCAAGCATCGTTCACTTAAAAAATGGCTACAAGATCAAAGAATTCCAATCTGGTGGCGCGACCATCTACCTTATATTTATCAAACTGATACGTTGGTTGCGATTGGAGATCTTTGGCAGCACCCTGAAGCTGTTTTAACCGTAGAGTGGCAAAGAAATGAGTGTCTATGTTGGCCTAACTGAAAGGCCCAGAGAATAGTCTGGGCCTTTGGGAGTTTAAAAATTACCGGCTAACGCTAGAAAGAGCGGCTGTATTGTAAACCTAGCAATAAGGCATCAGCGTGTGTCGTACCTTGGATGCTGGATAGCTGAGTGCTTTCTTGCACGTTTGTGTCTTCACCTATGAGATAGGTCGCACCAAAGTCGATGCTGCTGGTTTGGCTTGGGCGGTAGGTAAAGCCAGCAGATAACCATTGGCGATCGGAATCAGGAACAGAAAGCGAACGCATATCGGCTTGAGCGCTGGTATCGTACATATAGCCTGCGCGCAACTCCCAAGCGTCATCCATGTAATAAGTACCACCAATGGAGTAATGCCACGCATCTTGCCATTGGTAGTTGTTGATTAGACCGGCTTGTTTGGCTTCCAGTACATCAAATTCAGACCAGCGAATAAATTGCACACTGTAGTGAACCGCGTATTCTGGTGCCAAGCGGTGATAACCTGAAAATTCAGCAATATCAGGTAAGGGCATGACCACTGTGTCCGACTGCTTTGTTGGCGTGGCGCCAAAACGATATACTTCACCGTCTGCATCAATATCTGGACTGTAATGGTAGTCTAAGCCAAAGCGATTATTGTCATCGACCTCAAATAATAACCCAAGATTGTATCCCACAGCCCAACCATCGGCTTCAATTTCCAAAAGACTATTAGTGTTGAATTGGCTTGCCACAACAGGATTAGCTGGTCGGATAAATGTGCCATCGCCGTACACCGCATCAATTCCTGCGCCTACAGCAAGCTGTTTGTTAACGCGGTAAGAACCAACCAGTCCAAGGTTGATACTTTTGACGTCGGTTTTTCCACCGTACTCGTATCCTTGGTAGTCTTTATTAAATTCGGTTTTTGTACCGAAATTTGAATAAGCATTGAAACCCCAAGCGAATTTGTCGTCGACCGGTCGGATATAATGAAAATTTGGTGCGATTGACGTGTCGCCAATACCGTCAGTGCTTGCGCTAGTATTGCTTGCCGTTAGATTATTGGTGTAGGTAGCATCTTTTGCTTCAATATCAGTTGTAATGCTTTCAATACCAATAGACATCGCTGGCGAATCGAACAACGCCATGCCGGCAGGGTTTCTTGAAATGATGCTTGCGTTATCACCAATGACAGCGTCACCTGCATAAGCCCGGCCTAGACCCGTCGCAGATTGGGCGTTGAGTTGGAATCCTGCCGCGTGCAATTGAAGGGCAGATAACGCAAATGCAGAAGCAATCAGCGTTTTCTTATATGGGAAAGACGAGGTCATAAATGGTTTCCTTTTTGTTATAATTTGGTTGGCTATGAACCCTGACGTACAACGCCATTTATTAGAGCGTCCATAAAACATAGCGCCATAACCAAAGAGTTTCCATGTAATTTTGTTGCGATATTAATGGCAAAATCGTTCAAATAATATGCAGTACATGATCGGCATGTTGTTGGCTTAGATCGGCGATTTGAGCATTGAGAGCATCGTTGATTAGAATCCTATGTTTTGCTTCTTCTGCACTGATCCCCCACGCTTTTTGATGTCTGAGGGCTAATTGAGCCATAGCATGCTCTAGCTCTAAATGAATGAACCAACGAAAATCGAGAAATTCTGACGCTTTTTCAAAGCCATCTTGTTGGTGCAACACATACAAACCTTCCACAATCAGTATCTTGACATCAGGGGCGATTATTACATCGTTGAATACGGGGTCACCGTAAGCATGATCGAAACTTGGCCAGCTAAGAGGCTTTGAAGGGTGCTGTTTGAAATGGCGTAAATGTTCTACAAAACTCTCACTGTCAAACGTCCAAGGCGCCCCTCGTCGTGCAAACGCAGCTTCTGGATCAGTCATAGCGCTAAGTTGCGCTTTACTTAAGTGAAAACCATCCATGCTGACACTGGCTACTTGATTAGGGTATTGCAGATTGATTCGATTGCAGATGTATTCGGCTAACGTTGACTTTCCAGAGCCAGGAATGCCACCAATGCCAATGATAACTCTGCTTTTAAGAGTGGGTAAGAGCTTGTGTATTTTCGCTAAAGCATCTTGGTAAATAGAGTTATGGTCGAGTTTTTTTAATAAGTCTGATGGGATCATGATAGAGACAGGTAACATCCAATTTCGAATAGTTTGCGTAGAAGATTAGGTATCCTAGAAGGAGAGTAGCGAAATGACCTTATCCGAGCTAGCAAAAATAACTGAAATTGAAAAAGTCTGTATTCATTCACTGGAGTCTAACTTATATCAGCTGTCTATTATTTCAGAAGGAGAAGAACACTATATTACCGATCAAAAAGGTGTGTTTGTGACCAGTCATAACAAACTTGACCTGCAGAAAATCTTTACCAATAAGCAGGTTGAGAAGATGGTTTTGTGTCACCAAAGTGCTTACGATGAAATGGTGGGGCAACCTGTGGGTGGCACCAATATTCTTGAAGTGCCGTTGGGAGACCCGTTCAAACAATAAATACATCTCTGCAACAGTGTATTTCTTCTTTCGAAAGTCTCTTCTATATTAAGGGTAATTATTGATTGTATTTGAGGAGGGTGGGTGAAAGCTATTATGCTGGACTTAGTTGTGAGTCACATTCTCAAAGAAACGGAAGATGTGATCCGCTTAACCTTAGTTAAACAAGATGGTGGTACATTACCCTCTTATCAAGCGGGAGCACACATCGAGTTGCAATTGCCTAGTGGTTTATTGAGGCAGTATTCGTTGTGTCGTTTACCGACAACGGGTAAAGAATTTGAAGTAGCCGTGTTGCGTGATCCAAATTCACGTGGTGGCTCTGCTGAAATCCATCGTCTGAAACAAGGCGATAAGCTTAAGGCGAAGCTACCTCAAAACCACTTTCCTCTTAATAGCCCTCGACTCCCTGCTTTGCTAATGGCCGCTGGCATTGGTGTGACGCCTCTCATGCCGATGGCGCAAATGTTGTCTAAATCAGGTACGGAGTTTTTGCTTCATTATTCCGCTAAAAGTGCGCATCATGCGGCATTCTACGGCACACTCAAAAACGCTTCTTTCTCGGATAAAGTGAAATTTCATTTCACCATCGAGCAAGGTAAACGAGCTGATATCCAAGCTTTGCTCGCGTCGTTGCCGGATAAACGTGATATCTATGTTTGTGGCCCAAATGGTTATATTCGAACGGTACTTGATCTTGCGCGAAGCTTAGGCTGGCCGGAAGCAAAGTTGCATCATGAGTTCTTCAAAGGGGTTGCTTCTCCTGAGATGGACAGCGCCCCACGGGAGACTTTTCAAGTAAAAGTGGCCAGTTCGGGGGAAGTGTTTGATGTTGAAGAGGGGCTAAGTATCACGCAGACGTTAGAAATAAACGGCATCGATATTCCTATCTCGTGTGAAGAAGGTTGGTGTGGAACCTGTATGACTCGGGTTGTAGAAGGCGTGCCGGATCACCGAGATACTTTCTTGTCAAATGATGAGCGTGCTTCAAGTAATTTGATCATGCCATGTTGTTCTCGATCCCGTAGTGACTGTCTTGTATTAGATATCTAGATTGACTGAGTGACGAAGATTTTACTCGATTCACACGTTTCGTTTATAAAAGACGCAAAACTTGTCAGCTTTTACGTTGAGTGAAAGAGGGGCTGGTGCTATTATTTGCTCCCGTCATAAAGGTGCTTTTTAAGTGCCTTTTCTCATTTCGATCTCACACATTTAAGGCGGGCTTAACACTCATGGCGACACGATATATTTTCGTCACAGGCGGCGTGGTTTCATCACTTGGTAAAGGGTTAGCGTCGGCTTCATTGGCAGCGATCCTAGAATCCCGTGGTCTGAAAGTCACCATGCTAAAACTGGATCCATACATTAACGTTGACCCAGGCACGATGAGCCCATTCCAGCACGGTGAAGTTTTCGTGACTGAAGACGGTGCTGAGACAGACCTAGATTTGGGTCATTATGAGCGTTTCATCTCAACGAAGATGAACAAACGCAACAACTTCACATCTGGCCGCGTTTACCAGCACGTTCTGCAAAAAGAGCGTCGTGGTGATTACTTGGGCGGCACTGTTCAAGTGATTCCTCACATTACTGATGAAATCAAACGTCGTGTCATTGCTGGCGCTGAAGGCGCAGACATCGCTTTGGTCGAAATTGGTGGTACGGTCGGTGATATTGAATCACAGCCTTTCTTAGAGGCAATTCGTCAGCTAAAAGTTGAACTAGGCTCTCACCGAGCATTGTTCATGCATTTGACGTTGGTCCCTTACATTCGTACAGCAGGTGAAACGAAAACCAAGCCGACTCAGCACTCTGTTAAAGAGATGCGCTCGATTGGTATTCAACCTGATGTGCTGGTATGTCGTTCGGAAGTTTCGATTGATATAGCAGATCGTAAGAAAATTGCATTGTTCACTAACGTGGACGAGCGTGCGGTTATTTCTCTACCTGATGCAGATACAATTTATCGTATCCCTCAAATGTTGGCCGACCAAGGTCTTGATAGCCTGATTGTTCAGCGCTTTAATCTAGACTGCAACATTGCCGATTTAGAAATCTGGAATAAGGTTGCGCAAGCGAAACTTAACCCAGAGAAGCAAGTGAACATCGCCATGGTAGGTAAATACATGGAGTTGTTGGATGCTTACAAATCGTTAATTGAAGCAATGGATCATGCGGGCATTCATGCACGTACGAAAGTGAAATTGCATTACATCGATTCTGAAAAAATTGAAGAAGAAGGCACCTCTGTTCTAGAAGGTATGGACGCGATTCTCGTACCTGGTGGCTTTGGTGAGCGTGGCGTGGAAGGTAAGATTCGTACGGCACAATACGCCCGTGAGAACAAAATTCCGTACTTGGGTATCTGTTTAGGTATGCAAGTAGCGGTTATTGAATTTGCGCGTAACGTCGCAAATTTAAAAGGTGCGCACAGCACCGAGTTTAATCTTAAGACAGAGAACCCAGTGGTTGGCTTAATCACTGAATGGGTTAATTCTGAAGGCTCTAAAGAAATTCGGTCAGAGCAATCCGACCTAGGTGGAACGATGCGTTTAGGTGCGCAAAACTGTAACTTGGTAGAGGGTACGAAAGCACATACAGCGTACGGCGAGCCAGTGATCAGTGAGCGTCATCGTCATCGTTATGAAGTAAATAATTACTACGTGCCAGCATTGAAAGAAGCGGGCCTGACCATTTCAGGCTTGTCAGCTGACAATTCACTAGTAGAAATGGTGGAAATTGCCGATCATCCTTGGTTTGTTGCATGTCAATTCCATCCTGAATTTACGTCTACGCCTCGATACGGACATGGCCTATTCAGTGCATTTGTGCATGCAGCATTGAAGAATGCAGGAAAAGAAAAGTAGTTTTAGCAGACAGATGTTTGTGAATTTATCATCTACAAAAAGGGGTTTGTTATGAGTCAAATCGTTGACATCAAGGCCAGAGAAGTTCTGGATTCACGTGGTAACCCAACTGTGGAAGCTGACGTAATCCTTGCCGATGGCTCGTTTGGTACAGCGTGTGCACCTTCTGGTGCCTCAACCGGTTCTCGTGAAGCGTTGGAACTGCGTGATGGTGATAAAAGCCGTTACTTGGGTAAAGGCGTACTGAAAGCGGTTGCAGCGGTAAACGGTCCAATCCGTGAAGCGCTAATTGGCCAAGATGCGACAGCACAAGCTGAGCTAGATAAGGTCATGATTGATCTTGATGGAACTGAGAACAAATCTCAATTCGGTGCGAACGCAATCCTAGCGGTTTCTTTGGCCGCAGCGAAAGCCGCAGCAGTCTCTAAGAAAGTGCCTTTGTACGTACACATAGCTGATATCAACGGTACACCGGGTGTTTATTCTATGCCTGTGCCAATGATGAACATCATCAACGGTGGTGAGCACGCGGATAACAACGTTGATATCCAAGAGTTTATGATTCAGCCTGTCGGTGCACCTAATTTCCGTGAAGCACTGCGTTACGGTGCGGAAATTTTCCACGCCTTGAAGAAAGTGCTAAGCGAACGTGGCCTAAGCACAGCGGTAGGTGATGAAGGTGGCTTTGCTCCAGACCTTGCTTCTAATGCAGAAGCATTGGCAGTGATCAAAGAGGCGGTTGCTGCTGCAGGTTACGAGTTAGGTAAAGACATTACCTTGGCGATGGACTGTGCTGCATCTGAATTCTTTGAAGATGGTAAGTACAACATGAAAGGTGAAGGTAAAGTGTTCTCTTCAGAAGAGTTCTCTGATTACCTAGCTGGACTGTGTAATGAATACCCAATCGTATCGATCGAAGACGGCCAAGACGAATCTGACTGGGACGGTTTTGCTTATCAGACTAAGATTCTTGGCGACAAGATTCAATTAGTCGGTGACGACTTGTTTGTAACCAACACTAAAATTCTGAAACGCGGTATTGATGAAGGCATTGCGAACTCTATCCTGATCAAATTTAACCAAATTGGTTCTTTGACGGAGACACTAGAGGCAATCAAAATGGCGAAAGAAGCCGGTTACACGGCTGTGATTTCGCACCGCTCAGGTGAAACAGAAGACGCGACGATTGCTGATTTAGCCGTAGGCACCGCGGCTGGCCAAATTAAAACTGGCTCACTATGTCGTTCTGACCGAGTGTCTAAGTACAATCAATTGTTACGCATTGAAGAACAGCTAGGTGGTAAAGCACCTTATAAAGGTCGTTCTGAGATCAAAGGCCAAGCGTAAAGTTTGGTCTGATTTTAAAAGGGAGAACATTCGTTCTCCCTTTTTTATGTTTTTTTCTCCCATTTCGCGAAATAATGGGCACTCCTTTGTCCAGAGTCTGAATCTTCCAACATGATGTTGCGTATTTTTATTGCCATATTTCTAAGCGTGTCTGCTTATTTCTTTTACCAAAGCTATTGGGGAGAGCAGGGCATAAAACGCGAAGAAGAGCTGGCCAAGCAGATTGAGTATCAAGAACAGATTAATAAGCGTCTGAAAGTGCGTAATGATGCCTTACGTGCCCAAATAAGTGATTTGCGTCGTGGCGGCGATGCGATCGAAGAACACGTTCGGACAGAACTTCAATATATCAAAGACGGCGAAGTCTTTTATCGAATAGTAGAAAAGTAATGACACAGTATTGGGTAATTATTCCAGCCGCAGGGGTTGGTAAACGCATGGCAAGTGCGCAACCAAAGCAATATCTAATGCTTAATGATAAAACTATCCTAGATACGACGATTTCTCGTTTTATTGGGCACCCTAATGTAGCTGGGGTCGTTGTTGGTGTCAGTCCAGACGATGAGTATTGGCCAGATTCAGAGTGGTCGACGCATCCTCAAGTGGTTCGTTTTGACGGTGGTGAAGAGCGATCGGATACGGTATTAAATGGCCTGCAAGTGTTATTGGCCCTTGGTGTTTCTGAAACTGATTCCGTATTAGTACACGATGCGGTACGTCCGTTACTCTCGCAATCGGCTCTGACACGTATTGTGTCGCATACGGGTGAGCAAGGTGCGTTATTGGCTATCCCTTGTAAAGACACATTGAAACTAGCAAACGATCAATGCGCGACTGCAACGGTTGACCGCAGTGTTATATGGCAGGCTCAAACACCCCAAAAATTCCCACTGATGGCATTGTATGAAGGCATTGCTAGCGCGACAGAAGAAGGTATCGCGATTACTGATGAAAGCTCGGCAATGGAGCTATTAGATTGGCAACCGGATTTGATCGAAGGTGAGTCGAGCAATTTAAAGATTACGGTGCCAGATGATTTAGTAATCGCTCAAGCGCTTATTAGTATTCACAGTTCCGAGTTACAGTAAGGAGATTTTTATGGTGCCATTTCGAATTGGCCATGGCTTTGACGTTCATAAGTTCGGCGAAGGCGATCACATCGTAATCGGAGGGGTAACCATTCCTTATGAAAAAGGGCTGGTAGCTCATTCCGATGGTGATGTGGCTTTGCATGCTTTGACGGATGCTTTATTAGGCGCAGCAGCTCTGGGTGATATTGGTAAACACTTTCCGGATACGGATGCCGAATTTGCAGGCGCAAACAGTCGTGGTTTATTGCGTCAAGTGTTTTCTGAGATCAGAAAGCTTGGCTGGTTAGTTGGAAATGTTGATGTCACCATCATTGCTCAAGCTCCCCAAATGCGTCCTCATATCGATGCTATGCGTACTAACATTGCTGCAGATCTTGCGATCGATATGTCTGCAACAAATGTAAAAGCGACGACGACCGAGAAACTAGGTTTTACGGGTCGTAAAGAAGGCATCGCTGTGGAAGCGGTTGCGCTACTGTATCGAGATAATACATGAACACACAATGGCACTATGCATGGACGGAACCGCAAGCCCGTGCAGACCTAAAAACGCAGGTCAGTGACTTCTTGGTAGAAGAAATCTTAGGATTTGAGCCAGAAGGGAAAGGCGAGTTTGTTTATCTATGGGTAGAGAAGCAAGGCGTTAATACAGATTTCCTAGCTAAGCGCTTGGCGCAGGCCGCTGATATTTCACCGAGCCGTGTTACCTATGCCGGAGTTAAAGACCGACATGCCTGTACACGTCAATGGTTTTGCTTGCATATCATTGGTCAAGCACCAGATTTGAGTGATATTGAGCAGGTCTTTCGTGAGCCGGAAACGGTGAGAGTGCTAATGCAAACGCGCCATAGTAAAAAGTTGCGTACCGGGGGGTTGCTAGGGAATCGCTTTAGTTTGCGTTTGCGTAATATTCAAGGCGATCTAAATGAGGTAAAGCAGCGTTTAAGTCTCATTGAGCGTCATGGTGTGCCGAATTATTATGGTGAACAGCGTTTTGGTATTGATGGCAATAACTTAGTGAATGGCTACAAGTTTGTGATGCCAGGACGTTATGGTACACATAAGCTCAATAAAACACAGTCGTTTTGGTTATCAGCCATCCGATCATGGTTTTTTAATGAAGCCTTATCTCAGTTTGTCGTAGATGGCAGTTGGGATGTGATAAAAACAGGCGATATTGCTCAACCAAGAGATGGCTCTCAATCGTTTCGAGTCAAAGAGTTAAGTTTAGATACATTGTATCGAACCCGTTTGGGTGACATTTCGCCGGTGTTGCCATTGATTAGTGATGGCTGGCCTATGGGCACGAATTCTGAACGAGCGGAAGCCATGGCGATCCTTTACGCTGAGCAAAGCGAACTATTAAAAGGGCTAATTAGCTTTGATTTCTCTCGTGACAGTCGTGCGACTCGAATTGTACCGAAAGACATGGCCTGGGAATTGCTAAATGCTACCGATGAAGCGGAGCAATTGGTGATTCAATTTGAGCTGCCTAAGGGAGCTTTTGCGACCAGCGTGTTGCGTGAGTTGTTTATTATTAACGATCGATCCCAAGAAAAACGTCATGAGATTATTACTAGCGAATGATGACGGATTGGATGCTAAAGGCATTCAAACGTTAGCCAATTACTTACAGAAAGATTTCCAATGTACCCTAGTGGCACCTGATCGTGATCGCAGTGGTGCAAGTAACTCTTTAACATTGACGCGCCCTTTGCGCCCTACGTTGGTTCGCGAGGGCCAATACAAAGTTGATGGTACGCCAACCGATTGTGTTAATTTAGCATTGTCTGAAGTGATTGATGGGCGCTTTGATGCCGTGGTTTCTGGTATTAATCACGGCCCTAATTTAGGGGACGACGTGATTTACTCGGGTACCGTTGCCGCAGCGATGGAAGCGCGTCATTTGGGGCGGCCAGCAATTGCCGTTTCTTTGGTGGGGAATCGTTATTTTGATACCGCGGCAAAATGGGTGAGTAAGTTGTTGCAGGACTCCCATACGCTAGCGTTGCCGCCTAAAGTGCTGCTGAATATTAATATTCCGGACCTACCGTTTGCTGAAATTAAAGGCATTAAAGTGACGCGTTTAGGGTATCGTCATCAAGCGCTTCCAGCGATTCCAGCTAACCATCCAAAAGGTCTTGAGTGCTACTGGATTGGGGCATTAGCCGAACCCAATGATGCTCAAGAGGGAACCGATTTTCATGCGGTTGCTAATGGCTATATTTCGATTACGCCGATGCATACAGACATGACCTGTCATTCGGCATTACATCAACTGAATCAATGGGTGAATGATATAGCACCATGAGCATTGCATTAGATGACCTTTTAAAACGCTCACAACCTCGCTGCAGTCAAATGCTAGAGCACTTGGTTCATGAGGGGGTTGATCATAAAGAATTGCTTGAACTGATGGCGATGTTGCCACGTCAGGAGTTTGTTGAGCCTGCTTTTTCGCATTTGGCATACAGTCCAACGGCGCTTCCTATCGGTCGTAGTCAAACTATCAGTCAACCGCTAACGGTGGCTCGAATGACGTTGTGGCTGCTCTCCTATGCACGATTAGGGCGCGTGCTTGAGGTTGGGACTGGTTCAGGGTATCAAACCTGTTTGTTAGCGCATTTCTTTAATAAAGTGCATACCATTGAACGTCAGAAGAGCCTGTATGTCCAAGCGCAAGAGCGCTTAAGAAATATGGGGATTAACAATGTTGAGTTTTTGCACGGTGATGGGCATTTAGGTTGGCCACAAAAAGTACAAATGGATGCCATCATCGTCACGGCAATGGCGAGTAAAGTCCCCTCAGCTCTGACAGATATGCTGAAAGAGGACGGTATTTTAATTATGCCTATTGCGGATGAGGTGCCTTCCATTGGATGTTGGCGCCGAGTAGGGGATAAGTGGAAGCGTTTAGAATCGGCTCCAGCTCAGTTTGTTCCATTATTAGAAGGAAAAGTGGATGCCTAAGTGGCTAAAAATTTATTTAAGCGGTGTGCTAATGGGCGCTGCAGATGTGGTGCCAGGTGTTTCTGGTGGCACGATGGCCTTTATTATCGGCATCTATAGTCGCTTGATTAGCGCACTAAGTGGTGTCAATCGTCAAAGCATTGCAATGCTTTGCAAAGGTGATATCAAGGGTTTATGGCAGCATTTTGATGGCGGTTTCTTATTAGCGCTTTTACTTGGCATCATTACGAGTATTTTTGGTCTCGCGAGCCTTATAACAACGTTATTACAAGATTATCCTGTTTGGTTATGGAGCTTCTTTTTTGGGCTAATTATCGCTTCTGCTTATGTTTTGATACATGAAATACCAACCTTTACTGTCAAACATGGCCTTATTGTGTTGATTGGTATAAGTGTCGGTAGCGGGCTTTCTTTGTTGGTGCCGACGCAAGTCAATACGAACTTAGTGATGGTGTTCTGTTCTGGCATGATTGCCATTTGCGCCATGATTTTACCTGGCATTTCCGGTAGCTTTATTTTATTAATGCTGGGAATGTACGGATTTATTATTACGTCAGTTAAAGACCTTAATTTTGTTGTGATCATTGTGTTCGCAACTGGCGCTGTATTGGGGTTGTTAAGTTTTTCGAAGTTATTGAATTGGCTACTAACCCATGCAAAGTCGGTCACCTTAGCGATGCTAACCGGTATTATGCTAGGTGCACTGGTGAAAGTGTGGCCTTGGAAAGAAGCGGTGTCTTTTATTGATGTGGGCAGTAAGCGTCTTCCTGCTCAGGAAGAATTGCTGTTGCCATGGAATATGGATAACTTTGTGCTAATCGATGGCTTGATCATTCCATTTGGCTTAATTTTACTCGGTGCGTTGTTCGTTCTGGGAACCCATTACATCTTCTTACAAAAAGCAAACGCGACTGTAACCAACCCCGATCTATGTAAGTAAAGTGAGTTTAAATGCAAATAGTTGGGCAGATGAGAATAGCTTACAAAATCTCTAAATTGCTGACACACAAGCTCAGCGGTGCCCTAATGCTATGTTTGGTTTTATCGGGGTGTGCATCAGACAGTTTTCATTATTCTAATGTCGGATCTTTCGATCATTCTTCGAGTAGCCCGAGAACCAAACCTATGCCGAGCAGCGGCGTTTATCGGGTTGACTCGGGTGATACCTTGTTTTCTATCGCTTTTTCTTATGGTTTAGATTATCGCCATGTGGCAGAAATTAATAACATCCCAGCTCCTTATACTATTTACCCTAATCAAAAAATCCGTTTGAAAGGTTCCGTAAAACGATCGACTACACCGACAAAAACAGTGGCCAAGAAGACATCTACGCCACAAAAGCCTGTAACAAAAAACGCCATAGCGAAAGTGAACTCTTCGTCAAAGCCCGTGTCGACTGTAAAGATACCGGATAAAAAAGTGTCGTCATGGCGTTGGCCAATTTCGGGATCTGTGACTAGGGGCTTTTCAAGTGCCGGCGTTAGTAGTAAAGGTATAGACATTCGCGGCAAAGATGCTGAGCATGTTAAAGCGGTTGCAGATGGTATTGTGGTGTACGCAGGAAATGGCTTGATTGGCTACGGTAATTTAGTCATAGTGAAACATAACGAAGTATATCTTAGTGCCTATGCTTACAATGAGCGCATCTTAGTTAAGGAAAAACAAAGTGTTCGATCGGGCGACTCTCTCGCCATCATTGGTGGTAAAGGAACGGAAAAACCTTTATTACACTTTGAGGTTAGGCGTGATGGCCAGCCAATCGACCCACTTAAAGTACTACCTAAAAAATAAGTACTACCCCCAAAAATAATAATCATAATTTGGGCGTTGAGGAGGGCTATATGAAATCAGTAGAGATGGACAAGTCGACAGAAGAAATTCTTAAGAATACGGATGATTTTGATTTCGAAGATACAAATGAATCTGTGGATGACACAGATGATTTTGAATTAGCGGTAAATGCGCGTTATGCAGACAATGATGTAAAATCTTTGGATGTAACACAGCTTTATTTAAGCGAGATTGGTTATTCCCCATTATTGAGTGCAGAGGAAGAGGTTTACTTTTCTCGATTAGCATTAAAGGGGGATGAGGCAGCTCGTAAGCGGATGATTGAGAGTAATTTACGTTTGGTCGTGAAGATTTCTCGTCGTTACTTAAATAGAGGCCTAACGCTCTTAGATTTGATCGAAGAGGGCAATTTAGGTTTGATTCGTGCCGTTGAAAAATTTGACCCAGAACGAGGCTTCCGCTTTTCAACTTACGCTACGTGGTGGATTCGTCAAACCATAGAGCGCGCAATCATGAATCAGACACGAACGATCCGCTTGCCTATTCATGTCGTCAAAGAGCTAAATGTGTATTTGCGAGCGGCCCGTGAGCTGACGCAAAAACTGGATCATGAGCCGAGCCCAGAAGAAATTGCAACAATGCTGGATCGTCCTGTAGAGGATGTTCAGCGTATGTTAAGCCTAAATGAACGTGTCAGTTCAATTGATTCTCCTGTTGGTGGTTTAGACAGTGATAAAAGTTTGGTGGAAGTATTAGCTGACACACAGCATGCTGGGCCTGAAGACGACCGTCAAGAAGGTGATGTACACCAGAATATCGAACAATTACTTGATGAGCTTAACGATAAGCAGTGTGAGGTCATTGCTAGACGTTTTGGTCTACGTGGTTATGAACCAAGTACCCTTGAAGATGTCGGGGCTGAAATTGGTTTGACACGAGAGCGTGTTCGACAAATACAAGTTGAGGCATTGCGCAAATTACGGATCATGTTGCAAAACCGTGGTCTGTCATTAACGGATGTCATCAATTTAGATAACTAATGTTGCCACGATCAAAAAAGCCCCAGCTATCAAAAAGATAGCTGGGGCTTTTTTGTATTGTAAGCGGTAAATTATTAAGCTTCTTCGTGCTCTAATGCAAGCTCATTAATTTGTTCGTCTACACGAGTACGATATTTTTCAGACAACCCTTTCACTGAGTACGCTAAGATTTCTTCTCCGCTATCAAGCTCAATGATTTCTGGTAAGCTCAATACAATACGGTTCTGAATCTCAGGCACTGTGATGATTTCTTCACTTAGCACAAGTTTATTGTGGGATTCGGAGAGTGCCAATGCATTGGCCAGCGTTATAAGAGGTGTAATTTCTTCGGCGTTGATCTTATTTGCTTCGTACATACGTGAGAGAGACTCATCGCCGTTGTGAAGCCCCATGTGATAGCTGATATCGGGAACTTCTTCATACAAGTCACTGCTCATTAGTTGATTCAGTAATTCTTGAATCAGTTCAGCACAGCATGCGGCATTCATATATAGGTTGTCGTCGCAGTTTTTTGCTTGAAAAAGCATTAGTACGCAATCTTTCTCATATTGATGAACTTGGCCATTGTAGTATTCACCTGCTAAGAAAATAGTACGGTAAATGGGGGTAAGTAAATTTGCTACTTGCAAAGGAGGGAGTTCATCACGCCATTGATTCAAGTGTTTTAATTGAATGAATAGGGCACAGGATTGACGTTCTGACTCTTTGATTATCTGTTCAAAATTAATTTCAAACTGGCCTTCTTCATCAACGCTTGGCGCATCAGTATCAGTGTTCTCAACTGCTTTTTGAAGCGGTGTCTTTAATTCAAGACTCTGTAACTGCTGAACATGATGAATAAGCTCATGAGCTTCTCGATAACTTTTCTCAGGCATAGGAGCATTATTTGTACCATTGGTGTATGCCTCTAAAGCATCAGTGGCTCGTGCAATCGGCATATACAAACGACGAACGATTAGCACTAAAAGTACACTGGTGATAGCGGTGAGAAAAATTCCTAAGCCGATGACCAGGTTGCTAATATGATTTAAGGTATTTTGAGCGGATGACTTATCTAACGTAATCAAGACATGGCCTACGACATCGTCTCGAAAACGAATCGGAGAGCTGTAGACTCTGTGTTTATCAGACGGTCGAAGGTCGACATCACTATTAGATTGGTTGCCGTTTATATTTGCTTCTGCGAGCAATTCGTCTTTTTTGTTGTACACGCGTGCACTCAAAATATTGTCGCTGACAACAAGACGGTTCAATAACACATTTAAGCTGAGTAAGTCATTGGTTAAGATCGATTGGGTTGCGTTAAAGGCGGCCTGAGTTGCTAAGCTACTGCCCAATACATCGGTTTGTTGATTGAGATGTTTGTCTACCGCCGACGTAACCGAAAACCATACGGTCGCCAGCGTAATTAGAATCAGTGCTAAATAGGTCGACAATAAAATGCTCGCGGACGAGCACTTTTGAAGCAGCTGATAATACCCTGATGATAGTTTTTTTAAGGTGTCCATCGACGTCCTAGTACGAATATTGTGTAGGTATCTAGTTGATATACCCGATGTTTTAATGATGTTCTTAAAGGTTTACGGACCTAGGCGGTATTTCTTTAGGTCTTAATCACGGTTAGCGTCCGCATGAGGATTTGATATAGTAAGTGTCCCCATTATCAGGAGTTGTTATGACCGCTTCGATCACGCTTATTGGCGACCACCTCGCCGACTACTTGCCAGTCTTTGAGAGCTGGCTTGAACAACAATTTTTAAAGACTTCGACAAGAGTCCTAACAAATCCTCAAGACGCATTTTGTGTTCAGCGCTACGACCTTAGCACTACCATCCACGATGGTAAATATGAAGAGCTTCGGGCGCAATTGTTAGCCATGGCGGATACGTCTGGAATCGACCATATTTTCCAACCTTTTACACCAATACTTTCTGAACCCGGTTTAGCTGTCTTTGATATGGACTCTACGCTAATTAAAGCTGAAGTTATGGACGAGTTAGCAGTGGAGATGGGAATAGGTGCACAAATTGCGGCTGTAACGGCCAGTGCAATGCGCGGTGAAATCGATTTTACCGAGAGCTTTGTACAGCGTTTGTCGCTGTTAAACGGTTTGAGCAGCGATGTGATGGATTCTGTTTATCAGCGTATAGAGCATATGGATGGTATTTCAATACTGATGAAAGTGCTGCATAAGTTTGGTTGGAAGACCGCTATTTTATCGGGTGGTTTCACCTACTTTGCCAACCGTGTTCAACAAGATTATGGTATGACGGAAGTGCATGCTAATGAGTTGGATATTGTGGATGGGACGTTGACAGGTAAGCACATTGGCCCCATTGTCGATGCGAAACGCAAGCAGCAACTGTTAGCTTTGCTGAAAGAGCAATATTCTGTACCTCATTCTCAGACGGTAGCGTGTGGCGATGGCGCCAATGATTTACTTATGCTGAATGATGCGGGGTTAGGGGTAGCATTGCACGCTAAACCGATTGTACGTAAGCAAGCGCCGTGTCCAATGAGTCAATTGGGTTTGGAGGGTGTGCTTTATCTGCTTGGACTTGATTCGAATGAGATCGCTCAATCGCTAATGTAACATAGCTTAACGCTCCCCTAAACATCGGATTAGGGGAGCGAAACTTCTTGTCAGTGCTCTTCTTGACCAAGTCTTGAGGTCCACTCCTTAGTCAGTACTTCGACCAATGCGTAGCGTCGTAAGGATAAGGCTGAGGACAGCTCGGTAAAATTCTCATCTAAGTAATCAAATAGAATCTTTTGGCGCAGTTCCACCAGTACTCGAATCTGCTCACCTTGTTCATAGGTTACGTCTTTATGTTCTATCAAAGCATCCAGCACCTGATCTCGACGTTCAACAGCAACATCATAGTGATGTTTAAGTACATAACGAGCGAAATCAAGCATTGAAGCCACTAATAATTGGAAGGTGTGTTCAACGGCCATGATCTCATCTTGAGTAAGCTGGTCGTTTCGATCTTTTTTACGATGAACATCAAGACGTTTAATCATCTCGTGTTGATGTTCATACAATGACGCTTCCCAGTTTCTATCTCTCACAACGGTTACTCCTACATAATAGGGGATAGATCCATTAAGTGTAGTTTAGAAGCTGTTAAATGGGTAAAAGTCGAATTCACTATTTGGTGAAATATTGTGCTCCGCTGGCACATGTAAGTAACCATCTGTTTGGCTGGCGGCCAATAGAGCGCCAGAACTTTGTTGCACATGAGGTGTCGCAACGCCGTTGTTTACATGCACTCTTAAGAACTCATCTCGAGACTTATTCCCTTTGCGCGAAAAGTCACATTTAACTCGTAAAGCTTTCGGTAAATCCAAACTTTCACCGGCCGCTTTTGCCAGTGCTAGTCTTGCAAATAGGTGGAATGTGACCAAAGTTGAGCTAGGGTTACCAGGTAATCCTAGTAAGGGGGTGTCAAACACCTTTGCAAATACTAAGGGTTTACCAGGCTTTATAGCGATTTTCCAAAGATGTAACTGCCCATTTTGTTCAATGGTGGCTTTCACATGGTCTTCTTCGCCGACGGAAACGCCGCCTGAAGAAATAATGATATCGGAGCAGTCACTGAGTTCTTTCAGAGCCGTTTGCGTAGCTTCTACGGAATCCATAGCATGTCGGCGTAAACTTACCTGATGCCCTGCACTGATCACTAATGACTCAATAAGTGGGCCATTTGAGTTGTAAATTTGTCCTGCCGTAAGAGGCTGTCCGGATTGTTGTAACTCATCACCTGTAGTGAGAACACCCACTTTTAATGGTGTAAACACGTCGATACAGGTAAGACCAATACTGGCCAATACACCTATATCAATCGCAGATAAGCGCTTTCCTGCGGCTAATACCAGAGCACCTTTTGCAATGTCTTGTCCCGCTGGACGAATATTATCGTTTGGCTTTACGGCCTGAAGAAACGTAATTTGGTCGTTCTGTTGCTTGGTATTTTCTTGCATCACAACGGCGTCAGCACCAGCAGGGATTTCGGCGCCAGTGAAAATACGAGCACAGGTGCTTGGCGTGAGAGGTGTTGGGGCGTTACCCGCTGCGATGCGTTGAGAAACGGATAATGTTGCAGTGTCTTGCAAATCACGCGAGCGAACGGCAAAACCGTCCATCGCACTGTTGGCCGCAGGGGGGACGTCAATGTGAGAAACAATATCCTGAGACAAAATGCGTCCCAGAGCATGGTCTAATGAAACACGCTCGGTTAACGTTGCAAGAGGCAGGGCGTTCTTAATGTGCTGAATCGCGTCTTTAAAAGGCATTAATGCCGTCATGAATTACACCTCGTGAACAGGTGGTTGATAAGGCCCCAAAAGCATCGTAACGAAGTTACATGGACGATGACGTGCATCTAACTGCTCTTGGATAATGCCGTTCCATGCAGTTTTACAGGCCCCTGTAGAGCCAGGTAAACAGAAAATAAGTGTTTTATTGGCAAGGCCTGCTAGTGCTCTAGATTGAATAGTCGAGGTGCCAATTTCTTCATATGATATTTGGCGGAAAAGCTCCCCAAAACCGTCGACCTCTTTGTCCAGTAACGGCAGGATGGCTTCTGGTGTGCTGTCACGTGAGTAAAAACCAGTACCGCCTGTGATCAAGACAACGTGTGCGTTGTCATCAGCGATCCAGGTGGATACCACGGCGCGCATGGCGTAAACATCATCTTTTACAATCGCTCGCTCACCTAGGTTATGCCCAGCGTCTTTAAGCATGGTAATGAGCGCTTCACCGGATGTGTCTTCAGCGATACCGCGGGTGTCAGAAACGGTTAATACATTGATGCTAAGCGGGCGAAAAGGGGACGGGGTTTTAGCCATAATAAAATCCTTTGTTAACCGCCAGTGGCGCTCATGAAGCGCAGAATTTGGGGTTCTTCATCTAAGTTAAAGTGGTGTTTCTCTGGTTTGAGTACTAGAGAATCAATAATACTCTGCTGTAATAAATCTGCATCATCTGGATGAGTTCGTAGTACCGATTTTAAATCTTTTGAATGCTCATTGCCCAAGCAAAGTAATAGGCGACCTTCTGCTGTCAAGCGTACTCGATTGCATGTACTGCAAAAATTATGACTGTGTGGGGAAATGAATCCGACTTGCTGGCTTTCTCCGGCAATGTCGTAATAGCGTGAAGGTCCGCCAGTCGAGCGTTCAGAAAGGCTCAGGTGCCAGCGTTGTTGTAAACGTTCTAGTAATTCGTCACTGGAGATGTAGACTTTGGCACGATCATGGTGAGAAATCTGACCCAATGGCATTTCTTCAATGAAACTAATATCCATTTTATGAGCTAACGCGAATTCCACTAAGTCTTCTATTTCGTCGTCATTATGACCACCTAGAATGACGGCATTAAGTTTTAGTTGCTTAAAGGGGAGTGCGCTTACAGTCTTGATGCCGCGTAGGACTTGGTCGAGTTTGTCTCGACGTGTAAGCTCTTCAAAGCGTTCACGTTTAAGCGTATCTAAGCTAATATTGATGCGAGAAACGCCCGCATCGAACAGCTGTTGCCCCATTTTTTCAAGCTGTGAACCATTCGTTGTTATGGTGAGCTCATCAAGTCCCGGTAGAGCTGCTATTTGCTTTAGTGCAAACAATATGTCTTTTCGTACCAGTGGTTCACCGCCCGTAATACGGATTTTTCGGGTACCTAGTGCAACGAATGAGGTGGCAACTTGAACGATCTCTTCGAGCGATAAAATATCGCGACGAGGCAAAAAGGTCGCATCTTCATCCATGCAATAGGTACAGCGAAAATCACAGCGGTCCGTCACCGAAATACGTAAATAATCAATTTTTCGACCGAACGGATCGATGAGCTTGGAATCTGACACTTGAATTGGCCTCGCTACAATTTTCTAATAGAAGCAAAATTTATCTACAGAGGCAAAAATTCTCTGTATTGACTGCGGCTTGCGTTATGCTCAAATAACGCAATATTTGAGTGCAGTTAGAACCACTATAGAAATAGGGGAATCGCAGTGCGTAGTGTTATACATAATTTGATCGATATACTCACTTTGAATCGGGTTTCTGACACTAAATTTGTCGGTAAGAGTCAAGATTTAGGGTTTCCTAAGGTCTTTGGCGGACAAGTTGTCGGTCAGGCATTGAGTGCAGCGGCGCAAACCGTTCCGGAAGGGCGAGCCCCGCATTCATTACACAGCTACTTTATTCGTCCAGGGGATGCGAAGCAAATTATTGACTATGATGTTGAGACAGTGAGAGATGGTGGAAGTTTCAGTGTTCGCCGAGTGATCGCCAGCCAAAATCAAAAAACCATTTTGGTGATGACTGCCTCTTTTCAGAAATACGAAGAAGGCTTGTCGCATCAAGAGCCTATGCCTCATGTACCTGGTCCTGAGAATTTCAAATCAGAGCTCAGTTTATTTCAGAAGCATGCGGAAGAGATTCCATCTAAAATTCGCAGCTTATTGACCGCGGAACGGCCGATCGAATACCGCATTGTGGAAAATCAAAATCCGTTTCGTCCGCGTCCTGGACTTCCGGCACGACATATGTGGATTCGCAGTATTTCACCTTTGCCTGATAATGAATTAGTACATCAATCGATGCTGGCTTATACCACTGATTATGGTTTTTTAGAGACTGCACTTCAGCCGCACGGAATTTCTATTGGCAATCCGAATTTGAACATTGCAAGTCTTGATCATGCTATTTGGTTCCATCGTCCATTTCGATTAGATGACTGGTTATTATATGTCGCGGATAGCCCATCTGCTTCAGGCGCCCGAGGATTTGTGCGAGGGAAGATTTTTAACAAGGAGGGTGAGATAGTGGCCTCTACGGCGCAAGAAGGATTGATTCGACTGACTCGTTAGTCATCGTTTTGTAATAAAATGTAATCCGGCATCAACTTTTGTGGTCTTTGTGTTAAGTTCTGTCGATTAATTATCTAAGTAAAGCGATTTCTTTAAGCGGGTCTTTATTAGTTGTTGGACTTTGTACTCTGAATATGGGCATAAGGGTTTAGCGTGTTACCTCAAAGAAGTGCGGTTCAATTCATACTGACTAAAGTACTCGCCTGCTATCTTGCGGTTACAGGTTTTGTATTATGTGTGTTTATTACTTGGTCTTATCAACAGTACCAAGAAAACCGTCAACATGTAGTGCAACAGTTGCGTTCTTCTGTTGAAGCTGTCATTGAACAAACACCAGATAATATTGACCAGCTACTGGCTTCATTGACACTCGGAACTCAGTTCTTTAGTCGTGACTTCGCGTCAGTTGAATCTTTTGCGCTGCTTGGCGAAGATGGCTCAATTGTTTTCTCATGGCCAAATCAAGCGCAGCTTGAAGCGACGGACTCTAGCTTATTTCAACTCCTAGCAATTCAAAACTCTTCTTTCACACTCGCCTTAGCGTTTCCTAAGTGGCCTTTGTATCAAGTTGTCGTTAATAACTTGCCTGCTGCGATGGGGATTTTACTGCTGCAATTCGTTTTGTTGCTTGCCGTTCTTGCCGTCGTCATTAAGCGCGGCGTTCGTTCTGGTTTTGAGGGCTTTATGCGTGAGTTGAGTTTAGTGTGTTTAGAGCGACCAACCCCATTACAAGCTCACTCTTTTCCTGGGCAGTTCGGAGAGTATCGGCAGATCTTAGACGGTATTAATCGAGTGATTTTATCGCTTGCCAAATCCCGTGAAGAATTCAGTAACATTAACAAGTCTCTTGAAAACCACATTAAAGCTAAGACAGCGGCTTTAGAGGAGCGTAATCAAGAGCTTGTCGATCTGAACCAGCAGCTTTCAGTGATCGCTAATACGGACGCCTTGACTCAAGTGTATAACCGTACTCGATTTGATGTGCTTTTTCTCGAATATGTCATGCTCGCACGTCGCCGTGTTACGCCTCTGTCTCTCTTGTTAGTGGATCTAGATGACTTCAAAAAAGTGAACGATCGCTTTGGTCATCAGACTGGAGATCTAGTGTTAAAGCACGCGGCCCAAGTTATCCAGAAAGAAGTGGGCGAAGAGGGGGTTGTTGCACGATGGGGCGGAGAGGAGTTTGCCGTACTGCTGCCATACTTTGATTTGTACAGCGCCGAACGAAAGGCTGAATCCTTAAGGGCTGTACTTGCAAAAGCTCACTTTGAAGAGCAATCCATACGGGTGACGACGAGTATAGGGGTTGCCCAATTGAGTTCGATCGAGACGGGGCCTGAGCTATTGAAACGTGCTGACGATGCTTTATACGATGCCAAAGGCAGTGGCCGCAATAGAGTGATTATCGCTTATGTTGAGGAAAGTCATGCTCAACTTGACTCGGATTCACTCATGGAAGGTGAGTTTATTGAGGTGTTTGATGTTGAGCCAGTGCCCATTCAAGATGAACCAAAAGCTTCTCAGAAGCATTCTTCTTAGCACGATCTAAGGCGTCAACTGTTGCCTTGGAGTAAGGCGCGTTACCTAGGGCGACGGCGATGTTTCGGCGCCAGTTTTCATACCCCGTTCTTCTGATGGGAGAGCCCGCTGTGTTACTTAAAAAGGTATCTTCATCCCATTCAAATAAAGTCAGTAAGTCCTCACTGTCTAAATTGTGTCTTGGTTGAAAATCATCTTCTTGGGTGTTTTTGGCAAATTTTGTCCAAGGGCAGACTAATTGGCAGTCATCGCAACCAAAGATTCGATTGCCCATTTTGGCGCGCAGCTCTTCAGGGATGATGCCATCGTATTCAATGGTTAAGTAGGAAATACATTTACTGGCGTCCAAGACCCATGGTTTAACAAAGGCATTGGTTGGGCATTTATCCAAGCATGCACTGCAACTGCCGCAATGTCGTTGTGGCGTTGGCGGGTCAACGGGCAAGGGGAGGTTTGTAAAAACCTCCCCTAATAAAAACCAACTGCCTGCTTTGGGTGACAGTAACAAAGTGTTCTTTCCAATCCAGCCCATGCCCGCTTGCTCAGCGATTTGTCGCTCTAAAATAGGGGCACTATCAACAAAGGCGCGATAGCCATGATCACCAATCTCTTCTTCAATACGCTTTGCTAACTGAGTCAGTCGTTTGCGAATAAGCTTGTGGTAGTCACGTCCTAGTGCATAACGAGCAATGTAGGCTTTTTCAGGAGTCTTCAGGCGTTTTACCGTTTCCACAGATTCAGGTAGATAGGGCATGCTCAAACTTATGACGCGCTGAGTGCCTGCATGAAGGTTTGCTGGCTGAAAGCGTAGATCATCATGATTGGCAAGGTAATCCATTTCGCCATGATAGCCTTGCTCAAGCCAAGCGTGAAAGTCCTCACGATATTGTTCTAGTTCTGGATTTACAATACGGCAGTCACTAAAGCCAAATTCTTTGGACCAAGCTTTGATGTTGTTGGCAATGTGTTGGAGGCTGGCTTCGTCAAAAGAGGGCATAAACACTACATGAAGGTCATTCAAGAAAGTAGGAGCTTAAAAGCTCCTACTGATATGAAAGCAGCAAGGCCTTTTAATAAAGGTTGCTATCGCTTTTTACGGTGTCAATTAGAAGATTGATAAACATACGATCCGCATCCGTATGTTCTTCTTGGATTTTTATTGTGGTTTGGCTTGAAACTGCGTCTGCAATCACTTGATAAGCATTCGGCTCATTGATGTGCTCTTTTGCAATGCGAACTAATTCAGCAGACAGCTCTGGTTCCATTAGCATTTTGCGAAAACAGCGTAAAAATTCATCAATAATACGTTGTTGGTTTAATTCTGAAGCCATAGGGGTAACTCCTTATTTCATAATATAAGTATGACACCATGAAAGCCCTGTCAGAGCAAGAAGAATGGCGTTTGTTGAGGCGTTTTCATTGACACGCAGTGGTGCGCTTGAGACAATGTTCTTCTATGTCAGCAATACCCCGCTGACTATCTCTTCTGATGGTGGCAAACAGCCCCTTCCTATACGACTAAAGTATAGTCGTTGCACAAAGTGTTGTGAGTAGAATTTTTACCTACAATACTTCTCCTCGCGATATAAACGCGGGCAGTGTCAAAACTGCGATTTATTGCGTTTGAGTGTTCCTTAATTCCAGGTATCTCATTTGTTTTGCAAACATCGTTTTATCAACTTTTATCTGACCTTAGTATGCGGTTACAATAGTCATACCTAAAGTAGCAGATTGATGAACACTATAGAGGTTAACAAGGTGGAGTTATTATCCGGTGGTGAAATGATCGCCCGCTTCCTTAAAGATGAGGGAGTTGAGTACATATATGGTTATCCAGGTGGTGCAGCATTGCACATTTACGATGCGCTACACCGCCAATCGGACGTCAAACACGTCCTTGTCCGCCACGAGCAAGCCGCTACACACATGGCTGACGGTTATGCGCGTGCGACAGGTAAACCTGGGGTTGTTTTGGTTACCTCTGGTCCTGGTGCAACCAATACGGTAACAGGTATTGCTACAGCCTTCATGGACTCCATCCCTATGGTGGTTATCTGTGGTCAGGTAATGAGTTACTTGATTGGTGAAGATGCCTTCCAAGAAACGGATATGATCGGTGTGTCTCGTCCGATTGTGAAGCATAGTTTTTCAGTTAAGCATCCTTCAGAGATTCCGTTGATTCTGAAAAAAGCCTTCCATATTGCGAGCACAGGTCGCCCAGGCCCAGTAGTTGTCGATATCCCTAAAGATATGACAATGCCAAATGAGAAGTTTGAATACAGCTTCCCTGAGTCTGTTTCACTGCGTTCGTACACGCCGCCTACAAAAGGCCACAGTGGACAAATTAAGAAAGCAGTTGATTTATTGTTAGCCGCTAAACGCCCAATGATTT
Organism: Marinomonas gallaica; assembly: GCF_049821165.1. Taxonomy (NCBI): domain Bacteria; kingdom Pseudomonadati; phylum Pseudomonadota; class Gammaproteobacteria; order Oceanospirillales; family Oceanospirillaceae; genus Marinomonas; species Marinomonas gallaica. The sequence continues at coordinate 1,611,979 of NZ_CP187511.1, forward strand.
ACGCCGGTGGCGGTGTCATTATGGGTGGTGCTTCTGAGCAGCTGACTAAACTTGCAAAAGAACTTGGCTACCCAGTGACGAATACCTTGATGGGACTAGGTGGTTACTCTGCGACTGACGATCAGTCCGTGGGGATGTTGGGTATGCATGGCTCTTATGAAGCTAACCAAGCGATGCATCACAGTGATTTGATTTTAGCTATCGGTGCGCGTTTTGATGATCGTGTTACCAATGATCCAGATAAGTTTTGCCCGAGCGCTAAAATTATCCATGTAGACATTGATCCTGCATCCATTTCTAAAACGATTCGTGCCGATGTACCGATTGTTGGGCCTGTAATTCAAGTCCTAGAAGAAATGATGGGGCTGATTGATGATGCCCCAGCTCGAACGAATCAAGATGCAATCGCAAGCTGGTGGAAGCAGATCAATGAATGGCGTCAGGTGCATGGTGGTCGTTACGACACTGCTGGTGACAAGATCAAGCCTCAAGCCGCGGTTGAAGCCTGCTGGCGCGCAACCAATGGTGATGCCTATGTTGCATCAGATGTGGGTCAGCACCAAATGTTTACCGCCCAATACTATAAGTTCTCAAAACCGTACCGTTGGATTAACTCTGGCGGTCTTGGCACGATGGGCTTTGGTTTGCCTGCAGCAATGGGCGTTAAAATGAATTTCCCTGAAGAAACTGTTGTTTGTGTAACGGGCGAAGGTAGCATCCAGATGAACATTCAGGAGCTATCCACTTGTCTACAATACGGTATTCCAGTCAAGATTCTATGCTTGAACAATGGTTCATTGGGGATGGTTCGCCAATGGCAGGATATGAACTATGAAGGTCGTCATTCAAACTCTTACATGGATTCTCTTCCTGAATTCAAAACTTTGATGGATGCCTACCGTCATAAGTACGTAGAAATCCGTACCAAAGACGAATTAGATGCGAAGATGGAAGAAGCGTTCGCAATGACAGATCAGCTTGTATTCATCAACTGTTATGTAGACCCAGAGGAACATGTGTACCCAATGCAAGTGCCACGCGGCTCTATGCGCGATATGTTCCTAAGCAAGACGGAGCGAACTTAAGATGCGACACATTATCTCAGTTTTAATGGAAAACGAGCCGGGTGCTTTGTCGCGTGTTGTTGGTTTGTTCTCGCAACGTAACTTCAACATCGAAACATTGAACGTGGCGCCGACCGATGACCCTACGTTGTCTCGCTTAACGTTGACAACATTTGGCTCTGATCAAGTGGTTGAGCAAATCACAAAACAGTTGAATAAGCTGATTGATGTGGTGAAGCTGGTTGATTTAACGGAAGGTCAGCATATCGAACGTGAAATGATGCTTGTAAAAGTTCGTGCTTCTGGTGCACAGCGTGCTGAAGTCAAACGTACGGTAGATATTTTCCGTGGCAACATCGTTGATATGACGCCATCGATTTACACTATTCAGATTGTGGGCGAGTCAGATAAGCTTGATGGCTTTTTGCATGCTCTGAGTGGTATGCACATTCTTGAAGTCGTGCGTACTGGTGTATCGGGTATCGCTCGAGGTGAAAAAACGCTTTCACTGTAAGGCCTCTAGCTATCATACAGTTTTAAAAACGCGCTACGGCGCGTTTTTTTATGCCTGAAGAATAAGTACGACTCCCCGTTGATGTGTGATGCTTCTTTACCTGCCGCTGACAAATGCTGAAAAAATAAGTATACGCTCCTGCATTCAGTGCTTACTAGGAGCAAAAACGTAACCGAACTGTCACCTCTTTCTTTTTCTTTGATAACTGCCATTATCTAGTCATCACTTAAGCAAATGAAAAAAGGACGGTCATATGAAAACTTTAACTAACGCATTTACATTCGCTAAAAAAGGTACATTAGCAGCAGCCATTGCAGCGGCTTCAATGACAGCATCAGTAGCTTACGCAGATTACGATGGTGACGGCTGTAGTATGATTGAAAAACAGGAAGTTGCGATGGAAAAAGCAAAGGCTGATAACGATTGGTCTGCCATTGTCGGTGCACAAATGGAGTTATCTACAGCAAAAACTGAGTGTTGGATCAACAAAAACATGAATGAAGACAACGCTGAAGATAAGTGGAATGACATCAAAGACAGCTTCAATGAAGGTATGGAAGACCTACATGATGAGTACGATGAGCAAGTAGAAAACGCTAAAGATGCTTATGAAGAAGCCAAAGAAGAAGCCGATACTGATGAGGCTATGGAAGAAGCAAAAGAGACTTATGACGATACAATGGAAAGCATCTCTGAATCGTATAACGAATCTGTTGCAGCCTTGAAAGACAAACTAGGCATCGACGAATAACGATCATTAATTGTTATTAATAATGCGGCCACCTTGTGTGGCCGTTTTTGTGTTCAAGAGCCTGTAAAAGTCGAAATTCATCACGCTACCCGTTAAGCTAAAGCAGTTTTTATCTTAATGGGTATAGATATGGATAGGATTAATTGGAAATTACTCAAAGCACTTGAGTCAAATGGCCGCTTAGGTTACTCAGAGCTTGCTAAGCTTGTCCACCTGTCAGCACCAGCGGTGGCAGAGCGTATTAAGAAGTTGGAAGAGCAAGGTGTAATTACTGGGTATCAAGCCAAGATTAATCTAGAAAATGCGGGCATTCCTATTACAGCTTTGGTTGAGTGTGAAGTGTACCGAACCAAAGAGCGAGAGTTTAAGGACTTGGTTGTAGGCCTTGAAGAAATTTTAGATTGTTACAATGTGACTGGACCTTCTGCTTTTATCTTACGCGTAGCGGTCTCATCAATGTCACGCTTGGATATCTTGCTTGAACGTTTGATTGACTTGAGCGACACGAAAACGATGATGATTCTTTCTCAACCCGTTCAGCGTGGTATGCCGCTCAATATCGAAGAGGTTACCGGCTCGCTTCCCTAGTAGCGTCTATAGCGGTTTCTTTACGTGGCCATTGGCTTACGATCATACCGGTAAAAATGAGTGCGCAGCCAAATAGAGCTCGATCGCTTAGCACTTCTCCCATCAGCCACCAGCCGCCGATGGCTGCAAACACGGCTTCCATTGAGAGTATTAGAGCTGTCGTACTAGGTGTTACCTGTCGTTGTCCTAAGGTTTGAAGGGTAAAGGCAATGCCTGAAGAAGCCACACCAGCATACACTAATGGCCACCAAGCCAGCTCTACTGCAGCAAGACTAGGTTCTTCTAATGTGAATGCCGTCAGGCTTGCCCAAATCGTTGCGATGGCAAACTGAGCAATGGATAAAGGCAGTGCAGGTAATGATCGTGATAAGTAGCTGATTAGCAAGACATGGCAGGTCCAGAATAAAGTGCCCGCTAGTTCTAGTACATCACCTTTATTGATGCTGAGGTTTGGCCCAATGGTTAGGACATAAAAGCCAACTAAAGAGACGGCAATGCCCCCCCAAGTTAATCGGTCAACGGAATGTTTAAACAGTAACCCAACTAAAGGGACTAGTACGATATACATGCTTGTGATGAAGCCTGCGTTACCTGCTGTGGTATACAAAAGTCCGGTTTGCTGAAAGGTAAAACCACAGAAAAGTAAGCTTCCTGCGGCGATACTCCCTTTCAGTAAAGCTTTTTGATCGTAGTCTTGTTTCGTCTTGAAAATGAACAGTAATGGTATCATTGAAAGTGTCGCTAAAAGGAAGCGAACCGCATTAAAAGTATGTGGACCAATGACTTCCATTGCCGTACTTTGCGCAACAAATGCGAATCCCCAAATGCTGGCGGTGAGCCATAAAAATAAGTGCGAAATAGACATGACATACTCGTTTTTTATCGTTAAAGTTGCCGCCTATTTTACGGTCAATAGCAGAATTCAGAACAGTGATATGCCTTCGAATATAAGGTTTGAATCCTTAATAAATAAGGTATTTCTGGGTTCGAGCTTTGGAATATTAAGTCATTCATTGCGAGGTAAGACTTAGAATGGCACTTCAGTTTTGGTTAACGGTTGCTCCGATCTTATTGCTACTATCTTTTGGCCCAGGGCCAAACAACTTTACGGCTATGTATAATGGTATTCGTGTCGGAGCACCAGCCGCGGTTATTGCCGTCATTGGGCGTAATGTAGCGTTCACTATCTTAATGGTGGTTTCCGCATTAGGTCTTGGAGCGGTGATCGTTTCGTCATCGTTTTGGTTTAATGTGGTGAAGTGGTTAGGAGTGGTATATCTGTTATATGTTGGGGTTAAAACATGGATGGCTGCTAAACAAAATTTAAGCTCTATGGAAGAGGAGGGTGTTATTGTTCAACGCTCTCATTTCTCGCGTATGCGCCAAGAGTTTATGGTTGCCATCAGTAACCCTAAAGCGGTTTTGATATTTACTGCAATTTTCCCACAATTATTGGATTTGAATGAGCCTGTTGCTATTCAGTTCACTATTATCGGGGCGACGTTTTTAGCAACAGAGTTTATTGCTGCTTTCTTTTATGCTATCGGCGGACGTCAATTACGTCGCATTATCCGTAGTCCAAAGGGGTTGGCAAATTTAAACCGTGGTATGGGTGGGATTTTTGTTGCGGCCAGTGCCTTCTTAGCGACGGCAACTCGTGGGTAACGTTTAGAAAAGTCTTTAAATAGAAAGTAGTAGAAAAAAGAGAGCCATTTGGCTCTCTTTTTTGATGTGTTAATACTGTAAGCAGATTAAGAATGTTCTGCTAGGAACTCTTCGCTCAGGTAAAGTTCTGAGTTACTGTTTACCAACACGCCGCGATCAAGAATATTACGCGCGATGTCTTTTGCTTCTTCCAGTGAGTGCATCGTGTAAGTGCCGCACTGATATTCGTTTAGCTCTGGAATGTCTTCTTTCGCGGCAACATCGATCACATCTTGCATAGCTGCTTTCCAGCTCTCTGCTACCTTTTCTTCGCCCGGCGTACCGATTAGGCTCATGTAAAAACCTGTACGGCAACCCATTGGTGATAGGTCGATGATTTCTACACCATTACCGTTTAAGTGGTCACGCATAAAACCAGCAAATAAGTGCTCAAGAGTGTGAATGCCTTTTTCAGACAAGATCTCAGCGTTGGGAATGCAAAAACGTAGATCGAAGACTGTGATTGTGTCGCCTTTAGGGGTTTCCATTGTTTTCGCAACGCGTACCGCTGGAGCTTGCATACGTGTGTGATCTACTCGAAAACTGTCTAGTAGTGGCATGTGTGTTCTCTCCTAATATCTCGTTTCAATCGAACCGAGGTGAATGTTCATAGGCTTATTGTACATGAATTTTATCTTCCGGCATGGGAGGATTTTGAATTTTTAAGCTTTCCCAAGCGAAGGCTAATACAAAAACAAGGACTGCAAACAACATGTTTTGTCCGATGAAGACAATCATCATAAGACAGCTAAAGGTTGCTAATACAGCTACCCAGCGAAAGCGTGATTCTAAGGACTTGATTGCGGTAATGCAGGTAAGTGTATAGATCAATAAGAAAGCGCCATTCGTCATTTCAATGAGCCACTCCATTTGAGTTCCAAAAAACTCGACTAATAAGAGTGAGAGTAAACAAGCTAAACCTACTAGACTGACCGCTCTAACAGGCGTTCCTTTGTTTGATAGAATATTAAAATACTGCGGGATCGCACGTTGGCTTGCCATGGATTGCACCATACGAGCAAAACCTAAGATATATGTTCCTACGTTCGAGAACGCGATAATGTAGGCACCCAGTGCAAACCAGCGGCGAGCTTCTTCGCCTAACAGTGAACCGACTAAGAGAGCTAAGGATTGGCTGTTAGTAAATTCATTTCCGTAAACTTTGTATTCTGCAATCATTAGTACCGTAGCGAGATAAAGCATAACGACCAGTGCAATACCGCCAAGCAGCGCGATGGGGAAGTCTCGGCTTGGGTTTTTAAACTCTGCACCCATATGAGCCATGACTTCTATGCCAAGAAAACACCAAAAGATAGTGCCAGTTGCGAGTAATGTTGTTTCTAACTCTGGCCAGCTTTGAGGACGGTTGGTAATGTTTGAAGAAAACGGTGCTCCGCTTAGTATAAATAACGCTAGTACGGTGCTGATTAAGCACACCACCACACCGGTTTGAAAGTTGGCGGAGTTTTTCATGCCAGCAATCGAAAACAAGAGCATTCCTATTAAAGTGATAACACTTAATAAAAAGACAGAGCTCTCGGTTAAATTGAGCAATACTGCAAGATACGCCGCTGCGACTTTTATGGCCACTGCAGGGCCCACAAACAAAATGCTCAAAAATAGCCACCCGACTGCTCGTTCAGCTTTTTTCCCTAATACCTTTCCTATGTAATGTGATGCACCACCCGCCGAAGGAAAGCGGCCACCAAGAAAGGCAAAGACAAAGGCAACCGGTACGATAATGGTGGCGGTGATAAGCCATGCATAAAAAGCGAAACTGCCAGCTTGTGCAACGGACATGGCAGGTAGAATCATTAACCCTGTTCCTACAAATGTTGTTACAGTCATGGCCATGCCTTGAAGAGGTCCAAGTGTCCTTTGGTATTGCATACGATAAGTCCTGCTGAAATTGCTTTGATTTTATAGCGTTAAGGATAAAATGAGTGATCAGATAAATCTGCGCACAAACTGACGCCATTTTGCAGCAAAGTGCAGGTTTCCCCTACAAATTGTCGGTGTATAAAAAATAGGCTAATTAATGACGTTAGACCGCTATGACGAAAAAATTCTTGCGTTATTAGTGCAGGATGCACGTTTATCTGTTTCGGATATCAGTAGACAAGTTAATTTGTCACGAACCGCGGTATCCGATCGTATTAAAAGAATGGAAGAGGGTGGCAAAATCACGGGTTATCATGCCCACATTGCTTTGCCTGGTGAGGATTTAATTTCGGCTTACTTGGCGCTGACGTTTAGGCCGCTTTCTTGTGAGCTAGTGCAACCTTACATTGAAAAGGTCCCTGAAATAAAAATGGCGCATTCAATCAGTGGCGATATTGATTTGATGTTGTTGGTTCAAGTGACGTCCATGAAGCGTTTACATGATATTCGTTTAGAAATGGACGGCTGGCCAAATATTGATAAAGTGATGACGCATATGTGTTTAGCAACTCGGCTTGATCGGCTTTAATGATGCGTGCAATGTGTAGTGCAGGAGTGGCGTTGTAATTCTCTGATCTTGGTGCTTCAATTAATGAACTGATCATAAAATAATAAGGAGGCGAGTCTGAAAGGACTAGATTTCATCGCACGTTGGCGCAATCGAGAGTTAGCTGCTGATGATCTTTTGATGCTCTCAGGCTTGGCGTTGGTCTGTGGTGTGCTAAGTAGCTTAGCGATGACAGGCATGATTGAGTTGCTGTACTGGCTTTCTTCTACTGTTTTACCTTCCCATAGTGAAAACTATGAAGCGTTATCCCCAACGGTTCGTTTTATTTTACCTGTCCTTGCCTGTGCGGCTTTAACTATCATTTGGTTACTGGTGCCCGCTAAGTTTTTAAAAGTGGGTATTCCATACGTTGTGGAGCGTCTGAATTATCACCAAGGCAATTTGCCACTAATGAATGCTTTCATTCAGTTCGTAGGGGCGTTTATTGGTTTGTTCGGTGGGCTGTCAATTGGTAAAGAAGGGCCGGCAGTGCATATAGGTGCAACATTTGGCAGTATTTTGGCACAGCGATTTCGACTGTCCTATATTGCCGTGGAGACGCTTGTTGCCTGTGGGGTAGCTGGCGCTATTGCTGCGGCTTTTCAAACGCCATTAGCTGGAGTTTTGTTTGCTTACGAAGTGATTTTTCATGAATACCGCTTGCGTTTGGTGCTCCCCGTTTTGTTGTCTTCGGTTGTTGCTACAGCTATTAGTCAGATAATTTTAGGGCGCATTGAGGTGTTTGAGTTAGAGGCGGTGTTTTTGCCACTTTATCAGCTTGATATGCTCGCTGCCTATGCGGCTTTAGCGCTGTGCATCGTGGTTGCCTCAACGTTATTTTATCAAGTCCAAAGAGCATTGTGGCGTTTAGGAAGTGTTCCTCTTGCCGCTCGCTTTATGACGGTGGGTGTTTTGACCGGTTTGGTTGGTTTGTATTTGCCTCAAGTGTTAGGCGGCGGCTATGACACGTTGAACAGTTTATTGCAGGGCGACATTTTATTTGTGTCTTTATTAGGATTGGCTTTGGCAAAGGTACTGCTGACCTCCGTTTCAATCGGGCTCGGTATACCAGGTGGTATGGTTGGTCCTACGTTTGTGATTGGCGGTATGCTTGGTGCCCAAGTTTCATTTTGGTTCGACACGCAAATTCCGCTAGCAGCAGAGCTCGCTTTATTTGTTTTATTAGGCATGGCTGGGATGATGGCAACGGTGTTTCAAGCACCGTTGACGGCGATTGTTGCTATGGTGGAAATGACGCATACATCAGTCACGATTGCTCCCGCTATTTTAGTGATTGTCGTGTCTTGTACCGCGGTGCGGTTGTTGTTTAATCAGGATTCTATTTTCGTGGAGCGTTTACATTCCCTAGGTATGGTGTCTGAATGGAGTCCCGTTCAGAGAGTGTTACGCCAACGTGATGTCCGCAGTGTCGCGAGTAAAGTGAATAGTTTTCCTGAATTGCTTCATCTTGAGCGGGTCCGTGATTTAGCTTCGGGTATGATAGACTATGTCTCGATCGAAAAAAGTGGACACCATTTCATTGTTTCCGTGTCTGAAATGGTTGGAAAACTTAAAGAGCTCGATTTAGGCCCTCAACCTTGGTTGATGGTTGAAGGAAATCGACAAGCGATGGATGTTTTACGTGCGTTACCCGGCACACCTGTGAGCGTTGTGGATTCCTCCCTGTCGTTAGCTGAGCTGCTAAGCTGGTTGCATCGTCATAAGCAACATCAAGTGTTAGTGAGTTTTGTTCAGCAGCAAGAGCTGTGGTTGGTAACATCGCAGCAATTAGATCAAATGTTGTTAAAGGGATAATTATGCTTTGGGTTAAAGCTTTTCATATAATCGCTGTCGTCTGTTGGTTTGCGGCCTTGTTTTATTTGCCAAGGTTGTTTGTTTATCATGCTGACGCCAAAGATCAAGAAAGTATTGAGCGCTTCAAAATTATGGAGAGAAAGCTCTATCGTGGCATTATGACACCTTCTGCAATCGCAACGGTGGTATTCGGTTTTTGGATTGTTTCTTACAATTCTGAGTACTACTTTAGTTCTGGCTGGTTTCACGCCAAGATGTTGCTGGTTGCGATGTTGTTAGGCTACCACCATGCTTGTGGCAGGTTGTTGAAGAAATTTGCTAACAATCAAAATACTCGTAGCCATGTTTTTTATCGATGGTTTAACGAATTTCCAGTTTTAGTTCTCATCGGCGTTGTCATTCTCGTCGTTGTTAGACCGTTTTAATGTTTAGTTTATAGTTGGATCCTATTATGAGTCGTTCAGAAGATTTATATTCTCGCGCCCAAAAACACATTCCTGGTGGTGTAAACTCACCAGTTCGAGCATTTAATGGGGTAGGGGGCTCACCAATCTTTTTTCAAAAAGGAGACGGTGCTTACGTCTACGATGAAGATGGTCAACGTTATATTGATTATGTTGGCTCATGGGGACCAATGATCTTAGGTCATTCACACCCTGATGTTATTAATGCTGTACGCAAGCAGCTTGATTACGGTTTAAGCTTTGGTGCTCCAACCGAAGTTGAAATTACCATGGCGGACAAAGTGTGCGAACTTGTACCTTCTATGGACATGGTCCGTATGGTCAACTCTGGTACCGAAGCAACGATGAGTGCGATTCGTTTGTCTCGTGGCTATACTGGACGAGATAAAATCGTAAAATTTGAAGGCTGTTATCATGGTCACTCTGATTCTTTGCTTGTAAAAGCTGGATCGGGTGCTTTGACGTTAGGGGTCCCAAACTCTCCTGGTGTACCAGCAGATCTTGCAAAACATACTATTACACTGCAATACAATGATATTGAAGAAGTGAAATCATGTTTCGCTGAAATCGGCGACCAAATAGCCTGTATTATTGTTGAGCCTGTGGCTGGCAATATGAACTGTATTCCCCCTGTATCGGGTTTCTTGGAAACATTACGTGAAGTGTGTGACGCATCTGGTGCTGTTCTGATCTTTGATGAGGTGATGACAGGGTTTCGCGTTGCATTAGGCGGTGCTCAAGAAAAATTCAAGGTCACGCCTGACCTTACAACATTAGGTAAAGTCATTGGCGCGGGTATGCCCGTGGGAGCTTTTGGCGGCAAGCGTGAAATTATGGAGCAGATCTCACCGCTTGGTCCGGTATATCAAGCTGGTACCTTATCTGGAAACCCTGTTGCTATGGTTGCTGGCCTTGCCGTATTAAATAAAATCAGTGAACCATCTTTCCATGCAGAATTAGAAAGCAAAACGACTAAACTAATGGACGGTATCAAAGCCGCGGCGGATGAGTTAAATGTTCCATTAGTGACCGTGAGTGTTGGTGGTATGTTTGGTTTGTTTTTTACTGATCAAGAGCGAGTGACAACGTTTGCTGACGTACAGAAGTGTGATACGGATAAATTCAAACTATTTT